>NZ_JACRYL010000002.1:0-168515 GCF_014306625.1 Pedobacter fastidiosus
CCTTATCAAATTAACTCGGCTAAGGGGAACTTTTTAGATTGGCGAAGAGGGGTCAATTTGAAGCGGTTTATCCACTACGCTGTTAAATAAGGCGTTTTTAAAGGATATTGAAAAATATAAGCCAATAGCGGGCATGGAGGACGTTTATGTAAGCTTTATCAACTATTACTATAAAGAAAGAATGTCTGGTAAGAATGACTTAAGAAAGCAGATTTTATCACAAATAGCCGTTCTTAATAAGCGTACAACCAAGTTAAGGGAAATGCTTTTAAATGAAGAACTGGAAGCTGGGGATTACAGGTTAATGAAGTTTGAGAATGAAGAAAAGATAAAAAACCTTGAAAATGACCTCATGGAATTAGCAACCGATCGTACAAACATACCTGAACTCGTAAAAAAAATGGTTGATGTATCGGTGAAAATCGTTTCCAAATACCCAAAACAATCCGTTTCTTTTCAAAGAAAGTTTATAAATGCCATTTATCCGCAAAAATTGGTATTCAATGACGTGACTTATCGAACACCTAAAGCCAATCCTGGATTTGCTCTTATTAGCCTCGTAAACAGTGAGTTGGCTAAAAATAAAAATGGGACAAATCAGATGTTTTCTGACTTGTCCCATAAGGTGATCCCGCTGGGATTCGAACCCAGGACCACTACATTAAAAGTGTAATGCTCTACCAGCTGAGCTACGGAATCGACTTTATTTAAAACGTTATCCGTTTCCTTTAAAGTGGTGCAAATATAGGGTTCTAATGCATTTCTTGCAAATAAAAATTTCTAAAATATGCTACTATATTGATTTATAGGCGAATTAATTATTATTGACTGTTTTTAAGAAGATAATTAATAAATTTAACGCACTAATTTTATCCCAATGATTCCTATTTATGATTAAGAGCCGAAACTTTCTTTACCTTTTTCTTGCTGTATTTATTGTTGCTTGTAGCTCAAATCAAAAAAAAGAAGAAGCTGAGGTAAAGCGAAAGAAAGATTCTTTAGCCTCTTGCGAAATGAATTTACCCAATCGCTATGGTTCAGGTTTAGATACATCGAAAATTACAGCGCATAAAACGAATCATGATGGAATGGTTTATCTAAAAGCTAACGAGTTCCAAATGGGCGCTTCAGATAAAGAAGGTCGTGAGGATGAATACCCACAACATAAAGTAAAGCTATCTTCTTTTTGGATTGATGTAACGGAAGTAACCAACGCAAGTTTTAAAAAATTTGTAAAAGAAACTGGTTATATCACTACTGCAGAACGCAAGCCAGATTGGGAAGAAATGAAAAAACAACTTCCGGCAGGAACAGCAAAGCCAGATGACAGTGTTTTGGTGGCGGCATCTTTGGTTTTTTCTCAATCAAAAAGCATTACTACTTTAAATGATGCATCGCAATGGTGGCGCTGGGTTAAAGGAGCAGATTGGAAACATCCCCACGGGCCAAAAAGCAACATTACAGGGAAAGATAATTATCCGGTAGTGCATGTTTCTTGGGATGATGCAATGGCATATTGTAAGTGGGCTGGAAAAAGATTACCAACCGAAGCAGAATGGGAGTATGCGGCAAGAGGTGGTTTAAACAATGCTTTATATCCTTGGGGCAACGAAGATATAGAAAAAGGGAAGCCAAAATCGAATACCTGGCAGGGGAGTTTTCCCCTTAAAAATACAGATTGGGATGGTTTTAATGGCCTAGCGGCAGTTAAGCAATTTAAACCCAACGGATTTGGCTTGTATGATATGGCCGGAAACGTTTGGGAATGGTGCAACGATTGGTATAGGCCAGATTATTACGCATCCTTAAAAGGCGTTACCGATAATCCACAAGGTCCTGGCGATAGTTATGATCCAATGGAGCCTTCCATTCCTAAAAAGGTGGTTAGAGGCGGTTCTTTTATGTGCAGTGCATCATACTGCAAAGGCTATCGCGTAACTTCCAGAATGAAAACCTCTACCGATACCGGCTTAGAACATACTGGCTTTAGGTGTGTAAGTTCTAACTAAAACCGTGTGTACAAATAAGTTAATTGAAAATTACGCAAACGTTTGAGTTAAAATAATATAAAATATTTGTTTAGTTTGGTGCTATCAATTTAAATCGAACCACCTAAACCAACATTTCATGCCGAACACTTTAACTCAGGGTCAAACCAAAGGGCCTAAACCACTTGTTATTATTTGCGGATTGTTTTTCATTTTTGGCTTTGTAACCTGGGCCAACGGAACACTAATTCCATTCTTTAAATTATCCTTCGGCTTATCAGATATCCAGGCTTTTCTAGTAACCTTTGCATCTTACATTGCCTATTTCTTTTTGTCGCTTCCCGCATCGTGGATTTTAAAGAAAACAGGCTTTAAAAATGGAATTATTTTAGGTTTATTGGTTTTAGGTGCAGGCTCATTATTATTTATTCCAGCGGCGCAAACTAGAACCTTTGGTTTATTCTTAACCGGAATTTTTGTTCAAGGTGCAGCCTTAGCCTTACTTCAAACGGCTTCCAATCCATACTTAACCATTATTGGCCCAATAGAAAGTGCCGCAAAAAGAATTAGTATAGCCGGAATCTGCAATAAATTTGCCGGTATAATTGTTCCTTTCATCATGGGAACACTGTTCTTAAAAAATGCCTCAGTTATAGAAAAGAAAATTGAATTGGCTACAGGTTTGGCAAAAGAGCAATTATTAAATGATGTTTTGGGTCGTGTAAATACACCATATATCGTTCTAGCTATAGTTTTCTGCCTATTTGCACTGGTTATTAAGTTTACCGATTTGCCTGAAGTTAATGTAGAAGAAGATGTTGTAGATGAAACTCTTGGCGCAGTTGTTCCCCACAAAAGCATCTTTCAGTTTCCACATTTGTTTCTCGGCGCATTCTGTATTTTTGTATATGTAGCGGCCGAAGTAATGGCCGGAGATATTATTGGCGTTTATGGCAAGGCCTTAGGCATTAGTCCAGATATTAGCAAGTATTTTACGGCACTCACGCTTTCGAGCATGTTAATCGGCTATATCATCGGTATCATAACCATTCCCAAATTCATTTCACAGCAGTTTGCTCTAAGAATTTGTGCCATTTTAGGGCTCATATTTACCATTGCAGCCTACCTAACTTCAGGCTATACCTCGGTTATTTTCATCGCCTTGCTGGGCTTGGCTAATTCATTAATGTGGCCGGCAATTTTTCCATTGGGCATTAGCCATTTGGGTAAGTTTACTAAAACAGGCTCTGCAATTATGATTATGGGCATTGCAGGAGGCGCAATCTGGCCTTTATTGTACGCTTATGTAAAAGATCATCTTCATTTAGATTTTCAGCTTTCTTATTTCATAACCGTAATGCCGTGTTATTTATACATCTTGTTTTTCGCTATAAAAGGGCATAAAGTTGGCTTGAATTTGAAATAAATTTTGGAAAGCAGTTTCAGTAGTCAATAGGTTAAATTGCTCCCGCTATTCGTTCCAAGCCTTTTACCGAAGAAAAATCGGCATTCAGTCTTTACACTGCTATCGGGTTTATAAAATTCTGAAATACAACTATTTAAGTATGAATATCTATCGCCCTAAAATTGCTAATGATGAAAAAACCACGATTCAAATCATTTTGACATATATTTTTCCTTAATTTGACGAATATCTGGAAACGAACAAAGTTTATCCAACCTCAATTTTTCTTTAATAAAACATGAATAAAGCTATTTTCCTTGATCGTGATGGCGTCCTCAATCACGAAATTTACGATTACATCTGTCGAGTAGAAGATTTTGAAATTTTAGAATATCAAATCCCTGTTTTAAAGAAACTTTATGATGAAGGTTATTTATTAATTGTAATTACAAATCAAGGAGGAATCGCTTTAAAAAGATACACTGAAGAAGAACTCGCAACCATGCATCAAATGCTAAAAGCTTCTTTTGTAGCCAAAGTTGCAGATATTGCAGGCTTTTATTACTGTCCGCATCACCCAACCGTTGGTGGCGAGTGCAAGTGCCGTAAACCAGCTTCAGGAATGCTTTTAGATGCAATTGAAAAGTTTAATATCGATCCTGCACAATCTATTATGATTGGCGATAAACCACGCGATGTAGAAGCCGCCAATGGAGCAGGAGTAAGAGGAATTTTGATAGAACCTGATGAGCAGATTGATTACGATAAAATTAAAGAAGCACTTGCTAAGTAAAATAGGGTTAGTTTAATCAACATAAACCTTTAAATTTTCAGTCTTAACGCTTACAAATTATAACAAGCTTTTGCGTTGCCTCCAAATAATAGGTTTCTTTCTGTTGTAGTAAATCTTTCAGCATATTTGCTTACCAAATTGAACCAAACAGAATAGGGTCTACTTATTAAAACAACTGGCCAATCGCTTCCGTAAAGTATTCGGTTAACGCCGAAGCTTTCGAAAATTATATCGAAGATATTAAACAGTTCTGCTTCTGTCCAATTCTTCCAATCGGCCTCGGCCAACAAACCTGATAATTTGCAATGTACATTCGGATTTTCGGCTAGAATTTTAATGTTGGCTGTCCAATTCTTTATTTCGCCACTTTTAATATTCGGTTTACCACAGTGGTCTAAAATAAATGGTTGATCAGGAACTTGATCAACCATTTTAATTAGATGTGGCAACTGATCGTGATAAACCAGTAAATCGTAAGTATAATTGTGATTTATAAGTTTTTTTAATCCGCCAATAAACTTTTTATCGAGGATGAAATCTTTACTTTCAGCCTGTAAAACATGTCGCCAACCTTTAATTTCTTTAAAGTAGCTCCAATAATTTAAGCGCTCTTCCAAATTGGGATTTCGTAAATCTACCCAACCTACAATACCTTTTATTAAATCGCTTTGTTCGGTTAGTGATAAAAGAAAGTTATTTTCTTCTTCACTTTGATTCGCCTGTACCGCAATGCATCCCGAAATCTGAAGATCATTAAATACCCGCATTAAATTCTTAGGGTTAAAATTCTTTCGGATGGCTTGCATTTCTTCTGTAATCCAATTATCTCTAATTGGGTCGTAATTCCAAAAATGTACGTGCGTATCAATCATAATATTTATTTGAGTTCGAAAATTTGTTCCATGATTTTCCATTTTTCACCTGGCTTACTATTTGGCAATGCCTGTTGAAATTTCCACATCAATTCTTCCCATTCCTGTACTTTTGCATTTGCTAAATCGGCCTTTGATTTGGCCTCAAAGGAGAAGTTTTCATTTACATCCATAATCATAAAGAGCCGATTACCAAGTAAGTAAATTTCCAGTTCTTCCACTCCGGCAGATTTAATGCTTTCTTTAATTTCTGGCCAAACTGCTTGATGATATTGCCTGTAGCTTTCAATCAGTTGATCATCGTTAACCAAATCTAGGGTTAGGCAATATCTTTTCATTAGGCTTCGCTATATGCTTTAACGGTTTGTTTGCTACTTCCTAAGCCATCAATCCCAAGCTCTACAACATCGCCACTTTTTAAATACCAAGGTTCTGGTTTTTGTCCTAAACCAACTCCAGCAGGCGTACCTGTTGTAATTACGTCTCCCGGCAAAAGCGTCATAAACTGACTGATGTAAGAAACCATAAATGGCACATTAAAAATCAGATTCGAAGTATTTCCATCCTGAAGTGTTTTGCCGTTTACCGTAAGCCAAAGGCGAAGATTGTGTACATCGCTAATCTCATCTGGCGTTGCAATAAATGGACCGATAGGAGCGAATGTATCGCAACTTTTGCCCTTTACCCATTGTCCATTTCTTTCCAGCTGGAATTCCCGTTCGCTGTAATCGTTATGCAAAACATAGCCTGCAATGTGTTCCAATGCATTTTCTTCACTCACGTAGTTAGCTTTTTTGCCAATCACAATCGCCAATTCAACTTCCCAATCAGTTTTTTTGCTGTTTTTAGGAATAATTAAATCATCATTAGGGCCAACAATTGCAGATGTTGCTTTAAAAAACAATATGGGTTCTGTCGGGATGGCCGCATTGGTTTCTGCCGCATGATCTTTATAATTTAATCCAACGCAAATTATTTTTGATGGACGGGCGAGTGCTGGACCTAAACGAACACCCTGATCCACTTTTGGTAAGTTTGCGGTTTTAATTTCTTCTGAGAGTTTTTTTAGGGCATCGCCAGCAAAAAAAGCCTCGTCGTAATCGCTCACTAAAGAAGATACATCATAATATTGATCTTCGATTATTACTCCAGGCTTTTCAGATCCTGCTTCACCAAATCGTATTAACTTCATTTTAATGTGTTTTTATCTCTTAATTAATTCTTTATTAGTTGTTTAAAGTGGTAAATCCACCATCAATCGGGTAATCGCATCCTGTAATAAAAGAGGCTTCATCGCTACACAAATATAAGGCTAGAGCGCCAATTTCTTCTGGCTGTGCCATTCGCCCAATAGGTTGTGTTTTAGAAAGCTTCTCAAACATTTCCGGAATGTTATCTGGATAGTTTTTCTGCAGAAATCCATCAACGAATGGCGTATGCACACGGGCTGGAGAAATTGAATTGCACCTGATATTCTCGCCGATGTAATCTTTGGCAACACTCATGGTCATTGCTTTTACGGCTCCTTTAGCTGTGCTGTATGCAAATCGATCTGGCAAACCAATTAACGCCGCAATGGAAGCCATGTTGATAATTACACCACCACCAGACTGACGAATTTTTGGAATAGCAGCATAAAGACAATTGTAAACGCCTTTCACATTTACTCGCATAACTCGATCAAAGTCAGACTCTTCAGTAGTATCAGCCTTGCCAATGTGTGCAATACCAGCATTGTTTACCAAGATATCTATATTTCCAATTTGATCAAAAACTTTTAAAACATCATCGTGATTGGAAACATCACAAGCGTAGCTAAAAGCTACATTTCCATTGCCATTTATTTCTTCTAATGCTGTTGATGCCTGCTCAATTCCCAGTTCAATAATATGAACTTCGGCCCCTTGTTTAGCCAAAATTGTTGCTATAGCTTTTCCAATGCCACTTCCTCCTCCTGTAACTACCGCTTTTTTATTCTTTAATGAAAACATGATATTTGGTTAATGATTTATATTGATTGTGAAATATATCGATTTTATTAGTTCTATACCGATGGAATTTCTAAACAAATGGTAACAATGTAGAGATAACTATTCAATAACATCTTAATACACAAGTCGCAGGTTTACATTTGATTTATGGATTATTCCTTTACAAATAAAAAAGATTTTACCCAATTAAAATTATATGTTCTTAGCTAAATATTATGTGATATTGGCATAGCAGATTATTTGTTCTACCTCACAGAAAGCCATTGTAACGAAATAATTGCACTAATCACCTAAAGATAACATTGTACATTAATTTGGGGAAATGTTACAGAAATGACCAATTTGCATTTGCTATATTTGGAGTTCAATTCTAACTAAATATTGCAATTGGGTCTTTTTTTAAGACTTGATTTTCTTAACCACATTGAATGAGAAGTTTTATAATTTTTGTTTTCTGTTTATTCATACATCCCTCATTTTCTGATGCTTCGGCTAAGTCAGTTAAAAAGGAGCAAAGCATTTATATTTCTTTGGCGCCCAATGTTCGGGTTAAATTCGGTACTGAGAAAATACGAACAGCACTTAATAATATCGGTTTCGATGTTAAGGTTATCCAAGTAGATCGGATTCCAAAAGGAAAGAAAATAGTGGTGGGGTTATTTTCCGATCAGTTTTTCAAAACTGTTTTACCAGATTCTATAAAAAATAGAGCAATTTCTGCGGGAAAAGAGGGTTTTGTAATTTCTTATGGAAGAGATGGAACCTTATATGTTGTTGGTGCTGATGCTTCTGGTGTACTTTATGGTTGCATAGAGTTGGCCGATCGGATTACTGCTGAAGGAAAAGTTCCTACTCATATTTCCTTAACAGATCATCCGGAAATGGTGATGAGGGGAACTTGTATCGGTCTTCAAAAAACAGATTATTTACCTGGTCACGATGTTTATGAATATCCTTACACACCAGAAACCTTCCCGTGGTTATATGATAAGCAGTTGTGGATTAAGTATTTGGATATGATGGTGGAGAACCGTTATAACTCGCTTTACCTTTGGAATGGCCATCCTTTTTCTTCTCTAGTAAAACTGAAAGATTACCCTTATGCAGTTGAAGTAGATGATGCAACCTTTAAAAAGAACGAAGAAATCTTTCGTTTTCTTACTGCTGAGGCAGATAAAAGAGGAATCTGGGTGATTCAGATGTTTTATAATATCATTATTCCAAAGCCTTTTGCTGATAAATTCGGAATGAAAACTCAGGATCGTAACCGTCCGATTGTTCCCATAATTGCTGATTACACCAGAAAATCTATTGCAGCTTTTGTAGAGAAATATCCAAATGTAGGTTTAATGGTTGCGTTGGGCGAAGCCATGGAAGGCGTGGGGCAAGATGACATTGATTGGTTTACAAAAACAATTATTCCTGGCGTTAAGGATGGTTTAAAGGCAGCTGGAATTAAAGAGGAACCACCAATTGTTTTGAGGGCGCATGATACCGATGCACCGGCTGTAATGAAAGCCGCTCTACCTTTTTATAAAAACCTATACACAGAAAATAAATTTAATGGCGAAGCCTTGACCACTTATGAACCTCGTGGTGCTTGGGCAGAATTGAATCGTAAATTAGCTTCAATCGGAACGATGAACATTTCAAACGTTCATATTTTGGCCAATTTGGAGCCTTTCCGTTATGGTTCTGCAGATTTTATTCAAAAATCTGTGCAAGCGATTAATAAAATTTATGGAGCAAAAGGGCTTCATTTATATCCTCAAGCCAGTTATTGGGATTGGCCATATACTGCCGATAAAACTAAAACCCGCGAATTGCAAATAGATCGCGATTGGATTTGGTATAAGGAGTGGGCTCGTTACGCCTGGAATTCTAACCGAGATCGCTCAGCTGAAATTGATTATTGGGGCACAGAACTGGCCAAAAAATACGGAACAGATTTAAACGGTGGCAAGGCAATTTTAAACGCTTATGAAGAATCCGGTGAGATTTCGCCTAAGCTTTTACGACGATACGGAATTACCGATGGCAATAGGCAAACGCTTACGCTTGGAATGTTGATGACGCAATTGATTAACCCTTATCGCTACGGTGTTTTTACTTTAATGTACGAATCTGAAGCGCCTGAGGGTGAAATGATTATAGATTATGCAGAGAAGGAATGGAAGAAACAAGAACATATTGGTGAAACACCTATGCAGATTGCTAAAGAAGTTGTGGAGCATGGAAAAAAGGCCTTAAAATCCATCAATCAAGCCTCAGTTACTAAAGATACCGCAGAGTTTAGAAAACTTAAAAATGATATGTATTGCTACAATGCAATGGCAAATTTCTATGCGGAAAAGGTAAAATCTGCTTTATGGGTTTTGCGATATAAATATTCAAACAATGTGGCCGATTTAGAGCAAGCTTTACCCTTTTTAGAAAGCAGTGTGAAGTACTATACCGATTTGGTAAAACTAACGGAGAACGATTATTTGTACGCAAATAGTATGCAAACCAAACAAAGGAAAATCCCGATGCGTGGCGTAGATAAAACATTCATTCACTGGAAAGAAATGTTGCCTGTTTTTACAAAAGAATTAAGTCACTTTAAACAAAGTATAGATTCGCTTAAAAATGTAAAGGGAGATTTAACCGCCAAAATTATTCCTTATAAAAACGCAGAAGTCAAGGTTTTATCTCCAGACGTTGAAAGTTATGTTTTAGATAAAAATGTTCAGGTATTTTCAGATACATCCGCTCAGATTAAGGAAATAACGGAGCAATTGGTGGGCTTGAAAGGCTTGAAATTATCTAAAGAGAGCCAGATTAAATTGGGTACAGAAATTAAGTTTAGTACAAAAATACCTGTTAAACTTTTGGTTGGTTATTTTAATCAAAAAGATGGCAAAACACTCTTGCCACCTCAATTAGAGATCGATGCAAGCGCTAATAATTACGGTCAATCAGAAATAAAGATTTCTAACGCAGTTGTGGTTAACGGTTTTGCACCTGTAAATGTTCATGCTTACTCTTTCCCTGCAGGAACACATACTTTAAATTTGGGAAAAGGCGCTTGCTTATTGTTGGGTTTTATTGATGATAAACAAGAACTGCGGATTTTTAATGCAGGTTTAGATGGTCGTGGAAAAGATATAGATTGGTTATTTGAATAATGATAAATAAGAAAAAATTTACAGCAATTGCTTTATTCCTGTTTTTGGGAATAAGTGGTTTTGCACAGCAGAAATCGATTTTAGGTACAGAAAAACTACAAAAATATGTAACCTATTTCAACTCTATTGATACGGAAGCCGTAAAGAATTTCGTGCCTAATGCACAAGCTTTCGATTGGTTATCAGACAATGTTCCAATGTTCGAATGCCCGGATACCGTTTTAGAGCAAAACTACTATTATCGTTGGTGGTCGTTTAGAAAGCACTTGGTTAAAACGCCGGAAGGTTTCATTTTTACGGAATTTATTGAGCCTGTAAAACATGCCGGAAAATACAACTCCATAAGTTGTGCATTGGGTCATCATATTTATGAAGGTAGGTGGCTCAAGAATACCAGCTACTTAAAAGATTATATTAAGTTTTGGCTGTATCATGCTGATGTTGGTCAAACCAAGCAACGTTTTCATCAATTTAGCAGCTGGGTAGATGATGCTGTTTATCAGAATTATCTGGTAAAACCTGATCAAGAATTTCTAAAAAGTATCCTTCCTGCGTTAGATGCAGATTATACCAAATGGGAAACCGAAAGGCAGTTAAAAACAGGACTATTCTGGCAGAACGACGTAAAAGATGGAATGGAAGAATCGATAAGTGGTTCAAGAAAAGATCAGAATATGCGCCCAACCATCAACAGCTATATGTATGGAAATGCGAAGGCTTTAACCAATATTGCTACGTTATTAAAAGATGAAAACTTAAAAGCCAAATATCAGGCTAAATCAACCATCCTTAAAAAATTGGTTCAAGATAGTTTATGGAATTCAACTTCATCATTCTTCGAAACTAAGCTTGCTAAAGGTGGCTCTGCAAATGTTAGGGAGGCAATTGGTTTTACGCCCTGGGATTTTAATCTTCCAGATGATCGTGCAAATTACGCCAAAGCTTGGGATCAACTATTGGATACTGCTGGCTTTAAAGCACCTTGGGGATTAACCACTGCAGAAAGAAGAAATCCAACTTTTAGAACCAGGGGAACAGGACACAGTTGTGAATGGGATGGTGCATTATGGCCGTTTGCGAGTTCTCAAACATTAAAGGGATTATCAAATTTGCTGGTTAATTATAAAAATCACGGTAAAATGACTTCAGAAATCTTTTATCGCGAACTGCACCAATATGCATTATCGCATATTAAGAATGGAAAACCGTATCTTGGTGAATATCAGGATGAAAAAACAGGCGAATGGTTAAAAGGCGATAATCCAAGAAGTAGTTTTTATAACCACTCTACTTTCAACGATTTAATTATTAACGATTTAATTGGCGTTAAACCCCGAATTGATAACGTTTTAGAAATTTATCCATTAATTCCCAAAGGAAAATGGGATTGGTTTGCATTAGATAATTTATCTTATCATGATAAAACAATAACTTTGGTTTGGGATAAAACGGGCAAAAAGTATAATAAGGGAAAGGGTTTCCTAATTTATGTTGATGGCAAGCAGATTTATCAAGCGAAAGAACTTAAGCCTGTTCGTATTCCCATGAATTAGTAATTATCAATTTTAAAACCTTCGATGAAATCTCCCAAGTTGCCAAATAGCATTAAAATTTTATTAATCATTTGTATATCAACATTCTTCAGCTCGAAGGTTGATGCGCAATCTTATTTCAATGTGGTTAAATTTGGTGCCAAAAATGACAGTAGTAAATTAGCTACGCAAGCCATAAAAAAAGCGATAGACGCCGCGGTAAAAGAGGGTGGTGGAACGGTTTATTTTCCTGCTGGCAAATACTTAACAGGCCCAATTCATTTAAGAAGCAACATTACCATTTTAATTGATGCAGGAGCAGAACTTCATTTCAGCGATAATTTTGATGATTATTTGCCGATGGTTCAAAGCCGATACGAAGGCGTTGATGTGATGAGTTTTTCGCCACTTTTTTATGCTTACAAGGCCGAAAATATCTCGATTATTGGTCGTGGAATTATTGATGGTCATGGAGAAAAATGGTGGAACTTCGTTGAGGGTTATAAAGAGGATCAACCACGAAGTAAGTGGCAATTAACATTTGATAAACAAAATAAAGACATTCTTTTGCCCGATGATGCAAAGCAGATGCAACGCGGATTTCTTCGTCCTCCGTTTATTCAGCCTATGTTTTGCAAAAATGTGCTGATCCAGGGAATTACTATTCGCAACTCTCCATTTTGGACGGTAAATCCCGAATTTTGTGAAAATGTAACCGTCCATGCCGTCACCATAAATAATCCACCATCACCAAATACGGATGGAATTAATCCAGAATCTTGCAAAAACGTTCACATTTCCGATTGCCACATCAGCGTTGGTGATGATTGCATTACTATAAAATCAGGCAAGGACGAACCCGGAAGAAAGATGGCTGTTCCGGCAGAAAATTATACGATTACAAACTGTACCATGCTTTCCGGGCATGGTGGCGTGGTTATCGGCAGTGAAATGAGTGGCGATGTAAGGAAGATTGTAATTTCTAACTGCGTTTTTGATGGAACGGATAGAGGAATTCGAATTAAAACTGCCCGCGGTAGAGGTGGGGTGGTAGAAGAGATTCGAGTTGATAACATCATCATGAAAAATATTGGCTTGCAGGCCATTGTTCTGGATATGCAATATGCTAAAACCAATGTTGAAAAGGTTTCTGAACGCACTCCAAAGTTCAGAAATATCCACTTTAGCAACATTACTGGTCAGGTTAACCAAGCTGGATATTTAAATGGCCTGGAAGAAATGCCAATTGAGAACATCACCTTTACGGATGTTAATATGGAAGCCAAAACCGGTTTTAATATTTCTTTTTCGAATAAAGTTGAGTTCCATAATGTTCAGGTTAACACCGAAACAGGTCCATCCATTATTGCAACTAGAGTTAATAATTTAACCATTAATGGATTTAAAAGCTACAAGCCACACGCAAATGTGCCCATTGTAGATTTAAAAAACGTGAGCGATTTATTTTTATACAATGCCTTTCCAGTAACAGGAACCTCTATTTATATGAGATTGAGCGGTGCTGGTACAAAAAATATCGCCATCGGCAATAACAATTTCAGAAATGCCCGACTAGGAATCCGCAAGGAAAAAGATGTTTTTGAGAATATCGATGTAATTTCTGGAGATAAAGGTCAATAATTAAACGATTTAAAATGCCCATAATGCTAACCAAAACCACGAAGTATTTTTCTATTTTATTTCTTTTGAGTTTAGGTTGCGCTAATGTTTTCGCACAAAATAATCAGCTTTGGTATAATAAACCTGCCGAAAAATGGACAGATGCACTTCCAGTTGGGAATGGCAGGTTGGGCGCCATGATTTTTGCTGGCCCAAATGTAGATCACATCCAATTTAACGAAGAAACCCTTTGGACTGGAAAACCTAGAGATTACAATAAAAAAGGTGCTTCAGCTTATCTTCCTCAAATTAGAAAATTACTTTTCGAAGGCAAACAGAAAGAAGCCGAGGATTTAGCCCAGCAAGAATTTATGGGGCTTCAAAGTGAAACTGGAGATCGCAGTAAATGGGTTAAGGAAATGCAATCTGGCAAAGGAATGCAAGGTAATCCGGCTTTGGAAGGTTATGATGATAAACTTTGGAAAAACATTCAAGTTCCATCTTACGAAGGTTGGGAAGCTGTTGGTTTGCCCAATTTGGATGGTGCAGTTTGGTTTAGAACTACCTTTGATGTTCCAGAAAACTGGATAGGAAAGGATCTTGTTTTGGATTTAAATAGAATCCGAGATCAGGATTTTACTTATTTAAACGGGCAATTGGTTGGCAACACCGATAACAATGAGCCAAGAAAATATACCATTCCAGCAAAGCTGATTAAGAAAGGGAAAAACGTAATTGCCATTCAGGTACTAAATTATTTCGATAAAGGCGGTTTGGCCGGTTATAAGGATACTAAAAAGAAGATTGGGATTTATCCTGTTGGGTTAGATGTAGAGCAAGGAATTTCTCTGGTTAAGGTTTGGAAGTATAAAATTCAAAACGAAGATCCGCCAGAAGTAGCACAGTATCAGGCAAGTTATCAGCCCTTTGGCGATCTCAATCTTCATTTTAAGCAAGCGAAATTACCCATTACCAATTATAAGCGTTCGTTAGATTTAGGCACTGCGATTTCTAAAACAATGTACAGCTTAGGGGGTGTGGATTATGAGCGGGAATATTTTGCAAGTGAACCCAATCAAGCAATCGTTATTCATTTCTCCGCAAGCAAATTAGGTTCTATTGGTTTTGATGCAGAATTATCCAGCGTTCATCGAAAATCTGAAATTAGAGTTATAAACGATCATACCATTGCGCTAACTGTTCAAGTAAAGGATGGTGCATTAAAAGGTGAAAGTAGATTAACGGCCATTGTTAAAAAGGGAACTATAAAAATCATAAACAATAAGATTAGCATTAATCTTGCTGATGAAGTGACGCTTTATTTAACAGCAGGAACCAATTTTGTAAATGCAAACGATGTTTCGGGTAATCCTACCCTTGCAAATGTTAAGGCTTTGGATGGGTTAAAAGGTAAAAGTTATGCAGATGTTAAGGCAGATCATATAAAGGAATATCAATCTTACTACAATACATTTAGCGTAAATTTTGGATCATCAGAAAATGAAAATTTGCCAACCGATGAGCGTTTAGAGAAATTCGGAACTTCAAATGATCCAGCTTTTGCAGGTTTATATATGCAATATGGAAGATATTTACTGATTTCGAGTTCGAGACCGGGAACACAGCCTGCAAATCTTCAGGGCATTTGGAACGATTTATTGAGTCCGCCTTGGGGGAGCAAGTACACCACCAACATTAATTTAGAAATGAATTATTGGCCGACAGAAATTTTAAACTTATCGGCTTTAAATGATCCACTTTTCAAGAAAATAGAAGGTTTATCCATTTCTGGTAAGGAAACGGCCAAAGAATATTACAATGCAAAAGGTTGGGTTTTACACCATAATACCGATTTATGGAATGGAACTGCGCCTATAAATGCTTCCAATCACGGCATTTGGGTTTCTGGCGCAGGTTGGCTAAGTCAACACCTTTGGGAGCATTATCTATTTACAAAGGACAAGCAATTTTTAGAAACCGAAGCTTATCCATTGATGAAAGAATCGGCTCTGTTTTTTGAAGATTTCTTAGTAAAAGATCCAAAAACAGGTTGGTTGATTAGTACGCCATCAAATTCTCCAGAAAATGGTGGTTTGGTTGCAGGGCCGACGATGGATCATCAAATCATCAGGACGCTTTTTAGAAATTGCATCGAAGCATCGAAAGTGCTTGGAAAAGATGAAGCATTTAGGAAAGACTTAAGCACGAAATTACTACAGATTGCCCCAAACCAAATAGGCAAATACGGGCAATTACAAGAGTGGCTTCAAGATGTAGATGATACCACCAATAAACACAGACACGTTTCGCATTTGTGGGGCGTTTATCCGGGAAATGACATTACTTGGGATGGAGATTCTAAAATGATGAATGCCGCTAAACAATCCTTAATCTACCGCGGAGATGATGCAACAGGATGGAGTTTGGCCTGGAAAATAAACTTTTGGGCACGATTTAAAGACGGTGATCACGCCATGAAATTGGTTAAAATGTTAATTAAACCAGCAGGAAATGGAGCGGGGTGTTATGTTAATTTATTCGATGCACATCCACCGTTTCAGATTGATGGAAACTTTGGCGGTTCGGCAGGAATTGCAGAAATGATTGTTCAAAGTCACCAAGGTTATCTTGATCTTTTGCCAGCTTTACCGAGTGATTTACCTTTTGGAGAAGTTGAAGGTTTATGCGCTAGAGGTGGTTTTGAATTAAATATTAGCTGGGACAAGGGAAAATTAACTGGGCTAGAAATCAAATCCAAAATGGGTGGTATTTGTAAAATTAGATATAAAAACCAAGCGATTAGCATAGATACAAAAGCAGGAAAAGTGTACAGAGTTAGTGGCGAATTAAAAGCATTATGATCAGGTTTTTAAAATTTTATTTGATTCTAATTTTCTTTGCAACATTTAAAAATGTTTCCGCTCAATCGCCATTTAGAAAAGATCTTTCTCTTAATGCAGATTGGGTAACCACTGCTGATGAGAAAAGCATTCGTGCTTTTGATGGTTTCCAAGCCGAAAAGTACAACGCTATTAATTGGAAGAAAGTAAATGTGCCACACAATTGGGATCAATATGAAGGCTATCAACGTAAACTTCATGGCAATAAACATGGTTACGCTTGGTATCGGAAAACTTTTAAAAGCAATGAAATCAAATCAGGAAAGCGCTTTTTTCTTTATTTTGAAGGGGTAGGTTCTTATGCTGCGATTTGGCTCAACGGCAAAAAAGTTGGCTATCATGCAGGCGGAAGAACCACATTTACCTTAGATGTAACCTCGGCGATTAAATTAAACAATCAGCAAAATATTCTAGCAGTACGAGCAGATCACCCAGCAAATATTCAGGATTTACCTTGGGTTGATGGAGGCTGTTCTACCGAAAGGGGTTTTTCTGAAGGTTCTCAACCGATGGGTATTTTTAGACCTGTTCATTTAATTGTTACGAGTGAAACAAGAGTTCAGCCTTTTGGCGTTCACATCTGGAACGATAATAAAATTTCGGCTCAATCAGCTGTGCTGAACATAGAAACTACCTTAAAAAATTATAGTGCTCAAACAAAATTGATCACTGTTTTAACCCAACTTGTAGATCAAAATGGAAAAGCGGTTACTAAATTAAAGCATACAGAAAATGTATCAGCAGGGAAGGAAACTGTTTTTACTCAACAGACAGATAAAATTATCAATCCTAAACTTTGGTCGCTAGAAAACCCTTATCTATATACTTTAAAAACCACGATTTTTGAAAATGGAAGGCAGGTTGATGAAGTAAAAACGCCTTACGGAATCCGTTGGATCAGCTGGCCATCCGATAGCTATCAGATAGGAGATAAAACAAGTCAAAAAGTATTTCTATTAAACGGAAAGCCTGTTTTTATAAATGGCATTGCAGAATACGAGCACTTGATCGGGCAAAGCCATGCTTTTAGCAAGGAGCAAATCCGATCTCGGGTAATGCAGATAAAATCGGCGGGTTTCAATGCCTTTCGCGATGCCCACCAACCTCATAATTTGTTGTACTCTGATTATTGGGATCAGCTTGGAATTCTCTGCTGGACACAAATGGCCGCTCACATTTGGTATGATACACCTGAATTTAGAAAAAACTTTAAATCACTTTTAACGGATTGGGTTAAGGAGCGAAGAAACAGTCCGGCGGTAGTTTTATGGGGATTGGAAAACGAAAGTACCTTGCCAGAAGATTTCGCAAAAGAGTGTACAGAATTGATTAGAAAGCTAGATCCAACGGCTTCATCGCAAAGAAAAGTAACCACCTGTAATGGCGGAAAGGGTACCGATTGGGATGTGCCACAGAATTGGACAGGAACTTATGGTGGTAATCCATTAACCTATGGCGATGATTTAAAGAAGCAAGTTTTAGTTGGCGAATATGGTGCCTGGCGCACACTCGATCTTCATAGTTTAGATTCTGGGGAAAAAGGGTACACGGAAAACAACATGACGGATTTAATGGAAACTAAAGTTCGTTTGGCCGAATCCGTTAAGAATGAAACTGCTGGTCACTTTTTTTGGCTTTACAGCTCTCACGATAATCCTGGAAGAGTTCAAGGTGGCGAAGGTTTAAGAGATTTAGATAGAATTGGGCCGGTAAATTATAAAGGCATGTTTACGCCTTGGGAAGAACCGACCGATGTTTATTATATGTTTAGAGGCAATTATGCACCTAAAGAAACAGAACCAATGGTTTACATCGTTTCGCATACCTGGCCAAACCGTTGGTCAGCTCTCGGAATAAAAGATAGTGTTGTTGTGTATTCAAATTGCGATGAAGTGGAGCTTTTTAATGATGTTGATGGGAAATCGCTCGGTAAAAGAACAAGGAAAGGTGTGGGGAGTCATTTTCAATGGAACAAACCAAATATTGAGTACAATGTGCTATATGCAATAGGTTATGTAAACGGAAAAGCGGTGGCTAAAGATGTTATCGTGTTAAATAGCTTACCTAAAGCGCCCAATTTTGAGCGGTTAGTTAAAAATACTAACGTGATCGAACCGCTGAAAAACTACAACTATTTATACAGATTAAACTGCGGTGGACCAGAATATACAGATCAATATGGAAAAGTTTGGTCTGCAGATCAACAATTAACCTCAAACAAAGAAAATTATGGTTCAAACTCTTGGACGGCAACATTTCCCGGTGTTCCATCTTTTTTTGCAAGTCAGCGGAGAACTTTTTCTCCAATTGATGGAAGTTCAGATTGGAAATTGTTTCAATCTTTTAGGTATGGAAGAGATCAATTAAGCTTTAATTTTCCAGTTCCTGAAGATGGCGAATATTTAGTGGAAATGTATTTTATTGAACCTTGGCTGGGAATTGGTGGAGGTTTAAACGCTGAAAAAATGCGCCTTTTTGATGTCGCGGTGAACAACAAAACTGTAATCAAAGATCTAGACGTTTGGAAGGAAGTTGGCACAAACAAAGTTTTAAAGAAAACGGTAAAGGTTTTCAGCAAAGCTGGTCAACTTGTGGTTTCCTTCCCGCAGATTAAATCGGGGCAAGCCCTTATTTCGGCTATTGCGATTAGCAGTTTAGACAAAAAAATTAAACTTGGCAATCAAAGTAATTCCATCATAAATGCCACACAAAGTGATGAATATAAAGTTACAAGTTGGATGGATCTTGGCGATAAACAATTTCTAAACAGTCAAGAGGAGTTTGCATCCCTACCTCCAAATTTGTATGGCGCAGAATGGATTCAATTGACAGCCAAATATTCAGATATTTCGTTTAAAGTCAATCAAGAAGCAGATGTGTTTGTAGCCTTGAATAAAGATCACATCCAAAATTTAAATGGCTATGAAGACACTAAGACCCATATTTTAAATAGCTTGGGTGAAACATTTCCTGTTTATCGCAAACGATACAAAAAGGGCGAACAAGTCGTTTTGGGCAGTACTATTTTAACAATCGCTGTTATCCCGCCAAGTAATTTAGAACCCGCTTACGATTTAAAAACTATAACCAGTTATAAGGCTACAGATGCCAATTTAAAAGGACAAAATATTGTTAAAGAAGATTTAATGGGTAAGCCGAGAGTCACCTTTAAAGCACCTACAGGAGATGCAATTGAATTTACAATTTCTGTTGGGGTAGCCGATACGTATTCACTCACTGTAAAATATCATAATCCATTGGAACAGAATTTAACTGCAAAATTGGAATTTCTAACGGCAGATGGAACGGTTATGAAAACCGAAAACGCAATCTTTACGCCCACAAAAGAAGGCAAGTGGAACTACCTTAACACCAATACCGGGAGCATGATAAATGCAGGAACTTATAGCGTAAAAATTACAGCAGAAAATTCTAAAGGACTTACAATCGATGCTTTAGATGTTCAATAAGATAAGATGGTATAATATGTAGCCAAAATCTTATATTAATACTGATATTTAGTCATGCATATTTGTTTTAACCAAATTAATACACGAGCCAACAAATAATGAAAGGTCTTCCTATACTCGATCTTGCGATCATCTTCATTTATCTTGTTGGAATGATATTAGTTGGGGTTTATTTTTCTAGAAAGAATAAAAACTCCGAGCAATTTACAAAAGCTTCGGGCCTTATTCCCGGATGGGCGATAGGTTTATCTATTTATGCAACATTTTTAAGCAGCAATACCTTTCTTGGAGTTCCTGGTAAAGCTTTCGGTGGAAATTGGAATGCATTTGTTTTCAGTATTTCTATGCCTTTAGCGGCATGGATTGCTTCGAAATATTTTGTTCCCTTTTATAGAAATACAGGTGAAATTTCTGCCTATACACATTTGGAAAAACGATTTGGTGCATGGGCAAGGGTTTATGCAGTAATTTGTTTTCTGCTCACTCAGCTGGCTAGAATGGGTTCAATCTTTTTTGGAATCGCACTTAGTTTGCAAGCTTTAACAGGATATTCCATGCAGATTATTATGATTGTAATGGGCATTTGTATCATTATTTACACCGTTTTAGGAGGAATTGAAGCGGTAATATGGACAGAGGTTGTGCAAGCTGTGGTAAAAACATTTGGCGCTTTGTTAATCCTTTATCTAATTATTACCAATATGCCTGGAGGAGCATCAAAGGTTATTGAGATTGGAAAATCGGCCCACAAGTTTAGCTTGGGCAGTTTTAAGCCCGATTTCATAAGTTCATCGTTTTGGGTGGTATTGTTATATGGGTTTTTTATCAACCTAAATAACTTTGGGATGGATCAAAACTATATTCAGCGATACCATACTGCTTCATCGAGTAAGGCCGCGTCGAAATCAATTTGGCTCTGTGTTTACCTGTATGTACCTGCTTCCTTGTTGTTTTTTATTATAGGATCTTGTTTATATGCCTACTATGATGTTCACCCAGATTTAGTTCAATCAATCAAACATCAAGTAGCGCTAGAAAGATTGCCAATTCATGCATCTGCAGCAGAAGTTTTTAAGTTGGAAAGTACACTTCAACCAGCAGATTATGGCGATAAGATTATGCCACATTTCATGGTAACGAAAATTCCAATGGGTTTGGTTGGGCTAATTGTTTCCGCAATCTTATCTGCTGCAATGAGTACAATAAGCTCTGGAATGAACGCCTCGGCTACCGTTTTTTCAGTTGATATTTATAAAAGATATATTAAGCCTGATGTTACCGAAAAACAAAATTTGTCGCTTTTGCACATGGCAACAATAGTATTTGGCCTAATGGGGATGATTGCGGGAATTGCAATGATTGGCGTGAAAAGTATTTTGGATGTTTGGTGGGAACTCTCGGGGATTTTTGCAGCAGGCATGCTGGGCTTATTTCTCCTTGGTATAATTAGCAGACAAACAAAAAACCACGAAGCCATAACAGCAACAATAATTGGCATTGCCGTAATAATATGGATGACATTTTCTTCTCTTCTTCCTCCAGAATATGAAGTTTTTAGAAATCCATTACATAAAAATATGATTATCGTGGTAGGCACATTGACCATATTTTTAATAGGAATTTTCCTGACAAAAATTAAAAATAGAAAATTAAAAACAGTGCGTTAAATCCGATCAGGTTTATCTCAGACAGTCATTTAAATAAGAATTTTACCATATCATTTAACAAATGGAAAACTCACAAAAAGGGTTCATCCCGGTTATGCTTACGCCATTTTTAAGCAACGGAAATATAGATTATCCTGCACTTACACAGCTAACAGAGATTTATTTACAAGCTGGATCATCGGGGTTATTTGCAAATTGTCTTTCTAGCGAAATGTTCGAGCTGACAGATAAAGAGCGAATACAGGCAATTAAGCATGTTATAAAAGTTGTAGATGGCGCAGTGCCGGTTGTGGCAACAGGAACCTTTGGCGGTGCGATTTCAAAGCAGGCCGATTTTGTTAAAGAAGTTAGCGATCAAGGCGTTGAGGCAGTGATTGCGATAACCAGTTTGTTGGCCGATGAAAACGAATCTGATGATGTTTTTAACGATCGTGTTTTTGATTTATTGAAGCAGACACACGAAATTCCTATCGGTTTTTACGAATGTCCGGTGCCTTACAAGAGAGTTTTGAAACCACAACAACTCGCTGATTTCGTTTCTACAGGCAGAGTGATATATCATAAGGATACTTCATTAGATTTAGCGCAGATCAAACAAAAATTGAAACTTACAGAGGGTTATGCTTTTGGTTTGTACGATGCTTATATTGTTCACGCTGTGGAATCTTTAAAGGCAGGTTCTTCGGGTTTATCGTGTATTCAAGGTAATTATTTTCCTGAGTTAATCGTTTGGTTATGTGATCATTATAACGATGAAACCTTAAGAGAAGAAGTTCAATCTGTTCAGCAGTTTTTAATTGATAATATGGATGTGATGCATAACGTTTATCCAATTGTTTCTAAATATTTCTTACAAAAAAGAGGATTGAATATTTCTACTTTCACACGGAGAGCAGTTGGTAATTTTACGCCGAATGTGATTAAAGAAGTTGAAAAATTGTTTGAAGATTATTCCGTACTGAGAAGTGATTTAAATATCCAGGTTTTTATCTAGAGCATCATCTTTCAAACCTCGTAGGTTTTTAAAACCTACGAGGTTCCTTGTAGCCGTCCCCTCGACGGAGTGAAGAAATCTTTGAAACTAATGTTCAAAGGTTTCTCCGTTCAGCTGTGCTCCAGTCGAAATGACGGAGAGAAGGAAATCAACTAATATCGTCCTTTCGACCGAAGTGGAGAAATCTTCGCAACTAATGTTAAAAGGTTTTTCCATTCCGCTGTGCTCCAGTCGAAATGACGGATAGAAGGAAATCTTTGCAGCTAATTTTCAAAGGTTTCTCCATTCCGCTATACTCCAGTCGAAATGACGGATAGAAGGAAATCTTTGAAACTAATATCCAAAGGTTTCTCCATTCCGCTGTGCTCCAATCGAAATGACGGATAGAAGGAAATTTTTGAAACTCAAACTTATTCATTGTTCAAAGGTTTCTCCGTTGCGCTGTGCTCCAGTCGAAATGACGGCTAGAAGGAAATCATTGCAACTAATGTTCAAAGGTTTCTCCGTTGCGCTATGCTCCAGTCGAAATGACGGATAGAAGGAAATCTTTGAAATTAACGTTCAAAGGTTTCTCCGTTCCGCTGTGCTCCAGTCGAAATGACGGATAGAAGAAAATCTTTGAAACTAATGTTCAAAGGTTTCTCCGTTTCGCTATGCTCCAGTCGAAAGGACGGATAAAAGGAAATCTTTGAAACTCAAACTTATTCGTTGTTCAAAGGTTTCTCCGTTCCGCTATGCTCCAGTCGAAATGACGGATAGAAGGAAATCTTTGAATTAATGTCCAAAGGTTTCTCCGTTGCGCTATGCTCCAGTCGAAATGACGGAAATGGAGCGGAATAACTAGATCGTCCTTTCGACCGAAGTGGAGAAATCTTTGCAATTAACTTTCAAAGGTTTCTCCGTTGCGCTATGCTCCAGTCGAAATGACGGATAGAAGGAAATCTTTGCAGCTAATTTTCAAAGGTTTCTCCGTTCCGCTGCGCTCCAGTCGAAATGACGGATAGAAGGAAATCTTTGCAACTAATGTCCAAAGGTTTCTCCATTCCGCTGTGCTCCAGTCGAAATGACGGATAGACGGAAATCTTTGAAACTAATGTCAAAGGTTTCTCCGTTCCGCTGTGCTCCAGTCGAAATGACGCATAGAAGGAAATCTTTGAAACTAATGTTCAAAGGTTTCTCCGTTCCGCTGTGCTCCAGTCGAAAGGACGGAGATAGAAGGAAATCTTTGCAATTAACGTTCAAAGGTTTCTCCATTCCGCTGTGCTCCAGTCGAAATGACGGAGAAAAGGAAATCTTTGAAACTAATGTTAAAAGGTTTCTCCATTCCGCTGTGCTCCAGTCGAAATGACGGAAATGGAAAATAATAAGTTTTAATCCTTAATTCAAATACTTCCGCTTGTAATCCAATGGCGTCATTCCGGTAACTTTTTTAAAATGGCGATAAAAGTTAGAAACGTTGTTGAAACCACAATCAAAGCAGATCATCTCCGTTGGAAGTTTATTTTCAATTAAAAACCGACAAGCGTGGCTTACCCTAATTTCGATTAGAAAATCATAAAAAGTCTTCTTCGTCATGAGCTTAAAATACCTACAAAAAGAAGTAACACTCAAATTGCTTAACGAAGCCACTTCATCTAATGTAATGTCTTTTTTATAATTGCTTAAAGTGTAATTACAAATTTTATTAATTCGCAGTGTTTCAGATTCATTAGATTGGTAAAAGGTGTTTTTACTCGTAACAATGGTATTGTATTCATCGGTTTCTGCCAAGGTTTTAAGAATAGATAATAAAATGATAACTCGATCTAAATTGGTCGCATCAACAGCTTTTCGCATTAAATCAACCAGTTTATCTTTAGCCTTTCCTGTAATAACCATTCCACTTTTTGCCTTTTCAAATAACTTGGGAATCAAGTAAGCTTCGGGTAAATTCAATAAATATTTGCCTAAACAATCGGGCAAAAAATGAATCACCATGGCTTCTGTATTAAGATCTGGATTGCCTTGAAAATATTCGTCTTTACAACGCCAAGTATGTGGTAAATTTTCACCGATTAACACCATTTCATCGGGTATAAAATTGCTGATGTTATCGCCTATAAAACGAACCCCTTCACCTTTAATCACATAGTGTAATTCTAACTCTGGGTGGTAGTGCCAAATGTTTCCAAAATCTGGTTTTATATCATGGCGAATGCTAAAGGAGCTTTGAAGCGTAACAGGAACTTTATGGAAATGAGGTTTCATGCTATAGTAGTAAATATTTGGTTATTGCACCTTATTATGTTTGGCAAATCATAATAGATACAACGCTAAAGTTAGGTAGTTTTATGGTAACATCCTATATTAATTTGCTAAAAAGTATCATTAATTAACGTTTTTGATTGTTGAGTTTTGTATAGAGCCTTATAGGCGGTAACCAAAATATAAACTGACAAATTATTTTTCTATAAATTTTTTGTTCATTAATAAATTATGAGACAAGGTAAACAAGGAGAAATTTTAATGGTTTCTAGTGGAGATCTACGGCTATCGGCTAACCAAAATTGCTGGGCTGCTCAACTGGAAATGGAAAAAAAATTGAATACAGCTGTAGAAAAATTCGGCTTCACCGTTAAGCGTGCTCATCCTTACAACTCTACCAAAAAACACGGCTTTATCGATTCGCAAAGAATGGGCATGGATATCTTTAGAAATATTGATCCACAACAACCTATTATTGTTGCAGAAAGCGTTTGGCAATATTCGCACCATGTACTTGCGGGCTTAACTACTCACCGCGGACCAATATTAACCGTAGCCAATTGGAGTGGCCAATGGCCGGGTTTGGTTGGAATGTTAAATCTAAATGGTTGCTTAACAAAAGCTGAAATTGCATACAGTACTCTTTGGAGCGAAAATTTTACGGATGTTTTTTTTACCGATGGTTTGCAAGAATGGTTATCCACTGGAAAAATTAGTTACGATCAAAGTCATGTTAAAAGCTTCTCACTAAACAAAATACCTTCAGCTGATGAAAAGACGGGTAGAACTTTTGCCCGGAACTTAAAAGAGCGTAAAGTGATTATGGGTGTTTTTGATGAAGGTTGCATGGGAATGTACAATGCTATCATTCCTGATGAACTGCTCCATAAAACTGGTTTTTTTAAAGAACGTTTAAGTCAATCTGCGTTATATGCTGGTATGCTTCAAGTTACAGAAGCTGAAGCTCAAAAAGTTTTAGATTGGCTACTAAATAAAGGCATGACTTTTAATTGGGGAGCAGATGAAGAAACTCAGCTTACCAAAAAGCAAACTTTGGAGCAGTGCAAAATGTACATTTCTGCGTTGCGCATTGCTGATGATTTCAGTTGCGATACCATTGGAATCCAATATCAACAAGGTTTAAAAGATTTAACCGTTGCAAGCGATTTAGTAGAAGGCTTATTGAATAATGAAGATCGTCCGCCTGTATTTTCGACGGCAGGTAAAGAGTTATACGCAAAGAAAGCACTTCCACATTTTAACGAAGTTGATGAATGTGCCGGTTTAGATGCATTGGTTACCTATAATTTATGGAATGAATTGGGAATGACCGGAGAAAATACCTTACACGATATCCGTTGGGGCGAAAATTACAAAGGCGAAAATATTGATGGATTTGTATGGCTATTCCTAATTTCTGGCGCTGCACCTCCAGCACATTTTATAAATGATTATGCTGGTGCAAGCAGTGAAAGACAACCACCAATGTATTTCCGCTTGGGCGGTGGCTCTTTAAAGGGAGTAAGCAAACCAGGTTTCATCGTTTGGAGTAGGGTTTATGTAATGGAAAATGAATTACATTGCGATCTTGGCGTAGGTGAGGTTGTTGCTTTACCAATAGCGGAAACGAACAGAAGATGGAATTTAACAACGCCAGAATGGCCTATAATGCATGCCGTTTTAAAAGGAGTAAGTAGAGATCAGATGATGGCAAGACATAAAGCAAACCACATTCAGGTGGTGTACACCAATTACGAGGCAAGCGCACATGAAGCTTGCAGAATTAAAGCTGCTGCTATGGATGAACTTGGCTTAAAAGTACATTTTTGCGGAGATGTTAATCTAATAAAAAAAAGCAATTCAAATTAAATATCAATATGATGAAATTATCAATTTTAGTCCTTCTATTATCATGCTCCTCATTAACTATAACGTTTGCTCAAGATAAAGCCGCAGAAGAAAAGCTGGCATATATTAAGGTAATTACCGAACGTTCTGATAAGATTGTTGCGAAGATTGGATTAACGAATGAGAAGAAAATAGAGAAAGTAAGAAACATCATCAGAGATCAATACAGCAATTTAAACGATATTTATGCTAATCGCGATTTAAAGATTAAAGATCTTAAAGAAAAAAATGCCTCCAATAAAGTAGAAAGAGATTCTGCGCTTGCAAAAGCAAACCGTTTGGTAGAAGCCGATTTGGCTAAACTCCATAAAAAATACATCAGCAAATTAACTGCTCAATTAACTAATGAGCAAGTGGACTTGGTTAAAAACGGCATGACTTACAATATTCTTCCAATTACTTATAAAGCATATCAAGAAGAAATTTTAACCTTAACCGAAGATCAGAAAAAGCAAATTATGGTTTGGCTAATCGAGGCCAGAGAGCATGCTATAGATGCTGAATCATCAGATAAAAAACATGCTTGGTTTGGCAAATACAAAGGAAGAATTAATAATTATTTATCAGCTCAGGGTTACGACTTAAAAAAAGAAGGAATAGAATGGGAAAAGCGAAGAAAAGCCGGGGCACAGGCTAACTAAAAAACACTAATCAGATAAACTAACCAAATAAATTATGAATTTTAAATTTTTACGCTTCTCATGGGCGTTAATGGTCATGCTATTTGCTTTTTTTGCGGTTTCTGCACAACAGAGACAAATAAAAGGTAGAGTAGTAGATAAAAAAGACGGCCAGCCTATCCCTGGTGCCAGTGTTGGCATTCGGGGAAAAACCAACAATGTAGGCACCAATGATAAGGGCGAGTTTGCATTAGTTGCAGATCCATCAACCGATGCGCTTGTATTTACTTATGTGGGTTACGTAAGGCAGGTAATTGTACTGGAAGGTAAAACCACGCTTGAGGTAAACCTTGTAGAAGATTCTAACGGACTCGATGAAGTTATTGTTGTAGGTTATGGAACCAAAAAGAAATCAGAAATTTTAGGTTCGGTTGCCAATATCAAGGCAGAGGAAATCCAAGACTTACCTGTTGCCAATATTGCTGCAGCGCTTAGAAACAGACTTCCGGGCGTGGGCGTAAATACCGTATCAGGTAAACCAGGATCATCCATTACCTTAAACATTCGTAATTCTACCTCTTCGGAGCAATCTCAGTTATACGGAGTTACCTCAGAGCCTTTGTATGTAATTGATGGTATAACGGTTACTAGAGATGAATTTGATAATATCGATATCTCTATGGTAGAAGATATTTCATTTCTAAAAGATGCATCTGCAGCCATATATGGTGCTTCTGGAGCCAAGGGTGTAGTTTTAGTAACTACAAAAAGAGGAAAATTAGGCAAACCTAAAATTAGTTATACAGGTTACGCTGGTTTTCAAGATAATACCAGTGAGGTTAAAATGCTTAGCGCATTTGAGCACGCAACTTTATTAAACGATGCGAACAAAATTAAAAATGCACCTACTTCTTCATTATTTTCAGATGCAGATTTGGAGGTTTTAAAAAATAACCCAAATAAAAGCTGGTTTGAGGAACTTTGGAAAGTTGCTTCAACAAACAGACATAATATTAATATTTCTGGTGGTTCTGATGCCATTACTTTCTTCGCCGGAGGAAATTATTATAACGAAACCGGTAACTATGGAGGTATTACCTATAATAAATATGCTTTTCGTTCTGGTATGAATGCTAAAATTTTGCCAGGTTTAACGGCAGATGTTACTTTAAATACCGATTTTAACAAGAAAAATAGCGATACCTATAAAAATGGTGGCGAGAATGATCAGGCCTTTTTTCAGCAGTTGATTACCACTCCATTATGGGTGCCAATTCAAATTGATGGGAAGCCGGTTAATTATAACGGAAACACAAATCCGCTGGCTGTTATAAATTCGGGAAATAATATTTTCACTAAATCTCAAGGTTTAAATATTAATGCAGCCTTAAACTATACTCCAAGTTTTATTAAAGGCTTAACTGCGAGTGTTCGCTTTGGTAAAAACAACCGCAGCGGTAGTAGTGGCCAATATATTCCACCTTACACTACCTACAACTTTAAAATGACAGGCCAAAACGGGCTTTTGTACACCAATGAATCTACTGCAACAATAACCGCAGTTGGGTTAGCAAATACCCTTTTATTAAAAGGAAACGACTCTGGTTCTAGCTACCAAGCCATTGGTTCATTAAATTATAGTCGCCAATTTGGCAAACACTCTGTAAGTGCTTTGGCGGCTTTCGATCAGTCTGAAAATAACAGCGAATCACTTTCTGTTTATTGGAGAAATCAGGTTTTACCTAATGTTAAGGAATATTGGGGGTTCGATCAATCTACTTTTACAATGCAGGAGAATACCTTTGGTGAGGCTGTTCAAAGATCTTATATTACGCGTTTTAATTATGATTACGACAAAAAATATTTGCTAGAAGCAATCGGTAGGTTTGATGCTTCATCAAATTTTGCGCCTGGTAACCGATGGGGTCTATTCCCAAGTTTGGGTTTAGGCTGGGTAATTAGTCAAGAAACTTTTTTTAAGGAAAATGTAAAATTCGTAAACAACTTAAAGGTTCGTGCCAATTATGGTTTGGTAGGGGAAAGCCGTGTTGATGCAAGGTTATGGCAATCTCGCTATAAAGTTGATCCTAACGGTTATTCATACAATGAAGTGCTTTATGGCGGTATAAATCCATCAATATTGCCAAATCCAGATATCACCTGGGAAAAATCGAGAACAATGAACTTAGGGTTAGATGCAACCTTATTTAACAACAAACTTAACATCACCTACGAGTTTTATCACAGGTATTCTTACGATATGTTTGATAAGGGAAACAATGAAAACTTCCCTATGTATGCTGGTTTCGAAGCTCCAATTGTTAATTATCAAGAAAGAACTGCTTGGGGGCATGAAATTTCGATGGGTTACCGTACTAAATTTGGCAAAGATTGGGGCTTATCTACAGATGTTATGTTTGGGTTTAGCAACAGCCGAATCGACAGAATGTTCTACAATGAATTTCAGCTGTGGGATACAACGTATCCAGATTTAAAATATCAAGTAGGTACAAACCCAAACATTTATAATTCTTCCAACTACGGGCTTATTTCTAAAGGAATGTTAAGAACGCAAGGAGAGGTTGATGCCTTGCTAAATAAATATCCAACCTATACAATCAATGGTTCTGTGCCACAGGTGGGTTGGCTATATTATGAGGATATCAATGGAGATGGTAAAATCACCGAAAAAGATCAAACGATTATGTATAAATCTCTAAATTCTTTTGGGATGGGCTTTAACGTTGGGGTTACTTACAAATCATTTAGTTTAAATACCAATTTTGTTACTCGTTTTGGTGGCAAAGCATTCTTCGATACTAAATCTAAAGCACCGGCAAGTACAACAGTTAACGTACCTGCCTATTGGAAAGATCACTGGACACCAGACAACACAAGCGCAGAGTTTCCGCGTTTTGATGATCCATCTATCGCCGCAGGCTGGAATTCTACATTTTGGGCAAGAAGCGGTACAATGATTAGAATAAACAATATGACGCTTACTTATAAAATGCCTAAGAGTTTTATGAATAAGTTAGGTATAGCAGATTCGAGATTTGTATTAACGGGAAACAATTTGTGGACAATTGTTAATCCATTAGATTATAAAGATCCGTATTCATCAACAATATATGATTATCCAACGCTGAGAACAATTTCAGTAGGTATCAATGTAAGCCTGTAATGGTATTTAACTTAAATCAAGCTAAAAATGAATTTTAAAACTAAATCAGTATTGGTAATCGGAATGATGTCAATGCTCCTTATATTTTTTTCGTCCTGCAAAAAAGACTTCTTCGATTTAGAAGATCGAAACGGAATGGACTCACGCATTTGGGATAACGAAGGTTCTATCCAGTTTCTTTTAAACGATACCTACGATGTTACGATGCCAGATTACCCTTATGAAATAACTGCCGATAATGTAATTTATGCCAGCGATGAAGATAAATTTTCATCTTCGGAAGCTATTATGCGTAAGGCCATTGGTGTAAACGGCATATTAACCTCAAATGACGTAAAGTTTATTGCTACAAAGTATCAAGGCAATAAAGGTGATAATAGATATTTCGATATATCTCGCTGCAACACAGCCTTAAAGGAAATCCCTAATGGAACACTTTCGCAACTTTCAAAAGATAAACTAAGAGGCCAATTCTTTGCGCTAAGAGCTTTTAGCTATTTTCAGTTAACAAGGCTTTATGGTGGTGTACCATTGGTTTTAGAACCTCAAGACCCTGATAATATAAAACTTTCTGGACGTGCAAAAGCTTCAGAATGTTTTCAGGCTATTGTTAACGATTTGGATTCTGCAATGAAGTTACTTAACGGCGTAACTTGGGTAGATGCTACTGAAAGAGGTAAGTTTACTCGCCAAGCAGCAGCGGCACTTAAAGCAAGAGCACTGTTGTATTGGGCAAGTCCACAGTTTAATCCATTAAATAATCCAGCTCACCCATTTGATCAAACCAGATGGCAAAAAGCCTACGATGCAAATAAACAAGCTTATGATATTTGTAAAGCAGCAGGCGCATCACTATTGCCAAACTATTCTGATATCTTCCTTAAAGAAGGAACAGCAAATCCTGAAGCTATTATTGTACGTTCTTATTCAAGTAAATTATCAAAAAGAGGCCAAAATGTAGAGCAGAAAAGTAGACCAACCGAAGAAGGGGGAAATGCATCGGCCTTTACACCAACACTGCAACTTGTAAACGCTTATACAATGAAGGATGGAGTACCTGTTGGTCAGCCGAGTTCACTTACCTACGATCCTGTTATTTTTTGGGTAAATCGCGATCCACGTTTAGATGCTACAATTGCTTACAATGGCAGTACCTGGAAATTAAGTGGATCAGCATCTAGAAAACAATGGAGCTATAATGGAGGAATTACCGAAGCATCTCCACAAGGTTTCTACCTAAAAAAATTCTGCGACCCTGATTTAGCCAAAGGATCTGTTATTAATGCGAATGATTTCGGTGGAAATGGTTTAGACTGGGTAGAATTACGTTTTGCTGAAGTAATTATGAATTATGCAGAATGCGCAAACGAAATTGGAAACCTGCAAGAAGCGAAAGATTTAATTAAATTAATTAGAGTGAGAGCAGGCATACTGCCGGGTACTAAAAACTACGGTTTGGATTTAGCCACTTCTAAAGAGCTTATGCGTGATTTAATTTTGAACGAACGTATGGTAGAATTCTCTTTCGAAGGCAAAAGATCATTCGATTTAAGAAGAACACGTCGTTATCATTTGTTAAGTGGCCAAATGCAAACCGTTCAATGGACCATCAAGTCTACAGCTTTAAAAACAGAGCTGGAAGCGGTTGGTACAAATGGCATTCGTTTTAGAGAAGGCATAAATGTTAATGATCGCACTACTTTTGATAAATACTTTACATTATCTAATGTAAATCTGGGTGCTACTGGTTTTGGTGTATTGGATACTTATTATTTCTATGCTTTACCATCAACCTTTATGAATTCCAGTCCTTTATTAGATCAAACCATCGGATGGGATGGTGGCACCTTTGATCCATTGTAACCACATATTCACTATTAAATAAATTCAAAATGAAAAGAAATTTAAAATATGTAGGCCTATTGTGCATGATGGTATGCCTTTTTATCGCTTGCAAAAAAGAAACAACTAATATATTTAATATGTTTTCTGATTTGACCGTTACCTATTCAGCCAAGAGTCCTTATGCAGTAACCGATTATAAAGATGTAAATGTGGGCGATAGTGTGTATTTGGAGTATACAATAGAATCATCAAAAACAGATATGTATGTTGCCTGTATTTTTGAAACTTCCTCTGCCATACCTACAAAAATTGCATTGGATGATACGCAGAGAAAGAAATATACCGGTGTAGTAAAATTAAAAATGGATACACGCGTTGGTAAAATTTCGTATAGAATATGGGCTTTAGATAAGGGCGGTATTTATTTAGGGGATGGTTATAAAACAATTACTTTGAACGTACTTCCTGACTACAAGTATTGGGCTCAAAGAGAAATCTTTATTCCTGATTCTATCGGCAAAGCTTCAAATTCTTACATTTCCTTAACTGATGGACAGCTTTTTAGTTACGCAAATGGTAAAAGTAATACCGATAAAATTGATTTAGGCATTTATCGAGTACCAGCAACCGGTGCAACCAGTGCCAATGGTTACTTTTATAATGTTTACGCTCTAGATGCTAATCCACTTCCATTTACTGCTTATGATATTAGTACATGGACAAATAAAAGAGCAACTTTAATGGCTGCTCCGAAAACAGGGCAGGCATCAGCATTTTTAAATTTAAGAACCGGAGCTCAGATTTTAACAGCAGGAAAAAGTGCTAAGCCCACAGTGAAAGCCATAACAACTGGATTAATTGCCGGAAGCTTATTTTACTTCTTAACTCCAGAAGGTAAGTATGGTGCATTTTACGTAAACTCTATTTCCAGCAATAATTCATCAAGAGGTGTTTTTATGAATGTTGATGTGAAAATTCAAAATTAAAAATCTTAGCTTGAGTAAAAGAGAATAAGTTAGATTTTAAATTCATAATTACTTAAACGAGGCATTGAAAAATGCCTCGTTTTTTGTTTTAAAAATTCACCTATTTTTTTATTTAAGAATGTTCTATTTATATATGAATTTATTTGTACCTTGTTTCATTGTTTTCAAATTATCAGTTGATTTGCTGTAAAACTATATTGGTTTAGATAATATCGTACAATAGCTAGCCAAAATTATAGAATAAAGCACCGTGATTTGATTGCAATTTTGAATTGTAATATACTTTCTAACCAAAAAAAATTACTGAAATCAAAACTATAGATGAGCCGAAATTTTCGATTCCATATAATGGAGTTTTTCTAAAATGAATTTTTGATTAACAATCTCGCCATTTCAAAAGAAATCAAATAAAAAAACTTAATACTTTTTAGCAGTCAGAATTAGAGGGAAATAATTGCGATTTTAAATATCGAGCAGATTAAAATCTGATTTACTTAATATTTGATTCAACTATTAGAGAGGATTAAAAAACTAACCAAATAATAAATATGAACTTAAAATTTTTACGCAAAATTTCATTGTCTTTGCTGGTCATGTTACTGGTAAGTACAGTACTCTTTGCTCAAGACCGGAAGGTTACGGGTAAGGTTGTAGATCAATCAGACGGAACGGGAATTCCCGGCGTTAACGTAAGCTTAAAAGGAATTCCGAGCAACGTAAGTACCAATGCCGATGGGGTTTTTACCATTCAGGTAAAATCCAATACCGATGTTTTGGTGTTTTCATACATCGGCTATGTTAGGCAGCAGGTTACCGTTGGAACACAATCCAACATCAACGTAAAATTGGTTTCAGACAACAAAAACCTCGATGATGTAGTTATTGTGGGTTATGGTACACAAAAGAAGGGCTCATTAACGGGATCAATCTCTACTATAGAATTGAAAAAAGTTGAAGACATTCCAGCACTGAACTTAACTTCGGCACTAAGAGGAACTGCACCAGGACTAAGTGTTTCTGGCGGTTCGCAACGCCCGGGACAAGGCACAACAATTACCATTAGAAACCCAGTTGCATTTGCTAAAGACGGTGGCCAGGGAACAAATCCTTTATTCGTAATCGATGATATTATTAGAACTCAAGCAGATTTCGACGCGTTGGATATTAACGAGGTTGAAAGTGCTACAGTTTTAAAAGATGCTGAAGCAGCCATTTATGGTGTTCAAGGTGCAAATGGCGTAATTATCGTTCGTACAAAAAGAGGGAAACAAGGTGCTCCGAAAATAAATTTCAGCACATCTTTGGGTACTTCAAACGCTACTATTTTGCCCAAAATGATGAATTCTTCTCAGTTGGGTAATTTTTTAAATGATTATACTCAAGCTTCGGCTTACATACAAACTATTCCGGGTACGCCTGTTAACAATTACTATAATGCGGATGGTTTCTTAGTTACAGGTGCAACAGGAGCTATTGCCTCTACAAGAAACCCAGTTTGGTACACGCCAGATGAATTGGCTTACTTTGCCGATCATAGCCATAATTATTTAGAAGAAGCATTTAATACGGCTTACGTTTTTCGCTCTGCATTAAATGTTAGCGGTGGAAATGATAAAGTAATCTATTTCTTAGGTGGCGATTATGTAAATCAAAACAGTAATTTCAAGGGTATTAATTCTTATAAATATGGTTTAAGAGCAAGTGTAGAAGCTAAGCCCGCTAAAGGATTAACAACATCATTAGCCTTAAATACAAACATTAATTACAGCAGAAGTTATTGGTACAAATTAACCAGCACATCAGAAAGTTTAGATAACGATGCTGCATCCTTACAGAATATTCAGCCTTGGCAGGAATATTTTATTGATGGGAATCCTGTTGTAATAGGTGGGAGTAATACTGGAGGTAACGATAACATCAACTTCTTCCAAATTCAGAATTCTAATAATTATACTGGTGGCTCAAGTACATCAACCAATATTTTGGGTAAAATTACTTACGAAATTCCTGGCATAAAAGGCTTAACCGCTACAGGAACAATGAATAAAAACTTAAATAGCGCTAACAATAAACAATTCGGAACAACCTTTACTTATTATAAATATGCAGGAACAGGTGCAAATGCTCATATTCCTGGAGGAACGCTTTTAGCAACCTATAAAGTAATTAATGGCGACAAAGTACGTTTAACCCCTACATTTGCAAATAGTTATCAGTTAGATGCAGGTTTAAACTACGACCGTTCATTCGGTAAACACAACATCAGCGCCGTAGCACTTTTTGAACAAAGAGAAACGAATAGCGAAGGTGTTGCTGCAGAATCTACAGGTGTAGTTACTGGTGGTTTAGATTATCAAACCTTTACAACTGGTGCGCAAAGTTCTTCACAATCTTCTATGGTTAGCCAATTTGGTTTTCAATCTTTTATCTCGCGTTTAAATTATGATTACGATAACAAATATCTAGTTCAATTAATTTATCGTGCGGATGGAAGCTCGAGATTTGCACCTGGGCGTAACTGGGGTAGTTTTCCAGCAGTATCTGCTGGTTGGGTTGCTTCGAAAGAATCCTTCATAGCAGATAATTTCAAATGGGTTGATCTTTTAAAATTTAGAGTTTCTGTCGGATTAACTGGTACAGATAATACAAGACCTTATCAATATCAAGCAAATTATAACTTAGGTACTGGAACAAGCGGTGGTGCAGTATTTAATGAAGGGGATAGAGGAATCGCCATCAGACCAAACGTGGCCATCCCTAATGAGTTTGTAACATGGGATCATGTTTTAAAAACCAATTACGGCGTGGATATGGCTTTCTTAAAAAATCGCTTATCGTTCTCTGGCGAATACTACTGGAACAAAGGTTACGATTTATTAACCACGCTAAGTTCTTCAGTACCAGCAACAATTGGCGGTACTGTGCCAACAGAAAATTACAGTAGAGTAAATATGTTCGGTTACGAATTTTCACTAGGATGGAGAGATCATATCGGTAAGGATTTTACATACAGCTTTAGTCCTTTTTATACTTGGATGGATAATAAGAACATTAAAATCGATGTATCATCAGGTATCGCCGGAACCGTTCAAGATTTATCTGGTCAATCTAGCGATGCAGGCGTATTGGGCTATAGATCTTTAGGCATCATCAGAACTCAGGCAGATGCCGATGCACTAATTGCGCAACGTGCTGCTGCTGCTGGTGGAGCACAAAATGTTAAAATATTTGGTCAGGCGTTACAACCAGGTATGATTAATTATGAAGATGTAAACGGTGATGGTATCATCTCTACTGATACAAAAGATCAATCTTACATCACTAAAAGACAGAGCAATCACAATAGTTTAGGATTAAATTTTAGTGTTGGCTATAAAGGTTTCAACATGAATGTAATCATGGGCATGTCTTGGGGAGGTTGGACAGCAATTGATGGTTTATAACCTGCAAATCAATCTAGTGCGGCAACTGGCGCATCAATTTACGATAACCGAGCAGTATATTGGGTAGATCATTGGACACCAACCAACACTGGTGCTACTTATCCTAATCCTTTCTTCAGAAGTAATTTTGAAGTTACCTCAGATTTTTGGTTGGTTCGTGCAACGAGTTTTAACGTAACAAGTCTTAACTTAAGCTATACCATCCCAACTACTTGGGTGAATAAAGTTGGTATTGCCAGTGCGAGAGTTTACGCGGTTGCTACAAATCCTATTCAATTTATTAATCCTTTTCCAGATGGTTATAGAGATTTGGCAACTTCTTTATACACGTACCCAACACTTAAAACTTGGTCTTTTGGTTTAAATATTGGATTTTAACATTTATCGACATGAAAAAAATACTTATCATATCAACAGCATGCTTAGCCATATTTTCATTAAGCAACTGTAAAAAAGTTTTAGATAAACAAGATCTCGGAAACTTCACTGCAGATCAGGTTTACAATGATTCTACAACTACAAAATTGAGTATGGATTACCTTTATACTCAAAATCAGCCAAGCTGGTTTGGTAATTCTGGTGGTGCTATTGGTGCTGCTGGTACCTATAATTTAACTGAAGAAACTCAAGGAAGTAATGCTTATGTGCAAGGAACCCTAACTATGGAAAGTGTTGGAGATATTGCAACATCGAATTCATCAGGAAACAATTATGGTAAAATTCGCACCATAAATATGTTTATTAGAGATGTAAATGCAGGTACAATGGCATTGGCTACAAAACGTCGTTTTACCGCTCAGGCATATTTTTGGAGAGCTTATCGCTATTTCGAATTGGTAAAATTATATGGTGGTGTTCCATTAATTACTACACCACTAGATGCAGTAGGTGATGAGGCTAAAGCGGCTGCTTTAAAACCGCGTAATAGCACCACAGAAACTTTTGCTCTAATAAGAAGTGATTTAGATTCTTGCATTAAATATCTCCCGGTTAGATGGCCACAACAATTAGATTATGGAAGAATAACCTCGGGCGCAGCCACTGCTTTTCTTGGTCGTGTTTTGTTAACCTATGCGAGTCCACAGTTTAATCCAAACAACGATATGTCTCGCTGGCAGGATGCTTACAATGCAAATAAAAGTGCCGTAACAATACTTTCAGCAAATAGTTTCGGTTTATATGCTAAATGGGATTATACCATGTGGACAACTGAAGGCGGTAAATCTGATGGTTCGCCACAAAACCCTGAAGCTGTTTTGGTTACAGAATATAACACTCAAACTACAGATAATGGTGCAGCACCAAATTCTTATGATAACTCTGCCCGTCCAAAATATTTAGGCACAACAGGAGGTTCATTCGCTCCAACTTATGATGTTAGTTTGGCTTTCCCAATGCTTGATGGAAAACCAGCTACAGGAACTGGCGCATCAACAAAATACCCATACAGCTTAGCAACATTTTATAAAAATAGAGATCCAAGATTTGGAGAAACAATTGCCTATAATGGTCAGGTTTGGGGCTTATTAAATAATCCAAACTATCGTTTATGGACCTATTTTTATTATACAAATGCAGGAGGCACAGTTAATAAATCTACCGAATCTGCAGCAAGTTCATCCGGTTTCTATTTAAGAAAAGGCGTTAATCCAGCACTTACCTTATCTAATGTAGCAAATGCAGGAACAGACTGGATTGAAATCCGTTATGCAGAGGTATTGTTAAATTTAGCCGAATCTGCAGCCGAATTAAGCAAATTGGGTACTGCGGATGAATCTTATGCAGGATTAATTGCCTTAAGAAAAAGAGCCGGAATAGAAGCTGGAGCAGATGGCCTTTATGGATTAACTGCTGGCATGGGACATGATGCAATGATTACTGCAATTATGAAAGAAAGACAAATTGAATTGGCTTTTGAAGGTAAAAGGTATTGGGATTTGAGAAGACGTAAATTACTCGAAAGCACATTAAATGGAACGAGAAGAAGTGCAATTACGATCCTATTGAAAAATACGGCAACATCTACAGATTACATTTTAACGAATAGAGATGCATCAGCAGCTGCTTCATTAGATGCACTTTACGCAAGTAGCTTCACGGTAACGACTAAAGTTTTGGATACATACAATATTGCTTATCAACCTGCTGGGTATTTCTTCGGAATCCCGACAGCTGCAATTCAAAACAATGTTAACCTACAACAAAATAATACATGGGGTGGGCCATTTGATCCCTTGAAATAGAATCTAATGTTTTCAGAGCGCCCGCTCAGCGCTTTGTATTTTTTTATATTTGGTTTAGAGGAAGCGAGAAATTGCTTCCTCTTTTTTATTTAAGAATGTTACATTTATATATGAATTTTATTTCTATCTTGTAACATGGCTGTGATAATGAGTTTATAATGTTACAGCTATTTTTTTGAATTGATAACATTGTACAATAGCTAGAGAAAATTATACAGTAATTAGCCTTTTTTACCGTTTAAATTTGAAAGATAATATACTTTCTAACCAAAATTAATAACTCGGAATATCAATAGAAATGAGCCACAATTTTATATTTTTATATAGATTTATATCTGTTTAAAATATTCGCTTAAATTCATTGCCTTTCCCAACGAGCAAAACACAAATGAAAAGAACCACTTTAAATCTGTTGTTATCAGCAGCATTAATACTCTCGGCAAATTATACTTTTGCACAATACCCAAACATTCCTGCAGACGTTAAAAAATCATCCGATTCGATGATGAAAGAAGCTTACCGTCAATCTGATGTGGCTTGGGAAAAAGCAAAGCCAATTATTTTAAAAGAAGAGAAAGAGGGAAAACCTTATATTCCGTGGGCAGCCAGACCAAATGATTTGCCACAATCTGAATTGTTAGCATTTCCGGGTGCAGAAGGTGGTGGTGCTTACAGCTTTGGTGGTCGCGGTGGGCGAGTTATCGTTGTAAAAAACTTAAACGATAGTGGCCCCGGTTCTTTGCGTGATGCATGTGAGCAAGGCGGAGCGAGAATTGTCGTTTTCAACGTTTCCGGAATTATCCGCATTAAAACACCATTAATGATTCGTGCACCATACATTACCATCGAAGGGCAAACTGCTCCGGGTGATGGTGTTTGTGTTGCCGGCGAATCGGTTTGGTTAAATACGCATGATGTAATTGTTCGTTTCATGCGTTTCCGTAGAGGTGAAACTTTTGTTGGTCGCCGTGATGATGCAATTGGGGGTAATCCGGTAGGAAATATTATGATCGACCACGTTTCGGCAAGCTGGGGCTTAGATGAAAATATGTCGATGTATCGCCATATGTTTAATGACAGTACTGGCAAAACCGAAGAGAAGTTGGGAACGGTTAACATTACCATTCAAAATTCAATTTTTTCTGAAGCATTGGATTATTGGAATCATGCTTTTGGTTCTACATTAGGCGGAGAAAACTGCGCATTCGTTCGTAATCTTTGGGCAGATAATGGGGCTCGTAACCCATCAATCGGGTGGAATGGAATTTTTAATTTCGCAAATAATGTGGTTTTCAACTGGAACAATCGTTCTACAGATGGAGGCGATTATACCGCACTTTATAATATCGTTAACAATTATTACAAACCTGGTCCGGTTACCGATTTAAAGGATCCAATTTCATATCGTATTTTAAAGCCAGAATCTGGTCGTAGTAAATTGCCTTATGTGGTTTTCGGTAGGGCTTATGTTGCCGGAAACATTATCGACGGGAATGAAAAAGTAACTAAAAACAACTGGGATGGTGGTGTACAATTGGAAGACAAAAAAGGAAGCTTAATGAATTTTCAACAGGCTTCTCCATATTTTGCAGCGATGAGATCTAACAAAGCTTTTCCGATGCCTAAGATTTCTATAATCCCAACTCTACAGGCAAAAGATTATGTATTGGCAAATGCAGGTGCAACTTTACCGAAAAGAGATCCTGTTGATACTCGTATTGTTAAACAAGTTACAACAGGAAAAATCGAAGTTCATCCCGATGCTAAGCCATCTGCATTTCAATTTGAACACCGCAGATTACCGGCAGATTCTTATAAACAAGGTATCATTACCGAAATTTCTCAAGTTGGTGGCTACCCAGTCTACAAAGGAACGCCATACAAAGATTCTGATGATGACGGTATGCCTGATGCTTACGAATTGAAAAATGGTTTAAACCCTAATGATGCTTCTGATGCTTCAAAAATAACTAAAAGTGGTTATTCAAACATTGAAGTTTATTTAAATAGTGTTGTTCCAGTTTCAATTGTAAAACCCAATTAAGGTTCATTTAGTCATTTCAACTGAAGCAAAATATAATGGAGAAATCTTTAAGCTACAGAATGAAAGTTCAAAGGTTTCTCCACTGCGGTCGAAATGACGACTTGAAAAAATCAATGAATAGGTTCGTGAGTTTCACAACAAATACAAAACAAATTTTTTCCATGAAAAAATATCTTTATGTCTTAGTTTTAGCAACTATTGCTTTTTTAGGTTTTGGAAATTCTGCTTTTGCGCAATATCCAATTATTCCAGAGGCGATGGAAAAGAAAGCTGATTCTCTTTTAAAAAGTATTGAAGACAAGTCTGAACTTCAATTTTTGAAAGTTAAATCTTTTGTTGATGAAGAGGCAAAACATGGCAAACCCTACATTCCTTGGGCAGCCAAACCGAGCGATTTACCTCAATCCAAAATGGTTGCTTTTCCAGGCGCTGAAGGTGGTGGTGCTTATTCTTTTGGTGGTCGCGGTGGTAAAATATATGTAGTAACCAGTCTGGAAGATGCTGGAAAAGGAACCTTACGTGAAGCTTGTGAACAAGGTGGAGCGAGAATTATTGTTTTCAATGTTTCAGGAATTATCAAACTAAAAACACCGCTAATTATTCGTGCACCTTACATTACTATTGCTGGTCAAAGTGCGCCAGGCGATGGGGTTTGTGTAGCGGGCGAATCGGTGTGGATTAATACACATGATGTGGTCATCCGTTATATGCGTTTTCGTCGTGGAGCAACTGATGTGACGCGAAGAGATGATGCGATTGGAGGTAATCCAGTGGGAAACATCATCATCGACCACGTTTCGGCGAGCTGGGGTTTGGACGAAAATATGTCGATTTATCGCCACGTGTATGACCCGAAAGATGGCTCAAAGCCTGTTAAGTTGCCAACTGTAAATGTGACCATTCAAAACTCTATTTTTTCTGAGGCTTTGGATACTTACAATCATGCTTTTGGGAGTACGATTGGTGGGTTAAATTCTACTTTCATGCGAAACCTTTGGGCATCGAATATTAGTCGTAACCCATCTGTAGGCATGTACGGCGATTTTGGCTTTGCCAATAATGTAATTTTCAACTGGTGGAACAGAAGTGCTGATGGTGGTGACAATGCATCGTTTTACAGTTTCGTAAACAATTATTACAAACCCGGACCAATTACTCCTGCAGGCGAACCGATTTCTTATCGTATTTTAAAACCGGAATCGGGTAGAGATAAAAAATTTACCAATGATTTTGGAAGAGCTTACGTTACCGGAAATATTATTGAGGGTAACGATAAAGTAACCAAAAATAATTGGGATGGTGGTGTTCAGCCTGAAAGTAAACGCGATAAACAAAAATTATTAGATTCGATTCGTACGGACAAACCTTTGCCAATGTCGAAGATTTCGATTATTGATACCAAAAAAGCTTACGATTATGTGTTGGCAAATGCAGGTGCAAGTTTACCCATTCGCGATGCAGTTGATAAACGGATTGTTGAGCAAGTGGCAACAGGTAAAATTCAGCATGTTGAAGATGGGAAATTGCCGGCTTTTCAAAGTTATGTGAAGCGCCGTTTGCCAGCCGATTCGTATAAAAAAGGGATTATTTCTGATATTGCACAAGTTGGTGGTTATCCTGAATATAAAGGAAAACCTTATGTAGATTCGGATAGTGATGGTATTCCTGATGCTTGGGAAACCAAAAATGGTTTGAACCCGAAAGATGCAAAGGATGCAGGAAAGATTTCGAAATCAGGTTATTCTAATATCGAAGTTTATTTAAATAGCTTAGTGGATGTGAGTAAGGTGAGGCCTTAGTTTCCTACTGTCATTCTGAGGCACGAAGAATCTGCAAACGATGAAAAACGAAACTTAAATAACCCACAGCCAAATACGGAAGTGAGCAGGCAAAGGGCAGTAAATAATAGGTCAGGGATTCTTCGTTCCTCAGAATGACAGTGAGGGTTTTGTCATTCTGAGGCACGAAGAATCTTCAAACGATGAAAACGAAACTTATATTATATAGCAATGAACCATAATTATTTTGTCTACATCTTAACAAACAAAAACAAAACTGTTTTATATACTGGTGTAACAAATGATTTAGAAATTAGGCTCAGCCAACATATTGAGAATAAAGAAAATAAATTTGCTTTCACTTACAAATACAATTGCCACTATTTGGTTTTTCATGAAAGACATCAGTTTATTGAACATGCAATTGAACGAGAAAAAGAAATTAAAGGCTGGACAAGGAAAAAGAAAGATGAACTCATTGAAATTGAAAATCCTAATTGGAGATTTTTGAATGAAGAAGTAGTTGAAAGATAAAATTACAAAATCAACTTTGTCATTCTGAATGTAATGAAGAATCTGCAAGCTATTAAAATGAAATGCTAACGAACTACTGCCATAAAGGAAGAGGGTAAGCAAAGACAGTAATTAATAAGTTGCAGATGCTTCGTGCCTCAGCATGACAGCCAGGGTTTCGCAATGACGGAGCGTATAAAACAAACAAAGACATTAATGTTAAATACTAACCAAAAATATCACTTACAAAAAAGCTTTGACAACTTTCTAAGCATACCGCTATTAAAGTTGTCAAAGCTGATGTTTTTAATATGCTTTCTATCAGCTGGGCTAACTACTTTTGCCCAAAAAACAAAACCCATCGAACCTCCAAAACCTATTTTCAAAGGTAAAGATGGCAAAATGGCTTACACGCCCGATGAACTGGGAAACCGTATTCCTGATTTTTCTTATGCAGGTTACATGGCAGGTGAAAGAGCCATTCCAAATGCTACAATTAAAGTAATTGTTCCGGTTTCAAAAGGCGATGCCACTTTAAGAATTCAATCCGCCATCAACTTTGTATCCAAATTACCCATTGGAAAAGATGGTTTACGTGGCGCAGTTTTATTAGAAAAAGGATTATATGAAGTTGCTGGAACTTTAAAGCTGTCAGCCTCTGGCGTTGTGCTTCGTGGTAGCGGAATGGGCGAAAACGGAACTAAAATTTTCGCCACAGGTTTAGATAGAATCGGCGTTATCCGGATTTTGGGAAAAAAGAATAAGGTAGAAGAAGTTCCAATTGCTATAAACGATACTTATGTTCCAGTTAACTCGAATAAATTAACCCTATCAAACATCGCTGGCTTTAAGGTCGGTGATAAAATCATCATCAATCGCCCATCAACAAAAGAATGGATTGAAACCCTTAAAACTGTAGAATTTGGTGGTGGAGAAAGTGCTTTAGGTTGGAAACCTGGAACAAGAGATCTCCATTGGGATAGAAAAATCACAGCAATAAATGGTTCGACCATCACTTTTGATGCTCCGATTACCACAGCTTTAGATTCAAAATATGGTGGAGCAACGGTTTCAAAATATGCATGGGATGGAAGAATCGCACAATCAGGTGTAGAAAATTTAAAAATCGAATCTGATTATCACAAAGAAAATATTAAAGATGAATACCACCGTTGGACGGCCATTTGTTTGGAAAACGTGGAAGATGGATGGGTTCGTCAGGTGGTTTTTGAGCATTTTGCAGGCTCTGCAGTAAATGTGTTGGAAACTGCAAAAAGAATTACAGTGGAAGATTGTAAATCACTGGCTCCAATTTCCGAAATCGGTGGCGAAAGGCGCTATACTTTTTTAACTACGGGTCAGCAAACGCTTTTTCAAAGATTGTATTCAGAATATGGCTACCACGATTTTGCAGTCGGTTTTTGTGCTCCCGGACCGAACGTTTTCGTTCAATGCCAAGCTTATTTGCCATTCAGTTTTAGTGGCGCAATCGATAGCTGGGCATCGGGCGTTTTGTTCGATATCGTAAATATTGATGGACAAGCATTAAGTTATTTAAACCGCGGACAAGATGGACAAGGTGCAGGCTGGACAACTGCAAATAGCGTTTTTTGGCAGTGTAGCTCAGCAAGAGTAGATAATTTTCAGCCACCAACTGCTCAAAATTGGGCTTTCGGAACTTGGGCACAATTTTCTGGAAACGGATATTGGGATATGTCGAACGAGCAAATTCAGCCCCGCAGTTTATATTATGCACAATTAAAAGATAGATTAGGTAGCGAAATTGATTCCAGAGCTTTTGTGCTACCAATGGAAACAGAAGCATCAAGCTCACCACCTGTTGATGTGGCCCAAAAACTGACCAAATTAGCTTACAAACCTGCCTTAACGGTTTCAGAATATATTGATTCGGCAACGGAAAGAAATAGAATTTCGCTTGATGCTAATCAGGCTAAAAGTATCGATAAAATTGGTTTGGATAAAATTGTTCAACCTGAAATGGCAGGTGCAATGACCATTAAAAATGGTTGGTTGGTTCGTGGTAACGAAATCGTTGTCGGCAACCGCCAGGAAGTGCCTTGGTGGAACGGAAGTGCTCGTCCGTATGGATTAAAAAACACCAAATTTCATGTTACGCGTTTTGTTCCCGGCCGTGCAGGAAATGGTTTAACCGATGATTTGGATGAAATAACAGATTCTATGAAAAATGGTTCTGTAAAAGTGTTAGACCACAATTATGGCCTTTGGTACGATAGAAGAAGAGATGACCACGAGCGGATTCGCCGAATGGATGGCGAAGTTTGGGCACCTTTTTACGAGTTGCCTTATGCCCGTAGCGGACAAGATAAAGCTTGGGATGGTTTGAGTAAATACGACATCACGAAGTACAATCTTTGGTATTGGGATAGGTTAAAGCAATTCGCTAATCTGGCCGACCAAAAAGGTTTGGTTTTAATCCACGAAAATTATTTTCAACACAATATTATCGAAGCCGGAGCGCATTATGCCGATTTCCCCTGGCGTACAGCGAACAATATAAACAATACCGGTTTCCCTGAACCTGTGCCTTATGCTGGCGATAAACGTATTTTCATGGCAGAACAATATTATGATGTAACTAACGAACATCGCATGGCGATACATAAAGCTTACATCAGAAAATGTTTAGAAAATTTTGATGGAAATTCTGGCGTAATCCAGTTAATTGGTGCTGAATTTACTGGTCCGTTGCATTTTGTTCAATTCTGGATTGACACCATTAAAGAATGGGAAAAGGAAACAGGTAAACATCCGATTATTGGTTTAAGTGTTACCAAAGATGTTCAGGATGCTATTCTTGCTGACCCAAATCGGGCAACTGTTGTCGATTTAATCGATATCAGGTATTGGCATTATCAGGCTGATGGAAAAGTTTATGCACCGCAAGGAGGTTTAAGTCTGGCTCCTCGCCAACACGCCCGTTTGCTAAAACCAAAGAAAACATCTTTCGAAGAAGTTTATCATGCCGTATCAGAATACAAAAATAAATTTCCTGAAAAAGCTGTGATGTATTCTGGCGATAATTTTGATAGTTTCGGTTGGGCAATTTTAATGGCGGGTGGTTCTTTATCAAATGTAGATGGAATTGATGGCAAGATTTTGAGTTCTGCATCTTCAATGAAACCTTTTCTTCCGGCAGGAAAACCGGCAAAACAATACGGCTTAGAAAATGCTGGTAAGGCTTACATTTTGTATAATTCATCAGCAGAAGCAATGAACCTCGATTTAAGTAAATCAACAGGAAAATTCAATTTAAAAGTGTTAAATGCAAAAACGGGAAAAGTTATCAAAGAAGAAAAAATAAATGGTGGAACTGTTGCCAAAATAAGTAAAACTGCATCAGGAGACGAGGTAATCATCATCAATAAAATTTAACATGAACTTTAAATATAAAATATTTCTACTTGCAGTAGTTTGTTTTCTCGCCTTTGGATGCAGGAAAAAGCCTCATTTTGGGGATAAAAGTCTCTTGATTCTGAAAACTCTAGATATTTAACCACTGGTGATGGGAAGCCATTCTTCTGGTTAGGCGACACAGCCTGGCTTTTGTTTGGAAGATTAACCAGAGAAGAAGCCAATACCTATTTGGAAGACCGTAAACAAAAGGGTTTCAATGTTATACAGGTGATGTTGTTGCATGATGTTCCATCGAGAAATGTCTATTTGGATTCTTCTGTTGTTCATGCAGATGTTTCGAAACCAATGATTACTCCGGGTAATAATCCGAAAGATTCGCTCGCTTACGATTATTGGGACCATGTAGATTATATTATTGATAAAGCTGCAGAAAAAGGGCTTTATATGGCTTTGGTTCCTGTTTGGGGAACAAACGTAAAAGCAAAAAAAGTTAATAAAACGCAGGCAAAAGCTTATGCTGAATTTTTGGCGAAACGGTTTAAAGACAGGTGGAACATCATTTGGTTAAATGGTGGCGATATTAAAGGAAGCGAGGGCATGGATGTTTGGAAAACCATTGGCGAAACTTTACGAGTAAGCGACCCTAATCATCTAATTACTTTTCACCCAAGAGGGAGAACTGCCTCTTCGCAATGGTTCCAGAATGCGAGTTGGTGCGATTTTGATATGGTTCAATCCGGCCACCGCCGTTACGACCAGGATACTTCTAAAAATGAAAAACTGCATTATGGCGAGGATAACTGGAAATATATTGAATCAGATTATAAGTTGAAACCTACGAAACCAACGATTGATGGAGAACCATCTTACGAGGATATTCCGCAAGGTTTACACGATACTACTCAGCCTCGTTGGAATGACGCAGATGTGAGAAGATATGGTTATTGGTCGGTTTTTGCTGGTGCTTTCGGCTACACTTACGGCCATAATTCGGTAATGCAGATGTACAAAAAAACGGATTTAAAACCGGCTTATGGTCCGAAAGACCAATGGATAACTGCGATAAACGCACCTGGAGCTCAACAAATGCAATTCCTAAAAGATTTAATGTTATCGCATTCTTATTTGGACCGTGTGCCAGACCAAAGTTTGGTTGCAGGCAAGAACGGTGAAAAATACGAGCGTGTTATTGCAACCAGAGGAGAAGAATTCGCCATGCTTTATACTTACACAGGAAAAAATTTCAGCGTACAATTAGGTAAAACCGATGGCGATGATGTAAAAGCATCATGGTTCGACCCAAGAACAGGAAAAGTTACGCCAATTGGTGAATTTGAAAATAAAGGTGTGAGGGAATTTAATCCGCCTGGAGAACCTTCAAATGGTAACGATTGGGTTTTGGTGTTGGAGAAGATATAATTCGGTCGTCATTGCGAGGAGGTACGACGAAGCAATCTCATTTATGGAGTCAGATTGCTTCAGCTCGCACAGGCCCGGCTTCGCAATGACGACCGTATTAAACGTCATTGCGAGGCACGAAGCAATCTGATATGCCAGCAACCTTTAAAATTGCTGTCATTCTGAGGTACGAAGAATCCGCAACCAATTAGCACTACTGAAACCTAACCCACCATTTTGGTTCGGTGGTAGTTTTCTGTGACACGTGATTCTTCACTGTGTTCAGAATGACAAAGTTGGTGATTTAGGTGGGTGTTTATAAGAACGGTCGTCATTCCCAATTTGATTGGGAATCTTAATACTTTGGCTTTTCTTAGCATTAAGATTCCCGCCTGCGCGGGAAGGACGACAATTTAAAAGTGAAGGGTTTAAAAGAAATAAAAAAATGTTAAAAGCAAAGTTCATATCACCATTTCGTTTCGCCATCATTGGCCTGGCTTTGTGCGGATTAACTTCTTGCTCAAAACAAGCTTATTTATTTACCTCTTTCCACGAGCCTGCAACGGAGGGTTTACGTTTTTTATACAGTTACGATGCCTACCATTGGACAGATTTGAACAAAACATTTTTAAAACCCGAAGTTGGAACGCAAAAAGTTCTACGTGACCCATCAATAGTTCAAGGACCAGATGGTACTTTCCATTTAGTGTGGACTTGCAGTTGGAAAGGCGATAAAGGTTTCGGTTATGCAAGCTCAAAGGATTTAATCACGTGGAGCGAGCAAAAATTTCTTCCAGTGATGGAAAGCGAGCCTAAAACCGTAAATGTTTGGGCTCCTGAAATTTTTTATGATGAGGAAAAAAAGGAATTTGTAATTATCTGGGCATCTACTATACCTTTTCGTTTTGCAAAAGGAATTGAAGATGAGGATAATAATCACCGGATGTACAGCATCACAACCAAGGATTTTGTGAGTTTTTCAAAACCCAGTTTGTTTTTAGATCCAGGTTTTAGCGTTATCGACGCAGTAATTGTAAAAAGAGCTTCTAAAGATTATGTGCTAGTTTTAAAAGATAATACCCGCCCGAACAGAAATTTGAAAGTGGCTTTTGCCAAAGATGCCTTAGGTCCGTATGAAAGTGTTTCGGAAACTTTTAGTCCGAAGTTAACCGAGGGACCGACAGCTGTAAAAGTTGGAAAAGATTGGCTGATTTACTTCGATGCTTACGGGCAGAAGATTTATTCAGCTTATAAAACATCAGATTTTAAGACTTTTAAGGATGTGACATCGGAAGTTTCAATACCAGAGGGGCATAAACACGGAACGATAATTAAAGTGAAAAGAAAAGTGATTGAAGGGTTGAAAAATAATAGATAACTCGTCATAGCATACAAGGTCGTCCTTTCGAGCGAAGAGCAACGTAGCCGAGAAATCTTTTTAGCTCGTTTAAAAGGTCTCTCCACTACGGTCGAGATGACGACATATTTAAAGAAAAATGAGGTTTTAATACCAGAGGGGCATAAACACGGAACGATAATTAAAGTGAAAAGGAAAGTGATTGAGGGGTTGAAAAACTCCATGTAGAAATGACCACCAAGACACAAAGAACACCAAGGCTAGTTAATTTCCTTTGTGTCTTTTGTGCCTTTGTGGTTCAAAATAATAGCGAATGAAAATATTTAAAATACTTTGTTTAACCCTGCCATTTGCACTTGCGATACAAACCTTGCAGGCACAAGATACGGTGCGTTACACGGGAAAAACTTTGGTGAATGCTGATTACCATCATGGGCAACTTTCGCCGGTAATGGGTGTGCATAACATCCAAACTTTTAGAGCGAACAGAGAACATCCTAAATTGGCAGAAAACTTTGGCTGGACCTACAACATGCCCCAATGTTGGCCTATTGGAACAACAAATTTTATATTGAATATTTAAGTGATAAAGTTGGAGAAAGCATTCCACCTGGTCAAACTTTAGTTCAATCATCAAAAGATGGTTACACTTGGACGAAGCCAGAAGTTGTTTTTCCGATTTACCGTATTCCCGATGGAACAACAAAAGAGGGTAGAACCGACGTAGCAAAAGATTTAGATGCCGTAATGCACCAACGGATGGGTTTTTATGTTTCCACAAAAAATGTATTTCTGATTTTGGGTTTTTATGCCATCAGTTTCGATGCAAAAGACGACCCGAATGATGGTCATGGAATTGGTAGAGCTGTTCGTGAAATTCAAGCGGATGGGAAGTACGGTCCAATTTATTTCATTCACTACAATCCTGGTTATTCGGAGATGAACACAAAATATCCTTACTTCACAAAAAGTAAAAATAAAGCTTTCGTTGAGGCATGTAATGAATTGTTGGCGAATAAGTTAATGACGCAACAATGGAATGAAGAGGCCGATAGAAAAGACCCTTTAATCACCTTGCAGAAGCAATATAAAGCTTTCAGTTACTATCATTTACCCGATGGAAGAGTGGTTGGTTTATGGAAAAATGCCTTAACAGCAATCAGTACCGATAATGGGAAAAGCTGGCCGGAAAGTGCTTTTCGTGCACCAGGTTTTGTAAATAGCAATGCTAAAATCTGGGGACAAAAAACTTCAGATGGAAATTACGCTACAGTTTATAATCCATCAGAATACCGTTGGCCATTAGCGATTTCAACCAGTAAAAATGGTTTAGATTACACGAATCTGCTTCTGATAAATGGCGAAATTACACCCATGCGTTATGGTGGAAATTATAAATCTTACGGTCCGCAATATGTTCGTGGCATAGAAGAGGGAAATGGCAAGCCTGCCGATGGAAAGCTATGGGTAACCTACAGCATGAACAAAGAAGATATTTGGGTTTCATCAGTTCCATTGCCGGTTAGCGATAAGGCCTTACAGCATGTTGATGATGATTTCTCGAAACTTCCAAAAGGAAAAGAACTGGAACAGTGGAATATTTACAGTCCGCTTTGGGCACCTGTTAAAGTAGAAAATGGCGCTTTGGTTTTAAAGGATAAAGACCCTTTCGATTATGCAAAAGCTGAAAGATTATTTCCTGCATCGAAAAAGATAATTGCCTCATTTTCAGTTACGCCAAAACAAAATGATTTCGGATTGTTGGAAATCGAACTGCAAGATGCAAAAGGAATGGCAAGTGTTCGCTTGACATTTGATACTGCCGGAAATTTGAGCGCAAAAGCCGGTGCCCGCTACAAAAACTTCATGAAATACGAAGCTGGGAAAAGCTACGATATTAAATTGAAATTAGATGCGCATACTCGGTTTTATTCGCTCACGGTCAATGGAAAAGAGACTTCAATGAGTTTAGCTTTCCAGCCTGTAGCTTATGTTTCCAGGATTGTTTTCCGTACCGGAGATGTTCGACATTTTCCTGATGTGGATACACCTGCTGACCAGGATTACGATTTGAAAAATGCAGGTGAGTCAGAGAAAAAGGAAGCTGTTTATTCGATTAAATATTTAAAAACGGAGGGATTTTAGAATGAAGAATAAGTCAAGCATCATAGCACTTATACGTATCGTCATTCCCAACTTGATTGGGAATCGTAATGCAATAGGCTTTAAGATTCCCGCCTGCGCGGGAATGACGACCACCGAAACCATCACTGCATGCCCTAAACTCGTCATTGCGAGGAGGAACGACGAAGCAATCCCATTCAAAAAGTCAGATTGCTTCAGCTCACACAAGCCCGGTTTCGCATTCGATAGCTATCGGATGACGACCACCTTACCTGATTTGCACCTAACCTTATCGGCATTGCGAAGAGGAAAGACAATCTTTCCCGAAACTTTGGGAAAGCAATCTCTCTCAACCGTCATTTCGAGCGAAGCCGAGAAATCTTTGAACCTATTGGAAAAGATTTCTCGACTTCGTTTCACTTCGCTCGAAATGACGGATGAATTCAAGTCGAAAGGATGGATTAGTGGATTTTTATTATTGCTTCTTTTTTTCTTCTCGTCCTCTGCCAATGCTAAAATCCTTTTGCCTCAAATTTTATCGAGCAACATGGTTTTACAGCGAGAAAAGCCCATCAATATCTGGGGATTTGCTTCACCAAGCGAAAAAATAGAAGTCACTTTTGCCGGGCAATCTAAAACTACAATTACCGATAAAACTGGAAATTGGTCGGTTATTTTATCGCCACTTAAAACCTCATCAAAGCCACAAACCATGACGATTTCTGGCTCCAATAAAATCGAATTAACCAACATTTTGGTTGGTGAAGTTTGGGTATGTTCCGGTCAATCTAACATGGAATATGCCATGCGTAAACTCGCAAAAATCCCTAAACCTAAAAATGAAAAATTAGGTTTTCCATCGGATGAAGTGGCAAAAGCCAAGAATAATCAAATCAGAATTTTCCTCGTTAATCGTAAACAATTGAATAAACCCGATTCTATTCATAAAAGTTGGGCGGTTGCACAAGATTCCGCTTTGCGTTCTTTTTCTGCAGTAGGCTATTTCTTCGCTAAAGAAGTTCAGGAGAAATTGGGTATTCCGGTTGGCATGATTTCTTCGGCGATTCCCGGAAGCGCTATCGAGCCATGGATTTCGGAAGATGCTTTCGCTCAGGAAGACTATTTCAAAAATCAAAAAGTAAGTAATGACCCCGGCAAGTTTTATCCAACGATGATTGAGCCACTTACTAAATTCAAAATCAAAGGTATTTTATGGTATCAAGGCGAAACAAATTGCTTTTTAAACGAGACTATCAGTTATTCATACAAACTAAAAACATTGGTCAATCTTTGGCGTAAAGCATGGGGAGAACAGTTGCCATTTTATTATGTGCAGATTGCGCCATTTGATTACAGCAAACAAAAAAGCGACAAAGTTGTGCTTACTCCCGACACAGAACCTAACTTTTGGGAAGCGCAACAACAAGTTTTACGTTTGCATAATACCGGAATCATTTCTACTTCAGATTTGAATGATAACGGAGGGGATTTGCACCCAACGTACAAGTGGGAAGTTGGACGAAGATTAGCACTTTTAGCTTTGGCTAAAACCTATAATCAACAAATAAGCTTTTCAGGTCCGATTTATAAAACGGTGAACTTTAAGGATGGAAAAGCGGTGTTGGATTTTGATTATTTGAAAACACCTAATTCTTCACTTACAGGATTTACAATTGCCGGTAGTGATGGGAAATTTGTAAATGCGGATGCGATATTTAAAGATGGTAAGGTAATAGTTTCGGCAAAAGATGTAAAAGAACCAAAAGCTATACGCTACAACTGGACAGAAAATCCATCCGGTAATTTTTATAGTAACGGTTTGCCGGCTTTGCCTTTCCGAACCGATAATCCTTTAATCAATCAATTTAAAACGAATTAATGAGAATCAGACTTATACTTTCCTTTTGTTTAATAATGATGTTTAGCTTCGTAAAAGCGCAACAAACGGAGAAATTATATCTTTCGGGAACAGGAAACGATGATACCGTTAATTGGGATTTTTTCTGCACAGCCGGTGCGAATTCGGGCAAATGGACAACCATTCCGGTTCCATCAAACTGGGAATTGCAAGGTTTTGGAAAATACAATTACGGTTTTAATAAGGAAGAAAATAAGGGTAAAGAGCAAGGATTGTACAAATTCAATTTTAAAGTTCCTGCTGATTGGAAAAACCGAAAAATCAATATCGTTTTCGAGGGTTCGATGACCGATACCGAAGTTAAAATCAATGGTAAATTGGCTGGAGAAATTCATCAGGGTTCATTTTATGTTTTTAAATACGATATTTCAAAATTATTGAAATCAGGTGAAAATTTGCTTGAAGTAAAAGTATCCAAGCATTCTGCCAATCAATCAGTTAATGAGGCAGAACGAAAAGCCGATTTCTGGATTTTTGGTGGCATTTTCAGACCTGTTTATCTGGAATCTTTACCGCAAACGTACATCGATAGAATTCAAATTGATGCCAAAGCCGATGGGAATTTAAATGCTCAACTCGCTTTCACCGGCGAAGCCGATAAAGTGGAAGTCGAACTTTCCGGTAAGGATGGGAAAAGGTTTGGCGACAGATTTACAATTCCGATTAAGAAAGGAACGCAAACATTAATGTTGAATCATCAGTTTGCTAAGCCTGAATTATGGTCTTCGGAATTTCCAAATCTTTATACAGCAACTTTTACCTTAATCAAAAATGGAAAGGAAATTCATCAGGTTTCTAAGAAAATTGGTTTCAGAACTGTTGAAGTAAAAGAGCGTGATGGCGTTTATGTAAACGGCGTAAAAATGAAATTTAAAGGGGTTAATCGCCATTCTTTTTATCCATCATCGGGCAGAACCACGAGCAAAAAAATCAGCATAGCTGATGTGCTGTTGATGAAAGAAATGAACATGAATGCCGTTCGCATGTCGCATTACCCGCCTGATGGACATTTTTTGGATGTTTGCGATTCTCTTGGATTATTTGTGATGGATGAACTCGCCGGCTGGCACGGAACTTATGATACGCCAACCGGAACAAAGTTGATGAAAGAAATGATGCTGAATGATGAGAATCATCCATCGATTATATTTTGGGCAAATGGAAATGAGGGTGGACATAATCGCGAACTCGACCATCTTTTTCCTGAAGAAGATATTCAGAAACGTGCTGTAATTCATCCGTGGGAAGTTTTTGGCGGATTTGAAACCACACATTACCGTGAGTTTAATTATGGAATTGGCAATTACGACCATGGCCATAACATTTTAATGCCAACGGAATTTTTGCATGGCATGTGGGATGGAGGTCATGGAGCGGGCATTGAAGATTACTGGAATGCGATGTGGAATAACCCGCAATCTGCTGGTGGTTTCCTCTGGGATTTTGCCGACCAGGCTGTTGTTCGTACTGATAAAAACGGCGAATTAGATACCGATGGAAACCATGGTCCTGACGGAATTGTTGGTCCTTACCACGAAAAAGAGGGCAGTTTCTTTACCATCAAGGAAGTTTGGAGTCCTGTTTTTGTAGAGAAAAGAGAAATGTCGGCTGGCTTCAATGGCTCGTTTGTATTGGAAAATCGTTACGCTTTCACTAATCTTAATCAATGCACTTTCGAGTGGAAACTAAAAAAACTAAAAGCCGGAGCTGATGCTGAATTCAAAGCAGGAAAAGCAGATGCGCCAAATATCAAACCTTTTGAAAAAGGAAAATTACAAATCAATCTTCCGGCAGATTGGAGGAATTTTGATGCTTTGTATTTAACTGCAAATGCGCCAGATGGCAAGGAATTATTTACCTGGAGTTTTCCAATTGCTCTGCCTAAGGATGATGCAGAGAAAATTGTGGTAAAAACAGCTTCATCAAAAGTGATTTTAAAGGAAGATGCAAAGGTGTATCAGGTAACAGCTAACGGCATCGATTTAACGTTCGATAAAACAACAGGATTACTGCAACAAGCTAAAAACGCTAAAGGTGTGATTCCGTTTTCAAACGGTCCGGTTTTGCAAGAAGGCGTGAATAATTTTAAAAATTTCACGACTAAAACGGATGGCGAAAATTTGATTATCTCATCCAAATTTGATAAGAAAGAAAGCTTTAATACCTTGCAATGGACAATTTATCCATCGGGTTGGTTAAAAATGGAAGTGAAATATTTTCCATCGGCTTACTTTACCACTTTCGTAGGATTGAACTTCTCTTATCCCGAAACTGAAATTAAAGCAGTAGAATATAAAGGAAATGGTCCGTACCGAGTTTGGAAAAACAGAATGAAAGGACAACAGTTTGGCATCTGGAAAAAGGATTACAACGACTCTGCAACGGGTGAACCAGGTTGGCAATACCCCGAATTTAAAGGCTATTACTCCAATATGTATTGGTGCGAATTTATTGGAAAACAGCAATCCTTTAAAGTGGTAACAGACAGAGAGGATGTTTTTTTGAGATTATTTACGCCAAAGAAATCTAAAGATACAGAATACGATAACATAAGTCCGACGTTCCCGACTGGAGATATTTCGTTTATGAACGGAATTTCAGCAATAGGAACGAAAACTCAAAAACCAGAAACAACAGGGCCGATGGGCATGAAGAATATTTATTATGATTTTGATAAAGACCCAAGCAGGGCGTTGAACATGACTTTGTACTTTGATTTTTCAGTGCAGTAGTCCGTCATTGCGAGGAGGCACGACGAAGCAATCTCATTCGAGAAATTAGATTGCTTCAGCTCGCTCAGACCCAGCTTCGCAATGACGACCGACTTAACTGGCATATTGAAGAGATAGGTAGAAATAAATTATTGAATGAAATTAATATTCCCGCAGATAACACGTATTTACGCAGATTAGAAATAATTGTCTGCGAAATCTCCGAAATCTGCGAGAGAAAATTATTAAATAAAGTAGAAAGAGTTTTATCGTTCAGAGGGGTTTGTCATTCTAAACAATGGAAAACCAAGTGTAAATAAATCACTGCCAAAACTAGTAAGTGGGCAGGCAAGGAAAGTAAATAAAAACTAACAGATGCTTCGTACCTCAGCATGACAGCAAATGAAAAAAATAAATAATAAACAGAATCAGTGTAATCACTTAATCGGTGTAATCAACCGCGAAGCGTAAATGAACATTAAAATCTACATAGCGATAATCAGTATCTGGCTACTTCCGTTTTCAAAAGTGGTGGCACAAGTTTCGTTGCAACATACCACCTGCGAGATGCTTGTAAATCCTTTAGGAATTGATGTTCAAAAACCTCGTTTGGCCTGGCACATTATTTCAAAAGAAAGAAATGTAATGCAAACCGCTTATCAGGTTTTGGTTGCTTCTACTTTAGAAAAATTAAATGCCAACGAGGGCGATTTCTGGGATTCAGGAAAAGTAAATTCTGCTGAATCTATTCATGTAACTTACGATGGAAAAGCATTGACAAGTCGTGTGAAAGTTTATTGGAAAGTTAAAGTGTGGACAACTGCTGGTCAAAGTGAATGGTCGGCTAATAACTATTTTTCGATGGGTTTGCTTTACTATAAAGACTGGCCAAAAGGTTGGATAGGTTTCGATAGGGCATTTCCATGGGATAATATTAAAACCGATTCACGCTTATCAGCAAGGTATTTTAGAAAAGAATTTCAAAGTGCAAAAACCGTAAAATCTGCAACGGCATCTATCATTGGTTTGGGTTTGTACGAACTTTTTATCAACGGAAAAAAAGTGGGCGAAGATGTTTTGTCGCCATCGCCGACAGATTACACTAAAAACGTAAAATATAACACATACGATGTAACCAATTATATCCAAAATGGAAAAAATGCGGTAGGTGCGATTTTGGGTAACGGTCGGTTCTTCGCCATGCGCCAGAATGAGAAACCTTATAAAATTAAAACTTTTGGTTTCCCGAAAATGCTGATTAACATCAACATCGTTTATACAGACGGAACAACTGCAAATATTGATACAGATAATAGTTGGAAAGGCACCGCTGATGGACCCATCAGAACCAATAACGAGTATGATGGTGAAGAATATGATGCGACAAAAGAGGCTATCGGATGGAATAAAGTAGGTTTTGATGATAGTAAATGGGCAAAGGCCGAATTTGTTCAGGAACCTACTGGCGTTATTGAAGCGCAAATGAATGAGAATATGCGGGTGATGAATATGCTAAAGCCAACATCAATCACCAAACTTTCAGGCGGAAGATACATCCTCGATATGGGGCAAAATATGGTGGGTTGGTTGCAAATTAAAGTGAAAGGTTTGCGAGGAAAACAAATCAAAATGCGTTTTGCAGAATCGTTGCAAGCGAATGGAGAACTTTTTACGGCTAATCTTCGCAATGCAAAATGTACAGATTTATATACTTTAAAAGGTGGAGAAACCGAAACCTGGGAACCCACTTTTGCTTATCGCGGTTTCAGATATGTAGAACTTTCGGGCTACACTTACCAACCATCGGTAAATGATTTCGTTGGGAAAATGATTTACGACAACATTAAAACGGTTGGAACTTTCGAAACTTCTGATGCTTTAAGCAACCAGATTTTTAAAAATGCCTGGTGGGGCATCGCTGGGAATTATAAAGGAATTCCGATTGATTGTCCGCAACGTAACGAACGCATGCCTTGGCTTGGCGATAGAGGCGCTGTGGCTTATGGCGAAAGTTTCGTTTTTGATAATGGACGGTTTTACACAAAATGGTTGCAGGATATCAGAAACTCTCAAAAAGAAGATGGTGCCATTCCTGATGTGGCCCCAGCTTTCTGGAGGTATTACAGTGATAACATGACCTGGCCGGGAGCGATGCTTTTGGTTACGGAAATGGTTTACAAGCAAACGGGAGATGTTTCTGCGGTGCGTGATAATTATCCGGCGATGAAAAAATGGCTTTCGTATATGCAAGACCGCTACATGAAAGATTACATTTTAACAAAAGATAGTTATGGCGATTGGTGCATGCCTCCGATTACTATTGAGTTTGGTAGAGGAAAAAGTGCAGATAAAAAATATCCATCGGAACTAATTTCAACTGCTTATTATTACCATTTCACGCAGTTGATGATTCAATTTGGACAAGCAATTGGAAACCAAGAAGACGTAAAAAATTATCAGCTTTTGGGCGAAAAAATTAAGGATGCTTTCAACCAAAAATATTATAACGAAAAAGGATATTATGCCTCAAATGCTTTAACGGACAACATCATTCCGCTATATTTTGGCATGGTTGCAAAAGATAAGGTTGAGGAAGTTTTTAAAAATATTACTTATACTGTTGAGGTTACCAATAAAGGTCATTTAAGTAACGGTTTAGTGGGCATTCAATGGTTAATGCGTTGTTTGAATGATTACGGCAGACCGGATTTGGCTTATACTATTGCCACTCAAAAAACATATCCAAGTTGGGGTTATATGGTTGATAATGGCGCAACAACGATTTGGGAGTTATGGAATGGCAACACCGCCGACCCGAAAATGAACTCGCAAAACCATGTGATGATGCTGGGCGATTTATTAATCTGGTATTACGAAAATCTGGCAGGAATAAAATCAGAAAATGGTGCTTTTAAAAAGATTATCATGAAACCTGAAATGATAAACAGCTTGAATTCTGTTAATGCAAGCTACAATTCTGTTTACGGTTTAATAAAAAGCAGTTATAGCAAAACAGCAAATCAATTTAACTGGAATGTAACTATCCCACCAAATACAACGGCTTTGGTTTACATTCCTGCAAATAATAAAAGTGATGTTTCTGAAAAATTGAAATCAATAAAAGATTTAAAATTTATAAAAATGGAGAATAACAGAGCGATTTATGAGGTTGGGTCTGGAGATTATTCTTTTGTGGTGGATGGAAAATAAATATAAATAAGTCGTCATTGCGAGGCATGAAGCAATCTTTCTCGCAAATGAGATTGCTTCGGCTGATGAAAAATCAGTCTCGTAATGACGATTAAACTATTAAAAGTATGAGAAAAATATTAAAACCATTAATGTTACTAACCTTACTGCTAACCACAGTAAATGCGTTCAGTCAAATAAAGGATGTGGTTGTACCTGAAGAAATTTTAACCAAAGCAAAGGAATTCGTTTCTGCGTTAAACTTAACCGATGCAACTAAGAAAACTGCTGTCGAAACTGTTATCGCTATTCATTTAACAACTATTAGAGATTGGCACAATGAGCATCCTGCATCAACCGTTCCTGACGGAATAAATCCGGTTACAGGAAATAAATTAAGCGATTTGGATAAACAAATCATTGCCGATTCGGCGATGCCGGCAATTGTTCATCAAAATCTAATGGATGGTTTGAAGAAAAATTTATCTCCCGAACAGGTGGAAACGATTTTAGATAAATACACCATTGGTAAAGTGGAGTTTACGATGAAAGGTTATAAAGCCATCGTCCCTGATTTAACCGCTGATGAAGAGGTAAAGATTTTAGGATTTTTAAAACAAGCAAGAGAGCAGGCAGTTGATTATAAAAATATGAAACAAATTTCGGCCATTTTTGAAATTTACAAAACGAAATCAGAACAAATGCTGAACAATAATGGACGAAATTGGAGAGCGCTTTTTAGTGCTTACACTAAAAAGATAAAAGAGGAGAAAGCGAGTAAAGCGAAGCAGTAATGCATTTTATTTCGCCTTATCGTCATTGCGAGGCACGAAGCAATCTCACATCGGTAGCGATTGCATTAAGATTGCTTCGTACCTCGCATCCGATAGCTATCGGATGACGACCATTTATAGATAGTTGGTTAACACAAACTTTATGTTAAAAAGAAAAATATACATCACATTAGGACTTGTCTTCGCAGTTGCAATAACTGCCAACGCACAAGTAGAAAAATGGCAAACTGGAGTCGTGAAGCAAGAATTTCTGTACGATAAAGCACCATTTCCATCATGCCATTCTGCAACCATTGCCGAAACGCCAACAGGTTTGGTCGCCTCATTCTTTGGCGGAACAAAAGAGCGTAACCCAGATGTGGAGATTTACATCAGTCGCTTTGTAGATGGAAAATGGTTGGCGCCGGTTTCAGTAGCGAACGGCATCCAGCCTGATGGTAAGAGATTACCAACATGGAATCCTGTTTTGTATCAGGTTCCGGGAGGAGATTTGTTGCTATTCTACAAAATCGGACCAAAACCATCTGAATGGTGGGGCTTGATGAAAACTTCAAAAGATGGTGGTAAAACTTGGTCTGATGCTAAAAAATTACCCGATGGCTACATCGGTCCGGTTAAAAACAAACCGGTTTTATTAAGCAACGGAAATTTGTTTGCACCATCAAGCAGAGAGGGCGATGGTTGGAAAATTCATTTTGAGGTTACAAAAGATAATGGCAAAACCTGGAGAACAGTCGGGCCATTGCAAGAAAACGGAATTAAAGCCATTCAACCAAGTATTTTGCAATATGGAGACAGGAAACTTCAAATTTTAGCCAGAACAGCAAACAGAGCAATCGTAGAATCCTGGTCTGAAGATAACGGCGAAACTTGGTCAGCGTTAACAAAAACTTCTTTACCAAATAACAACTCCGGAACGGATGCCGTAACGATGAAAGATGGTCGCCATGTGTTGGTTTACAATCATGTTTTGCCTCCCGGTGATTTAGCCAAAGGAGCAAGAACCCCACTGAATGTTTCGGTTTCGAAAGATGGTAAAAACTGGTCTGCAGCACTAATTTTAGAAGATTCGCCAATTAGCCAATACTCTTATCCTGCAGTGATACAAACATCTGATGGTATGTTGCACTTCATTTACACCTGGAGAAGAGAAAAAATTAAACACGTGGTTGTGGACCCATCAAAACTAAAGTTGAAGAAAATTAAAAATGGTGTTTGGCCAAAGTTAAAAGGTTACACCGCTCCGGTTATTACAGAAACTAAAAGTGAAGAACCATGAGAGGAATAAGTCATTTCTTCACCTCATCGTCATCCGATAGCTATCGGATGCGAGGCATAGCTTGTCCCGACTTTTCGGGAAAGCAATCTCATTCTGCAAAGCCAGATTGCTTCAGCTCGCTCATGTCCAGCTTCGCAATGACGACCGCCATAAAGTCATTGCGAGGAGGAACGACGAAGCAATCTCTTTTTAAAATAAATTAACGGAAATGGAAAGAGGCGGATTTGCTTACATCATGACAAATAAAAATCATGCGGTTTTATATACAGGCGTAACGTCTGATTTGCGAAATAGGGTTTACGAACACATAAATAATGTTTATCCAAAAAGTTTTACCTCGAAATACAAATGTTATAAATTGGTTTACTATAATTTCTTTTGGAGCATTGAAGAGGCAATTGATGAAGAAAAAAGAATAAAAGGAGGCAGTAGGATTGCCAAGCTCAAATTGATAAATGAATTTAACCCAAATTGGAATGACCTATTTGAAACATTGGACTAGCTTTTTTAAGTCATTGAAAATAAACACGATGACGAAAATTAACCATTCGATAGAGATTGCTTCGTTTGATGAAAAATCAAACCTCGCAATGACGGATTTATCGATTCAACCCATTACCTCATCGTCATCCGATAGCTATCGGATGCGAGGTACGAAGCAATCTCATTCTACGAGGTCAGATTGCTTCAGCACTCACAAACCCGGCTTCGCAATGACGACAGCCATACCGTCATTGCGAGGCACGAAGCAATCTCATTCTACAGATTCAGATAGCTTCAGCTCGCTCAAGCCAGGCTTCGCAATGACGAGCACAGTGCTCAAGTATGTTGCAACACTATTTTTAGTTTATTTATCTTCCTCAATCAACTCATACGCCCAAACCCAAAACACTGATAATCTCTACAAAAAACCTTTAGTTGATGTTTTAAAAGAAATTCAAACCCGATTCAAGGTTCAAATTAAATATTCCGAACCGCAGGTGAAAGATAAGTGGGTAAACTATGCCGATTGGCGTTTTAGAGCAGATGTTGATGAAACCCTAACGAATGTGCTTACCCCTTTGGATATGAAAGTGAACAAAGAAAAGCTTGGGGTTTATAAGTTGAAAGAGTATGAATATTACCGATGGGAAGTTCAAGATGGCTGGGCATATTTGGATAATTTGGCCTCAAAATACAACGATAAAGCCAGTTGGGAAAAGCGTAAGGCAGAAATCAAACCTGAGTTATATCAGGCTTTAATGTTATCGCCATTACCTGCAAAACCATCATCAAAGCCAATAATTACTGCGAAAAGAATTTTCGATGGTTATTCAGTCGAAAACATTGCTCTGGAGATTTTGCCTGGCGTTTGGATTAACGGCTCACTCTATAAACCATTAAAGGCAAAAGGCAAAATACCTGTGGTTTTATCTCCTGATGGCCATTGGGAAAAGCAACGTTACCGAGCCGATTGCCAGATTCGTTGCGCAACCATCGCCCGAATGGGTGCCATGGCTTTCAGCTACGATTTATTTGCTTGGGGCGAATCGATGCTCCAATTTAAGTATGAAGACCACCGCCGTAGTTTAGCTCAAACTATTCAAACCTTAGGCGGAATCCGTATTCTGGATTATTTTTCTTCTTTAAAAGAAACCGATACAAACAGAATTGGCATCAGCGGTGGCTCAGGCGCCGGAAGTCATTGTATTTTAATGACCGCAATGGATGATAGAATTAAACTTAGCGCACCTGTGGTTGCCATGTCATCCTACTTTTATGGTGGTTGCCCATGCGAAAGTGGAATGCCAATTCATCAATGCGGAGGTGGAACAGATAATGTGGAATTGGCTGCAATGGCTGCCCCGCGGCCACAGTTGTTGGTGTCGGATGGGAGTGATTGGACGGCTCATACACCTGAACATGATTTCCCTTATCTGCAAAAAATGTATGGCTATTATGGTGTAAAGGATAGAGTGGAGAATGTTCACTTACCAGATGAAAAACATGATTTCGGTATCAATAAACGCATTGCGCTTTACGATTTTTTAATCAAGAATTTCAAGCTAAATGGTAATGCTATTAAAGATAAATCTGGAAAATATGATGAAAGTAAAGTAACAATAGAAAAAGAAAATGCTATGTATGTTTTCGGAGATAAAGGTGAGAAATTACCTAAAAATGCCGTAATGGGATTTGAAAATTTGGAGAAATTGTTTCCTTTAAATACAATTAAATAATGTTTTATTCTTGCCGTCATTCCCACGCAGGTGGGAATCTTAAAGCATAAGCAAACCTTATCATTAAGATTCTCAGTCAAGCTGAGAATGACGACCGGTCATGGTTGGTGTTTTAACGAGCTGACAAATAATCATTAAAGCAACAAAAGAAAATTATGCAATATCAAAACAGGAGAACTTTTATTACAAATACCACTTTACTTGCAGGAGCTTTGTTCATTCCGAATCAGTTGCTTATGGCATCTGAAAAGGTGAACAGGTATAAGATTGCCGTGATTGATTTGATGATTCTGAAACGTCAGAAAATTAGTGCTTTGCCATTAGCTAGAGAAATTGGGGCAGACGGTTTAGAAATAGATATGGGCGGTTTGGGGGATAGAGAAACTTTCGACAATAAACTCGCTGACCCGAAAATTCGTCAGGAGTATTTAGAAAAAGCAAAGGAATTAAACCTCGAAATCTGCTCTTTAGCGATGACGGGTTTTTATGCACAATCTTTCGCAAAACGACCAACTTACCAAAAAATGATTCAGGATTGTTTGGATACTGCAAAAGCAATGAATGTAAAAGTGGTTTTTCTTCCATTAGGTGTTCAAGGCGATTTAGTTAAAAACCCGGAATTGCGTAAGCCAATTGTAGAAAGGTTAAAAGTAGCAGGAAAAATGGCCTCGAATGCTGGTGTTGTAATCGGAATTGAAACAGCGCTGGATGCTTCAGGCGAACTTCAATTATTGAAAGATGTGGGTTCTAAAAACGTAAAAAGCTATTTCAATTTCTCCAATGCCATTAAAAATGGAAGAGATTTACACACTGAGTTGAGGATTTTGGGCAGAAAAAATATCATTCAAATCCATGCAACGAATGAAGATGGCGTTTGGTTGCAAAACGATCCAAAAATCAATTTAAACAAAGTAAAAGAAACTCTTGATGATATGGGATGGAAAGGTTGGTTAGTGGTTGAGAGAAGTAGAGATGCTACACAACCAACCAATGTGAAATACAATTTTAGTGCGAATACGAGCTACTTGAAATCAGTGTTTCAAATCGATAAATCGTCATTGCGAGGTACGAAGCAATCTCATTAGGGAATTATGAAAACCAGAAAGATGCAAAGTATAAATAAAAAGAAAATTATAATTAGTTGGTTCATGTCTCCACGAACTAAACTATTTATATCATTTTCACTTCTCGTAATTTTCTTTTCGTTATTATCATTAAAAGCAAGTGCAATAGATATTTACGTTTCAAAAAATGGTTCGGATGCTAACTTAGGTACCAAAGAAAAACCACTTGCTTCACTGCATTCAGCCATTAGAAAAGCCCGCGAATTAAGACGTTTGAATGATTCTTCGATTAAAGGAGGAATCAAAATCATCATTGAAAAAGGATTTTACCAACTTCATGAACCTATAATTCTTCGTCCAGAAGATTCAGGTACAAAAGATAGTCCGACGGAAATTATGGCTACTGAAAAAGTGATTTTAAGCGGGGGTGTAAAAATTAATGGTTGGAAAAAACTAACTGGTACAATTCCGGGATTGCCAAAAGAATCTTTAGGGAAAGTTTGGGTTGCTAACGCTCCCAACTTCCATGGAAATGATTTATTATTCCGACAGCTTTGGATTAATGGAAATAAGGCCATTCGGGCAAAAAACTACAATGGCGATGCTATGGGTAGGATTTTATCGTGGGATAATGAAAACCAAACCTGTAAAATTCCACTTCAAAAAAACGTCAATTTAGCAAATATTAAAGGGATGGAAATGCTCATTCACCAATGGTGGGCAATTGCAAATCTTCGGGTTAAATCGGTAAAAGTTAACGGAAATACTGCTGAACTCTCATTTATGCAGCCCGAAAGCAGAATTCAATCAGAACATCCTTGGCCAGCACCGTGGATTTCTGAAAAAACCGGAAATTCTGCATTCTACCTCACAAATGCTATTCAGTTTTTAAACGAGCCAGGCGAATGGTTTGAAGATTTACAACATCATAAACTTTATTATTGGCCGAAAGCTTCAGAGAATATGCTTAAGGCTGAAGCGATTGTACCTGCTTTAGAAAACCTCCTGAAAATTGAGGGAACGATTGATAATCCTGCTGCTTTTGTGCATTTTAAAGGTATTTCTTTTGAATACTCCACATGGTTGAGACCATCAAAACAAGGGCATGTTCCGCACCAGGCGGGGATGTACATGCTTGATGCTTACAAACTGGACAAAGCCGGTACTCCCGATAAACCCACTTTGGAAAATCAGGCTTGGGTCGGCCGACCGGCATCAGCTGTTGAAGTAACTTATGCGAAAAATACTTCCTTCGAATCTTGCAGTTTTATACATCTTGCCTCAACGGGATTGGATTATAAGAAAGGAACTTCAGACAATGAAATTAAAGGAAATTTATTTAAAGATATTGGTGGCTCAGCAATTTTAATCGGAACATTTTCCGATGAGGCAACAGAAGTTCATTTACCTTACAATCCATCAGATAAAAGAGAAATTTCATCCAATAATAAAATAGAAAATAACCTAATTATCGATGTAACCAATGAAGATTGGGGTGCGGTTGGCATAGGAGCGGGTTATGTTCAGGGTATTAAAATTTTGCATAACGAAATCAGCGATGTTTCTTATTCGGGCATCAGTATGGGCTGGGGTTGGACGAAATTGGAAAATGCGATGAAGAATAATACCATCAGTGCTAACAAAATCCATCACTACGGTAAACATATGTATGATGTGGCCGGGATATATACTTTATCTGCTCAGCCCGAATCTTTCATCACTGAAAACGTTGTCGATAGTATTTATAAAGCACCTTTTGCCCATCTTCCTGAGCATTGGTTTTATCTTTATACCGATGAGGGTTCATCTTCTTTTACGATAAAAAACAATTGGACACCAACGGAAAAATATCTTCAAAATGCCAATGGGCCGAATAATTTATGGGAAAATAACGGACCGAAAGTTGTCGAAAATATTAAGCAAAATGCTGGTTTAGAAAAACCTTTTCAATATTTGTTAAGGGAGAAAGCAATTTATTCCAATCGCGGAATCAATCAAGCAGAAGCTAAATCGGTGGTTTTTGAATTGGTTTTTAAGTCTGATAATCTACCGGGAAAGAATACTTTAGAAACTTTCGCTAAGGAAAATAACCTTCTGCCTAGCTCAATTTATAAGTGGAATAATCGATTGGTTATTTACACTTCCAACTTAAAAGTAGAAAGTTTGCAACAAACTTTGAAACGTTTAGATGCATCAGAAATTAAGCTTTATGATAATCTATTTTACGAATTCAACAGAGAGAAAAACTGCGGTGATAAGCCTGTAGCAGAATGGGATAATATCATTTTATCAGCCAATTTAGTTAACGATGAAAAGATGCAAAAGGAGTATTTAGATTATCATAAAACGCAGTTTGAGAAATGGCCTGAAATATCGAAAGGATTCTGTAATGCAGAATTTCAACGTTTGGCCATTTTCAAAAAGGATAGACAATTAATGTTGATTATCAGCATTCCTAAAGGAAAAAAATTAGATGATTTGAATCCAAAAACAACTTTGAATAATCCAAAAGTAGATGAATGGAATGCAATAATGAAAAAATATCAGGAAGGAATTGAAGGCACAAAACCCGATGAGGTTTGGGTGTTTTTTAAACCGATAGAGCAATAATACACTCGTCATTGCGAGGCACGAAGCAATCTCTCTAAATAGATTGCTTCGTGCCTCGCAATGACGACTTAAGAAATAAAAAATAATATCATGTTAAGATTAGGGATTTTAGGTTTAGGAGAGGGCAGAAGTACAATTTCTGCATCATTGGCGAGCAAAAAATTTAAGCTCATTCAAATTTGCGATGCCAATAAAAAGCTTTGTGAAGAACGGGCTTTGGAGTTCGATTTCGAGAACTGGACAACCAATTACGAGGATATGTTAACTAGTGATAAAATCGATATGATTGCGATTTACACTCCAGACCATTTGCATTTTGAGCACATTAAATTAGCACTCCAACATGGGAAACACGTAGTTTGTACCAAACCTTTCATCGATGATTTATCGCAAGCCAATGAACTTTTAGAGTTGGCTAAAAAATCAAGAAAAAAGATTTTTGTTGGGCAAAGTTCAAGGTTTTTTGAACCTGCCATGCGCCAAAAGAAAGATTTCGATAAAGGTTTAATCGGCGAATTAATCACGATCGAAAGTTATTATCATGCCGATCATCGCTGGTTTTTAGAAAAAGGCTGGTCGCTAAAACAATCTTTCAAATGGTTGTATGGTGGTTTAAGCCACCCAACAGATTTTATTCGCTGGTATATGCCCGATATTGAAGAAGTAATGGGTTACGGAATGCTAAGTAGCGATGGACAAAAAGCGGGACTTAAAAATCAGGATACGATGCACTTCATTTTCAAAGCAAAAGACGGCCGAATTGCAAGGGTAAGTGGCGCTTATACCGGACCAACTCAACCTTCAAGTCGCGATAGTGGCATGAGCTGCATTCTCCGCGGAACAGAGGGTGCTAGTCAAGCCGATTACCATGAATTGCGTTACTCGGTTACGACAAAAACCGGCGAAGAAAAGATTATTACCTGGGGCGATTCTACTTTGAAACATTATTTCCGTTTCGAGGGACAAAGCCATCATGCAGGGGAATATCAAAACTATTTGGATTATTTCGCTGACAGCATCAATAATAAGTTTACCGCTTATCCCGATTTAAAAGAGGGCATCGGCACAATTGCACTTTTGCAAGCCATGGATAAATCGATGGAAACAGGTTTGCCGGTAAAAATTGATGATATTTTGAAAGCCAATAACATTACAAGGGAATCGATAGGATTGTAAAATTTTGCAACTAAAACATACAACGGTCGTCATGGCGAGGTACGAAGCAATCTAATTAGAGAGATTGCTTCGTACCTCGCCATGACGGGACGCTTTAAAGGCCATAGCACAGATTCTTCGTTAAGCTCTCAACCGGCCTAACAAATTTTTGGGGATGCACTGTCAAAGCCAATGCAGAAACTTTAAAACAAAAATTTTAAGCCGGCAATTTTGTTTCTTTTGTTGTCAAAAGAAAAAAAGCCCGTCTGGCTAGGACAATTACTAACCAAATAAACCAAATGGGAAACATTGTAGAACGATTAACCAGCCTTGATTACTTCATTGTAGTCGCGTACCTCATTATTCTGATTATCATCGGGTATCGGGCTAGTTTCTCAAAGAAAAAAGGTGAAGATGAAACCTTATTCCTCGCAAATAAATCACTAAACTGGAGTAGTATTGGCTTTAATATGTGGGGCACAAATGTTGGCCCATCTATGCTGTTGGCTTTTGCAAGCATTGGTTACAGCACAGGCATTGTGGCGGTCAACTTCGATTGGTATGCCTTTATATTTCTGTTCTTATTAGCGATTGTTTTTGCTCCAAAATACCTAGCTGCAAAAGTGAGTACCATGCCCGAATTTATGGGCAATCGTTATGGCGATTCTACTCAAAATATCCTCGCTTGGTATGCCTTAGTTAAAATTTTAATATCTTGGTTATCACTAGGCTTATTTGCTGGAGGATTTTTAGTTCGCCAGATTTTAGGTATCCCAATGTGGCAATCCGTTACAGTTTTGGTCGCTTTTGCAGGTTTATTTACTTTTTTCGGCGGATTAAAAGCCATTGCAAAAGTGAACGTTTTCCAAATGATTTTATTGATTGCGGTTTCACTTTCCTTGATGCTCTTGGGCCTGCATAAAGTAGGTGGAATCTCAGCTCTGTACGCTAAAACACCCACACATTTTTGGAACTTAATTCAGCCGGCTAGCGACCCAAAATATCCCTGGTATGCAATTTTACTAGGCTATCCGGTTGCAGCGGTCGCTTTTTTCTGCACTGATCAATCTATGGTTCAATCGGTTTTAGGTGCTAAGAATTTAAAGCAAGGTCAGTTGGGTGTGAGCTTTATTGGCTGGTTAAAAATACTTTCATTGCCCTTATTTATCGGAACAGGAATTATATGCTACGTGCTTTTTCCAAACCTGAAAGACCCGAACGAGGCTTATATGACCATGGTTACTAGCTTATTTCCGCCAGGGATGAACGGTTTGGTAATTGTAGTTTTGATTGCCGTTTTAGTGGGTACCATCGGTTCCTCTTTAAATTCATTAAGTACCGTTTTTACAATGGATATTTATGTGAAGAAAATCAATCCGCAGGCGAGCAACAAACAAATTATTCGCATTGGCAGATGGGCAGTTGTTGCTGGTTGTATCTTTGCCGTTGTTGTGGTTTTGGCCATCGATAATATAAAAGGATTAAATTTATTTGATGTTTTTCAATCGGTTTTAGGTTTTATTGCACCGCCACTTTCGGTAGTATTTCTGCTAACGGTTCTTTGGAAAAGAACCACCAGAAAGGCAGTAAACTTTACACTTTCAATAGGTTCAATATTGAGCTTAGGAACCGGAGTAACCTATTTATGGATTTTACCACCCAATAAATATCCTTTCTGGCCACACTATTTAATGCTGTCGTTTTTCATTTTTGCAGGATTACTCATCATCGCAATGTTGATTTCCATATTGGATAGAACGCCGAGTATTTACACGATAAACGAGGAACATCAATCGAACATTGAGAAACCGGATAGGGCAGTTTGGATTTCGTGGATTGCACTTGCTATTGTAATGGTAGCACTTTATATATTCTTTAACGGTCACTAAAATATAATTAACCACAGATGAAAAGGATGAACACGGATAAAAATCTGTGTAAATCTGTGGTTAAACCCTTAATTAAATAATATGAAAAACTTCAAAAAAATACTTTTACTATCAATTCTTACTTGTTTTATCGCTCCAGTTTTTGCCCAAAAAGCATCATGGATTTGGTATCCGGGTGATTTCGATATTTACATGAGCAACGTGATGCAGAACCGAAGAACGGAAAGAGGCTCGTTTTTTCCAGTCTTCTGGAAAATGGATAGCCATTACGTTTTGGTCGATTTTCATAAAGAGTTCAATCTTACTCAAGCCGAAGAGGTTAAACTTTTTGTTGAGGGAACTTATAACGTTAAAATCGATGGTCAGGCGATTTCCGGTTTTCCGAAAAGCATTCAAATCCCGGCAGGAAAGCATAAATTGAGTTTGAAAGTCTATAATCAAGCGCATGTTCCCGCAATTTTTGTTCAAGGAAAAACAATTGTTTCTGATGAAACTTGGTTATCAACTTTTGAAGATAAAGAGTGGATTGATGCCAGCGGAAAAACGTCTGATAAATCGGGAACAACTTTCGTTTCAGCGGGTTCGTGGAACTTAGGCGACCCAAATAAACTACCATCGCAATTCAAATTGCCGGTAGTTCCGCAATCTGCTGTAAAAACTGACAAAGTAAATAAGGGAGCAATTTCTGATTTCGGAAAGGAAACTTTTGGATTTATAAAAGTGCATGGCTTGAAAGGCAAAGGCAGACTAAGCATTTACTATGGAGAATCGAAAGAAGAAGCTTTATCGACTGATAAATGTGAAACTCTGGATTACCTCGATATTGATTTGGCTGAGAAAAAAGATTCCATTATGCCACTTTCAAAGGCATTTAGGTATGTAAATTATCAATCGGAGGGTTCGGTATCTGCAGATTCTGTTTCCATGCTTTACGAATATGCACCTGTTACCGAACGTGGAAGTTTTAAATCGTCAGATGCGGAACTTAACAAAATCTACGATGTAGCTAAATACACTTTTCACTTAAATACCAGAGAATTTTTTATCGATGGCATAAAACGTGATCGCTGGGTTTGGAGTGGCGATGCTTATCAAAGTTATTTAATGAATTATTATTCGTTTTTTGATGCACCAACTGTGAAAAGAACTCTCCTTGCTCAACGCGGAAAAGATCCGGTTACGGCGCACATCAATACCATTATGGATTATTCGTTCTATTGGTTTTTGGGAATTTATGATTACTACAAATTTACAGGCGACGAAAAATTTGTAAAGGATATCTACCCGAGAATGCAATCATTAATGACTTACATTGATGGAAGAAAGAACAAAAACGGTTTATTAGAATGGATGCCAGGCGACTGGATTTTTATCGATTGGGCTGATAAATTAAGCAAAGATGGCGAAGTAAGTTTTGAGCAATTGTTGTACGCTAGAAGTTTAGAAACCATGACCTTATGCGCTAAACTTGCAAACGATTCGGAAAGCGCAACCAAATACGATAAGCAAGCAAAAGAATTAAAAGCGAAGATTTTTGAATTGTATTGGAACCAAAATAAAAGCGCTTTGGTTCACAGCAGAATTGATGATAAGCAAACCGATAATGTAACCCGGTACGCCAATATGTTTGGAATTTTCTTCGATTATTTTACACCTGAACAAAAGTTGGCCGTTAAAAAGAATGTACTTTTAAACGATAATATTGCGAAAATCACCACACCTTATATGCGTTTCTATGAGTTAGAGGCATTATGCGCCATGGGTGAGCAACCTTATGTCTTAAAGGAAATGAAAAGTTATTGGGGCGGAATGTTGAAACTTGGAGCAACTTCTTTTTGGGAAGAATATAATCCTGATAAAAAAGGAACAGAACATTTGGCCATGTACGGCCGACCGTTCGGAAAAAGCCTTTGCCACGCTTGGGGTGCGAGTCCGATTTATCTTTTAGGAAAATATTATTTAGGCGTTCAGCCTACAACAGCAGGTTATGAAACCTACACCATCGAACCGAATTTAGGTGGTTTAGAATGGATGGAGGGTAAAGTGCCTACAGCCAACGGAGATATTTCTGTGTATTGTAGCAAAAAAGAAATCAGAGTTTCATCTGCTACCGGGATAGGAAAATTGAGGATTAACAGTAAAACAAAACCAGTAGTCAAAGGTGCAGAAGTTAAAGAAGTTTCGAAAGGTGTTTATGAAGTTAAGATTGAAAAGGGGAAAGCTTATAATGTAAGATATTCAGGGTAATTTCAATTTTTTCATTCTTTTGTGCCTTTTGTGGTAGATGTTTTTACTACGAAAGGCACAAAAGTTTGGAGTTTAAGCAAGCGCCTGTTCTAAATCAGCAATAATATCATCAACATGCTCTAATCCAACAGAAATTCTAAGTAAATTTTTAGGTGTTTTACTATCTGGACCTTCAACAGAATATCTATGTTCTATTAGACTTTCTACACCGCCTAAACTTGTAGCTTGAGCAAATAATTGAACCTTATTTACCACCTTACTAGTGGCTTCAACATCGCCTTTAACCAAAAACGACATCATCCCACCAAAGTCCTTCATCTGTTTTTTAGCTATTTCATGCTGAGGATGGCTTTCTAAACCTGGATAAAAAACAGCTTCAACATTTGGGTGATCAACTAAGTATTGAGCAACCTTTTTTCCATTTTCGCAATGGCCTTTCATTCGGTAAGCCAGAGTTTTTATGCTTCTGCAAAGTAAAAAGCAATCAAATGGAGAAGGAACTGCGCCTCCTGTTTGCTGAACATTTTTAATCTTCTCCCATAATTCGTCTTTTTTTGCAGTAACTAAAATTCCACCTAACACATCGCTATGTCCGCCAAGATATTTTGTACTGCTGTGCATAACGATATCGGCGCCAAGCAAAATCGGGTTTTGCAGAATAGGGGAGGCAAAAGTGCTATCGCAAGCTAAAGTAATGTGGTGTGCTTTCGCAATTTTCGAAATTTCCTCAATATCCGTTACCTTTAATAATGGGTTAGAGGGTGTTTCAATCCAAATTAATTTAGTGTTTGGTTTTATAGAACCTTGTATCAGATTCAAATCAGTTTGATCGATAAAATCAAATTCTAAAGTTTCATTAAAAATGGTTAAAAGTTGTTTTTTAATACCCCAATACATATCATCAGGAGCAATTATATGGCTTCCAGGCTTTAGGGCTTGGAACAAGCTCATCCCACAATTATTACCAGAGGCAAAAGCAGCTGCATCTTCACCATATTCTAATTTTGCCACGGTGTTTTCTAAAGCAGATCGATTTGGGTTGCTTACTCTACTATACATATGTCCGCCTGGATAGCCACCATTTTCATCACGAAAAAAAGTTGTCGATAAATTTATCGGTGGAGTTACATCACCAGTTGTACTTTTAACAAGATTAGAGGCGTGAATAGCAAGGGTTTCGGGTTTCATGGTAATTTAGCTTTATTCGAATTCTTTCGTGGTGCAATTTAATAATTTGAGGCTAATTTTAAATTGTAATTTGTTTTGGCAAGATTTATGTGTTCTATTTGACGAAATTTAAATTAAACAAAAATGAAAAGATTATTTATAGATATCGCAATTGCATGTTCTACATTAGTAATGTTACAAAGTTGTAACACGGCAAAAAGAGTAACTGCAGGCGTAACCGGTAGCAGAGGTACAGTTGTTCGCGAATGGGTAGTGAGCAATGTTGCTTTAGATGGCTTACCTGATGGAGCTGTACAAGGTTTGTTCGGTGAAAAATCATACAAATGCTTTCAAGGAAGTACATGGAATTTAACCAATAGCGGCAACGGTTCTTATACTTTACCAGCTTCTAGCACTTGTGGATCTGTAATGCAGACTATTTTTTGGTCGGCAACACCGAAAGAAGAAACATTCCAATTCAAGAAAATATTCGAAGGCGATAAAGCTAAAAACGTTACAGAAGGTTATCGTTTAGTATTAACTGAACTTTCTAGCACACAGATGGTGATGAAATCTCCAATTGAGTTTGGCGGTAAAACAGCAAACATCATTTTGACTTTCGTTCCAGCTGCAAGATAATTTCATTTACCTATGAAATACAATGCGAAAGCACTTCTGAAAAGGGGTGCTTTTTTTATTGGTTAATTTGTTCAATAGTTTATTGTATCATCGGCTAGAGCGCTTAAACTAATGACAAATGATCCAATGAACTAATGAACTTTCTGTTTGTTACAAGAAAATGATTTTCAAATCGCCTCAATATTGTATTTTTGTTCAAAATAATTCAGAATGAATACAACTGAGCAAGTTGAAAAAATATTAGCTGATACTTCATTATCAACTGAACTACAAAACATAGCACACAAAGTCCTCCATAAAGAACGGATTACTTTTGATGAGGGCGTTTATCTTTACAAGCATGCAGAATTAGGTTATCTGGGTGTTTTGGCTAATTTCATCCGCGAAGAAAAGCATGGCGATAAAACTTATTTCAACAGAAATTTCCATTTAGAGCCTACAAATCTTTGCGTTTACGATTGTAAATTCTGTTCTTATTCTCGCTTAATTAAACAGAAAGAAGAGGGTTGGGCTTTAACAATGGAGCAAATGCTCGATATTGTTAAAAAATATGATGCTGAACCCGTAACCGAAGTTCACATTGTTGGCGGTGTTTTGCCACAATATGATGTCGCTTTTTATTCTGCGCTTTTTACTGCGATTAGAGCACATCGTCCTAAACTACATATTAAAGCTTTAACGCCTGTTGAATATCACTACATTTTCAAAAAAGCAAAAATTGATTATGCCACAGGCATGAAATTAATGAAAGAAGCTGGTTTGCAATCTATGCCTGGCGGTGGTGCAGAAATTTTCCATCCAGAAGTTCGTGAGCAAATTGCCAAAGATAAATGTACTGGCGAACAGTGGTTGTCGATTCATGAAGAATGGCATAAATTAGGAATGAGAAGTAATGCAACAATGCTTTATGGTCATATAGAAGAATTTCATCATCGTGTAGATCACATGGAAAAACTTCGAGAGTTACAAGACAAAACTGGTGGATTCCAAACTTTTATTCCATTAAAATTCAGAAATCAGAACAATCAAATGAGCAATGTTCCTGAATCTTCCGTTATTGAAGATTTAAGGAATTACGCCATTGCCCGTATTTACTTAGATAATTTTGATCATATTAAAGCATATTGGGCAATGATTAGTCGGGAGACTGCTCAATTATCTTTAAACTATGGTGTTGATGATATCGATGGTACGTTAGATGATACCACAAAAATTTATTCAATGGCCGGTGCTGAAGAGCAAACGCCAGCAATGAGTACCCGCGAATTGGTGAACTTAATTAAACAAGTTGGTCGAAAAGCAATAGAACGCGACACTTTATATAATGTAGTTACCGATTTTGAAAACGTTGTTTTTGAAGAAGAAAAAAAACCGCAATATTATAAGTTGCCAGTCGTCAATCAGGATTAATTTGATTTAATGATTTTTAGGATTACTGAATCTAAAATCAAATTTTATCCAAAAAAAACTAATATTCAATATTTAGCACGTGCTAAATTATCATGATAATCTTTAAAACAGTAAAATTTTGGTCAAACACATTTATATCATCCGCCACGGCGAAACGGAACTTAATAGACAAGGCATAGTACAGGGTAGAGGTATAAATTCTGACTTAAACGACACTGGCAGAGCACAGGCAGAAGCTTTTTATCAAAAATATGCAGCTATTCCTTTTGATAAAATCTATACATCTGATTTAAAACGTACCTGGCAAACGGTTCAAAAATTTATTGATTCTGGCTTACCTTGGGAAAAACTTTCTGGTTTAGATGAATTGGCTTGGGGTGTTTGGGAAGGAAAACCCAATTCAGAAAGTGCTCGAGATGCTTTTCGTGAGATGTTAAAATCTTGGGAAGATGGCGATTATTCTGCTCATTTTGAAGGTGGTGAAAGTGTTCAGGATGTTTACGAACGCTTAAAACAACCGATGGAAGTTTTATCGACAAGACCAGAAGAAAAAACCGTTTTACTCTGCATGCATGGTAGAGCAATGCGTGTTTTCCTTTGCTTGTTGTTGGGAAAACCTTTAAGCGAAATGACTGAATTTCCACACCAAAATACTGTTTTGTATAAAATGGGGTTTGAGGATGGAAAGTTTGCAGTTCTTGAATTTAACAGTGCTGTTCATTTGGATGGTTTGGTAATCGGGTAAACACCAAAATCTAACGCCTCGGTTCGTGTCTCCACCAAATGAAATAGGTTAATGGTTTGTGAGGATACGAATCATGCTAGACGGATGCATAACCAACTCGTCATTGCGAGGCACGAAGCAATCCTACTATTTTAGCTATTCGCGAGTGCTATAAGATTGCTTCATACCTCGCAATGACGGTAATATTTTGAAAAAATTATAATAACACCTTGGATAAGATTAAAATATCGGCTGTTGCTTACACCAACACCAAAGCTTTTATATACGGATTAGAACATTCGGACATCATTAATAAAATTGATTTAAGTTTAGATATCCCTTCAGATTGCGCTGCTAAAGTAATTAGTGGTCAGGCAGATATAGGTTTAATGCCAGTTGCAGCAATTCCGTTAGTACCAAACGCAAACATTGTTGCCGATTACTGTATTGGTAGCGATGGTGCCGTAAATTCGGTTTTCATTTTCAGTGATGTACCCGTTGAAGAAATTAAAACCTTGAGATTGGATTCTCATTCCAGGACTTCGAATAATCTCGCCAAGGTATTACTCAAATTTTACTGGAAACAAGATGTAGAATTTACCACAGATCTAAACGCAAAAACCGATGCTATCGTTTTAATCGGCGACAGAACTTTCGGTAAAAAGGACGATTTCGCATTTGCTTATGATATGGGAGCGGAGTGGAAAAATTTTACAGGTTTGCCATTTATGTACGCTGCCTGGGTAGCGAATAAAGAAATTTCTCAAGAATTTAAAGATGAATTCAATGAAGCTTTAAAATTTGGTTTGGAACACAGAAAAGAAGTTTTGCAAGATTTGCCTCAAACTGATAATTTCGATTTAAAAGATTATTTATATCACAAACTTCAATTCGAAGTTACAGAGGATAGAAAAAAAGCTTTGAATTTATTTTTGGCGTATATTCAGGAGTTATAAACTGAATAGCTTTTTACGAAATCTAATCTTAAATTAGCATAAAAATCTGTTTCAAAGAATGCTTAATGAACTGAAAATTACTCCTGTTGATTTACTTGAAGATTATTGCTCGCAAGTGGATGATGATTTACAGGTTAAATTTGAGAATTTAAAGGATGCAGAGATTTCAACTGAATCCTTTGACTTTTATACTTCTGTGTCAGCGATTGCGTCTTCACGTATAGAGGGAGAACAAATGGAAGTTGACAGCTATATTAAGCATAAAATGCTCAATATCGAATATCAGCCTGATTTAGTTCAAAAGCCAAATGATTTATACACGGCTTATTTGTATGCTCAACATAATGATTTGACAGATAAAAATTTTTTGAACGCCCACAAATTAATAAGCAAGCATTTATTGCCAGCAAATAAGCAAGGAGTATATCGAAAAGGCAATATGCTTGTTACGGAGCACAAAACTGGTAGAATTCAATATGAGGCGGCGCTCGGAACTGAAGTGAAAAATCTTTCTGAAATCCTATGGCATGATATTCAAACACTTTTTCAAACGAAACTTAGCTACCAACAGGTGTTTTATTTTGCATCCTTTATTCATATTGTATTTGTCAATATTCATCCCTTTGAAGATGGAAACGGCCGAGCTGGTCGATTATTGGAGAAATGGTTTTTAGCTCAAAAACTTGGATATAAAGCATGGTATCTTCAAAGTGAGCTAAATTATTATTCAAATGTCAATGAATATTACAGAAACCTAAATAGGTTGGGTATGTTTTTTGAAAAGCTTCATTATAACAAAGCAATGCCATTTTTATTGATGTTACCGAAATCACTTTGAAGATAATTTTTTTATTATCAAAAAGACAATCTCTTGTAAAGATTGTCTCTCTGTAATGCATTTAGTATAGATTCAAATAAATTAATGAGCTTTCATTTTTCCAGCTACTGTTTCCAAACTGCTTTTCAGTTTAGTTAAAGCACCGCTAATGGCTAAATCGTATGTGTTTCCCAAATTTGAAACTGCAATGGGTTCCTTGCCAGCAATTTTTGCTTCTAGTAAACATCTCTTATCATCCAAACCATCCTTACTTCCATTCTCATCAGACAGATGAACCTCTAATCGAGTAATCAAATCGCTAAATCTGCTTAATCCTTCATTAAGTTGAGTTTGAATTTTATCTTCGTATTCTTGGTGTATTGTTAAATTTTTGTCGGTGTTCAGTTGGATCGTCATCATATAAATATTTAGGTTAAATAATATGTAAAATAACAAATGGTAGCACAAAACGTTTCAATTGGAAAGTCATAATTTATAACAGGTTGATTGTTAGATTACTTATTATTATATTAATAATTCTTTTACTTTATTTAACGCCTAACCAATTATCAGTAGAAATTGATTCATTTTGAAAACCATCACGTCGCCATAAAATCGCTAAAAGCAGCCTTCATTTAATTAAAAACATTTTAGGGTTTCGGAACCTAAGTTTGAGGTTAAAACTTTTCCACAATGCCTTATTTCGGCATAATTTTGTTAAATTCGCAAGGTTATAACAATACCTTTTTAAATATCGTTTTTGATAACGAGAATAATAATTTATGGCAGAAGATTTAGAAAATCAGCAAAACGACAAAATCATTCAAATAAATATTGAAGAGCAGATGAAATCGGCCTACATTGACTATTCAATGTCGGTAATTGTATCAAGGGCTTTGCCTGATGTACGCGATGGATTGAAACCGGTGCACCGCCGTGTTTTATATGGTATGCTCGATTTAGGTGTAACAAGCAATAAGCCACACAAAAAATCTGCCCGTATTGTGGGTGAGGTTCTAGGTAAATATCACCCACATGGTGATGCATCTGTATATTTTACCATGGTTCGTATGGCTCAAGATTGGAGCTTACGTTACCCGATGGTAGATGGACAAGGAAACTTTGGCCATATTGATGGTGATTCGCCAGCTGCGATGCGTTATACTGAGGCACGTTTCTCTAAAATTGCAGAGGAAATGCTTGCCGATATCAACAAAGATACTGTAGATTTTCAGTTAAACTTTGATGATACCCTACAAGAACCAACGGTTTTACCGGCAAAAATTCCTAACCTTTTAGTTAATGGATCATCGGGTATTGCGGTTGGTATGGCCACGAATATGGCGCCACACAATTTAACCGAAGTTATTGATGGTGTTATTGGATACATCGATAATAGAGATATTACGATTGAGGAGTTGATGAAGTTTGTAAAAGCTCCAGATTTCCCTACAGGCGGTATTATTTACGGATATAATGGTGTAAAAGAGGCATTTGAAACTGGTCGTGGTCGTATTGTGATGCGTGCTAAGGCAGAGATTGAAAGTGTTAAGGATCGTGAAGTAATTATTGTTACCGAAATTCCTTACCAAGTAAATAAAGCCAACATGGTTGAGCGTACAGCTGAACTGGTTAACGAGAAAAAATTAGAAGGTATTTCCAACATTCGTGACGAATCTAATAAAGATGGTATCCGCATTGTTTACGAAATTAAACGCGATGCAAATGCCTCTATCGTTTTAAACAACCTATATAAGTACACGGCTTTACAAACATCTTTCAGTGTAAATAATATTGCATTGGTAAAAGGTCGTCCGCAAATGTTAAATCTTAAGGATTTAATCATGCATTTTGTCGATCACCGTCATGATGTGGTTGTTCGCCGCACCAAATACGAATTAGCAGAAGCCGAAAAACGTGCACATATTTTAGAAGGTTATTTAATTGCTTTAGATCATTTAGATGAAGTAATTAAATTAATTCGTGCATCAGAAACTCCAGAGGAAGCCCGCGTTGGCTTGATGGAAAAATTCGGATTGAGCGATCTTCAAGCTCGTGCGATTTTGGATATGACGCTTCGTCGTTTAACAGGACTAGAGCGTGATAAAATTAAAGAAGAATATGCTGAATTGATGAAAACTATTGAGCATTTGAAATCTATTTTAGCCGATGAAGGTTTGCGTATGCAAATCATTAAAGATGAATTAGCAGAAATCCGTCAGAAGTTTGGCGATGAACGTAGAACAACAATCGTTCACTCGGCAGAGGATATGAGCATGGAAGATTTCATCGATGATGAAGAAGTAGTGATTACAATCTCTCACGAAGGTTATGTAAAACGTACGCCAGCAACAGAATTTAGGGCGCAGGGTAGAGGTGGAAAAGGATCGAAAGGTAGTAACTCAAGAAATGAAGATTTTATTGAGCACATGCTTATTGCAACTAACCACAATTATATGTTATTCTTTACCGAGGCTGGAAGATGCTTCTGGTTAAGGGTTTACGAAATTCCGGAGGGTTCGAGAACAAGTAAGGGCAGAGCGATTCAGAACATCATTAACATACCGAAGGATGAGAAAATTAAGGCATACATTAAAGTTAAAAACCTTAAGGATCAAGAATATTTAGAGAATAACTTCATTATTATGTGTACTAAAAAGGGTACCATTAAGAAAACTTCTTTAGAATCTTATTCTCGTCCACGTGTTAATGGTATTAATGCAATTAACATTAATGATGGCGATGTATTATTAGAAGCTTGTTTGACTAACGGCGAAAGCGAAATTGTAATGGCTTTACGTTCTGGAAGAGCAATTCGTTTTAATGAGAAAACCGTTCGCCCAATGGGTAGAACCGCTACTGGAGTACGTGGTGTAAGACTTGCACATGATAAGGATGAAGTTATTGGCATGATTGCTGTAAACAATCCAGAGGTTACGGTGTTAGTTGTATCAGAAAAAGGATACGGAAAACGTACTGATATTGAAGATTATCGTGTTACAAACCGTGGCGGTAAGGGTGTAAAAACTATTAACGTAACAGAGAAAACCGGGCAATTGGTTTCTATAAAAGATGTTACTGATAGCGAAGATTTAATGATCATTAACCGTTCTGGAATTGTAATTAGAATTCCTGTATCGGCTTTAAGAGTAATGGGACGTGCAACACAAGGTGTTCGTTTAATATCTTTAAAAGGTGATGATGAAATTGCATCAGTTACTAAAATCGACCATGAAGAGGATGAAGTAGAAGAGATTGATTTAGCAGATGTTTTGGTGGTTGATGGCGAAGAGTTAGAAGCAGATCCAACTGTCGAAGCCGATGAAGCTGAGAATGAAGACGAATCAGATAATGAAAAGGAAGACGAAAATTAATCCAATAAATAGAAATAGAATAATAATTTTATGAAAAGAGTAGTTCTAAGTATAATTTTAGCAGGTGTAGTTAGCTTTGCATTTGCTCAGAAAAGTGAGATTGCAGAAGCAAAAAAGTCTTGGGGACTTTTTCAATTTTCAAATTCAAATGCATCAACAACTTTAGATAAAAAACTAGAGTCATTAAAAGCTGGTCTTGCACATACAGACAAAGCAATAGCAGATGAAAAATCTAAAATTCTGCCTGATGCTTGGTCTTACCGTGCCTTAATGGCTTCTTCAATCGCTGTATTAGATACAGTGAGCTTTGAAAATGCAGATGCAAATATTAAGATTGCTCAAGAAGCACTTGTTGAGGCGAAAAAACTTGATGTAAAAGGTACAGAAAAAGAAAATATTGCAACTTCTGAAACCAACATTGCAAATGCAGTTAGAAATGGTGGGGTAATCGCTTACAACAAAAAGGATTACAAAGCGGCATATGCTAAATTTGTTCAATCTACAGTTCTAAATCCTCAAGATACTGCAATGTATTTGAATGCAGGTATTGCGGCTAGAAACTTAAACGACTATCCAAATACCATCACTCAGTTTAAAAAGGTAATTTCTTTAAATTCTCCGCAATCAAAAGAATTGTATGCTGAATTAATAGACATTACCTTAGCAAAACAAAAAGATACAACGGCAGGGTTGGAAATTTTGAAAGAAGCAATTGCAAAATATCCTGAGAACGCAGATTTTATTAAATCTGAGACTCAGATCTATATCAATAGAGGAGATGCAGCTAAATCGGAACAAATGCTAAACGCGTTGGCTATTAAAGAGCCTACCAATCCAAATTATCAAGTTCTTTTAGGAAATATTTACTTTACACAAGCATTAAAATTACAAGCAGATCGTAATAAAATTGATGCTAAAAAAGTTAAAGAATTTAATGAAGTAACTACCAAGATGAATGGTTTATTAGATAAATCTCTACCTTATTATAAGAAGGCGGTAGAGATAGACCCTAAAAATGCAGGAGCTTTGGAAACCCTGAAAACCATTTATGCTTTCAGAAACGACACTAAAAACTACGACGAAATTAAAAAGCGTCTAGATGCATTACCTAAGGAATCACCTAAACAGTAATTGCAAATCATAAAAAAAGACCTCTGAAATTTCGGGGGTCTTTTTTTTATGTTTATTTTTACGGTATCAGTTAGTTTCAATCCTAATAGATTTCAAATTTATCCTATGCAAAATCGTTTCAAACTTTCCTTTATAATTTTAGCTTTTGTATCTTTCAATGCTATGGCCCAAAAAAGCCAGATACTCGTTGCACGTAATGCTTTAGGGAAATTACAAGCTTCTATAGCTAATAAAGAAGATGAAAAGAAGCAACTAAACATTATAACAGAAGGCTTAAAATCTGTCGAATCTGCGGAGAATGATCGAAAAACTAAGAACTGGTCAGAAACTTGGTCTATCAAAGCTTACCTAACATCTTTTGCTTCCATAATTGATACCGATCCAAATAATGCCGATAAATATTATACTACAGCGCTAGAAGCGGTTAAAAAAGCTAAAACGCTAGATAAATATGAAGATAATTCTGGTTTGATTAAGGCTTCAAACCATAATATTCTAATTAAAAAACAAGATAAAGGAACTTCTGCATATTTCAATAACGACTTTAAAGAAGCTTATGAAGATTTAAGAGAGGTGAGTGATAGCTTTCCGGCAGATACCTCTTTGGCTTTAAACACAGCTATTTGTGCCTTAAATATTCAATCGTATGATGAATCCGTTAAGTATTTTAAAAGAGCGCAAGAAAATGGGATTAGAAATCCTTCGGTTTATCAAAAGCTGGCACAAATGTATGTTGCTAAGTTTGACAATGAAACCGCAATAAAAACTTTAGAAGATGGTTTGGCTTTAAATCCATATAATCATGCTTTGACAAATGATTATATCAATCTTTTATTAGACACAGAAAATTACTCGAAAGCTACAGGACTTATTGAGAATAACCTAAAAGTTGAAAAAGGAAGTAAATTATTATATTTTCTTTACGGTTATTTACAGCAAGCAGGCGGAAATAATTCTACTGCAATTTTAGCTTACGATAAAGCTTTAGCCACAGATCAAAATTATTTTGATGCACTTTACCAAATGAGTTTGGCATATATTAATACAGCTAACGAAACGTTAAAGAAAAATGAAGTGGATAAAGCTTCAAAATATAATTCGCTAATTAACCGGGCACAATTAGCTTTGCAACGGGCAAATGAGATTAACCCGAATGATAAGAAAACAGCTCAGTTGCTAATCGATATTTACACACGTAAGAATGCTCAAGATAAAGTTCAAGAGCTTCAAAGAAAACTACAGGAATTTTAGGAGAGACAAATTGTGAAGAGAAGGAGCGATTGATTAATAATCAACTTAACATAATATTAATTATAGGACAAACTACACTTGTTAAATATAACGCTTTCTCAGTACCAATAAGTATTGCATGAATTCAATTCAAACTAAAATTATTACCCACAAAAAAAAGCATAAACAAGGTTTACGCTTTCGATAATTTATATTTGGTTAAATATTTTATAATTTACTTTCCTTTAATATCGTCTATAAAAGTCTCTATATTTTGAATGAAATTGTTTTTGCCATTATTCCAAGTTCCTGGTGAGGATAAATCATTAATAATTTCATTAACTTGATCTGATGGAACTGGATTTTCAGCTAAATTTCCTAAGTTTTTAAATTCTTTAACTAAATTATAGGAATTCATATCGCCATATCCTCGAAGATGTTTAACCTTGGCTAAAAATGAACTGAGCATTTGGATTTTTTCTAACTTTTCCATACACAAACATAAAATAAATCTTATTAATACTACAAAAATTCTTTCAATTTGCGAACTTTTTGACTTAAGTCAACAACTTATGCCAAAGGCACTTATTTTATTCCAATCGTGTTTGTTTTTTTCGTTTAATGTTAATAAAAAGAGCTTTATTTTAACCTTTCATATCAAATAAAATATCTATTTAAAACATAATATTAAATTACTTGTTCAAATTCTAAATGTACGATGACTATAATTTTCAGCAGGCCACTGCCCTCCAAATAGAACTTGCAAAACAACTTAAATTTAAGTTAGTAGAAAATGTTACAACTATTGGCGGAGCTGATATTTCCTTCAATAAAAATAGCTCAACAATGTTTGCCGGAATTGTAATTCTGAGTTATCCAGAAATGGTTTTGAAATCTTACGCTCTGGAAACTTTCGAAACGGACTTTCCTTATAAGCCCGGATTTCTGGGCTTTAAAGAAGTTCCAGCCTTATTAAAAGTTTGGGATTTAATTCCGAACAAACCAGATATTTTAGTTTTAGATGGAAATGGAATCCTTCATCCCCGAAGGATGGGCGTTGCATCACATTTCGGAATCCTTGCCAATCAGCCAACTATCGGTTGTGCAAAAAGCATCCTTTACGGTGATAATCATCTTCCTGCAAATTCTAAATATGCTACCGCTGAGATTAATAGCAATAGTGATCTTTTAGGTTTCGCCTTAAGAACAAAAGAAAAATGTAAACCTGTTTATGTTTCTGCTGGGCACTTAATTACTCAAGTACAAAGTTTAGAAATTATTAAAAATTGTATTGGAAATTATAGAATTCCTGAGCCTACAAGAAATGCTCATGAAACGGTAAATGCATTTAGACTGGGAGACCTAAAAGCTGGATATCATGAGGTTAATCAGCCCTTAACTTTATTCTGAAATTAATGTGCAGTTTTCTAAGTTCCCATCCCAAATTTCATTTCCGTTTGTCGCGATTTCAAGAAAATCCATTTTTCCATTAGTAATATCTAAACAATAAGTTAATTCATTTTTTAAACTTGGAGTGATTAGTTTCTGTTCGGCACTGATCAAAGCATTAACAAATTCTTCTTCATCAAATTCTTTCAGATAACCGAAATTAACATATAAACCTATTCCAGTAGTCTTTCTAGATTCTACAGTAATAAAATCTACGTGCGATTTCAAAAAACCAAATTTCTCTGTATTACCGTCAATCAATGTATTTAACAGCAATAATTCTTTTTCTCCCAGTTCGGCCATTTAAATCCAGTTTATTCCTTTTTTAAGTAATTGCATAGTTTTGTATTCTTCAGAATCTACTTCAGGCTGAACATTATAACCCCAATTTGCCTGAGGTGGTAAACTCATTAATATAGATTCTATTCTTCCATTAGTTTCTAATCCGAATTTTGTTCCCGAATCGTAAACCAAGTTAAATTCTACATATCGGCTTCTCCGTTGATATTGCCATTGTTTTTGAAGTTCTGTAAAATCTTTATCCCTATTTCTATCGATTAACTCGGTATAAATTGGAAGAAAAGTATCGCCTATTGTCAAAGAGAAATCCAAAATTTGTTGCCAGGATAAATTGGTATTATCTGGTTTTAATCGATCATAAAATATTCCGCCTACGCCACGGGTTTCGTTACGATGTTTTATAAAGAAATAATCATCGGCGTGTGCTTTAAATTTAGCGTAGAAATCTTCACTATGTTCGTTGCAGGCTTGTTTTAACTTGTGGTGGAAAAAGCGGGCATCGTTTTCGAAAACATAGTGTGGCGTTAAATCAATTCCTCCACCAAACCAGCGGGTTTCTTCATTCAATTCGAAATATCGAATATTCATATGAATTATTGGAACCATAGGATGATTCGGATGAATAACAATGGAAACTCCAGTTGCAAAAAAATCATCTTCGGTAACATTAAAAGCTTTTTTTATAGCTTCGGGTAACTTGCCATAAACTGCAGAAAAGTTGACACCACCCTTTTCGATTACATTACCGTTTTGCATAATCCGCGTACGGCCTCCGCCCCCACCGTCTCTCTGCCAAATTTCTTCTTCAAATTTTCCTTTCCCATCAGCAATCTCTAATCCCCTACAAATCTCATCCTGAATTTGCTGATATTTCTCCGCTACTTCTTCTTTGAACATGGTTATTGATTATTTAACTATACAAATTTAAAGCTATTCGTAGAGCAAAGCTGATTTAAGTTTAGATAGTACATTTTATTGACAGTTGAGAAAGATTTGATCAATCAAGAAGTTATTCAAAGTAATCCATCCACTAAGTTTTGACGACTTTAATAGCATTTTAGAAAAAAGTTGTCAAAGCTAAAAAAGCTCAAGGCAATTGATACATCAGGGTTTTGACAACTTTATTAGCGCCATAGAAATAAAGTTGTCAAAGTTTAAAATTCGGCGGAGTATTACTCTTCTAAATAATCTAAATCTTTATTAAAACTCTCTTTAAGTTGACTAAGCGCAAACATTGCAATTATTGTTAGCACAGCCATAACTATGAATCCGGCTGTAACATTGCTGTATTTAGCAGCTAAATATCCAAAGAGTAAATTGATTGGTATAAGTGCGCCACGAACAAAATTAGGTGCTGTAGTTGTAACTGTGGCACGAATATTCGTTCCAAACTGTTCTGCAGCAATGGTTACAAACGTAGCCCAGTAACCAACTGAAAAGCCCATAAATAAACAAATCCAGATAAAACTAGCTCCAGATAAACCATAGCTCGTTAAATACACAATTACACTAACAACGGAAAGGCAGTGAAAAATGAAAACAGTCTTTCTTCTTGATTTTAAAATTTGAGCTAAAAAACCAGTCACTACATCACCAATGGCGATACCAAAATAAGTAAACATAATTCCTTTTCCAGCATCAAGGGTTTCTGTGGCATGGAGCTCCTGACCAAATTCTCGGCAGAGTGTTACCAAAATTCCAACAACAAACCAAAGTGGAATACCGATAAGAATACAATATAAATATTTAAGTAATCTTTCTTTGCTGCTGAAAAGCATAAAAAAGTTTCCTTTTGATACTTGTTTCTGATTGGCTGCATGTTTAAATAAACCAGATTCGAAAGTGCCCACACGCAACAAAAGCAACATTAAGCCCATTCCGCCTCCAACAAAATAGGAGGTTTGCCAAGTAAAGTTTTCTGAAATAGTTGCCGCCGCCGCTGCTCCTAATAATCCGATTCCGGCAACGATCATTGTTCCATAACCACGCTTTTCTTTATCCATCGTTTCGGTAACCAGGGTTATCCCCGCTCCTAACTCTCCCGCCAATCCTACACCCGCAATAAAACGGATTAAAGCGTAGCTATTTACTGTGGTTGCAAAACCGTTCGCAATATTGGCTAAGGAATATAATAAAATAGATCCAAACAAGACTTTTATTCTCCCCATTTTATCTCCAAGAATTCCCCAAAGAAGGCCTCCAAGCAATAAACCGAACATTTGTACATTAATAATGAAGATTCCGTCAGCCTTTAAATCAGTAGCAGAGACGCCAATTTCGGTTAGACTTTTAACGCGTACAACGGAGAATAAAACAAGATCGTAGATATCTACAAAGTAGCCTAGGGCAGCTACAATTACCAAAAAAACAATATTACGATTGTTGGTTGGTTGGGGATTCATTCTTTTCTATTTGGTTTATTTGCTGAAAGTACAAATAACCACAAATAAAAAAAATAGTTGTTAAACAAAAAAGCTCCCGAATTAATCGAGAGCTCCTTAACTGCCTACATTGGAGGCATTTTTTTTGTAGTATCAGGTGGCATTTTTGTTGTCGTATCTGGCGGTGTAGTCGTTTTAGTTGTATCCGCTGGAGTTGTCATTGTAGAATCCATTTTAGTACTGTCCGTTGAGCCGGCCATGTTTTTAGATGAATTGCATGCTGAAGTGGCTATCATCAGAGAGCCAGCAAAAGCAAGACTTAAGATTATTTTTTTCATAGTTTTTTTATTGTTATCTATAATCCTAACAACCTTGTTATCATTTGGTTTTAATTTTTTTATCCAGAATTTCGAAAAATTGTTAATCGAATTGATAAACTTCGCTTCTTAATCAGCTTAAAACGCTCTAAATCATTAATGGAAATTAATAGTTTAAGCAGATTATTCATGATGAATTTTCAGTTTATTTAGCAATTCTGGCGAAACGTTTTCTGCATAAACACCATAACCATCAACTAAAACACCTTTTAAATTACCAACGGCAGATGAAATGGCATAAACTACAGAACTATCTGCGGGATCTGTCATTCCCTCAAATCGATATACTTCCTCAATTTGAAACTCTTCTGGCATTAGTAGTAAGTCTATCTCTTTACACTCCAAAGCTTCGGGTGTTAAGTTAAAATCCAAGTTATAGCCTCGGCTATCTAAATCGGCTAAAGCCGCGGTAACAGTATCGTAAACGTGCATGATTCTAATTTACTAAAATATTACTTAAACATCATCCATAAAACTTTTAAAGGTGCTAAATGTTTCTGATATTAGTAAATATGATTATATCTCAAAATACCCTTAAATGGGTAATGCGCCTTTATCCTCCACTATTTTTCCAGCGCATTTGGGTTCAGAAATTCGATAATGGTTTTAGAAGCTGTACCGTAAAACTGAGCAAAAGTTTTTTGAATAAAAACTACAATGGCTCTATTTTTGGTGGAACGATTTATGCCGCAACGGATCCTTTTTATGCTTTATTATTTGATCAACTGTTACAGCGGCAGGGCTTTAAGGTTAGGGTTTGGTTAAAAAGTGCATCGATCCAGTATTTAAAACCTGGCCGGTCTACTTTATATTTTACCATTACCATTACTGATGAGATGCTGGCGGATGCAGAAAATGCGTTGAAAACTGTGGGGAAGTTTGTAAAAGCTTATCCTATGGAAATAACCAATAAGCAGGGTGAGCTTTGCGCAACTGTTATGAATGAAGTTTATGTAAGAAACCTGCATCAAGGCGAAACGCCACGTGTTGCTTATTAATTTGAAGATATGGCGAGTATAAAGAGTTTGATTTTGCAAGGAGAGGGTGTTCGGTTGGACTTTAAAAAAACCATTACAAATACAGAGAAAATTGCAAAAAGTTTGGTAGCATTTGCCAATAACAAGGGTGGAAAATTGTTAATTGGTGTTGCAGATGATGGTTCTATAAAGGGAGTTAAATCTGAAGAGGAAGAGAAATATATGATTCTTACCTCCGCTCACCAGTTCTGTAAGCCTGCAATTGAGCCAAATTTTGAAGAGATTTATGTAGATGACAGGCTGGTGCTTGTTGTTAATATACCAGAAAGCGATACCAAACCACATTATGCTTTAGACGAACATAAAAAGTGGTGGGCTTACATTCGGATCGATGATAAAAGTGTCCTCGCCAGTCGGATTATTGTTGATGTTTTAAAACAAGACCACAAAAATAATGGTGTGCTGATCTCCTATTCTGACAATGAAAAAAAACTTCTTGAATATTTGGAGCAAAACGAAAAAATTACATTAAAAGAGTTTAGCAAACTGCTTCGGAGCTCATATAGAAAAGCCCAAAAAGTTTTGGTTAGTTTGATACTAACGAATGTAATCAAAACTCATACCTCAGAAAAAGAAGAGTATTTCACTGCTGTTAAATAAGCTTATTTAGCTTTCTAGATCCTAAATCTGAAAATAATTCTAACAATCAATCAAAATTAACTTTTGGTTAATTCTCTTTTTTGAAGGTTAAATACCCGACCTTTGCAAACTTATGTTATCTACAATTTACGCCAAATATAAACCTTACTACAAAGAAAATCTTCATCTGGCTTTGCCAATTGTGGGTTCTCAGATCGGTCATACATTAGTTCAAATGGCCGATAGTGTTATTGTTGGCCACTTTACAGATACCACTCAACTTGCTGCAGTTTCTTTAGTAAACAGCATATTTATTTTGATTTTGGTAATCGGTTTAGGGATTTCTTATGGCCTAACTCCACTTATCGCTCAGGAAAACGGAAAGCAGAACTTTGCAGAATGTGGCAAGCTTTTATCCAACAGTTTAATCATTAATATTTTAGTTGGAATTTTTCTTTATGCACTGGTGCATTTTGGCGTTTTATTGGTGATTGATCACTTAGACCAAACGCCAGCAGTAGTTAAATACGCGAAACCATATTTGGGTTTACTTTCAATTTCTATTATTCCTCTGTTAATTTTTCAAACCTTTAAACAGTTTGCAGAAGGTTTAGGCTTTACCAAGCAAGCCATGTTTGTTTCGTTATGGGGCAACTTAATTAATATAGTTTTAGGGATAATTTTTGTGAAAGGAATGTTTGGAATAAAATCTATGGGGGTTAGCGGCGTTGGATGGAGTACGCTAATCGATAGGGTTTTAATGGCAATCGCCATGAGTTTTTATGTATTAAGATCTGAGAACTTCAAAAAATATCTCGTTACATTTAAAGCCACATTTATCGATAAAGTTAGGACTATAAAAATTACAAAAATTGGAATGCCTGTGGCCATGCAATATTCCTTTGAAATAAGCGCTTTCAGTGGGGCCGCTATTTTAATTGGAACAATTGGCGCTGTAGAGCAAGCTGCACATCAAATTGCAATTAGCTTGGCCGCAATGACCTATATGATTGCCAGTGGTGTCGCATCAGCAGCTACCATTAAAACAGGTAATAACTTTGGTAAAAAGAATTTTGTCGATTTACGTCGATCAGCCATTGCAAGTTACCACGTGATCATTGTTTTTATGAGTTGTACAGCGCTAATTTTTGCTTTAGCACACAACTTAATGCCTTTTATTTATACAGAAGATTTGAATGTTGTTCCTATTGCAGCCCAATTATTAATTATAGCAGGCTTTTTTCAACTTTTTGATGGTACCCAAGTTGTGGGCTTGGGTGTATTACGTGGTTTGGGCGACGTAAACGTTCCTACTTTCATTACTTTTCTGGCCTATTGGGTAGTTGGTATTCCAGTTGGTTATTTGCTTGGTTTTAAGTTTGGACTAGGCGTAAACGGAATTTGGTATGGATTAACCTTTGGATTGCTAACAGCCTCTATTCTATTGTTTTTGAGGTTTCAGAATAAAACGAGGGCTTTGAATAATCATTCGATTATTTAATGTTTTTTTTGGAAACATAAGGTTCTGTAATTCTTTGCCGATCTCAATCCTGTTTTTCGCTAAATCCCCGATAGAAAAATCGGGGGATACCGCTTCAACCAGGTTTAGGAATCAAAAGATCCCTTTTCCCTCAGAAACGCTATTTGCCTAACCATTGTTTCTTAAGCATAAGGGCATGTGTAAACCTTATAGAACGGAAAGCCCACAGCCCTTTTTTGGGCGAGGACTTGCAGTGATAGAAGGACGAACATTAAAACAAGAACAGGAATTGCTTTCCAAATCCTTAAAAAGATAAATTGTATTTTAATTTCAAGAATAGCACTAATATATTAGCGAGTAGCACTACTGCTTTCCTCCAACATTAAAAATCAGACCAATCGTAAAAATAGAATTCCCTGCAGACATATAATCTCGATTCTTCAATCCAATATTACTGCTGGTTGTGTATTGAAGCTGGATTATTTTGCTCAGTTGCATCCGTGTAAAAAAGATTGGCTCAAAGAAAATATTGTCTTCCTTAGGCTGAACAACACCATTCAAGAAAAATCTGTCCATTTTTACATGACTAATTCTTAAAGCGGTTCCGTAATTTATAGGAAAATTAGTGCCGAAAAGCTTTAAATTATTTTTCTTTTTTGAACTGTAATTCACTTGAAGAAACGATTTTCGGTAATCAACTTCCTGCAATTGACTGCTCACCAACACATCATTTTTAAAATCTCTAAAGGTAATATCACTCCACCCCTTACCTACACCGGCATAAATTTCAATAATTCTATTGTTATCTGGACCAAAAGTATCAAAGTAACCGCCTCCTATTTCAATCAATTTATGGCTAAAATCCTTTGCTTTTCTTTCGCTGTTCATTGCCGAACCACTAAATAGAACTCCGATATGATCTGAAACTGCATAAGCACCATTAATACTGGTATTGCCTTTTAAGGAGATATGTCCGCCACCGCTAAATTCGCCTTGTTTACTTAACATTGGCGTATTGGGTACATTAGGCATGTAAACGGAAGAGCAACTGCTTATAAAAAGCACTAAAACTGGGAAAGCTAAACGTAAGGATTTATTCATAGATTTTAATATAAACACATTTTGAAGATAAAAATTGTGTTAAAGTTCCATATTCATTATTTTCATTACCCGCCTAAACTCATCGTGCAGGTCTGCTTTTAAATGTATTTTATCAGAAGTAATTGGATGGGTAAAACTCAATTCGGATGCATGGAGAAGCATAGTCGTCATGTTCCATTGTTCTAAAAAGAATTTATTCTGTTTATTACAGCCATGAGTTCTATCTCCAATAATCGGGTGTAAAATATGGCTGAAGTGTTTTCTTAATTGGTGCATCCTCCCTGTTTTGGGTGTAGCTTCAACTAAAGAATATCTAGATGTTGTGTGTTTTCCAAAAGCCACATCAACTTCTGCTCTTTGAAGCGTTCGAAAGGATGTGAAAGCTTCTTGAATGGTTCCATTTTCTTTAGTTAACGGATAATCAATATCCATAGAATCTGGAGCAAAACCTCTCAATATAGCAAGATATTTTTTATTGGTTTCTGCATTCATAAATTGCTGTTGCATAGCAGTTTCAGATACCTTATCAAAAGCAAAAAGTAATATTCCGCTTGTTTTTCTATCCAATCTATGCACAGGGCTAACGTGTTTCCCAATTTGATCTCTTAACATCTGTAATGCAAATTCAGTAGCATCTCTTGCAATTGAGGATTGGTGAACCAACAAACCATGAGGTTTATTAATGGCGACTAAATATTCATCCTGATAAATTATCTCCAACATAATCGGCGAAGATAACAATATTGTATTTGTTTTATTTCTCTAATTAAATAAATCAAAAGCAAGTCTGTAGGTATTGCAGTGTGCATCAACAATATCTTTTATATCGGTAGAATACCCACCACCCATGCTCACTTGCACTGGCAGGTTCTTGTTTTTGCAGGTTTGGAGCACAATTTTATCTCGCTCCTTGCAAGCTTGCTTAGATAATGACAGTTTCCCAAGCTTATCTGTAGCCAGCACATCTACACCAGAAAGGTAAAAGACAAAATCAGGTTGTGATTGCTCAAAAGCTTTCTTAAGATTAATTTCTAAAAGATTAAGATATTCCTCATCCTCAACACCATCATTTAATGGAACATCTAAATTTGAGATTTCCTTTCTGAAAGGAAAATTCTTATCGCCATGCATGGAAAATGTAAACACCCTAGACTCCTTTTTAAAAATTTCAGCTGTGCCATTTCCTTGATGTACATCTAAATCAACAATTAAGATTCGGCTAGCTAATTGCTTATTTAATAAATAATTAGCACAAATTGCCTGGTCATTCAATAAACAAAATCCTTCTCCCCAATTGCTCCCTGCATGATGTGTACCGCCTGCTACATTAAATGCTATTCCATTTTGTTTTGCAAAGATTGCGCATTCAATTGTTCCCTGCGTAATCCTCAACTCCCTTTCAACAAGCTGTGCGCTTAATGGGAATCCTATTCTTCTTTGTTCTTTCGGCGATAAAGTTAAATGCTTTAATTGCCCCCAATAGTTTTTATCGTGCGTTAGTAAGATTAAATCTTCATTTACAGCATCGGGACTAAACAAATTTTCTTGCTCTATAGTACCTTCATGCAAAAGTTGCTCAGGAATAAGCTCATATTTAAGCATCGGAAAACGATGCCCTTCAGGTAAAGGATGCGCATAAATGGGATGCCAGGCAATTTTAATCATTAACTCAAAATCTCCTCTACATGCTTTTCAATATTGTTGCAAATTGTATCTACTGGTAGGTCGTTAGCATCGTTTCCAAATGGATCTTCTATTTCTTCAGCTATAAGCTCCAAACTCGCTAATACATAGAGAATAAAGGGAACAATTAGCACCAAAAAATAACCCAAACTAAATACCCATCCTATAGGAATTGTTAATACATAAACGAATATAAATTTTTTAATAAAAGCGCTGTAGGAAAAAGGGATTGGAGTATTTTTAATGCGTTCACAACCTCCACAAATGTCAGTAAATTGGTTTACATCATTTGTTAGCACAATCAACTGTTCTTGAGAGAATAAGCCCCTATTTAAAAGCTCATATAACCTCGTAATCATACTGCTGGCAATTTGGTTTGGAATGTGCTTTCCGTCTTCAACCTCAATAAGAAAACTGTTTTTGCCGAAGTACTTTTTTTCTCTAAGATGCTCCTTTAACGCAAATGCATATTTTGGAATTCCATATTTAAAAAAGCGAACATCTTCTTCTGGTAGTTTTAAAGCCTTAATTTTCATTGCAAAATTGCGACTAACATTTGTAAGAGATCCCAAAAGCTTTCGTCCATCCCACCACCTATCGTATGATGTATTTGTTCTGAAAACCAGCAACATGGAAATCACAAAGCCCAAAAGACTATGCATCATTCCAACATTACTAACATAACTGCTTTTTGAAAGTTGAAAAACATTTAACTCAAGAAAAGCAACGATACCGGAGAAAACTGCTACACTAAGCATTAAAGGCCATAATTTTCTAAAAGTATCTGCCTTATGAATGTGAAATATAAAAGTGAACCAATCTTTGGGATTATAGTTGATCATATTTGAATATTGATTTTATAACTTATTGGTTAAAGAGCAAGTACTTTTTTACTCACTTCAAGTAATGCTTTTCCTGTTAGGTAAAGATCTTCGTAAGAATTATAAAGCGGGATCGGACTTAATCGAATCACATCTGGTTCTCTCCAATCACCAAGTACATGATTAGCAATCAATCCATCAAAAATTTCTTTACCTTTTTCTTTTGCAATGATGGAAAGTTGTGCGCCTCTATCTGCTGGATTTTCAGGTGTTATAATTCTGTATTGTTCAACTCCTAAATCTTTATTTACTTGATTAATAATAAATTCTAAATAGCTAGTTAAAGTAATACTTTTATTTCTTAATGGTTCTATAAAACCGGCAGACTCGAATATTTGAAGTGATGCATGGTAAAGCGCCATTGGCATAACCTGTGTGCAACTGATTTGCCAACCATCTGCTCCAGCTTCAGGAATAAATCCCTTTTCCATTTTGAAGCGTTTGTTTTCCTGATAACCCCACCATCCTGCAAAGCGATTTAAATCACTTTTAAAATGCTTTTCATGTACAAAAATCCCGCTAATGCCACCAGGACCAGAATTTTGATATTTGTAAGAACACCAACAGGCGAAATCAATGTCCCAATCGTGAAGTTTAACAGGAACGTTTCCTGCGGCGTGTGCTAAATCAAAACCAACAATAGCGCCAACTTCATGGCCCGCTTCCGTTATAGACTTCATATCAAACCATTGTCCGGTGTAATAATTAATTCCACCAAAAAGAACTAAAGCAATTTCATCACCATTTTCTTTGATTTGCGCAATGATATCTTCAGTACGAAGTGTTTCTTCACCCTCTCTTGGAAAAACCTCTATAATTGCATCTTTTGGATCGTAACCACGAAACCTTACCTGACTTTCTAGGGCATATTGATCTGACGGAAAAGCACCGCCTTCCATTATAATCTTATATCGGCTTCCTTTGGGTTGATAAAAACTAATCATCAACAAATGAAGGTTAACCGTTAAAGTATTCATTGGACAAACCTCAGCTTCTGACGCACCAACCAATGGCGCCATCAATTTTTTGAGCTCTTTATGGTAAAACATCCAAGGCTCTTTACCTTCAAACCAACCTTCTACTGCATAGTTTGCCCAGTTGTCTAACTGTCCTTTAAGTACTTCTTGCGCTACTTTAGGCTGTAAACCCAAAGAGTTACCACACAGATAGATAAAATCTTTTCCATTCGATTTTGGAAACAAAAATTGGTCTCTAAATTTGCTTAAGGAGTCATTATCATCCTGAGCCTTTGCAAAAGCTAAATTATTTTCGAAATTCATTGCCTCAATATTACAAAAAAAGCAGGTATTGTTTCCAATCCTGCTTTCTAAGAAATAATATTTATTTAGAATTTCATGGTATCGTGTTTTCCTAAATCTGGTGTATCGCCAGTAACAAGTGCTTTTAGCGTGCTAAATAAAACAACAATTTTTGATGAGGATGAATCCCAATACTCTGCTTCATCTGGAGTTACTTTAATCAAAATTAATCTAGGATCTTCAACTCCATCAGGAAACCAAGCTTTAATAAATGGAGAAAAATAAGCTTCTGTTCTCACTTTGTCATCAACTAACTCTGCTTTGCCCTTTACCGTTAAATAGGTGTTTTTAGATGGATCGCTATAAGCAAGGAGGACATTGTTCTCTTTAGATATTTCTTTTGATTTAGGAGAATATTCATTGGTGTAGAACCAAATACTGCCGTCATCTTCTATTTTGGCAGTTCCCATTGGCCTGCTCCCAAACTCATCGCTTACAGAAAATGTAGTGAACATACAAATACGAACACTTTCTGCCATCTCTTTTAAAATTGATATATTTTTCTCGTTTTTCATCTTATAAGTATTTGAATGAAAAACAGGATAAACCAGAAAATGTTTGCCGTAAACTTAAATCTTGTTTGGTTTGCTTACATATTTGTTGCCTTTTACAAAAAATCTCCATGGCAATAAAGCATGTTCTTGAGCATAAGCAATTCCTACTCGTGGCGAAATTGAAATTTCATCATCAGAAAATTTAATTGACTGATCTTCAATCCAGATTTCCGTACCATTTAAATTTTTAGCATTAAAAGATCTGTCAATCCCCAAAGCTTTTGAAGCAGAGCCAGGGCCTGATGAAATTGCACTTTTTGTAAATGGCATATTCCTGCGCTCCTCCATGATCTCTTTTCCCACTAAAGGCTCAATTGCTCTGATAAGGATGGCATGAGGCTCATCTTTAATAGAGCTAACCACGTTAAATAAATTGTGTATTCCATAACACAAATAAACATAAGCAACGCCACCCTCACTATACATAGTTTCGGTACGGCTAGTTCGTCGACCACCGTAGGCGTGAGAAGCTTTGTCCTTAACGCCAAAATAAGCCTCAGTTTCTACAATAATGCCAGCCGTAATTTGATCATCAATTTTAGTATACAAAACCTTTCCCAGCAAATTTTTCGCTAGAAAAACAGCATCTTGATTCAAATAATATTCTGGCTGTAATTTCAAAATCTTCTTAAACTAATTGTTTAATAAAAGTTTTATAACTTGCTCTAAATAAAATTGATCTGTAATATCAAAGTGGTTTAAAAACTCACTATCCACATCCAAAACCCCTATCACTTCACCATCCTTTATCAGCGGGAGAACAATCTCTGACCTTGATGCTGAAGCACATGCAATATGTCCAGGAAAAACATCAACATCAGGAACAATTAACGTTTTAGCTTCTGCCCATGAAGAACCACAAACTCCCCTGCCTTTCTTTATTCGAGTACAGGCAACTGGCCCTTGAAAGGGCGCCAATACGAGTTCTTCACCTTTTACCAAATAAAAGCCTACCCAAAACCAATTAAACTGTTCTTTCAATGCAGCGGAAACATTAGCCATGTTGGCAACAAAATCTGTCTCTCCGCTTAATAATCCTTCTATTTGAGGAATTAAGGATTCGTATTGTTGTGGTTTAGTTGCGGTTTTATTAATAACTAGATCTTCTGCCATCAGATTATACATTAAGGATATGAAGCAAAGTTAATCATCGCAATCAGATTTATGGTTTATCTCTTTCATTCAATAAAAAATTTGCAATTGCATTACACAATCCAGATTGGAAGATGAACTTTCCAACATTCTAGTATTCCATCTATAAATTGAAATCAAATTCATTAATTTTGACCAAATTAATCCCATTGAGCATGATTGTAGCTTTAACTATAACCAAATACCGTACTGCCAACATTATATTTGGATTTATTGGAATGGCAATTTTGCGTTTTCCACTATGGTTAAATAAAAAATGCTCTTTCTGGAAATTAATGGGAAGCGGAAAGGATGCTCAAGTTGATTTAGCCCCAGATTTCAAACATTGGGCTATAATTACCATTTGGGAAAATAAATCTGATTGTGATGATTTTTACAAAAATTCATTCCCAATAAAATGGTTTAGATTTTTTGGAAAAGAAGAATTTACGATATTCCTTAATCCTTTAACTAGTCATGGTTTATGGTCAGGTATAGAACCATTTAAGATAAATAAAAACTCAAAATTAACAACTGGTAAAATTGCTGTAATTACTAGAGCGGCAATAAAATTTAATAAAGTAAAAGAGTTTAGAGATAACATTAAAAGAGCAGCAGTTTCAATGAGAAATGCACCGGGTTTTATTCTTTCGGCAGGAGTAGGTGAAAATCCTTATTTTGATCAAGCTACGTTTTCCATTTGGGAAGATGCTGAAAGTATGAAAAACTACGCTTACAAATCCTTTGATCACGCTGATGTAATTAAACTCACTAGAGAACGAAAATGGTATTCTGAAGAGCTATTCGCACGATTTGAGATTATAGATTGTAGAGGAACTTTAAACGGACAAGCCATCAAAATTTAATTGATATCACTAAAACAGTAAATAAAATTATAAATGAGAGTTATAGCAGAGCTTCCGCATCCAGAATGTAAGATTACAATCTTCTCCATGAATCAAAAATATATAGTAAAATTTGAACAAGGCACTTTTGAACAAAGTTACAAATTAGCTGAAATGGATTTGAGTGGAGGAGGTGTGAATGATGTTTTCGAAATATTAGACGAGGAGTTTATCGCGACTGTTATTGAGCGATTTAAATCTATGCGATCAGACTTTACATTGGCATACAAAAGGCATCAGTTCTAGATATTTTAACTCAGTAACTAATTGATATACAGCAATAAAAACAAGCGTTCAGAATTATATTTTGATTTTTAAGATATTTTAAGCCTAAAATAATGTATTTTAATACACAGTTAATTTATATAGAGCAACATAAATATCTGATATATAAATAATTATTAAATTTAACAGAATTTAATTCTGAGTATCAAAACTGCCAAATATTATAAAGGTTTGAGGATTTTTAACCTAAATTTGAATTTTCATCCTGAGCTTGTCGAAGGATTAGCAAAGGATAAATTTAAGGCATTTCGACAAGCTCAATTTGACAAAAGTCTATAGAAAAATTGATTTATAATACAGCTTGAAAATTAAGTCATCTTCAACCCTTCTAAATTTTTGGACAGAAGATGGACTTAATATCTTAAAACCACTTAAGAAATTCCGTTTCAGTTTAAGAGATTAAAGTATCGTGAACAACTACTCTGTACCAATTTTTCGAAAACTTTTCTACCGCATCAAGATGAATTTTATCTTCTTGATAAATATTGTGTTCTTCCAAAGAATCGAAAGTTAAGGTTAGCGAATAGGTGAAAGAATTATCGGTTACTGGGCGAACTGGAGTGTTAGCGGCCAAACCATAACTTAATGTTTTTATATAAGTAATCTTTTTGAGTGCTTCGAAAAAATTGGCGAAGTCTGCTACTTCTGCTTTGGTAAGTTGGGGTTTGAGCCAGAACATTACAAAATGCTGAATCTGTCCTCTTTTAGTTGTTTCTATCTGCATGATTAATTTAAAATCTTTTAAATATATAAAACGATTTTTATTAGGCACAAAAAAAGCGGTTATGAAATCATAACCGCTTCAATAAAGGATAAAATCATATTAGTTTTTAGGTTGCACACGACCTGATTTTCTGTCTTCGCCTCTACCGATTAAATAACCGCCACCAGCTCCAACTAAACCACCAATTACGGCGCCTCTACCTTTTTTCTTATCAATTAATGCTCCGCCAACTGCACCTGCAACGCCACCGATTACCGAACCTTTAGCGGCGTCACTCCAGCCTTTTTTCTTGGCTGTAGCTTGTGTACCACCATAAGTGCTAGACGAAACTCCAGAACCTGAACTTGCGTATGATGCAGATCTTGCGCCAGATCTTCTAGCAGCAACTAAAGCAGCTTCTTGTTTAGCTTGCTCGGCTTGTTGTTGTTTAGCAATTTCTACTTTTTTAAAGCTATCTAAGCGCAAACTGTCTTTTACAGCTTTAACTGCCAATTGTTTTTCTGCTTCTTGTTGTTTTAATGCTGCTTCTTCTTTTGCTTTATTGTTACAAGCAAACATAACAGAACTTAATGCGATTACTACAAATATCTTTTTCATAACTTTAGTTTTAATTTATGAATCTTGCTTAGCTTTTGATCACCTAACCTTAGCCAAACAGGTTTCATGGGATGTGTTTTTTAGTTAATACAGATACTAAAGAAAAAATGATGCCAAAAAGTTTTAAAATTTAATTTTTTTTAAATCAAATCGGAATACCAAAAGCCTAGTTCATTATTAACATCCTCACTATTAGCACCTAAATCGCCGTTCTGGTTAGGCGTATTATATGTTCTAAATACCATCTCTCCGAGTTCAAAATTGATCTTATTTTTAAAAATCGGGCCTTCAAAGGCAAAAGTATGGAATTCTCCATTTTCTCCACATGGATCAATATCTACTGGCAAAGATTGGATTAAATCGCCGGTAATTACTTCTCCACAAATGTATTTAAGCTTCTGTTGCGCACAAACAATGATTGTTTTATAGTTCAGTTTTAAGAATTCATCAATCAGCAAGTTGGTGTTTTTGCCCCAAAGTGGAAAAATGGCTTGTAATCCAACTTCAGAAAGTTTTTCCTCCCGATATTTTCTTAAATCTTCCAAAAAGATATCGCCAAAAATAGAATGTGTAATTCCTTCCGCTTTAAATGCGGTTAACCGCTCGTACATCATTCGATCGTAAGTTTCCATATCAGGCATATCTGGAAGCCTAATTTGAATTAGTGGAATGCCAATACTTTCAGCTTGCTTTATCAATAATGACTCGCGAACACCATGCATTGAAACTCGATTGTATTTTTCAGTTACAGTGGTGATCAGATATTTAATTTCAATTTCTGGATCTTGAAGCGCATAGTGAAGTGCCAGAGTGCTATCCTTGCCACCGCTCCAGTTAAAAATACAAAGCTTTTTATTGTTCATTTAAAAGAAGTTCTTTTAAAATACGTAAACCTTCCACGGCTCTTTCTTCAATTTTGATGACATTTTTATAGCGCCTAACCTCAGGTATGACAGGGTCAATAATATATTTAGGCACTAAAGAAGGAATAAAATCGATTAAACCAGCAGCAGGATAAACTGCCAATGAGGTGCCAATAAGAACGAATAAATCGGCCTCTCTGCAGATTTCGGCTGCTATTTCTATCATCGGAACAGATTCTCCGAACCAAACAACATGCGGCCTGAGTTGAGAGCCCAATTCGCAGAGCTCTCCCATTTTTAATTCTGAACCCTTAATATCGTATGTTAAATTGGCTTTTCGATCAGATTGGGATTTAGTAATAACTCCATGCAAATGTTTTACCTGAGTAGATCCAGCTCTTTCATGAAGATCATCTATATTTTGCGTTATAATTTCTACCTCGAAATATTTTTCCAATTCCGCCAGTATTTCATGTGCTCGATTTGGCTTGGCGGCGAGAACCTGTCTTCTGCGCTCATTGTAAAACTCTTGTACCAATTCTGGATTTCGCTCCCATGCTTCTGGTGTTGCAACATCATATACATTGTAACCTTCCCAAAGTCCGTCAGAATCTCTAAAAGTTTTTAAACCACTTTCTGCGCTAATTCCTGCACCCGTTAAAACAACTAATTTCATTCTAATTATTTAGCTTACTTATTCGCAAAGACTTTCTGGTTTATATATTCTGAATAATTAACAAACTTTTTACTTATCCGTTCATCTGGCGTAAAAATTTCTGGATGAAACATGCAAGCTAAAGCCTCAATACCTTCTACCAATGTTCCAACACTTGGTTGGGTAAACATATCAAAGTCGGCTACATAAACCTGGTTATTTTTTACAGCTTCCAAATCTTTCCATCCAGGTTTTTGAATAAGGATTTCCATCTCTTCCATACTTCTAGTTACATCAAACCCACACGGAGCGACAACCAAAACTTGAGGATTGTATTTCAAAATCTTTTCCCATTGATTAACGATAGAATCTCCAGCAGGATTTGAAAGCATATCTACCCCACCGGCGGCAGCAATTTGAAACGGAATCCAATGCCCACAATTGTATATAGGTTCGATCCATTCCATTAACATAACACGTTTTAAAGGTGCTCGGTTCGCTCTCAATTTATCTAAAATATTATCAGTCGTTTTTTGAAGTCCGGCCAAGTACTTTAAAGCAACTTCTTCCTTTCCCAAAGCTTTAGCAATAGTTATTGCGCAATCAAATACATCTTGTAAATTATTTGGCGATAACGGAACTAGTTTCGGTTGCTTACTCAGTTTCATAACGGCGGTTTCCGTACAAACAGTATCGATGTTGCAGACTTCGCAAATGTCTTGAGTAAATACAATATCTGGCGAAATGCTTTCCAACAATTCATCATCAACCCAATATAAACTTTTACCCTGTGCTTTTGAAGCGGAGAATATCCGATCGATTTCTACGCTTGTATAGTTTTTCCCTTCCAAAATACACCGTACAATTTTAGGAAGGTCTGTTGCTTCTTTTGGGCATTCGAAAGTAACACCATAGAGATGTTCCTGTAAACCCATATCGTAAATCATTTTGGTGGCGGCAGGTAAAAAAGATACAACTTTCATAATGGAATATTGGCTAAAGGTGATGATGATTTAAATCTAAAGTTAAAAAAAATCCCCTTTTGAATAAACAAAAGAGGATTTAAAAATTTATTTTGATTGTAAATTACAATTTTTGCGTTTGTAATTTCAACACTGGATATTTAGCTTTTAAAATTTCAAAAGCACCAAAAAGAATTGCTCCATAAATTATCGTTCCTTCTAAAAATCTAATTTCGAAAGGAATTGCTTTTTCTAAGCACAACCAAAAACCTGCTAAATCTTGTGTGTAAGCTGGGTTTTTAAACCATACAGGGATATCGGTTACAATCCAATGGATAAAAACAATAACCAATGTTGATGAAAGTAATGTAATTGCATTGATGTTTTTCAACAATACTCTACCAACTAAAACCATTAGCGCAAATGCACCATAAACCCAGTACCAACCTTCGTATAAAAAGCCATTACTGTATTTGCTGAAAATCGTAGTAGAGAGTATAAAATCACTCAAAAATAAACTCAACAATGGAAATGCAAACGCTTTAAGATTATCTTTAAAATATGCTCCACCAAATAATGCTACAGCACCTATTGATGAAAAGTTAGCGAATTGTAAAGCATCAGAATTGAAAGTTACCAGCAAACGGAAAACCGTTAAAACCAATATCATCAATAATAATATCGCAGTACGTGGATTAAATTTTAAGTGTGACATGTTTTTTAGTATCAAGTATTTATTATCAAGTCCCAAAGGGATGCCTTTGGCATATCAAGACTTGAATTGTGTTCAAACTTATTACAAAGTTATATTTTCTTATCGTATATTAAAACTTACGCCTGTATTAAAGTTGAAACCTAAGCTGTTATAACCGATGATTTCATTATACTTTTCGTTCAAAATATTTTTAGCGTCGAAGAAAATCTTAACTCTCTTTTTTGCTAAAGCATATTCAGCATAAGCATTTAATAGTTTATAGGCTGGTAAAGTTTCTACTTTGTAAGTGCTAAAGTTACCATCGGTACGGTTTCCGAAATATCTATAATTAGCGCTAACATATAAATTTTCAGTAGCCTGAACACCAGCTGTTAATCCAAAAGTATGTTTTGGTCTGCGGAAAAGGTAGTCTGCAATTGCATTATCAACGAAGTTAAATTCATTTCCTTCTACATATGAATAATATCCATTGATGTTGAAAATACCGATTTTAACCGCTGGCTCTACTTCAAAACCTTTAGTTTTCTGACTGATCTGATTAATATATCCTGCCGGATAAGCGTAAATAATGGCATCAGTTAAATCACGTTTGAAACCTGCTACTCTTAAAGTAAATTTCTCATCCGCAAAATTGAAGTTTACCCCTGCTTCGTAATTTTGAGATTTCTCTGGTTTAAGACTCAAATTAGCGCCAAACTGACCGAAAAGCATGCTTAATGTTGGAATTTTGAATGCTGTTGACACTGTTCCAAATAATTTAACTTCTTTAATAATGTTGATGCTTGGGGTTATTGAATAAGTATAGTTTTCTCCATATTGTTCATGTTTATTATAACGACCACCAACTTCTAAATTAAATACGCTTAAATCGTGCAAGAATAATGATCCGTAAGCAGCAAAAATATTAGTTTCTGGTTTATTCGTACCTGATGTTAGTTTCATCACACGGTTATCAATTCCTACCAATAAATCTAACTTGTTTCCAAGCTTTTGATTATAAAATAAATCGATTAACGAGATTTTACCTTGGCCAACACTTGGAAAAGAAGTATGAGAATCATTTAAAGTACTTTCGTAACTGTAGTTTAAAGTAACTTTACCCGTGTTAAATTCATATTTAGCATTTGTTCCGGCAGCTACGTTTTTTAAAATGGAATAGTTATTTGCATCAGCAAAAGAACCACCATCAAAATTATAATTGCCACGGAAATAACGCACAAAAGGATTAATTGAAAAGTGTTTATCCAATTGGATTCCAAAATTCGCGTTTACACCATCACTTTTAAAACCGTCTTTATCGAATACTGTTGTGTTGCCAACTGGATTTGCTGCTTCTGATATTCCATCGGTTTTATTGTGAGTATAGTTTACGTTATAAGAAAAACCTTCTACCGCACCATTTAAACCAATTGTTCCTTTGTAGGTTTCGTAACTACCAGCACTTGCCACGCCATAAATGGTATTTCCTTTTGGTCCGCCTTTTTTAGTAATGATGTTGATTACACCTCCAACAGCATCAGATCCATAAATAGTTGATTGTCCACCTCTTAAAATCTCGATGTGATCAATTTGATCGATTGAAAATAAACGTAAGTCGAAAGCGCCACCATTTCCTGATGGGTCATTTTGAACAATTCCATCAATTAATACCACCGCATAAGCACTTCCCGCACCGCGGAAAAACACAGATTTGTTTTGCCCAGGATTACTGCTAGAACCAGCAACAATGATTCCTGCTTGCTCGCTAATTAATTCTGGAAGAGATTTACCATGACTGCGATCTAAAGTTTCTCTACTAATGATAGATACTACTTTACCGGTTTGTGATTGTTTTTGATCGTTTTTTGTTGCAGAAATTACAACGTCTTTAAGTTTTAAAGTGTCTTGAGCACTAGCCAATTGACTAATCGTTAATTGTGCAAACCCTAGGCCAGCTACAATTAAAATTCTTTTTTTGTTCATTTGATTGTGAGTTTTACCCACAGCCAACAGATTAGAAAAGGAAATGAAAATACGTAAACGTTATGTACCTCAATCCTAGCTTCAATCCCCGAAAGCTATGAAATTATACGCTAAGGCAGGTCTTCTGACTTGCTCCCGATTTTTTCTGCCTTCCCGTTTAGTTATTGAACAGTGGCATTTAGATTGAAAAATCGTTAAAGAGCTTACAGCTGCGGGACAGTTGCAGAATTACACTGCATTCCCTTTTAATCCCGATTGTAAAGTCGGGAACCAAAAGCGCTGCAAAAGTAGTAAAATAAAGGGTACTGTAAAATGGATGTTGGATTATGGCTTTATTCCGTCAAAATTTTAACTTTAAAAATCAATCCTATATCATGAAAAAATTAGTTTTCTTTCTATTTTCTTTAATTAGTTTATCGGCTATGGCTCAAAAAACAGATACGATTTTCTTGCATAAATTAATGGAATCGAAACCTGAACTTTTTCAATCCGTTCTAAACCATCCAGATAAAAACCAAGTTCAGATTTTATATACTCAAGTAAATCGCGATGCGAAAAACGTCCCTCATTTTAAAAGCTTCAGTTACAATCTTAATCCAAAACACTACTTCTATCCAGCCAGTACGGTAAAACTTGCTGCAGTAGTTTTTGCTTTAGAAAAAGTAAATCGGCTAAAATCTACTGGCTTAACGGTAAAAAGCACGATGATAACGGATAGCGCTTATAAAGGACAAACTAAAGTTTTGACCGATACTAGTGCCAAAAATGGTTTGCCATCCATTGAACATTATATCAAAAAGATTCTTTTAACCAGTGATAACGATGCTTTTAATAGATTATTCGAGTTTATTGGCCGAGCAGAAATTAATGCCAAGTTGAAAAAAGATGGTTTAAATGAGAGTAGAATCTTGAACCGGCTGGCGATCGGTGATGCTGGAGAATCAGCAAAACACACGAACCCAATCAAATTTTATAATGGAGATAAGGTGGTTTATAATCAAGAAGCGCAGTACGATCCGAAGGAATATGAATTAGATTTAACCAACTTGGTGATGGGAAAGGGTTATATGGATAGCACAGATAAATTGGTAAATAAGCCGTTCAATTTAGCGGACAAAAACGCTTTCGCTATTAACGATCAACAAAAATTGATGCAGAAGTTAATTTCTCCTGAGGCTTTTCCCCTTAAAGAAAGGTTTAATTTGACAGCAGAAGATTATGAGTTGATTTACACTTATATGAGTAAGTTCCCTACTGAAAGCGGATATCCAAAGTATGATCCAAGAGAATTTTGGGCAACTTATGCTAAGATGTTATATTATGGAAGAGAAAAGGATGTGGCATTGGACCCGAACATTAGAATATTTAATAAGTACGGCGATAGCTATGGTTTTATTATTGACAACTCTTACTTCGTTGATTTTAAAAATGGAATCGAATACTTTTTAACAGCCGTTATTCAAAGTAATGAGGATGGAATTTTTAACGATAATAAATATGAATACGATACGGTTTGTTTTCCATTTATGAAAAACTTAGGCAGAAGTATTTACGAATTAGAACTTAAAAGAAATAAAAAGTACAAACCAGATTTGAGCAAGTTTAAAATGGATTATAGAAATTAGAAAAAGGATCTATATTTTTAAGAAGACAGCCTAAAGAAATCTAAAAAATCACTGCTTCTTCTTTTCGAATCAGCATTTTAATGGTAATTATTTCAGTCTGAAAATATTGGGATTTCGATCTATTCAACATCTTACATTTTCCATTAAAAACTATATCTTTGCGCAAAGATGAAGCATATACGTAATTTTTGCATTATTGCACATATAGACCACGGAAAGAGCACTCTGGCCGATAGGTTGTTAGAATATACCGAGACGATTTCTAAGCGTGAAGCGCAGGCGCAATTGCTCGACAACATGGATTTAGAGCGTGAGAGAGGCATAACGATTAAAAGTCATGCCATACAAATGAACTACAAAGTTGGGGATATTGAATACAATTTCAACCTGATTGATACTCCAGGACACGTAGATTTTTCTTATGAAGTTTCTCGTTCTATCGCTGCTTGCGAGGGTGCTTTACTTATTGTTGATGCATCTCAAGGGATTCAGGCTCAGACGATTTCTAATTTATATTTGGCTTTAGAGCATGATTTAGAAATCATTCCAATTTTAAATAAGATGGATTTGCCTGGGGCAATGCCTGAGGAAGTTAAAGATCAGATTATTGATTTAATTGGCTGTAAAAGAGAAGATATTATTCCTGCATCTGGTAAAACCGGACTTGGGATTCCTGATATTATTCAAGCCATTGTAGATCGTGTTCCTGCACCTGTTGGCGATCCAGAAGCGCCATTACAAGCACTAATTTTCGACTCAGTTTTTAACTCTTTCAGAGGTATTATTGCTTACTATAAGGTGGTAAATGGTCAGATTAAAAAGGGAGATAAAGTTAAATTCATCAATACTGGTAAGCAATATTTAGCAGATGAAGTTGGCATTTTGAAACTAGATATGTCACCAAGGAGCGTTGTCAAAACCGGCGATGTAGGTTACATTATTTCAGGGATTAAAGAAGCTCGTGAGGTTAAGGTTGGTGATACTATAACAACTGTAGAAAGACCATCTTTAGAATCTATACAAGGTTTTGAAGAAGTTAAACCAATGGTTTTTGCAGGTATTTATCCAGTTGATACGGATGAATACGAAGAATTGCGTGAGGCAATGCACAAGCTACAACTGAATGATGCATCGATTGTTTTCGAGCCAGAAAGTTCTGCAGCTTTAGGCTTTGGTTTCCGTTGCGGATTCTTAGGTATGTTGCACATGGAAATTGTTCAGGAACGTTTAGAGCGTGAATTCGACATGACGGTTATTACAACCGTTCCCAACGTTTCTTACATTGCACACACTACAAAAGGCGATGAATTTATAGTAAATAATCCATCAGATTTGCCAGACCCAAGTAAATTGGATTCGGTAGAAGAACCTTTCATTAAGGCAAATATTATTACCAAGGCCGAATTTGTTGGTCCTGTAATGTCGCTTTGTATTCAAAAAAGAGGAACAATTATCAACCAATCTTATTTAACATCTGATAGAGTTGAATTGATTTTTGAAATGCCCATGGCTGAAATTGTATTCGATTTTTACGACAAGCTGAAAACGATTTCCAAAGGTTATGCCTCTTTTGATTACCATCAAATCGGTTACCGAAAATCGGACTTAGTTCGATTGGATTTATTATTGAACGAAGAGCCTGTTGATGCTTTATCTTCATTGATTCACAGAAGTAACGCTTACGATTTTGGAAAGAAAATTTGCGAGAAATTGAGAGAATTGATTCCGCGTCAGCAGTTTGAAATTAAAATACAGGCGTCAATCGGTGCTAAAGTTATTGCCCGTGAAACGCTTAGTGCTTTACGTAAAGACGTTACCGCTAAATGTTATGGTGGCGATATTTCGCGTAAACGTAAGTTATTGGAAAAACAGAAAAAAGGTAAAAAACGCATGCGCCAAGTTGGGAATGTAGAGATTCCACAAAGTGCATTTATGGCGGTTTTGAAATTGGATTAACCCCCTAGCCCCCTAAAGGGGGAACTCAAAACAAGTTGGAAAGGCTTGTTGCAGAACAAAGTGGTTACTAATTGGTTTTTCTTTAAAAAAAATATAAACATATTACGAGCAAGTTGTATGAACGATGGAAATTCAAGTTCCCCTTTAGGGGATTTAGGGGTACTATTAGATGGTAAATACGTATCAGAAAAAGTTAAAATTCAAATTGCAGAAGAAGCTGCAGAATTTTTGAATACAACAGGCAGAAAGCCACACTTGGTTGCCATTTTAGTGGGTAACGATGGCGGAAGCGAAACTTATGTTGCTAGCAAAATGAAAAACTGTGAAAAGGTAGGATTTAAATCTTCACTCCACAGATATGATAATACAGTAACTGAAGCTGAATTATTGGCTAAAATTGAAGAAATTAATCAAGATGCTGATGTTGATGGGTTAATTGTTCAGTTGCCTTTACCAAAACACATCGACCCAGAAAAAGTTACTGAAACGATAGATTATCGCAAAGATGTGGATGGTTTTCATCCTGTTAATTTGGGTAGAATGATGCGTAATTTGCCTTGTTTTATCCCCGCAACGCCTTATGGTATTTTATTGATGTTACAGGAATACAATATTGATACCACCGGAATGCATTGCGTTGTAGTTGGTAGAAGTAATATTGTAGGTAGCCCGATGAGTATTTTAATGGCTCGTAATGCCAATCCGGGAAACTGTACTGTAACGCTTACCCATTCACGTACAAAAGACTTAAAGGAACAGGTTTTACAGGCTGATATTATTATCGCGGCTATTGGTAAGAAGAACTTCATTACTGCTGATATGGTTAAACCTGGTGCAATTATTATTGATGTAGGTATTAATCGCGAAACTTCTACGGAAACAAAATCTGGATTTAAGCTTTATGGAGATGTTGATTTCGAAAACGTAGCGCCAAAGGCATCTTATATTACGCCTGTTCCTGGTGGCGTAGGTTTAATGACCATTGTTGGTTTGCTTAAAAATACTTTAGCATCAGCGAGAAAAGAAATTTATTCTTAAGCTACAAAATTAAAGTTTAAAGCTCATACTACAAAATACTAAAAACCAACTCAAATATTGAGTTGGTTTTTTACGTATTAATATTTTTACTTTCACGTGTAATTATTATATTTGTTTATATAATAAGAAGATAATGGATTCGAAACTAACTTTAAGCTTTAACCAAGATGTAGTTATTAAGGCTAAAAAATACGCCGCTGATAACAATATTAGCTTATCGCGTTTAATTGAGCATTTACTAACTCAGGTTACTGCCAGTGATTATAAATCATTAGAAGATTACCCTATTTCTGATTGGGTGAGCATGGTTGCAGAGGGCGAAGTAGAATATAAAAAAACTGTTAAGGCTGGGCGTAAAGCATCAAAAGATGAATTCTTTTCTTCTAAAAAGTAATTGATGAAGATATTTTTAGACGCAAATGTATTGGTTTCAGTGCTGAATAAAGAATATCCTCTTTTCACTTATTCTTCGAGAATTTTAAGTCTTGCATCGCATCCAAAATTTGATGTCTACACCTCTCCTCTTTGTTTGGCTATAGCTTTTTACTTTGCAGAAAAGAAACATAAATCGCAATTAGCGAAACAGAAAATCGATTTGCTTTGCCAGCACATTAAAATTGCTGAAAATCTCTCAAGAGGTGTTTCTGAGACACTTTCAAATAAATCTATTCATGATTTTGAAGATGGATTGGAATATTATGCAGCCGAATCTGTTGATTGTAAATGCATCATTACAGAAGATATTGAGGATTTTTATTTTTCGGATATTGAAGTGTTGAATTGCCAAGCGTTTTTTAAAAGGTATTTGTTAAATTAAATATTCCGTCAGTTGAAACTGACGGCAAAGAATTGGAAATCAATTAAACAGATTTTCAACCCTGCAAAATTTCCTTGCCGTTTACTTTTGTCAACGGATGATATTACCCCCATAGCTTACTCCACCAGCTCTCTTCAAAACCAACATATAATCCATCCTCTCGTAATTCGGTAGGATAAATATTGATGTAATCTCCCTGTCCTTCTGCTCCCCTTCCAGTTTCTAAATTGTATTCGTAACGATGAATAGGACAGATTAGATTTCCATTTTTACACCAACCACCATCAAAGTGTCCTCCAGCATGAGGACAGTAAGATTGGGTTGCAAAAATTTTATCGGCATTGTTAACTATACAAACTTGCCTACCATCTACTGTGATTGTTTTTATCGAATCAATAGTTGGAATTTGTGCTTTATTTAGAACTTTAAACCATCGCATATTGCTAAAATACGGCAAATAAATATCAGTGTTATTTCATCTTTGCATTAAATTTCGAAAGAGGAACCACTACACCATATTTTTTTAGGATATTTGCATCCTCAAAAATGAAACAAGAAATACCAGAAGACGGCACATTACTTCCTTTAATGGAAGAATTTTATACCATACAGGGCGAAGGATTTAATACAGGAAAAGCGGCTTATTTTATTCGTTTGGGTGGTTGCGATGTAGGCTGTCACTGGTGCGATGTTAAAGAGAGTTGGGATGCAAACTTGCACCCATTAACCCTCTCAGATGTAATTGTTAATAATGCTGATCGATTTCCTGGAAAGGCAGTTGTAATTACGGGCGGCGAACCGTTAATTTATAATTTAGATTATTTAACCAATAAGTTGAAGGAAAGAGGAATTTTAACATTCATTGAAACTTCAGGTGCTTATCCCCTTTCTGGTAATTGGGACTGGATTTGTTTATCACCCAAAAAATTTAAGGCTCCTCGTCCAGATATTACGCCCTTTGCAAACGAACTTAAAGTTATCGTATTTAATAAAAGTGATTTTAAATGGGCTGAGGAATACGCAGCAATGGTTTCTCCAACTTGTAAATTATACCTACAGCCCGAATGGTCTAAATCAAAAGAAATTACACCAATGATTATCGAATATGTGATGGCAAACCCTAAATGGGAGATTTCTTTACAAACGCACAAATTTTTAAATATTCCATAAATAGTTTACATTAGCTTTAACCAAATGTTAGTGTAATGAAATTTTGCTTATTCCTATTCTTTAGCGTACTGAGCATTTATTGCTTTGGCCAAAGTTCTCCTAATAAAAAAGCACAAAACTTTTTTGAAAAGGCAAATCCATCTTTACAAAAACAAAATTATGCAGAGGCGGCACAGTTTTTAGAAAATGCTGTTCAAGCTGATCCCCAATTTCAAACAGCCTTTATAATTTTAGGAGATGTTTATAGAATTTTAAAGAAATATTCTGAAGCGAAATCTTCTTATCAAAAAGCAATAGCAATTAATAAAAATGTTCAACCCGAAGTAATTTATGGATTGGCAGAAGCTGAATTTGCTACCGCAGATTACATTAAAGCCAAGCAACATTTTGGAGAGTTTTTAGCAAGCGATAAGTCTTCAGATAAAAATAGAAAGGCTAGAAAATATCTTTTGGATTGTGATTTTGCATCAGAAGCAATTAAGAAACCCGTAAAGTACACGCCAAATAACTTGGGGCAAAATGTTAATACCACTGATGCTGAATATTTCCCAGCGTTAACTGCAGATGGAGAAACATTGATTTTTACAAGACAAATAAATGGTAATGAGGATTTTTGGACCTCTCAGTTTAAAAATAATTCTTGGAATTTAGCTACTCCTCTATCTAGCAAAATTAATACAGCTAAATATAATGAGGGTGCTCAAACAATTTCTCCTGACGGCAAATATCTTTTCTTTACAGGTTGCAATCGCCCTGATGGATTAGGCCGTTGCGATATTTATGTATCCCATCGCGAAGGTAAAGATTGGGGCGAGCCTTATAATGTTGGCGCACCTGTAAATTCTGAATATTGGGAATCGCAACCAGCAATAAGTCCTGATGGGAGAACACTTTATTTTATAAGCAATAGACCTGGTGGTTCTGGAGGTTACGATATTTGGAAAAGTACCATTACTGAAGATGCAAAATGGGGACCAGCCATAAACCTTGGGCCAGAGATAAATACTGCTTACGATGAGAATACGCCTTTCTTACATGCGGATGGTAAAACCCTATATTTTTCATCTGATGGTTGGCCTGGCTTTGGAAATAAAGATATTTATTACAGCCGAATGGATGATGCAGGCAAGTGGCAAAAACCTATAAATATTGGCTATCCAATTAATTCTTTTGAAGATGAAAGTGGCTTGGTTGTAAGTGCAGATGGAAATTTGGGCTTATTCTCCTCAAACTTAAAAGATGGTTTTGGGAGTCAAGATATATATAGTTTTGGTATTCCAGAGCAAGCCAAGCCTTTAAAAATCAGTTACGTAAAGGGAATCGTTAAAGATAAGGATAGCCATAAAACAATCGAAAGTAATGTTCAAGTGATTGATTTGAAAACGAATAAAACTGTTTTCGATGATTATACTGATGCAGAGACCGGTCAGTTTTTAGCCGTTATGCCAGTTGGGAGCAATTATATGTTTAATGTTAGTGCAGAAGGTTATCTATTTTATTCTGAAAACTTTGAACTGAAAAGTGGCGATATCAATAAACCCTATCAAATTGAAGTAAGTATTGAAAAAATAAAAGCAGGAGCAAATGTTACTTTAAGAAATATCTTTTTTGATACGAATAAATACAACCTTCTTCCGGCTTCAATTAGGGAATTAGAAATTTTAATTAATTTTCTGAATGAAAACGAAAAGGTGAGCATCGAAATTCAAGGCCATACAGATAATGTTGGAGATGATAATTTAAATGAGAAACTCTCCTTAAACAGAGCAAGTGCTGTATATGAATACTTAATTAAAAACAATATAGATTCCAAAAGACTTATCTTTAAGGGCTTCGGTGAAACAAAGCCCATTGCTGATAATAAAACAGAACTGGGCAGAAAAAATAACCGAAGAACTTCTTTCATCATCACAAAAATTTAAAAATGTCGCAAAATTACAGTAACCATAAAAGATTTTATCCACTATTTCATTTCATCACCATTCCGTTAACAGTTCTTGGTCTAGTTTCAGCTATTTACACGGTTGTGTCGATTCCAAACATTGTTACAGGCCTAATTGCGCTAGCTTTTATTTTGATTCTACTTATTGCATTAATGACAAGAATGTTTTCGCTGAAGGCACAAGATAGAGCAGCAAGAGCGGAAGAAAAATTAAGGTATTTTATTTTAGCTGGAAAGGCTTTGCCGAGTGGATTAAGAATGGGACAGATTCTTGCACTTCGATTTGCTGATGATGAAGAATTAATCAGCTTGGTAGATAAAACAGTTTTAAACAATTTATCTCCAGATGAGATTAAAAAAGACATTAAAAACTGGCGAGGTGATTACCACAGGATATAATTAAAACTTCCTCCCTTTTAATACACTTATTTCGGAGCCCTCTGCAAGTATAACCGAATCTGGTTTAGTACCGGTTAAAAATCTAAAATCATTTCCGTAGTTTACACCGAAATCAACATCAATTGTAAAATCCTTAACCGGATATATTTGCCATCTAGGGTGTTCAACACCATATTCTGATGTTCGATTGGGACCAATTTTTGTATAACCCCAATAATGTTCTGTAATAAATTCCTCTTCGCTGCCAATCGGAATTTCTGTAAGTTTCGAATCTGCTGTAACAGAAAATTTATTCCAGGTTTTATTTTTCCAAAGATAATCTACTTCTATTTGATGCTCTTGCTCTACCCATAAATGTTTCATGGGTAGCGTTTGGTAATTTTCTTTGTAAATGGTATTTGCAACAAAAGTTATAGCGGGTAAAGGAACCATTTCTTTTATAAAGACAGCACCACGTTTCCATACACCATTTTGGTTATACTTAACGTAAAATCTCAAATTAACTTCTTCAAAATTAGTGTGATAAGGAATGTTGAAACCTTTTAATTTTACATTCAAAAACATAAATCCAACCAAACTAACATAATATTTCCCCTGCCAATCATCCAATTCTGTATGCGGAGGAAGATATTTTTTTAAAATTTCGGCATCAACCGCAAATTGGGCCAAAGCCAACTTACGCCATTCTGCGGTTAGAAATACTTTCGGATTTTTCAATTTATAAAATTGCTTGTCTAATTCTGATGAGCTTAGTTAATGTATCTTCTAACAAATCCAAATGCAACATATTTGCTCCATCTGATTTCGCATTTGCTGGATCTGGATGTGTTTCGATAAATAAGCCATCTGCGCCAACCGCTATTGCGGCTTTTGCAATGGTTAAAATTAATTCGGGTTTTCCTCCAGTAACACCACTAGTTTGATTTGGTTGCTGTAAAGAGTGTGTACAATCCATCACAACAGGTACACCAAAGCTTTGCATTTCTGGCAAACCACGGTAATCAACAATTAAATCTTGATAACCAAAAGTATTGCCTCTATCTGTTAAGATCACTTTGTTATTTCCTGCTTCTTTAACTTTCTCTACGGCAAATTTCATTGATCCAGCCGAAAGAAATTGCCCCTTTTTAACATTAACAACCTTTCCTGTTTCTGCTGCCGCGATTAACAAATCTGTTTGACGGCATAAAAAAGCGGGTATTTGAAGTACATCAACATAAGCAGCGGCCATTGCAGCTTCGCCACTTTCATGGATATCTGTAACGGTTGGCACATTAAACTCACGACCAATTCTTTCTAATATTCTTAATGCTTTTTCATCACCAATGCCAGTAAAAGAACTGCCTTTACTCCTATTTGCTTTGCGATAAGAACCCTTAAAAATATAAGGGATTTTAAGTTTATCAGTAATTGAAATAATCTTTTCAGCAATTCTCATGGCAATATCTTCACCTTCTATCGCACATGGACCAGCCATTAAAAAGAAATTTCCTGATTCTGTATTTTTTATTTTATCTAAATAGTTTAACATGTATAATGTATTATGGATAATGGATAATGGGAAAATAAAAAGATACATTATCCATCTTACCGATTCCATCTTCCATCAACCCTAGTTTCCTAGTTCTGACATGAATTTTATTCTCATCAATTGAATTTCTTCTCTGGTGTAATCGGTTTCGCCAAGTTCATTTAAAGCCTCATCTATCGAATCGCTTTCAGCTGCTCTAAAATAATCGAACACCTCATCCTGTCTATCATCATCGATTACTTCATCAATAAAGTAGTTGAGATTAAGTTTTGTTCCAGAGTTTACAATAGATTCTACTTCTTTTAAAATTTCCTCGTAAGTAATACCTTTCGAATCTGCGATATCTTCCAAGCCGATTTGTCTATCTATGTTTTGGATAATCGAAACCTTCATCTGCGATTTATTGGCCTGAGTTTTAATAATCAAGTCAATTGGACGCTCAATGTCATTATCATCCACATATTTCTTGATCAGCTCAATAAAAGGCGTTCCAAATTTCATCGCCTTGCCAGATCCCACACCAGAAATCTGACGGAGTTCTTCCATCGTAATCGGGTAATGCGTACACATTTCCTCTAAGGATGGATCTTGAAAAACTACAAATGGCGGAACGCTTTTTTGCTTTGCAATTTTCTTACGTAAATCTTTAAGTAGCAACAAAAGTTGATTGTCTAATGTGCCAGAGCCATGTTTTACCTCATCTTCATCATCATCGGCAACACTTTCTATTGGTTCATTTAATAAAAATTTAAGACTATAAGGGTTAATTATGAAATCTCTTCCTTGCTTAGTTAACTTTAATAAACCGTAATTATCAATATCCTTAAAGAGATAATTGTTAAGTACAGCCTGGCGAACAATTGATTTCCACATCAATTCACCATCCTCTTTACCAATTCCAAATTCTGGTACTTTACTGTGTTCGTAAGCGATGGTTTGAGCAGTTTCCAAACCTAAAAACACATTTAATAAGTGAACATCGTCAAATTTTTCGCCTGTAGTTTCAATAAACTTCAACAAGGTTGATAGATGCTGTTCTGCATCAAATTGTTTTTTAGGTTTTTTGCAATTGTCGCACATGCAATTACAACCTGTTTCGTTAAAGTTTTCGCCAAAATAATGAAGAATCTGTTTACGGCGACAAACGCCAGATTCGGCATAATCAATAACTTCTTTTAAGATTTGAGTACCAATTTCACGTTCGGAAACCGGTTTGTCTTTCATAAACTTAGCAAGCTTATCTACATCTTTTTGAGCGTAGAAAGCAATACAAACGCCTTCGCCTCCATCACGGCCAGCTCTACCAGTTTCCTGATAGTAACCTTCCATACTTTTAGGTACATCATGGTGAATTACAAAACGAACATCAGGTTTATCAATACCCATTCCAAAAGCAATTGTTGCAACAATTACCTCAGCATCTTCCATTAAGAATCGATCTTGCGTATCGGCTCTTACTTTTGGATCTAAACCCGCATGGTAAGGCAATGCACTAATTCCGTTCAGATTTAAAGCCTCAGCAACTTCCTCAACCTTTTTACGACTCAGACAATAAATTATTCCAGATTTCCCTGGATTTGATTTAATGTATTTTATAATTTCCTTGGTAATATCTCTTTTCGGACGGATTTCATAAAACAAGTTTGGTCTGTTAAATGATGATTTGAACAGCGTTGCCTCCGTCATTCCAAGATTTTTAACAATATCTTGCTGAACCTTTGGAGTTGCTGTAGCCGTTAAAGCAATAATGGGAATATTATCACCTAAACCACTAATAACCTGTCTAATCTTTCTATATTCTGGTCTAAAATCATGCCCCCATTCTGAGATACAATGCGCTTCATCAACTGCAACAAAAGAAATTTTAATTAGATTTAAAAATTCAATGTTCTCTTGTTTGGCCAAAGATTCTGGTGCTACGTAAAGTAATTTAGTATAACCACTTAAAAGGTCAGACTTAACTTGAGTAATTTCGGATTTGTTTAGAGATGAATTAAGAAAATGAGCTATACTGTCATTTCCACCAAAAGCCCTTAATTGGTCTACTTGGTTTTTCATTAAAGCAATTAACGGAGATATCACTATTGCAGTTCCTTCGCTCATTAAAGCAGGTAATTGATAGCATATAGACTTCCCTCCGCCCGTTGGCATAATAACAAAAGTGTTATTGCCTTCTAAAATATTTGTTATGATCGACTCCTGATCACCTTTGAAATTATCAAACCCGAAAAAATTTTGCAGGTTATCAAATAACGACTTTTTCACGTCCATTTTGTGTAATAAAATATGCGATGCTATTTTTGTATCCAAAATAACATAATTTTACAAGAATTTCAAGTATTAACAGACAATTTTTTTCTCTTTGAAAAGTAAAAAATCAATTATCCAATCCGCTGTGCGAACTTTAGAGCTCGAAGCAGCCGCAATTTTAAATGTTGCGAAGAACATTAACGATGATTTTGAAAAAGTGGTATCAACCATTTTACAGTGCAATGGTCGCGTTGTTGTAACAGGAATAGGTAAAAGCGCCATTATTGCACAGAAAATTGTTGCAACATTTAACTCTACGGGAACACCTGCAATATTTATGCATGCGGCTGATGCCATACACGGAGATTTGGGAATGATCCAAAAAAATGATGTGGTTATTTGTTTATCAAAAAGCGGAAATACCCCGGAAATAAAAGTGCTTACTCCTCTTTTAAAAATATCTGGTAACAAATTGATTGGCATGGTTGGAGAGCTTAATTCTTTTTTGGCTGATCAAGCAGACATGATTTTAAATACTTCAGTAGAAAAAGAAGCTTGTCCGCACAATTTAGCCCCAACAACCAGCACAACAGCGCAATTATCCATGGGCGATGCACTTGCAGTTTGTTTATTGGAGTGTAGAGACTTTAACGAATCTGACTTTGCCAAATATCATCCAGGTGGTTCATTGGGCAAGAAATTATACTTAAGAGCGAAAGATTTAGCGCTTTCTAATGAGAAACCATCTATAAGTCCCACAGCATCCGTTAAGGAAGCTTTAATTGAAATTAGCAAAAACCGTTTAGGCGCAGTTGCTGTTATTGATGCTGAGAATAGAGTTATTGGTGTAATTACCGACGGAGACATTAGAAGAATGCTCGAGAATTATTCAAATATTGAGCATTTAAAAGCTGAAGATATTATGGGCAAAAACCCAAAAAGTATTCAGTATGATGCACTTGCGGTAGATGCACTTAATTTAATTAAAGAAAATAACATTACACAGTTGTTAGTTCTAGAACAAAATACTTACTTTGGCATCATCCATTTACACGATCTTCTTAATGAGGGAATCGTGTAGTTTTAACTTATATAATGAATAAAGATTTTTATGCCTTAATTATGGCTGGTGGCGTCGGAAGTCGCTTTTGGCCGGTTAGCAGAACTGAATACCCTAAACAGTTTATTGATTTTTTCGGAGTTGGCAAAACCTTAATCCAAAGTACATACGATCGGTTTTTAGCAATCTGTCCACCAGAAAATATATTTATTGTTACCAATGAAATCTATTCGGATTTAATTAAAGAACAACTTCCTCAATTAAGCGATAATCAGATTTTAGCCGAGCCTTTAATGCGGAATACGGCTCCATGTGTTGCTTATGGAAGTTTAAAAATTTATGAGCTAAATCCTAACGCAACTATTGTTGTAGCGCCCTCTGATCATACAATTGCCAACTTGGATGGATTCATTGCCTCAATAGAGCAATCTTTAAGTGCCGCTTCAAAAAACGATTGTCTAATCACTTTAGGTATTAAGCCTAATCGCCCAGATACAGGTTACGGTTATATTCAACATACCGATTACGTTTTAAATACAGATGCTGATCTTCATAAAGTTAAAACCTTTACAGAAAAGCCAAATCTCGAACTGGCAAAATCATTTTTATCAAGCGGAGATTTTCTTTGGAATGCTGGAATTTTTATCTGGTCGGCAAAATCGATTCTAAGTGCATTTGAAAAACACTTGCCAGATATGTACGAAATTTTTAATGTCGGTCGTACAGAATTGAACGGCGATGGAGAAAAAGCATTTATTAATAACGCCTATTTTCAATGTACCAACATTTCAATAGATTTTGGAATCATGGAAAAGGCAGATAACGTATATGTTCTTCCTGCAGATTTCGGTTGGTCGGATTTAGGAACATGGGCTTCAATTTACGAAATGGCCGATAAAGATTATGTTGGTAATGCAGTTATTCCCGCAGAACAGGTAATTATGTTCGATTCATCAAACTGTATGGTAAACGTACCTAAAGATAAATTGGTAATTCTTCAAGGCTTACACGATTATATTGTGGTAGAAAACAATAATATGTTGATGATTTGTCCAAGAAATGAAGAACAGAGAGTAAAGGAATTTGTGGCTGAAGTGAAATCTCGCTTTGGAAATAAATTTATTTAGTCTTTTAAAAACTTAATAATTTCGCCAACATCGGTTGGCTCAAACGCCCTAATTGTTCTCAATAAAAAACCTTGAGAAAAATTAGGGTTTTTGATGTTATTTGCCACAATGGCAATCTTCGAATCTAAAGTATTGATATAAGGATTGTACATATTGGGCAAAACTGTAGAAAGACCAACCGCATTTACCCAAGCGGTATTTCTTGCAGTGGTAATGCTAAAATTTATTACAGATTCCTTGCTCTTATTATCGATGTATGCCAGCATTTTCATTGGCAAACAAATTTCTTCCAAATCTTTTTGAACGATGTTAATTAAGCTTCCGATAATATCATTAATAAGGTCAAAATCTTTCTTCATTAATTGAATATCCAAACCTTTGCAAGTCTCGGCAGCTGCAACACCGAGATCTAAATTAATATGAGCATTCATCCCCAAAAGAAGATGTTGAATAACAGTGTAAGGTTGAGAAGTTGCATCAAAAGCAATTTTCCAAGATGAAGTGGTTGCAGTATTTTGCGATTTACAATAATATGCGTTCAGATATCGATTGGCAAAGATTACATCGAGCTTTTCCATTCTTGCCCCGTCTACAAACATACCATCAATAATTCCTTTCTGCACCGCAATAGTCATTTTGCGATATAAACAAGCAAAATAACCTAAGCGGGATTTCTTCACTAAACTTTCATTGATAATGTCATCGAGTTTAGTAATTACTTCAGCAATGGTTTTAGCGGGGAGCATAATGATCAATTTCTAAATAAAAGTACATAAATATACTTCCTATTACGAAATTGCGGCTCAAAATTCTTACACAGTTCTTTGTCTTACAGCCTCATACAAAATAACACCTGCTGAAACCGATACATTTAAAGATTCTATTTTTCCGGCCATTGGGATTTTTGCCAAATGATCGGCAACCCGTAAAAGTTCGTTAGAAATTCCTTCATCCTCTGATCCCATTACGATAACGGTTGGCAGCGTATAGTCAGGAGCATAAATTAAGTCGTTGGTTTTTTCTGTGCAGGCTACAATTTGCAATCCACTTTCCTGTAAAAATAAACAGGTTTTATGAAGATTTGAATGTCTACAAATCGGAATACTAAATAACGCACCTGCTGACGTTTTTATGGCATCTGCATTAATTTGTGCAGCATTTTTTAAAGGAACAACAATTGCATGCACACCAACGCAGGCAGCCGTTCTGGCAATTGCGCCCATATTTCGAACATCAGTAACACTATCCAAAACCAAAATTAAGGGAACCTCTCCTTTTTCAAAAATTGTAGGAACAATGTCTTCAATATTTTGATAGGTAATTGGCGAAATTACCGCAATTACTCCTTGATGGTTTTTTTGCGACATACGGTTCAATTTTTCAACCGGAACCGAATTTAAAGGAATAAGTGTACCAATTAAAAGCGCTTTTAACTCTAGAAATAATTCACCAGCTAATCCGCGTTGCAAATAAATTGTTTCAATATCTCTCCCTGCTTTTACAGCTTCAATTACGGCTCTGATACCAAATACAAATTCATTATTTTCTTTTACGCGTTGTGGTCTTCTAAAATTATCCATGTTTTTAAATTGTTAGGCAAAAGTAATTCAAATAAATGTTTTACCCCTAATCTATCTCATCCTTATTAACATTTAATTGTTTAAAAATTTTTGTGAATTTCAAAATCCTCAAAAAATTAATCTGATTATGCATCAATTTGTTAACAAACTGCTAGGAACTTGTTAAAACAATCGGGGCAAAATTTAACTACTTTTGTTTTATGAGTAACGATAACGAACAGGGCGGAAAGAATAGCATTATATCCAGAAAAGCCAGACTTGGCAATACGGTAAGTTCTATGGGCAAATTGCCTCCACAAGCATTGGATTTGGAGGAGGCTGTTTTAGGCGCATTAATGCTTGAAAAAGATGCTCTATCTGCTGTAATCGATATTTTAAAGCCAGAAATTTTTTATCAGGAATCTCACCAGAAAATTTTTGAAGCCATCCATTTATTGTTCGAAAAATCAAAACCTGTTGATATTTTAACCGTTACAGCACAGTTAAGACAGCTTGGCACCTTGGAGATGGTTGGCGGTGCTTATTACATTACTAACTTAACAAACCGTGTTGCATCTGCAGCAAATATTGAATACCATGCAAGGATTATTTCTCAAAAATACATTCAAAGAGAATTGATCCGTATTTCTACAGATATTATTACGAATGCTTATGAAGATACAACAGATATTTTCGATTTATTAGATCACGCAGAGAAAGGATTATTTGATATCGCACAAAATAACTTGCGTCGCGATACGCAAAAAATGGACGATATTATTAAACAATCCTTAGCTACGCTGGAAGAACTTAGAACCAAAACCGATGGTTTAACTGGTGTACCGACAGGTTTTACAGGCTTGGATAGAATTACCGGAGGTTGGCAAAAACAGGATTTGGTAATTATTGCTGCTCGTCCTGCAATGGGTAAAACGGCCTTCGTACTAACCTGTGCGAGAAATGCATCTGTAGATTTTCAAAAGCCAACAGTAGTTTTCTCTTTGGAGATGTCTTCCGTTCAGTTGGTTAATCGTTTAATATCTGGCGAAGCTGAAATTGAACAGGAAAAAATTAGAAAAGGAAATTTACAAGAATGGGAATGGCAACAGATGCACAGCAAAATTGGCCGTTTAACTGAAGCCCCACTCCTAATTGATGATACACCAGCACTAAATATTTTTGAGTTTAGAGCAAAATGCAGAAGATTAAAATCTCAATACGACATTCAATTGGTTATTGTAGATTATTTGCAGTTGATGCACGGTAAAGGTGAAGGAAAAGGTGGCGGTAATCGCGAGCAGGAAATTGGTAGCATTTCAAGAGCGTTAAAATCTGTAGCCAAAGAGTTAGATGTTCCTGTTTTGGCATTATCGCAGCTGAGTCGTGCTGTAGAAAGTAGACCTGGTTTACAAGGTAAAAGGCCGATGTTATCTGATTTACGTGAATCTGGATCGATTGAGCAGGATGCCGATATGGTGCTTTTCTTATACCGTCCAGAGTATTATGGCATTACGGAAGATGAACAAGGTCGTTCTCAAGCGGGTATTGCCGAGGTTATTATTGCAAAACACCGTAACGGTGAAACTGGAATTGTACCACTTCGATTTGTTGGAAAGTTTGTTAAGTTTACCGATCTTGAAGAAGATTTTAGTGCGCCAACATCATTTGCTGCTGACAGCCCTTCTTCGGGAATGTATCCTTCTCAAGATTTTGAAAAACAAAGTAATGTAATTATACGCCCATCAAAAATGGATGATTACAACGATGAAGAACCACCGTTTTAAGACTAAAATAAAATTTAACAAAAAAGGGAAATGTGTTTTGCATTTCCCTTTTTTGTTAAGACAAAATTTACTTTTTAAAAAAGATAGCCAATAAAAATCCCAATTAAAACAATTATTGGAGGACTTACTTTGGTGAAATTTAGCAAAAGAAAAGTAGCAACCATAATGCCTAAAAACAGCCAATTAAATCCCATTGGAATAAGTAAAAGCACAAACGCAGCAATTATAAAACCTACACTTACGGCGTTAATTCCAGATAAGCTATGCCGAATTCTTGAGATTTTTTTCAAGTCATCCCAAAATGGAACAATAAATAAAACCAAAATTAAGCCAGGCAAATTAATTCCAATTACTCCGATTAGGCCTCCCAAAATTTGTCCCCAAACTCCATAACCAAAATTTTTCATGCTTAATGCACCAAGATAACTGGTAAAAGAAAATGTGGGTCCGGGAAGCGCTTGCTGCAGTGCATAACCCGATAAAAAACCCGATGCCTGTAAGTAGTGTTTCATTTGAACAAACTCTGTAAACATCAGCGGAACGAGCACTTGTCCACCACCAAAAACCAAGATTCCATTACGATAAAAATTTTCCAGCAAACGAATGGGTAAACTAAATGGCGATGTACGATTAATGATGGCGCCTACCAACGCAAACAAAAGTAAAGCACCTAAAAAGTAGATTAATTTCTTCGGGTTGATATTAGAAAATAGTTTTACTCGTAAATCTGTTTCTTCTCTTGGCGTTTCAATGGCCGAAGAAATCATTCCGCCTACTAAAATTGCAATTGGAAATACATAAGCGTTTCTGAGTACAAATGTTGCAACAACAGATCCAACAGCTAAGAAAATAGAAACTTGTGTTTTTAAAACTTTGTTGCCCAATTTATAAGCACCGTACGCCACTATTCCGAGTGCTATTGGCTGAATATACTCAAGAATATCATTAAATTTTTGTTTTTGATCTAGCAACGCATAACTAATGGCGGCAAAAGTCATGATTGCAGCCGTTGGCAAGATCCAAATGAAGAAAGTGATTATGGCTAGTTTGAGTTTTCCCACTTTCCAAGCAATACCAACTAAGGTTTGGGTAGATGCAGGCCCAGGCAACACCTGTGCTAAGGCATTTAACTCCAATAACTCTTCCTCGGAAATAAATTTACTGCTGTGAACAAAATACTTTAAAAGCAGTGCTAGATGAGCCTGTGCACCACCAAAAGAGGTAAATGTAAAGAAGACAACATTTCTTAAAAAGAGCCATTGCTTTTTTGCTGCGATAGGTTTTAGCTGCATTTAGATATAAGCCTTTAAAAGTTTGAGTTTAATCATCTTCATAATCCATTCCAGAAGCAGTATTAAAAGCACCCTGTAACTCTGAAAAAGCATGCATATCTCTTTTGTTTCTAGCCACTTCCATTCCCTTGGCATAAACCTTTATCGCCTTGTCTTTTTGATCATCTTTTTCATATAATTTACCTAAATGATAATAAGTTCCTACATAATCTGGATGTTTATCGGTTAATTGAAGGTAAAAAGAATAGGCTTTTTCTTTATCATTTTGGGCGTTATACTCTGTGGCTAAGGCATATAGTATAAACGGATCGGTTGGATCATTTTCTAAAAACTCTAATAACTTACTTAAACGGGTAGATGACATTTTATTTCCTTGCTTTTTTAATTAAATTTGCAGAAAGACCTTATATATTAAACATAATACATATGAAAATATTAGTTTGTATCAGTAACGTGCCAGACACAACGACAAAAATAACTTTTACTAACGATAATACCGAATTCAATACTGCAGGAGTACAATATATTGTAAATCCTTATGATGAAATTGCATTATCGAAAGCTATTGAGTTAACTGAAGGTGGTAAAGGTACGGTAACTGTAATTAATGTTGGCGAAGCGAGCAACGATCCAACAATAAGAAAAGCGTTAGCAATTGGTGCTGATGATGCAGTAAGAGTTAATGCAGCACCTCGTGATGCTTACTTTGTAGCCAAACAAATTGCAGAATATGCAAAGGATAAAGATTTCGATATCATTTTAACTGGTCGCGAATCAATTGATTATAATGGCAACCAAGTTGCGGCTATGGTTGGTGAGTTTTTAGACATACCATCAATTTCAATTATCAAAAAATTAACTGTTGATGGAGATTCTGCAACTTTAGAAAGAGAAATTGAAGGCGGTAAAGAAGTAGTAACGGTTTCTGGTAAATTTGTTGCAAGCTGTGCTGAAGGTGTGGCTGAACCAAAAATCCCGAATATGCGTGGAATTATGAGTGCCAGAACCAAGCCTTTAAATGTTATTGAAGCAGTTTCTATCGAAGAAGTATCCAAAGTAACCAAATATGAAACTCCTGCACCTCGCGGTCAAGTTAAATTGGTTTCTGCAGATCAAACAGAGCAATTAATTAGCTTACTACATTCAGAAGCTAAAGTGATCTAAACAGAACTTCAAGCAAGAAATAAAAATAATCAAATAGTTTACACAAGTCCTTTTTTAAGGATCTAGAAATAAATATATGTCAGTATTAGTATATGTAGAACAAGCTGAAGGTAAATTCAAGAAATCTGTTTACGAAGCTGTTTCTTATGCCAAAGCAATTGCAGATCAACAATCCACTAATTTAACAGCAATTTCTATTGGTAATGTTGCCGATAGCGAATTAAAGGAATTGGGTAAATATGGTGCATCTAAAGTTTTAAATGTAAGTACAGATCAATTAAAAACTTTTGTTAACCAAGCGTATGCAAGTGTTATTGCAAATGCAGCAGAAAAAGAATCAGCAGATGTTGTTGTTTTATCTAACTCTTTCTCTGGAAAAGGATTAGCGCCAAGAATTGCAGTAAAACTTAAAGCAGGTTTAGCAGATGGAGCTGTAGAATTGCCTACAACAGATGGTAAGTTTGCAGTTAAAAAAACAGCTTTCTCTGGTAAGGCATTTGCTATAACAGAATTAACCTCAGCAAATAAAGTTATTGCTTTAAATCCGAATGCTTTTGGCGTAAAAGAAAATGCGACTGATATTGCAATTGAAAACTTTACTGCCGATGTTAAACAATCGGATTTGGGAGCTGTTATAAAAGAAATTGTAAGAGCAACGGATAAAGTCTCTTTGCCTGATGCTGAATTAGTTGTTTCTGCAGGTAGAGGTTTAAAAGGACCAGAAAACTGGGGAATGATTGAAGAATTGGCGAATTTATTGGGCGCTGCAACAGCTTGCTCAAAACCGGTAAGTGATGCAGATTGGAGGCCACATTCTGAACACGTTGGTCAAACAGGAATCTCAATTAGTCCGAATTTATACATTGCTATTGGAATATCTGGAGCCATTCAGCATTTGGCTGGAGTGAGTTCTTCTAAAGTAATTGTAGTGATCAATAAAGATCCTGAAGCACCATTTTTTAAAGTGGCAGATTATGGTATTGTAGGCGATGCTTTTGAAGTTGTTCCTAAATTGATTGAAGCATTAAAAGCGCACAAAGCCTAAATAGCGTTAAACCTCGCGGGTTTTATAAAATTTGCTGGGTTCGAAACATTAATATGAAAAAAGTTAAATTAGACATTGTAGGATTATCTTACAGCCAAACCCAATCTGGCGCTTATGCTTTGGTATTGGGTGAAGTGAATGGCCGTAGGCGTTTACCTATTATTATTGGCGCTTTTGAGGCTCAGGCCATTGCGATAGAAATCGAAAAAATGACGCCAAGTAGGCCATTAACTCACGATTTATTTAAATCGCTAGCCGATACCTTCAACCTGAGCATTCAAGAAATTATTATTTACAACCTTGTAGATGGTGTTTTTTATGCGAAGTTAATTTGTACAGATGGCAAAAGCACGCATGAGGTTGATGCCAGAACATCCGATGCCATTGCACTCGCTGTGAGGTTTAATGCGTTAATTTATACTTACGAATTTATTTTGGCTTCTGCTGGAATCGTAATCGAAGGAAATGATTTTCTATTTTTAGAAAATATGGACAGTATTGCAAAAGAACCTGATGCGGATAGTTTGCCTACATCAACCAAACAACAAGGTTTTGGTGATTTAACATTGGAAGAATTACAACAAAAACTGCAAGAAGCAATTGCTGATGAAGCTTATGAAAAAGCGGCGAGGTTAAGAGACGAACTGAACAAGCGAGGAACTTCTTAGCAGAACGGTTTTTTTTATCTAAATCCTTAACTCTAAATGCTTTTTTAAGAAATCCTTATAGATTAAAAGCTAAAATTTAAAATGACCCAAATTGTTTAAAATAATTTGGGTTTATTTTTGAATTATGTTTTAAAATAGTTCTATATTCAGCTTTTACTTTCAAAATTCAAACAAAACTATATGATGAATGTTAAGTTTCGCTTAACCATAATGAGCTTTATGCAATTTTTTGTGTGGGGCGCTTGGCTAATTACGATTGCAAATTATTGGTTTGGAACAAAACAATGGGATGGTACTCAATTTGGTGCTATTTTCGCTACAATGGGTTTTGCATCGCTATTTATGCCAACTTTAACTGGTATTATAGCCGATAAGTGGGTTAATGCAGAAGTTTTATATGGCATACTTCATATTTTATACGCCTGTGTGTTGTTTTATTTACCGCAAGTAGAAAGCCCAAATGCTTTCTTTTGGACAATATTATTGGCAATGTGTTTTTACATGCCAACCATTTCGCTAAGTAATTCTATTTCATACACAACATTAAAGTCTGGCAATCTTGACGTAGTTAAAGATTTTCCGCCGATTAGAGTTTGGGGAACTGTAGGTTTTATTGCAGCAATGTGGATTACAAACTTAACTGGTAATAAAGCAAGCGCTTACCAATTTTATATTGCAGGTTCTGGAGCACTTTTACTGGGCTTATACGCTTTTACCTTACCGAAATGCAAACCAAGTAAATTAATTTCTGAAAAAGCTTCATTAATGCAAACCTTAGGTTTAGAAGCATTTAAACTTTTTACAGATTATAAAATGGCATTGTTCTTTATATTTTCAATGTTTTTAGGTGGGGCGTTGCAATTAACAAATGCTTATGGCGATGTGTTTTTAGATGAATTTAAGAATTTCCCTAAATATGCTGATTCATTTGTAGTTAAATATTCTACAATAATCATGTCTATCTCGCAAGTTTCTGAAACGCTGTTTATTCTGGCAATTCCATTCTTCTTAAAGCGTTTTGGCATTAAAAAAGTAATGATTATTGCTATGCTTGCATGGGTTTTTCGCTTCGGACTTTTTGCCTATGGAAATCCTTCTGGTAACTTATGGATGATTATTCTCTCTTGCGTAGTTTACGGAATGGCCTTCGATTTCTTCAACATCTCAGGTTCCTTATTTGTAGAAACTTCAACCACCGCAAAAACAAGATCATCAGCCCAAGGAATGTTTATGATGATGACAAATGGTTTCGGAGCAGTGTTTGGAAGCTTGGTTTCCGGTTGGATGATTGATAAATATTTCACAAAGTCTTTCAATACGCTTCAAGATACCTCAGTGTTTGTTGGTGCAGAACCAACTAATAATCACTTACTTGCTTTTGTAAAAAGCCAAGGTGTAAGCATTTTAAATAATGGTACCTTCGATAAAACAATACACATGAAAGACTGGCATAGCATCTGGCTATCTTTTACTATATATGCTTTGGTTATAACCGTACTCTTTGCGCTTCTATTCAAGCACAAGCATACTAGAGCTGAGGTTGAAGCTATTGAAGCCATTAGTCATTAATTATAATTTCGAAATCCCCTATGTCAGCTGGTAAATATAGAAAAGAACACAACTGCTTAAACTGCGGAGCCCATGTAGAGAAACATTATTGTAGCAATTGTGGGCAACCGAATCTAGAATTAAAAGAGAGTTTTTGGGGGTTTATCAGTCACAGTATCGGCCATTATTTCCACTTTGATAATAAATTTTTTCAAACCTTAACCCCACTTTTAACTAAACCTGGGCAGGTAACACTTGATTTTTTAGCGGGCAAAAGAGCTCGGTATATTAATCCGGTAAGCATGTACATTTTTGTTTCGATCGTTTACTTTTTGGTCGTTTATTCTCCAAAGCATTCAGCTAAACAAGATCATGAGCCGATTAAAGCTAATAAAGAGCAATCTGAGCACGTTATGGATAGTGTTAAAAAGGCATTTAAAGTTGCCGGAATGCCAAATAACGCTATAGCTAACAAGACAGTTAATTCAATTGAAAAGGCAATACAGACAACAGATTTTCAAAAACTTAGTTTTCCGCAACAAGAGCTTGAGTTACAAAAGTTAAATGTTAAAAACAATTCTTTGAAATCTGATTCTCTAGCAGAGGTCATTAATGAATTCGAAGAAATTCATAAAGAGAGAAATGATACAACGTATGCTTCATATTTGGTGAGGCAAAAGAAATTGACTCCATCTGATCAGGATAATTGGTACAGGAGAATGATCAAAAAGAGAGCAATCTCAATTGGTGAAAAGTCAGAGGTCATTCAAGAAACTTTAGAACATAATAGGCCAAAGCAGTTTTTCTTACTGATGCCTCTATTGGCATTCTTTATCATGCTAAATTTTAGAAAAAATCACATCTATTATCTAGATCATTTAATCTTTACGATCCATGGGATGACTGCTTATTTCATAATTGAAATTTTCACTCAACCGATTATTAAGCATATTTTTGGCGAAGATTCTATCATTAGCAGTATAATGAATATTGCTGTGTTTGTATTTATGTTTTGGTATATGTTTAAAGCACTTACCATTTTCTACCAGCGCAAAACCTGGAGTACCATTTTTAAGATTTTCATAATTTTACTATTATATGCAATTGCGTTTAAACTAACAGAAATGGTGATGATTAATTTGATTTATTACGTAGCAACATAAAAATCATTAAACATAAAAAAACCTCTCGATTTAATTTATCGAGAGGTTTTTTCATTTGAAAATACAGTTACTTTCTATCTTTTATATCAACAAATTCTCTATCCGTTTCACCTACATAAATTTGGCGTGGGCGACCAATTGGCTCTTTGTTTTCATGCATTTCTTTCCATTGTGCAATCCATCCCGGTAAACGACCTAAGGCAAATAGTACCGTAAACATTTCTGAAGGGAAACCTAAGGCACGATAGATAATTCCAGAATAGAAATCTACGTTTGGATATAATTTACGATCGATAAAATATTGATCTGTTAAAGCGGCTTCTTCTAATTTTTTTGCAATTTCTAAAATTGGATCATCTATACCTAAATTTTCTAGAATATCATCGCAGGCTTTTTTAATGATTTTAGCACGAGGATCGAAGTTTTTATAAACTCTGTGGCCAAAACCCATCATTCTGAAAGAATCGTTTTTGTCTTTGGCTTTGTTGATCCATTTTTCAGTATCTCCCCCATCTGCTTTAATTAATTCAAGCATATCAATCACCGCTTGGTTGGCGCCACCGTGAAGTGGACCCCAAAGTGCTGCGATACCAGCTGATATTGATGCATAAAGATTACAATCTGAAGAACCAACAATTCTTACAGTAGAAGCCGAACAATTTTGCTCGTGATCTGCATGTAGAATCAACAATTTGTTCATTGCACTTACAACGATCGGATTTACATCATAATCTTCGGTACGCTGTCCAAAAGTCATCCAAAGGAAATTGGTAACATAGTCATATTTATTTTTTGGATAAATAAGCGGATGACCTAACGATTTTTTATAAATGAAAGAAACGATTGTAGGTAATTTTGCCAACAATTTAATTATGGTTAAATCTTGTTCTTCAGCAGTTTGATTAGGTTTTAAACACTCAGGGTAAAATGTAGAAAGAGAAAATATTAACGAACCTAACTGACCCATTGGATGAGATCTCGATGGATAACCATCAAAGAACTTTTTCATGTCTTCATGGATCAAAGTATGTTTGCTAATCTCACCTTGAAAACCTTCAAGCTCTGCTTGAGTAGGCAAATTTCCGTACACAATTAGATAAGCAACTTCTAAGAAGCTAGATTTTTCTGCAAGTTGTTCGATAGAATAACCTCTATATTTCAGAATTCCTTTTTCTCCATCTAAAAAAGTGATTTTACTTTTCGTAGATCCTGTATTTTTAAAACCAGTATCTAATGTTATAAAACCTGTTAAATCTCTTAATTTTGAAATATCAATGGCCTTTTCGTCTTCTGTTCCTGTAATTACTGGCAATTCAATCGTCTTACCATCAACTTTAATCTCTGCAATATCTGACATATTATTGTATTGTGTTTATAGCTTCTAAATTATATAAAAATTAGTATACATGCATAGCAAATCTGTTAAATTAATGTGAAATATTAGTCAAATAGACGTAACAATCATGCTTAATTAAACCCAATTATTTTCTATTTTGCTTTTATCTCTTCAACCACTCTCCCACACTCTAGCATATTTTTTCCGTAATAAGGATTTTTAATCTCCTTTTCTGTTGATAACCAATCTCCCCCATCACCTTTATTTGCCATTGGGCAATGCTGAACGTAAATGGTTCCGGTAGATACATCTGTATTTTTAAATAAAGCGATTAAATCTGCACTCAAAACTGTAAAATCTTTTCTTTGAGATTTTAAATCAGCAACTGATGAGATTTTCTTAGCCACATCCGCCGTCATTTCGCAACCTTTATAATCAGCTAAACTTGTTTGTAAAGAAGAAGCTGATTTTTGTACTCCGGCAGAATCAGATTTTACAAGGGCATTTTTAAGATCGATATACTGTGCAAAAATTACTCCTGCTTTTTCATTTTTTAAGGACACTGTATTTACAGCAACCGAATCTTTAATAGTTGAATCTTTTGATACTACTGATTTTTTCTCTGCTTGATTGCAGGCCATTAAAGTAGCTAGTATGGCGATTCCGAATATTCGTTTCATGCTATTTGGTTTTGTGCTCAAAATAGCAATTAAAATATTAAAACAATAAAAAAAGCCCTACAAATTGCAGGGCTTTCAAAATATATGATGATTAAATTATAGTTTGAAGTTATAAGCTATTCTTAAAGCGTATTGACCAGTTTGTCTGAAATATGTTGTCGATCCACTATCGTTAACATATCCTTCATATCTTACACCAAGATCTAATCCATTGTTCCACTCATAACCGAAACCGCCTGTGTAAATAAAATTAGTTTTTGCGCCATCTTGAATTGCAATACCTGCACCGGCCTCAGTTGCTATGTACATTCTTTTAATCGCAAAAACTTTAACACCACCTTTAACTGGAATAAAATCTGGATCTAAAGAATTATTTTTACCCATTAGTTTTGTGTAACCACCAGAAGCTGTAATAGCAACATCTTTTGTTAAGTCCCATTGTAATTTCAAATCAGCGCCATAAGCGTAATCCATTGGAGATTTGTCTCTAAACAAACCACCACTAATTCCTACTCCAACTTTAAATCCCATTCCACTATCCATCATTGTAGAAGTAGTAGACATTGTTTCAGTGGTTTGTGCCTTTAAATTAGTTGCTGTAAATAATGCAAGTGCAGCTAAAGAAGTTGCAAAAATTTTAGTAATTGTTTTCATGTTAAGATAATTTAAGTTATTAATTAAGGGTTTTGCTATATATACGAAAGAATATACAGAATGGATTTTTTAGTTTTCATTTTTTTCAGAATGTTTTATAACTAAAAAATCCCCCAAGTTATTGGAGGATTTTGGTATTCAAGTAAAGAGTTCTTACAAACTGAAACCGTAAGCTAAACGAAGACCGAAAAATCCAGTACTCGTACTGTTTTTAGCAAGTCCTTCATATTTAACACCTAAATCTAAGCCATTACTCCAAGCATAACCAATAGCAGGAGAATATACAAATGATGTTCCTGAACCTTCTTTAGTTCCGAAGCCAGCACCAAGCTCAGCTAAACCATATACTCCAGCTCCAGAATCGTTAAAGAAATACTTAACACCGGCCTTAACGGGAATATAACCATAACTAGGGAAATCAATGCCTGTATTCCCAATTTCTTTTCCACTTAAATGTGTATATCCTGCGGTGATTGGAATAGATAATTGTTTATCGATATCAAATTGGTAACGTAAATCTGCACCGAGAGCTACACTATATGCATCGCTAGTTGGTATGCCAGCAGTAATTCCTACTCCTAATTTTGATTGTGCATTTGCATTTGTAGTAATAAATAGTGCTACAACAGCTGCTGAAGTAGCAAGAATTTTAGTAATTGTTTTCATTTTAAATATATTATTTTTTGAGTTAACTAATATACTGCCACAATTACAAAACCTGTGCCAAAAGGCCTTTTTAAGCAGCTTTTCACGTATAAATATGTCAAACCAAGCTCATAAAATATTATAAATTTTAATCTAAAACTTTTTCAATTATTTCGTGTTTTAAGAGGTTAAGATTTTCCGATGCATCAAGCCAATTAATTATAACCCCATCTTTTTCCATCTTTCTAAAAAAGGTATTCTGTCGCTTTGCATATTGGCAAATTGCAATCCCGAGTTTTAATTTTAGTTCGTCAAAATTCAGATTACCACCTAGATAGTTAACAATAAACTTATATTCTAAACCATAAAAAATTAAAGTTTCTGCTGATACACCATTATCAAGCAATTGTTCAACCTCTTGGATCATTCCATCTGACAGCCTTTTTTCTAAACGATCTATAATTTTAGCTCTAGTTACCTCAATCTGATTCTTAAGTCCAAAAATTATAGGTTTTAAAATTGGTCTTTCTGGGACTTCGATAGAATTGTGTTTCAAAAACGCTACAATTTCAATTGCTCTTATTAATCTTTTTTTAGAGGACAGATCAAACTTATCTATATTAGTACACTCAGAATGAAGTTTTACAATTAATTCTTCTTTTGATAGAGGCTCAAGATTATTTCTTAAGTCTTCATTCGCGGGAACCGCAGTATAAGGTTGATTTTGCAATAAGCTATGAATGTACATTCCCGTACCGCCACATAAAATCGGGATTCTTCCTCTTTTAGTAATACTTTCAAAGGCATCAAAAAAATCATTCTTGAAAGCATCTACATGATATCGTTCTCCAGGTTCGAGTATGTTTATTAAATGATAAGGAATGGATTTATCGCCAATTTGGTATTCAGCTAAATCCTTCCCAGTACCAAGATCCATTTGCTTAAATATTTGCCTGCTATCTGCACTGATAATTTCACCATCTAAATCGTTGGCCAAAGTTACGGCCAGTTTGGTTTTCCCAGACGCTGTTGCCCCTAAAATTATAATTAGATTATGATCGGTCATGCTAAAACTTCAATAAATATTTTAAGCTTCCAGTATTGAAAACTGAAGTGTCATTTTCTTGCTGTAGATTCTTTATTAATTCACGATCAAGGCTTTCATTTAATGTAAAAAACTGCGGTGCTAAAGAATCCGTCTGCTTAAAGCCTAATTTTATATAAGCCTCTCCTGCCGACCAGTCTTTATCTGCATAAGTCATGATATCATTAGGCTTATATAAGTCATAAAAAGCAGAAATTAATTTGCTTAATCCGCCCGTTACTGAAAAACCAGCCCTAACAGCAAAGCGAATGAGCTCGGCAGATTTATAATTTTCGGTGTGATTCATTCTTCTCAAAGCCGAAAATGTAGCAACTGCAACCAATTCATCGTTAAGGAATAATCCTAATTTATAGCGACTGCTTACATAGCCTTGTAGGTGGTTTGTATTGATAAAGCATTCGGCAACTGGTTTGGTTAACTTTTCTATTTTGGTTTTTCTTCCGTGAATTTTAGTATTTAATCCAATAATAGATTTTAACCGGGCCAAAACCTGTATCTTTTTTGTTAACCAAACATCTTCCCATAAATGAATAAGCTTTAGGTTTTTAAGGGAATAGTTTTGTTGAAGATTAATAAGAGTTTCTGGACTTGAAGGAGTGTTGAGATTAATTAGATTAATAATGAGGCCATTGATATTAATAAATTGAAATCCATCTTTTTCTTCATAAACGGAATGAATTCCATTTTCATTTATCGCTAATAGAACCTCATTATGCCAATTTTTAAGCTGATAAGTTTTTTTAGAAATGGAATTCTTCAATCACAGTTAATTTTGTACAGGTTTGAGAAATATCAAAGCTGGCACAAATTTAATCAACAGGATATTAAATCCACTCTTTTTCTTTAAAGTTGTTGTGAACAATTTCAATCAGAACTTCAATTTCTTTAAGCTTTTCATCATCCAATTCTGAAATTGATAGCCCAGAGTTATCATCCCCAAAGCTTTGCAAATCCTGATTATTCGCATTAAATTCAGAAGTATTTAGCTTAATCTCTACGCTACTTCCATTAATATAAATGCCTGCAAAAAAGCGTTCTGTAATTTTTTCACCTTTTACCTCAATATTTTTTTCGCTATATAAATCATAACCATTCTCTGAGTTTTCATGAACAGTATATCCGCGAGTAGCATAAGGTTGTAGTCCAGCCCTAATGGTTTGAAAAATTTCTACAAGGTCTGTTTTCATAGTTGGAGTTTGCATATATAATTAAACACAGCAACCCAACTATTGTTTAAATTTTTGTTAATCTAGCCACCACTTTTGAACAGGCTTATTTTGATTTAAAATAATGGTTTCACCTAGTTTTGGCGTAACGATTGGGAAGTTCTGTTTCTCTGCCTCAGCAACAACTCTAGAAATTGGTTCATCCCAAGTATGCATAGCCAAACTGAATTTCCCCCAATGCACTGGCATTAAAACTTTTGCTTTTAAATCCTTTGCGGCCTCAACTACTTCTTCTGGAAACATATGAATATAAGGCCAATAGGCATTATATTGTCCACATTCCAATAGCGCTAAATCGAATGGACCATGCGCTTCACCTATCGATTTAAAGTGGGTATCGTATCCAGAATCTCCACCTAAAAAAAGTTTATATTGATCAGTTTTCAGCACAAATGCCGACCAAGCTGTTTGGTTTCTTTTAAACTTGCGTCCGGTAAAATGCCTTGCAGGCAAAGCAGTAAAATTTAAACCATCAGCCAACGAAATTGACTGATTCCAAGTAAGCTCATTAATTTTGTTTGCTGATATTCCCCATTTTTCCAAATGAGAACCAACGCCTAAAGAGGTTACAATCTGCGTGGCTTCTGGTGCAATTTTTAAAATACTTTGGTAATCCAAATGATCGTAATGATCATGAGTAATCAGTAAAACATCGATATTTTTAAAATCAGACGCTTTTATAACCTCAGTTCCTGGAAACGCCTTACTCCCAATAAACGAAAATGGTGATGGCGTTCTACTAAAAATGGGATCAACTAAAATCCTTTGTCCATTAATTTTAATTAGATAAGATGAATGACCAAACCAAATTATTTCAGGTTCATCACTAATTTGCTTTTCTTTTAACGCTGGAGTAATAAATTCGAGTGGTTTCGTTGGAATTCGATTTGGATGCTTTTCGAAAAGAAATGCACGCAAAACTTTAAAAAAACTAACTCCTTCTGGCTGCATCGGAGTTATCGATAAATTTTGAATTGCGCCATCACGATAGTTTGGCAACTGTTTAATTTTATTTAGCCTTTCACCATTTGGTAAAGTTCCAAAAACAGGAAGATTGGTTACAATAAAAAATATCGCGACAAGCGCCATGAGAATATAAATAGCTAACATTTATTAAAAAATTTTAGCCAATGTACGAATACAAAATTTATTAAACTGTTAGCCAAATATCCTTTTTAGCTGGATATTCTTAACTATTAAAAAAAGATCAAGAACAAAGGTTACGGTAAATTTTATACCTTTATACGGGTTTAAAACATTATAGCTTAGATAACTTACTGTTTTGCAGTTTAGAATTTATTCTTTACGGCATGGTTAATTCCAAAACCTTTAACGGGAAGTGGTACGAACACTTCTCGTTTTTTTATGCCCTAACCCTTGTTCTTAATCTTTGATAAGCCATTTGGAGTTGATTTTTTATAGTCTGTTCTGAAAGCGAAAGTCCAGTTGCAATTTGTTTTATTGAAAGTTCTTCCTCTTTTTTTAAGTTATAAATCTCTTTCATTCTGGGTGGCATCCTTTCAATTTCTCTGTTTATAATATGCTTTAGTTCTTTTTCAATAATGATATTTTGAGCATTTGAGTCGGATACGATTCCAAATGAAGACAGGCTGATGATGTAGCGAGAACGGACCTCGTCTTTTTCGTAAAACTTTAAAGTTTTATTTTTTAGAATAGCATACAAATAAGCCAGAACACTTTCCTTAGGATTTATTGTGTCCAATTTATCCCAAAAAGATATAAATGAATCTTGAACCAAATCTTGCACCATGCTTTTGCATTGACCTTTCTTTACAGCATGCTGATAAAGAGTGTTCCAATATGCATTAAAAACCATTTGAATAGCTTTGTGCTTATCGCATTTTACAAGTTTAAAAAATTCAGTTTCCAGCGTATTCTTCATACAGTAATTTTAAAATACCCTTTAATTAAAAGGCCATTTAACTATTAATTATTGGGGAGTTTTCATTCCAAACTATAATATCAAACGCACTTAATTTTCTCCAATTATGCTCGTTTTATTCATCGAATCTATATATATTTATATATTGCGCCGAAGAAACAAGCTAAAAAAAACACGCAAACGTTTGATTAAGCTAATAAACTACCCCTACTAAAAATTTTATATTGTTTTAATAATTAAAATGCAATCGAAACCCACAACGATAAAGGAAATCGCCAAAATTTTAAATATTTCTCCATCTAGTGTTTCTAGAGGTTTACACGATCATCCAAGTATTGGTGCCGTTACCAGAGAAAAAATTAAGCAATTGGCCAAATCGCTCAATTATGAACCAAATAATACAGCGATTCTTTTTCAGAAAGGGAAAACCTATACTATCGGTGTAATTTTACCTGAACTTTCTGAACATTTTTTTTCTACAGCCATTTCTGCAATTGAAGATGAGCTTTTAAAGAAAAACTATACTGTAATTTTTGCTCAATCTCACGATAGTTACGAACAAGAAGTTAGATTAGTAGAAAAGATGAAAAACCAACGTGTTGATGGACTCTTAGTTTCCATCAGTAAGGATACTTCTAAGTTTGATCACTTTGAAAAACTCAGCTCTTTTAATATTCCAGTTGTATTTTTTGATCGGATTCCACCTTTTAAAAATGTGCACTACGTAGCTTGTAGTATAGAAAATGCAACAATCAAAGCAGTAAATTTCCTGTTAAAAAAGGGTCATAGAACTATTGCAATGATTAATGGACCAACCACTTTATTTGCGAGTAACGAGCGTAAAGATGGTTATATGCAAGCCATTACCTTTAACCGTTTAAAGTACGATCCATCGTTAATTGTTAATTGCGATTTAACTGAACAAGGCACTATTGATGCTGCAAATCAATTTATAAATCATAAAAGAAAACCAACTGCCATTGTTGCTTTTAATGATTATTTGGCACTTTTTTTAATAAAATATCTAAAAAAATTAAATATTATTCAAGATTTTGATTTGGTGAGCTATGCCAATTTACCCATCATTAGCTATATCGATAACTCTCCCATTGCGTCGGTTGAGCAATATCCATATTTGCAAGGACAAAAAGCTGCAAACATTTTGCTCGATTTAATAAATGCACCTAACGCAGAAAACCAAGCCTATTACAATACAATTGTAGAATCGGATTTGGTTATAAACGAAGACAAATAATTTTAAATCAAACGTTTGCGCTAAGTTTCTTTATTCCTCTTTAAGCTACTGGGTAAAATATTATATTGTTTTTTAAAGGCTACAATAAAATGTTGCGCATTTTTATATCCAACCAGAAAAGAAACCTCTCCAACGGTCTTTTTTTCTATAGATAATAATTGATGCGCCTTATCCATTCTAAGTTTGTATAGATAGCCAAATACCGTATTTCCTGTTATTTCCTTAAACCCCTTTTTAAGTTTGTAATCATTAATCCCAACCTTTCGTGATAACTCGATCAACGAACTTGGCGATTGTAAATCGTCTTCAATTAATTTTTTAGCCAACAAAATTTTCTTAATGTCATCCGCTTTTAAGGAAATTATTGCTCTTGATTCCTTTTTATTAATAAACTGAATAACCAGTTCGAAAATTTTCGATTCTATAAATAATCGCTTAATTCTTCCCTCATATTGGTGATTAATTAGGCTATGCAGAATTAACGCTATTTCAGGAGAAATGTAAATCTCTTTAAATGATGAAAGGTTTGGATCGAATTCTTTATTGGTAATTTTAAAGAAATAAGCTTGAGTAAGCTGGATAAAAACACATTTAACCTCTTCATGAACTCGAAAGATAACTTGATTCATTTTACCTAAACTCACATCTTGTTGATCTTTACCTATAGATAGAAATCGTTTTTTATGCAGATCAAAATATTCAGCTTCTCCCTCTAAACAGAACAGAAACCCAATATGATTTTGGCTTAATTCAAACTTAAACTCAGTTAAACTTGCACAACTAATTTTTACAATACTGATGTGAATACCCTCAAACCACTTTTCCTTAATATTTATACTATAATCTTCTTCTACTAAATGGGCTTGATGTTCATCTATATCATTTCCACCATTAAAATTTCCAGGGTAAGTATTTTCAAACAAAATCTTTTTTGTGGTATGGTCCGAGAGTTTAATTTCCATAATTATTAATCCGTTTAACGGCATAAATTATCCGTTTGGCGTTATCTGCATAATCTGATTATCTACAAATTTGCATAATTATTTATAATTAGTCTAAATAAATGAAGATATATTTATCAATTGCTTTATCACTTTGTACAATTTTGGCTGTTGCACAAGAAATTAAAGTGGATACCACGAGGGCAAAAGATTTGAAAGATGTTGTTATCACCGGTCAGTTTAGCCCGCAAACTTTAAAAAATTCTGTTTACAATGTTCGAACAATAAGTGCAGAAAAAATAAGTTTGAGGGCAGCCACAAGTGTTCAACAAGTATTAAGTACAGAACTTGGATTTCGTTTTAGCAACGACTTAATGCTTAGTACATCCGATATTCAATTGATGGGAATGACAGGCAGAAATGTTAAAATTCTTTTGGATGGAGTTCCGATGGTTGATCGTTCTGATACGCGAGAAAGTTTAAATCAAATCGATATTAACACGGTTGAGCGGATTGAAATTGTAGAAGGGCCAATGTCTGTCGTTTACGGAACCGATGCTTTGGCAGGCGTAATCAATATCATTACTAAAAATGCAGGTAAATCTTTATTAAACATCAGTGCTCGGGTTCAAGAAGAAACCGTTGGCAATGAATATGAAGCTATCAGCGGAAAGGGTTCTCACATACAAAATCTAAGTGCAAGCTGGCAGAACAGGGGTTGGAGTGTTTTAGCCGGATTTACACACAATGATTTTGGGGGCTGGAATATAGGCTCAAGTACCACGCCTAGAGAGGAGGTTGATGCAGAAATAGCTGCAGGAAATAGATGGAAACCAAAAGAACAATGGTTGGGCAATACCAAAATTGGTTACAGAAATGCAAAATTTAACATCTGGTATCGCCTAGATGGTTTAGAGGAAACGATTGATAGTAGAGGTGGAATGAATACCCTAAACTATAAGGCGGTATTTCAAACCTACAAAACCAACAGATCTACCAATCAGCTTCAATCAGAATGGAATTTGAATGATAGGTTACAATTAATAGCGATAGCTGGATATACCAATTTAAAAAGGGCTACCAAAACTGTAAATCACGATTTTACTACGAATATTGAAACCTTAAGTACTGAGCTAGGCACTCAAGATGTTGCTAAATTTAATGCTTCAATTTTTAGAGCCACCGTACTTTATAAATTGAATAATATGGTTTCTTTTCAACCAGGTTTTGAGTTTAATCGCGATGCTGCAAGTGGCGCAAGGATTAGTGGATCACCATCAATTAATGATTATGCATTATTTATTTCTTCGGAAATTAAGCCTGCAAAGGGAATAAACATCAGGACAGGGTTAAGGTTTATCAAAAACTCAGTTTATGATGCACCTCCAATTATCCCATCTTTAAATACAAAATTTAGTCTAAATGATGATTTAGATTTTCGAATGGCTTATGCAAGAGGATTCAGATCTCCAGCATTGAGAGAACTTTATTATGATTTTGTAGATGCGAGTCATAACATTTTTGGCAACCCAAACTTAAAGGCAGAAGAATCAAACAGTTTTAATGGTTCGTTGGCTTGGGCTGGAATTCATAGCCAAGAATTACAATTTCGCTCTACCCTAGCCGGATTTTACAACCAGTTTAAAAACAGGATAACTTTCGCACAATCTGCAACTGATGCTTCAGTTACCACATTAATTAATGTTTTAAACTACAAAACGCTTGGCGGTACATTAGATAACACCTTCATTTATAAAAACTTAAACGCTAATGTTGGCATTTCCTATATCGGAAGGTATAATGATTTATTAGAAACTGATGCCACCCTCGATATTCCAGAATTTAGTTGGGCTCCAGAACTTACTGCAAACTTGAGCTACTCTTTCCCTAAAATAAATGGCAATATCAGTTTATTTTATAAATACACAGGGAACTTACCAAACTATCAATCTACTACGTTAAGCGGCGTACAAACTTTAAAACTTACTGAAATTGGTTCATTTCACCTAGCAGATTTAATGCTTAACAAGAACATCTATAAATATATAACCTTAAATGCAGGTATAAAAAACCTATTAAATGTAACCAAATTAACCAATACATCAACAGCAAGTGGTGGCGCACATAGCACAGGAGGTTCTGCTGTGCCATTTAGCTATGGAAGATCTTATGTTTTTGGATTGATTTTCAATTGGAATAAAAATTAATAACAGATAAAAATTAAATACTTAAAATTTAAAAAATGAATAAATTAAACTCAATTACTGCGATCGCATTGTTAATGTTCACTTTTAGCTCTTGTAAGAAAGATACTGAGGAACCTATAATTGTTGTTCCGCCAAGCGATGGCAGCACCCTAACCCTAAGTGGAAAAACCACTGAATCTAATTATGCAAATATTGTGTTTGCGGATTTTAGTACAGACAAACAAAGCGCTGTTGATAGAAAAAGTTTCAACTTTGGCTTAACTTCTGACAGCAGATTTAGAGTTGTACTCAATGCATCTTATCAAACAACGGCTGCAGCAACATCTAAAACAGATATTACAACCGTAACAGTAGCCGATCCTGGAACGGTGGTAAACTTGAATCACGACATAAGCGACCCTCTTACTGTTTCATTGGTTGATTATTGGGATGGTGACATTACAAAAACGGCATTTGCAGAAGTAAGCGCTACAGATGCTGAAAATAAAGTTTATGTAATCAGTTTCGAAGGTAGTAAGGATAAAGACAAATGGTTTAAAGTTAAGATTACTCGTAATGGAACTGGTTATAAAGTTCAGTATGCAAGACTGAATGAAACCACTATTAAAACTTTAGATGTAACTAAAAACGCAGATTATAACTTGGTTTTCGTTTCATTAGAAAACAATAAAACAGTTTTGGCGGAACCCGTTAAAGCTGGATGGGATATCTCTTGGAGTTACAGCACTTATAATTCTGGATTAGGCTCGCCTTATTGGTTTCAAGATTTTATTTCTATTAATAATTTAGCTGGAGTTTCTGCTGCAGAAGTTGTTGCTACAACTACACTAACTTATACGAGTTTTGCTGAAACCAATATAACTGGCTTAACCTTTCTTACTACAAGAGATGCTATTGGTAGCAAATGGAGAGTAACAACCGGAACAGGTATTAAAACAGATCGTTTTTATGTTGTTAAAGATATTGCTGGAAATGTTTACAAGCTCAGGTTTATAAGTATGGGTGTAGGAAGTGATGGTGGAGAACGTGGTAAGCCTGTTTTCGAATATAAATTAATTAAAAAGGGATAAAGGTTTTCTCTCTTTCTAATTTTAGATAATATGTTTTGTTAGTTGGATAAATGCCTTTCGCGATGGAAGGCTTTATCTTTTAAAGGGTTTTTTACAATCTTTTCTTTTAGAGCGGATGTAGCCAGCTCCCAATTTTTCTTTGGGGCTACAGCAAAAAACGGGATATCAAATCCCTAAGAATTACAATGCCGCTCATTTTAAAAATCTATTTAGGATTACAAATCGTGGTTAATTTTAATCCGTAATTAGGATTTAAAGGTTCATTAGTTTGTGCCAAGCGCTGAGAACCTGTATTTGCTGGACAAGCTATATCTCCAGCAGCATCATAAATAATTTTGGTTCCACTTGCAATTAATTCTTTCGGCACATAAACCTGCACTTTCGTAATTGAATAGCCTGAAGGGAAATAACGAATATAATAACCATCAGGATGTTTGGTCCAAATACCGCTGGGAACATCACTTCTTGGTGGCGCCATACCAGCTATAATCGCATATTTTTCCATGTCAGCGTAAGTGTAATTTCCTGAGGCTACAAGTTGGCGAATGTTATTTTCGGCCTCAAAAACAGCCTTAATTCCTGAGGGAAGTTGATCTTTAGCTTTCTCCATTACATCGAATGGTAAAACGCCTAATGCACCACCTTCTAATTGTGTAAGTTGTTTGGTGGTTAATAATTGTATTGCTGTTAATTTAACCTGACCAGAGTAATCGGCAAATTTTGTTCTGGCAATAATTGTCCACAATAAAACTTGAATATCGTGTTGTTCTACATCTGGATGCTTTTCGGCACTCTTTAAAATAGAGATTACAATTTCTTCTTTCGGGCCCAAAACAGGCGCAAACATATAACCATCTCCTTTTGATGGTGCAAAAGTTCCTGCTTTAAGGCAGTAACTTTTATTTGTCATTTCGTACAAACCCGCACAAAGTACAAAACCACCATCCGGATTTTTAGGTAATAAATACAAAGGTTGTGCCTTCTCTTTTGCCTTAAAATCTGGCATCATCTCCCCTTCTCTATTCACATCTTCAAAAGCTGTAGTAATTGCGGCTGGTTGCTTTAATAATTTATCTACCCCTAAAGCTTTGGCGCCTTGTGATGCGCCGACTTTCAATAATTTATCTTTCAATCCACCAAATTGAGCATGGACAGTAGAAATGCCAAGCAGAAATAGTAATGTGATGCAAGCTGATTTTACGTTTTTCATAGTTAATTAAGATTAGATAGGTATCACAAACTTAAAATTTTTAAGATTAATTCTTTATTAAATAAACAAAATAAGTTTACTGAGCAAAATTACAAATTTGATTTACAGATAGTTATTTGTTTTTCAAAATATAATTTTGTTGTTTGAAATATATTTCAGACATTTGGAATATTATTTGGTGAAAGCTAAATAAAAGTCAATCTTCACAGGTTGATTTATAAAGAAGTGGCGAGAGACTGGCTCTGTGACCCACTGGCAACCCTCAGAAAGAGAAGGTGCCAATTCCTGACCAGATAACATGGTGTTATTTGGAGATATAAATTATTAACTTGATGAAAACATTAAATCTTCAATCGCTAAGCGAACCTAGTTTGAACCTTAAAAAGGTAGAAAATTCTGTTTCTATTATTTGTTGCCCTGCACAAGCCATTTGCTGTATGTGCTGTTGCATGCAATAACTTCAAAAATCTTCCTTTTTTGTTTTTCAAATTGGAAGGTCCCGATAAATCGGGATACGCCCTGCACTATTTTTTTGATTTTCAGCTTTATGATTTTCTTTAAAATTCTGAATTATTCATTCAACCATCACTTCATTCAATCTTTAAAAAAATGTCAACTTCATATAAATTTGAAACCTTACAATTACACGCTGGTCAGGAAATAGATCCAACAACTGGTTCTAGAGCAGTTCCAATCTATCAAACCACTTCTTACGGATTTAAAAATGCCGAACACGGTGCTAATTTATTTGCCTTAAAAGAGTTTGGAAATATCTACACTAGGATTATGAATCCAACCAACGATGTTTTTGAAAAGCGTATTGCAGCATTAGAAGGCGGAGTTTCGGCATTGGCGGTAGCATCAGGTCAGGCGGCACAATTTATCGCATTAAATAATATTCTAGAGGTGGGTGATAGCATTGTTTCATCTTCCCATATTTATGGTGGAACCTACAATCAATTTAAGGTTGCATTTAAACGTTTGGGCATTCACGTCGATTTTGCAAACCCAGATGTTCCTGAAGAATTTGAACAAAAAATTACAGAGAAAACAAAAGCAATCTATTTAGAAACCATTGGCAATCCGGCGTTTAGCATTCCAGATTTCGAAAAAATTGCTGCGATTGCGAAAAAGCATGATTTGCCTTTCATAGTTGATAATACTTTTGGGGCTGGCGGTTATTTATTTAAGCCTTTAGAGCATGGAGCAAATATCGTTGTAGAATCTGCTACAAAATGGATTGGCGGACATGGAACAAGTATTGGTGGCGTTATCGTAGATGGCGGAAATTACAATTGGGGCAATGGAAAATTCCCTCAATTTACAGAACCATCAGAAGGATACCATGGCTTAGTTTTTAATGATGTTTTTGGAATTGGAGGTCCTTTCGGTAATATTCAATTTATAATACGTGCTCGTGTTGAAGGATTAAGAGATTTAGGTCCTGCGCTTTCACCATTCAACTCTTTTTTATTGCTTCAGGGTTTGGAAACTTTATCACTTCGTGTTCAACGCCATGTGGATAATGCTTTGGAATTGGCTACTTGGTTAGAGAATCATCCTTTGGTTAAAGAAGTTCATTATCCTGGTTTAGCGAGCAGTAAATATAATAATCTAGCAAAAAAATATCTTAGTAACGGATTCGGCGCAGTGCTTTCATTTGAATTAATTGGAAGCAAGGAAAATGCGACTCAAGTAATTGATAGCTTAAAATTGGTTTCTCACTTAGCCAATGTTGGCGATGCAAAAACTTTAATTATTCAGCCATCGGCAACTACGCACCAGCAGTTAAGCGAAACGGAGCAATTGGCTGCTGGCGTTAAACCAAATGCTTTGCGAGTTTCTGTTGGCATAGAGCATATTGATGATATTAAGGCAGATTTTGAACAGGCATTTGCCACAATTGGCTCTGCTAGCAACGCTTAATATTTTTCGATCCGAGATTTAACAACAATATAATTTAGAATGAGCACAGTATCCACATATAGTTATCCCAAACAATTTAAATTAGAGAACGGAAAAAAAATACGTAACCTTCAAATTGCATATCAAACTTATGGCAGGCTAAATGCTAAAAAAGATAATGTAATTTGGGTTTGCCATGCCCTAACGGCTAATTCAGATGTATTTGAATGGTGGGAAGGATTATTTGGTCAGAATTCACTATTTAACCCGAATGATCATTTTATTATTTGTGCCAATGTTATAGGTTCAAATTACGGAACAACTAGCCCTTTAAGCACCAATCCAGTTACAGGCTTACCATATTATTTGGCTTTTCCACAGTTTACCATTCGCGATTTCGTTTCTGCACATCAACTTTTAGCAACCCATTTAGGTATTGATCATATTAAGGTTTTAATTGGTGGTTCTCTAGGTGGTCAACAAGCAGTTGAGTGGAGTATTTCTGAGCCGAATAAAATTGAAAATTTAATTTTAGTTGCCACAAATGCAGCTCATTCTCCATGGGGAATTGCATTTAATGAAAGTCAGCGATTGGCGATAACCTCCGATCGTACTTTTTTTGCGAACAAACCAAATGGAGGTAGTAAAGGCTTAAAAGTGGCACGGAGTATAGCGCTTTTAAGTTACAGAACTTACAGTGCTTATGGAAATACACAAGTTGAAAGCGTTAATGATAAAACAGACAATTTCAGGGCATCTTCCTATCAGAATTATCAAGGCGAAAAATTAATAAATCGCTTTAATGCTTACAGTTATTATTATTTAACCAAAGCAATGGATAGCCATAACGTAGGTAGAAACCGTAAAAGCATTGCCGATGCTTTAAGACTTATTAAAGCAAATACTTTGGTAATCGGAATTGAAAATGATGTTTTATTTCCACTTTCAGAACAGAAATATTTGGCAGATCACATTCACGGAGCCGAATTCTGTGCTTTGCATTCTGATTATGGTCATGATGGTTTCTTAATCGAAACTAATGCCTTAACTAACATCATCGGAAATTTTATAAAGGAAAGCAGTAATAAAAAGATCATTCAACTTCAGCATACAGCGTAAAGTTTAAGGTATAAAGTATTACTAAAAGATTAATTAACCACAGATAAAAAGGATGAACACGGATAGAAATTCAAATTTTTATCTATTTATTCGATCAGTGGTAAAACAAAATAAAAACATAAAATAAATTTAAAGTAGCCAAATGATTTTTAAGTATCCTCTCTGGATACTTGATACTCGCTACTTGATACTATAAATAACATGAGTAAGAACTTAAAAATTGGTTTATTTGGTTTCGGAGTTGTAGGACAAGGTTTGTTGGATATTATTCAAAGCCAGAACTTAAACTTGGAGATTATTAAAATTGCGATTAAAGATCCAAGAAAAAAACGTAGCCTAAATAAAGATTTATTTACCACTAACCGTGATGAGATTTTAGACAATTCTGAAATTAATACTGTTGTTGAGTTGATTAATGATGCAGATGCAGCTTATGAAATTGTAACTAGAGCACTTAAAAGCGGTAAAAATGTAGTTTCGGCAAACAAAAAGATGATTGCTACGCATTTGAAAGAGTTGGTAGATTTACAAAAAGAGTACGGTACATCACTTTTATATGAGGGTGCGGTTTGTGGAAGTATTCCGATTATCCGCAATTTAGAAGAGTACTATGATAATGAATTATTCCATGCATTAAGTGGTATTTTTAATGGTTCATCAAATTATATTCTATCGAAAATTTTCAATGAGAATCAAAGTTATGGCTCAGCTTTAAAAGAGGCTCAAGATTTAGGTTTTGCAGAAACTGATCCGATTTTGGATGTAGGAGGCTATGATCCTAAATATAAACTCGCAATTGCTACAGCTCACGCTTACGGTTTGTTTATCAACCCAGATAATATTTTGAATATTGGGATCCAGAATCTTTCACAGTATGATATCAATTATGCGAAAGAAAAAAACTTCAAAATTAAATTGGTTCCTACGGCGAGAAAGGTAAATACAAAACAAATTGTTACCTACGTTTTGCCGAAGCTTGTAGCCAAAGATGATTTCTTGTACAATGTTGAAAATGAGTACAATGCTGTAACCGTTCAAGCAGCATTTGCAGATAAACAATTCTTCTTTGGTAAAGGCGCTGGAGGTCATCCAACTGGTGCAGCAGTTTTATCGGATATTGCTGCTTTGCGATATGATTACCGTTACGAGTATAAAAAATACCATCAGGAAAACGGTGTAACGCACACAGAAAATATTTTATTGGAAATTTATTTGCGTTTTGCCGATGAAGATTTAATTACGCTATTAGAATTTGATAACATCAGCGAACGCTATTCGGCTAGTAGTTATAAATATGTTATCGGAACGGTTAAGTTAGAAAACCTAATTAAAAATCGCGATTTGCTTTTGGATGAGGCTGTATTTATTGCCTACACCGGAAGACAGATTTATAAAGAAGAAAAAATTTCTACCAGTAATTTTGCCGAAGCAGAAGCTGTTTTATAATTTTTTTAAGGTTAATTTTTTTTATTTGTTTTGTTGTTAAGCATAAAGGTCGGAGCGAGTCCGACCTTTTGTGTTATTTAAAACTATCTAATATTCTTTGCCTATCCTCGTTTTCCTTATCGTTTTTATGATAAAGCTCAATGAATACGATCTTTTTATCATTAGGAAAATATGCATAAATTAATCTCAAGCCCGAGTTTACTCCTCTTCCTTTTAAGCTATCACAAGTAATCTTTTTAACTTTAATTACACAAGTCAGTATTCCTAGATTGTCAATTCTAAAACTAAAAGGATTTCGGTCATCAGGTTTAATCCTCAAAATAATTTTTACATCTTCAAGATCGGAATTAAGACTTCGATATTTTTTTAAAAGCTTTTTTAAATCTCTTTCAAATTCGCTAAGTGCTTCAAACAGCATAACTAATCGTTTTCATCCTCATCGTAAACCCGAACAGAATAAGGAAGCTCTCGATAAAAAGCCAAATTGTAACTAATATTTTTACCTTCTTCTGTAACTTCCCAAGGCAAATCTTTATGAGAATAATCACTTATTGCTGTTGCAGACCAATCACTCATTTGCTGGATAACCTTATCAATGACATCCTTTTCACTTGCTTTTAATTCGATCAGATTAGCCTTTTCTAATGGTAAATATCGTTTTTGAGGAAAGCCTTTATATTCGGTTTTTATTCTTTGAATTTGATTTTCGCCAATCATTTGATTCAAAATTGAATCTAGCTTTTGCGGAACAGGACCATAGGGAAGTTTTTTATACGCCGCTCCTGTTAAATGTTCCTCATATAACTCGTAATAATTAAAATCAGAAAAATAAAGCAATTTGTATAAGACTGTTTCGCCAACATTTGGCTTGCCGGCACAACGCTCCAAAATGTAAAGTAAAATGTTTTTAAACTTATTTACATTTAGCGTTGGAACAGAGATACGCTCTGTAATTTGATCGGGATTTAAATTTGAGGGAACTTCTAAATTTTGAGTAGCATCAAAATCTTTAGACATAAAATCATCTAAAGAAAATCCAAATAAAGCTGATAATTTTTGAAGTTCAGTTAAACTCAAACTCCTATTCCCTAATTCTAATTGTGTTAAAGATGGCCGTGAAATGCCGATATTTTTAGCTAATTCGTCTTGAGAAAGCCCTCTTTTTGAGCGCAAGCCGATAATACGTTCTCCTATTTGTTTTTTTGAAATTTCAAAATCCATAAACAAAAATACAAATAGTTTTAATATAAAACAACACTATGTTCGATAATAAAACATTTATTTATCCCCTACCAGCCATATCCATTAGCTTATGAGCTAAATCTTTGCCCAAATATCCATCGATAATTCTATGTACGATATAAAGAATTGGTGTCATTAAAATGGCAACAATAAATTTATAAGTGTAGCCTACCAAACCTATTGCGAATACCTGTTGCCAACTGTAATGATATTGCGGGTTTATGTAGAATGCGATAAAAATTACTACAAAACTATCCACAAACTGAGAAACCAATGTGGAGCCAGTTGCACGAAGCCATAAAGCTCGCTCTCCAGTAATTTTCTTGATTCTATGAAAAATAACTACATCAACCATTTGGCCAATAATAAAGGCGGTAATTGAACCTACAATAATCCACATTCCTTGACCAAAAATGCCTGCGAAGGCATTATTCATATTTAAATCTTCGCCATTTATGTTTTGATGAACCCAGAAATCTGCTGCACTTAAATGCATAGATCCCCAAACGACAAGAAAGGCAAATGCGATAAGAATGGATGTTAAAATGGATAAGAACCTAACTTGCTTAACGCCAAAATATTCGTTAATTATATCTGTCATGATGAAGATGATTGGCCAAGTCAACACGCCTGCAGACATTACAAATGAAAGATGCGGAACGCCAAATAAATTAATATCGAGCTTATTAAACCCGAGCGTTTCCTCTACACTAAATAATTTAACTCCAATAAACTCTGATAATATTGCATTTGCCACAAAAAAACTACCCAAAATGAGTAATAAACGGCTTTCTTTCGTTTTAAAAGTCATAGACCATAAATCTAAAAATAAAATACTTCAGATTTACAGACGAAAACATGAATTTTTATAATTTTCAAATTATTTACAATGATGTTACTCCTTTTTACAATCATTCGACCTTAAAAATAGTTTAAGAACTTAAATCTCCCAATCTTTGCGACTTCAAAAAATCGGAAATCCTTATGGCTAAGAAACAGCACTTCTATCTCATTTTAATTTTGGGCTCCTTAGCCGCGTTAGGTCCATTTTCGATTGATATGTATTTGCCGGGCTTTATTGATATTGCCAAAGATTTACACACAACAGAATCTGCCGTATCTCTTTCATTATCAAGCTTTTTTATTGGAATCTCTGTTGGGCAACTTTTATATGGACCACTGCTAGATAAATACGGCAGAAAGAAACCTCTTTATTTTGGTTTAGCGCTTTACATTGTTGCATCGATTGGCTGTTTGGCGGTTACAGATGTTAATCAATTAATTTTTCTCCGCTTTGTACAAGCAATAGGAAGCTGTGCCACAGCAGTAGCATCTGTTGCAATGGTTAGAGATTTATTTACGGTAGAAGAAAGTCCGAAAGTTTTCGCATCTCTAATGCTTGTAATTGCAGTTTCGCCAATGCTTGCACCAACAGCTGGAGGTTATCTAATCTCTGCTTTGGGCTGGAAATACGTTTTCGTGTTTTTAGGTTTTATGGCTGTTTTGATGTTATTAGCCACCATTTTTAAATTGCCCGAAAGCTACAAACCAGATCCCAGTTACTCTTTAAAACCAAAACCTATTTTAACTAATTTTCTCCTCGTTTTAAAAGAACCTCAATTTTATACTTATGCTTTAATTGGCTCGATAACCTTTTCTGGTTTATTTGCTTATGTATCTTCATCTCCAACTGTTTTTATGAAAATTTATGAAGTAAGTAAAACAGGCTATGGATGGATTTTCGCTTTATTGTCTGTTGCTTTTATTGGCTCTAGTCAAGTAAATAGCCTAATATTGAGATGGTTTAGCAGCAAGAAAATTGTAACCTGGGCTTTAGTTGCTCAATGCATTTTCAGCTTAATATTTTTGCTCTTCGCTTTAAACGATTGGTTAAACCTATACTCAACGATTGGTTTTATAGCGCTATTTCTTTGCTGTTTAGGCTTAATAAATCCAAATGCAGCTGCGCTATCTTTAGCGCCATTTAGCAAGAACGCTGGGAGCGCATCTGCATTAATGGGCGCTTTGCAAATGGGATTAGGTGCTTTAGCATCGGTAATGGTAAGTTTATTTAGCGAACATTCTGTTGTGCCGATGCCATTAGTTATGACAATTGCAGCATTTATAGCCTTATTTTGTTTGCTAATTGGAGGAAGATTTATCAAAACCGAAATAGAAGCTTCTGCCGATTCTGCGGTTATTGCACATTAATTTAGTTTTACCACAAAGGCACGAACTACACAAAGAAGATTACTCCAACTTTGTGTAGTTCGTGCCTTTGTGGTAATCTTTTTTTATAGATGCCGCCTCAACAAATTCTTTAAGGAACAAATATCTTATAAATTAGGTAGCAAGCTACTGTTCCCACTGCTGCAATTATAAATCCACTTAATCTCTTTTTCTTGATGAAACAGATTAAAATGATCCCTGAGATAGACACCAAAGTCATTAATACAGCAGAGATATCAATAATCCAAGACCAAGCCTTACCGGAGTCCCGTCCTTTATGCAAATCATTTATAACTGCAAAAACACCTAATCTGGTTACTGTCAATTCATACTTTCCTGTCTCACGATCAACAAAAGAATCTGCGATATAACCCGGACCGTTAAAAGTCATGCTACATTCGCGATCGTCTATTCTAAAATCGCTCAACGCTCCCTTAACCTGATGTTTGTTTCTAAAGTATTCTACCAATTGCAACTTGTTAATTTTAGTTGTATCTGGTTGGTTTACCCATTTAATATTCACATTTCCAGAGTCTTTAGTTACTACTTCTTTACCAGATGTAAACCAATCTGCATGATTTAAAGTTAAACCAGACACAGCGAAAAACAATAATATGGTAAAGCTTACCATTGATAAATAAATGTGCAACCAACGGGATAAACCAGCTAAACGCTTTTTACCCTTGCCTTTTCCACTTTCCTTTTTTACTGCCTTTTTCCCTAAACCAGAAGGCGCAGCAATTACATTACTTTTTTGGGGTTGCAATTTTTCTGTAGTCAAGAGATGCTGAAGCTAATTCTGTATTAGGAGTTAATTCTACTTTTTTTGCCGAACCGGTAAATTTCATTGTTTGAGAAAGAATTTGATAAGTTCCATGTTCTCTGGCAACCTCAATGTAAACGGTGTACGTACCAGCTTTAACTAAGTTTCCGCTGTCGTCTTTACCATCCCAAGCTAGGCTATATTTTCCAGGACCGCGAGTTGCAGAACTTGTAGAGCTTAATTTACCTTCAGCACCTTTTTTAAATTCATCACCGTTTGTACGTGTCCAAGATTTTAAATCTGGTAACCAACGCGGTTTGTTATACCAAAGAGCAAGGTTACGAACGGGTGATTTTGCAGCATCTTCTACCCAAATAGCAACAAATGGGCGACGAACTCTCATTCCTTCAATTTGTGCAATTTCTAAATTTACTACCAATTCGTATTTAGGATTCCAAAGTTTATCTGCTTTGGTATTGGTGGTTGATAGAGCAACTGGCTTTTCTACTTTTATTTCATATTTAGACCAACCTTTACTTTTAATTTCATCACCATTTTTGGCAACCAACATATATTCTACATCATTTCTTGTAGAAGCCAATTGTTGAATTTCTTTAACAGATAATATATTAAATGAAGTTGCTAATGCACCAGCTTCGCTAGCGTTTGGTGCAATTACAGTTGCACTAATAATTTCAGAAACTGGATTTCCGTTACGTGGATCAACAATATGAGAATACCATTTTCCATTTACGCTAAAACCTCTGCGGTAATTTCCGCTTGTAGCAACAGCCATATTTGAAACTTTAACCGTAGTTAAGGCTATATCATTTTCGGCATCTGCCATAGGGTTTGCAATTTCTATACTTTCTGATTGCGATCCTTTTACAACCATATCACCACCAATATTTACGACAACGTTTTCTATTCCTGTTGTGTGGATTGCCTTATCTGCAGCTTTATTAATGATGTAACTTTTAGCGAAAGAATTCAAAGCTAAGGGAGCATCATCCAAACGTGTAACAGTTTGGGATTTTTCATCCAAAACATAATGCTTTTGCTTTACCGTATTTACCGCAGTTTGTAATTCAGATCCAGATGGCAAACGATTTTCTATTGATGCCTTCTTCCAAACTTTAGAAATCACTTCTGCTGATGCATCTAAAGCGCCATTAGTTAAAGTTTTATAATTTTCAAAAGCTTGTAAAACTTCAAATAAATCAGAAGAAATTTTTGTAGTTTGATTACCATTTTTCATCCACTTACTAAACTCGCTATCTGTTTTATAAGCACTTAAAACGTTATCTAATCGATCAATTTCCATTAAAGCATTATTTTCGGCTTGATCAGCATCAGCTTGATTTGAAGCTTTAAATTTTAACTCTAAAGATGTTCCCAATACATTTTCGTAGTTGGATACAAAAGTTCGTGATGCTTTCTTGGGCGTTACAAAGGCAGTTGCCGTAACAACAAGTAAGCCAATGGTAAGTATGTGCTTAAATTTCATAAAATGAGAAAAGTTTATATTATTTTGCAAATAAAAGGCTTTATTTGGATTAATTATAGATAACGATTAAATATATTTGAAATGATACAAAAATAACCTGTTCTGCATTTTGATTCTTTAACAATGGCTAATTTTTTTGCCACTTAAACCCGACCGATTGAAAAACCCGCAAGCTCGATTTTTCTTCGAGCGAGGATTTGTAAAAAGGGCGGGAATGTAATTAACCTATTATTTACTGCTATTGCTTTCCAAAAAATAAATTAAGTATTTAAACTTAGAATCAAGCATTAAGGGATATGCTTTAATCTTTCAAGCTTTTTTTCCTATTTTCGCTTATAGATGTTGAATATACAATCGAAACTTCCCGGCGTTAGCACAACCATTTTCTCGGTAATGTCTAAACTCGCCACAGAATACAATGCAATTAACCTTTCGCAAGGTTTTCCCGATTATGCATGCGATCCGAAACTAATTGAGTTGGTTAATAAGGCAATGAAAGATGGCTTTAACCAGTACGCACCAATGCCTGGTTCTAATTTATTAAAAGAGAATATAGCCGAAAAAGTAGAAAAACTTTATCAGGTAAAATATAATCCAGATACTGAAATAACAGTTACCGCTGGCGGTACACAGGCTATTTTTACGGCTTTGGCCACAATTATTAATCATGGAGATGAAGTAATTATTTTTGAACCTGCTTATGATAGTTATGCCCCAACAATTAAACTGTTGGGTGGTATTGTGAAAACTTACGAACTGGCTCCACCCGATTACGGCATTGATTGGGAGATGGTTAAAAAGTTATTTACAGCCAATACAAGGATGATTATTTTAAACTCTCCTCAAAATCCTACCGGAAGTATTTTATCTACTGATGATATGCAGGCTTTGATTAAGCTGATAAATGGAACGGATATTTTGATTTTAAGCGATGAAGTTTATGAGCATTTAATTTACGATGGACAGAAGCATGAAAGCGTTATGCTTTACCCAGAATTACGCGAGCGAAGTTTTATTGTAGCTTCTTTTGGGAAGCTTCTGCATGCCACCGGCTGGAAGTTGGGTTATTGCTTGGCACCAGAAAAATTAACTGCTGAATTTAGGAAAGTACACCAATTTAATGTTTTTAGCGTTAATAGTGCAATGCAACAAGCAATAGCGACGTACATTAAAGAGCCAGACAATTATACAGGAATAGGCAATTTCTTTCAACAGAAACGAGACTACTTTAGAACACTTTTAGCGGATAGCCGGTTTAAATTATTACCTTGTAACGGCTCGTATTTTCAGTGCGCTAGTTATAGTAAAATCAGTGATGAAAGCGATAAAAATTTCAGTATTAGGTTATTAAAAGAATTTGGAGTAGCCACCATCCCAGTTTCGGCATTCTACCAAAAAGGTACCGATCACAAAATCATCAGGTTCTGTTTTGCTAAAGAAAATTCGACACTTGCTTTGGCTGCAGAAAAATTAAGAAATGTTTAACATCCCAAACAAAAACATATGGAAGCACCTGTTTATACTCAAATAGAAAACCTGAAAGTTACCGTTTTTCAGGCTTATCTTTTTTGGGAAAACATTGAAAAGAACCTTTTAAATTTAGCCCTGCGCCTTTCTATGGGTGTTAGAGAGAAAACGGATTTAATTGTATTACCAGAAATGTTTAACAGTGGTTTTAGTATGAACGCTGAAGCTTTGGCCGAAGAAATGGGTGGAAAAACCATGCAGTGGATGCAAAAAATGGCCTACCAATATAATTGCATCGTTACCGGAAGTTTAGTTATAAAGGAAAACAATCAATATTTTAACCGTTTAATTTGGATGGAGCCCAATGGTGAACATCAACATTATGACAAGCACCATTTATTTGGTTTAGGTGATGAAGATAAAAACTTTACTGCTGGTCATGATAAGTTGATTGTACAGCTTAAAGGCTGGAAAATACGTTTGGCCATTTGTTATGATTTGCGTTTTCCAGTTTGGCTAAGAAACCAAAATGAAGAGTACGATATTTTATTACTTATTGCCAGTTGGCCAGATAAACGTTCGCTTCATTGGAAAGCACTTATTACGGCTAGAGCCATTGAAAATCAAAGCTATGTAATTGGCGTTAATCGCGTTGGTCATGATGGCAATCAGGTTTATCATAGCGGTCATTCTATGTGTATAGATCCTTACGGAAGTACAGTTTATTATAAACCAGAAGATGAAGATTTGTACACTTTTAGTATAAACTACGAAGAACTGGTAAAAATAAGAAGGCAATTCCCTTTCCTTCGAGATGCTGACCAGTTTACGATTAGTTAGCAATTTAAAATATTCAGTTTACCAAAATAATCGATTAAAGCAATTCGTCTAAAAATGTTTAACCGTCGTAAATTTATTAAAGCCTCTGCCCTTTCGGCTGGCTTATTGGCTTTGGATAAAACCAGCATGGCTGATGTTTTACCTACAAACCCTAAAACAGCAAAAAACTTTCCGATTGTAATTTCTACATGGGATTTCGGCATAGCGGCAAATGCCGATGCTTGGAAAGTACTTTCAAAAGGCGGACGGGCGTTAGATGCCGTTGAGCAAGGCGTTTGGGTGCCCGAAGCAGATGAAAAAAATCAATCGGTAGGTTACGGTGGTTTACCAGATCGAGATGGCCACGTTACACTTGATGCCTGTATAATGGATGAATTTGGGAACTGTGGTGCTGTTTTAGCACTTGAGCATATTAAACACCCTATTTCTGTAGCACGTAAGGTGATGGAAAAGACCCCACACGTAATGCTTGCTGGAGATGGAGCCTTACGATTTGCTCTGGAACAGGGATTTAAAAAAGAAAACCTCCTTACCCCTGCCAGCGAAAAAGCTTGGAAAGAGTGGCTTAAAACTGCGAAGTATGCTCCAGTAATGAATGTTGAAAATAAACTTTACGAAAAGGCAGCACCTCAAAAACTTCCTGGCAACCAATACAATCACGATACCATCGGGATGTTGGCTATAGATGATAAAGGAAATATTTCTGGCGCTTGCACTACAAGCGGAATGGCTTATAAATTGCATGGAAGAATTGGCGATAGTCCCATTATTGGTGCAGGTTTATATATTGATAATGAAATTGGTGGTGCAACATCAACTGGTGTTGGAGAAGAAGTAGTAAGAAATGTAGGTTCTTTTTTAGTAGTGGAGCTTATGCGCCAAGGTTTTACGCCTGAGGCTGCTTGTAAAGAAGCGGTAATGCGAATTATAAAGAAGAAACCAGAAACAGCAAAAAATATTCAAGTGGGTTTTCTCGCCATCAATAAAAATGGAGAATATGGCGCTTATGCCATTCAACAAGGCTTTAGTTATGCCGTTTGCAACGCCGAAAAACAAGACCTTTTAATTAAAGGAAAGAGTTACTATTAATTAGACAAAGAATCATCCCAAATCAAATTTTCTAAAATTAATTAAAAAAAGAATGGGATTACTATCTAAAATTTTTGGGAAAAAAAATGTTGAAGAACGTCAGGGTGAGCCAGATATGGTTTATGTACCCAACGAAGACGAGCGCATGAATTGGGCGATTGAAAAGGCTAAACTCACACTATGGTACTTTGAAGAAAACCTTGCAAATCCACAAGAACATCAAGTTTACTTCTCTGTTAAAGTTCACATAATAGATGGTGAAAACAGCGAACACATTTGGCTAACTGAGCCACATTTTGATGAAGAGGGGAATTTATATGGTACAATTGGAAATGAACCAGTAAATGTATCTACGGTGAAGCTAAATCAAAAAATCGGAATTGACAGAAATTTAATTTCTGATTGGATGACAATTGAAAATGGGCGATTAATTGGTGGTTACACAATTCGAGCAATTAGATATGGGGTTCCAGAAAAGGAAAAACCAGCATTTGATAATAGCATCGGTTTGTATATTGATGAAGGTGTAGATCATTTTAAGGCAGATTTAACCACGCCTGAAGGTGCCATTTTATCCATAGAAACAGCTTACAGCAATAAAAATCTTGATGCAGCAATTGATTGTAAAGATTTTTACGAGGAGGCGAAAGTAATGCTTGCAAGCATGAAAATGGATTTTGATGAAGAAATAATCAACAATACAGCCGAAGTTTTAAAGCTTTCTTTCATTAATAATATAGAGGAACATGGCTTCCCTGATTTTTCTGGAACTCAGTCTGCCTTTCCTGAAAGAGAAAAGATTCATGACAATCATTATGTAATAACTGAAGTTTGTTGGTTTCCCGATGGCGGTAAATCTGTTCAAAAACTCAATACTTTCAAATCAGCAAATGGATGGAAAGTTTTAGGACCAGTTTAAACTTTGCCTTTGATTGGAAAACGAAGTGATGGTAGAAATAAATGTTTTATGAATCTTGAAATGACTGATAGAAATTCAAAGTACTCTTTAGGAAGTTTGGGCTTAGAAGTCTGTGCGAATGGTTATGAATCTGCTTTGGCTGCTCAAGAAGGTGGCGCTAAACGCGTAGAATTGTGTGATAATTTAGCTGAGGGTGGAACAACACCGAGCCATGCACAAATTGCATTGGCCAAGAGAAATCTATCTATTCAAGTATGGCCAATTATACGTCCTAGAGGTGGAGATTTTTTATATTCTGAGTTAGAATTTGATCTTATTAAAGAAGACATAAAAATCTGTAAATCATTAAATTGTGATGGCATAGTTATCGGATTACTTAAAGCTGATGGAAGTATTGACAAAGAGCGATGTGCTGAGTTAATTGAGCTCGCTAAACCAATGCCTGTATCATTTCATCGGGCTTTCGACATGAGTAATAATTTAGAAAAATCTTTAGAAGATTTAATTGAATTGGGAATTGCTCGTGTTTTATCTTCTGGTGGTTCTTCATCTGCGATTCAAGGAGCTGATACTTTAGCAAAGTTAATTTTACAAGCCAAAGGAAGGATTACTGTAATGCCTGGTTCCGGTATAAACGAAAATAATTTACAGGATTTGATTGATAAAACAGGCGCAACTGAGTTTCATGCTTCAGCAAAAGAATTTGTAACAAGCAGAATGGAATTCAGAAATATTCATACAAAAATGGGTAATATTGAAGACGAATATCAATATGAGCTAACTTCAACAGAAAAAGTTAATAGCCTGGTTAAAATAATTAATCACAATAGATAAGCTCAATCCATGTCTCTTGGTTTACAGGACTTCCACAAGATTTCGATTTTCATTCCCGCTAGTGATATTTTTATAAGCTAGAAGCAAATCTTCTGCAGTTCTGATTTTTTTTATAAAAACCACAATCTTTTAATATTCAGATAATTAAGTATATTTAATAAACCAACTTAACTAAATTAATTATTATGAAAAAATTCTCATCTCTAATGTTAATTGCTTTGCTTTTTGCTGCTTGCCAAAGTAAAGAATCCAGCGGTACTGATACTGCAAAAGCGGATACCACTAAATATCCCTATACGCTTAAAAAGGTAAGTAATTGGGAAATGAACTCAGATACCAAGAACTTAATGGCGGCTACAACACTAATTAAAACCTTCGAAAACCTAGACACGACAAATATGAGCAAGGTTTTAGCCGATAGTGTTTGGTTTATGCTTGATGGTTATAAATTTAAAGGAACTAAGCCTCAGTTTTTGAAAGAGATTCAAATGGAATTTGGCAAAATGAAAAGCTTTAAAATTCAAATGGAAGATATGGAATCAGTAATTAGTAAAGATAAAAGTGAAGAATGGGTTAGTCTTTGGTATCATCAAATATCCACCACAAAAGATGGAAAAAGTGATACCGTTAGTTTATTTAACGATATCAAATTAAAAAACGGAAAAGTAGAAGGATTATCTGAGTACGTTCAACATCCTATGAAAAAATAGAATTATCAATTTATTTAGGAAACGAGGAAATTATTTCCTCGTTTTTTTTGCTTTGATTTTTTACTACTCTATATTTATAGAAATTTTAACACTCACATCATGGAAATTCCTACTCATAGCTTTTGTAATGCTTGCTATAAAGCATACGCACCTAATGATTCTTTTTGTAACAGCTGTGGATATCCACTTCAAGGTACTCCACAACAACAAGATTTTTTCATTTCGGAAAGAACTGTAAAAGAAATCGATTTATCATCAATGAATGAAGCTGTTAGAAAAGCAGGAAACTCCCTCTTTTGGATTGCTGGCCTAACTGCATTGTCGTTTCTTTTTATTTTAGCCACTGTGGCCGAAGAAGATAGGTCTTCAATTTTAATCGCAAACACATTTTTGGTGGTCGCTTTTTTAGCACTTGGTTTTTTAAGTAGGTCAAAACCAACAGCTGCCTTAATTTCAGGTTTATCTCTCTATTTAATTATCCATATTTTAAATGCGATTGATAATCCCTTAACGATATTCTCTGGGATAATTTTTAAAGTAATTATTATAGGTTATTTAATAAAGGGCATTAAAGCAGTTCTAGATGCCGATAAGTTGAAGAAAGAGCTTAATATAGACTAAGTGGATCAGGAAAATCTTTCATTTAAACTTTGTCAAAGCTGTCAACAGGAAATTCCATTAAGCAATAAATTTTGTACCAATTGTGGTCAATCACAAGTGATAATAGATGGGCAGTTCCACGAAAAAAAATGGCTGAATCTGCAACAAGTCGGCTTATTTTTTTTGGTTGAAATTTTATGCTGTGCCTCAGTTTTTCTCGTAAAAGAACACACACTATCTTTCCTATATTTTATTGATGGAGTTATGGCAATTTCTGCCGTTATTTTCTTTGGCTACAGCTGGGCAGAGAATAAGGTTATTCTTAAATGGCCAAGTTTCTCTCTACAAAAGCTAGCAGGACTTATAATTGCTACAATTCTAGCCTCGATAGTCGTTACATTCCTCGTTGATCACTTAAATAGAGATATTTTAAACAAAGAGCTTTCTTATTATTCAATTTTTGAGTTTCACAAATATGGAACTTATTTAATGTTTGCTTCAATGGCTTTATACCCTGCAATTTTCGAAGAGCTTGCTTATAGAGGTTATTTAATGCAGAAATTATTGACCGTTGTAGATGAAAAAGAAGCAATTTATATCTCCTCCATATTATTTTTTATTATTCACTTTAGCTTTTTGTCCATTTTCTGGCTCCTTCCATTTGCGCTATTTTTAGGATATCTCAGAATCAAAACCAAAACAATTTGGTATGGCGTATTTGTGCATTTCTTTTTTAACCTAACCGCTTGTTTTTTGGATCTTTTCCCTTTAGAAGATCTTTATAAAATGATTTTCTAATTTTTTTTATCGCCACTTCCTGGAACATAACCAAGTCCTGGAGTTAACCAGTGTAATAGAATTACTCTCGAGTAGCGATAATTAATTGGCGATAAAAGTAGAACTCCAGCCAAGATTAAGCCAACATAATACCAAAGGTTTTCGTAAATTAAGGGCAAGCCTAAAATGTAGGACGCGACCCCAATTGTAATAATTTCTGCAACATTCATGGCGTAACTTACAAACATGGCAACATAGAAAAATCCTGGTTCACGCTCAAATTTAAGGTTGCAGTAAGGGCAGTTTATGTTTGTCTTCTGCAATCGGAAAGCATAAGCACTGCCAGTAAAAATATCGCCTTTTCGGCAACGGGGACATTTACATTGTAAAACAGCTTGAAATTTAGATAGCTCTGCCATAATTTTTTATTTGATGGTGCAAATGTAAATATTAGTAACATGCTAAAACATGACTTACATCATATCATCAAACCTTTTTCTTCCTGAAATAGTTTGAATCAGATTTTGACAATCTTGCCTCGTTTTAATTCAATCAATTTCTTATCAGCAAGCAACTTTACACCTCTAATTACAGTTTCAACACGCAAACCTGTCATATCCGCTAATTCCTGTCGCGTTACCGCTAAGGTAGAGCCAGCCTCGATATCATTAAAAAGATAGTGGATTATCGTAAGCAATCGATGTTCGGCCTTCTCATTAGCCAATTCTTCCAACATCATCGATTTATAAAAAAGTCTATTGCTCAAAACCTTAATCAGATCCATACTAAAATTCGGATCTTCTTTCAGTAGTTTTAAAAAGTCCGCTTTTGCAACAGGAATAATCTGAGAATCTTTGTTTGCAATGGTATAAGCCAAATAAGGTCGATTAACTAAAACTGCGGGTTCTCCAAAATATTCACCAGTTTTAAAAACGCCTTGAATAAATTCTTTGCCCTCATCGCTAACCGTAACCATCCTTATTTCGCCACTTTTAATAAAGTAAACAAATCTCGGTTTTCCGGCAGGTTCATAAATTATCGAATCTTTTGGATATTCTTTAACTGCAAATCCACGATCAATTAATTGTTGAATATCCATGTTTAATGGTAGCTTAACCTAAAGTTTCTTTCATCAAACGTGAATAAAATTCTTTAAGCGTTAAGCCCATGGCTGCAACTTGCTGTGGAATAAAACTGGTAGCCGTTTGACCAGGAATTGTATTAATCTCGATAAAAAAGAATTTGCCAGTTTCGTGCTCCAAGAAATAATCAATGCGGACTACTCCCCTACAATTTAACTTTTTATAAACATCAGTAACCACTTGATGAACCCTTACCAGTTCCTCATCATTCATGCGGCCAGGTGTAATTTCTTCAGTTGCTCCAGGTGTATATTTTGCTTCGAAATCAAAAAATTCATTCGCAGGAATCACTTCGGTTGTTGGGAGAACGGTAACTTTTCCTTCGGCGCCAAAAACACCAATGGAAAATTCTCTTCCGCTCACAAATTCTTCAATCAAGATCTGATCATCTTCTTTAAAAGCCTTTTCCATACCAATTTCTAAATCATCAGCATGTTTAACTTTGCTCATTCCGATACTACTTCCACCGCTATTTGGCTTTACAAAATAAGGCAATCGTAAATCTTGCTTAATTTTATTTAAACTATGATTCCCACCTTTAAAAATCTGAACCGATTTTGCTGTATATAAATTATCAATTCCCTCTACAATCGCTTTTGTATATCCTTTATTCATCGTAATGGACGATGTTAATGCATTACAAGTGGTGTATGGAATATTGAGCATGTCAAAATAGCCTTGTAATTTCCCATCTTCTCCCGGCGAACCATGAATCACAATAAAAACACCATCAAATTTAATTTTGCGACCTTCAATCATCAAAGAAAAATCGTTTTTATCAATTTCTATTTTAACAGAATCGGCAGGCTCGTAAAACCATCCTTTATCATTAAGCATAATTTTGTAAACGTCGTATAAATCGGCATCAATATTTTGAGCGATTGTTGCCGCACTTTTTACTGAAACAACCCATTCGCCTGTGGTACCGCCTGTTAACAATGCAATAGTTTTCTTCATGTGGAGAATCCTTTATTAAATAGAATTTGATTATAAATATATCCCCAAAAATATAAATATCTTTGTGCAATCCTTAATTTTGATGGCTTGATTATTGAATTAAAAAACAAGTAATAGAGATTATTATTTTAAATAATAATGAACAGTGTTTTTTAAGCCCTTAATCATTCCCTATTCAATAATTAAATTAATTACATTTGAGTTTGTACGCATAACACCAGAATTAAGATTCATGTCTAAATTTATAGATTATTTAAAAACCCGATCATTTAGAAACAACGTTTTCGCCGCTATTATTACCGTAGTTGTGCTTTTATTAATTGCCTTTTTTAGTTTGAGATATTACACCAAACATGGCGAAGGATTAAACGTACCAATGGTTAAAGGCTTAACATTTGAGCAAGCTGTTATTAAATTGGAAGAAGCTGGATTAAAATACGAAGTAGATTCGGTTTACATTATGGATCAACCCCCAGGTATTGTAATTGATCAAGATCCTGATCCAAATACTTTCGTTAAAGACAATAGAACAATCTATTTAACCATTAATGCGGGTAAAACTCCGAATACTAAATTCCCCGATATCGAGTTTAAATCTTTAAGAGAAGCACAGGCCATTATAGAGAGCTCGCGATTAAAACTTGGAGATACCACTTATAAGCCTGATGTGAGTAGAGATGTTGTGTTGCAGGCATCATTTGGTGGTCAGCCAATTAAAGCTGGGCAAATTATCCCTGTCGGTTCTAGAATTGATTTAATATTAGGCGATGGTCGCGGAAGTGAAGAAGTAGATATTCCGCAATTGGTAGGTTTAACCATGGATGAAGCCAAATTTAGTTTAAAAGGCTCGAATTTAGTTTTGGGAACAATAATTTACGAAGGCCCAATAACCGACAGTGCGAATGCTATAATTACCAAGCAAGACCCAATGCTGGTCGATTCCTTAACAAAAGTTTCCATAGGAACGCACATTAACATTACCCTATCTAACAAACAACAACCATAATACGTAGAATACAAAAATGACTGAAGTAGAAAAAAAGAGCATGAGTGCTGGTAAAAAAGTAACCCTTACCATTGCTGTTGTAGTTATATTGATTGCTGGCTATTTTGCCCTAAACCTATATAAGGTTTATTTTGCCCCTAATGTTACCGAAAATCAAAAATATTTATACATTAAAACAGGAAGTAATTTTGATACTTTAATTGATGGTTTAAAGAAAAAGGACATTGTTAGAAGTGTATCTTCTTTTACCACAGCAGCAGAAAAAATGAATCTTGTTGCTAACGTAAAACCTGGTCGTTATCGCTTAAAGAAAGGAATGACAAATCGAACTTTAATCAACATGATTAAGGCTGGGAATCAAGAACCTGTAAAACTGAAATTTCAGAACATCCGTAAAAAAGAAAATTTTGCTGCTTACTTAGCGAGTAATTTGGAAGCCGATTCTTTGAGCTTCATTAATGTTTTGGATTCTACTGCGTTGATTAGCAAATATGGTTTTAATCAAGATAATGTTTATGCCATGTTTATTCCGAATACTTATGAAATGTATTGGAATGTTTCTCCTGTTGATTTCTTTGAACGCATGCATAAAGAATATGATAAATTCTGGAATGCAGAGCGCAAACAAAAAGCGGCAGCTTTAAATTTAACTCCAGCTCAGGTTTACACATTGGCTTCTATTGTTGATGCTGAAGCGCTTTACGATAAAGAAATGCCAATTATTGCCGGCTTATATTTAAACAGATTAAACCGAGGAACTTTGTTGCAGGCTGATCCAACAGTAATTTTCGCCAATAATGATTTTACGGTTAAACGGGTAACAAACAAACTTTTGCAAGTTCAGTCGTTGTACAATACTTATAAATATGCTGGTTTGCCTCCTGGACCTATCATGATGCCGAGTATAAATGCTATTGATGCTGTATTAAACCGTGAAAAGAACGATTACATTTATATGTGCGCAAAGGAAGATTTTTCTGGATTCCACAATTTCGCAGCTACAAAAGAGCAACATGAAATTAATGCAAAAAAATATCGCGAAGCTTTAAACAAAAGAAACATTTTTAAATAATGTATAGCCACAGTACAAAAATTAGGGTTCGTTATGGTGAAACAGACCAAATGGGCTATATGTATTATGGAAATTATGCTCAGTACTATGAAGTTGGCCGTGTAGAAATGTTGCGAAGCCTAGGCATGAGTTACAGTTCTATGGAAGCCGATGGAATTATGATGCCTGTGTTAGAACTCAAATGCAAATACATTAAACCTGCCCTTTATGATCAGGAAATTACTGTTAAAACCATAATTAAGGAACTACCTGGAATTAGAATTTTTTTCGAATATGAGTTATATAATGAGAAAGAAGAATTAATAAACTTGGGCTCCACCACCCTTGTTTTTGTTGATATGAAAAAGAACAAACCTACAACTCCGCCTGAAAACTTTATGGAAAAGCTTTCGGTATTTTTTAATTAATAGCTACAAATGGAATGGTTACACAAGCAACTCCTAAAACTTAAAATCTATTCAAAATTTATTGAATGGACGAAGTTTTGCGTTTTGCCTGGTTTTAGTCCTCTTCCGCTTTACACTGTCGCTACTTTCTTTTTCAAGGAAATCGGTAAAGATTCTTTGGTAAACAAATCTTCATCATTAGCCTATAGCTTTATGCTGGCCATTTTCCCTGGCATTATCTTCTTATTCACTTTAATTCCATTTATCCCAATTAAAGGCTTCCAAGATCAGTTATTGAGTTTAATTGAACTTGTACTTCCTCATAACGCTTATGATGCCTTTGAAACCACTTTAAAGGATATTATCAAAAACCAAAATAGCCGTTTACTTTCCTTCGGATTTTTCTCTGCAATTTTCTTTGCTACGAATGGGGTTAAAAACTTGATGAAAGCATTTAATAAATCTTCCCTAATAATAGAAACCCGAGGCTGGTTAAAACAGCGTTTCATCGCTTTAATTTTAACAACTGTAATTTGTTTTTCTATTATAATTTGCATCAGCGCAATGGCATTAGGAGAAATCCTATTAACGTATATAAAAAACGAACTTCACATTAAAGATAGCCTTGTCGTTTACGCCATCCAATTTACAAGATGGGCGCTATTGGCTACTTTGTATTTTATCACCATTTCAATTTTGTATAGATATGGCCCATCGCATACCAAAAAATGGAGGCTTTTTAGTGCTGGTTCTTGGTTGGCTACAATTTTGGCATTTATTACCATCTGGGGATTTTCATTTTACATTAATCACTTCGCTTCATACAATAAAGTTTATGGATCAATTGGAACTTTAATCGTTATAATGATCTGGCTTTACTTAAACTCTCTAATTCTTTTAATCGGATTTGAGCTTAATGCAAGCGTTGATGTGAGTAAAAGGAGTGTTAAAATCATCCGTCCAACCTTCAATTTGTTCAAAAAAACGGCTCCAATTGAGGAAAATATTAGGAAAAAATAACTTTTTCTATCTCTGTGTTAAGCAATTATCAACTTTTCTAAAAAAAATCGTCAACACAGTTTGCAGATTTGAATCGGATTTGTACTTTTGTCGCGGAGAGTTGGCAGAGTGGTCGATTGCGGCAGTCTTGAAAACTGTTGACTTGTTAAAGGGTCCGCGGGTTCGAATCC
>NZ_JACRYL010000002.1:168556-168885 GCF_014306625.1 Pedobacter fastidiosus
ACTCTCCGCACTAAAATGCTGCCCATTACGGGTGGCATTTTTTGTTTATAAACCTCCTTATTTCCTTCCCCTAAACTTCACAATTATAGTAAAGTCAATAAATATTAAAATCAGTTTTTCTTAATTTATTTAAGAAATAATCAATTTATTGTAAATCAATTTTTTAGTGAGAACATTTTCTCTAAATGAAAATTTCTAATAAAATATCTTAATTAAAGTTTGCAGATTTAACTTGGATTTGTACTTTTGCGCCGGAGAGTTGGCAGAGTGGTCGATTGCGGCAGTCTTGAAAACTGTTGACTTGTTAAAGGGTCCGCGGGTTCGAATCC
>NZ_JACRYL010000002.1:168921-356791 GCF_014306625.1 Pedobacter fastidiosus
CACTCTCCGCACTTAAATGCTATCTATTAAGGATAGCATTTTCTGTTTATTCTATTTCATGATTAAAAAATCAGTTCTTATTGCTGATTTATTTTGGAATGTTTAAAGCTGGCATAAAACACACTTCCCTCATTCATTACGCTCTCCGCCCAAACCTTTCCCTCATGTTTATCCATTATACGCTTTACAATCGCTAAGCCTACGCCAGAACCTTCAATTTGGCCAACGTTAGACATTCTCTTAAACAAATCAAATATCCTCGGTAAATCAACAGGTTTTATGCCTATTCCATTATCCGTAATTTGGTAGCAGATACTTTTCCCATCATTAATCGCTTCAATATGAACTTTCGGGCTATGGCTATGCTGACTGTATTTTACTGCATTGCCAATTAAGTTCGCAAATACTCGCATCAGCATCGCACTATCCCCATAAATAGCTGGTAAGTTTCCTACGGTTATATTTAAAAAACGATCATGAAAAACAATTCTCATTTCAGTAATAATCCTTTCAATCATTACCGATACATCAACCATACTGTAAGCGGTTTCGGCACGACCAATTCTGGAGTATTCCAAAACTTCATCAATCATTAAATTCATTTTTTTGGCTCCATCTTCAATGTGCCTTGAAATCTGTTTTCCTCGTTCGGAAAGAGAAGCATCTCTCATTAACAATTGTGAAAATACCTTAATTGCAGATACAGGATTTTTAAGGTCGTGAGAAATTGTATAGCTGAACGTATCCAATTCTTCATAAGCTTCTTTTAACTTTTCGTTCATTAAGCGTATTGCATTCGCCTTTAAATTAATGGAATATACTATTTCTTCCTTTAATTTTGATACAGCCTGTATTTCTTCTAAAGACCAATTAATCGATTTCCCGACAACGGTTTCAGCCCAAGATTCGAAAGATTTTCTAGGCGATATATGAGTTAAACCATTATTACCCACCTCAATTTGCTTTGTTGGATTTCCTGCCCAAGATATTGTTTCGAGCTGTTCTGGTTTAAAAAACAAAATGTATTCGTTAAGTTCCCTAGAAATAACCAAAAGTAGTAAACCACTGGCCGTTTTTCTAAAAGCTTTAGCCGGAGGATAAATTGCTTCCAAATTATTGGTATGAAAAATTGATTTTCTAGATTTGGCTTGAATCCATTTCATCAAAGATTCAATCTGTGCGGAGTTTGGTGTTATACCCAGCTTAACAAAACGTTTCTCATAAACAAAAACTGCCCCACCGCCATGAACTACATTTAAAAGATTGGTTTTATGTTTGGTTAAAGCATCAATCAAGGAGTCGTTTTTTTGAAGTTGCTTAGAAAGTTTTACGAGGTGATTGTTAAAAATTTCGTGAATTTGTTGATCAGATTCTTCCTGCCTAAATTCCAATGCAGAGGAAAGGATTTCACCAATTAATTTGGCTGATTCTCTAGATCTGTAGTCGATAAATTTTGGTGTATAATTATGGCAGGCAATTAATCCCCATAACTCGCCTCTAAAAATTAAAGAGATGCTAAAACTAGATGCAACCCCCATATTTTTAAGGTATTGAATATGAATTGGAGAAACTGATCGAAGCTGAGAATGCGTTAAATCAAGACTTTTTACATCCGGAAAACCCAATATTTTGGATGAAACGGCTTCAACATCTGCAATTAATCGCGTTAAATTAATTTTATAAAGTGATCTTGCCTGTTGTGGAATATCTGAAGCTGGAAAGTGTTGTCCAAGCCATGAATCTTGATTCTCACTTTTTGATTCGCTAACCACTTCTCCATGTCCATCTGGAGCAAATCTATAAATCATTATACGATCAAAACCTATTATCTTTCTAACTTGAATTGAAGTATTGTTCAATAAAACATTTAAATTTTTATCCTTCAGCATGTGAGAAACCGAACGCCCAATCATACTTTGCAATAAACTGGAACCATCTACAACAATCGGCTCAAATTCTAAAAACAACAGTGCTTCCGAAGCTGTAATAATCAAGTTAAATGGTTTATCTTTAATCGTGATTAAACTTGGATTAAGTTGTTCTAAATGATCTACTTGCTTTGTAAGACGAACCATTTCGCTGATTAAGGAATTCCCATCCTGAAGAGACAAACTACGCTCCAAATATTTTAATGATTTGCCAATTAAGTCAACGGCTTGTAGGCCACTTAATTCATATATATTTTCGCTACAACACGAAATAAATTCTTCTTGATTAATAGCTATAAAATAACCGTGAGATTGAATAGATCCTGGAATATGTATAGGTTCAAGGTCACAATTATTTAAATCAAACTTGAGCTCTAACATTATTTTGTATTTAGGGAGGGTTAAGTAAAGGTGGACTATTAAAGTCAGCTTTGCTTATTTTAATTATTTAGCCTAAATACTACCTACTAAGCGTTGATGACCCTTATTTAGCAAATATCTAATCTAGATAAAAAAATATTCCTAAAAGTTTTGAGGCGTATTCTGCTTTTTTTATCAGAGATCAAAGAATTGGAAGAGATCACATTTCAAAGCTATCGATAGATTAAATGTAAAATTACTACAGGTGCGTGTAATCAAAGATAGATGGAAAAAGCTTAAGCACTTATATCTTCATCCAAATAGATAACGACTTCCAATTGATTTTGCTCATATTCTCTGAAGATCATTTTACCCGATAATAGATAAACAACAGATCGAAGTTTCTCTGCAAAATCTGTTCTTGGTATGGAAGGCTTGTCAGGATTGAATGCGAAGCCATAGGTTAAACACAAAATACCATCATCTAAACGGTTTACATTCATGCTCAAACCTCTTAATAAATCAACATCTAGGCAATCCAAAGTTTGTTGCGTTAATCTAAAAATGGCCGATTCCATAGCATCTCCCAAATTATCTGACAGTTTAATAAAATTATTAAACGCCTCATGGCTGATATAGTTAAAACGTTTAGAAAAGAGTTCTTTTAAAGCAGCGAAAAGTCCTAATGTTTCAAAAATTCTTGGTTTCAACTCAAATGAAGCATTGCGAACACGTTCAAGTGCTTGCGAGATTTCTGATTGGAGTTCGGGATTAAAATTATGCTCCGATTGATTTTTTAACTGGAAAAGAAGCTGTGCAACCTCATCGTGTAGAAATTCTGCCAGCTTTGCTTTTTCTTCTTCAAAATCTAAAAAAATAGCTTTACGAAGATCATCCTCCGTTTCAACTATAGGCTCTAAAGCCCTGGGTTTTAAATGTGGAATTTCCATTTACACTCCAAATTGCAAAAAAATATTTACAAATGGAAGTTTATAGTTGTTAAAAAATAAAAAGGAGATTGACTAATTTTAGAAAAATCAAATTTTAATGATGCTAGAATGAAATACAGCTAAATAATTGATTACCAAATAGAAATAAAATTAAATGTGATTTTAAATTTATCCAATAACAAAAAAACTCCAAACAATTAGGTTTGGAGTTCTAAATAATGTTATTAAGTCTATGCCTTAGTAGTTCTATTTTCTTCGCTGCGTTTAAGCTGTGCGTTTATTCGAGCTAAAACATCATAAATATCAAAAGGCTTGCTTATGTAGTCATCAGCAAAAGCATCAATTGCCTTTTGCTCACTATTGTTTTGAGCAGACATCACAATTATCGGAATGTGTTTTGTAAAAATATCAGTTTTTAAATCTTCACAAATTTCAGCACCGTTACCATCTGGCAACATTACATCCAATAAAAAAAGATCGGGCATAGCATCCTGAATATTTTTTTTAAGCTCAGAGAATGATGATGATAATTGTAGTTCAAAGCCTTCTTCCTTTAAAAGAATTTCGATCACGTTTCTAATCTCCTGATCGTCTTCTAAAATGTGTATTCGTTTTTTTTCCATGTTCAAATTATACTTTTTGTTTTTGGTTTAGCTGTACAGAATGGAATTTCCTATACGATAGTTACAGTAACACCTAAACTCTCTAAATGTTTAACAATTTGTTCAGAAATTCCTTTATCTGTAATTATATGATCAATTTCCTCTAACCCGCATATTTTGCCAAAGCCCCTTTTTCCAAATTTTGTAGAGTCGGCCAATACAATGGTCTTTTGTGAAGCACCAATCATTTTTCGGTTTAAATGTGCCTCCATTGCATTTGTAGTGGTTAAGCCAAAATCTAAATCAATCCCATCAACACCTAAAAACAGCTTATTAAAATAAAAATCCTGTAATACCTGTTCGGCGTAACTCCCCATTACGGATGAAGAACTTTTCCTTAACAATCCACCCAATTGTATCACTTCAATGCTTGGTTCACGCATTAACTCTAGGGCAACATTCAAAGCAGAGGTAACAACAGTTAAATTTGCTCCTGCAGGAATATTCTTCGCAAAGTATAATACGGTAGTGCCCGATGCAATTACAATAGAATCGTTTTCGTTAAGTAATGAAGCGGCGGCAATTCCAATTTTATTTTTTTCTGTTGATTGAATTTTTTCCTTTTCATTAACCGGTCGATCAACAGTATATGGGTTATTTACCGTAGCACCGCCGTGGGTTCTAAAAAGTAAACTCTTATCTTCAAGTAGTTTTAAATCCTTTCTTATTGTTACAGATGATACTTTCAGTTCCTTACATAAATCAACAACGTTAATGTATTGATCCTTTTGTAAGCGACTTAATATAAACTGGTGCCTTTCGGCTAAATTCATCATAAACTTGTAATTATATACGCTGCAAATTAGCAAATAAAATAACGACTAAAATATTTTCTTAAAATTTTTAACAAATTATTAATATATAGATAATATTGTTTCGATAATTATTGTTTATACTTGCGTATTGTTTCGTTTTATTATTTTTTATTGTGAATGGAAAGATTACATAACATTACTATACCTGAAAATAATAATTGGGACCTGATTGTAATTGGTGGTGGAGCAACCGGTTTGGGTACTGCATTAGACGCTTCAAGTCGTGGTTTTAAAACATTATTGGTAGAACAATCTGATTTTGCCAAGGGAACATCAAGCAGAAGTACGAAACTGGTTCATGGAGGTGTTCGATATCTTGCGCAAGGCGATATCGGACTGGTTAAGCATGCCCTAAAAGAACGTGGTTTGTTGCAACATAATGCTAACCATTTAGTTGATAAAGAAGCTTTTATCATTCCATGTTATGATTGGTTTTCTGTTGCCAAATATTTAATAGGGTTAACGCTATACGATTGGCTTTCTGGAAAATTCAGTTTTGGAAAATCTAAATTCTTTTCTAAAAAAGAAACCTTGGAAATTATGCCAGGAATAAAATCTAAAGGCTTAAAAGGTTCGATAAGATATTTCGATGGAAAATTTGATGATGCTAGGCTAGCCATAAATATTGCTCAAACTGCTGTAGAGCAAGGCGCTACACTTTTAAATTACACCAAGGTTACCAATCTTGTTAAAGATTCTAACAGCAAAATTATTGGAATAGAAACCGAAGATACACTCACAGGCAAAAAAGCTTCATTTCGTGGCAAGGTAGTAATTAATGCAACAGGTGTTTTTGTGGATGATATTTTGCAGATGAATAACCCACAGTCTAAAAAATTAGTACGCCCAAGTCAAGGTGTACACATTGTTATCGAGAAGAGTTTTTTAAATAGCGATTCTGCATTAATGATTCCAAAAACTTCTGATGGCCGGGTTCTTTTCGCTGTGCCTTGGCATGATCATCTTTTGGTGGGAACAACTGATACTCCGCTAGATGAACACAGTTTGGAACCTAGAGCATTAAAACAGGAAGTAGATTTTATTATGAATACAGCTTCGGCATATTTTGATAGAAAACCACTTGAGCTTGATATATTAAGTGTATTTTCTGGCTTAAGACCACTTGCTGCGCCAACATCTGGAGATGGAAACAGTACAAAAGAAATCAGTAGAGATCATAAGCTTATGGTTTCTGCAAAAGGTTTAATTACAATAACTGGAGGCAAATGGACAACCTACAGAAGAATGGCCGAAGAAACTGTCGACTTAGCAATTAGTCATGCAGGATTAGAAATGAAAGCATGCATCACAGAAAATTTAAAAATACATGGTTGCACAGATAAAAAAGCTGGTGACCATTTGGATATTTATGGATCTGATCGAGTTAAAATTGAAGCATTAATGAACGCTCAACCAGAACTGAAGGCAAAACTTCATCCTAAATATCCTTATACAGAGGCCGAAGTTGTATGGTCTGCAAGGTATGAAATGGCTGAAACTGTAGAAGACATTCTGAGCAGAAGACTCCGGATTTTATTTATTGATGCGCATGTTGCCAAAGAAATGAGTACGAAGGTTGCCTCGCTCCTAGCCGAAGAATTGAAAGCCGATAAAAACTGGGAAAGCAATCAAATTGAAACTTTCAATAAGCTGGCCGATGGATATATTTATAATCTTCAAAACTATGTAAAATAATTAATTCCAAGCAAAACATCTAACCAAATATTATTATGAACAAATATATCCTATCATTTGATCAAGGGACTACAAGTTCGAGAGCAATTGTTTTTAACCATGATGGCGAAATTGTGGCCATCGCACAAAAAGAGTTTACACAAATCTATCCCAAAGCAGGCTGGGTAGAACACGATCCTTTGGAAATTTGGTCAACTCAATTATCTGTAGCCGCAGAAGTTATTGTTAAAGCTGGTTTAACGGCAAAAGACATCAATTCTATCGGCATAACAAACCAAAGAGAAACCACTGTAGTTTGGGATAAAGAAACCGGAAAACCAATATACAATGCTATTGTTTGGCAAGATAGACGCACATCTGCCTATTGTGATGAAATAAAGAAACAGGGATTATCAAAAAAAATTCAGGATAAAACTGGATTAATCATCGATTCCTATTTCTCTGCAACCAAGGCAAAATGGATTTTGGAAAACGTTGAGGGTGCCAGAGAAAAAGCTGAAGCAGGAAAATTAGCCTTTGGAACAATTGATACTTGGTTAATTTGGAAATTGACAAACGGACAAACCCATGTAACAGATGTAACGAATGCATCGAGGACCATGCTTTACAATATCCATACTTTATCTTGGGATGATGAATTACTAGCACTCTTTGGCATCCCTAAACAGATGTTGCCAGAAGTTAAATCTTCTAGTGAGGTTTATGGAGAAACAGCAGGCAATATATTAGCCGCCAAATTACCAATTGCAGGGATAGCGGGCGATCAACAATCGGCATTATTCGGACAAATGTGCACCGAAATCGGAATGGTAAAAAACACTTATGGCACAGGTTGTTTTATGCTGATGAATATTGGTAATAAGCCAAAAACATCAGCAAACAATCTTTTAACAACAATAGCCTGGAAAATAAACAATGAGGTTGTTTATGCATTAGAAGGAAGTATTTTTATTGGCGGGGCTGTTGTACAGTGGTTAAGGGATGAAATGGGCTTAATTTCTAAATCTGCTGATGTAGAAACTTTAGCCAAAAAGGTTAAAGATACTCAAGGCGTTTATGTTGTACCAGCTTTTGCAGGTTTGGGTGCTCCACATTGGGATCAGCATGCTCGTGGCACCATTACCGGACTTACACGAGGTACAAACAAATCGCACATAGCAAGAGCTGCCTTAGAAAGTATCGCTTATCAAACGATGGATGTTTTAAAGGCAATGGAAGCCGACGCTGGCGTTAGTATAGCAGAATTACGCGTTGATGGAGGTGCTACAGCAAATAATTTACTTATGCAATTTCAAGCTGATTTATTAAATTGTAAAGTTATCAGACCTGAGGTTACAGAAGTCACCGCCATTGGTGCTGCCTATTTGGCTGGTTTAGCTACTGGATTTTGGGAGAGCGTAGATCAAATTAGATCTCAGTGGAAGATAAATAAAACCTTCGTGGCCGAAGCAGGTATCGATAATACGGAAAGAATTAAGGGTTGGAATAGGGCAATTAAAGCTGCTCGCGTAAACGCTGAAGATTAAAGTATAACCCAAACGAATTTATTATGACAGAATTTGTAGCAGAATTTATTGGAACAGCATTAATAATCCTATTAGGAAATGGCGTAGTGGCAAACGTAGTTTTAAAGGGCACCAAAGGGCACGATAGCGGTTGGATGGTTATTACAACAGCATGGGCACTTGCTGTTTTTGTTGGTGTAGTAGTTGCAGCGCCTTACAGTGGCGCCCATCTAAATCCAGCAGTAACAATTGCTTTAGCTTTGGCTCAAAAATTTGCGTGGATAAAAGTTCCCTACTACATTTTGGCGCAATTGTGTGGCGCAGTAGTTGGCTCGTTTTTAGTGTGGATTATGTATAAAGATCACTTTGATGCTACCGAAGATCCAGGTTTAAAGGCCGCTCCTTTTGCAACATCTCCAGCAATCAGAAATTTAAAATCTAATCTTTTATCAGAGATTCTTGGAACATTCGTTTTAATATTCGTGATTTTCTATTTTACCAATGCAGAAATGGGCATCGATAAAACTCCCGTTGGTTTGGGCTCATTAGGCGCACTTCCTGTAGCATTTTTAGTATGGGTAATTGGTTTAGGGCTTGGCGGAACTACAGGTTATGCCATTAATCCGGCTAGAGATTTAGGCCCTAGGATTGTTCATGCATTAGTTCCCATGAAAGGTAAAGGAAGTAGCGATTGGGCTTATTCTTGGGTACCTATTGTTGGCCCGGTAATCGGTGCATCTTTAGCCGCATTATTGTACTTGGCTCTAAATATTTAATCGTTCAAATAACTGTTTAAATACTCATCAACACTCAGTTAAAGATTTAAATTAATTATCTTTGAGATAGAATGATTGGCAATCTCTTTATAATTTAAGAGCATTGCACTAACTAAATATTTCAAATTGCAAGAATTTTTCCTAGTTATTGATACTGAAACTTCTGGTTTACCAAAAAACTGGACTGCGCCTTATTTTAAAGAAAAAAATTGGCCTCATATTGTGCAAATTGCTTGGATAATATACGACAGTAGCTATCAAGAAATTAAGAGAGAAAACCATTACATTAAAAATGATGGTTTTAAAATCGATGCGGGTGCAGAAAAGATCCATAAGATTACTAATGAGTATTTACAAATTAATGGAGAACCTCTTAGTGAGGTCATGGATTTGTTCTGCGATGATATAATTAAATTTAAACCTTTGATAATTGGGCATTTCATTGAGCTAGATTATCACATGGTAAACGTTGAACTGAGCAGACTTGAGAAAGAAAATATTTTTCAAAATTCAACATTCTATTGCACGATGAAAACAAGTGCAGACTATGTAACCAATTCAGTTATCAGTCATCTAAAATTAAATAAATTCTATACTATTTTATTTAATGAAGAACCATCTCAAATACACAATGCATTGGCGGATGCCTCAAATACAGCCAAAATTTTTTTCCATCTCATTACAAACAAAAAAATAACCCTAACTTCGGTTTACAAGCAAGAACACAGCTTTAATAAAGCGGAGGGAAACATTAAAAAATCCTTCTTTAAACGAATTATAGAGCGATTATTTAATGGAAAATAAATTAGTTGATAAAATTTATACTTCAAGAATTGGCGATATCGCATTCAAAAAAATTGTGAGCTGTTTGCCTGAAACGCCTATTTTCGAGGTTGCTTTTAAAATGGCTGAAAATAAAACCAGTTGTTTATTTGTGAAGGATGAGCAAGATAACTTTCTTGGATTTGTTACTGATATTACCTTAAGAGATAAAGTAATTGCGACACAGCTAAATCCGCAGTTGGCAATTAGAGAAGTAATGGATCCAAATATCGTTACCATTTCTCCAGATGCCTTTGTTTATGAGGCCATATTAATGATGTTTAGCAGGAAGTCTCGCTATCTTTTGGTTAATGATAACGGTAACTATGTGGGTTTTTTAAGTAGAAATAGACTTTTAAGTGAACAGGCCGAATCTCCCTTAGTCTTTATACAATCTGTTAAATCTGCTGTAAACACCAGCGATTTAAAAAGCAAATGGCAAAAAGTACCTCATATTGTTGCTCAATTATTAGAAAGAGGTGTACATGCTAAAATTGTAAATGAAGTTGTTACAACCATCGCTGATACCATTTCGTTAAAAATTATTGATGAAGTAATTGCGAAATTAGGACCTCCACCAGCAAAATTCGTTTTCATGGTTTTAGGGAGCGAAGGACGAAAAGAACTTAGTTTGAAAACGGATCAGGATAATGCAATTATTTATGAAGATACTTCAGAGGAAGATCGAGCAGGTGTTCGCTCCTATTTCCTGGATTTTGCTGGGCAGGTTTCGGATAAATTAAATTATGTTGGCTTTGTTTATTGCGATGGTGATTATATGGCTTCGAATCCAAACTGGACACATTCTCTGGAGCATTGGAAATACAATTATAAAAACTGGATTGAAGAAGCTTTACCCGAGGCTGCAGTAAAGTTTGCTGCCTTTTTTGATTGCAGAGCAATTTATGGTGATTTAACTATAATGGAAAAGCTAAGATCATTTGTAGATGAGGAACTTCAAAAACCAATAGAAAAATTTTACGTTTATTTAGCGAAAAACGCATTATTATATGAACCACCACTTACCTACTTCAGAAATATTAAAACCCAAAAAATAGCAAAGAAAGAAGTTTTCGATATTAAAACTGCCATGACACCCATAGTAGATTTAGCAAGAGTTTATGCACTACAAAATAGAATCTTCCAAAAGGAAAATACTGGAGAGCGGTTGAAGGCACTTAAAGAGTTAGGTGTTTTTACAGATCAACAATTTGAGGAACTATCACAATCCTATTATTACTTGATGGGGTTAAGACTGAAACATCAGGCAAAGCTCATTACTGAAGAAAACATTGCTCCAAATAATTTTATCGAAATAGATTCGCTAACTAAAATAGAAAAGGTAACGCTTGTAGAAATTTTTAAAACGATTCAGAATTTCCAAAGCGGAATTAGAATGAAGTTTACCAATAGCTTGGGTTAATAATCCTAAAAAATATTTAACAAAAAAAGTCCCGATAAAATCGGGACTTTTTAAATATTATAATCGCACAAGCGAGAATTTCTATTTTACTGCATCAATTACAGCTTTGAAAGCTTCAGGATGATTCATTGCTAAATCAGCTAATACTTTACGGTTTAAACCGATTTCTTTTGAAGCTAGTTTACCGATTAATTGAGAGTAAGAAATACCGTGCTGACGAGCACCTGCATTAATACGTTGGATCCATAATCCGCGGAATTCTCTTTTCTTAACTTTACGGTCACGGTATGCATATTGCAAACCTTTTTCTACTGTGTTTTTAGCAACAGTATAAACCTTACTTCTTGCTCCCCAATAGCCTTTGGCCATATTAAGGATTTTCTTTCTTCTTCTTCTCGAAGCTACTGCGTTTACCGAACGTGGCATGTTGTTGTTGTTTTTTGGCAAGCGGCGTTCCGTTTAATCGGAAACTTAAAGCCTGATACCTGGTGAAATTAATAAATTACTTACCGATGCAAAGCATACGTTTAACGTTTCCTAAATCAGCGTCTGAAACTAGACTTGTCTGACCTAAAGCACGTTTACGTTTAGTACTCATCTTTGTTAAGATGTGACTTTTGTATGCGTTGTTTCTTTTGATTTTACCTGTTCCAGTAAGCGAAAAACGCTTTTTAGCACTGGAATTGGTTTTCATTTTTGGCATAACCTGTTTTTTAATTTATAAACCTATTTTTATTTTTTTGCTACTTTAGGCGCAACTGTTAGGAACATACGTTTACCTTCTAACTTAGGTAATAACTCTACTTTCCCTACATCTTCCAAAGCTTGAGCAAATTTTAATAATAAAATTTCACCCTGTTCTTTGTAAACAATTGCTCTACCTTTAAAATGCACATAAGCTCTAACTTTCTCACCGTTCTCTAAAAAGCTTACTGCGTGTTTTAATTTAAATTGGAAATCGTGATCGTTCGTGTTAGGACCGAAACGAATTTCCTTTATAACAGTTTGTTTAGCGTTTGATTTTATCTCTTTCTGCTTTTTCTTTTGCTCGTAAACAAACTTACTGTAATCAATAATTCTACAAACTGGTGGTACTGCGTTTGGAGAAATCTCTACCAAATCCAGTTCCTGTTCATCAGCAAGCGCCAGAGCTTTAGCCAAAGGATAAATCCCTGGTTCAACATTATCGCCAGCTAAACGCACTTCGGGCGATTTAATAAACTGATTAATGTTATGTTCTGCTTCTTTCTTCTTAAAAGGTGGACGTGGTCCCCTGTTAAATCCTGGTCTTCCTAATGCCAAATGTGTACTGTTTTAATTAAACTGTTATTTCTTTTATTAATAAATTGTTGAATTCCTCCAACGTCATTTCGCCTAAATCCCCCTCGCCATGTTTACGAACCGAAACTTTTCCTTCGGCCATCTCTTTATCACCGATAATGAGCATATATGGGATTTTTTTAACTTCCGCATCACGGATTTTGCGACCGATTTTCTCATCACGAAAGTCAATCAGCCCGCGAATATCGGAATTATTTAGCTCATCTAAAACTTTTTTTGCATATTCTTCATACTTTTCTGAAATAGGAAGGATTGTAAACTGCTCCGGGCTTAACCATAATGGGAAATTTCCGGCACAATGTTCAATCAAAACGGCAACAAATCTTTCCAAAGATCCAAAGGGTGCACGGTGAATCATTACTGGGCGATGTTTTAAATTATCACTTCCAGTATATTCCAATTCGAAACGTTCTGGTAAGTTATAATCTACCTGTATCGTTCCCAACTGCCATTTTCTACCTAAAGCATCCTTAACCATAAAGTCTAGCTTAGGGCCGTAAAAGGCTGCTTCGCCATATTCTACAACAGTATTTAATCCTTTCTCTGCAGCAGCCTCAACAATTGCACTTTCTGCTAATTTCCAGTTTTCATCAGAACCAATATATTTTGATTTATTTTCTGGATCGCGTAAAGATATTTGTGCTGTATAATTATCAAAACCTAAAGATTTAAATACATAAAGTACCAAATCGATAACTTTTTTAAATTCATCTTTTACTTGCTCTGGCATACAGAACAAATGTGCATCATCTTGAGTAAACCCTCTTACACGAGTTAAACCATGCAACTCGCCACTTTGTTCGTAACGATATACTGTACCAAACTCAGCAAAACGAACCGGAAGATCTTTGTAAGAACGCGGTTTGAACTTATACATTTCACAGTGGTGAGGACAGTTCATCGGTTTTAAGAAAAACTCCTCTCCTTCTTGTGGAGTTTTTATCGGTTGGAAGGAATCTTTACCGTATTTATCCCAGTGACCAGAAGTAACGTATAAATTTTTATTTCCAATGTGTGGAGTAACAACTTGTTCGTAACCTGATTTAGATTGCGCTTTAGTTAAAAAGTTAACCAAACGCTCACGTAAAGCAGTTCCTTTTGGCAACCACATCGGTAAACCAGCACCAACTTTTTCTGAGAACATGAATAATTCTAGCTCTTTTCCCAATTTACGGTGATCGCGTTTTTTCGCTTCTTCAATCATCGCAAGATATTCTGTAAGCTCGCTCGCTTTAGGAAAAGTTACACCATATATACGTGTTAACTGTTTTTTAGTTTCATCGCCACGCCAATAAGCACCAGCAACGTTCATCAGTTTTACTGCTTTTACAAAACCAGTATTCGGAATGTGTGGCCCACGGCATAAATCTGTAAAAGCACCTTGGTTATAAAAAGTGATTTTACCATCTTCTAAACCGTCAATTAGGTCTAGTTTGTATTCGTCGCCTTTTTCGGTAAAATATTTAATTGCATCAGCTTTGCTTACACTTTCGCGAGTGAAGATTTGTTTTTGCTTAGCCAGTTCAATCATTTTGGTTTCGATGGCTTTGAAATCATCAGAAGAAAATTCTTTTTCTCCAAAATCTACATCGTAATAAAAACCAGTCTCTATTGCCGGACCGATACCAAACTTTGTTCCTGGGTAAAGTGCTTCTAAAGCCTCGGCCATTAAGTGAGCCGATGAATGCCAAAAAGTTGTTTTTCCTTCAGCATCGTTCCATGTTAAAAGTTTCACTGATGAATCTTCTTCGATTGGACGGGTTGAATCCCAAACTTGGCCATTAACCTCTGCGGCTAATACATTTCGAGCTAAACCTTCAGAAATTGACAATGCAATTTGATGGGCAGAAGTGCCCTTTTCATACTGACGAACCGATCCGTCAGGTAAAGTAATATTAATCATCTACAACTATGATTTTGTTCCTAATCCTTTATTAAAACTTCGGAACGGTTTAAAAATATTGTGAATTCTAAATCACATACAAAGTGATTTTTAGTTGGTGCAAAGATAGCGAAAGTTATTTGAATGGCTAAAATTTGCAGAATTAATGCGTATTGTATTGATATAATTCTACTTGCGAAATTTAGAGAGCTGAGCGAAGCAAAACTTCGAAGCTCGATATACAAAAAAAGCCTGCTCAAATAAATGAACAGGCTCGATATAATTTTAAAATGAATATTAATTCATTCCGAATGATCTAACTTGTCCACCACCACCTGGAGGTCTGTTATTTCTAAAACGTTTCATCATGTTTTCCATTTTAGTTTTGTACTCCTCGTCTGTTATTAATTTGGCTTTTTTAGGTGCTGTAACATCTTTTGCACTTACATTTCTATATTCTATGCTCTTCGCGATAGAACTGTTTCCTCTACCCTCAATAGCTAAAACTGTTCCTTCTGTCCACATATTTGGATTTGGGGAAAAATTGAAGCCCAACTCATTTGTGTACCAGATTTTAGTTTCTTCCACTACATTTTTATCCATATCTAAAAGCTTAATTGCCCTTGTTGATCTTACGATAACTTGTTTACAGGTAAAACCCAATATTTTTTTTGTTGAATCAGTTTTAACGATTTCAATAGTTGGTGGAGCAACCGGTTTTGGTTTTGTCGTATCGCCCGGCGTTCTGTTTCCACCCATTCTCATTGATCCTATTGGACCAGTTGTAGATAGTGTTAACTTGCTCGGCATATAGTAAGTTGTATCATTTAAATCGAAAACTTCAGTAAGTTTTTGATCAGCAAAAGAATAATAATACTCACGGTTGCCGCCACCGCCACCAAAACGCATCATCATTCTACCCATACCACCGCCGTTTCCGCCACCAGCGCCATTACTGTCTTCAGTTTCTTCTACAGGCATATAACTCGCATTAGTAGCCGTAAATAATAATTCGAAATTGGATTTACTGGTTGATGGCATTCTAGCTTTCATTTGATCGGTTAACTGGATACCGCTTGCCGAAGCCATAGCAGCCGGATCAACTGTTGATTCAAATTGTATAGCTCCTGAGGTTTTCTTTTGTGCATCAGCTATGGATACAATTGAGAAAATGCTCAATAAAGCAAAAATTAGTTTTTTCATTTTATGTTATTTTGTTAGTTAGAGATTGAAGTTGCAAAAAGGTTTAACAAAGGTATTGCAGATAAAACAGAAACCTTGTTAATTTGTGTTAAATCTCTAGCAATCAGACGTAAAAAAGTTGTTAGTATTCAGTGCTTTCCAACCAGCCGTTACATAAAACATCAGCAATGTGCATGGTTTTAATTGGAAGATGGTTTTTATCGATGTAACCTTGAAGATGTAAAAGACAAGATAAATCTGTCGAAATGATGTAATCGGCCTTTTGAGCTAGGGCATGATTAACTTTTTGCTCTGCCATTGCAGATGAAATTGCATCGAACTTAACGGCAAATGTTCCACCGAAACCGCAACACATATCGGTATCTTCCATTTCCAACATTTCCAAACCATGTACTTTTGAAAGCAATTGTCGAGGTTCATCTTTAATTTTGCACTCTCTCAAAGCGCTACAAGAATCGTGATAAACAGCTTTACCTTCTAGCTCGGCGCCGAAATAATCTTTCTTTGCAACCTTGATTAAAAAATCAGAAAGCTCCCAGATATTCGATTGTAAACTTCGGCATTTATTGTGGACCATTGTATTGGTAAAGAGATCGTTATAACCATTCTTGATCATACCCACACAAGAAGCAGATGGTGCAACCACATAGGTATTTTCAGTAAAATCATTTAAGAATTTTGTCCCAACTTCTTTTGCTTCATCCCAGTAACCGGCGTTATAGGCAGGCTGACCGCAACAAGTCTGTTTTGAGTTATATTCTACCTTACAGCCAGATTTTTCTAATAATCTTAAAGTATTAAAAGCGGTTTCCGGATATAATTGATCAACAAAACAGGGTACAAATAATTCTACTTTCATAATAATCTTCAGGCTACAAACTTACGATTTTAGCAATTCTTTGCGTTCGATTTTTCGTAAAAGCACTAAAAAGATCAAGCCAACGATAAAAAATGATGCTAGAGCGATGATTGATTGGCGCATATTGTGCGTTAGTCCTTCTATCGTAGCAAAGCTAAATAACCCGATAACGATTGCTAATTTTTCTGTAGCGTCGTAAAAACTAAAAAATGAAGCCGTTTCAGTTGTGTTTTCTGGAATATGTTTTGAGTAAGTAGAGCGGGATAATGATTGGATTCCACCCATAATTAAACCAACTATTGCAGCTAGCGTATAAAATTGAAGCTCATTAACAATGGAATAGCCATAAACACAGCAGGCAATCCAAACCAATACAACAATGATCAGAACATTTACGTTACCCCATTTTTTTGCTAAAAGCGACATTAGCCATGCGCCCAAAATTGCCACCAATTGAATAATTAAAATAACAGCAATTAAACTCCCAGACTCCAATTTCAAAACCTTTGCACCAAAACCTGCTGCTGCAAGCATGATGGTTTGTACGCCCATCGAATAAAAAAAGAAAGCAATTAAGTACGTTTTTAAAAATTTCATACGTTTTAATTGATTCCAGACTTTTGCAAATTCTCCAAAACTACTTTTAACAATGCCCTCACCCACAGAAGCTTCTTGAGGTACATCTTTTGGCAGCGCTTTGAAAGGAATTTGTGCAAATACGAACCACCAGATGCCCACTAATAAGAATGATATTTGAGCTGGTAATGATTTATCTGTAATGCCAAAAAGTTCGGGTTTTAATACAAAAACAAAACATATCAACTGCAAAATAACGCTCCCTACATATCCATAAGAAAAACCTTGAGCGCTTACCTTGTCCTGGTTATCGGTTGATGCAATTATTGGCAAGTAAGCATTGTTAAACATTACACCGCCCACATAACCCATTGCAGCTAATACAAAGCAAATAATTCCTGCTTCTAAAGTTTCAAGCTTGAAGAAAAATAAACCCATACAGGCGAAAGAGCCGATATAGGTGAACAGTTTCATGAAGAACTTCTTTTTGCCTTTGGCATCTGCGTAAGATGATAATATTGGCAACAAAACAACCATAACTAAGTAAGCAAATGCGAGTGCATAATTTGATAGAACGGTGTTTATAAAAGTTTTCCCAAAAAAAGTCACTTCATCTCCATGCGCCTCTGTTGTGGTTATTGCAACATAATAAACTGGAAAAATGGTGGAAGTAATAACTAAATTATAGGCAGAATTTGCCCAATCGAAAAATGCCCAAGAGCGTATAATTTTCTTATTGTCTTTTTCTATCATCTGTATTTAAGGAGGTTAACTATTTGATATAATAAATTGGTTAACTGTTAAAATTAAATTAGCCAATACGTTTAACCAAACTGTCGCTAAATATAATACTTCTTGCCGTCAGATTTTATTTTGCCAGCATCTAATAATTCTCGGATCGCTTCTATCCTATCGTTTTCGGTTCCAATTTTAATATTGGTAACTAGATCATCTAAACTTAACGGCTGTTGCTGTAGTAATGAGATGATCTCAAAATCCAGTTGATCATTAATTTGATTTTCATTTTCTGCTCGTTTCTCTGCTAAACAAACATCGCAAACGCCACATTTTGAAGGATTATGTTCATCGAAGTAGCTTAGCAGTTGGATACTTCTGCAAATATTCGAAGAGGCGTAAGCCACCACGGCACTTATCTGTTTCAGCATGATTTCTTTCCTAAGTTCTAGGTATTTAAAATCTACATCGAAATGATCCATATCTACTCGTGGCCTCACGTATTGCAATTGCGGTTGGTCTGTTTGCTGAATGTAGGTAAGCATTTCCATTGCCTGCAATTTATTAAGCAGAGCGATGACATCTTTATAGGACATACCTATTTTCTTTGCTAAATCACCTTCGTTTATTTTTACGAAACCATCAAATGCGCCACCGTGAGAGCGAAGTATCGTTTTGATCACACTATCATAAGCTTTATTTTCAATCTGGAAACGATAAACATCTTCATGATTTACAATAAACATCATTCTAGATGGCAAGAAAACACTTTCTGATAAAGTTATGTAGCCGTCATGTTCCAAAAATTTTAAGGCAGAAATCGTTTTTAAAACACTAATATTAAATCGTTTACAAAAATCGGCTATATCAAAAGTAAAAGTTAATCCTTCTCCAGCTCCAAAAGCCAATTGAAAATAATTACCTAAATAGTGATAGGTCTTTCTTATGTCATCACTTGATGGGAAACTGTTGATGTATCGAGCTTCCAAACTCAAAACATCAGATTTATTGGCTAATAAAACGGCATAACTTCGTTTTTCATCACGCCCAGCCCTGCCAGCTTCCTGATAATATGCTTCCAAACTTTCTGGTAAATCTAAATGGACTACGGTTCTAACATCAGCTTTATCGATTCCCATTCCGAAAGCATTTGTAGCGACCATAATTCTGGTTTTATTCTGCTTCCATTCCTCCTGTTTTTTAAAGCGTAAATCGCGTTCTAAGCCTGCGTGATAAAAATCGGCTTTGATTTGATTGCGATTGAGAAAATTGGAAACCTCTGCAGTTTCCCTCCGATTACGAACATAAACTAACCCTGTTCCATTTACATTTCTGCAGATCTCAATCAACTTTTTGTATTTATCCTCCTGAGCAAAAACGACATACGATAAATTATCTCTAGCAAAACTTTTTACGAAAACCTGTGGGTCTTTCATTTCAAGTTTCTCTAAAATATCTTTTCGAACAAATTCTGTGGCTGTTGCAGTTAATGCCAAAACCGGAACATCGGGATGGATTTCTCTAAGTTTTGCAATCTGTTGGTAAGGTGGCCGAAAATCATAACCCCATTGAGAAATACAATGTGCCTCATCAACCGCAATAAGATTAACATTCATGTAAGAAATACGTGTTCGAACTAAATCAGAAAGTAATCGTTCTGGCGATAAATAAAGAAACTTGATTTTTCCATAGATACAGTTATCCAGCAAAATATCGATCTCTCGCTTGCCCATTCCTGCATAAATGGCAATAGCCTCAATACCTTTCGATTTAAGATTTTCAACCTGATCTTTCATCAAGGCAATTAGCGGAGAAACAACAATACAAATGCCCTCATTTACCAAAGCAGGCACCTGAAAACAGATTGATTTTCCTCCACCCGTTGGAAGAAGTGCCAAACTATCTTTTCCTTCTAAAACCGAGGTAATAATATCTTGTTGTAAGGGCCTAAAAGCTGGGTGTCCCCAATATTTTTGTAAAATCTCTATTGCTGTCATAAATCGGCAGTATCAAAACTATACATTTAATCTAAAATCATCATCTATTATTGCAGGATTTAGAAAAAATTATCTTTAAAAAGATTGGTATTCATATATTTTAGGACAAATGGATTATTCGCAGAAATTTACAAAAATCCCTTTTGTACTTCAAAGTGTAATGTGTAACTTTACACTTAACAAAAACATTGATGATAAAAACTATTGCCCATAAAGGACTGAAAGCATATTGGAACAAGGGTGATGAAAGTAAGATAAGACCAGATATGTTACCGAAAATCAGGTTTATTTTGGATTTATTAAATGATGTTTATTTTGTTCCAAAAGATTTTGAGCCTTTCAGAAATCTGAGAATTCATCCACTTAAAGGAGATTTAAAAGACTATTGGAGCTTAGATGTTACAGGAAATTTTAGAATCATTTTCCGATTTGAAAATGGAAATGCTTATGATTTAAGTTTGGAGGACACACATTAGAAGTAGAAATTATGGAAAGAGGAATAAAGGAAAATACACACCCTGGAGAGATTTTAAGAGAGGAAGTAATCAAGGTAAATAATTTAACAGTTTTAAAGGCATCTGAATTACTAAAGGTTACACGCCCAACTTTATCAAATATTTTAAACGGAAAAGCTTCAATAACACCAAATATGGCCATCAGAATCGAAAAGGTTTTTGGTGGTAATGCTGGTATATGGTTACGATTGCAAACCAGTTACGATTTAAGAAAAGCTGAACAAGAGTTTGCGAATAGCTCAATCGATTTACATAAATTTCAATATACCTAATTCTAATAATAAAAGCTCAACGGTGTTGAAAGAAATACAAATCATCCTTAATAATTCAAATAATACCAGCCCTATACAATGAAAAACCTCTATATACTCTCTGCTCTTTTACTAATTATTCTCACATCAAATGCCCAAGACAAGAAATGGGATGTAGAAAAATATCAGGGTACTACAAAAACCATTAACGTAAATACGAATGAAGGTACTTGGATGAATCTTGATGTAAGCCCCGATGGACAAGAAATTGTTTTTGATTTACTTGGTGATATTTACACCATACCTTTTAGTGGAGGAGTTGCAAAATTAATTAGCGGTGGCATTGCTTATGATGTTCAACCGAGATTTAGCCCTAACGGAAAATACATTTCTTACACCAGCGATAAGAGTGGTGGCGATAATATCTGGATTATGAACCGAGATGGTTCGAACAAAAAACAGGTTACCAAAGAAAGTTTTAGATTATTAAACAATGCCACATGGATGCCAAATAGCGAATATTTGGTGGCTAGAAAACATTTTACTGCAAGCCGATCTTTAGGATCTGGTGAAATGTGGATGTACAGCATAAATGGTGGGGATGGCGTACAGCTAACAAAAAGAAAAAACGATCAACAAGATGCTGGCGAGCCTAATGTTTCTCCCGATGGAAAATTTTTATACTTCAGTGAAGATGTAAGTCCTGGCCCGAATTTCGAATATAGTAAAGACCCGAACGGAACAATTTATGCTATTCGCCAGTTAGATTTAACAACTGGAAAATTAACAACCTTAATTAATGAGCAAGGCGGTGCTTGCCGTCCACAGGTTTCTCCAGATGGTAATTTAATCGCATTTGTGAAACGGGTTCGTTTAAAATCTACACTTTATGTTCAAAACATTAAGACTGGTGAAGAATGGCCGGTAAATGAAGATTTATCTCACGATCAGCAGGAAACATGGGCAATTTTTGGAGTTTATCCAAACTTTGCTTGGACACCAGATAGCAAGGCATTAATTTTTTATGCCCGTGGGAAAATTAGAAAAACCGAAATCGGAACTTTGATCAATAGCGAGATTCCGTTTCAGGCAAATACCATTCAAACCGTTCAAAAAGCTTTACATTTCGAGCAACAGGTATTTACTAATGATTTTTCTGCAAAAATGCTTAGGCAGTTAACAACATCACCGGATGGAAAAATAATTGTGTTTAACGCTGCGGGTTATCTTTATAAACAAGAAATGCCAAATGGCACGCCTGAAAGATTAACGAATGGATTGGATTTTGAGTTCGAACCAAGTTTTAGTCCGGATGGAAAATTTGTGGTTTTTACAACTTGGAGCGATGAGTTGCGGGGAGCGATTAAAAGAGCAGATTTAAAATCGGGCAAAACAATTACGCTAAGCGATGAAAAAGGATTTTATTATTCACCCCAATATTCTACCAAAGGTGATAAAATTGTTTTTAGAAAAGGAAGTGGAAATGATGTCTTAGGTTATAATTACGGCAGAGGAACGGGAATATTTATCATGCCCGCAAATGGTGGCTCCAAAACTTTGATCTTGGATAATGGAATTAAACCACAATTTAACAATACGGATACTAGAATTTATTTTCAAAGTTACGCTGATGGAAAAAAAGCTTTAAAAAGCATCGATTTAAATGGAGCAAATGAAAGAACTCATTTCACCTCTCAGTACGCAAATCAGTTTGTAATCAGCCCAGACAATAAGTGGTTGGCCTTTAATGAGCTTTTCAATGTTTACATCACCCCGATGATTAATGTTGGAACCGCACAAGATGCTTCTGCAGGAAATAAATCTATTCCTGTTGCTAAAGTAACTACAGATGGTGGAACTTACGTACAATGGAGTGCAGATAGTAGATATTTACATTGGACACTTGGTCCGAAATATTTTACTGTTGATGTAAATGGTGCATTCAATTTTGATGGAACGACACCAAAAGTAGAAGCATCATCAACAGATATAAATTTAACCTTAAAAAGTGATGTTCCAACAGGAATAATTGCATTAAAAGGCGCCAGAATTATTTCAATGAAAGGCGATGAAGTGATCGAGAATGGCACAATTTTAACTGATGGAAATAAAATTACGGCAATTGGCAAAGCTGATGCAATTACGATTCCGGCAAATGCCAAAGTAATTGATGTAAATGGAAAAACCATTATGCCAGGAATTATTGATGTTCATGCTCACTTACGCACCAGTCCGGATGGAATTACACCACAGGCAGATTGGAGTTATATGGCAAACTTGGCTTTTGGCGTTACAACTTCTCATGATCCTTCTAGCAACACAGAAATGGTTTTTAGTCAGAGTGAAATGCTAAAAGCAGGTAGAATGGTTGGTCCGAGAGTTTATTCTACGGGTTCAATTTTATATGGAGCAGATGGTGATTTTAAAGTGGTGATAAACAGTTTGGATGATGCCTTGGCCAATCTTCGCAGATTAAAAGCTGTAGGTGCATTTTCAGTTAAATCTTACAACCAGCCAAGAAGAGAGCAACGCCAGCAGATTCTAGAAGCAGCGAGACAACTAAAAATGGAAGTTGTACCCGAAGGTGGCTCCACATTCTTTACTAACATGAATATGATAGCTGACGGCCATACAGGTATTGAGCATAGCATCCCTGTTTTACCTGTTTATAAGGATGTTATAAACTTTTGGAACAGTACCGAGGTTGGATATACGCCAACTTTAATTGTGGCTTATGGCGGACAATGGGGAGAAAATTATTGGTACGACAGAACCAATGTTTGGGAAAACGAAAAATTAATGACTTACACTCCACGTTCAATAATTGATTCGAGAGCCAGACGTAGAACAACTTCAGAATATAGTGATTACAACCACATTGATATTGCCAAGGCGGCAAAGCAGATTGCTGATGGTGGCACAAAAGTAAATTTAGGTGCACACGGACAAATTCAGGGTTTAGGGGCACATTGGGAATTATGGATGTTGGTTCAAGGTGGCTTCTCTCCTCTTCAAGCCATTAGAGCAGCAACGTTAAACGGAGCATCTTATTTGGGAATGAATAAGGAAATCGGTTCTCTAGAGGTTGGTAAACTGGCAGATCTAGTTATTATGGATGCAAATCCACTAGATGATATCCGCAATTCGGAAAAGATAAAGTATGTGATGATTAATGGTCGACTTTATGACAGCGCAACCTTAAATGAAGTTGGAACCAGAGAAAAATTGCGCAACAAATTGTGGTTCGAAAATGCTAGAGGAAATGGTTATATCGTTCCTGTTGGAGAATCTGAAACTTGGACGTTTACTGTTCCACATTGTGATTAATAAGAACAATACAAGGTTAAGGTATATTTCAAATATGGTTAACGGAGAATTAATCTTGATGTTTTTAGGTGTTTCTATAATACCAACAAACCAAATTCCCTTAATGTGTTTATTGGTTTAGAATACCAAAACAATTCAAAGTTTTCTAGATCGGTTTCAAAATCCGCTTTAACTTCGGCGAAAATGTAAACCTTTTCATTTGAAATGTGAATTTTCTCTAAAATTGAGGTCAGCCACTCGCCTTCACCTTTACTGGTTTGAATGGAGAAGGTTTGTTTTTTATCATGAAAAGTTAGCGAGGCTATTTCCCATGAATTCCCCTTTTTAGATTTAGTAAAGGTTTCAACTGATGCTTTTCCCCCTAGCCAAACAATTTTTGCAGTGGGTTTGGTATTGAAGTTGTGATCATCGTTTAATGCGTTTTCAATAAAATCTGCTGGAATTGTTGTGCGTGGGATTTTAAAATCGAACCAATCTTGTAGCTGATAATCGAAACAGATTCCATGCATAAAATTAAACAGCGATTTTTTTAATCCGTAGCTAAATTTATTGTGATCGATGCCCGTTTTATCGATATAATTGATGTCATTATTGGCAAAACTTCCAATAGCTTCAGTTTCTTTAACCACTCCAAATTTTTCTGGATACATCCCTACCGGACTATGAGCAGTCATGGCAAATTGATGCCAAAAACCAGATTGTAAAATGCCCATTTCAAAAAGCTGACGAACCATTTCCAAACTATCAACAGTTTCTTGAATGGTTTGCGTGGGATAACCATACATTAAATAAGCGTGAACCATAATTCCCGCTTCGGTAAAGTTTCGGGTTACTTTGGCCACCTGTTCTACGGTTACACCTTTATCAATCAGTTTTAATAAACGATCTGATGCAACTTCCAGACCACCGGAAACCGCAATGCATCCCGATGCTTTCAACAGCAAACATAAATCTGCCGTAAAACTCTTTTCGAAACGAATATTTGTCCACCAGGTTACGGCTAATTTTCTTCTAATTATTTCTAAAGCGACTTCTCTCATCAAAGCTGGCGGCGCTGCTTCATCAACGAAATGAAAACCATTTTGCCCTGTTTTGGAGCATAAATCTTCAATCCGATCTACAATTTGCTTTGCTTGAACGGGTTCGTAAACCTTAATATAATCTAAAGAAATATCACAGAAAGTACATTTCCCCCAATAACAGCCATGTGCCATTGTTAGTTTATTCCAGCGCCCATCGCTCCACATTCGGTGCATCGGGTTTACAATTTCGATTACAGAAATATATTTATCTAATAAAAGACCAGTATAATCAGGCGTACCTACATCGGCTTGCTTGTAATCTTTTCTAAACGAATCATTCTTGTAAACAACCGCCCCATTTTCCAAAAGAAAAGTCCTTTTGTACATCTGCATTTCTGCCGGAACAGTTCCAGTAATGTTTTGAATAAGTAGGTCAATTGGTAATTCGCCGTCATCTAAAGTGATGTAATCGAAAAACTCGAAAACTCTTTGATCAGATAGGGAGCGCAATTCGGTATTTGGAAAACCGCCACCCATAGAAATCTTAATTTCGGGATGATTTGCTTTTACCCATTGTGCACAGCGAAAAGCACTATATAAATTGCCAGGGAAGGGAACTGAAATCAAAAATAATTTAGGCTGAACGGTTTCTATTTTCTCCTTTAACACTGAAATTAGAATTTTATCAATGTAAGTCTGTTCCTGTTGCAAAGCGCAATACAATTCATCAAAAGAGTTAGCACTTCTACCCAAACGCTCTGCATATCGACTGAATCCGAAATTTTCATCAACACATTCTACAATAAAATCAGAGATATCTTCGAGATAAAGTGTAGCCAAATGTTTTGCTTTATCTTGAGAACCCATTGCGCCGAATGCCCAATCTAATTCCTCTAATTGATTAAATCGAGAGGCTTGAGGAAGAAAATCATCTCCACAAATTTGCAGTGCCAACGTTGGATTTTTCCCTTGAAGAAAATCAATAACCGAATCGATTGTTTTAAGGTAATCTTCTTTTAATGCAAGAACTCGCTTTGCATTATCGCTTTTTGGCTTTTTATTATCTACATCGAATATATTTTTAAGGCCCCTTTTTGAAAACAATTCTAATATAACTTCAATACCCAAATCGGCTTGAGTTGAAGATATATTTTTCGTGTTTAGAAAACCTTTTATGTACGCAGTTGCCGGATACGGAGTATTCAGTTGGGTAAATGGTGGCGTAATGGCAAAAATGTCAGTCTTCAAAAGGAATTGTTTTATTGTGCAAAAGTAAGGGAATTTTAGAAGTTTAATGTTTTTTAATACAGTCATTACCAATTCGTCCTTTCGAGCGAAGCCGAGAAATCTTTGTAACTAATTTATTCGGTTCAAAGATTATCCCCCTAAAGTTCGGGACTAAGCTCCAGTAGAAAAGACGACTGCCAGAAAATGTGATCAAACTAAAACTTCAATCCAAACGTTTTACAATTACATCAATACCTTTTCTATCTTAATGAAAGTTTTCTATTTCTTTTTGCTGATGCAATTTGCGCAAATCAGCTTTGCTCAAAAAACGTTTTTATTTCCAAAGATAAAATCGGAAGGAGTTTCGATTGAACAACTGACACCCACTAATTGGTCGGTTATTGAAACTACAAATGGCGATTTAAATAATGATGGAGCCGATGATCTAGCGGTAATTTTCGAATCGAATAAAATAACTGATGAAACGAGAACTTACGGAGACAATAACACGGAAATTATAAAGGAAACTCAGAAACCGCGAATTTTAGCGATATTTTTCAAAGATAATTCTACAGCCAATTATCGATTATCGGTACAGAACAATGATTTTATTCTGCGCTCTCAAGAAGGTGGAAAACTTGGAGATCCATTAAATCAAATCGGGATTAAAGACCAACAACTTTATTTACGTTTTCATGGCGGAGCAGAATGGCGCTGGGAAATGGGTTATACCTTTAAGTTTGAAAATAAGGATTGGTTTTTAACGAGTGCGATAAATCTTTACTTTAATCAAAATTCTGGCGATATGACGGAAAGGGTTTACGATTTTAAAACCCGTGAGTTATTTACAACTGTTGGTAATCTACATAGGCGAGATATTGCTAATCGTAAAACTAGCGAAGTGCTTTATTTTTCTCAATTGAGAACTTTTAAAACCTTTAAAAAACCGTGGGCATGGGAAATTATGCCAAATGTTTATTTGTAAGCCATAAACCGTCATTACGAGGCACGAAGCAATCTAATATTCAACAAAGATTGTTTCGTGCCTCGCAATGACGATTATTTTGAAACTAAATATTCTGTGCGATTACAAAACCACTGGCCCAAGCCCATTGAAAGTTATACCCGCCCAACCAGCCGGTAACATCCAAACATTCTCCTCCAAAAAACAGGTTCGGGATCTTTTTGCATTCCAAAGTTTTAGAAGAAATTTCATTTGTATCAATTCCACCACGCATTACTTCAGCTTTATCGTAACCTTTATCGCCTGCTGGCTTTACTTTAAATTGGTGAATGGTTTGTTCAATCAAATCTATTTCCACTTTGGTTAAAGATGCTACTGGTTTACTTAAAGGCAAAAATTTTCCTAAAGCATCTGTAAATTTCTTGGTGTAAAAACGGTTTAATAAAGTTGATAGAAGAGTCTTCCCATTCGATTTTCGTTCATTATCCAAAAGCGAAACCATATTGTGATGTGGCAATAAATTTAGATTAATCACCTCACCTCTTCTCCAGAAAGATGAAATCTGCAAAATGGCTGGTCCGCTTAAACCCCAATGCGTAAATAAAATATTTTCTTCAAAAGAAATCTCTTCATTACTTACCTCGCAAAAAACAGAGTTGCCCGAAAGTTGAGCAAACCATTCTTCATCTTTTCCGGTAATGGTCAAAGGGACTAATGCCGGTGCAGTTTCAACGATTTTTAAATCATGTTTACGAGCAAAACGCAAAGCAAAATCTGTTGCACCCATTTTAGGAATTGGTAAACCACCAGTGGCAACAACCAATTTTTTTGATGTTAACACTGTCCTTTTGCCATTTTTTTCATAAGTAACCTTAAAACCATCTGATGTAATTTCGATCTCCTTAACATCAACGTTGGATCTAATTTCCTGACCAAAATCATCACAAATTGAAGTAAAAACTTGAACTACATCTTTTGCATTCTTTTCATCAGGAAACAACTGCCCCAAGGTTTTTTCTTTGCCTTGTATTCCGTAAGTTTCAAAAAAGCTAATGGTATCATCAACCGTCCACTGAGTGAAAGATGATTTAATGAAATGAGGATTTGAGGAGATAAACTGTTCCGCTGAAGCAAATTGATTGGTATAGTTACAGCGCCCACCACCAGAGATTAAAATTTTTGCTCCAGGTTTTTCATTTTTTTCCAGAACAATTACTTTTTTACCCAAATAACCAGCTTGCACAGCACACATCAATCCGCAAGCACCAGCACCAATAATTATTGCATCAGCATTCATTTGGCAAAGTTATAAGTTTTACGCTCTAAGTTAATAGCAGGATCGGTTTTATAATAGCCCCGACAGTAGCGAACACGAAGCCCAATTCTTCGTTGGGTAAAGTAAAGCGAATGGCGGGACTGTATTTAAATAGTTGCAGTTACCTTGCGCTTCAAAAAAATCATACTTTTTGATTTGAATAAAAACCCAATTGGCGTATATTTTTTTGTTATTTTTGCGTCTTAAAAATTAGTCTCATTGATGGCAAAACAGATAAGCGAATTAAAATTAGGTATTTTAGGTGGTGGGCAATTAGGCAGAATGCTTATTCAACAAGCCATTAATTATAACGTTACTTCTTTAGTTTTAGACCCAGATCCTGATGCGCCTTGCAAGCACATTGCTAATTACTTCGAAAATGGATCTATAACTGATTTTGATACGGTTTACAATTTCGGGAAGAAAGCAGATATCATAACCATCGAAATAGAAAAAGTTAATATCGAAGCGCTTGAGCAACTTGAAAAAGAAGGCAAGCAAGTTTTTCCACAATCCCGAGTAATTCGTTTAATTCAGGATAAAGGCATTCAGAAACAGTTTTTCAAAGAAAACGATATTCCAACCTCTCCTTTTCAAATTGTAAATACGAAAGAGGATATCGAGAATAGCCCATTCCACTTTCCTTACATTTTAAAGTTGAGAAAAGATGGTTACGACGGTAAGGGTGTAATGCGCATAAACAGTGCGGAAGATTTGAGAAAAGCCTTTGATGCACCTTGTATTATAGAGAAACTGATTGATTTTGAAAAAGAAGTTGCAGTGATAGTTGCTCGTAATTCTAATGGCGACATGAAAACTTTCCCGATGGTGGAGATGGAATTTAATCCGGAAGCAAACTTGGTTGAGTTTTTAATTTCTCCATCTACATACGCAGAAAGTTTACAACAAAAGGCAGAAAATATTGCAAAGAATATTGCATCGGCAATGAATATTACAGGCATTTTAGCTGTTGAGATGTTTGTTTGCAAAGATGGCGAACTACTTGTAAATGAAGTTGCTCCACGTCCGCATAATAGTGGCCATCAAACTATCGAAGGTAATTACGTTTCTCAATTCGAACAGCATTTACGTTCTATTTATAATTTGCCTCTGGGTGATACCAGCAGTATTACAAATGCAATTATGATTAATCTACTTGGCGAAAAAGGCTTTGAAGGTGTAGCTAAATATGAAAACCTAGAAAAAGTTTTGTCAATTGATGGGGTTTATGTTCATCTTTATGGTAAAAAATACACAAAACCTTTCCGTAAAATGGGGCATATAACCATTGTAGATATCGATAGAGAAAAAGCCATTGAGAAAGCTAGATATGTACAAAAAACATTAAAAGTAATTGCTTAAACCCCTAGCCCCTAAAGGGGAACTAAAAGCAAAGTGGAAAGACATAGTTAAACGATAAAATAAAAGATTAAAAGATATATATGAGCGCTGGAAATTTAAGTTCCCCTTTAGGGGCGGAGGGGTCTGTAGTAGTTGGAATAATTATGGGGAGCAAATCTGATTTGCCTGTTATGCAAGATGCTGCCGATATATTAAAAGAATTTGGAATCAGTTATGAAATTACTGTAGTTTCTGCCCATAGAACTCCGGAGCGGATGTTTACTTATGCTAAAGAAGCACATGGCCGAGGCTTAAAAGTAATTATCGCTGGTGCTGGTGGTGCCGCTCACTTACCTGGAATGGTTGCCTCAATTACTACGCTACCCGTAATTGGTGTCCCTGTAAAATCCTCAAATTCTATTGATGGTTGGGATAGTATTTTATCTATTTTACAAATGCCAAATGGAATTCCGGTTGCAACAGTTGCTTTAAATGCGGCCAAAAATGCTGGTTTATTAGCTGCTCAAATTTTAGCAACAGCTGATGAATCTTTAACGGTAAAAATGCAAGCCTACAAAGATGAGTTGAGAAGAAAGGTTGAGGAAAGTGCGGAAAGTATGAGTAATTAAGTTATTTTTAAACTATGGAAAAGTTAATTACCAAAAAAGAAATACTAACTCAGCTCCAGAATAAGAAACAAGACCTTTTAGATTTTGGAGTAAAGGAGATTGGGCTTTTTGGTTCATTTCTAACTAACAATGCCAATTCTGATAGTGATATTGATTTGCTGGTTGACATAAAAAAAGAAAATAAAACTTTTAAAAATTTTATGTCTCTTAACTACTTTTTAGAAAATTTGTTTAATAGAAAGGTAGATTTGGTAACGAAACAATCTCTTAGTCCTTTTATTGGACCACATATCTTAAAATCAGTAGAATATGTTGCTTTCTCAAGTTGAGTTTTTAAAACATATCTTATTAGAGTGCAATTATTTAATTAACGAAGTTAATGATAATACGATTGAAGATTTAATTTCAAACGAAAGATTAAATAGAGCAGTTTGTCGAAGCTTGGAAATTATTGGAGAAGCAAGTAGCAAAATCCATCCAGATCTGAAACAAAAATATCCATCTATTCCCTGGCGTGAACTTACTGACATAAGAAATAAAATTATTCATCATTATTTCGGAGTTGATTATGATATCATTTGGGATACCATTACTAACGATATCCCTTCTCTTAAAATTGCAATCGCAGCTATTTTAAAGGACAACTCTTAATTCAAATTCGGGTCTGTAGGAAAATTGCTAATGTGTGCATACTTCGGGCCTAAGTTTACAATTACATCTCGCCAAAGCTTTTCATCATCTACATTAAAAATAATATCAGGGTTAGAAACATCGCTTACCATCCAAGAATTCTGATTTAATTCTCGGGCTAATTGTCCATCATCCCATCCAGAATAGCCCATAAAAAACTTAATCTCTTCTTCACTTATTGCATTAGTGTTAATTAGGATCTTTAATGTTTCAAAATTCCCTCCCCAGTACAATCCATTTCCAATGGGTTCTCCACTTTGGAGTTTATCATAACATCTATGTATAAAATGAAGTGTATCGGTTGCTACTGGTCCGCCGAAGTAAATATGGTTGTTTCCTTCCCACAAATCCTGAATAATATCACTTAGAATAAGATTGCCGATTTGATTTAAAATGTAACCAACAGAACCATCCTCATCATGTTGGGTTAATAAAACAACAGATCGTTTAAAATTCGGATCGGCCATAAAGGGTTCTGAGATGAGTAATCGGCCTGTTTTTGGTTTTATATTGTTCAGCATGATAATTATCATTTGTTGCACCATAAAAGATGCCTATTTTTGTTAAATGCAAGTTACAAATGAAATTCTACAAAACCTGCGCCAAGATTACAAAAGCGCAACGTTAGATGAAGCTGACGTAGATAACAATCCTATTACCCAATTTAAAAAATGGTTCGATCATGCCGTTGAGGCCAAAATTTACGAGCCCAATGTAATGACATTAGCCACGGCAGATAAATCTGGAAGACCAGATGCTCGAATTGTTTTGCTTAAAGGTGTTGATGAAGATGGTTTCCGCTTTTTTACAAACTACTTAAGTGCTAAGGGAAAAGAATTAAAAAGGAATCCTTATGCCTGCCTTGTTTTCTTTTGGCCAGAATTGGAAAGGCAAGTTAGAATTGAAGGATCGGTAGAAAAATTAGACAAAGAAACTTCTGAAGCTTACTTTCTAACCCGCCCAAAAGCGAGCCAGATTGGCGCCATCGTTTCTCCTCAAAGCCAAATTGTACCTGATAGAGCTTTTTTAGAAGAACGCTTTGAAGATTTTAGTAAGAAAAACGAAGAGAAGATTGTCGCTAAGCCAGCACATTGGGGCGGTTATATTGTTAAGCCGACACGAATAGAGTTTTGGCAAGGTAGACGAAGCCGTTTGCACGATAGAATAAATTACGAGTGGGTTAAAAAAGAATGGGTTAAAACAAGATTGGCGCCATAGTTAGAAATGCTTGAAAATAAATAAAGGTCAGCTATCCAGCAAGACCTTTATTTTAACTAATCATTAACTAACCTAAATTTTACTAGGAAGTACTTTTATAAAAACGCTTTGACTGTTTAAAATCATAGCGATATATTTCTCCTTTAATTACCAATTAAAACTTATTTTGTTTTTCTTGATAAATCAAAAGTCCTTTAAAAAGATTGCATTTTAACGGTTGTATCGATGAATAATTGGTTTGTATCGACAAAAAATGAACTAAGAAATTTTAACATCTGTATTAACATTTTTTAACTTTATTAATTTGAAAATCAGATATTTATATACTAATGATTAAACTAAGAATCAAATGGTTTTTTAGTTATAAATGATTTAATATAAAAAAGTCGGGACTAAAATTATACTCATTCTTAGAATATAATTTTAATCCCGACTAATATTAATTGACCTATCTTATTTAGTAGCTTGGATTTTGAGAAATATTTGGATTAGCGTTAAGCTCATCCGTTGGAATCGGCCAAATATATCTATAATCGCTATAAGGAATTGCAGCCTTTGCTGTTGCAGTAGTTGGTCTTAAAACAGCATCCCAATTAGATCCTGTTCCACTTAAAGCGGTAACCAATATCTTGGCTGGAATTCCTCCACCTGCAACTTGGAAATTAGCATCTTGAGAAAGTCGCGTAATATCAGGCCATCTTCTTCCCTCACCAGCAAATTCAATTCTTCGCTCATTTAATATCGCTTGGGTTAAAGCCGTTTGAGATGCAAAACTTGCGATAGTATATTGGCTTGCTGTTGGTACCGCACGATTTCTAACTGCGTTTAAAAGCACAAGTGCTCGGGTACTCAAAGCCGTAGTTCTCGAATACGCTTCGGCTACGTTTAATAAAACTTCAGCATATCTAATGATTGGTGCATAATCGGTTTTATTGGTATAATCTCTAAACTTATAATTAAAGAAATATTTAGCACCAGTTGTAGTCTGTTGAATTTGCAATAAAGTTCTCCTTGTATCGCCAGTAACCCAGAATGAAGCATTGTACAAATTTGGGCTTGTAGCCACTAAACCACGGCCACCTAAACTAGCCGGACCAAACATATTTGGAAGGGCGCCGTTTACGCCTCCGTTTGCTGCTGCGCTGTTTTCGATAGAAAATATGGATTCAGTATTGTTGCTAAAACTTATAAAGGGTCCATCTGGCGAAGCCGTTAAAGCATAATTACCAATTGAACTTGTAAACGGAGCTGCAGTTGCAGAAGTGCCTAATTTTGTGCCTTCTGTAATTACGCCGGCAAAATCATTCATATGAAGTTTTACCCTCGTTTTTAAAGCGATTGCGGCAGCTCTTGTTGCTCTAGTAATTGCATAAGTAGACCTTGTAACTGGCAAGTTGGCTTCCGCATAATCTAAATCTGCCAAAATTTTCGAATAATCTTCTGCAACGGTTCCCCTTGGAACTAGAATCTGTGTGGAAACCGCATCTGTAGAGTTTACAGCGACAGTGCGATATGGCACACCGATATTACTTCCATTTCCATCTACATAAGGGCGAGAAAAGTTTATAACCAATTCGTGATGCGCTAGAGCTCTTAAAAATCTAGCTTCGGCAGCATATTGTGTAGAAACCGCCGTTGTAATTGTTCCCTTTGTTGCTGCAGCTTCTACACCAGCAATTAGAATATTACATTGATTAATTAAAGCATATAAATTGCTCCACAGGTTGATGTTATTTGCTGTTGTTGAAGTGTAAGTAGATTCGTAAGTGATTTGGTAAAAAGTTGCCAAGTTTACCATGTCTTCACCTCTCATTTCGCCTTGCTCAATTGCAGCTGCACCGAAAGGATAACCTCTACCCGAACCTCCGTTGTAAGAACCGACAGCGGCTGTATTGTAAACACCTGCAGCAACCAACTCTATGTTTGCAGGAGTATCAAAAGCAGTTGCTTCTGACAGCGAGTTAATAGGATTTAACTCGGTATATTTTTGGCAAGAAGAAACTGTTAACAGGGTTAAAAGCAATCCACCAAAGGCCAATTTATTTTTTATATTAAAAATTTTCATATCGTGTATTCTTAAAATCCAACATTTAAACCAACCAAAAACGTTCTAGCTTTTGGATTTGTATTGTAATCCAAACCAGCCTGACTATTGGTTGAAGTGCTATAATTCAATTCAGGATCTAAACCAGAGTAAGGTGTAATTACGAAAGCATTTTGTACTTGTGCATAAATGCGTAATCGGCTTAGTTTTATTTTATTGATAAGCAAAGCTGGAAAAGTATAGCCTAAAACGATATCCTGAGCTCTAATAAACTTTCCATCTTCTACAAAACGCGAAACTGCACTAGACGTTAAGTTGATAAAAGCATCTCTACCATAATATAATTTTGGCACATCAGTCACCTGTCCAACGGTTGTCCATCTATCTAAAATTTCCGTTCCGTTGTTTAAGAATTTTTGGTTTAGCAAGCTCTCTTGGCGAGTAATGTTCATCACCTTGTTGCCTCCAGAATAAACCATGTTGATACTTAAATCGAAACCTTTGTAGCTAAAGTTATTTACAAAACCACCATAATATGTAGGGTTAGATTGACCTAAAATCTTTTTATCCGCTGCCGATAAAGTCGTTGCAGTAGTTAAAGCAGTCGGGTTTGCCGGATCATAATTATAATAGGTTTGATTTGCAATATTACCTTGAATTACCTGTCCGTTTGCTTTAACATACAATGGATTACCATTTGCCGAATTTACACCCGCGTACTCGTAACCATAAAGTGAGCCAATAGATTCGCCAACTCGATTGATGTTATAGGTATAAGTAATATCAGAGTTGTTATTTGATAACTGGGTAATTTGATTCTTAACCAAAGTTAAATTGAAGGAAGCATTCCATTTAAAAGCTGTACTTCGTAAAATATCAGCGCTAATTGCAAACTCATAACCTTTGTTGTACATTTTACCAACGTTTTGGTTAATCGAATTTCCTGGAACACCTAATGATGGCGCTGTTGGTGCTGCCAAAATTAAATTATCGATGTTGTTTTTAAAATAATCAGCAGTAATGGTTATGCGATTGTTAAAAAGGGTTGCATCTATACCAACATCATATTTACCGCTGGTTTCGAATTTTAGAGAGCTGTTACCAACTTGAGTGTAAGCCAGTCCGCTTTGTACTCCATAAGTTGCTGCACCAAATGTTCCTGCAAATGGGTAATTGCCGATATCAGTATTACCAGTTTTAGCATATCCACCACGAATTTTCAAATCGTTAATAAATTTCAAAGACTCGCTATCTTTAATAAAACTTTCTTGCGATACTCTCCATCCTATCGAAACGCCCGGTAATTTTGCACTTTGATTACCTAATGGAAGTGAAGAAATTGCATCAATCCGATAAGTTCCAGAAACCAAGTAACGGTCTTTATAACCATAATTAGCTCTAGCGAAGTAAGATTTGTAAGCATTTTCTGAAACTCCACCCCCAATACCGTAAGTAGATTGAGTTAATGAATTGCTGATAATATTTTCTCCGCTAAAGAAAGTACTTGATAGCTGTGATCCGCTGGCATAAAATGATCTATCTTTCGATTTTTGATATTCAATTCCTACGATTGCTCCAAATGAATGATCACCAATCGTTTTTGTATAATTTAAAGTATTGGTCCAGCTGTATCTAAATCTTGGGATATATTGTTGCAACTCGTAACCTTTGGTTGCACTTCCACCATCGCCATGTAAGGGATCTAAATATTGGTAATCTTCCCCAAAAATATTCATTGTAGAAATTTGTGAACGAAGATTTAAGCCATCGATGATTTTTAAATCAGCAAATCCATTTCCCAAAAGCGTAAAGGTTTGGTTTCTGAAAATGTTATGATCCAATACATATTTGATGTTCGTATAGTTATCATCAATTTCTTTTAAGTTAGCGCCTTTGCCCAAACGAGCATTATCCGAACTTAAATTGTAAGATCCATCTGCGTTGAATGCGCCGACATTAGGTAAAGCTCTAATGGCATTCCCAACGTTTCCAGATAAAGAACTGGTTCCAGAATTTAATCCAAAGTTGGTTACATAAGAACCTGTAGCACTCATACCAAAAGTTAAGCGATTGTTCAGGGCTTTTTGCTCAAATTTACCAGAAAACTGATATTTAGTTTGGCTGTTTGCCGTAATAATACCTTTCAAATCAGCATAGCCCATAGAGAAATAATAATTTGATTGATCTGTAGCTCCACTGAAAGAGATATTGTGGTTTTGCTGAAAGGCATCTTTATTAAAAACAACATCTTGCCAATCAGTATCGATTGTATTTCCGCTCGCATCGGTTGCTAAAACAGCTTGTGGAGTTGTTGTGCCAGAATTTGCCAGTTTTTCATTTGCTATCGTTACAAATTGATTCGCATTTAATAAATCGAAACGCTTAGCCACATTTGCCCATGCAAACCACGAATTATAACTTACTTTGATTTGGCCTTTAGTACCTCTTTTTGTGGTGATTATAATTACACCGTTAGCACCTCTAGAACCATAAATTGCAGTAGCAGCACCATCCTTTAGTACATCAACACTTTGGATATCGTTCGGATTAATATCGCCTAGCGGATTTATGGAAGCCACACTGCTTGATCCACTAGAAATGATTACCATTCCATCTACCACATATAATGGATCTGTTCCTGATGAAATACTATTTGTGCCACGAATCCTTATCCTCGGACCAGCACCCAATATACCGCTTGAATTAGTTACCTGAACACCGGTAACTTTTCCAGCCAAGGCTTGATCGAAACTAGCAACTGGTTTTCCAGCTAAATCTTCACCTTTTATACTGGCTACAGATCCCGTTAGGTCTTTTCTCTTAGCAGTTCCATAACCAATTACCACAACATCAGTTAACGCTTTAGCTTCGGATGTTAACGAAACATTCACTTTTGTGGCCTTACCAACTGTTATATTTTGAATAACATAGCCAATTGATGAAAACTGGATTACTGCATTTCCATTTACTTTAATTGCATAAGTTCCGTCAGAACCTGTAGACACTCCATTTTTTGTGTTAACAATTTTAACACTCACACCCGGCAATGGCAAACCATCTTCTTTTGCGGTTACCACACCGGTAACAGTTCTTTCTTGCGCCGAAACTTTAGTTACCAGCAAAACAATAAAGAGCAATACACACTTTAGTAGTTTTCTTTTCATTTACATTTAATTTTAGTTTAAATAGTTAATAATATATTTGAAGAATTAACCACAACAAGGCCCCGCCGAACTGAATGTGTTCTGCCAACAAGTGCATGTAAAATGATTAGTAGAAAATTCATCGTACGGAAAACTTGAGAGGATTTCCAGTTCCTTAAAAACCTATGCGATGATTAATAATTCAAGGACTAATAACCGCTATTGAAAAAAATTAAAATGTTAAGTAACGATGAATGAGAAAAATGTATCGATAAATAGCTTTAACATTGTTAAAAAGCATTTTTTAACAAAATTTACCAATTAATATTATATATAGGAACAAAATAATTTAGATAAATACTACGATTTCAGGCAATTAACTGCAAAACATTAAAATTCAAATTTTTTTTTCTCTAAAATTGATTAAAAAGCAAAAACTAACCAAAATGATAAAAAATATTTCAGTAATTGGATCTGGAACAATGGGAAATGGCATTGCTCATACCTTTGCTCAATTCGGTTTTAAGGTAAATCTTATAGATATAAATCAAACCGCATTAGACAAGGCATTGCAAACGATTACTAAAAATCTGGAAAGACAAGTTTCTAAAGGAACCTTAACAGATATTCAAAAATCAGAAGCATTAAACAACATTAGTACATTTACATCAATTCCAGAAGGTGTAAAATTAGCAGATTTAGTGGTCGAAGCCGCAACAGAGAATGTTGATTTAAAACTTAAAATTTTTAAAGAAATAGATGAATCTGCACCTTCTGAAGCCATTTTAGCGTCCAATACATCCTCAATTTCCATCACTCAAATTGCTGCAGTAACCAATCGTGGCGATAAAGTAATTGGAATGCATTTTATGAATCCTGTCCCAGTAATGAAATTGGTTGAGGTGATTCGGGGTTATCAAACGAGCGATGAGACAACGAAAACTATTATGTCGCTTTCAGAAAGCCTTGAAAAAGTTCCGGTTGAAGTAAATGATTACCCAGGTTTTGTAGCCAACAGGATTTTAATGCCGATGATTAATGAGGCGATTTTTACCTTATATGAAGGCGTTGCTGGCGTTTACGAAATTGATACCGTTATGAAGTTGGGAATGGCTCATCCTATGGGACCATTGCAACTGGCCGATTTTATTGGATTAGATGTTTGTTTAGCCATTTTAAAAGTTTTACACAATGGTTTCGGAAATCCTAAATATGCACCTTGCCCACTTTTAGTCAATATGGTTTCAGCCGGAAAAAAAGGAGCAAAAACTGGAGAAGGGTTTTATAAATATACTGCTGGATCTAAAGATTTGGTAGTTTCTGAAAAGTTTAAAAAATCACTTATTAGTTAAGACAGAAATAACGATAAATAAAATGCTAAAAATTTGAGTATTTTGTTTTAATTTAGCAACGTTGATTTAAGTATCAAGTCTTGATACTTGGTGCTAACTAATTGATACTACATAAAAAATGAACGAAAATCTGGATCCCGAAGCGAGCAACTTAACCCCTACCGATCGTGATATTGAAAGGGTTTTAAGACCGCAGGCTTTTGAAGATTTTACTGGGCAGGAAAAAGTGATGGAGAATCTTCGGATTTTTGTTCAGGCAGCAAAATTGCGTGGCGAAGCTCTGGATCATGTGCTCTTACACGGCCCTCCCGGATTAGGAAAAACTACGCTATCCTATATTATTGCTAACGAGATGGGTGCCGGAATTAAAGTTACTTCTGGTCCGGTGCTAGATAAACCCGGTGATTTGGCTGGCTTATTAACTGGCTTAGATACTGGTGATATTCTATTTATTGATGAAATTCATCGTTTATCTCCACTGGTAGAGGAATATTTATATTCTGCGATGGAAGATTTCAAAATAGATATCATGCTAGAAACTGGTCCTAATGCTCGTTCAGTACAAATTTCTTTAAATCCATTTACACTTGTTGGCGCAACAACTCGTTCGGGTTTATTAACGGCTCCATTACGTGCCCGTTTTGGAATCAATGCCCGCTTAGCCTATTACGACGCCAAATTATTAACAACCATTGTACTACGTTCATCCGATATTTTAAAAACGCCAATTAATGATGAAGGCGCTTATGAAATTGCCCGTAGAAGTCGCGGTACGCCTCGTATTGCAAATGCACTTTTAAGAAGAACTAGAGATTTTGCGCAAATTAAGGGAAATGGAAACATTGATACCGAAATTGCCCGTTATGCACTAAATGCTTTAAATGTAGATGAGCACGGATTAGATGAAATGGACAACAAAATTTTGGTAACTATAATTGATAAATTTAAAGGCGGACCAGTTGGATTAAAAACCATTGCAACGGCCGTTGGAGAAGATGAAGGTACTATTGAAGAGGTTTACGAACCATTTTTAATTCAAGAAGGCTATATTATGCGTACCTCTCGTGGCAGAGAAGTTACCGAAGCAGCTTATAAACATTTGAAGAAAAATTATCCAGTGCAAACTGGGAAGTTGTTTTAGGGTTAACATTTCCCACAGATTAAAAGGATAAGAACCGCAGATCAACATAGATTTGGGTTCAAAACATTGATTATCGGAATAGTTTTTATATCCAAGATTTAATTGTTTAATTATCCAAAATCAATCCATAACAAACATTAAAGCATCTTCACTGTTCATAATTATAAACCAAACATTTTATGAATATCGAATTACGTAAATTAACCCTCGAAGATTATACTGATTTAAAAGAATCCATGCTTCAAGCTTATGATAGTATGGGTGGCTCGATTTGGCCGAAATCAAGCATTGCTAAACTTTTAAATATTTTCCCCGAAGGGCAACTTTGTATCGCCGTAGATGATAAAGTAGTGGCCTGTTCATTAGCAATAATTGTAGAGTATGATGAATATGGAGATCGCCATACTTATAAATTAATTACTGGAGATTATTCCTTTTCTACTCATGATCCAAACGGAGATACGTTATACGGAATCGAGATTTTCGTTCATCCAGACTTTCGTGGCCTGCGTTTAGGCAGAAGATTATATGAAGCTAGAAAAGAACTTTGCGAAAGCTTAAACTTAAAAAGTATCATCGCTGGAGGTCGGATTCCAGGTTATCATGCTCATGCAAATGAGTTAAGTCCGAGGCAATATATAGACAAGGTAAAATCCAAAGAAATTTACGATCCTACCCTAACGTTTCAAATTTCCAATGATTTCCACGTTAGAAAAGTTTTAAAAAATTACTTACCAGGCGATCACGAATCTAAAGAATATGCAACCCTAATTGAGTGGAATAACATCTATTATCAAGGCTTAGATGCCTCAGCACGTTCGGCTATGACCATCCGTTTAGGTTTGGTGCAATGGGAAATGCGTTTATTTCCAGATATGGCCGTTTTTTATGAGCAGGTAGAATTCTTTGTTGATGCTTTGAGTGGATACAAATCTGATTTTATCCTATTTCCCGAGCTCTTCAATACGCCGTTATTGCAACCTTATAATCATTTACCGGAGATTGAAGCGATGCGTAAACTGGCAGAAAAAACACAAGAGATTGTAGATAAAATGCATGAATATGCGTTGAGTTATAATGTAAATATCATTACCGGAAGTATGCCATTGCTAGAAGATGGTAAATTATATAATGCAACTTACTTATGTCACAGAACGGGAAAAATTGATGAGTATAGAAAAATTCACATCACCCCTAACGAACAAAAATATTATGGAATGGTTGGTGGGGATAAAGTTCAGGTTTTTGACACAGATTGTGGCAAAGTCGGGATTTTAATTTGCTATGACGTAGAATTCCCGGAATTGAGCAGGATTTATGCCGATCAAGGAATGCAAATTTTATTTGTTCCGTTTTTAACGGATACCCAAAATGGCTACACCCGAGTACGCCATTGCGCACAAGCAAGAGCAATTGAGAACGAATGTTATGTGGCTATTGCAGGTTGTGTAGGGAATCTTCCGAAGGTAAATAATATGGATATTCAATTTGCGCAATCTGCTGTTTTTACACCCTCAGATTTTGCTTTCCCAACCAATGCAGTTAAAGCTGAGGCCACTCCAAACACAGAAATGGTTCTTGTTGTGGATGTAGATCTTCATTTATTGGATGAATTGCACCATTACGGAACGGTTAAAGTTTTAAAAGATAGAAGGACTGATTTATATCAAACTAGACTATTAAAATAATTCTCTAAAACAAAAAATGCCGGTAACATCACTTACCGGCATTTCAATATAATCTAAAGCTAATTATTTTCTCATTGCAAACCACACAATTAGGCCAATAATAATGGCTATTGGTAAAATCCATTTTAATACAGAACCCGCACCATTTTCATCTTTTTCTGTTACCGCAGGTTTTGCTGGTCCCGGATCTTCTTTATGACTTTCGTAATCTTTCTCTATCGGTTTTGGAGCTTCCCCTGACTCGACATGTTGTGGATCTATATTTTCCATGTTCTTATTTTGAGTAAAGGCCTCTAATCAATCAAGAAGCCAGTAATTAATTAATTTAGTTTTCTTAATTTACAACAAGTGATTAGTCAAAAGGTTTTAAATCATAAGCCTTATCTTTGCAAAACCGTGTACAACAATTCTGCAAAATACAGTCAATTAATAAAAGATGAAGCCATTCGTTTGGGCTTTATCTCCTGTGGTATTTCTAAAGCTGAGTTTTTGGAAGAAGATGCGCCAAGGTTGGAAAAATGGCTAAAAAATAATCACCATGGCGAAATGAAGTATATGGAAAACTACTTCGATAAACGTTTAGATCCTCGTTTATTGGTTGATGATGCTAAATCTGTAATCTCCTTATCTTTAAACTATTATACTGAGGAAAAACAAGCGGATGCAAACGCACCAAAAATATCCAAATATGCTTATGGGCAAGATTATCACACTGTTATCAAGGAAAAACTTAAAGAACTTTTATTTTTTATAGAGGAGAATATTGGCGAAGTTTCTGGGAGAGCTTTTGTAGATTCTGCACCTGTTCTGGATCGAGCTTGGGCAAAGAAATCAGGGATTGGCTGGATTGGAAAAAACTCTAATTTAATCAGTAAAACAGATGGTTCTTTCTTCTTTTTGGCAGAATTAATTATAGATTTAGAATTAGACTATGATCATCCTTTTCAAACCGACCATTGTGGAACCTGCACACGTTGTTTAGATGCCTGCCCTACTGATGCCATAATTGCGCCACAAGTTGTAGATGGAACAAAATGTATTTCGTATCTCACCATAGAATTAAAGGAAGAAATCCCTACAGAATTTAAAGATAAAATGGCCAACTGGATGTTTGGCTGTGATATTTGCCAAGATGTTTGCCCTTGGAATCGTTTTTCTAAAGCACACAACGAACCGGCTTTTAAGCCAGAAAATGGTTTGTTAGATTTAAATGAAAAAGACCTCACCGAGATTACCGATGAAGTCTTTAAAAAGGTTTTTAAGGGCTCTGCAGTTAAGCGTACCAAGTTTAATGGCTTAAAGAGAAATATCGATTTTTTGAAATCTTAGAAAATAAAATTATCTAATTCACCGAGAAGCTGTTATCACTTTTAACCTTATCTGGAATGTGGGCACTTCCCATAACCACTTTTGATAATTTTTTAGTCGTTTTGATTTCAATTACAACTTGCTTATCTCCCTTTTCCCAAACTCCAATAGTACTGTGATTCTTTTCAATACTACCATCACTATAGGTCAAGGTTAAATCGATTGGTAAAGGTTTAATGCTTTTATTTTCGATGTTTATTGAATATCCCGAAGCTGTTTTGTCTACTGCTTTTATGGCCATGTCGGTAACACCACCTTCAAAAAACCACGCTTTCCAAAACCAGTTTAAATTTTTGCCACTGCCTTCATTAATACTATTGAAGAAATCGTAAGGCATAGGATGTTTCCCATTCCAGTTTTTGATGTAAGTGTGCAAAGCTTTTGTAAATAACTCCTCTCCCAAATAATCTTTCACGTATAAATAGGCCAAACCCGGCTTCGGATATGAATTTGTAAAAGAACCTGAACCTTTAAGATCTGGAGTCAAGGTCATAATAGGGGTATCGTCTTTACTCCCTGATGAAGACGCAGTTGGTTGAATTCCATATTCATCAACAATTGTAGAATCAATGATCGGGGAAATTAACCACTCGCCTATTGTTGCCCAGCCTTCATCCATCCAGCCATATTTGGTTTCGTTTATACCCATATAAAATGGAAACATGGTATGAAAAATCTCGTGATCGGTTAAAGTAATGGCATCAACACGGTTATCTACCGGATTATCATTTACCATCATTGGGTATTCCATCTGATCTAAACCATCAAAAATAGTTTCGTGATTGTATGGAAATGGCCATTTTGGAAAAGTATAGCTCATAGATTCTACTGTTTTGCGAGCAAAATCTATTACCTCATAATAATCTTTATGTTTTGGATTAAAAACGGCATCAACTCGAGTTCTTCTTTTGGTACTTGGATCTACCACAAGGCTTGAAGATTTCCACAAATAATGATCGCTTAACGCAAATACAAAATCCGTTACATTTTTAGCTTCAAATTTGAATGTATTAAAATCGTTTGGTTGGGTTACTTTTTTATCTGCCAAATCCTTATCGGTGATTACATCAACAACGGCGTCGTTTTTCTCAGCCATTAACATTCTTGATACGATATCTTTCTGAAACACCGAGGAAGCATTTTTCAAATCACCTGTTGCCCAAACACTATAACCGCCTGGAACAGTTACTTCTGCATTGAAGTTATCAAAATCGTTATAAAACTCTTCCGCTCCTGTGTAGGGAAATTTGTTCCAACCATCTACATCATCATAAACAGCAATTCGCGGAAAAAAGTAAGCAACAAAGTGCGAGCCTTCATCTACTTGGCCTGTACGCATATGCGAACCCTTATTTAGCGTATAATTATAATCGATAGAAAACGTAATGGTTTTACCAGGTAACACAGCCGGAACATTCACAGTCATGTTGGTTCCATCAATCTTAAAATCACTTATTGATTTCCCATTAGATAACATTTTATTAATAGAAACGCCTTCACCTAAGTCTGATTCTGCAAACTTTGCTTTTCTAGGTGTTCCTTTTTTGTACAAATTTGGATAAAGTTTAAACCAAATTTCTTTCAAAGTATCTGGACTGTGATTAGTATATACAACTTCTACCTTTCCTTTTAGCAAACGGCTTGCCGGGTTAAAATCGACTTTTAAGGTATAGTTAGCACTATTTTGCCAATATTTTTTACCTGGTTTGCCGTCTACATTTCTAGTGCCTTTTGTGTAAGTATTTTGAAAAACAGGTTCAATTGGAAGTTGTACCTGAGCGTTAGCATATATTGCCGAAATCAGGAAAACGCTAAGTATTTTTAAAAATTTCATATAATAATTAAATCAAAGAAGTAGAATTCATTTCTTGCTTCTTTTGTGCTTGAAATATTAACCAAGTTCATCTCTGGTCTTTAAGCTTTCACCTTACTTCCCGAACTTCATTTTCAGCTGCTCCAACATATCTGTATTAATTGGTTCTGCTGGTTTTTCCTTTTTAGGCTGAGGTTTAGGCGTGTATTGTGGTTTGTTAGCAGGTGTTTGATTTTGAGGTCGTGGCGCTCTATTCTCGTTTTTCTTAGCATTAAACTTCGCCCACTCTTCATCTAACTTCTTTTTAGTGTACAAAGGAAAATCACCTTGTTTCATCCATGCATAATAGCTTGGCTCAACTGAAAACACTTGTTCTGTTGTTTTTCCTTTATGTTTACCGAAGTTGAAACAAACTTCATTATCATCATTAAAAACCATTCTACCGGCAAAATCTACTGGCTTATTAATATTTGTGAATATGTGTAAAGCATCTACATCGTTAACAACAGGAATGCTTTTTACACCTTGTTTACTTTCAAACTCAGTTTCTTTATACATTTCCAGCTGACCCAGTAAAACTTTATAAGTTGCTATAACATCAGCTTCTGCTGCATGCGCATTAATTAAATCTTCCTGACAGTAAAACTTGTATGCAGCTTTTAATGTACGTTGTTCCATTTGATGGAAAACATTTTGCACATCAACAAACTTGCGGTTGCTCATGTCAAAATCTACGTCTGCTCTTAAAAATTCTTCCAAAAGCATTGGAATATCAAATTTATTTGAATTGTATCCAGCTAAATCACTTTCTCCAATAAACTCAGCAATTTCTTGAGCCAAAACTTTAAACGTAGGTTCATTGGCAATATCTTCATCATAAATTCCATGAATCAAAGATGTTTGCAACGGTATTGGCATTTCTGGATTAACACGCCAAGTTTTAACAATTTCAGAACCATCTGGCATTGCTTTCAAAACTGCAATTTCTACAATTCTATCAGCTCCAACATTTATACCTGTAGCCTCTAAATCGAAAAATGCTAACGGACGTTTTAAATTTAATTTCATTCTTTTTTGATGTGAGATTGAGACATTGATTTGCCACCAACGTTCTATAATATTTTTTATTCAAAAGTGCTAAAAAGGTTTCATTACTTCTTTAAAACAACCTAACTAATTTAAAAATATAATTGTCAAATTATTTCCTAATATTAGTTCCTACCTTTAAATTGCCTTAAATTATTATCCGCTCCAGATGAAAAACATTCTAACCATTGTAATACTATTCTTTTTAAGCTTAACGGCTTACGCTCAAAACTTTAACTACGGCGCAACGACCTATGATGAATATGAATTCAATAAAAAAACCATTGATAGTAATGCTAATGCAGTTGTTTTAAAGGAGTTTGGAACCGCCTCTCTTCAGTTAAATGATAATACGGGGCGATTGGAATTGGTATTTGATCACCATGTGAAAATTAAAATCTACAACAAAGAGGGTTTTAAAGAAGCAAACATTGTGATTCCGATGTATAAGGATGATAGCCGTGAAGAAAGCATCTCTGAACTGAAAGCTTCTACTTTTAACTACGAGAATGGAAGTTTCGTGGAAACCATAATGGATAAAAAAGGTGTATTTACAGAAAATAAATCAAAATATTTAAGGCTTACTAAATTTACTTTACCAAACCTTAAAGAAGGATCGATTATCGAATATAGCTATCGCCTGATATCGCCAAATATCTTCAATTTCAAATCTTGGGAGTTTCAAAGCGACATTCCAAAGGTGATTAGTGAATATATGGTTTACATCCCCGGAAATTATAACTACAATGTTTCACTCAGAGGATTCCAAAAGTTATCCAATCAGAAAGTTGAACTGGCTAAAGAATGTTTAAGGGCTGGCGGCGTATCTATGGATTGCTCAAAAATTACTTATCAAATGAAGAATGTGCCTGCATTTATTGAAGAAGATAATATGACGGCTCCGAGTAATTTTAAATCTGCCGTTTACTTCGAACTATCTGATGTTCAAAATATTAACGGTGGAAAAACTTCTTACACCAAAACTTGGAAAGATATTGATTACGACTTGGCATCAGAAAAAAGAATTGGTGCCCAGATGAAAAGGAAAGATGTTTATAAGGATCTTATTCCGATTATAACTAAAGATGCAACCGATGATTTAAGTAAAGCTAAAGCCATTTACGATTACATTAAAAAACAGATTAAGTGGAATAATTATGTTGGAATGTACTCTGAAGATAATATTAAAAAAGCTTTGGAAATTAGATCTGGAAACACGGCAGATCTAAATTTAAATTTAATTTCCGCACTTTCTACTGCAAATTTAGATGCAGAAGCGGTAATTCTTTCCACTCGAGAAAATGGTACGGTAAATAAGCTTTATCCAGTTGTAAGCGATTTTAACTATCTTATTGCAAAAGTAAATATTGGTGATAAAAGCTATCTATTAGATGCTTCAGAGCCATTACTGCCTTTCGGATTACTGCCACTTCGTTGCATAAATGATCAGGGCCGAGTAATCAATTTAAAAAAGCCATCTCATTGGATCGACTTAAAAGCATCTCAAAAAACAATTACCAGTTACATATTAACCGGAACCTTAAATAGTGATGGTAAAATTACTGGAACGATTACGACACACAGTTCTGGTTATGCAGCATTTAACAAAAGGAGAGAAATTAAACGTTATAGTTCACCAGAAGAATATGTAGAAAAACTGGATGAGCGAATGCCAAAAATTAAGATTTTAAAACAGCAAATCACTAATTTGGATAGTGTAGAAAACACGCTTACTGAGCGTTACGAAGTAGAATTTACGGTTTATGATGGCATGAAAACTCAATTTTATTTTAGTCCTTTTTTTATAAATACCATTTCTAAAAACCCTTATAATTTAAACGACAGAACTTACCCTATCGATCTTGGAACCGCTTCTGATGAACGGATTATTATTAACATTACCATGCCAGATAAATATGAATTATTGGAAAAACCTAAGGATATGGCAATAGCGCTCCCCAATAATGGTGGAAAATACTTGCTAAAAACCTCTTTTGAAGATAATTCAATTTCATGCAGTCAAATTTTACAGCTCAACAATGCCATTTATCCGGCAGAAGAATATCTTGTTTTAAAGGAGTTTTACAGTAAAATTATTCAAAATCAAAAAACAGAACTTCTATTTAAAAAAGACTCAAAATGAGATTAATCATAACATTTATCCTTCTATTTTTTGTTGCAACAAATGGTTTTTGTCAGGATAATTATGATGTAGATTTAATTCCAGCCAACCTTCGAAGCAGGGCCAATTCTTGTATCCGGAATGAAGAGCGAATTGTTGATATGCAATCTCCAGATAATGTTATGCTCAATGTTAAAAAGGCAATTACGGTTTTTAACGAAAATGGCGAAGATAAGGCTCGATTGGTTTTATATTACGATAAAAATGTATCAATTAAAAATATTAAAGGCGAGATATACAACGCCTCTGGTATATTAATGAGCAAGTTTACGCAAAGTAATTTCTCTGATGTAAGCGCGGCTGATGGCTTCTCCTTATTTGTAGATAGCCGTGTTAAACATTATTTACCAGCGATTAACCAATTTCCTTACACCATTGTTTATAATTATGAAATTAGAAATAAGCAAAATTTAATTATCCCCGACTGGGTGCCCAAACCGGGAAATGATGTTTCTGTGGAGAAAAGTAAATATACTTTTATCTGTAAACCAACCGATGTTATAAGAATTAAAGCTCAAAATTTCTCTGGAAAACCAGAAGAAACATCAACAGAAAAACAGAAAACTTTGGTTTGGAAAATAACCAATATTTTGGCCGTAAAAACCGAACCTTATAGTCCTGATGCAGAAACTTACGAAACCAGTGTAAAAATTGCGCCACAACAGTTTACCTATTACGGGCGCAAAGGCTATTATTCAAATTGGCAGGAATTGGGCAAATGGATTTATGATGACTTATTAAAAGATAAAACTGTTTTATCTCCTACCACCATTCAATATGTTAAAGACTTGGTTAAGGATGAAAAAACCGAGAAAGATAAAGCTCGAAAAATCTATCAATATCTCCAAGATAAAACCCGTTATATAAGTGTGCAAATTGGAATTGGCGGTTTTCAACCAGTTCCTGCTTCTGAGGTAGATCGATTAGGTTATGGAGATTGCAAGGCACTGGTTAATTATATGCAAAGCTTGTTAAAAGCCGTAGATATAGAATCTTATTATTGCGTGGTAGAATCTGGAAGTACTAAAAAAAGTGTTGACCCGACTTATGCCAGCATGGTGCAGGGAAATCACATCATTTTATGCATGCCTTTAAAGGGTGATACAACTTGGTTGGAATGTACCAGTCAGAAAATTCCATTCGGTTTTTTAAGCGATTTTACCGACGATAGATTAGTATTAGCATGTACGGCTGAAGGTGGAAAGTTATACACACACCTAAATTATCAACAGAAAGCAATCTCCAGATTCGTAAGGCTGACCTAATTTTAAAAGCAGATGGCAATATTACCGGCAAGGTAAATACTGTTTTTTCGGGTGCTCAATATGATAATCAAGAAAGCATTATTGGTAAGCCAACTAACGAACAATTTAAGTTACTTAAGGAATATTACGACATAGATAATATTGATTTTCAATCGGTTAGTTACAACCAAAAAAAGAGCATCAATCCAGAAGTTTCAGAAAATATTGCGATAAATATCAGAAATTACGCACCTGTTAATGAAAATAAAATGTTCTTGCAACTCAATGCATTCAATATTAAAAGGTCTGTGCCAGAGGTTCGAAACAGAACTTTACCGGTTTATTTAAATCGAGGTTATACCGATGAAGATGTGATTACCTATACGCTGCCAGATAATGTGCAAACAGAATTTATAATGCCTCAGAGCAAAAATTTAAAAAGCCCCTTTGGCGAATATATTTCGAAAACGAGTGTTGATGGGAAAAAATTGACTTATTATAGAAAATTAGTGCTAAACGAAGGTACTTTCCCTGCAGAAAGTTATGAAGCTTTTGCAAAATTTGTTGGCGATGTAAATTCTGCCGATTACTTAAAGTTAGCACTTAGCTTAAAAAAATAATCCCTAGGGTAATTCCAATAATCATAATTAAATACATTAAAATTTCCGTTGAAGCAAAATGCTTGTATTTGGTCCAAAAAGAATAGTCTTTGTCTTGCTCAGGCATTTAAATTATATTTAGCCGTAAAAATAGACAATAGATTTTAACTTTCGGGTTTATATGTTGTAATCTGTTTGGCCATGCCTTTAAATAAGATAACATGAAACGGCCACATGGCGTACCAATACATTCTTCCCCACAATCCTTTTGGTCTGAATGTAGCAATTTGAGATAGAAAAGCCTTGCCATGAAACTCTATGAGCTTAAGCTCTAACCAAGCTTCTCCAGGTACTTTCATTTCAGCGAACAGGAGCAGTCTTTTGCTCTTTTTATCGGCCAATAAAACCCGCCAAAAATCCAACACGTCTCCTGCTTGAATATCTGTATTACTGGTTCGGCCTCTTCTGGTGCCCACGCCTCCAAAAATTTTATCTAAGAAACCCCTAAAGTGCCAAAGCCAATCCATATAATACCAGCCTCTGTTTCCTCCAATACTCCAAATGTTGTCAAAAACCTCTTCAGCTTTGCGTTCGAAGGGCATTTTAACTTTGTATTGTAAAGTTCCATTTTGTGGAACCTTAATTTGATCCATAAAATTAGTAGTTAGGTAGCCACGATTTAAGGCATCTTTCCAGCTGGAAACTATTGAGTTTTGATCAATCTTTTCGAAAGCTAAATGAAGTGCTTCTGCATAGGTTAAGCACTTTCTTGGTACAACTTCGTGGATTTTATCATCCTTGCAAACCACTTCATTTTTCATACTATCAACCAAACTTCGGGCGAGTGAATATGGTACTGGAGTAATTAGATTTAGCCAGAGCGAAGATAATCGAGGGGTTAAAACAGGTAAGGTAATTATCCATCGCTTCAAACCCCGTTCATCCGCATAGCCCTGCAACATTGCTCGATAGGTTAAAACGTCGGGTCCACCAATATCAAAAGTTTGGTTGTAAGATTTTTCATTATGAAGAACACCAGTTAAATAGGCCAAAACATCTCTTATCCCGATAGGCTGGCAAAGGGTTTTTACCCATTTTGGCGTAATCATCAGCGGAATTTTTTCTGTTAAATCTCGAATAATTTCAAATGAAGCACTGCCAGAACCAATAATTATGGCTGCTCTCAAAATTGTACAGGCAATCCCTGATGCTTTAAGCTCTTCTTCAACGGCTAATCTAGAACCTAAATGCTTGGATAAATGATCATCGTTTGCGATACCAGTTAGATAAATAATCTGTTTACAATTTGTATTTCTGATTGCGGTAGAAAAATTTTCGGAAGATTTTTTCTCCATTTCCTCAAATTTGGCATCGCTAGATGACATAGAATGGACTAAATAGTAGGCCGCATCGATATCATTTGGAATTTGCTTTAGACTTTCCGCATTTAGTAAATCTCCATCAACAATGGTTACCTCTTCACTTAAATCTGATTGAAGCGCAAATCTCCGTTTATCGCGAACCATACAAACTACTTCATGCTTTTCTTCCAAAAGTAGCGGTAAGAGTCGAGTACCAATATATCCGTTTGCTCCTGTAAGTAAAATTTTCATTTGAAATGATTTCTGTTATAACATCTAAGTTCGTGCTTTGTTGATGATCCTCAAACATTTAAATCAAAATCACATTCCAAAAAGCTATAATAGTTAATGGTAAGTCATACCAATGTAAAGGAAACCAGTTAAACAACCTGACAATCTAAACAGACACAACAAATTTATTTAATTGGCGTATAATTAGTTCAATATTATAAACCAAACATCCCTGAATGAAGAGAAACATCCTGGGCATTGCTGCGATTATTTTGGTGAGTATCAGCATTGTCGGAACGAGTTGGAAAGCGGTGGAGGCTCCACACACACAAGAACAATCTCTTAAAAATATAGCACAAGATAGTCTTTACAATCGCTACATTTTAAACCTTTACCATACAGCGCATTTAGATTCTGCTGGTTTAAGTGAAATGGTATTCGAGAAAGCCTTAACTGGATATTACAACATGAAATATTCGGGTTTGTTACACTCTAAACCTATTTTAACAATAGCGGATTTCGATCAAGAAAGCTCGAAAAAACGGCTGTATATTATTGATTTAGATAAAAAAGAATTGCTTTTAAACACTTGGGTAGCCCACGGACAAAATAGTGGTGGAGACAAGGCAACTAGCTTTTCCAATGCAGAAAATTCCAATCAAAGCAGTATCGGCTTTTATTTAACTGGAGAAATTTACTTTGGCAAGCATGGCCGTTCTTTAAAATTAGATGGCATGGATAATGGCTTTAATAATAATGCTAGAGAAAGGGCGATAGTGGTTCACGGTGCAGATTATGTTTGCCAGGAAAGCATAAACCAATTGGGTAGATTAGGAAGAAGCCAGGGTTGCCCAGCGGTTGCGAGCAAGTTGGCAAATCAGGTAATCAATACAATTTCTGATCGAACGGTTCTGTTTATCAATAATTCTGATCAGCGATATTATTCACAGTTTCTTAATGAGCAATTGGCGGCGGGCCTTGCGCTAAATCAAGAACAGGTTTTCGCATCCAATATGGATTAGTGCTTTTTTAAACTTGTTTTATTGAGGTTTTTGGGCAATAGCTTTAAAATTTGAGCTTTATATTTGGATAAGAAATCCCAAAGCCAACGATTGCTGTCTACGCCTTTTTCGCCACAATCTACAATCTCAGCTCGTTTTAAAAGTTTTCCAACTAACTTCTGAATCCAACGGATTTTTATAAAACGATTAAATCCCAAACCAATATAATCGCAATAAACATGCACAACGATTTCGACAATTAAAGAATCGTTTGTGATGTTTAAATCCACACCGAAATGATTTCTATAGTTAGTTTTTATGGTTTCGGTTAAAAGATTAAATCTTGAATTCAGTTTGCCATCAAAAAAACGCCACAACTCTGCGTTGCTGTAAACACGAATTAGCTTGGGTTCTAGATGAACCTTAATTTTGCAATTTTCTAATTCGTAAACTTTATTCATATCGATTTTTAGATTTGACAAATCACATTTTGTTACGTAAATCTTATCCTGCAAACACAAAACCGACCAAAAGGTTTCTCTTCCAGCGGGTTATATTGTGAGTAAAAATTTAAGTCGCACACAAAAAATTTTAATCATCTTTGAGGTTTAGAAAACATTCTAATTCATGAAGATTGTAATTGCAGAAAAGCCTTCTGTTGGTCGCGAACTTGCCAAAGTTTTTGGAGCGACCACCAGAAAAGATGGATACATTGAGGGTAAGGGATATTCTTTTACCTGGGCTTTTGGGCATCTTTTACAATTGGCTCCACCTCAAGATTATGGCTTTATTGGTTGGAGAAAGCAACATTTACCCATGCTGCCACTCAAATTTAAATTGGCCATCAGAAAAATTAAAACCAAAGATGGTTTTGTTGAAGATCCTGCTGTAAGAAAACAACTTGATACGATAAAAAAGCTCTTTGATGAAGCTACAGAAATTATTGTTGCTACGGATGCTGGGCGTGAAGGTGAACTCATTTTCAGATATATTTATTACTTTTTAAAGTGCAAAAAACCTTTTAAACGATTATGGATTTCTTCTCAAACTGACGAAGCGATTAAAGATGGGTTTAGAAATTTAAAACCGGGTACAGATTACGATACTTTGTTTAATTCTGCACATTGCCGCTCAGAATCAGATTGGTTGGTTGGTATGAACGCCACGCAAGCTTTAAGTATTTCTGCAGGAAACCGAACAGTTTTATCTTTAGGCAGAGTTCAAACGCCTACCCTAGCAATGATTTGTGCTCGATTCCTTGAAATCAAAAATTTCGTTCCCCAAACTTATTATCAAATTAGTATTCAGCTGGTAAAGGATGAACAAACTTTTAAAGCTGTTTCTATTTCTAATTATAAAGACAAAGAAGAGGCTGAGAAACTTTTTAGCTTAATTGAGGATGTACCTTCTGGCTTTCCGAATGGAGGAAATATTACTGCAGTTGAGGCTAAACCAAGAAAAGAACCACCACCTTTGTTGCATGATCTAAGTAGTTTACAGCAAGAAGCCAATAAGAAAAAGGGATTTACTGCAGATCAAACCTTGAATATTTTACAGAATTTGTATGAAAGCAAATTGGTTTCTTATCCCCGTACTGGAAGCCGTTATATTGGTGATGATGTTTTTGCTGGTGTTCCAAGTTTGATTACGAAATTTACCGATCATCCCGACTTTGGTAAACAAGCCCAATTTTTACAAACTATAGCATTAAATAAGCGCAGTGTAAACTCAAAAAAAGTTACCGATCACCATGCCGTTTTACCTACTGGAGAAAATGCTTATGGCTTAAGTAGCGATAAACAAGCCATTTATGATATGGTTGTTGGACGGATGATTGAGGCTTTTCATCAAGAATGTTTAAAAGAGATTACCAAAATAACCATCCAATCTGGCTTAACTTTTATCGCGAATGGAACCGTAATTCGTTCTGCAGGATGGCGTTCTGTTTTTAATGAAACAGAAGATGATAAAAAAGATGAAGACAACGCAGCTTTACCAAAAGTTGCCGTAGGTGAGCAACTTCCAATTACGGAGAAGTCTTTGATGGAAAAGCAAACTAAGCCAAAATCTATGTTTAACGAAGCATCACTTCTAAAAGCACTCGAAACTTCGGGTAAGGAAATTGAAGATGAAGAATTGCGTTACGCAATGAAAGATAGTGGTTTAGGAACGCCGGCCACTCGGGCATCGATTATAGAAACACTTATAACGCGGGAATATATTACCAGGGAAAAACGAAATCTTGTACCAACAACAAAGGGCTTAGCCGTTTATGATGTAGTTAAGGATAAGCAAATTGCCCAAGCTGAGCTTACGGGACAGTGGGAAAAAAGATTAGAAGAAATTCGTTCTGGAGCTTCAGTTAAAGATTTTAAAGCTGAGATTACCGAATATACTAAAACCATTACTCAAGAATTGTTGATTGCAGGAGCATCTATTTCTGGTAAATTAGAAGATAAAAAACTAGAAAAAGTTTAGTTAGGATATAATAGCTTTAAAAGTTCTTCTGCTGATGAGCCCATTTTTTCGTTTTTTTGAATGAAACCAATTGCACCTGCATCATAATAACTTTGCTCCAATAAAGATTTATCATTACCAGAGAACATGCAGACTTTTAAATTTGGCTGGATGGCATGGATCTCTATTACAGTTTTTGGATTACTATCGCCGTTGGGCATATTGATATCTAAGATCAACAAATCGAACGATTCTCTCCTTATTAAGTCAAACGTCTCGTTTAAATTTGAGGCCTGTGTAATTATTGGGGATGGAAGTAGTTTATTAAAAAAACCTTTCATAACAATCCGCATCAACTCACTATCATCAGCAATTAAAATTTTGAGATTATTATTCATTTGAGAGATTTATAATTGGGATGATTGATCAAAAATAACAAATTAATTGACTTAAGCCTAAACTCAAAAAATGATTGGTCTCACATTTATAAATCCATAAACTCCCAAGCACTATGATATCCGCCTAAATCTTCTGCATATTGAATAAAATTGGCATAAAATGAAGATTTGGATAAGGTAGAACTGTCGCCAATTACCACAAGTTTTTTCTTTGCTCTTGTCATTGCAACATTCATCCGTCTAATATCCGAAAGAAAACCGATTGAACTTTCGGCATTACTTCTGGTTAAACTGATGTAAACCACATCTCGCTCCTGCCCTTGAAAACTGTCGATTGTATTTACTGAAATTTTTTCATGGTATGGAATCAGTTTTTCATTCTCCTTTACCAAACCTTTTAAAATTTGAACCTGTTGTTTATAAGGCGAAATAATAGCAATTGTTGGAAAGTTATTAGCTAGATTTTTTGCCTCTAAATCTTCAACCAGCTTCGTAAAATGCTTGATCAAGAAACTGGCCTCGTCAGGATTTGTGGTACTGGTTCCATCCAATTTCTCCTCAAAACTACATCCTGCTGTATCAATAAAAGTTAGTGGTTCATCCTCAGAAAAGAGCAAATGATTTGCTACAGATTGATGTGCACTTAACTGATTATCATAAAATACCTTTGAAGAATATTTCATAATTTTTTCATTCATTCTATATTGCTCATTTAGCAACACAACAGCTTCTGGATGAAGCAGTACAGATTTTTCTAATAAAGTTTTACTTAAGCCATTTCTTGCTGCTTCATTAGATTTTATCGTTGGCGACAACTGAAAATGATCACCAGCTAAAATTACTTTTTGAGCTTTCAAAATAGGGATCCAGCATGCAGGTTCGAGCGCTTGTCCGGCCTCGTCGATTACGATTGTATTATAGGTAAGATTTCTAACGGTATAATGATTTGCGCCAACCAAAGTTGCAGTAATAATTTGTGCATTGTTAAACAGATTATCCATAATGTACTGCTCAATCTGCTCTACCTCCTTGCCTATTTTATGCGCTTCATTAAAAAGTGCCTTACGTTGATCTCGCTCTGCTTTACCAAAACTTCGCTTATATTTATGAGCCATGTTTTTGTACTCATTTGCTTGTTTTTTTAAAGCTTTAATATTTTTCATTTCAGCATGATCTGCCATTTTATGATCAAGTGTAGAAGCTATTAAATGCTCAGAAACACGAGCAGGATTGCCCACACGAATCACATTTAACCCTTCTTTAGAGAGTTTTTCTGTTAATAAATCCACAGCTGTATTACTCGGCGCCACAACCAAAATCTTTTGGTTATTATGTTTCACCAGCGACTTGATTGCCTGAACCAGCGTTGTCGTTTTACCTGTACCTGGCGGTCCATGAACAATTGCTAGATGATTGGCAGAGATGATTTTGTTTACTGCGAGTTGTTGAGATACATTTAAATTATTGGGCAGAAGAAACTTTTCTTCATTTTGAAAAGATGGTTTATCGCCTTTTGTTAAAATTCTAATAAGTTTATTTTCAGCTACATTATCCGCTAGATTTGTGGCCTGTTTAAGTGCACCTTGCATTTCATCGTAACTGTTGTTATCAAAAAGCAAGTCTACCCCAAGCTTACCATCTCTAGCCCAATCTGGCATTTCATCAATGCGAAGACTAATCTTCATCTTATTTCCGCTCAGATGATTAATCACACCTTCTATCCGGTCTATTTTAGCATCATGGTTTGAAAACAGTACAACAGATGAACCAAATCTAAATTGATGGGAAAATTCTTGATGTGTGGTTCGTTCCAGTTCAACGGTTAAATAATCGCCACGGCCAATTTCTGTGTTTCTAATGGCAATTGGATACCAAGTTAAGCCTAGTGCTCTCCTATCTGCAGCAGAAGTGTTTTCGGTGAGTTTTAAATACGATTGTAAATCTTCTTCACGCTCTATGTTGAGTAAATCTTGGAGATTTTTAAAATATTCTTTCGGCAATGGGTAGTAATATAAAACGGTGTGAAATGAACAAAAAAATAAGAATTGTAATTACAATTGAGGTGGAGGAGTTGTAAATACTCCAACAGAATCTGGATTGGAAAGATCTATGCTCCAATCTTCATAACCAAAAAATTTACTTCCTCTAACTGGGCCATCATAAGAATCTAAAAATTGGTCAAACAGCGCATTATAAATACTAGAATCACCATTATAATCTATATAACGAACCTGCAAACCTTTTAAAGTCATATTGCCTATTGCATAGGGAACAAATTTGTATCCTTTAAATTTAGCCTCAACTGCAATTTTTAAATCAATAAAAATGGACTCAAACTCTTTATATGGAGATACGGTTATTACGTTAATAGAATGATAATTTAAATCTAAACTACCTTGATTTTTCTCGATTACAAAAGTTTCATCCACGCCGTAGATTGTAAAAAAACCTCCAACTAAGCTCACAGCCACACTTATTTTTTTTATTCTGCGAAATTCTGGAGACTCAACCTTTTCCAAAATTACATCGAAACTTAAACTTGGTGCTTGGCCATAAGTTGTGCCCACCACTTCCAAATTATGGTTGTGGCTAATTTGCTTTTCAAAAGCTTTCCATAAACTAAAATTCGCTTCGTTATGAATTGAATCAACAACTTTATTTCCAAGTGTTTTTAAATTCGGGTATTCGAAAAATAACGATGGATAATTTCCTGTTATTCCTATTGGATAAAAATGTTTTATAGCTTCGTAAATTGGCCAAAAGTTATGGGTATCAGCATTAAAACTGAAGTTGTTCTTCATGATAATCTATTAATTAATTATAGGTAATCTTTCTATAAAACCAATTCATCGTGCAACTTCAGCATGGTTTCATTAGGATCGATACAAAAACCAGGATGAACTTTAGAACACTGTAAAACCGTACTTCGCGTTGCTGTTAACCATCTAAAACGCGATGGCTGATCATATTTGCCAATCGGCCCTGAACCATCTAGTCCATTGCTAATTCTTTCGAAAGCAGTAAGATTAGCGGTTAATTCATCAATATCGATTTCTTTTGAAAAAGCATTTATCTTGTTTTTATCCAAATAAAAAATGCTTTGAAGAAATTTCTTTTTAGCACAGAACAAAATAATGCCCACATTAAAAAATTCTTCGCGTTCTACCCTTGGCATTACCCGGATTACAGCATACTCAAATAAGAATTTCTCTTGCATGCTGTGCTTCTTTTAAAAATATATCAGAATGTGCCAATCGCTTTTCTAAAAAATACGCGTAAGCATTACGGTGTTCTTCTTTGGTTTCAAAATTTGTTTCCCCTTCTAGCCATTCATCAAGAATTAAATTGATTACGGCTCGAATTTTTTCGGCATTCAAAATTGCGCTGAATTCTTGATCAACCAATTCTAACTCTGAAGCCCAGGGTAATAAAACATGGTCTTTAACCAAAACGAATGGTCTTTCGGCTTGCTCTTTCCAATTTTGCCAAGAATGATGAAAGTACAATGCAGCACCATGATCGATTAACCAAAGTTCTTTATGCCACAACAACATATTGGTATTGCGACAAGTGCGATCCATATTGGTTAAAAAACAATCTAGCCACACAATTTGTGATGCCAATTTGGAATCAACCTCAGTAACGGTTGGATCGAAAGTAATTGCTCCAGAAAGATAATGTAAAGCTAAGTTTAAACCCACGCTTGCTTTTAATAAATCCTGAATTTCTTCGTCGGGTTCGGTGCGACCGAAAGCTTCATCTAAGTTTGCAAAAACAAGTTCGGGAATGCGTAAACCAAGAATCCTGGCAATTTCGCCACCAATTAATTCGGCAATTAAGGCTCTTGTACCCTGGCCTGCGCCTCGAAATTTTAAAACATATAAAAAACCATCGTCGGCTTCGGCAATGGCAGGCATAGATCCACCTTCTCGCAAAGGCGTAACATATCTGGTAACGTTAACAGTTCTTAATTCTAATGGAAAATTATTCATAATGGCGATAGATGGGTTTTAAAAAAATTACCCATTCTAAACTTTCCACAAATTTAACAGAAATCCATTAATAATCCGATCAAAGAATTTAAGACGAGAATTAAAGCTAATCGTGACCTAAATAAGCATTTCCGGCAGGAGTCATTGCTGAAGACCATTGTACAGCATCACGATTAATGGTTATTAAACCCATGCTTTCTAGTTCTTCGTATTTCTCTTCCATTCCACCCAAAACTGAAGAACTTACCTGTTGGTTGATTACCTCAAGTAGAGATAAAATTTCTGCTCTTTCCATAATGATATAATCGATTAAATTTCTAAATAAACATAAATGTAATCAAAATGTTTATGGCTTAAGTAAAACATTCTTAACGATTTGAGGTTCTCTAAATAATTCAATTTTCAATTGTTCATCCCTATGGAAACCCACATTTGCTATATTTTTATTTTAGCGCTCCCCGTTGCCTGCATTGCATGGACGGTTACAAAAGAGGAAATTTTTAAAGAAGCGAGAGAATTTTGTGTAGATAAATCGAAAAGTTGCAATAAACTAGTTAAACGAAAATTCTTCTACGTTTTTACCTGCGAATATTGCTTCAGCCATTACGTTACGATACTGATCTTATTCATCACAAAATTTACGCTACTTTACAACGATTGGCGAGGTTATATTTTAGCAGGATTCTCAATCATTTGGATTGCGAATGTTTATATGAGTTTGTATAACATTATACGGATTGATTTAAAGAAAGAAAAAATAAGAGTTGCCAAAGAAGAATCTGAATTGAAGCAATAATTAAATTTCTTATTTCTAAGTTTTCTTTCATGTCTTCTTCTGTTATTGATCATTTCAGTTACGATGTTGCCACAAAAACATTAAAAATAACCTTTTTAACCGGAATGGTTTACCTCTATAAAAACGTTCCGAACAAAACTTTCGAAGCGATGAAAACATCAATATCAAAAGGGAAATATTTTAATTCTATGATTAAAGGAAATTTCAAGTTCAAAAAATTAAAGTTCGAATAATATGCCTGAAGGTCCATCAATCGTTATTTTAAAAGAATTAATAGCAGAGTTGCATCTGCACAAGCCTGAGATAATTGAAGTTGCCGGCAACGTGAAAACCATTGATAAGGATAGATTGCTCCATCAAAAAATTCAGGAATTTAGAAGTTGGGGGAAACATTTCTTAATCTGCTTCAATGATTTTACCATCCGGATTCATTTTATGCTATTTGGAACTTACCTAATAAACGACACCAAAAAAACCGCTTTGAAATTGGGCTTAACTTTTAAAAAGGATGAACTGAATTTTTACACCTGTAAAGTTGATTTATTAGAAGGCAAAGCCGATGTTTTATATGATTGGACTACCGATATTATGGCTGATGAATGGGATAGTAAAAAGGCAATTAAGAAGTTAAAAGAAGATCCAGAATCCTACGTTTGTGATATATTATTGGATCAACATATATTTGCAGGTGTTGGTAATATTATAAAAAATGAAATACTGTATCGATCAAGAATCCATCCTTTGAGTAAGATTAAAGATTTGCCACCAGCCAAAATAAAAGAACTAATTAAAGAAGCTAGGCATTATAGTTTTGATTTTTTAAAATGGAAAAAGGAAAATACGCTAAGCAAACACTGGGAAGTTTACAGTCAGAAACTTTGCCCGAATGGTCATCCAATAGAAAAAAAAGAATTAGGAAAAACACACAGGCAAAGTTACTATTGTAGTATCTGTCAAAAAAAGTACGACTAAATTTTATTTAAAAAACAATTTCCTATTGGGCAAAATTGGTTGATTATCGAGCATTAAATTTTCGAGTAATTGAATGTAAATGTTAATGCCTTCTTCTATTTCTTCAATTAAAATAAACTCATCGGCAGTATGCGATCTTGCTGAATCTCCAGGTCCCATTTTTACAGATGGCAGATCCAGCCAGCCTTGATCTGAACTGGTAGGCGATACATAAGTTTTTCTTCCTATTGCTAAGCCTGCAACAACCAATGGATGCAGAACATCGATATTGGATGGATTTAAAACATTTGGCCTAACATTAAAATCGCAACTGGTGTGATTGATTATGGTGTTAAGGATTTCTTTTTCAGAGTAGCTATGGTCGAAACGAATATCGACCGTAAAACTGCATTCTCCGGGAACAATATTATGCTGCAGGCCAGCATTTATTTGAGTAACCGAAAGTTTAACAGGGTTTGGAAGATTATCCTCTATGGGAAAATTGTAGTGAGCAAACCAATCAATATCCTTTATTGCTTTATAAATCGCATTATCGCCTTCTTCTCTTGCTGCATGGCCAGACCTTCCTCTAGAAATGCAATCTATAACCATTGATCCTTTTTCGGCAATGGCCATATCCATCTTTGTGGGTTCGCCAACTATTGCGCAACTTATGGGTTTTAAATCGTTCAGAATACTTCTAATCCCATTCAAACCAGAATTTTCTTCTTCTCCGGTTGCAGCAAGGCAAATGTTAAAAGGCAAATCTTCTCGTTCGTATAAATAAACAAATGCTGTAATTAACGAAACTAATGATGCACCAGCATCGTTACTGCCTAAGCCATAAATCTTATCATTTTCTACAATTGGCAGAAATGGGTTTAATGTATATTGTTCATTCGGTTTAACCGTATCGTGATGGGAGTTTAATAAAATTGTCGGTTTACTTTCTTTAAAATATTTATTGTAGCACCATATATTGTTATATTTCCTTAATGTAGAAATTGATTTTTCATTTAAGAAAGTCTCAATAATATCTGCTGTTGTTCCTTCTTCACCACTAAATGATGGCGTAGAAATTAAATCTTTTAAAAGATGTATGGCTTGATTGTAGGCTAAATTTAAATCTGGTTGAGTTATAGCTTTACGGCTTACTGTTAAGTTCATTTTTATCTGATTATTTTACTTGATAAATTTTTTAAAACTGAATTACTGGCATGAATCTGACGAATGCTTTAGCGTTGGATCGAACAACATTGCCGTACATAGGCAATTGCATTTCTTTTTTTGATTAAGAATATCATAGTTAACACAGCTTTTGCAACCTTCCCAAAAGTCAAAATCATGTGTAATTTCTGCATAGGTTACGGGCTCAAAACCCAAATCACTATTCATTTTCATTATTGCTGCACCAGAAGTTATGCTGAATATTTTGGCATTCGGATGAATGCGCCTAGACATTTTAAAAATTCTGTTTTTGATACATTTTGCTACGCCGGAGTTTCTAAATTTCGGTGCAACAATTAATCCAGAATTGGAAACAAAATTCCCATTTTCCCAAGTTTCAAAATACGAAAACCCTACCCATTCGTTGGTGGTGGTTACCGCAATTACTGCTTTACCCTCTAAAATTTTTTGAGATATAGATTCTGGGGTTCTCTTTGATATACCAGATCCTCTTGCAATTGCAGAGCTTTCAGTTTCTTTTATTATTTCATTAACATATTGTACATCCTCTGGAGTTGCAATACGCACAAAAATTATTCGACTTTCCATTTTTATTTAAATTTCATGGAAAGCGGTATTCAAAGCTGATGCCTTATATTAAAAACAACTAAGAAACCTGTGCTATGAAGTTTAAAACAAATAAAAATATTTTTTGGATAGAGAACTGATTAATCAAACCCTTTCATTTTGAAAGGGTTAGTTTCAAAATGAAAATCATCAACATTAATCAATTATAATTTTAACGTAAAAGAATTGTTAATCTTTTAGGATTTATGGAAAGTAACTCTATATTTGTCCTCGAGAGCGTTAATTTAGATACGGGTATATGGCTTAGGCTGTATGCCCGTTTTTTATTTTGAAGCAATTTCTAAGTAGCTTATAACTTTATCCAAGCATATTTTAAGCCAAGGCGTATACAGTTCTGGATGAATATTGATATCAGCTTTTAAAAAAGCCAAATCCACATATTTATAGCTTTCTACTTCTTCTGTATTAATTATTGGAAGCTGATTAGAGATTCCGAAAAAAACATGGTCAAGCTCATGTTCTGTCAATCCCTCCTCAAATTCGGCTCGGTAAGTAAAATTGAAAATATAATCTAAATCACAGACCATCCCCATTTCTTCCAAAAGTCTTCTGTTTGCAGCATCAAGATTGTTTTCGCCAACACGAGGATGACTGCAACAGGTATTCGTCCATAAACCGCCAGAATGATATTTACTTACTGCCCTTTGTTGCAACAACAATTCGTTATTAGTGTTAAAAATAAATATAGAAAATGCTCTATGAAGCGCACCTTTTTCGTGAGCCTCCATTTTTTCCATCTGCCCTATCGGCAAATCATTTTTATCAACTAATATAACCTGTTCGTTCATTTAATAATTGTAGGTTTTTTAAATAACATTTAGCTTATGGCGAATTACAGAATCAAACATCAAACCTATTTTATGATGGTTCGGAATACGGATTCTTTCAGTCATAATTCGTTCTGCCGTTAACCCCTTAATTTTGTTAAAAAGCTTTTTGTAGTAAATATAAGCTAAGTAAACCCCATTTCTAGAGCACAAAGGTAACATTTTGATTCCAATCAGCGCTTCCTTAAACTCGGCTTCTATTTCTTCTTCAATCTGTTTTTTCTGATTATCACAAAACAAAGCCAAATCTACATTAGGAAAATAACTTCTGTTTAAAGCTTGATGATCTGCTTTGACATCCCTCAAAAAATTCACTTTTTGAAACGCCGAGCCCAACTTCATTGCATACGGTTTTAATCGTTCGTATTCTTTCTGATCACCTTTGGTAAAAACTTTAAGGCACATTAAACCAACTACCTCTGCCGATCCTAAAACATAAGTATCATAAAGCTCTGGAGTATAGGTTTGCTCGCATAAATCCATCTCCATACTATTTAAAAAAAGATGAATAAGCTCATGATCGATTTGATATTCATTAATCACTTTTTGAAATGAATTTAAAACCGGATTTAAGCTAATGCCAAGTTCAATAGCCTCGAAAGAATCTTGCTTAAATTTATTTAAAAGGTATTTTTTATCAAATTGATGGAAACTATCTACTATTTCATCCGCAAGGCGAACAAAACCATAGATTGAGTATATTGGTTGTCTAATCTCTTTACTTAAAAAATAGATGCCAAGCGAAAAACTAGTACTATACCTTCTTGTGGTTAGTTTACTGCATTCTGCGGATAATTGATCAAACATTTCTTTCATTTAGTCGTTTGTGTTGGGATTGAATTTTCAAAATCGTTTAGGCTTTTTATCCAGTTAATGTGATCTGATTTTGTTAACTTCTCGATCACATTTCCGTTTCCAGCCAAATGAATTTGTGTGGAGTGGCATATTGCTGATAGTTGATTTATATATTGCTGTGCAGTATCAATTTGGCGAGACTTGACCATAAAAAGCAAAACATGATCAATATTATTTAAGGCTAAAACTCTTTCTACTGAATTTAAAGGTACTTTGCTTCCTAAAAATATTACTTTTTGCTTGGCAGAACGAAGAAAAAAATTGGCGTAAAGTAAACCAATATCATGATCTTCGTCCTCAGGTAGAAACAGTAACCAAGTTTTACTTTTAGCTGTTTCAATCTGAATATCATTAATAGACGAAAAAATTTTCTGTCGAATAATATTGGTTAAAAAATGCTCATGTGCCGGACAAATATCATCCTTTAACCACATTAACCCCAGTCGAACCAATAAAGGATACATTATTTTTTTATAGGTTTCAGATAATCCAAAAGCACTCAAAGCTTCGTTTAATAAGTCGCAGAAAGATTTTTCATCAAAAGCAATTCCAAATTTTATTAACTGGGTAATGTAGTATTCTGTTTGTTGATCATCAGAAGTTTGATGGTATTCTTTAACTAAAAGTGTTTTTACCTCATCATCAGAGAGCTTGCAGATTTTTGAAATCTTTAAGCCAGATTGATTTAAACTAACAATGTTTAATAGTTTAACCAGCTGTTTATCATCATAAAAACGCGTATTACCTTCAGATCTCATAGGCGTTAACGCATTATACCTCTGCTCCCATATCCTAATGGTATGAGATTGAATGCCCGAAAGCTGTTCAAGATCTGAGATGGTGTAAGTCATTTGTTTTGTTTAAATATCGACAACAATTACTTAAACAAAACTAGTGAATTATAGTTTTACAACATAATTTTTAAATGGTAATTATTATGTTGCAATAGTTCTATTTAATTTGAAATGCACGTAAAGAAGGAAAAAAATATTAGTTCAATTAAAGAAATGGATTGAAGCTTAGCATTCGATTAGTTATTCATCGCAAAGAATTTTCTGTTAGTAGCACTCCTCTTTCTCCATTTCCAGTTTCTATTGTATGAACGTGCTTGTAAGAATGACTTAGCAAATCATAACCATGTTCTCTTTGTTTTACAGAAACTGTATTTAATGGGTAAGTGTGGTTATTTTGCATACAGAGAACAATTCCATTAGCCAGTAAAAGAAAATCACAATCATAACCAATATCCTGCAGTTCGATTACCTTTTTTGTAATAGAGCTATTTAATTTTCTAGGTAATCTGGTTGTGTTTTTCATCGTTTTTATTTTAGATGCAGGTTTCTAATCAACTTCAGAATCGACTTATTAATATTACGAAAGAATTATTAATTTATTGTTATACAATAGTTTAAACCAAATTGTTTTAGAATAATTTGGAAATTAACAACTAAAAAAACCGTTCAAAAAGGTTTTTAAGTTGTTTAAAAAGAATTACTTAAGAAATCTGCCTCTAAGATTTAGGATTAACTATGCGAAAGGGAGAAAATACTTTATGAACAAAATAAAAACCGTTACAAATGCATTTTATTTCTTAATTTGAGAATCAAGCTTTAATTTGGCATTAAATTACCCTACTCAAACTAAAATGAAATTAAAATGTATTGTGATTGATGATGATATTCATGCTATTAATGGCATAAAATCTTACATCAACACATTATCAAATATTCAACTCGTACACGCTTACACCGATCCATTGCAGGCACTAACCGAAATTAGTGGTGGCATTAATGTCGATATTATTTTCATGGATATAGATATGCCAATGATTTCTGGTATAGAACTTTCAAAAGCAGTTCGCCATAAAACAAATAAACTAATTTTTACAACATCACATTCAAAATACGCTTACGAAGCCTTTGAAATGCATGCAAGCGCTTATTTGCTTAAACCTTATACCTTTGCACGCTTTGCCGAAACCATAAACAGATTGTTTCCTTTAAGTCCGAATGTGCCAAGCATTAACATTCAGCAGGAGGATGATTACTTTTTTGTACGCAATAAAAACGAGCGAAATAACCTTATCAAAGTACGATATGCTGATATTGTTGCGGTAGAAAGCCTTCAAAACTATGTCAGAATTTACACCGTTGATGAAACTATTGTAACCTACATTGCCCTATCGGAGATTAAAGTAATTTTAAAAGAATATTCGAATTTTGCCCAAGCTCATCGATCTTTTATTATCGCAAAAAATTATATCGAGAAAGTGGAAGGCAATATGCTGAAGATGATAAACAGTCTAAGCGTAAATATTGGCAATAATTACAGGGATGAAATTCAAACATATATTAGAGAGAAAACAATCAGGACAGGTAGATCCTGAATTACCTGTCCAGTTCGCATTATCCTCTTTTAACAAAAATCAGATTTCCGCCAGATATTGATGTTGATATTGGATCTGTTGGATCAGTAGAATAATTGGCTGTAAATCCGTTCCCTTTGAATACGAATAATGTTTTCTTGTTGATTTTCTGTTGCTTTTTCATAGTTCTTTTTTCTATGAAACTAGCCTGATAATCAATCGAGTAAAAAACCCTTACACATACTATATGATATCCTACACGGACAATAAGATTCAACCCATAAACAGAATTTGGAACTTTATCAAGGAAAAAAAAATCCACATTATTACTTGGATTTTTTTCATTTTCTATGAAGCGATAATTGCTGGGTTATTAAGCGGAAAGTTCGGTACGTTTCGCAATTATGTAATTCATTACGCTTTGAACATCACATTATTTTATGTTCATGCCCATTTTGTTTTAACTTATAGCCTAAAGGATATTAAACAGGTATATTGGAAATTGCCGATTTTTTTAATAGCGGAAATCTCCATCTATTTTTTTTCCATTTATGGGATTGAATTTTTGTCTATAAAGTATGCGGGCTATGTAAGTACTAAGAAATTTGAATTTAGTGTTGCTTACTTTATTGGTCCGTTGTACAGATGGACATTTTTTACTGGTTTTGCTACTGGCTATTATTTCCTGATCAACTTTTTGAAGGAGCGAAAAAAAACCGAAAATCTTGAGCAACAACGATTAAATAACATCATTCAAATTGCAAAGTCTGAGAATGCATTTTTAAAGGCACAGATACAACCTCACTTTTTATTTAACACCCTTGATTTTATTTACCACAACGCTCGGGAATCATCGCCTGTGGCGGCAGAAACCATTCTTTCGCTTTCAGAAATGATGAGGTATGCCGTTGATAGCGATCAGGAAGGAGATTTTATAATTTTAGGTGATGAAATTGATCAAGTAGAAAATCTCATTAACTTACATCAGCTCAGGCAAAATCATGCTCTTCAAATTAGGCTCGACTATGATGACGATGTGAAAAATTTAAAGATTATTCCATTAGTTTTAATCACTTTGGTCGAAAATATTTTTAAGCATGGTAATTTAAGTGATATTGCTCATCCTGCTGAAATAAGTATTAATCAAGATGACCATAATTTGATTATAGAAACTTCCAACTTAGCTAATTTGGTGCCTAATAAGAATGGTTTAAATTCTGGCATGGAAAACATTAGAAAACGTTTAGCTTATACTTATAATAATTTAGCTACTTTTGAATTCTATATCAATGACAATCAGTATTTTAAATCGAAATTAACCATTAAAATGAATTAGTATTAATCTACGACTGAAAAAGGCAGTCAAATAGATTATTTTATTCACCATAAACATACAGAACCTACTTTTTCCTTTACCAATTAACTACAATACGTTACGAAATACCAAGTTTTCGGTATTCGATAATGAAATTGTAATTTTGATTAACTAAAACTAAATTAAATGTCTATAAGTTGCATCGCAATTGATGATGACCCACACGCTCTTGAAAACCTAAAAGCATACATGACCAAGTTACCTGATTTAAAACTTGTTCAAAGCTTTACTGAACCTTTAAAAGCCCTTGCAGAAATTTCTGTTTCCAACCCTGTTGATATTATTTTTATGGATGTTGAAATGCCTGCTCTTTCAGGCATTGAACTCGCTGGTTTACTAAGAAAAAAAACCAAACACCTTATTTTTACAACCGCCCATGCACGCTATGCTATAGATGCTTTTAAAGTTGATGCAGATGCATATCTACTTAAACCCTATTCTATACTTCATTTCGCCAAAACAATAAATAATCTTTATCCTACCGGAAAAAAAACTCATTTGCCCTTCTCAATTTTTGAAGACCATTTCTTTTACATTCCATTACAAAACAAAGAGGGTGATTTAGTGAGGATAGATTTAAATGAATTGATTGCTGTTGAAGAACTTACGGATGACATTCACTTTAGAACAATAAAAAATTCATACCTGAGCTCTAAGCTTAATTTTATTAAAATGATCAAAATGCTAAAAAAACATCCAGCATTTATTCAAATAAGTCAATCTGCAATCGTATCCAAACAACACATCAAAAGTGTACTCGGTGGCCATCAGGTTGTTTTATCTGGAGGCATTTCTTACAGTGTTACCAATCCGTATAAAGATATTTTCTCAAGTTTTATAAAACACAACCTATTAAAGGGAAAATCTAAAACAGCTAAAAGCGAAGATTAATTCATCATTTAAAGGTAAATAAACTTCTATTTAGCAATAGATAATTAATTTAAGTTAACCAGTTAAAACATTATCCAAATCAATTTGTATTAGGAGTGTTTATTTGATTAACCAATTGATTATTTTACTTTGAAAAGAATACTAGTTGTTGATGATGACCCCGATATATTAGAAGTTTTTCAGCTTGCCTTGGAGTCTGAACATTACCGAGTTTATCCCTTATTATCGCCAAGATATATTTTTAAAACCGTAAAAGAATTCAATCCAGATTTAATCATTTTAGATATAATGCTTAATGGAATGGACGGAAGAGCTGTATTTAAAGAATTGAGATCGAACCCAGAAACGGAAGCAATTCCAGTTATTATGGCTTCTGCACGATATGATGAAAGTTATGTTTCTTCACAACAATACCATCCCGATGATTATTTAGAAAAACCCTTCGACATAGCAGATATGTTGCAGAAAGTGAACTTGTTAACCGAAAATTAAAAATATATGAAATCAAAATTACTAACTGGTGCAGTGCTGTTAATGATGGCAGTTACCACAAACGTTAAAGCGCAAACCACCCGACCGGATAAGTTATATTCGATGAGCGGAGTTGGATTTGCTTTCCCAGTGGGAGAAACTTCAGATTACTTAAAACCAAAATTCTCTACCAGTTTAGGGCTTAACTTAGGCTTAGGCAATGGCGGATTATTTTTATACCCCAAAGTAAGTTTGCATGCCTTTACCTTTAACCAAATTACACCAGATGCAGGCTATACCTATACCTTACAAAACGGAAGAGCAACTACATACTTATTAAATGTGGCTTTAGGATATAGAAAAATTGTTGAAAAATGGGCTTTCTATGGTTTTGCTGGTGGAGGTGGTGGTTTCATTTTAACGCCACAGGCAGGGGTTAATTCATCATCATTACAGGTTACAATGGATAACAAAACAAATTCTATGGGCATTGTAGAAGCTGGAGGAGGTATTGAATACAATATTGGTGGTGCGAATTTATTTGTAGAGGCCAGTTATATGTACGGTACAGGTAAAATTCAGAACAGAGTTTTTAATACCGTTCCAATCCAAATCGGTATTAAACCAAATTTGAGTAAGCTTTTAAGTAAACTTTAAGAAATAAATACAAAATTGTAAGCGACAGCGTTAATGCGTTGTCGCTTTTTTTATTTGTAGTTTTTTTTAGATTGGAGCAGTAATTTTGATTGTTATTCTTAGAAAAATTAAATTATAAAATCTTTATAAAACGCTTTTATTACTAAATATTTTAGCATAGATTTGTTTTATAATTGATACTTATATAAATGTTATACGCAATTGTAGATATTGAAACCACCGGTGGCCATGCCTCTGCAAACGGCATAACCGAAGTTGCAATTAACATTCATGATGGTAATCAGATTGTTGAGACCTATACTACACTCATTAACCCGAAAACACAAATTCCCGTTTACATAACAGCCCTAACAGGAATTGACGATGCAATGCTGGCAGATGCACCAACTTTCGAGGAGGTTGCGCTTCAAATTTATCAGTTATTAAATGATAAAGTTTTTGTTGCACATAACGTAAATTTCGATTATTCATTTCTTAAACACCACCTTTCTCACGCTGGTTACGATTTACAGTGCAGTAAACTGTGCACGGTTAGATTAAGCAGAAAATTAATGCCAGGAAAAATTTCTTATAGCTTAGGTAAGCTCTGTAGTGCCTTAAAAATTCCAATTCAAAACCGACATAGGGCTGGTGGCGATGCCGATGCGACAAGTATCTTATTCAATATGCTTTTAGAAGCTGATCAAGAAGGTGTAATTGCTGAAATGCTCAAGAAAACATCTAAAGAACAAGTATTACCACCTCATTTGGATAAAAAAGTAATTTTAAAGCTTCCCAACCAACCCGGAGTATATTACTTTAAAGATAATAAAGGAAAAATCGTCTATGTTGGAAAGGCAAAGGATTTAAAAAAACGTGTAACGAGTCATTTTACGGGAAATAAACCTAATAGACAAAGGCAAGATTTTCTACGTACCATTTACAATGTTGATTATGTGGTTTGTGGAACAGAATTAATGGCTCTAATCTTAGAAGCGAATGAGATTAAACGCTTGTGGCCCGAAAATAACCGAGCCATGAAAAGGTATGAACATAAATACGATTTATACATTTTTGAAGATCAAAATGGCTATCTCCGATTGGCAATAGATAAACATAAAAAGAACAACAAATCACTTCAAAGCTTCAATAGTTTATTAGAAGGCTACAATTTTTTAAATCAGCTTGTAGATAAATATCAACTTTGCGCTAAATTGTGTTACCTGCAAAAAACAGCAACAAAATGCACCGCACATGAAAATGGCCAATGTTTTGGTGCCTGCAGTGGAATTGAAACCGTTGCGATTTACAATAAAAGATTAAACAATGCATTATTGGAAATTCAGAATATGCAACCCAGTTTCGCTCTGGTTGACGAAGGCAGAAAAGAAGAAGAATTTAGTTGTCTCGTTGTAGAGCAAGGTAAGTTTTATGGTATGGGATATTTTACGGATAAAAATTATTTATCTGATGGATTGGCGCCAATTAAGGAAAACCTTTCTACTTACCAATCAAACAGCTATATCCTTAATTTAATATTAAACCACGCTGAGCAACATCCTCAAAAATTGTATAAATTGTAATTTTTTCAATATTGAAATAATGGATTCAAAAGCCTTCATACAACTTGCGCTATCTTTTGATGAAGCAAACGAACAGCCACATTTCGAAAAAACATCGTTTAGGGTAAACAAAAAGATTTTCGCTACGTTAGATTTAACTAAACTTAGTGCATCATTAAAGCTTAAGGAAGTCGATCAATCTGTTTTCTGTAATTTTAATGCTGAAAATATTTATCCAGCAAATGGCGCATGGGGCAAGCAGGGCTGGACAGTTTTTGAAATTAAAAATTTGAATCTTGAAATGATTAAAGATGCACTGACCTTATCCTACTGCAATGTTGCTCCAATGCTACGAACGGCCGTGGTAACACACATCTGACAAAAAACTGGCGACAACTCAAAACCGACAAGAATAAAAATTGTAAATTTACCGAATGGAACAAAAAGAGAAACTGACGATAGAAAAATTAATAGAAGAAGCCCAATTATTTTGTGTTGGACAATCTGAATTTAAGCATAAAGAACTTTTTGGAGTTACTGACGGTAAAGCTGTTGGAACTCTAATCGAACAAAAATTCCAAAAACACTTACACGACAAATATATTGTAACTATTGGCTCATCGGCAAGAAGAATTGACCTTCCATCAGATGATATTTTAACAGACATTAAAGTTACTTCCATTAAACAGCCTCAATCTTCTTGCCCATTCAGAGATGCAAAGCAGAAAATATTTGGACTTGGATATAATTTACTTGTGTTTGTGTACGACAAGTCAGATGACCCAGCAACACAAACTGCTATATTAAATTTTGTAAGTTGTTCCTTCGTTTCAAAAGAAAGAACAGCTGATTATACAACCACAAGTATTTTAAATCAAATGAAAAATGTTAATGCTTCCGAAGAAGATATAATATCTTTTTTGGAAGGAATAAAATTACCCGTTGATGAAATTACTTTGCCCCAAGTTGCACAGCTTGTATTACAAACTGAAATTCAAATCGGATATTTAACAATCTCTAATGCTTTACAATGGAGACTTAATTATAGAAAAATAGTCAATTTATCAGACGATGTTCCTGGTGTGGAAAAAATTGTAAGTTATAACAAACCCAAATAATGAGAGTATTTGAAGCCAATATTTCTTTTGAAGTTTCAGACTACTTAAATAGTAATCTGAAAAACATTACATCTTATGATTTGGCAAATCAAAAAGTGTATGATGCCTTCGGCATCATACACTTTTTTGATAATAATGAAGAATTAGAGACTTTAAAAGAAATAATTTCTGTAAATCAAAATATTGTTGAAGAACCTGATAGAGCGACAGAATATGGCGATTTTCAAACAAATTTAGATTTAGCGAACAAAGTAACGCTTTATCTAACAGCAAAAGACATTTCGCCTGAAATTGTAATTGAACCAACCTGCGGCAAAGGAAATTTTATTATTGCTTCCTTAAAGAATTTCAAAAATATTCAAAGTGTTTTTGGTGTAGAAATTTATAAACCTTACGTATGGGAAACTAAATTTAATATCATAAATTTATATTTAGAAAATCCAAATAACATAAAGCCAAACATTTCAATAACTCATTGCAATGTCTTTGACTTTAATTTCAAAAGTATTGCAAAAGAACATTCTAATAATAATATTTTAGTAATTGGCAATCCACCTTGGGTAACAAACTCAAAATTAGGAAGTCTTAATTCTGATAATCTTCCAAAGAAAAGGAATTTTAAAAATCATAGCGGTTTAGATGCAATGACGGGTAAGGGTAATTTCGATATTGCAGAATTCATTACCTTAATGATGATTGAAACCTTTCAAAAAATTAATGGAAATGTTGCTTTATTGGTAAAAAACAGTGTTGTAAAAAATATCTTATTTGACCAAGTCAATAAAAAATATCCGATTTCCAAATTGGAGAAACTTTGTATTGACAGTAAAAAAGAATTTAATGTTTCAGTAGAAGCGTGCTTATTTTCTTGTAATTTAAATTCAAAAAGCGAATTTGAATGTAGTGAATTTGATTTCTATTCTCAAAATGAATTAAGAACAATACAAAGAACAGAAAGAAGACAAGACCAAAGAAAAGCAAAGCGTTTTGGCTGGTTTGATGGCAAATTTGTTTCTAACATTGACACTTATATTGACACAAAAGACATAGATGGAGAAAGTCCGTTCGTTTGGCGACAAGGTCTAAAACACGATTGTTCTTCAATTATGGAACTTGACAAAGTTAATGGACATTATGTAAACGGCTTGAATGAAGAAATAAAACTGGAAGATGGATTAGTTTATGGACTTCTTAAAAGTTCAGACCTTAAAAATACAGTAATTAATCAGTCAAGAAAATTCACAATTGTTACTCAAAAAAAGGTTGGACAAGAAACTAATTATATTAAAGCAGATTATCCAAAAACTTACCAATACTTGACAGAACATCAAGAAAATTTTAGTGCAAGAAAATCAAGTATTTACAATAACAAACCGCCATTTTCAATTTTTGGTATAGGCGACTATTCATTCAAACCGTATAAAGTTGCTATTTCAGGACTTTATAAAACATTTCATTTTACACTTATCCTTCCACAGAACGACAAGCCTGTAATGTTGGACGACACTTGTTATTTAATCGGTTTTGACAAAATTGAGTTTGCTGTTTATTCATTGATACTTTTAAACTCTGATACAACAGTTCAACTTTTACAATCAGTTACGTTTTCTGACGCTAAGAGAACTTTCACAAAAGATGTTCTAATGAGAATTGATTTAGTCGAATTAGCGAAACGTGTTGATAAAGCAGTTTTGCAATCAGAGCTTGAAATGCTAAATGAGAAGTACAATCTTAATTTGACATTAAATTTCTGGGACAATTTTATAGACGAAATGACACCTGTAAATAATAGACAAATGACAATGTTTGTATAGACAGAAAATCACTGGGCATAACAGCAGTTTGGCAAAATGTCGGTTTCAGTGCTAATTCAAGTTCAGTTTTCAATTGAACTTTTTTTTTGCAAAGTTGAAGTTTTGTGCTTCGATTTCCGCCACTTCGCCAAGCTGTAAAGTGCAATGTTGCTCCAAAAAAGCTTTCAGAAAAATACAAAGCATAAATTTTATCTTGTCTCATATCCCCCTATAAAATTTCGCTTTCGGCAAGCACAATTTATAAGACTGTTATATATCTTTACCTACAACAAAATATAAACGTTATGACAAAATCACTTTGGATAAATCTTCCTGTTAAGGATGTTAGCAAAGCAAAAGAGTTTTTTACCAAGCTCGGTTTTAAACTCAATCTTAAATTCGGAAGTCGCGAGGATTCTGCCTGTTTTATGATTGGAGATGATAATTTCATTGTTATGCTCTTTGAAGAACCGCTCTTTGAAGGTTTTATCGCTACTAAAATCGCAGATCCAAAATTAGGTACAGAAGTTTTATTTTCTATCGATGCAGAAAGTGTTGAAGAAGTAAATGAAATGGCCAAAAAAGCAGTAGATGCTGGAGGAACATTATATGCAGAACCTGGCTTTAAAGATGGCTGGATGTATGGTTGTGGTTTTGTTGATTTGGATGGACACCGCTGGAATATTTTATATATGGATACTTCGAAAATGCCTTTGGGATAGTTGAAATAACCTAAAATTATGAACATGAAAAATGATCCAGTTGTAGTCGAACGCATTTACGATACTCCAATCGAAACCATTTGGAATGCGCTGACAGATAACAACGAAATTAAAAAATGGTATTTTAAGTTAGAGGACTTTAAACCTAAAGTCGGTTTTAAATTTGATTTCACTGGAGGCTCTGGCGAAGGGCCACAATACCTTCATGTATGTGAAATAACTGAGATTATCGAAAATCGAAAACTCGCTTACTCTTGGCGTTATGATGGTTATCCAGGTAATTCTGTTGTAAACTGGGAATTATTTGATCAAGGCGATAAAACCTTGGTGAGAATAACCCATACCGGTTTAAAAAGTTTTGCTGAAAACGGAAGAGATTTCAGTAAGGAAAGTTTTAAAGGTGGCTGGACTTATTTTTTAGATGATGCCTTAAAAGGTTATTTGAAACAAAAAGATAGATAATTTATCTAGCTACTGCCAGGCACAAAGCAATCTTAGCACTATGGGGTAAATCACAAACGCATTAGGATTGCTTCGTGCCTCGCAATGACGAATTTAGTAGATTTACTGGTTATAGCGCCTCGCTAAAACTAGTAAACAATTCATAATCAAATTTCTTCAAGAGCCGATTTTATAGCCCCATAAACATAATCCAAATCTTCATCGCTGATGATGTAAGGTGGCAAAATGTAAATGATATTCCCTAATGGCCTGAGGATAATTCCTTTATCTAAAAAGTAGGCATAAAGTAAGTTGCGCAGATTGCTTAGGTATGAAGTTTCATTTCCAGTTTCCCATTCTATGGCAATAATAGTTCCTGTTTGGCGAACGGCTTTAACTTTAGAATGCGTTTTGATCTCTTCCATAAAGACCAAATGTTTAGCTTCTACTCTCTTAATATTTTGCAGGGTTTTACTTTCTAGAAGAATATCCAAACTTGCTAAAGAGGCTACGCAAGCAATTGGATTTGCGGTGAACGAATGGCCATGATAAAGTGTTTTTAGCTTATCGTCGCTTAAAAAAGCATTGTATATTTCATTGGTGCAAGTAGTTACACCCAATGGCATTGTCCCGCCAGTTAAGCCTTTACTTAAGCAAAAAATATCTGGTTTGTTCGTCAATTTTTCGCAGGCAAAATATGTTCCTGTGCGACCAAATCCTGTCATTACTTCATCTGCAATGGTCAAAATATTATTTTGTTTGCAGGTGACGACTAATTCATCGAGGTATTTAGCTTCATACATCAACATTCCACCCGAGCCTAAAATTAAAGGCTCAAAAATAAAACAGGCAACTTCAGATGCAAGATTGGAGATTTGAGTTTTGAGCTCTGTGATATTATCCTCATTTGGTAAATCTATAAATTCAACATCGAACAATAAACTATTAAAAGCATCAGTAAAAATACTTCTTCCACTAACAGACATGGCACCAAATGTATCGCCATGGTAAGCATTTTTAAAAGCAAGAATCTTGGTTTTCGGTTGCTGTTTATTATCCCAATACTGCAAGCACATTTTTAACGCAACTTCAACCGCTGTTGAGCCATTATCGGTATAAAAAACCTTGTCTTGTTTTCCTGGAAGGATTGGCAACAATCTTTCGGCCAATAAAACTGCCGGTTCGTGAGTAAAGCCAGCAAAAATTACATGCTCCAAAACTGTTAACTGCTCAGCTACTTTTTTTGCAATATAAGGATGAGCATGACCGTGGATATTTACCCACCAAGAAGAAACCGCATCAATATATCTTTTGCCGTTCTCATCAAAAACATATACACCTTCTCCCCTAACAATTGGAATATGCGGTAGCGCATTCTTCATCTGCGTATAGGGATGCCAGATTACGTTTTTATCTCTTTCTGTTAAATTGAGTTTATCGTTTTGGGGAGTTAAAGAATCTGACATCGAATTATATTGAAGGATCTGAAAATTGTTTTTTTAAAAGTTCGGCAACGGTTTTATCCGTTGTAAAAGTAATTTCATCTACAGATAAATCTTTGATATTAACCCATCGAAAAGCCTGAAGCAATTCTCCATCTCCATCAAAATCGTATATTTTGGTTTTAAAAGCCAGCTCTAATGGTGCCTTCTCTTTTACCAAATAATAAATACTTATTACTTGACTATCATTAAATGAAGATTTCTCGAAAAAATCAGTGGTATAAAAATGAGCTGTAATTTCAATTTCGGCGTTGCATTCTTCAACAAATTCGCGTTTCAAACCATCTATAAGTCCTTCGCCAAATTCTAATCCACCACCTGGAAATTTACTAAACCTGATGCCGTATTCTTCTTCATCGCTAACCAAAATTTCATTGTTTTGGTTAATGAGCAAGCCATAAACCCGAACGTTAAAGTAGCTCATTATCGAAATGTTTTTTATTTTTAATTACAATATCCGGCGTCCAAACAATCTCCTTTCTAAATGCTTCTGCTCTAACAGGGCATTCGGTCATGTGGCAATAATGGCAACATTCTGGCAAGCACGGATCGGCATGAATAAAAAGTTCTGCCTTTCGAAAACCGTTTTTATTAATCAGTTCATCAATTTGAGAAATCTCCTTGTGAACTTTATTTAAATCGAAATAATAAGGTAAGGTAACATGGCAATCGATATGAAATTCGGGCCCATATTGCTGCGTACGGAGGTTGTGCACATCAATCCAAGGTTTGTGTCTATTCTTCTGTAAAACATCAACTACTTCCTCAACCAAGGTAAAATCACTTTCATCCATTAGCCCACCAACTGAACCACGAGTAAGTTTGTAGCCTGAGTAAACGATGTAAAAGCCGACCAGAACAGACAATAAACTATCCATCCAAATTATCCCAGTTAACTGAATTAAAATTAAGCCTACAACTATCGCCGCACTCGTATAAGTATCCGTTAATAAATGTTTACCATCGGCTTGTAAGGTAACCGAATGCTGATCTTTACCCACGTTTATTAAATACAGGCCAACAATCATATTAATTAGGCCTGTAATACCAATAATCAATGTACCTTCCAATAAATTACCAACTTGATGTGGGTAGGCAAGATTGTAAGATGATTTAAAAATAATGATCACTCCAGCAATCAAAATCAAAATCCCCTCTACAAAAGCAGAGAAAAATTCTACTTTCCCATGTCCGTAGGGATGGTTTTCATCACGCGGTTGTGTACTTAAATAAATGCTGTAAAATGCAAAACTGCCTGCAATTACATTTACAATACTTTCTGCTGCATCGGTTAAAATAGCGTTAGATTCAGTAATAAAATACGCCACAAATTTAGCCAGCATTAACACAACACTTACCACCAACGAAATTACAATAGCTTTCTTTTTAACCGTCACAAGGATTTTTTTTCCAAAAATACGGTTATCAGATAAATTAAATGAGAAAAACTCTGTCTTTTTTAGTGCAGAATAATATTTGGTTTATATATTTGCGCTCAAAGTAATTAACCATGAGCACCTTATCCAAAAGAATCAACAGTCTATCAGAATCTGCAACACTTAAAATGACCAAACTTGGCCGTGAATTATCTGCCAAAGGGGTTAATGTAATAAGTTTAAGTGTTGGCGAACCCGATTTTAATACGCCTGATCACGTTAAAAATGCTGCTAAAAAAGCATTAGATGAAAATTATACTCGCTATTCGCCAGTTCCAGGATATCCAGAACTTCGCCAAGCAATTGCGAACAAGCTTAAAACAGAAAACAACTTAGATTACGATGCTTCACAAATCGTGGTTTCTACGGGTGCCAAACAATCTCTTTCGAATGTTATTTTAACGTTGATTGATCCTGATGATGAAGTGATAATCCCTACTCCATATTGGGTTTCTTATTCGGAAATGGTTACGCTGGCAGAAGGAAAATCTGTTTTCATTAATACAGACTTAGAAAGTAATTTCAAAATTACGGCTACGCAATTAGAAGCTGCAATTACGCCGAAAACAAAATTGTTCATGTTTTCTTCTCCTTGCAACCCAACAGGTTCAGTTTATAACAGAGAAGAATTAGCTTCGTTGGCTAAGGTTTTTGAAAAACATCCAAATATTTTCATCCTATCTGATGAGATTTATGAACACATCAACTTTGTGGATAAACATGAATCTATCGCTCAATTCGAAAGCATTAAAGACCGCGTAATTATCGTAAACGGATTTTCTAAAGCTTTCGCTATGACTGGGTGGCGCTTAGGTTACATTGCTGCGAATAAAGAAATTGCCGCTGCCAATGATAAACTTCAAGGCCAAACAACTTCAGGAACTTGTTCAATTGCACAAAGAGCTGGTATTGTTGCATACGAACAAGGTTTGGAAAGTGTATTGGAAATGAAAAAAGCCTTTTTACGCCGTAGAGAACTTGTTTATAATTTATTAAACGAAATTCCGGGAGTTAAAACAAACCTGCCTGATGGTGCTTTTTATTTCTTCCCAGAAATTAGCTCCTTCTTTGGCAAAAAAGATGCTGATGGAAATGTAATTAAAGATTCATCAGATTTATCTCTTTATCTATTAAATGTTGGACACGTAGCAACTGTTGGTGGCGATTCATTTGGCAACAACAATTACATTCGTTTGTCTTACGCTGCATCAGATGAGAGCTTGGTAGAAGCACTTAAAAGAATAAAAGAAGCATTGGCGAAATTAAACTAACCAGCCAAAAGCTTTACAAAAAAATCCCTCGTTAACTTATATTAGCGAGGGATTTTTTTTGTTGAAAACGAAAGCAAGAATTCCATCTGAAACTTTGCCCTTCTTTCCGTTGCAAGTCCTCAGCAATCGTTCCTCCTGCTTCCGGGCTTTCCACTACAATAAGGTTTATTTAACATGGCATTTGTGCATTGAGAAACCAAGAAAAGCTATTTCTAGCTTCTTATTGCTTCTACAGGATCTAGTCTCGAGGCAGCATAAGCCGGCCAAAAGCCAGAGATTGTTCCGATAACTACTGAAATTCCAATGCCAAGGATAATATTATTTAAACCCAAAATTACTTCAAAGCCAGAAACAGCCGTAATAACTTTGGCAAAGAGAAAAACAAAAAACAGCCCGAGTAATCCGCCTAAAATACAAAGGGAGATTGATTCGAATATAAATTGAAGTAAAATAAAGTAATTTTTCGCACCCAATGATTTTTGGATACCTATAATATTTGTCCGTTCTTTTACAGATACGAACATGATGTTTGCGATACTAAATCCACCCACTAAAATAGAGAAACCACCAATTACCCAACCTGCAATGTTTACCATATTAAACATGGTATCGAGTTGGTTAGAAATCATTGTTGTTTTATTAAGTGCAAAATCGTCTTCCTGTCCCGGTCTAATTCTATGAATGGAGCGCATTAAACCTGTTAACTCACTTTCAACTTCTTCTAATGATACTTTCGTAGAGCCCCTAACCGTAATTTGAGGATTGTATCTTTCGTTCTGAATATCTAAAATTCCTTTAGCAAAGTTAATTGGAATGTTAACGCTTTTATCTAGTGAAGTGCCGAGCATATCTTCACCCTCTTTTTTGAATACCCCAACTACGGTAACTCTCCTACCCAAAATTTGTGCTTGTTTCCCTATTGGATCCTCGCTCCCGAATAAACCTTCAGCAATATCAGCTCCCATTAAACAAACAGGAGATCCGTTTTTGCTCTCATTATCGGTAAAATATCTTCCAGCTTGAAGTTCAAAACTCCAAGTTTTATTAAAATCTTGAGATGCTCCTGTAACGGAAATCCCTTCTACTGAACTACTTCTATATTTAATTGTTCTGTTCCCAGTAGAAATTTCAAAGGTAATGCCATCGGCATTTTCCATTCTATCGCGAAGCGAAGCAAAATCTCTTAAGGAAGGCTGAGGGCGGTTCATGTATTTCCACCAGGGATAATCGCCAAAAATCCATGGCCATTTTTGGACATAAATTGTATTAGAACCTAATTTATCAACGCTTGACTGCAATTTCGCACGAAAACTATCCACAGCAGAAAACACTGCGATAATGGTAAAAATACCTATCGTAATCGCCAAAAGCGATAACATTGTGCGCAATTTATTTTGACGCAAAGCATCAAATGCAAAACGGAAACTCTCGCCTATTAGCCTAAAGATTATCATAATTAAGGTTTAGACACAAAGGATATAAAAAGGTTACAGCTCATGATCAAAACTAATTATTTTTATAAGATCGGCGTACAATTCCGTTCAATTTTTTGTAGAAATAACAATCAAAACATAATATAATTAATTGCGTTTGATAAAATACGGAAAAGAAAAATTAAATTCGTATTTTTGCACCTCAAAAAATTCATCAGGAATGAAATTATCACAATTCAAATTCAACTTACCAGAATCTCTTATTGCCAATAATCCGGCCGAACAACGCGACGAAGCACGTTTGATGGTTTTGCATAAAGACAGCGGTAAAATTGAGCATAAAATATTTAAAGATGTTTTAGGTTATTTCGATGACCAAGACGTAATGATATTAAATAACACTAAGGTTTTCCCAGCTCGTTTATACGGAAACAAAGAAAAAACTGGTGCTACCATCGAGGTTTTCTTGTTACGTGAATTAAATAAAGAGTTACGTTTATGGGATGTTTTGGTAGATCCAGCTCGTAAAATTCGTGTTGGTAATAAATTATATTTTGGTGATGAAGATTTATTGGTTGCCGAGGTTGTAGATAACACAACTTCACGTGGCCGTACCATCCGTTTCTTATTTGAAGGAACTGACGAAGAATTTAGAAGAAACGTTGAAATTTTAGGTGAGACACCTCTTCCTAAATACATTAAACGTAAAGCTACTGCGGAAGATAAAGAGCGTTACCAAACTATTTTTGCTAAACATGAAGGTGCTGTAGCAGCTCCAACTGCAGGCTTACACTTCAGTCGTGAGTTAATGAAACGCTTAGAACTTAAAGGAATTAACTTTGCTGAAGTTACTTTGCATGTTGGTTTAGGAACATTCAGAACCGTTGAAGTGGAAGATTTGACTAAACACAAAATGGATTCTGAACAGTTTATCATCGAGCCAAAAGACGCAGGTATTGTAAACAAAGCTCTAGAAGAAAAAAGAAAAATCTGTGCGGTTGGTACCACTTCAATGCGTGCGATAGAATCTGCAGTTTCTGCAAACAGAACTTTAAAATCGGCTAACGATTGGACAAGTAAGTTTATCTTCCCGCCGTATGATTTCAGTATTGCAAACTCAATGATTACCAATTTCCACACACCAGAATCTACTTTATTGATGATGGTAAGTGCATTTGGTGGTTACGAAAACGTAATGAACGCTTATGAAGTTGCGGTAAAAGAAAAATATAAATTTTATAGCTATGGTGATGCCATGCTAATTATCTAGAATAGATTCAAGTAATAAGAATCAAGTATCAAGACTATAATCTCGATACTTGATTCTCAAATCTTGATACTTAATTATGAAATACTACGCTATAATTGTAGCAGGCGGTTCCGGTAATCGGATGCAGACTGAAACCCCAAAACAATTTCTTTTGCTTAACAACCTTCCGGTTTTAATGCATACTGTAAAAGCTTTTGCACAAAGTGATTCTCAACCCAAAATTTTAATCGTATTAAATCAAGAACAGCATAATTACTGGGCAAGATTGTGCGAAGAATTTAACTTTCGTGTTCCACATGAGGTTATTGCTGGAGGAGCTGAACGGTTCGATTCGGTAAAAAATGCAATTAATTCTATAGAGGAAGATTGTTTTGTCGCTATACATGATGCCGTTCGTCCATTAGTTTCAAAAACACTCATAGATAACTGTTTTAAGCAGGCCGAAGAGTTGGGAAATGTAATTGCTGCTGTTCAATCTAGCGATAGTGTTAGAATGCTTAGAGCAGACAAAACCTCGGCTTTAAAACGCGATGAAATTTATCTTGTGCAGACTCCACAAACATTCAGTTTATCTATCCTTAAAGAAGCTTATACGCAAGAATTCAATAGTAATTTCACGGATGATGCCAGCGTGGTAGAATCTATTGGTTATGAAATCAACATTATCGAAGGAGAAAGAAACAATATTAAAATAACTTATCCAATAGATTTAGAATTGGCAGAGCTGTTATTGAAGAATTAAAACAGATATTCCGTTCATTAAAAAAGGGAATCTCATTAATGAGGTTCCCTTTTAAGTTTTATTGATTTTTTAAGCAAAGCTTGAAAATCAATAATGCTCGCTTCTATATTTCTTAAGTTGCTCTGCCTATAACTTTAAGCAAGATTGCAATTACTGCGATCACCAATAAAACGTGGATTATTCCGCCAACTTCGCCGAAGCCGTGAAACACAAATCCTATGACCCAAAGTATTACCAATACTACTGCGACCAAATACAATAAATTTCCCATAGTGTTAATTTTTTAGTTTAAAGTAAAATATGCTGTATTAACACACAGTGTTTGAGTTTTGTTTAAAATATGTAAATTATTTTTCAGTGAGCTTAAATTCTATATTGATAGAGTTAATCTTAAAATCTCTTTTATATTAAATTTCCAATTAAAAAAGGGCATAAAAAAACCTTCCAATTTTTAGATTGGAAGGTTTTTATCTTTTTTTAGATTTTTAGTATTCATCCTCATTAAAGAAGAAATCTTCTTTAGTTGGGTAATCTGGCCAAATTTCCTCAATAGTTTCATAAGGCTCGCCATCATCTTCTAATGCCTGTAAGTTCTCAATAACTTCTACTGGGGCACCAGAACGGATACCGTAATCAATCAATTCATCTTTAGTTGCAGGCCATGGTGCGTCTTCCAAGTGCGATGCTAATTCTAATGTCCAATACATATCTTCAATTCAATTAAATTCTTGTTCTTAATAATGCGCAAAGTATATTAAAATTTTTGAGCAAAACAAACTTATTTTTCCACTATTAAATACGCGGGATCCAAATGTTTTCTTCCGCTTTGCAATCCATGTTCAGTTTTCGTGCCAAAACAAATAAATAATCACTTAAACGATTCAAATAAACGGTTACGCGTTCATCTACAAAGCTATTTTCTGCAAGTTCGACAGTTAATCTTTCTGCCCTTCTACAAACGCAGCGGGCAATATGACAGTAAGAAACTACAGTATTACCTCCGGGTAGCACAAAATGCTTCAGTGCTGGCAGAATTTCGTTCATCGCATCCATCTCATTTTCCAATAATGTTATGTCAGAATCATGAAGATCTGGAATTTTCATTTTGGATTTTTCCGGATCGGCAGCCAAAGAAGCACCTACCGTAAATAATCTATCCTGAATTTCTTTGAGCAATTGTTGATGGTGAGGATCTATTTCCTGACACATAATTAGACCGATATACGAATTCAATTCGTCTACAGTTCCATAAGCCTCAATGCGTAAATGATATTTGGGTACTCGGGTTCCGCCAATTAATGATGTTTGCCCCTTGTCTCCAGTTTTTGTATAGATTTTCATTGCCCCTCGCCCCCTGAAGGAGAATTTATTTGTTATCCCAAGTTCCCTTTTAGGGGTTAATTAATTTTTTCCCAGTCCTTACCGCTTTCATTTAGTGCTTCCAAGCGTGGTGAAACCGATTTGATTTCCGTATTTGCATAATCATTTTCGATCAAACCATCACGCATCCTTACAATACGATGGGCATGCTGAGCAATATCTTCTTCGTGGGTTACTAAGATAATGGTATTGCCTTTGCCATGAATTTCTTCTAGCAAAGCCATAATTTCTATAGAAGTTTTAGTATCTAAATTTCCTGTAGGCTCATCGGCAAGGATGATGGAAGGATTGTTAATTAATGCCCTTGCAACAGCAACACGCTGACGTTGACCACCTGATAATTCATTTGGCTTGTGATCCATACGATTGCCCAAACCAACATTTTCTAATGCTTTTGCTGCTCTCGCATCTCTATCCTTTTTACTTGCACCTGCATAAATTAATGGAAGCGCAACGTTATCCAAAGAGGTTGATCGTGGAAGTAAATTGAATGTTTGAAAAACAAAACCGATTTCCTTATTGCGAACTTCTGCAAGCGCATCATCAGACATTTGACTCACATTGGTTCCGTTTAATATGTAGGTACCGCTAGATGGTGTATCTAAGCAACCTAAAATATTCATCAAAGTTGATTTACCAGAGCCAGAAGGCCCCATTAATGCCACAAATTCTCCTTTGTTAATATCTAAAGAAACTGATTTTAAAGCATGGATAACTTCTGATCCGATTACATATTTACGGCCAATCTCTTTTATGGTAATAAGTGGTTTCTCCATGTTTTTTCTTTTTTAGACAAGCGCAAAGGGTGAGATGTTACAATCGTTTGAAAATTACTTTTCAATAATCTTCGGTACCATAAAAAATTGATCAGAATGTTTAGCCGAATTTTTTAAGCCGTCTTCCATAGAGATTTCCTGTTTTACAACATCTTCTCTAAAAACATTTACAGCTTCATTCATGTAAACCAAAGGTTTTACGTTTGAGGTATCCAGCTCATTTAACTTTTCCATAAATGATAAAATTTTATTCATTTCTGGAATCAGTGTATCAACTTCCTTTTCATCGATATGAATTCTAGCCAAATCGGCTATCTTATAAATGGTCTTTGCGTCTAAATTCATATCTCTACTAACTTACTATCAATCAATTGGAAAACCTTTTCTTTTAAAACATCAGAATCAACATCGGCCAATTCTGAAGTATTTATGGGTTTGTGGACGTAAATATCGCAAATTCCCGGCTTACTTCCATATTTAGCACCGTCATCCCAATTAATTTTCCAAACATTAGTAATGCTCACCGGTACGAGCGGAATGTTTTTATCAATAGCCAAGCGAAATGGCCCATTTTTAAACTCCCCTAATTTTGGTGGGTAATGATCATCTATTTTCCCTTCTGGAAAGATAACCAAGCTCATCCCCTTTTCTAAATTTTCGCCTGCTTTTTTAAAAGCTCTAAATGCAGAGATTTTGCTATCTCGATTTACAGAGATATCAATGGTTTTAAAGAAGATCCCCAGAACTGGATTATTTAACAATTCATCCTTCCCCATAAAATGAAATTTTCCATGGCACATGATGCAAAAAACCATGATATCTAAATTTGAAGTATGGTTTGCACAGTAGATATAAGTTTGGTTGTAATCTAATTTTTGCTCGTATTGATAATTAAAAACAACCCCCGAAAAAAGACTACACAGAAAACTATTGGCCTTTCTGCAAAAATTAAGAATGGCATAATATTTCGGATCCCGCGAGGTAAGGTAGTACATCGGATAAAAAAGCATGAAGAAAAAGAGTATCCAAAATAAAAACCATATTCGGTGTACTTGCCTTAAAAAGTGGATCATAGATAAATCAAAAATATAAATTAGTTTGATATTTCATAACTCGGAATAAATAAGGTGTTTTATTTGTACCACCTAAAAAACCTGAGATCATCTAAGGTGGATGGGTGATTTAAACCAGTTGAAAAAGGTCAACTAATTTGAATTAAGACGTTCCATTAATACATCCAGCTAAACTTGGTAAGTTAATAGAATCTGATAAAATTAAATCTATAATATACTTTGCTAGTAATTTATTTTTAATTTCGTGCCATTATGAAAGAAACAGTGGTGAGCGGTATTCGCTCAACAGGAAAATTACATTTGGGTAATTATTACGGGGCAGTAAAAAACTTTGTGCAAATGCAAAATGATTACAATTGCTATTTTTTTATTGCCGATTTACACTCTTTAACAACACATCCTACTCCGGCAGATTTACACGGAAATATTAAACACGTTTTAGTAGAATATTTAGCAAGTGGCATCGATCCAGAAAATAGCACCATTTATATTCAAAGTGATGTTCCAGAAATCGCCGAGCTTTATTTATACTTGAATATGAATGCTTACATGGGCGAATTGGAGCGCAGTACATCTTTTAAGGATAAGGTTCGTTCCAATCCTGATAATGTAAATGCTGGTTTATTAACTTACCCAGTTTTAATGGCTGCTGATATTTTAATTCATAAAGCAACAAAAGTACCTGTTGGAAAAGATCAAGAACAACATTTGGAAATGGCCCGTACTTTCGGGAATCGTTTTAATAGATTATACAATACCGAATATTTCCCTGAGCCTTATGCTTTTAGCTATTCTGAAAAGTTAGTTAAAGTTCCAGGTTTAGATGGAAAAGGTAAAATGGGCAAATCTGAAGGGGAAGCTAATGCGGTTTACCTATCTGATGATCCGGAAACAATCCGTAAGAAAGTAATGAAAGCAGTGAGTGATGGCGGTCCGACGGAAGAAAACCAACCAAAGCCAGAACCGATTCAAAATTTATTTGATTTAATGAAGGTGGTTTCTAGTGCTGATACCCATCAACATTTTGAAGATTTATATAGCAAAATGCAGATTCGCTATGGCGATTTTAAGAAACAACTGGCGGAAGATATGATTATCGCGACCGCACCAATGCGTGAACGGATTCAAGATATTGCCAAAGATGACTCTTATTTACGTCAAGTTGCGAAGCACGGTGCATTAAAAGCTCGTGAAAGTGCACAAAAAACCATTAGAGAAGTTCGTAGTTTAATCGGATTTAAAAGTTTTTAATAATATTTAATAGATTTGAGAAGATGGATGCGGGATCTGAGATTTAAGGCAAATTGCTTTATCTTAAGTCAAAATTCTCAAATCTCATTTCTCAAATCTCATATCTAAGCAATATGCACATAGCAATCGTAGGGAATATAGGTGCCGGTAAAACAACTTTAACAGGTTTATTGGCGAAAAATTATGGATGGGAGGCTTTATACGAAGCTGTGGACAACAATCCTTATTTAGAAGATTTTTATAGTGATATGAAGCGCTGGAGCTTTAATCTTCAGATTTATTTCTTAAACAGTCGTTTCCAACAAATAACTGATATTGAGGTAAATAAACGCAACGTTATTCAAGATAGAACGATTTATGAGGATGCGCACATTTTTGCAGAAAACCTGCATGATATGGCATTAATGACTACTCGTGATCATGATAACTACCGTGCAATTTTCGATAACATTACTTCTTTTATTAAACCACCAGATTTATTGGTTTACTTACGTGCCTCAGTTCCTACTTTGGTAAATAACATTCAACGCCGTGGACGTGAGTACGAAGCTGGAATTCGAATAGATTACCTTTCTAAACTGAATGAGAAATACGAAGCTTGGATTAAAGGATATAACTTGGGTAAATTGTTGATTTTGGATAAAGATAAATTGGATTTCACCAATAATCCAGAAGATTTGGGAACGGTAATTCAATCTATCGAAGCTGAGATAAACGGATTGTTTTAACCCCCCAGCCCCCTGAAGGGGGAGTTTAAAGGCAAAGTGGAAAAGCAAAGTCAAAATAATCTGATCATTACATTTTTAATATTTCAATTTATTGAAAACCAAATATGAACGTTAGAAATTCAAAGTCCCCTTTAGGGGATTTAGGGGTAATCGGAATTATTCCTGCTCGCTACGCCTCTACCCGCTTTCCTGGCAAACCTTTAGTTGATATTGCCGGAAAGACAATGATTCAGCGTGTTTATGAGCAAGCAATGAAAGCAGAAAGTTTATCAAAAGTGGTTATCGCTACCGATGATGAGCGAATTGCTGATGAAGTTAAAAGGTTTGGCGGGGAGTACGTTTTCACAGCATCAACCCACCAAAGCGGAACGGATAGATGTGCCGAAGTTGCAGAGAAATTACCAGAATATAATATTATAATAAACATTCAAGGTGATGAACCTTTTATTGAACCTGCTCAAATTGATTTATTGGCAAGCTGTTTCACCGAAGAAAAAGTTCAGTTGGCTACGTTAATAAAATCTATAGAAAGCCAGGAAAGTGTTTATAATCCAAATAGTCCGAAGGTTGTTATTGATGTAAACGGCAGAGCAATTTACTTTAGTAGAAGCCCGATTCCTTTTATTAGAAACGGTGAACCGGGGGTGTGGGCTGAAAAGCACCAGTTTTATAAGCATGTTGGGATTTACGGTTACAGAAGCGAATCGTTAAAAGCGATAACTAAACTTCCTCCATCCTCTTTAGAAATAGCAGAAAGTTTGGAACAACTTCGCTGGATCGAAAATGGATTTTACATCCAAACAAAAGTTACCGATTTAGAAACTGTTGCTATCGATACTCCTGAAGATCTTAAGAAACTAAATAAGTTGCTAAAAGCTTTGAAGTTGGAATAATAGATTTTCTGTTACATTGAGCATGTCGAAATGCTTTAAATGAATTTTTAATTAGTCCTTGCAATTTTATACTTTAGAGGTGATTATCCCTCTTTATGAAAAAAATATTTTTAATTTTTATCTGCGTTTATATTACAAATCTGGCTTTTGCGCAAGAGCAAGGTGGCTTAATCATAAAAACAAATCTGCTGAACTTGGTTGCAAAAAGACCATCCTTATCCATAGAAAAGACATTTTCTAATATATATGGACTAGAATTATCCTATGCGTCGGGCGAAATGCGCCACATGCTTTCTCGAGACTATTACCAATATGAGGGCTTTTTACTTAGAGCGAAGAAGTACCTGGATCCAATAGAAAAAAGAGAGGCAAACGCTTTTTATGGACTTTATGTGGGCTCACTAGAAAAAACGATTCAAAATCAGGGACGAAGTGGAGAAGGTTTTTTTGATACATCAACGGCTACTAGAGATTTTAAAGCCAATTCAGTTCGATTTGGTGGAAATTTTGGCGTAATGTTTATCCCCGCAAAACATTTAACATTAGAAGCATTAACAGGTTTTGGATATGGAAAATATTTTAATATGAAAAGTAATCCAATCTATAGTGCACCACCAAAAGGATATTTCGATTTCCAATTATGGTTATCAGTTGGTTATTATTTTTGATGAAAATCATTATTAAAACTAAAATTAGTAGTTTTGGGTATGAGAAATTTTTCGCTCCTGATGATCATTTGCCTTTTTGCAATAACGGCCTGCAACTCTAACAATAAAAAGGATGCAGGCTCTATTGAGTTTAAAAACGTAAATCAGCGCATAACTAAATCTTTTTCGAGTTTAAAGACTCTTGATACCTTCAAAATAGAACTTACTGGTCGTACTCCTGAAAATATGGTTTTGACTTTCACCATAAAAACTGCCGATGGAAAAGAGATTTACAATACCAAAATAAAAGGCACCAAACTATTGGGGAGTACCGATCCTAATGTAGATTTAACCAAAGAAAAAGATCAAATCATTTTTGTAAAAACGATTGCGGATGATTTTTTCAGTGACGATAATTTCCTTGAGCCAGCTGTAATGCCCGAAGATAAAGCTGATAATTATGTTCCTGATAAAGCCCTTTATGAAGAGCTAAAAAAATCGGGGCTAAATGGTTTCAAATATCGATTAGGTAAGGAAAATAACATCTATATTGCTTGGAGTGAAAAAGAACAGAAAGTAAAAATCTATTACAATTGTTGTTAATTTTCTGAACAACACTACTTTATCATTTTTAAAATAACTTATTTTTAAATCAGTAGAAACGAGGAATTTTCTTACCTTTGTATCCCGTACAAAAAGCAGCAATTTATTACATCAGCTGTAAAAAATCACAATCATGACAAAGTATATTTTTGTTACGGGCGGTGTTACTTCCTCTCTTGGAAAGGGCATCATTTCCGCTTCTTTAGCTAAACTTTTACAGGCACGTGGCTACCGTGTAACCATTCAAAAATTCGATCCTTACATTAATATCGATCCAGGAACGCTAAATCCTTACGAACATGGCGAATGCTTTGTTACCGAAGATGGTGCAGAAACCGATTTGGATCTTGGTCATTACGAGCGTTTCTTAAACGTTCCAACTTCTCAGGCAAATAACATTACTACTGGGCGGATTTACCAAAATGTAATCAACAAAGAACGTAAAGGCGAATATTTAGGAAAAACCGTTCAAGTGGTTCCGCATATTACCGATGAAATTAAACGCAACATGCGGATTCTTGGTGATACCGGAGATTACGATATCGTAATTACTGAGCTTGGTGGAACTGTTGGAGATATTGAATCTTTGCCGTTTATTGAGGCTGTTCGTCAGTTTAAATGGGAAGAAGGAAGTACAAATGCAATTGTGATCCACTTAACTTTGGTTCCATATTTAGCTGCTGCAGGCGAATTAAAAACTAAGCCAACACAACATTCGGTTAAAGCTTTATTAGAATACGGAATTCAGCCAGATATATTGGTTTGCCGTACGGAGCATCCGATTAATATGGATATCAGAAAAAAAATTGCATTATTTTGTAACGTTAACATCAATGCGGTAATCGAATCAATGGATGCATCTACAATTTACGATGTTCCGTTGCTTATGTTAAAAGAACAGCTGGATAAAACGGTTTTATCAAAATTAAAGCTTCCAACTAAGAATGATCCGGATATGGAAAGCTGGAAAGATTTCCTTGGTCGTTTAAAAAACCCAACGGCCGATGTTAAAATTGGTTTGATTGGTAAATATGTGGAATTGCCTGATGCTTATAAATCGATTATTGAATCTTTTGTACACGCGGGTTCTAAAAATGAATGTAAGGTTCGTGTGGAGTACATCCACTCAGAAGGACTTTTTCCAGATAACGTTAAGGAGAAATTAAGTCATTTACATGGTGTTTTAGTTGCTCCAGGATTTGGTAGCCGTGGTATTGAAGGAAAAATTGATGCAATTAAATACGTTCGAGAAAATAATATTCCATTCTTTGGAATTTGTTTAGGGATGCAATGTGCTGTGATTGAGTTCGGTAGGAATGTTTTAGGATTGAAAGATGCACACACCACAGAAATTGAAGAAAATGCTGCAAATCCGGTAATCAACATGATGGAAGAGCAGAAAAAAATAACCAATAAGGGCGGTACAATGCGTTTGGGTTCTTACCCTTGCGACATTAAAAAAGGTACTAAAGCTTTTGCTATTTACGGCAAACCCCATATTAATGAGCGTCACCGTCACCGTTACGAATTTAACAACGATTATTTAGCGCAATATGAAGAAGCTGGAATGATTGCTTCAGGCATGAATCCACAAACCAATTTGGTTGAAATTGTGGAGCTTAAAAACCATCCGTTTTTCGTAGGTGGACAATTTCACCCAGAATTAAAATCAACAGTTGCAAATCCTCACCCACTTTTTGTTAAATTTGTGGCCGCTGCGATGGAGTTTGCGAAGAAGAAAACTAATTAAAAGCAGTATAAATATAAATAATGGATAGAAATACCTTTACAGGATTGTTCCTGATCATGATCATTTTGGCAGGATCATTCTACTTTTTTAAGCCAAGTGAGGCTGAAATTAAAAAGGCCAAGGAAATAGAGAAAGTTGACTCTTTAAAAAAGGCTGGTGTTGTTGCAACTAAATTAGATACTACAAAAACGGCTGTAGTTACCCAACCAGCTGTAGATTCATTAGCATTAAAAGGTCCTTTTGGTACTGCATTAACTGGCACAGAACAAAATGTAACTTTAGAAAATGAAAACTTATTGATCACTTTGAGTAATAAAGGTGGTAAGATAACTTCAGTAGAAATTAAAGGACAAAAAACATTTAATGGTAAGCCATTAATTTTGTTTGATGGAAACCAGAACAAATTTGGGTTAAACCTTAACGCTGCTGGTAAAGTAATTAACACAAACGATTTATTTTTTAAACCAACCAAAGCAGGGAATACTTTAACCATGCGTGCCGATTACGGTGCAAATGCTTATGTAGAATATGTTTATGATTTAAAAGCATTAAGCAATAAAGTTGGTTTCAATATTAATTTAGTTGGCTTACAACAAGTTATTTCTGGCAATAGCGTTGGCTTAAACTGGGAAACTGTTTTATTGCAACAAGAAAAATCTATTGAAAGTGAACACCGTTACTCTGCACCCTATTATAAATATTTGGATGGAGATGTAAATCACTTAAGTGTATCGAAAGATGAGAAAGAAGATTTAGCTAAAGGCAAAATCCAATGGTTTTCATTTAAACAACACTTTTTCTCTGCTTCTTTAATTTCTAAACAAGCTTTTGAAAAAGGGAATTTAGAAGTTAAAATACCAACAACACCTGGACAAGTTAAATTTTATGGTGCTAACATGCAGTTACCATATACCCATTTGGCTAATCAGGCTTACGAAATGGAGTTTTACTTCGGTACAAATAAATTTTCTGCCTTAAAAGCTCAAGGTTACGATTTAGAGCAACAGGTTGATATGGGTTATTGGCCATTAAAATACATTAACCGGTTCATCGTATTACCTGTATTTAATTTCTTAAACAGCTTTGGTTGGAATTATGGCTTAATCATTTTGGTACTTACCATTTTGCTTAAAGTTGCTTTATCTCCACTTACCTACAAGTCATATTTATCGATGGCTAAAATGAGGGTTTTAAAGCCAGAGATGGATGAGATTAAAGCTAAAGTTGGTGAAGATAACCCTACATTAGTTCAACAAGAATATTTAAAGCTTTATAAGAAAGCTGGAGTAAATCCACTTGGCGGATGTTTGCCGATGGTTTTACAATTGCCACTGGTAATGGCATTCTTCTTCTTCTTCCCAAATTTATTTGAGTTAAGAGGCGAAAGTTTCCTTTGGATGAAAGATTTATCAACTTATGATGAGTTTATCCGTTTCGGCGTAAAAGTACCATTTATAGGCGATCACTTAAGTTTAATGTGTGTATTGATGACCATCTCTACATTGATTATGACATATTTTAACAATCAGGTTTCTGGTGCTACAGGCCAAATGAAATACATTGGTTATGTTATGCCAGTTATTTTCTTAGGTGTTTTAAATAGCTATCCGGCAGGATTAAACTATTATTACTTCTTAGCCAACTTAATGACTTTCGGTCAGCAGTTCCTAATTCGTAAAATGGTTGATGATGATAAAATCCATGCTTTAATTCAGCAGAATAAAGCTAGACCAGTTGATGAGAAAAAGAAAAAATCTAAATTTCAAACTCGTTTAGATGATTACATGCGTCAACAACAAAAAGATAAAAAATAATTTCATTCTTTAACGGAGTAGATTATTTATAATAAAGTCCCGATTGTTTCATTAACAATCGGGACTTTTACTTTATAGGCCAGCCAAATTCCAAAAAATTGTAATATTTGGCATACATGTTTCTTAATAAGCTAAAATTTTCCAATTTTAGGAGATTGAAATCTCAATCAACAAATTAATTTATCCCTAAAATGCAAAAAAGACTTACAATAATTCTGTTATTCGTTGTCAGCTTTGCTTACGCACAAAAAAAACCATTAGATCATTCTGTTTATGATACTTGGGAAGCTGTAGGCATTAAACAATTATCAAACAATGGCCAATGGGCATTATATGGTGTTGTACAACAAGAGGGCGATGCAAAACTTTACATCTCCAATTTAAAAACCAACACAAAAATTACCATCCCAAGAGGTATGAATGCAGAATTTAGCAACGATTCTAAATTTGCTGCTTTCAATATTCGTCCTTTTAATAAAGATTTACGCCAAGCAAAAATCAAGAAGAAAAAGTTGGATGAAATGCCGAAAGATACTTTAGGGATTGCCAATTTAATTACAAATGCAATTACGAAAATTCCTCGAGTAAAGTCCTTCAAGTTTCCAGAAGATGGATTTGGCGTTATGGCTTATCAATTAGATAAGTTGGATACGGCGAAGAAAGTTGCTGGTCCTCAAAAAAAGGACAACGAAATTGATTTTGCAGATGATGAACCTGGTGCTGGCTTAAAGAAAGATGAAGGAACCGATTTAGTGGTTAAAAACCTTACAACTGGAACTGATAAGACTTATAAGTTTGTTACCGATTATACCTTTAGCAAAAATGGAAAGCAATTGGTTTTTGCTTGTAGCGGATCAAAAAAGGACAAAACAGCTCCTCAGGGTGTGTTTTTACTTGATACTGAAAAGGGAACACTTAAATCATTAGTAAAAGGAAAAGGCTCATTTAAAAGTTTTGTTTTTGATGAAGAAAGTGAACACGTAGCTTTTGTTGGAGAGCAAAGTCCTGAAAAACAAGAAATTAAAAACTACAATATTTATTACAGCTCCTTAACTTTAGATACTGCACAAACTATTGTTGATTATGACATGCCAGGCTTACCCGCAAAATGGTCGGTAAGTGGAGATGGACGTGTAAACTTTAGCAAAGATGGTAAGAAATTGTTTTTTGGCATTGCTCCTATTAAAAAAGCAAAAGACACCACAATTGTAGATTTCGAAGTTGCGAAAGTAGATGTATGGAATTATAAAGATGATTACTTACAGCCAATGCAACTTAAAAATGCAGATAGAGACAGTAAAAAAAGTTTTTTAGCCGTTATTGATGTTTACAGTAGCGACCCAAAGGTAGTTCCACTAACGGATTTGAGTTTGCCTGACGCCAATATGGTTGGAGAAGGCGATGCAAATTTTGTTCTGGCTTCAACTGATTTTGGTCACCGTGTAGAATCGCAATGGAGTGGCTCTACCAGCAAAGATTACTATTTGGTGGATACAAAAACTGGACAGCGCAAAAAAATAATCGAAAGCTTAAATGGTTATGCAATGGCATCGCCGGGCGGAAATTATGTTTTATACTTCGATCGCAAAACAGCTAATTGGTACACTTATAATGTGGCTAATGCAAAAGTAACCACTTTGAATACAGGCTTAAATGTGAAGTTTGTAAATGAAGAGAATGATGTTCCAGATTTGCCAACACCATACGGTGTAGCAACTTGGACAGAAGACGATAAAGCAGTTTTATTAAATGACAGATATGATATTTGGTCGTTTTCGCCAGATGGAAAATCTCAACCCAAAAACATTACAGCAGGTTTTGGCAGAGCGAACAAAATCACTTTCCGTTATGAAAGAACCGAAGAAACCAATCGTTTTGAAAGAAACGTGGATAACAAATTTGTAAAATCCAATGAGCTGGTTTGGTTAGATGGTTTCAACAACGTAACCAAAGAAAATGGTTTTTACCGTACAAATGTTGGTTCGGCAAAAGCACCAGAATTGGTTGTAATGGCGAAAACAAAATATTCGAACTTACTTAAAGCCAAAGAAGCTGATGTTTATATTTATGATAAGGGAAATTACGTGGAATCGCCAAATGTGTATGTAACTACAGATTTTAAAACGGAGACGAAACTTACAAGTACCAATCCTCAACAGCAAAACTACAATTGGGGAACAGCAGAATTGGTAAAATGGACTACTCCAAAAGGTTATCAATCTGATGGTATTTTGTACAAACCAGAAAACTTCGATCCAAGTAAAAAATACCCAATGATTGTTTACTTCTACGAAAAACTATCTGAAGGTTTATATTCTTATCAGCCACCTGCACCTACCCCATCCCGTTTAAATATCTCATTTTTTGTGAGTAATGGATATTTGGTTTTCGCACCGGATATTAGTTATGAAACAGGTCACCCAGGTCAATCTGCAGTAGAATTTATTAATTCTGGCGTAGAAAACCTTAAGAAAAACAGCTGGGTTGATGGAACAAAAATTGGAATTCAAGGACAAAGTTGGGGCGGTTATCAAGTTGCTTATTTAATTACTCAAAATAATATGTATGCGGCTGCATGGGCAGGAGCTCCAGTTGCAAACATGACTTCTGCTTATGGCGGTATTCGTTGGGAAACAGGCGCAAATCGCCAATTTCAATATGAAAAAACACAAAGCAGAATTGGCGCTACACTTTGGGAAAAACCGGAACTGTATATCGAGAACTCTCCATTATTTATGTTTCCTAAAGTAAATACGCCAGTAGTAGTTATGGCGAATGATGCAGATGGAGCTGTGCCGTGGTATCAAGGAATAGAAATGTTTACCGGACTTCGCCGTTTAGGCAAGCCTGTATGGTTATTAAACTATAATGGGGAGGCGCATAATTTGGTTCAGCGCCAAAACCGTAAGGATATTCAAATTCGGGAACAACAGTTTTTTGATTACTATTTAAAAGGTGCAAAAGCCCCCACTTGGATGACAAGCGGTGTGCCTGCTACTGAAAAAGGAAAAACCTGGGGTTTCGAATTAACAGACGATAAACCATAAACAGTAAAAAATTTCTTTTAAAAAGTCCATAGTTTATAGTGTACAAACTATTTACTATGGACTTTTGAAGTAAAAAAGGTATTTTAACATCCTCAAACAAAAACTAAATAACCCTAATGGCATTAAGCAGAATTTGGTCGGCATTTATTATTATTGCTATTGTTGTAGCCAGTATTAAGTGTTTCTTTTTCGGACAGAACGATATTTTTAACTGGATGGTGATTGGAAAATCTTCTGACCCATTGAATCCATTAAAATTAGATGGAATTATAGAAACCTGTTGGATTGCTGTAGATCTTTGTATTAAATTGATCGGTACATTGGCTTTGTTTATGGGTTTAATGAGCATTGCTGAAAAAGCTGGAGGGATTCGCTTACTATCAAGAATTATAGGTCCGTTCTTTTCTAAATTGTTTCCAGATATCCCAAAAGGACATCCATCAATGGGACATATGATTCTGAATTTTTCTGCTAATTTATTAGGTTTAGATAATGCAGCTACTCCTTTTGGTATTAAAGCAATGGAAAGCTTGCAAGAGTTAAATCCAAATAAAGATACAGCTAGCAATTCTCAAATTATGTTTTTGTGTCTACATGCAGCAGGCCTATGTTTAATTCCTGTTAGTGTAATTGCGATTAGATCGACACAAAATGCTCATGATCCGACAGATATTTTCATTCCATGTTTAATTGTAACCTTCGTTGGTACCATGGCTGCTATGCTCATTGTATCGCTTAGGCAGAAAATAAACTTACTTCAACCTGTAATTATAACCTGGGTATTAAGTATCTCGGCAATTATTGGCCTTCTTGTTTGGTATGTAAGTAAGTTAAATGCAGAAGGTATCAAATCATTTTCTGGCTTGTTAAGTGGCGGAATAATTTTGTTGATCTTTTTATTGATCGTACTTGGGGCACTTTATAAAAAGATAGATGTATTCGATTCGTTTATAGATGGGGCCAAAGGCGGATTTGAAACCGCACTGAAAATAATACCCTATTTAGTAGGGATTTTAGTTGCCGTAAGTATGCTGAGAACGAGTGGAACATTTGATGTTGTAATGAGTGGTATTAAAAATGTTTTCGTCTTTTTTGGTGCAGATACCAGATTTGTAGATGCTTTACCTACAGCTTTGATTAGGCCTTTAAGTGGTGGCGCAGCTCGCGGAATGATGGTGAGTACCATGATTTCTAGTGGGCCAGACTCTTTCGCCAGTAAGCTATCTGGGGTTTTCCAAGGTGCATCTGATACTACTTTTTATGTGGTAGCGGTTTACTTTGGTTCTGTCGGCATAAAGAATACACGCTATGCAATTGGCTCGATGCTGTTGGCCGATTTGGTTGGTGTTTGCACAGCAATTGCACTGAGTTATATGTTTTTTGGATAGATTTTAAAAATAAATTTCAATAAAAAATCCCTGCTAGCAATTATTAACTAGCAGGGATTCTTTATTAATGGGGCTTAAGAGTGCTTAATTTGTTAGATGTAGTTAGAGCTCCGATTCTAAGAAACCTGTGCAGGCAAAGAAATTCTGTTAATAATTTCGTCTATTGCATCAGGATCAATGGCAACATTTTTCGATGAACACCACTTTTCATTTTTGTTATCCAACCAGATACAAAAAGAATGATAGCCATCTAAAACAACGGCATAGGTTTCATGAAAATCGTCTTGAATGCGCATGCAAAATCCTTTAAAAATTTTGCCTCTAACAATAAATTGCAAAGTTGAATAATTTTCTAACATGGCTCATTATATTTTTGGTTAAGTTACAACAACCTATTAACGAGAATGTTTTGTTAATTTTAAGAAATTAATAAATAATTCTACTGCTTTAAACTTCGGCTTAACCTATGTTTAACATATTGGAGTAACCTTTGGCTATTAAACGCTTTTTTGAAGGTAAAAATATCTCGCATTGCAAATTTAATATTGTCTTCCCATGTTTTACAATTGAGGTTTCGGCAATCACCTCATCCCCTTCAGTGGCCGGCGCAAAATAATCTATATAATTATTTACCGTTGTATAACGATGACTTAAACCCATTGTAAATACTGTGGCGCCAATCAAATCATCTATAATCCCGGCGGTTACGCCACCATGCAAAATCTGGTAGGGATTCGTCATCTCTTTACGGATGGTGTATTGACAAATTAAAATTCCATTTTCTGCTTTGATAAGCACTGGCGCAAGCCAATTCATAAAATTTGATGGGGAATTGGTGATGACTTTCCCTATAGATTGCCTTAAAAAATCCAATCTTTGTTCGCTTAATGAAGATTCCATAAGTAAATGTAAGCGGTTAAGTTGTAAAATGGAAGAGAGTAAGAGCAAGTATCAAAGTGCATTGTTCATATTATTTTGGTTGTAGGTGAGGACACGTGCCACGGCTGGGGCAGTTAAGTTGTAAAATGGAAGAGAGTAAGAGCAAGTATCAAAGTGCATTGTTCATATTATTTTGGTTGTACGTGAGGATAGGTACCACGGCTGGGTAGAGAATTTGTTTGATTTAGTATTTCATAATCATACATTTTCCATCTTACATCCTTAAAATGGTGCAATTATTTTAAAGCTCATGTTTCTACCCATATTATAAATTCCCGATTTTCCGTTAGGTGAAGCATTGTAATACTCAAAATATTTAAGCCTGTTTAAGTTGGATTGGTAGCTTTTATTAAAAATATTATCTATCTGAATAAATACATCGAAAAGCGTTTTTCCAGTTTTTGATTTTAATGTGGAACCTACTCCTGCATTGAATAAACTGTAGCCAGCAGTAAACGTTTCGGTATTATCCAAAGCATAAAATCTGTTTTGATCTGCGAAAAAGGCACCATCTATTTTTAAATAGGGTTTATCAAAGATTCCGATAGGCTTTTGTGCCGTAGCCTTAACTTCCAAGCGAATTTGCAATGGCGGTATAAATGGTAAATATTTTGCCTCACCACCTTGTTTCGCCAATAATTTCTCATTTTTATTTAGGCCAACTACATAAGCTAAACTATTATTAAGATTGAGCCACTTTAATTGAGATGGATGCAGATTAATGCTTATTTCTGCGCCATACAATCTCGCTTTTGATTGCTGATATTGATAAGTTAAATTACCGGGAACGATTACCACAGGGTTTCCATTGGCATCTGTTAATCGAGATTGATAAATATAATTCTGAATATCGTTGTTAAACAATTCTAGGCTAATGTCTGCATCTTTTAAATAAGCAATAATTCCCAAATCTTCCTGAAGATTAAATTCAGGCTTAAAAGTCCTATTACCTAAATAAACAATGTGTGCGCCGGGATCTAAACCATTAGAACCGATTTCTGTAATGTTTGGAGCTCGATAGCCACGGGCGATATTGGCTTTAATCAACAATTTTTCTGAAATGTTATATGTTAAACCTAAACTTCCCGAGAGGCCATAATAATTCTTTTTAAAGACAGGAAATTGAAAATTTGCTCCAGGATAACTTGAATTTACCTGTTCGCCAAAGCCTGTTTGCTGGTTTGTACCGACATAAAAATCGTTCCACTGAATATTACGCCTATCTAACCGAATTCCTCCAGAGATATCTATTTTGCCCATAGATTTCTTAGCAAAATAAAAGGCACCAATATCAAACAAATCGTAATCAGGAATAGGAAAATCAGTTGCATCCTTGCTCCTGTTACCTTGCAACATTCCATTAATGCCCAAAGTACTTTCAATGCCAGCAAAGTCTGGCAAATTATACTTCAGATCATAATTTAGGGTGTTTAAAACTACATAGAGTCCCGCTTGATTTGGAACTGTGGGATGATTGTATTCTCGTCTTACGCTCTGTTGCGCTCCAATAAGTACATTTAAGTCGCTATTTCCAAATTTAAACTGACTGATATTATAAAATCTATAATGTTGAATGTGCTGGTGAAGTGGATTTATCGAATAGCTATTTAATTCATTATCAAGCACAATCGGACGATTTTTAAGGTCATCGCCAAAATCTAAAACCTGTCTGGTAAATTTCCTTGATAATGAATCCCTGCTTCCATCAGGGATTTCCATCAAGTTATCATAGTAAGTGATTGCAGTTTTAGAGTATCCCCATTTTTTATCAACCCTCGCCGAAGCAGATAAATTATATTCGCGGAAAGCCGTTCCATAAACTAAACCATCAATTTTATTGGAATAATTGTGAGCTGTTTTGACTGTGGCTCTAATGGTGTATTTCCAATCATTTTTGATGTAGGCCAATCCGAGTGATGATCCAATCATTCCATTATTGGTTTGATAATTTGTCGTGAAATCACCTTTTAGTTTACCATTTTCAAAATTAGGGCTGTAAGGAATCATATTGATTACTCCAGCTAAAGCATCGGAGCCATAGGTTAAACTCGCCGGACCTTTAACCACCTCAGCTCTCGTAATGCCATACTCATCTACCTCAATTCCATGTTCATCACCCCATTGTTGCCCTTCTTGGCGCAGGCCATCATATAAAGTTAATACCCGATTGTACCCCAAACCTCGGATAAAGGGTTTTGAAACATTTGGGCCAGTAGTTACTGCGGTAACTCCGGGAACCCCTTTCACAATGGCTTCTATTAAATTTGTATTTACATTTTGATCCATTGTTTTTTTGGAAAGAACTGCAATCGGTACCGGGCTTTTCCGCAATTGTGTTGCCCGATTTACTCCTGTTATTACAACATCATTTAAATTGGATTCTGAAGCAAGGAGATCTGCATTTAAATCCATTGGTTCCTTTGTTAAAACAATGTTTGTTTTTTTTGTTTGGTAACCAATTCCCGAAAAAATCAAAGTGTATTCCCCTGCAGGAAGATGATCAATTTGATATTGTCCACTTTGGTTTGTTTTAACTGATTTATTGAAACCGGTAATTTTTACAGTAATATTTTCGACTGCAAGCGAATTTGATTTTACCTGTCCTTTTATGGAACTGTTTTGGGCAAGGAGCTGATTGACAGAGAAAACAAACAGCAAAGATAAGAGTATGTATTTCATAGAGTATTATCTAAATATATTTTTAGACAAATCTAAATTTAATTTTATACTTATCAAATAAATTAATTAGATAAAGTTAAAATCACCAATTAGGAATTTCAAAGTACATAAAGTTGCAATAGGAAAAACTTATATTTGTACTTAAGAATTTTGCATTAAAACAATATCGATTAATGTCTACTAACATTGAAAACCTTGCGGCAAAGGAATATGAAGACCTTTTAGTGAGAAATGGTTTAAAAAGAACTGGAGCACGAATTCAGGTTCTTAATATTTTATCCAATAGAAATTCTGCAACCTCACAGCCTTATTTAGAAAACTTGGTTGGTAAGGATATCGACCGAGTTACTTTGTATCGAATTTTAAAAGCTTTTGAAGAAAAAGGTATTATCCACAAAGTTTTGGATAATCAAGGTACTGCAAACTACGCAATTTGCTCTGGCGCTTGCTCGGAACATCACCATGAAGATGGGCATGTTCATTTTAATTGCAGTAAGTGTTTAAGGGTTTATTGCTTGGATGAAGTGAAGGTTCCAACCCTTAAAATGCCAAAAGGTTTCGAAATTGAGCAGATAAACCTAATTGTTGAGGGAATTTGCATTGATTGCAAGTCCTCTAATTAACTTATCCTTAATCACTTAAAATTATAATAAAAATAGCCTGCAAATAGTTTTAAATATATTTTTGCTTATTCAATAGAACTTCTATATTTGCAGACATTAAAAAATGAGCCTCGGTAGCTCAGCTGGATAGAGCGTCGGTTTTCTAAACCGAGGGTCAGGGGTTCGAGTCCCTTCCGGGGTACATTTAAAGAGCTGTCTAAAATTAGATAGCTCTTTTTTTTGTTAAATATTTTGAGTTCGGAGTATAGCTGGATCGAGCTAAAGAAAACCAAGGAATAAAACTGAATTCGTAAACATAAAAAAAACCGCTATGAATTAGCAGTTAATAATGTCCTTTAAGAGATTGTATATAGATAATTGCATCAACAACAACATAAATAATTCTATGTTCATCATTAATTCGCCTACTCCATTTGCCCGATAGTTCATACTTTAATGCTTCGGGCTTACCAATTCCAGCAAATGGGCTTTCGATAATCGCTTGTAGCAGCTGAAATATTTTTTTTTGAATAACTTTATTACCCGACTTTTTCCAAAACTTTAAATCATTTTGTGCCTGAACGGTATATTCTATTTCCATAAATCGGCAATTGGAATTTTTTTGGTACGCCCTTTCACAATATCCTTATCTGCCTTTTTAATTTTAGCAACAAATTTAGGATCGTAAGGGCTTTTTTCCTCTTTTTCAATTTTTACAGTAACACCTAATTCCTTGAGTAATTGTTTAACTAGTGTTGTTTTTTTATCCGGTATTTCTATGGTTGCAATTGTCATAACAGTAATTTTAAAAATGCATAATTGTAGATAGCTACAGTTAAATATTTATATACAAAAATACATTTATATAAATATATAAAAATATAATTCTATCTAACTGAAAACTTTGAATTCGGAGTAAAACTTAATGAGCTTTATTCTTCCAACTTTACCATCGCTTTAATTACACCGCTTTTTGGGTCTAGCAAAGTGGCGAATTCTGCTTTAACATCTTCAAAATTAACTTGATGGGTTATGTAGTTTGTAGGTTTAACCAAGCCTTTTTTCATGGATGAAATTACATGCTCGAAATCCTCAATTGTTGCATTTCTACTGCTCAATAAAGTAGATTCACGTTTATGAAATTCTGGATGATTAAAAATTAAATCGCCTTTTTGCAAACCGATCAATACGAATCGAGCGCCGTGAGCCATATAATTTATGGCATTATTAATTGCTTTCTGATTTCCGGTAGCATCGATAACAACCGTTGGCATATCACCGTTGGTAATTTCACTCAGTTGTTCGGTTACATTAGCCGATGAAGCATTTATGGTATGTGAAACACCAATCTTCTCTTTACAGAAAGCCAATCTACCATCATTTATATCAAGCACTATTACCTTCGCTCCTGCTATTCTGGCAAATTCCATGGTACCCAAACCTATTGGGCCAGCACCAATTACCAAAACAAATTCGCCTGGTTGTATATTTGCCCTGCGAACGCCATGTGCACCAATTGCCAAAGGCTCTACAAGTGCCAGTTCATCGTAACTCAAGCCTTCGCCGTGTAAAAGCGTTTTCGATGGAACTTGCAAATACTCACACATACCACCATCTACGTGAACTCCACAAACTTGCATCTTTACGCAACAATTAGGTTTATTCATTCTGCAGGCAATACATTCGCCACAATTAAAGTAAGGGATAAAAGTAACGGCTTCGCCAATTTTAAATGCTTCATTTCCATTAACTTCTATCAATTCGCCAGAGAGCTCATGTCCTAAAACTCTGGGGTAATTAAAAAATGGTTGTGTACCTTCAAATGCATGAAGATCAGTTCCGCAAATTCCGATTCGCTTAATTTTAATAATTGCGTGATCAGTTTTTAATTCAGGTTTTTGCGTTTCTGAATACTCAAAAGTTCCAGGTGTGGTACAGGTTAGGGTTTTCATTTTAAATTGGTTATTGTCAATTTGAGGAGTAATTATAAAAATCAAAATGGTTAAGGGCGGTCGTCATTGCGAGGAACGAAGTAATCTTATTCGTCAAATAAAAGGAGATTGCTTCGTGCCTCGCAATGACGACAACACATATTAAGCGTTAGCTAATGCCCTATCCAAGTGCACATAACCGCCATCTACATGAATAATCTGCCCGGTTGTATGACTTGATTTATTCGACATTAAAAAAGCTGCCATGTTGGCGATTTCTTCTGCTGTTGTCATTCTGTTTTCCAACGGAATTTTTGAGGTAATTTCCTTTAATTTCTCTTGAGCATCTGGTAGAGTTTCAATCCATGTTTCGTAAGCTGGAGTCCAACATTCTGCCACCATGATGGCATTTACACGAATTCCATATTTCAAAAGTTCAACTGCCCATTCTCTCGTTAAAGCATTTCTACCACCATTTGCAGCCGCATAAGCTGAAGTATTTCCCTGCCCCGTTTCGCCAGTTTTAGAGGTAATGTTTACAATAGCGCCTTTACTTTTAATTAATTCTGGCAAGGCATAATGTGCCATTAAATAATAATGCACAACATTTTTATGCAATGAAGCCATGAAATCTGTGTAATTTCCATTTTCAAGTCCTACACCGTCATTAACACCTGCATTATTAACAAGGCCATCAATCCTACCAAACTTCGCTATAATTGCTTTTACAACGCTTTCGCAATCTTCTGGTTTCGACAGTTCTGCAACGAATTGAAATGCTTGACCGCCACTGTTGGTAATTGCATCGACAACCTGCTGATTATCTGTTGCTTTTCTACCCACAATAGCTGCGATTGCATTTTCATTTGCAAAAACCTGTGCCATTGCTTTCCCAATTCCCTTTGCACCACCGGTGATGATAATTACTTTGTCTTTAAGCTGTAAATCCATAATTCTAATATTTTAATTTCAAACTTTCTTAATCTCTATATCTTAATTTAATCTCCTAACCAACAGAAATTTATTAGTCTCTGATTGTCGAAGCTGGCTAAATGATAACACATTTTTGGTTCGCCAGGCTCAGGATAACATTTCTTATTGTTTCAATACACCTACTCAAAGCCATTATTTCAACACATAAATAACATCAGCTTCCCTCGATTCGGGTGTTACTTTTAAATTTTCTATTTTTCCATTTTTCAATGTTCCTTCTACCGTTGTTTGGTAAGGGGCATGAAGTTTAAAGTGAACATCCCAATTTTTTGGCCATGCTGGAAATAAATAAATATCCTTCCCATCGCATTGCATCAGCATTTCTTGGAGTCCGATCATTCCAGATCCACCCCAATTATGGTCTGGTGTCCAATCAAAACCTGGTCCCCAAAACGCAGGAAATCTTCTCCCAGAATCCTTCAATTTTGCTTTGGTTAAGTTAGCTGCATCATTTGTTAAACCTAATCGAGCTGCAAAAATATTATCCTGTTTCCAACCTACATGACTTCTAAATTTTAGTACATCTAGATCATATTTAAATGTATTAATCGCTGTATCCAAACCCGGTTTACCAATTCCATAAATCCCCCATGGGTAAACAGGATACAATTGTGGGCTTTCGGTATTGTTTATTCGCTCCCATGTTTTGGCTGGCGAAATGGTTGTTTTACCCGCAAATTCCCTGAAGCTAATTGGTGGAAGGGTCTTTAGCATCGCTTGCCATTTCTTCTTTTGTTCCTCGGTTGCTGATTTTAATTCCAACAATCTATGTAAAACACTTTTTAAGCCAGCAATCGTTGAGGTAGAATTGTAAGCCATTTTATACGTTTCTGCTCCCGAGCCTGGGTACAAAACCAAATGGCCATTTACATCAAGCGCTTTACTCCCTCTTTGGTTAGCTAAATAAGTGTAGTGTTCCTTAAAAAAAGTTAAGCTACTTTCAATCAATGGCAGATACTCTTGAATGTTATTGGCATTGTAACGCTCCGTTTCCAAAATCATCATGCAGAACTCTAAAACGGTATCCCATTCGTATTCTAACCAAGCATTATATTCCATGCCTTTATCAAAATCTGCCGGTCGTTTCCAATTGTATTCTGCAGGATTGGGCAATCCAAAATTTTCGATCTGCTCTGTAAAGCTTGCTCCGTTATGCCCCCAAGCATTTTTCGTTCTGAGTTCTGCGTTTTTCAGAATCCTGAGGTAGAAATCGAACTGAGGTTTCATCACTTCAAAATCTCCACTCTTAAGCATTGGCCAATATACCAATCGTTGGTTTTGAGCAGTATGTGTTCCCCCACCCCAATTTCTAAAATCTGGCGTGTATTTTAAAGTAGTATCCGTAAGTTCTGGATCGAAGGTAAATAAACCCCCATTAAACTTTGTTGGCGATGAACCAAAAGCATTACAGCCCAACATATAACGGAATAATTGATAGTTTTTACCGGCTTGATTTGCGAGTGAGTCGTTAGAACTGATGTAAATAAAACTTCTATCCCAATACTCGTTCCACCGTGTTTGACTTGCTTTTAGTGAAACATCATAATCCACTTTTCCTTTTTCCTCCAGAGCAGATAAGCCTCTTTTCCATTCCTCTAATGTAGTATTTGAGGTGTAAAGTGAGATTGTAATTCTATTTGTAATGGAAGATTTTTTACTTTTTAAGCTCCAGCCCTGAAATGGTGTGCTTAAATATTGGCCAACATATTTCTTGCCAATAATCATATTTTCACCTTGCATTGAGCCACCAAAAATTAGATTTTTTAATGGGTTAAAAAGTACTGATTTATAGCTTTCTAATGCTTGTTGTTTAACGGCTACATCGAAAACCGATTCGTCTTTATTTTGATGAAAAAATTCAACCTTATTTCCTTGAAAACTCACTTCATCTTTAAAAGTTTTCACAATTCCCTGTGGTGCCCATTTGTAAGAATTTTGATTATTTTCTTTTCCTTTTGTTATTCTATCTTCAAATCTCCAACTTTCGTAATCAGCTTCTAAACTAATATTTTTATTTGATTTAACTTCAAGATTAACAATGGGTTTAAAAACATCTACCCAAACATTTACTTCAGCTTTTAAATTTCCATTAGTACCCGTAATTTGAACATAACCATCCTTTAAAATTAATTCTTGTTTAAAGGTTTTTCCCGCAAAAGGATTTGGACTTAGCCTGAGTTTTACTCTGCCTAATTTTAGTAAAGTATTGTTCTCATCAAATGTTCCACTTCGTGATAAATAGAGATATATTTCTCCCTTTTCTACCCAGATATTTAAGCCAATATCTCCACCACCAACGGGCATAGATTCACTGGAGTTTTTACTTTGGGTTGTCCAGGTTACGTTATTGTTTAACAGTTCTTTTTCTTGCGAAAAAGCGTTTGTAGGTATGAACCACAAAGACACGAAGAACACTAAGAAAATTTTCGACAACCTAAGAACACCTAAAAACGGACACGGAAATTTTGACCATATAAGAAATGTAAGAACACTTAAGTTATTATTCTCAGCCAAGTTGCTTGGTGTTTTTTGTGTCTTTGTGGTTAAAATCATTTTTATATTTACCAATTTTGAGTTCTAAAATTCGACCACCTAAGATATCTGAGAACACCTAAGAATAAAGACGGAAATTTTGACCATATAAGAAATGTAAGAACATTTAAGTTATTATTCTCAGCCAAGATACTTGGTGTTTTTTGTGTCTTTGTGGTTAAAATCATTTTTATATCTACCAATTATCAATTCTAAAATTTGACCACATAAGACACCTGAGAACACCTAAGAATGAAGGCGGAAATTTTGACCATACAAGAAATATAAGAACATTTAAGTTATTATTTTCAGCCAAGTTGCTTGGTGTTTTTTGTGTCTTTGCGGTTAAAATCATTTTTATATCTACCAATTATCAGTTCTAAATGATGAAACTGGCAAACCATCATTTCCAAATAAATCTCCAATTACAAAATCTTTAAATGCGTAACGAACGGCAACAGGGGCTTTAACTTCTGTAGAGGTTATGGTTATACTACTTCCTGTTATAGTGGCTTTTGCTGGATAAAACTTTTGATCTGCGCCTGCGACTTCAAATAAAGATAATTCTTTTCCAAATGAAGTTAATCCGTTCGGTACATTTTGAAATTTGATTATCGCTTTATCTTTATCAATCGTTATTGAATCATAATTCGGACTTGCATAGCCGAACCCCTTTATGCCGTAGGTTTGCGCTAAGGCCAAATAAGCCAACCTAGTTCCACTTGGTTTTTTATTCGCCGGGTGAATAGATTTTTCTTCACCAAGATCCATTAAAACGGCCATTCCGCTATTTGGAATTTTAGCTAAAGATTTTCTTTGTGCATCTCTTATAAAGGCTGAATTATATTTGCCGCCCACTTTATACGGCGGTAATTGAGCATAATTATATGGTGCAATTTGTGCGTAATAGAATGGAAATTCACCATTATCCCATGCTTTTCTCCAATTGGAAACCAAAGCAGGAAAAAGTTCTTCATAACGATCTGAGCGATCATAATTAGATTCTCCTTGATACCAAATAACCCCTTTAATTGTAAAACCAATAACCGGGTATAACATCCCATTATACAAAGTGGTAGGCGTTCTACTTACTTCCTTTATGGTATCCGTTTTAATAGGAATTTTTATTTCTGGAAAGGGCTTTAAATCCTCTGGCGACATCCAAGCTTCGATTGTTGAACCTCCATAGCTATCATTGATTAATCCAACTGGAACATTTAACATTTCACTCAACAGCGAACCGAAATAATAAGCTGTAGCGCTGAAATTGGCCACACTTTCTGGATTGGCGAGCTTCCAAGTTGATGGTTTACTATTGTCCTGCCTTTCGGTAATGGACGAGCGTGGAACAATGTAAAGCCTTAAATTCTCATTGGTCGACTTTAAAATGGCTTCGTTTGAACCGATAATCGGTTGACTTTTAAAACCCTTCATCGGCATTTCCATATTCGATTGACCGCCACAAAACCAAACCTCACCAATTAGAATATCCGTTAAGGTAAGTTGTTCTCCATCGTTAAAAGAAATATCATAAGGCCCACCAGCTATAGGCGTGGCAACTTTAATTTTGAATTTTCCGCTTGCGTCTGTTTTTGCAGTGTAGTTGATTTTATTCCAAGAAGTAACAATTTTAACATTTGATGAAGGTTTTGCCCAGCCCCAAATAGCAACATTACTTTGTTGTTGCAACACCATATGATCGGTAAAAATAGATGCAGGTTTAACCGTTGCAAATGCAGTGAAGCAATATGCTAGGTTTAAAAATAGGATCAGTTTTAGTTTCATTTTTGTGTTTATCTTATTCTTATTTTTTACATCCGTCATCCGATAGCGATCGGATGCGAGGCACGAAGCAATCTCACTTACGGATTAGATTGCTTCGTGCCTCGCAATGACGATTTACCTACTCACCGGCAACCAAACCGACATTTCCGAATGTCCTCTATTGCCCCAAGCGAAATATGGTATTAGTTTTATCTGTGTATTTTCGTTGCTGTTATTTACTTGTCGGTAAAGTGAATTTCCCCAAACCGTTGGATCAGTCATTTTAGCACGACCAACCAAACTCATCATTTTGGCGCCATCAATTGTAATATTTTCGGCGGTAAATTTTGTAGAGGTTGGTATAAAAGCATTAAAAATATTTTTCCCGGGTAAATCAGCAGATTCTAAACAATAAACAATCGGTCCTCTTTTTACAGCAACCTGATTTCTATTTTCCTCAACCAAAGGATTTGACTCGATAAGCTGAGCTTCCATTGGTAAATTTAGCTCTACAACATCGCCTGCTCTCCAAACTCTGTTCACTTCTGCATAAGTTCCTGAAGCAGTTTTGGCGTCCACAATTTTTCCGTTTATCTTAATCTGAGCATCATGCGTCCACCCCGGAATGCGGAAAAACATTGAATAAGCTTGAGCACCACTTTCTTTTATATTGATTTTAATATTTCCATCCCATGGATAATTCGTTACTTCTTCGAGGCTAATTTTAGATCCATCGGCCAGTTGAGTACTTACTTTATTGCCACCATACAAATTGAACCACAAGCCTTTATCGGATATGCTATATAAATAATCGCTCACTTCGGCAATAGTGCGCACTACGTTTGGAGGGCAACAATTGGATAAGGAAATATATGGAACACGATCTTTAGACCACCGTTGTTTAAAGGGCAAATTATCACTCTGTGCTAATGGATTGGTATATAAAAAATTTTTACCATCAAGGCTGATACCTGATAAAACGCTGTTGTGCAAGGCCAGCTCCATCACATCGGCATATTTTGCATCGCCAGTAACTTGAAGCATTCTCCAGTTCCAGAGTACATTACCAATGTTTGCGCAAGTTTCGTTATGCGCTGTAAAGTTTGGCAGTTGATAATCTCTACCGAAGGCCTGATGAATTTTTTGAACATCATTCGGGTTATAAGAAGTGCCATCTGGCGAAGTACCATCGTACAACGACCCTAAACCGCCGGTAATGTACATTTTATGCTCATTCACATCATTCCACATCAGGTTTAGGGATTTCATTAAACTATCATTTCCAGTTTCTGAATATAAATCGGCTACGCCAGCATATAAATAACTGGCTCTAACAGCGTGCCCCGTGGCTTTGGTTTGTTGTAAGAAAGGAATTCGATCTTGATTATCATCCGTTCCATCCTCTATTTTACCCTTAATGGCGATTAAATGTTTCGCCAGTTCCAAATATCTAGGCTCTTTTGTAGTTCGGTACATTTCAATAACACCCATGTAATGTGAGGGACAAATCGCATTTCTTGCCAGTGTTGGCGATGCATTTTTATAAAAATTGTACAAATATTCAGTTGCTTTCTTGGCTACGTTTAACAAAGTTGTTTTGCCGGTAGCTCGATAATGAACGCAAGCAGCCGTCATTAAATGCCCGATATTATAAGCCTCAAAGCTTAATCGATCTTGGAATTGATTGTTCGAACCCGTTTTGCGTTGTTCGATTATCGCTTTGGTATAAATGTAACCATCGGCCCTCTGCGATTTAGCAATCACCGAAATAGCTTTATCCATCATCTCATTTAGCTTTGGGTTTTTCGTCGAAGCGTAAAGACTGGCCATCGCTTCTAAAGTTTTGTAATAATCGCCATCATGAAAGGATGGTCCGGAATGAGAACCTGTATCTAAGCCTGCCGCGATCTCGAAATTTTTAAATGCATGACTGATTTTTGGATCATTATAAATTGCCCACATATTTGGCACTATCGTTTCTGTTGCGACTTTAAAGCGTTCTGCCCAAAAACCATTTGTCCAAGTTACATCCGTCATATTTAAACTTTTCAGTTTAGCGTAAGGACTATTGGCATTATTTGTTAAGGCATTTTGTTGTGCATTAACGCAAAGCGAAAAGGCCGAAAGAATTATGAATGCAAATTTGTTAATCATTCTGATTGCTATTTATTTTTTTTCTTGCCATCATTGCGAGGAACGAAGCAAACTCACTTATCGAAATAGATTTCTTCGTTCCTCGCAGTGACGATGAATTTTATTTTTCTTCAATTTTTATCAATACTGGCCCTAATAATCCGGCGGGATTTAAAGGTTTACCCTCTAATCGAAAAGGTGCCGCTGTATTTGTAATTCTTTTATCTTCAGGTAATTTACTATCTCCAATTAAACGGTTAGCCCAAGTATTTACAACTTGAATTTCAATTTTATTTTCTCCCATTTTTATTGCTTTGGAAATCTCTGTTTTAAATGGAGCAGTCCATAAGATTCCACAATCTATTCCATTTACTTTTACTTCAGCCATGTTGGAGAATACACCTAAATCTATCCATACTTTATTCTGAAGATTACCTTGAAAACTAAATGTTTTGGTATAAGAAGCTGTGCCAGAATAATATTTAATTGCACTATCGGTATTTAAAGTCCAATCGGTTAAAGTTTTGAATTCGACGGGTTTTGCTGGACCACCATATTCGGGATTAAATTGAACTTTCCAATCAGTTGAAAGGTTTCGAATCGGTTTTAAGGTCTGTCTTTTTTGTATTTTTTCGTTTTGCTCTGTGTTTTCAAATATTACAAATACAGAAGCATTAGCATCTAATTTTAATGAAATGTGAGTTCTATCATCTTTAGTGTACCAATTTTTTACTTCAATCGTCTCATCGGTAACGGAATTATAGAGCTTGGGTACTTTTCCTAAGCATCTAAATGAGAAATCAAGTTGCCTTTCTTTATCTTCTTGATTTGAAATGAAATAAATATCCTTTTCATTTGCCCTTCTGTGGGTATAAGCGACATTTTTTGCAGTCAAAAAAGTAGAGCTTACTAAGGATGGCAAGTATTTAACATCCAAATCTTTTTCTAATCCTATATTATTAAAATCATTTCCAGAATAAGGAGCTTTCATTACTCGCCCAAAGCCAACATTTTTTATATAATCAGTTGCTGTTTTTTCATCCCAAATTTGATTAACTAAATTATTAAACTCAGCATCACTAACTTTTTGTAATCCAATTTGATATAATGGTTTGTTTGCCACAATAATTGTTGCCCCCGCTTTAACCAACTCTACCAATTTCTTAACCGTTTGGCAGCTCATAAATTGATAATTTGGATTCATTTTCATGTTGCCAGGGATGACCAAAATTTTATAAGTAGCACCACTTGCAAAAACAACTTCCTTGTTTTTAACTGTTGCCGTACTTAAAACATCGGGATTAAAACTATCGTAAGCATAACCGTTTAAGGGATTTACCCAATTTTCTGGATCGGCCATATTCGCCGAATGCGAAACTCCAGATGGAATTGAAGTCATTGGCTCTCCAATATTCGCCAATCGCTTACGCTCCGCTTCAACTACATTGGCGCCGAAAAGTCCAGGCAATGTGGAAACCAAACGATCTGGTAATACAGAACGGCGTGGCAATTCTTCGCCAGTAAAAACGGCAAGATCTACAACAGGTTTGCCTTGCTGTAAAAGGTTTTGGCATCTTTCTGCATAGTCAACCCAAGCTTTACCCAATTTCCACCAAGTTTGGTCACGTTGAAAATACAAGCCTACGCCATCCAAAGTCATTCCTGGTTTACGATCCATCCAAGGGTTATGGGTAAAAACGTGATAAACCAATTTATTGATCCCTAAAGCATAATTGCGGTCTTGAAGGGTTTTCATATTACCCGGACTCTCGTTCCAATCCATACGAACTGTGGTAAATGCTTCAGCTTGAATGATATTTTTCCCATAAATATGAGCCCCGGAAATGGCATCCAACATATCATTTGGCTTATCGTGGGTTGGACTATTTAACCAAAATTCGCCCATTGGCACATCGACCGTTTTGTAATGCATTAAACCATCGCTTAACATGGTTGGCGCTATACTTTCTGCTGTAAATATTACGCCTTTCTCTTTAGCTAAAGAAGCCAATGTTTTATAGAATTTATCTACGACCAACTCTGAAATGGTTTTTCTTACATCGTATAAAAAGCCCTCAGAAACTGAAGCACTTTGAACCGGTAAACCGGTCATGATCGGTAAATAAGGTGTTAAATCGTAACCACGTCGCTTTAAGAATTCTGCTTTAAAATTCTCTGACCAATTTTGACTTCCACATTCCCAACTATCAACATGAAAAGTATTTAAAACTTTGGATGCAATTTCAGGTCCGCCAAGTTTTAATGCTTCACCATACCAACTATTAAATTGAAGCTTTACAGCTTCTGAGTTAAATTTATCGCACTCCAATCCCATTCCCCCACCACCAGTGGCATTGGTATGCCCGGTAGAGGTATGACCGATTCGCAAAATTGTCCAATTCCCGGCAGGTGCTTTCCAATTCAAACTGCCATCCGCTTTTAATTTTCCAGTTAGGTTAATCATTTTATTTAATGGCACACATAAATTTTGAGGCAACTGATCTTGCGTTGTTCGCTTACTAATTCGCCAAACAGAACCATTTTTTCCTTCAAACTGATTGATTTGAGCTTCTGAAGAAAGCTCCAGATTAACCAGCTTTAATGATGGTTTCCATTTAGCGGCGTCCAAATCTTCTGATCCAGGTTCTGAGCCCGATTTATCATAAACAAAACGAAAAAACTTGGCTGTTGTTGACACAATAGAATGCGTTACATCTTCGTCAGTATCTTGCCAGCCATGTCTTGGTGGCTCAAGTCTTCCAATCGGCCGAAAGTTTTTACCATCGTTACTAACCTCAATTTTTAAACGTTGAGCCTGATAATTGTTTCCACTAACTTTAATGTAAATAGTGCGACAAGTAAATGGTTTCTCAAACTCATACTGAAGATAACAAGGTTCATTTGAACCAAAGTTTTGTTTGTTATTCTGTTTAATTAATCCTGACGCATCTGCACCATTACTTGCTGTAATTTTCGGGATAATTGTTCGTGTAGAAACATTTGTACCTATTGGAGATGGATAAGCATAAACGGCAATATCTTTATAATAACCTTCATTCTTTTCTGGTTGAGGTAGAATTATCTTATTAACTGAATTACTGATATTTATTTTTGATGAAACTACCTTTTGCATGGATAGTTCGGGCTTTATCCACGGACCGCCAGCTAAAGCGAAGCCATCACTAACATGCATCCCAAGTTTTAAATTTAAACGCTTGGCTTCATCCATAGCAAACTTAACCATCTCCCACCATTGTGGTGTAAGTTGTGTAATGGCTGGCGAATAAATTGGCGGATTGGCAGGACCTTTAATTGACATTAAATATGCACCGCCAATTCCATTCGTTTTCATGGCTTCTAAATCTGCAGTAATACCAGCCTTAGAAACCCCAGCTTGAATCCAATACCAAAATACCCAAGGTTTAGCCTGTTCATTTTGTTGCGCAAAAACCGTTGAAGAGGCAATGCTCAACAACAAAATCAACGTAAATATTTTAGTAATCCTTAGTTTCATTTTTATAATTTATATCGTCATTGTGAGGATTGGTTTTTCACCATCCGAAGCAATCTGCTTTTGTTTTGAGCATCTTCTATCCCATCGCTTTTTAGCAGATTGCTTCGTGCCTCAATGACGCACATTGTTTTAAATTATTTATGTGCGATTTTATAACCTCTTAAGCCAAAATATAAAATGATTAAAAAGCAAACTAGAGGAATGCTGTAGCCGATTTGGACATTATCATTATTGAAATCTATAACAGCACCCATTGTGAGCGGTATTATCGAACCACCAATAATCGACATAATTAGCCATGATGAACCAGGTTTAGTGTCATCTCCGATACCTTCAATTCCCAAAGCAAAAATGGTAGGAAACATAATTGACATAAAAAAACCTAAACCACCTAATGCATAAACAACTATGGAACCATGGCTAAATATTGCAATTAAACACAATACAATTGCAACACATGCATATATCGATAAAAGCTTTGGAGATTTTACATACTGTAACAATGCTGTTCCAACAAAGCGCCCAACTGTGAAAAGGATTCCGTAAATGAATAGATAAATACCTGCTGTTTTCTCATCAAAACCTGCTCCTTGCTGTGCAGCACGAATAAATGAACTTGTTACACAAACTTGAGCACCAACATAAAAAAATTGAGCTACAACAGCCCAACGTAAATGTTTATGTTTTAAAGAACCTAAAAAACTCCCTTTAGCCTCGCCATCAATGCTCTTAGTTTTTATTTCTGGAAACTTAATAAAACAAAAAGCTATCGCTATAAGTACTAAAACAGTTCCAAGAATGATATATGGTGTCTTTACTGAAGATGCCTCGGTTAAACGAAGGGCTTCGGTCATATTTGATAATTCATCTTTTGAATAGGTTTTGCCTGATAAGATATAATGTGTACCAACATAGCCAGCTACTGCGGCAGCTAAACCATTAAATGATGCTGCGAGGTTTAATCGACTAGCAGCTTTTTTGGGATCTCCAAGAACAGCCGCATAAGGATTTGCCGAAGTTTCTAATGTTGCCAAGCCACATCCAATGATAAAAAGCGCAATTAAAAAAGTAAAATAAGAAAGATTATTTGCAGCAGGAACGAATAAAAATGCACCAAAAGCGAAAACTAATAAACCTACAATCATAGTAGTTTTATAGCCCCATTTCTTAAGAATGATACCCGCGGGTATAGCCATCACAAAATATGCAAAAAAAATAGAGGTGTCGATCAGCATGGATTCGAGATTACTCAAATTAAATGCCTTGCGTAAATGGGGTATTAAGCTAGAATCTAGATTATGTGCCATCCCCCATAAGAAGAAGAGACTTATTACAAGAATGAATGGGAAAAGATACTTTTTACCTGATGAATTTTCATCTACAGTAATAATTTCGGGTTGATTGTGGTTCATATATTTGGTTTTATGTGGTTCAATAGTTCATTAGTCATTAGTTCATTGGTATTTAGAATTTAGCAAAGGATAAGTTCATTAGTTTGATTTGTCTAGGTATTTTGACAAATGAACGAGTGAACTAATGACTAATGAACCTTTTTCTTAACTACAAGCAGATGATCGCAAACTAAAACGACTTCTCCATGTTGATTGATGATTTCTACGTGTTCTGTTACGGTTCCATATCCTGGTCTTTTGCTCTCTCCTTTTTCTGAGATTGTAATTTCTGAGTGAATGGTATCGCCAATGAAAACAGGTTTTACAAAACGCAACTTATCATACCCCTTAGACATTGCTTCTGGATTGATTTCTGATGCTGTTAAACCGATCCCAATACTAAAAATCATTGTTCCATGGGCAATACGTTGTTTAAAAGGTTGTGTTGCACACCATTCTGCATCCATGTGGTGCGGAAAAAAATCTCCTGTGTGCCCAGCGTGAACAACAAAATCAGTTTCTGTTATTGTTCTACCTAAGGTTACACGTTTATCCTGTAATTGGTAATCTTCAAAAAATGTTGATTTGAAATACATTTTAATATTTTTTATTTAATGGTTGATGAGCCATCAGCCAAAGTTTCATTTTATTTATCTCACTTATATTTCGGTCGGTGAGACACCAACCGATAGGTAAAATATTTTTTAATTATAATCCCGTCATTGCGAGTTTTCGATTTTTCATCGAAACGAAGCAATCTCTCACGAAAAGTAGATTGCTTCGGCTCGCTCATCCCCTGTCTCTCAATGACGATATCCCTATTTAACCTTTATTCCTCCAATATCACTCGATTGATAAGCACTTTCTACGACTGCCATCGTATTAATTACATCTTCAACACTGGTATTTAAAACATCCGTCGATCCTTCATTATAGCGCATTAAATTGGCCATTGTACCAATAAATGCTTCGGGAAACCAAGAACCTTCCAGTTTAACTGTTTTCCATTCTGGTGATCTTCCTTCTTCAACAATACAATATTCAAAAACATCTGGAACCCCATCCGGATAATCCATAAGCAAGCCAATTTTAGCGATAATTGCCCCTTTTGTACCTTCCCATTTAATATAGCTTTCTTGATGATCGGGTCCAAAATCATGATCGTGATTGGTATTAATTACGGCATGCATCGTATCGCCATAATCGAACAATATAGTAGAACGAGATGACGATAAATTTTTAGCTGGATGTTTTAATGTTTTAGCCAAAACGGATGTTGGATTCCCCAAAAACGAACGGATTAAATCTACATAATGAATGCTGTGGTATTGAATTTCTAAACGAGGATGAACAATAACATGAGGGAAAATTTCCCATGGTGTTTTTATTGTCACTCGCACCTCCATATCGTACAATTCGCCAATTAAACCAGCATCAATTAGATATTTGGCCGCACTTACAAATGGCGCAAAACGCAATTGAAAATTAATAGCAGCTTTAAAATTTCGTTCCTTACACAAAGCCAAAATTTCTTTTGCTTGCTCAAAATTATCGCCCATTGGCTTCTGAATTAGAACAGCACTTCCAATTGGCAGTTGTTTTAAGGTTTCAATGTATTGCTCTGGAATAATGGTTAAATCATACACAGTATTTTCTGGAGCGTGGGCAACTGCTTCTGCAACAGAATTATAAACATTAGCGATTCCAAATTGATCTGCCAGTTTTTGCGCTCTTTCTTTTGTTCTATTTACAATCCCGTGAATCTTAAATCCGGCTATTTTGTAAGCTGGCAAATGTGCATCAGCTACAATTCCGCCCGCACCAATAATAATTATGGGTTGTGCAGTTTTGGGCAATTCGGGTTTATATTTTATATCAATACTCATTTTTCTAATTCATTAATTTTTAGTTGCGCATGTTCAACTAGTTTTTCTATTGGTTGATCGCTATTAACTACACTTAAAACCATTTCATCAATTACAGCAGCAATTGAAGCCCAATTTTTCTTTTGTGGCAACATTTTAGCCACTGTATGTAAAGCATCTAACTTGTGGTAATAAGGAATTATTTTATTGATTTCTGGATCATTCCAAGTCGACATTCTGCAACCAATGCCACCTTCTAAAGTTAGTAGTTTATCATTTTCTTGATTGGTTGCAAAACGTAGAAATTCATAAGCGACTTCCTTATTCTTACTTCCTTTACCAATGGTATATAACCAATAAACATTGAGCGAAGCTGAGATTTGATCTACATTTGAAGGTAAAACATCTACATCAATTTTACCTTTTACTTTCGAATTTTCATCTACTTCGCACATTGTAGCAAAGCCAAACCAATTAACCATCATTGCGGATTCGCCATTCATAAAAGCCAAGCCGGCAGCAACAGAATCAAATTGCGCAGAACCAGGATGTACAGCTGTTTGATCATTTACAATGCTTCTATAAAAAGTTAATCCTGCTATCGAAGCTTGCGTATTGATGTTTATCACGTCATTTTTATCGACCAAACTTCCACCTCTTGTCCACAATTGCAGGCAATAATCAAAAACAGTATTGTGGCCATCTGGATAGCAAGCGAAAATACTTCCGTATAAATTTGCTTCCGGACGATTAAAAAACTGGGCAATTTGATGGAAATCTTCCCAAGTTTTTGGCACCATTAAAGCTTTGCCATATTTGGATAAATAATTTGCCTGCTCTACATGGCTTTCAAAAAGATCCTTTCTGTAGATAAAACATTCTGGTCCATCATGAAAAGGCAAACCAGCCACTTCCCAGCCGAAACGCTGTAAGCTTAGAAGAGATTTGCTCCATCCTCTTGGAAAATCATCTGGTTTATTTTTGTTGATGTAAGGATTTAATATTTCGAAATCTTTGTTTAAATATCCCTCATAAATCCAATCGGTATTGATGTGGGCGAGATCGAAATCGCCATTGGCCATCCCCTTTTTTGTAATGGTTCGATCATAAAGCTCATGTAAATCCATCACGATCATTTCCAATTTCAAATCACAGCCAGAAATTGCACAAAACTTATCCCAAAATTTCTGCATCGCTGCTTCAAACGGAGCAAATTTTCTTACCGCAATTTTGAAAGTACTTTGGTTAGACATTGGTAACGGCATTTAAGGTGATGAATTCTTTAATAATATTTTGATTATCCTGTCCTAATTTGGGAGAACCTTTGGATGAAGTTAATAATTCTCCATCAATCCGAATCGGACAACGTGTAGTTTCGTATTTGTAGCCGTCAAGCATTTCTACTTCTTGAATCATATTTAACACTTTGAAACCGTCGTGTTCCATTAATTCTTTCCAATTTAAAACATCTGCGCACCAAATATCTGCAGGCTCTAAAAGTGAAAGCCATTTTTCTGTAGTGGCCGATAAAAGATGATTCGCCAAGATTGCCTTAATCTCATCGCGTTTATCAAATGCTTCTTTTATGTCGATATATATTAACAGATCTTCACAAATTAATAGTTTTCCAAGCATAGGAATTGAACCCATAGCCAAAGCGATATAGCCATTTTCAGTTTGGTAAATGCCGTAGGGAGCGCCCAAGTAAGCATTCGCATTGTTTTTCAAAGAGCGTTGTGGTAAAGCTCCACCATCATTCATGAAAGTAGTGATGGTTTCAAATTGAAAATCGTAGGCAGATTCCATCATGCTCACTTGCACCAAACCGCCCTCGTTTTTAATCACTTTGCGATATAAACAAGCTAAAAGCCCTTGTGCCAAATGTGCTCCAGCCAACATATCTACAATGGATAATCCCATGGCAATTGGCCCATTATCGGCATTGCCAGTTAATGAGGTTAAGCCAGTTACCGATTGCAAAAGTAAATCCTGACCGGGTTTATTCTTCCATTCGCCTTCGTTTCCAAAACCAGAAATTTCTCCATAAATGATGGTTGGATTTAAGGCTGAAACAGATTCGTAATCAAATCCTAATCGGTCCATTACGCCAGGGCGAAAATTATGAATCATTACATCTGCCTTTTTAAGCAATTCGCGAACCATTTCACAATCTTCTTCTTTTTTCAAATCGACTTCAAAACTTTCTTTATTGCGGTTTATAGCATGGAAAACCGAAGATTCTCCATTCATAATTAAGTTAGAAGTGTACAAAGTGCGACAGATATCTCCCACACCTAGGCGTTCAATTTTAATTACCCGAGCGCCCATATCGGCCAAGCGCAAGCTTGCCGATGGACCTGAAAGGAACTGACTAAAATCGATAACTAAATAATCTTCAAGCGGTCGCATATTTTTTTTGTCAATGCCGTCATTGCGAGAATTGGTTTTTTACCATCCGAAGCAATCTCCCTTGTGGGCAATATCAGATTGCTTCGTGCCTCGCAATAACGGACTTACGTTATTTTAAACTCCTGATTAATCTCTCTATTATTAATACCTAATTTTGGTGCTGCTACGGCTGATTTCAATTTTAAACCATCCAACCTAATCGGGCTAACTGTTGTTTTTATATTTTTCCCATCGCCTAAATCTAAATACTGTTCTATATCTAAATTTTTGTAAGCATTTAAAGCAGTTGCTTTTTGGTAATCCAATACTTCGGCGCACCAGATTCCATTAGTTTCTAAAATATTTAACCAACGCTGAGTGTCTTGCTTTTTAAAAGTTTCTGCTAATCTCAAAATTAACTGATCGCGATTTTCAAATGCAGCGTTCGGGTGGAGGTACAAATCGGTAATATCGCAGTTTATTAAAGCACAAATATTTTCCAAATTGCCCATTGCCATTGCCAAATAGCCATTATTTGTTTCGTACATTCCGTAAGGTGCACTTAAATAAGCATGTGCGCTTCCCTTTGCCGAACTGCGCTCTGGTAACTTGCCACCATCGTTTAAATAGGTTGTAATTACTTCAAACTGAACATCCAAAATTGATTCGAGTAAACTAACTTCAACTAAAACGCTCTTATTGGTTTTGGCTCTTTTAATTAATCCAGCCATCAAGCCCTGCGCCAAATGGTTGCCACACATAATATCAGAAACGGATAACCCAAATGGAACCGGACCATCAATATCGCTTCCAGATAAATAAGTTAAACCGGAAACGGATTGAACCAATAAATCCTGCCCTGGTTTGTTTTTCCATGGTCCTTCTGTACCATAACCGGTAACCATGCCATAAATAATTTTATCATTAAGTTGTTGAACATTAACATAATCAAGCCCGATTTTCTCCATAACACCTGGCCTAAAGTTATGAGTCATGATATCAGCTTTTGAGATCAATTTTTTCAGTTTTTCTAAATCTTCAGGATTTTTTAAATCTGCTGCATAGCTCTCTTTATTTCTGTTGATGGTATGAAAAAGCAAGCTGTCATCCTCTACAAAAAGATTTTTAATAGACAATTGCCTACAGGCATCTCCCCCTTTTGGTCGCTCAATTTTGATTACTCTTGCACCAAAATCTGCCAATTTTAATCCAGCAGAAGGGCCTGCCAAAAACTGGCAAAATTCTAGAACCAATACACCTTCTAACGGTCTGCTCATGCTAAGGTTAATGTTTTAGATTCTTGATATAGTTTATTTAAGTCTGCTAAAACCTGCTCTTCGTTGCCACCCTTCATCAGATAATCTCTAACAACATCGCCAGCATGATCTTGAAAAAACATACTTCCGTGGTAACGCGGACGAAGAAAAGCCCGTTCTAATGCAGGCAAAGTATTTGAAAAATAGTTCTGACTTTGTCTATTTACTTCGGCGTTTTTCCAAGCCATTAAATGCCCCGGCTGACCACCACTTTCAAAGAATAAGCTTTGTTGGCAAGCTGAAGAACCCACATATTTTACATATTCTACTGCGGTTTTCAATTCTTCGCATTTAGAAGAAATGGCCAATCCTGTTCCGCCCAAGGTGCTTCTTAAATTTGTTTTTCCATCTAATGAAATCATATCGTGGAAGTGCAAATGCTTACGACTATAACCATTTCTAGAGTAATTTGAATAGCCATAAGCAAACGGACAATATGCAATTTCATCCGTTAAAGTCATGGCTTCATAAACCTGAATTGGGTTTCTATTAAAGTTAGCCTCATCCATTTTTGTGGCCAGCTGGCGATACATTTTTAAAGCTTTTACCCCAATTTCTTTGGAAATAACAAGATCATCAGCTTGATAAGGATCTTCGCCCAATGAGCAACATAATGTGTAAAAATTCATTAAAACATCAATCGGGATACCGGCAAAAGCAACTAAGCCTTTATCTGCCAAAGCCAATAAATCTTCGAATGATTTTGGTAATGATAATCCCTTTTCAGCTAATAAATCTGGCCGACTAGAGGCTACAGGGGTTGCTGCATCAATTGGTAATCCCCATTGATGGTTATTAAAATTATAACTTTCGTAAGATGCGCCAACTGAGTTTTCTTCTTGATCTTTTAAATATTCAGGCGATAAATGATCATCCAATGGAATAATGGAGTTTGTTTTTGAAGCAAAACCTGCCCAGGGGTGATCGATCACCAACAAATCAAATCGCACTGCCAATTCTTGAATGGAAAAATCTGCGAACTGTTGCAAACTTCTTTTCTCCCAAGTGATTTGTACATGAGGATGAAGTTCGGAAAATCGTTGCGCAGTGGCCACCATGGGCAAAAACCCACGACTGTGATTCCAAGTTATTCCTTTTAAGTTAATTGTCTTCTTCACTTTATTTCCTCTAATTATTTCTGTCATTCTGAGCACGGCGAAGAATCCCTAACCTATTCCTTACAAGCCTAACGCCAGCTACTGCTTTGGTAAAGACTGTGTCTTATAGCCCGCAGATTCTTCGTTCCTCAGAAAGACAATACCTAAAATTTTATTCGTTTTACTTTATTGCTAACATCTTCCTTTTTTCCCTCAAAAGGCAAAAGATAAAAGCTGTATTTATAATTTTTTGATGGGATTTGGTATTTTGGTAAAGGCGCTGCAACATCGCTCCAGCTATCATTCCCGCCAACGCCCATCTGAATTAAATCTACGTTTACCGTTAAATAGCCCGCATCTTTAAGCTTATTGGTATGTTTAGCCGATTGAATATTTTCTTCTGTGTAAGGCCAAGCACTCATGCTTAATAAACTATCTGCAACGAAAACTAAGCCTGTCTTTTTCGCTGGGTTAGAGAAATACATCCAACGTACATCTGTACGATTTCCATTTTCTTGAGGAACAGCATAATTTTCCATAAAATCGTTAATGGGTTCGCTGTAAGTGGCAACATCGAAACCATAATTTTTATCGATGTAATTTTCCATCGGCCCTTTTCCATACCAAGTAATATTATCGTAATTACGAAGAATACCCATTTGCATGCCCACTTTAGGGATATTCGGCAAACCTGATTTAACTGTTAATGCATAATCAACCTTTACGATTCCTGTATTGGAAATGCTATAGCTCACTTTAACGGTTGCGCTATCGTTAATTAAACTGTAATTGCTCGTAATCATTATTCCCGAACCGGAAACTCCATCGAATTTGCCCATGCTAGAACCTGTAAACTTCAGATCATTTTGATACCACTGCTTTAATTTCTTGTTCGATTTCCAACCGCGTTTATCGTTATCTGTTAACGGACGGGTGAAATGTGGCAACAATGGGGCAGAAATCTGTTCAACACCTCTCCATTTATAAGATGTTAATGCGCCATTCTTTTTATTAATGTTAACTTCAAAATTTTGTCCGGAGAAGATTTCATTATCGATTGTAGAACTGTATTTTGGAGGAGAAATTTTATCTACAAACTTTGGTTCGGCCAAGCCGGTTAGAAGAAATTGATTGGATGCAACATCAAATCCTTTCTTCGCCCAAAGTTCATCTTGTGGTAATACAAAATGAATATCAGCCAAATATTCTGAGCCCGATTCAATTTTTGGCAAGTAAGTAGAAATATTGATTACCGTATCTTTTCCTGCTGAAAGGTTAATCTTAGGTAACGATTTTTTACTGATTACAAAACCATCCTTTCGCACAATCAAATAAACATCGTAACTGTTGAGGTTTTTAACCGAATGTCGATTGGTAACTTTTACAATCCCTTTTTTTGCATCTAATAATTCGCTTTCAGCACCTTGATAAACTCGTTTACATTCGTACATGGCTCCTTTTGGTTTCCCATCAGAATTAACCACGCCCTTGATTGTGAAATTATCAAAATATTTTTCGCCAAAATCTCCTCCATAAGCATAAAATGGAACACCAACACTATCAGTTTTTAAAATCCCCTGATCTTTAAATTCCCAGATGGCACCTCCAATAATTCGTGGTGTAGAACGAAAAACATCCCAAAAATCTTTCATATTCCCAACCGAATTGCCCATTGCATGTGCATACTCTACAAAGAATATCGGTCGATGATCACCATTATCTTGCTCTGCCAACATTTTTGGCGTGTAGATGCTTGGATACATTCTACTAATAATATCCACATAAGGCTCATCCTGTGGGTTTTGCAAACGGCGCGAATGATCATTTGGTTTTAGGTAAGCCGGATTACTCGGATCCATATAACCATCCAAACGCGGATTTCCCATTGCAGGCTCGTAATGTACCGGGCGTGTAATGTCAAAATCGTGAATCCATGCCGACATGGCCGCATGGTTTGGCCCTCTACCACTTTCATTGCCCAAACTCCAAATAATAATACTTGGGTGGTTTTTATCACGCATCACCATTCTACTACTGCGCTCTAAATAAGCAGAAGTCCAAGTTGGATCATTGCTCAATTTCCCACCTAAACCATGTGTTTCTAAATTGGCTTCGTCAATCACTAAAATTCCAAATTCATCGCACAAATCGTATAAATATGGATCCATTGGGTAATGACTTGTGCGGATACAGTTAAAATTGAAACGTTTAATGGTTAAAACATCCTGCAAAATATCTTCGCGACTTAAAGCTTTTCCCTTTGATGGGTGATGATCTGGGCGATTGATTCCATATAAATAAGTTTCCTTTCCGTTGATCAACAACTTACCATTGGTTTTAGAAAACTCGATACTTCTAAAACCCACTTTACAGGTTTTAACTTCTAATATTTTCCCTAAACTATCTTCTAATGAAATCGTTAGCGTGTAGAGATTTGGAACTTCATCGCTCCATTTTAAAGGGTTTTTGATTTTAGTTTCCAGTAAGCCAAATTTCACATTATCCAATCGAGGCCAAATCTCATTTATAATACTTTCCACAGTTCGCTCCAATGGTTTTTCCAGAATATCTTTTCCAGATTGATTAAAAAGTGATGCTATGACTTTATAACCTTTAACTTCTTTGCCTGTTAGGTTTTCAATTCGTGGGCGAATGCTTATCGTTGCATCTTTATAATCCTTGTCTAACTTTGTTTGTACAAAGAAATCGGCGATTCGTAATTTAGGTTCTGCCAAAAGCATTACTTCACGATGAATACCACTTAAACGCCAATGGTCTTGATCTTCCAAGAAACTTCCATCCGTCCAACGCATGACTTGAACTGATAAAATATTTTCTCCAGCCTGTAAATATGGTGTCACATTAAACTCTGATGAAAGAAAACTATCCTCAGCATAGCCTAAAAACTTGCCATTAACCCAAACTTTATAGCCCGAACTTACGCCTCCAAAATGTAAGGTGATGTTCATGTCTTTCCAGTTTTCGGGAATAGAAAAAGTACGCTGATAACTTCCAACGCCATTATAATCCATCGGTGGATTTGGTGGATTTACCGGACGAAAAGGATAAACAGCACTTTTGTAAATCGGTTTATCGTAACCTTTCATCTCCCAATTTGATGGAACTTCTATTTTCTTCCAGCCGCTTACGCGTGATTTATAGAAATCTTTTGGGGCATCTGCTGGCTTTAGTGCAAATGAAAAATCCCAATCTCCGTTGAGTGAAATCATTCTGGTTGATTTATCTCTATTGCCAGTTTTTGCATCTTCGATGTTGGTAAAGGAATAAGCCGTTGCACGAGATGCATCGCGATTAATGCCACTTACTAATGGATCTTCCCAGGGTTCTCTGTTGTAAATTTCGGGTACTTTTTGAACTGCAGTTGGGGTTTTATCAACGAGTTGGGCAGAGGCTGATATGGTTAAAAAAAGTAAACAGATTAAAGGATTTAACCATATAAGACATTTAAGAACATTTAAGTTTTTCGGCGCTAAAGATTTTTTGCCAAAAGATTGCTTCGTACCTCGCAATGACCATAATGGGAACGTCATTGCGAGACACGAAGCAATCTTTATATAATTAGGTCTCTTAATCATTTTCCTGTATTAATTATGATTGATGAAGAAGACAAACCAGCCGAACTTGCGGTTAACTTTATAGTTCCGGTTTTTTCTGTTGATTGAAGAATGCCCAAACATAAACCGTGAAATGCTTTACGATAATTGGCTTTAAATGGCTCTAAACTAGCTTGAAAACCATTATCTACCCCAGCTATAAAACCATTTCCTTCTATCTTGAAATCAACTAAATTATCAGCATTCGGCACAACATTTCCATTCGCATCTACAATCCGAACCGTAACAAAAGACAAATCCTTTCCATCTGCTTTGATATTTTTTCGATCTGCAATTAATTCAATTTTAGCTGGTGCGCCAGCGGTTTTAACTTCACTTACTAAAACCTCTTTTCCATTTTTACGAGATACTGCTTTTAATGTCCCAGGCTCATAATTTACGTTCCACTGTACGTGCAAATCTTCTCCTTGTTTGCTCTTTTTGCCAAGCGATTTCCCGTTCAAATAAAGTTCAACCTCATCGGCATTGTTGTAATACGCCCAAACCTCAACGGCTTTTCCCTTTTCCCAATTCCAATGCGGTAAAATATGTAACACAGGTTTGTTTGTCCATTCGCTTTGATACAGGTAATAAGAATCCTTTGGGAAACCTGCTAAATCTACAATGCCGAAATAGGAACTTCTAGCAGGCCAAGGATAAGGCAACGGTTCGCCTAAATAATCAAAGCCTGTCCAAACAAAAATTCCAGAAACATGATCGTATTTTTTAGCTTCTTTTAAAGTTTCTTCGTGAGTTGAACCCCAATAGGCCGAAACATTATCATAAGAAGAAGCCGACCATTCCGCATTGCCTTCAACAAACTTAGTTTTTCCATCACGTGGCCAACGGCGAATGGTATCTGCTGTATCATAAAAACCCCTCGTTTCTAAGGCTGAAGTCGTTTCTGTAGCGAGAAACTTAACATTTGGAAAGTTAATAGGGAAATCCTTATATTTTTTATGGTTGTAATTTAAGCCATAAACATCCAAAGCATTGGCTTGATAAATGAAGTTTTTCTTGGGGTCAGTTTCTGTCAATGCAGAAATTACAGGACGAGTTTTATCCAAATTTTTAACAATAGAAACAAGCTTTTTGGTTAAGGCGATTCCTGTGCTATCAAACTGTTCGCGAATTTCATTTCCAATACTCCATAAAATGATGGAAGGGTGATTGCGATCACGCTTAACCATATCTTCTAAATCTCGTTTATGCCATTCGGGAAAATTTAAGTGGTAATCATTTTTGGTTTTCTTTTTGGCCCACATATCAAAAGCCTCATCCATTACCAAGAAACCCATTTTATCGCATAAATCTAAAAACTCTGGTGCTGGCGGATTGTGTGCTGTTCTAATCGCATTAACGCCCATCGCTTTCATAATTTCGAGCTGGCGTTCCATCGCTCTAATATTTATTGCAGAACCTAAAGCACCTAAATCATGGTGCAAACAAACACCTTGAATTTTCATTGGCGTGCCATTTAGAGAGAAACCTTTTTGAGCATCAAAATTGAAAGAACGCACACCAAAATTGGTTTCATAACAATCTATTACTTTATTATTTAGCAAAATCTCAGTTACCAATTTATATTGCTTAGGGTTTTCTACCGACCAAAGAACTGGGTTTATAATTTGATTATCTGTGTTAACTGTAATTCCGAAAGTATCTATTTTAGTGTTGTAAGGCTTATTCTCTAAAACCAGTTTGCCATTAGGGTCATAAATTTTATTCCGCAGAACAATAGATTGAACTGAGAAGGTTTTATTTAAAATTTGCGCTTTGATTTGCAAACGGCAACATCTTTAGGTACAGATTGAGAACCATCAGCTTTAACTAAATTAGCGGTAACAAATGTGCCCCAATTTTCGACAGCCACTTTCGCTGTAGAGGTTAACCACACATTTCTATAAATTCCAGAACCAGAGTACCAACGAGAATCTGGTTGTGCAGAATTATCAACCTTTACGGCAATTGTATTTTTGCCCACTTTTAAATATTTGCCGATTTCGTAGGAGAAAGAGCTATATCCGTAAGGACGCTTCCCTAAAAAGTGGCCATTAACCCAAACTTCGCTGTTTTTATAAACGCCATCAAACTCGATGTTGATTAATCGATTTTTAAAATTTGAAGGCGCTATAAAATCTTTTCTGTACCATCCAATTCCGGTTGGCAAACCGCCACCTTCTGGCTTAGCCGGATTCTTTTCATCGAATTTTCCTTCTATGCTCCAATCGTGAGGCAAAGTTAATTTGCGCCATTTTGCATCGTTATATGCAGGAGATTTTGCAGTCGGTTCGTCGCCAAGAAAGAATTTCCAATTTTTGTTGAAGTTGGTTCTGGAGCGAGAACTATCGTCATTGCGAAGCTGGCCTTGAGCGAGCTGAAGCAATCTGTCTTTTTGAATGAGATTGCTTTGTGCCTCGCATCCGATAGCTATCGGATGACAAACCTCAAAACTTAACAATAACGCTGAGTTAGTCCTCGTTTCGACCGCAGTGGAGAAATCTTGGTTGTATGTACTAAAACCAAGTTCAAAGTTTTCTCCATTTCGCTTCGCTTCAGTCGAAATGACGGCAAAGGAAAGCACCATAAAAATCGTGAAACTAAAAATTCGATATGTAAATTGAGACATCTTCATTTAATTCTTCTTATCACCTATAAAATCCACTTTACTTTTACCTAAATCTTTTGATGTTGCCACAGCAATTCCGCGTTGATCTTGTTTATTTACAGCACAATAGAAATGGTAAACCACACCCTTATATTTTAACACAAAAGATTTATGCGCATACAATTCATCGTATTTTTCAGAGGACTCAATCAAATTTTCGCCTGTCCAATCTGTCCAGTTTACTAAATCTTTAGAAACCGCAAAGCGATTAAAAGCACCTTTTCGATCTTGCCAAAAAGCGCCAAAATAGAACATCACATAATTGAGCCCAATCTTTTGAATCACGCCATCGCCAGTAATTCCAACCGGATGATGGACTACAGGATCTTTTTGAAAGCGTTTCCAATTAACCATATCATCAGAAACAGCCATTCCAATACGCTCATACCAGCGTGTTTTTTTATTGTTTAGCAATGAATCGCCAACAGCGTTATAATACATTACAAAACGATGCCCTGTTAATTTTTCTTTGTCTTCTATTACAGTACTTTTAAAAAGCTTATTTCTGTTTTCCCACCATCTTACATCAGCATCAGCTGAAGTTAAAACAGGTTTTGGTAGCCTCGTCCATTCTTGAACAGTTGATGGATTTTTTGAGTCATAAGCCATTCCTATTGAAAGTGGTTCGGTTTCGTATCCTTTTTCTTTTCCACCAAAATATGACATCCAGTATTTTCCATCAAATTTGCCCAGCTTATAGCTTCCGCCCCATTCTGTATTTTGCAAGGCATTATATCCTGCCTTTTGGTTATCATCCCAATTACCAGCATCGCCAAACGACATTAATTTGCCCTGATTTTCCCAATTCAATAAATCTTTGCTTTTTGCCAACCAAGTTTCGTAACCTCTACCGCTGTAAATCAAGTAAGTCATATACCAGAATTTGCCTTTTCTAAATATAGTCGGGCAATCCATTTTATGCTGGTCATCATTTGGAACCATAACCAAACCATATTTAAATGGGGTTTTTATTTCCTGATAAATCTGTTCCATTTCAGTTTGAGTAACTGAGTTAGGCTTTTGGGCATTTAATTGTATTGAACAAGAAAATAAGAAAAAGAATAGGCTTAAAAATTTATAGAGTTTTTTGGTACGTGAGGACACGAACAAAGGCATTGAGGACAGGAACAAAAACACTAATCCGTGGTTCGTGCCCTCACGTAACACTGATCCGCAACGCCAACAAGCCACTTTTAAATAGTTTATTAGCTTTCTCATTTATATTGCACATTAAATTTGTAATAACCAGAACCGACAGCCAATTTAGACTTTCCTTTTTCTTCACCTAAATCGGTAAAAGTAGCATTGTATTCCTCGGTTAGAAGTGCATTAGGAAAGGTTGGCAGATATATTACAGCTTTAGTATTTGCTGGTATATTTACTTCCAACACAAAACCATTTACTGATTTTTTCCATTTGGTCGAAATCTCTCCATGGGGAGAATTATAACTTGTACTTGCTGAAGTTAAATCGCCAACAACTTCTGGCTTAATGACAATTTCTTTAAATGCTACCGAATTTTCTTGCTGCTGAATCCCACCAACACCGCTATAAAGCCATTCCATTAAATGCCCAAGCATAAAATGATTGTTTGAAACCGTTGGCAAGGCAGCCCAACTTTCAGTTAATGCTGTAGCACCTTTGGCAATTTGCATTCCATAACCAGGAACATCCGAACGGCTGTTCATATCGAAAATCACATCAGATTTCCCTGCATCTTCCAAAACGCGAAGTACATAGCGGTAGCCGATATCGCCAGCCGTTAAGCTGTTATTTTTGCTTTTTATATCTCTTACTAAATTATCGATTACTGTGTTTTTATCCTGTTCATTAACTAATCCCATGTATACAGCCATTGCGTTAGCAGTTTGGCTTCCTGTTCCATATTGTTTGGTTTTTACATCAAAAAATTTATCGTTGAATGATTTTCGCACCTCTAAAGCCAATTTAGAATAAGCCATTGCATCGGCCTTTTTCCCTAAATGAGTTGCAATTTTCTGCAAGATTTTCAGATCATAATAATAAATGGCTGTTCCTGTAATTCCCATTGGCGTAAGTTGTGAAACACCGGGTGCATTCGGACCTAAATCATACCAATCGCCTAATCCTTGAGATAAAATATGAGTATTAGCTTTGGTTTTTAAATAGCCAATATAACGTTGCATCATTGGATAATAATCTTTCATGGCCTGTGTTTCACCATACCATTGATACAAATACCAAGACATTAAAATACTGCTGCTTCCCCATTCTGGCGAATCGCGAAACATATCTCCACCCCACTCAAATTTTACGTATTCTGGTGCAATTTCTGGAATCAAACCTGATTCTGTTTGCGAATTTTGCATATCCTGTAAAGATTTCTTAAACAATGGTGCTACATCAAAATTGTACCGAACCGAACTGCCCATTAAATGCAATTCTTCTAGCCAACCTAATTTTTCGCGATGAGGACAGTCGGTAAAAACACTGACCATATTGCTCTTAATAGCCCAATCTATTAAACTAAATGTTTTATTGAATAACTCATTTGAGCTCGTAAAACTTCCAACCATTTTCGCCGAATTGCGAATATGTAGTCCTTTTAAATCTTTGATTACTATGCTGTTGGATGAATTTTCTTTTCCTATTGGGATACCGCCTCTAACTTGCAGATACCTAAACCCAGTATAAGTAAATCTTGGACGCCAAGTTTCCAAGCCTTCGCCTTTTAAAAGATAGGTAAAGTAAGATGGACCGCCAATATTTTTCTGTGTAACGTTTCCATCATCTTTCAATAGCTCGGCAGGCGTGATGCGAATGGTGTCGCCTTTATTACCGCGAACTTTTAATTCGATGATGCCTGATGCATTTTGTCCCAAATCGTAAACCCAATCGCCATTGGCCAGTTTAGTAATTGATTTAGCAGAAAAATTTTCAAATACTTTAACAGGTTCAGCACTTTGCGAAATCAATTTTGGGCCACTAACCAGCAAAGCTGATTTCCATTTTTGATCGTTAAAACCAGCAACATTCCATTCCTTTTGTTCCAAGTTTGCATTGTAATCTTCGCCTCCATAAATACTAGAAAAAGTTATTGGAGATGGTGCTGTTTTCCAGCTTTGATTACTGATGATGTTTGAAACTGAACCATCTGAAAATTCGATTGCCAAACGACAAATCATTTTAGGATAACCAAATGCAACCTTCAATTTTCTGTAACGGCCGCTAACTGGCGGAATGTTGTAAAAACCATTCCCCAGCAGTACACCAAGTGCATTTTCACCTTTTTTAATATGGCTGGTTAAATCAAAAGTTACATATAAAGCTTCTTTGTCGTATTTTGTCCACCCTGGGTCTAAAAAGTGATCACCCACTTTTTTGCCATTAAGACTCATTTCAAAATGACCTAAACCAGAGATAAATAAAGTTGCCTTTTTAATCGGTTTTGACACAAAAAATCCTTTTCGAAACATTGGCAAAACATTATTGCCTTTATAAGTATCTTTTTTACCATCAACAGGAAGAATATTTAAATTCGAATCGGCAATTTTTTCATAAGCAATCCATTTTGCGCCATTCCAATCTTCTATATTGAGCAGGCCCATTTGCCAAAAAGCAATTTCGCTTTTTGCAACTAAACCATAATTATTCCAGCTTTCTACCCGCCAGTAATATTTTTTAGTAGAAGATAATTTTAACCCTGAATATTTAACTTGAATAGATTGATTGGACATTACTTTTCTCGAATCCCAAACATTGCCCAAACCATTTTTAATACTTTCGGAGTTATCAGAAACTAAAATTCGGTAAGCAGTTTGAACCACATTCTGTTGATTCGATTGTATTTTCCAGCTTAAACTTGGTGAAACCTGATCTATTCCTATCGGGTTTGTTCTATAATCGCATGTTAAATCTGCAATTTTTAATTGTTGTGCAAAAACAGGAATGCTCAAGAGGTAAAGCCAAAAGAAAATTACAAGTTTGCTCATTTTATACATAGCCTAAGGCTAATTGGATCGCGTTGCGATTTTAGGTTAAATTTATACTTGGTTATCAGCACTTAAAATTAGAAACAAATGCAATTTATTTCTAAATTAAACTTTCTTTGCAAAAGCAAGAAAAACACAAAAGCACTAATTCAAATATAAATGTTTTTTTTAAATATGAAAACTATAATATTGTATTAATATTTACGACAGCTTCTAAACAGGAAATAAGAAAGCATTTTGTATGTTTGAATTTGTAAAAAAACCGATACAGCACCAACTAACCAAATGAAAGAAAAAGAATCAAAGTATCAAGCGCCTGCTTTAGATAAAGGCTTAGATATAGTAGAATATTTATCTGCACAGTCTATTCCTCTTTCTCAAACTGAAATTGCCATCGGGATTGATAAAAGTCCGAATGAAATTTATAGGATGTTAATGAGCTTAGAAAGCCGTGGGTACATTTTAAGGGATGAGGTTTCTGGAAAATACAGGCTCTCGTTAAAGCTTTTCTATCTTTCGCACAGGCACTCTCCAATTGATGAATTACGTAAGGCAGCGCAATTCCCTTTAGAGGAACTCGCCAATACGATTCGCCAATCTTGCCACCTTAGTATTTTGTATATGAACCAAGTGATGGTCATTATCCATGCAAAAAGCCCAGGACCAATTGCGCTTTCTATCGAAGAAGGAAATCTTTTTCCGCTTCCATTAACGGCATCTGGCAAAGTTTTATTGGCATATATGCCCGAAAACGAAAAAACGACTACACTTAAAAGTAACGCTATTTTCAAAAAGTATTCAAAAGCAGAACAGGATGAGTTTTTGAGTTCGTTAATCAATATTCAACAAACTGGTGCTTATTTAAAAAACAGCGACTCAGTTTCTGGTGTAACCGATATTTCTGTTCCAATCGGCATTGATAGCAACAATGGGATTATTGCTTGTTTAACCATTTCTATGTTAAGTGCTTTAAATGCCAATAAACCAATGGAAAATGACGTGATATTAGCTGAAGCGAATAAATGTGTTAAAAAAATTGAGCAAAGAATAGGAGTTTAATTTTCGGGAAGCTTTTTAAGCTCTCGAAAAATTTTAAACTAATAGAATATACTTGAGGCTACTACATTTTACTTAAACTTCGTTATAACGCAAAAAGGGCTTCGGCATACCGAAACCCTTTCTGTTCTTACTCGCGAATATTATTTGCCAGTATTTTTCTTGTCAGTTACTTCTGCACGGATTTCTTGTGCTAAAACTTTAAGATCTTGCATTGCTTTACGCACACGAGTACCAGCAGCTGCATTGCCAGCATTATAAAATTTTTCTACATCTGCTTCAATCGCAGCAACAGCAGCTTTAACTTTTGAGAATTTTTCCATCGCTAATTGATGTTTTTAAGGTTTAAAAAATTTATTTTTTCAATAATACATATTTACACTGAATTAACAACAGAAAGCAAATATTTATTTGAAAGAAGTTTTGCACATTTTAAAAGTCTTAAAAAATGCCCTAGCACTATTTTAATCCTATTTTTTAAATTTTGGCCTCCAAAATCAGACAGATATCTAACCTTTTAGTTAAGCTGTTTTGATAGCTTTATCAAATTCTCAAATGTTTCATTAGCGCTATTTACACAAGCCTTGTAATCTGCCTCAGATACGCTCTCGTTCAATATAGAAACAAAATTTTTCCATTTAGTGCCTAATTCATCTCCGTAAACTCCATAATAGTTTAATCCGCCCTCAGCAGTAGCAAAATTTGAATTTGCAAGAATGTGCTTCTTTATTACGTTTCCGCCTAATGTAGCCCCTTCCAATACATACAAGGCACCTAAAACTTCAGCAGTATTTTTTCTAGGAATAAATAATTCAAAATTTAATTCAGGAAGCGTTAAATTGTCTATATCCCAGTATTGCAAATCTTTTTCCAATGAAGAGAGTTTTAATCGATCATTCATTTTAAGCTTTTCTGCCAAATCTGCATCAAGCATATTTGCTAACTTATTTTCAAGCTTTTGATGGATAATATAATTTATTGTTAGCAGTTTTTTATAATCTATTACACTTAAGGAATTGTTCATAATCTCGTTAACGAACATTAACGATTCTAGTTCTTTGTGTTTATCTGCGGTTTCGGCTCTTAATATATTGGCAATCATGAATTGGGATCCTAAAGTTTAAAATTGATTAAAAAAGAAAAGATTCGAATTTACTAAATCCGAATCTTTAATTTATGTTGTGTTAATTAATTTAATCGTAAATGCTGGTTAAACCAGAAATCGTGTACAGAGTGTAAACACTTCACAAGATTATCATAACCATCAGGCTTTGTTAAGTATGCGTTAGCCCCAAATTCGATGGAAGCTTTAACATCGGCTGGATTATCAGAAGTAGAGAAAAGAATTACAGGAATGGATTTTAGATAAGGAATATCCCTAATAAACTTTAACAAATCTAATCCAGATAAGCCTGGAAGATTTAAATCCAATAAAATTAATTTAGGTTTCGTTTTACTTTCAGCAAAACTTTGCAATCTCTGTAAAGCTTCTGCCCCATCTTCAACAATTGTTAAGTTCAAAGTATCTTTAACTTCTTGTACTGCACTTTGCATAAAAAATGCATAGTCCAAATCATCCTCAACGTAAAATATATCCGGCGTTTTCATTTTATTTGTTTTTAAAGGCTACGTAAAAAGTAGATCCGACATTTAATTGGCTTTCAAACCAAACTCTACCATTATGTCTTTCAACAATCCTCTTTACAATAGCTAATCCTACTCCTGTTCCCTCTATGTCTTTAACGTTGTCCATTCGCTTAAAAAGCTCAAAAACTCTGTCATAATATCGGTTATCAATTCCTATACCGTTATCTTTAATACAATAAATTATTTCTCCACCATCAAGGTATCCATCAACCTCTATTTTAGGGTTTTGTGCCATTGAGGAGTATTTAACAGCATTACCAATTAAATTTGTGAAAACTTGGGCAATCATAGTTTTATCGCCCGATAATGTTGGCAAATGCCCTAAAATTAATTCAGCATTGTCTGCTTTAAAAGCCGTCCACACTTCTGTACTAATATCGTTAATGAGTTTTTGCACATCAACAGTTTCAAAGCTAATATCAGATCTACCAACTCTTGCTAAATTTAAAATCTCTTTAATTAAGAAATTCATTTTATCGGCGCCAGTTAAAATTCGATCCAACATCTTTTTTCCTTGATCATCAATACTTTTATTTTTAAGTAAAAGTTCTGCATAGGTTCTTATTGATGTTAAAGGTGTTCTTAAATCATGCGATATAGTATAACTGAAAGTATCAAGCTCCTCGTAAGCGGCTTGAAGTTTTTCATTTAGTAGCCTAATTTCATTAGCTCTTTTATTTATATGAGAAATAATAATCTCACGAATACGCAAAACTGAAGTTACTTCTTCTGGCAACCAACGTTCTGAAGTATTATTTACAACCTGCGACCAAGTTTCAAAAGACTTTCGTGGCGACAAACTGAGTAGACCATTTTCTGATGGTGTTACTGGTTTATCTGGATTTCCTGCCCAATTTACAGTGCTAATCTGTTCTGGCTTGAACCAAATAATCATCTCATCAGAATTTTTGCCGATTGTACATGCTAAAATACCTGAAGCAATATTTTTGTATTTCTTAGATGGGGAATAAATTTCAGATAATCGATGTGTGTAATAAACGGTTTCATCAGTAGATTTTTTTAACCATTGAGCCAATTCTTTAATATCTTCTTCATTAGGTACTGTTCCAAGAGTTTTTAAGGTGTTTTCAAAAATTATTGCTACTCCTGATGCTTGAGTAATATCCAAAATACTTTCATCATGATTCGTTATCGCCTCAATTAAATAGTGATCACGACTTAAATATTGAGCTAATATCTCTGCAGTATTTTTAAATTTCTCTACAATTTCGATGTCCTCCTCTTCCTGGCGATATTCCAAAGCTGAGGAAAGAATTTGTCCGACAAGCTTTGAACCCTCTCTGGCTTTATAATCAATAAATTTTGGGCTGTAGTTATGGCAGGCTATTAATCCCCATAATTCTCCGTGAGAAATTAATGAAATACTAAAGCTAGAGAACACGCCCATATTTTTTAAATATTGAATATGGATTGGAGAAACTGCCCTTAAACTTCCATTAGTTAAATCTAATGGCTCATTTTCATTAAAGGTAAGGATTGGAGAATCTTCTGTATTTACATCTGCTATTAATCTGGTTAAGTTTAGTTTATAAAGTTCTCTGGCCTGTTTTGGAATGTCCGACGCTGGATAATGAAGACCAAAAAATGGCTCCAAATGCTCCTCTTTTTCTTCGGCTACCACCTCACCATGCCCATCATCCAAGAACTTATAAATCATTATTCGATCATAATTGATAAGTTTTTTCACTTCAATTGCTGCACCCTTTAGCAGAGCAGAAACACTCTTGCCCTTTAACATTGCAGAAGCAGAACGACCAATAGAACTTTGAATGTCATACTGTAAAGTGACAGGTTCGAATTCTAATAACCAATAGTTGTGAGCAGCGGATATGATTAAATAAAATGGTTTCCCATTGATTGATAAGGGATGAGGACTTATAGCATCGAAGCTCTTTTTAATTACACCAAGTTTTAATAAATCTTCAATATTAAATTCGGGGCCATCTTGATCGATAAATGTATTGAATTGGGCTAATGGTTTGTTTAATAAATTTTTAGCATTTTCTTTTACGAACAAGTCAATATTTTCGCTTATGTACGAAATATTTAAGGCTGATTGATCTACTGCAATTAGAAAACCGTGCGACTGGATTTTGCCCGGAATATGGATTGGTTCTCTATCGCAATTGGTTAGGTCTACTGAAAAGTTATTCATAAAAAAAATAGGTATTACAAAAATATTAGTTTTTTTGGATTGGCAAACTTTAGATCTATTTTTAGAATAGTTCTATTTTAATCAATTCGGTTTTTCGATTTATTTTTTATTATATATTTGTTTTAAATTTTAATTACATCCCACACCTTGGCAAAGAAAAACATTTTGGTTATTGAAGATAACCACGCGATCTTAGATGTTATAACCCTTATATTAGAAAGCGAAGCTTTTAACGTTGCCGGACTTAATAAAGGTGCCGATTTTATACAGCATGTTCATGATTTTGAACCTGATGTAATTATTATGGACATCATGTTACCAGATATTGATGGACGTATTTTACTCAAGGAACTTAAAGAAACTGAAACAACTAAACACATCCCTGCGTTAATGATTTCTGCCAGATACAATTCTACGAACTACATACTCGATGGTGTTGAGGCTGATGATTTCATGGCCAAACCTTTTAACATTGATGAATTAATGGATAAGATTTACGCATTGTTAAAAAAATCTGCTATTTAATCTCCCATTCCAGGCAACTTTATATCTCCCGATTTTAAATTTTCCAGTAGCGCTTTCTGAAACGTAAGCTTAGTATCTGTAAAGCCATGTGCCTTTACCCACACATTTAAAGCAACCTTATATCCACTATCATCTAAACTGGAAACACCAATTCTGCGTTTAGGGGTTTTTAAGCAGTCTTTAAATTCATCAGTCGTTCTGTTAAAAATTTCTGCAATTTTATCGTAATCTATTCCATAACTAAACTTCAACTCTACATCCAAACGCCTGCTGCCTTCTCTACTAATATTAATAATTACTTCATTAGAGAGCTTACTGTTTGGAATTACAACTGTTCTATTATCAAATGTGGTAACTATAGTATAAAAAATCTGGATCGAGGTTACTGTTCCTTCCTGATTTTGGGCAATAATATTATCGCCAACTACAAATGGTTTTAGCAATAGAATAAGTACCCCACTTGCAAAATTTTGCAAAGTTCCGGATAAAGCCAAACCTGCTGCAACACTGATTCCACCAATTAATACAGTTAAAAAAGTTAGTTGGATACCAATAATTGGCATCACAGTTAAAACTAGTAAAATGCGTAATGTTATAACCAACAAACTTGTTAAAAAAGGACGAAGGGAAGGATTTACATCTCTTCGATGCATATCAGATTGGATCCATTTGGCTAAAAGTTTAATTAACCATAAACCAATAAACAACAATGCCAATCCAAATAGAATGTATGGTCCTCGGGTTAATACCCAATCGTAAACCTTGTTTGTAAAATAATCTATCTTATCAGCTTCAATCGTCATCCTTTAATATTAATGATCTATATTCCTTTATTTTTTGTCCTTAGTTACTGTTAATTTTTTAGCATCCTTTGCTGAAGTAACTTTTTCATCAGCACCTTTAGCTTTAGTATCTTTAGATGCAGTTGCTTTCTTGCTTTCTGCAGATGTTTTAGAATTTTTCATCTCTCAATTGTTTTAAGTTTAAATTAATCTTCGCTCAACCAAATTTTAGCTTCTTCAAATTCTTCAGGTTTAAAGCCTTTAGAACTTCCTGGTGTAGCGAAAGTAAAAATATCGCTAAACCATTCTACTCCTTTTTCAGCGCTCACTATCGCTATTTTTCTCCATTTGGTAAAGTTTTGTAAACCAGCTTTTGCATCCTGAATCCATGCTCCGGCCGTGAAATTTTTCACATCAGTTTCAAGCAATAACAAATATCTAATTTCATCAAATCGATCGGCAGTTCTTTTTAATCCAGGTAACAGAACGTTTTTTAAATCTTCGCTTTCTACCTCTCCAGTGGCTCTAACTCCGAAAATATTTTCGGGTAATCCAGTTATTTCTGTTAACATAAAGTCTAATTTTCTATATAGAACAACCCAAATACGGAAGATGTTTGAAAAATGATGAATTCTTAAATGTTGTGAGTACACTAAAACAGTTAATGAAAGTGAGTGTTATAGCATGAACATTAATACAAAAATTAACCCTATGAAAACCAATCTATTAAAAATTTCTACTGCGGTTTGTGCTTTAGCGATTACTATTTCGGCTTGTAACAGCGGAACAAAAACAACAACCACTACAACAGATTCTACCATAACCGACTCTACAAAAGTGACGAGCTTAAAACCCGCAGGACCAGCACCAGAATGGGGCAAAACAATAAAGCCAGAAATGCAGGCTGTTATAGAAAAACTGACTAGTTATGGCGATAAACCTATTGAAACACTTAGTGCTGTTGATGCCCGCAAAAACCATACGCCAACTGATGCGGTAATGGATCTTGTGAAAGAAAATAACATTAAAATGCCCGAATCAATGGTTGATACCATGGGGAAAGATATTGATGTAAGTAGTGGTAAAATTCACTTACGTGTTTATACTCCAAAATCGGGCAACGGACCATTTCCTTTAATTGTATATTATCACGGAGGTGGTTTTGTAATTGCTAATTTAGATGTTTATAATGCTTCGGCACAGGCTTTATCTGAGCAAGTTGGCGCTGTTGTAGTATCTGTAGCGTATAGATTATCGCCAGAAAACAAATTTCCGACAGCACATAATGATGCGTTCGCGGCTTATGAATGGGCAGTTAAAAATGCATCGAGCTTAAAAGCTGATCCAGCTAAAATTGCGGTTGTTGGAGAAAGTGCTGGTGGAAACTTAGCGGCCAATGTATCTATCATGGCTAGAGATAAACACATTATGATTCCTGTTCACGAAGTTTTGGTTTATCCAATTGCTCAGGCTAACATGGAAACAGAATCTTACAAAATGTATGCAAATGCAAAACCTTTAAATAAAGCAATGATGGCTTGGTTCACTCAAAAATACGTAAATACGATGATTGAAGCTCAAGACCCTAGAATATCATTGATTAACGCAAATTTAAAAGGATTGCCACCTACTACAATCATTACTGCAGAAATAGATCCGTTAAATAACGATGGCGTAATGTTGGCTAACAAACTTTCTGCTGCAGGTGTAAAAGTAGACAGTAAAAATTATGAAGGCGTAACACATGAGTTTTTTGGAATGGCAATTGCAGTTCCAGAAGCGAAACAAGCTCAAGCTTATGCAGCTGATCAATTGAAAGCAGCATTTAATAAATAGCATTTCTTACCTGTTGTGCATTTGGAAGAAGTTTTTGTATAAAAACGAGAGATTTCTTCAGCTCGCGGAAACCCAGCTTCTAAATGACGTATATACTATTGTCTTTGGGAGGAAGAATGACGAAGCAATCTTTTTACCTTAAAACACAACAGGTATTTCTTATATAATTTAACCAAAAAGCATCGCTAAAATAGCGATGCTTTTTGCGTTTATGGATTTAAGCACCCTTTTTAGAACCTAAGCTTTGCATTAATTGATCATACAAATCATCACTGGTTGCTTTTTGTGGTTTCATTTTCTTAACGGTAGCGCGTTTTCCTTTCGCTTTAGCTTTTATAATCTTTAAAAGCTCATCGCTATAATCATCCTTAAACGCACTTAAATCAAATTTGGAACTGTATTGTTTAATCAGGGCTAACCCAACATCCATTTCTTTTTTAGTAATGGTTACATCATCTACTTTCGTAATTTCAGAAAAACTTCTAATTTCCTGTTGAAACCTAATTTTAGTAACTACGATAACACCATCCATTGGGTGGATTACACAAAGATTTTCAGTATTTCTGAGAACGAAACGAGCAACGCCAGCTTTACCCGATTTTTCAAGGGCTTTTAAAAGCAAAGCATATGCTTTTTTACCTTGTTTTTCTGGCTCTGTATAATATGAAGTTTCGTAGAAAATTGGATTGATCTCTTTTATATCTACAAAATTTTCTAATTCGATAATTTTTGTTTTTTCTGGTGATGCCTCTTCGAAGTCGTGTTTATCCAAAATCACGTACTTATCTTTCAAAAAATAACCTCGTACAATTTTATCGTATGGCACCTCTTTATGGGTGTCTTCGTTCACACGTAAAAATTTAATTTTCGCGTGATCGCGTTCATCAAGCATATCCAAATCCAGATTACTATTCTGTACTCCAGAAAATAACTTAACAGGAATGTTAACTAAACCGAACCCAATTGAACCTTTCCAAATAGATCTCATATCATTTTTATAAAACTATCTTATTAACAAGCTCTTAAATGATATTGTTTTGGGATAAAAATGCGTAAATTGAGGAATTCCCAAACTATTTAGGTAATTGTATGTTATTTAAGTATCTAATCTTTCGAAATTCATATGAAAATAGCCTACATTTCTACCTACCCACCACGCGAATGCGGATTAGCTACATTTAACCAGAATCTAGTTAATGCTTTAAGCCTAAATCCATCATACGAGGCCAGCAAAAGTTTCATTGTAGCTTTAAATGAATCAGATAATTTAGATGAACACGCTTACCCAAATGAGGTTAAATTTATAATCCGTCAGCAAAACCAAAACGATTATATCGAAGCTGCTGATTTTATTAACAATAGCGAGGTAGATACTTGCATTATTGAGCATGAGTTTGGGATTTATGGCGGAAATAGTGGTGTATTCCTTCTTTCACTAATCAATAGACTAAAAAAACCTTTCGTTACCATCTTGCATACGGTTTTAAAAGAACCAAATTTTATGCAACAAACTATCATTAAGGAGATTGCATTAAAATCTTCAAAAATTGTAGTCATGAGCAAAAAGGCTGTTCTGTTTTTAAATAGCATTTATCAAATTCCTTCTACTCAAATAAAATTGATTGAACATGGTGTTCCAGATTTGGAGCCAATATTAAATAACGAATTATCACAAAGTGATTTATTCAAAGGAAGAAAAGTATTATTCACTTTTGGATTGATCAGTAGAAATAAAGGGCTAGAAACTGTTATTAAAGCACTTCCATCTATTGTAGCCCAACATCCTGATGTTCTATATATTATTTTAGGCAATACCCATCCTGGTGTTGTAAAACATAATGGTGAGGAATATCGCGACAGTTTAAAAACTTTAGCTAAAGATTTGGGCGTTGAAAATAATATCGCTTTTGTAAACAAATTTGTTTCTGAAGAAGAATTGCACCAATATTTAACAGCTTGTTATTTATATATTACACCGTACTTAAATGAGGCACAAATTACAAGTGGAACGTTATCTTACGCAGTTGGTGCAGGCGCAGCAGTGGTTTCTACGCCCTATTGGCATGCTCAAGAATTACTTGCTGAGAATAGAGGAAAGCTCTTCGATTTTAAAAACGACGAGCAATTGGCATCCATTGTTAACTCCTTATTAAATGATGAAAGTAAGCATAAAGCTTTAAAACAAAACGCATATAATTATGGATTAAAGTTGAGATGGCCTGCTATTGGCAATGTCTATTTAAATGTGCTAGCCGATGCCTTGGCAAAAGGTGAAAAACCAAAAAGAGTTGTACCTCCAATTATTGATGTGGACAGTATGCCGGCTTTGAATTTAAATCACATTTCTTTGCTTACTGATGATACCGGAATTATACAACATGCTCGATTTGGCATTCCTAATTTAAAGGAAGGTTATTGTATTGATGATAATGCGAGGGCTTTGATTATGGCTTTAATGGCTTATGATCAAGATAAAAATCCGAAGGCAGTAAAGTTGATGCCAATTTATTTGAGCTTTATCCAATACATGCAAACCGATGATGGAAACTTTAGAAATTTCTTGAGTTTTAACAGAAACTATTTGGATGAAGTGGGTTCGGAAGATTCATTCGGACGTACAATTTGGTCTTTGGGTTACCTTATATCCAGTGCTCCAAATAATTCATATCGCGAATTTGGAAGAGAAATCTTCTCTCACTCAATTCCTCATTTTAAAAATTTAAAGTATTTGAGAGGCATGGCCAATACTATAATTGGTTTATCTTATTATCTATGCGCACATCCTGGAGATGAAATTTTAGTGAAAGAAATTAATCAATTGGCTAATTCCTTAAAAGATTCTTACAAAAAAAATAAGGATGGCGACTGGCACTGGTTTGAAGATATTTTAACTTATGACAATGCCATTTTACCGCTAGCCCTATTGCATCATTTCGAAGCTACAGGGAATCAGGAATCGTACAAAATAGCAATGGAAAGCGTTGAATTCTTAAATACATTCTCTTTTGAAAATGGCTACTTAAATCCCGTTGGAAATGCTGGTTGGATGAAAAAACATGGAAAAAACCCAATTTATGATCAACAAGCGATAGAAACTATGGCCATGGTTTTGTTATATTCTAAAGTATTTGAGATTACAAAAGATGACAAGTTTTTAAATCAAATGCAAATGAGCTATGAATGGTTTTTAGGAAAAAATAGCTTACATATTCCTCTATACGATTTTGAAACACATGGTTGTGCCGATGGCTTACAATTTAATAGTGTAAATAGAAATCAAGGTGCAGAAAGTACATTAGCTTATTTCATCTCACATTTGGCTGTTCTTAAAGTAGCAGAAATAGAATATGAAACATTGGCTTCTCCCCTTGTGGAAACAGAGAAGTGCATATAAAAATTTAATGTCTTGGAATACAGAGCATGGTTCAATAAAATGAATCATGCTTTTTTTACGTCGAGTTAGAACCGTTTTCCTTTATGCTATTGCAAGTTGTTAAAAATAAAAAGGATGATAAAGCCTCGCTAAATCATCCTTTTTAATAGAAATATTTACAACCCAAATTATTCAGGCTTATTTTCCAATAGTTTATTTAACAACAATTCTAAATTAACTGTAGCAAAAGATGAGCTGTAATCAGATAATCCGTAAGGAATAATAAGCTCACCATTGCTAATAATCGATCCACAAGAATATACAACGTTAGGTACATAACCTTCACGCTCATCGTTATTTGGGATAATTAATGGCTCTTTCAAATGACCGATTTCTTTACTGGGATCTTCCAAATCCAAGAGACTCACGCCGATGCAATATCTTCGCATTGGGCCAACGCCATGAGTAATTACAATCCAACCTTTATCAGTTTCAATCGGCGAACCACAGTTTCCAATCTGTACCAATTCCCAATCGTATCTTGGCTGTTTAAGTAGAACTGGGTTTTCCCAAACATTCACTTTATCAGAGAACATTAGGTAATTATTCCAACCATCAATCCGGCTCATCATTACATATTTACCATTAATCTTTCTTGGAAATAATGCCAAATTTTTATTTTGGGCTCCATCTCCATAAAGTGGAATTACCTTAAATTCATAAAAATCTTCGGTCTGTACAAGTTTAGGAATAATTAAAGATCCATCAAAAGCGGTATAGGTAGCATAGTATAAAACCTTTCCATCTTCTTTTATAAACTTAACAAATCGGGCATCTTCAATTCCTTTACGTTCAAATTCGGAAATTGGAAAAATTACTCGGTCAGAAATATCTGTATCTTTAGAAAAACTAATAGTATGATAAGTATCTGATAACCAAAGCACTTTATCGTATTCTACCAAACGAGCAGGATTTTCTTTATTAAGCGTTTTAGAATCTTTAATGATATTACTTAAGCTTGTATATTCGAATTTATCATCCAATTTAGATTCAACCTCTTCCAAAACCGATGAATCGATTTGTGCATACGCAGCCTTTTTGAAAAAGAGCTTTTTAACATAAATGGCATTTTTTACAACTTCAGCTTCATCTACATAGTTTCCTACCGGTAAAACCTGAATATTATTTTTTGCATCTATTAGCGCTCTTCTAAAAACGATAGAAGAAATATGACCTTCACCAACAGCTCTAAAACTTATAATTACTCTTTTTTCTCCTTCAACCAAATCGGTTTGATCGGGATCATCTACAATACTTGGATTAAAAAACGCGGCCGATTCTATTGAATATTCATGGGTAAAATAAGCACCAATTAGCAACTTTGTATAAGGCTCAATATCTTCAAAATCAGTCCCTAATGTGGCAAATTGCTTTTTTAATTTCTTACAATGTCTAGTAAGGATTTTTGTAATGTTTCTATGCCTTTTAGAATATTCCTGTAAAATTGGAGAGATCAGAGAAAAAACCTTTTCATCAGAAAATTGAAGGACTTTTTTAATTACTTCTAATGCTCTCTCATCTCCATTAAAAAAGAATCTGGCAATTACTCGTTTGGTATCGGGGTTTACTTTAACTGGTTTACGCTCTATATATAATCTCATTATTTAAGCTTTTTTAATTAAGGGATAAGTTTTTACTGCACCACATCTTCATCTTATTATAAACTAAATTTAGGTAATAATTGTTTATAAATTCCCTGTTTTAAGCTTTTAAAAAAATCATAAAATTTGCGTTTAAGTTAATTAAGATAAATCTTTACCTTTAAAATTATTTTAAAGCAAAAAAAACACTATCCCCTAAATGCTTAATTTTAATTTACCCAAAAACATTGCGCCTGCTAATGAAGAAGCGAGATTAAAAAAGCTTCGCGAATATGAAATATTGGATACACCTGCAGAAAATGGTTTTAACCACATTGCGATGTTGGCCAAAGGAATTTTCGAGGCCGATAATGCTTATGTTACTTTTATTGATGAAGATAGAGTTTTTCTAAAAGCGAATGCAAAAAATCAAGAATCGGCCGAAATCAAGCGTAATGATAGTTTTTGCACACTCGCAATTTTAACTAAAAATATAACCGTTTTTGAAGATACAAACGCCATTTCTGGCTTCCTTCAAAATCCTTATGTAAAAAGTGGCGAAGTTCGATTTTATGCCAGTGCTCCAATAATTACTCCTGAAGGCTATATCATTGGAACCGTAAGCGTTACGGATAAATCACCAAGGAAACCAACCGAGGATCAATTAAATATGTTGAGTTTATTATCCAAAATTGCTTTGGATAAATTGGAAACTCGGTTGGCCATTAGAAAATCGCTAAGGGCGCACGATGATCGTTTACACATGCTGGTGCACGATTTAAAAAACCCAATGACAACCATTTCACTTCAATCTGAATTGGCCGGAAGAATTTCTGGTGCTGACGAAAAAGTTGCTTTGATTGCTGGAAAAATAAACCAACAATCTAAAAACATGATTGATAATTTAAACTTTATTTTAAGCGCAGCAAGAAGAGAGAAGGAAACCTTTAAAATGCAGAAAATTAAGGTTGATTTAAACGCGGTAATCAATCAGGTTATTAACGATCTGACTAAAATAAGTACAAATAAAAATCAACAAATAATTTTTATCGCAGAAGGGGTAATAGAGATTTACGGTGATCAAAACAAACTAAATCAAATTTTCAACAACCTAATCGAAAACGCAATCAAGTTTTCCGAGGTTGGAAAGGAGATCAAAATCTCGCTTACTTCAGAAGGCAATTTGGTAACCGTTTCTATTCAGGATTTCGGACAAGGCTTATCAAAAGATGATTTGGAAAGGTTATTCTTAAAATTTGCTAATTTAAGTTCTAACCCAACCGCAAATGAAGATTCTAATGGCTTGGGCTTATCTACCGTTAAAATGTTCGTAGATATGCACAAAGGGAAAATTTGGGCAGAAAGTGTAGGACAAAATTTGGGAACCACCTTTTATTTAGAATTACCGATTAAATAACTGGATCTATAAGTTCTGAGAGTTTCATCTCTTCTAGAATAATTCGTTCTGGATCTCCGTTCCGTAAAAAAGACCATTTAATCAGCCTAATAAAACCGGCATCAATCTCAATTCCGGTAATGTCGCCATCGCTAAAACAACAACACCCGCTGTTGAAATAGCTTGGTTTATATTGCCTAAATCTTGGCGCCTTATCCCCTTCCTTAATTCGTTTGCGCAATTCGGCATTTAAAAGTTCCAGCTGATTTTGATCATCATCTTTCTTAGCCTGCCTTTGTTTAATGTAAATTCTTTCTAAATGGGTTAACGAAGCAAAAACTGGTTGATGCGTATGTCCGGTAATTAAAGCAATATTTTTCTTACTTGCCACCCAGCTATACATCATTGTATTATGGGCCGTTTTTAACTGATTATCGTAAGCTGGCGTATTTGGGTTTATCTGTAAATAAGCTTGTAATGGCGCCCAAATCGTACTCACAAACCATTTACTAAACCAATTTCCATCACTCTGTAAATCGCCTTGATGGCCGTGAGTTAAAAATATATCCAAAGTTTGATTCCCAATTTCGGCCTTTAAAATTGCACCTTCATAAATGGGAATCTTTTTTCCATAAATACGATTCAAATTAAAGCCCGAGAGTGGATCATTATCCCAATACAAATCATGATTTCCAAATATTTTGGTAAAGGCATCTCTCACTATAAAAGCCTTTTCACACTCAAAAGTTTCTTTATTATGCTTAATAACCGATTCTAGCAAATTCTCCCAAAGCTCCTCACTGTCGCCCAAATTAATATATTTAAAATCTGCCTGATTATAATATTTTAAGGCCACTAAATAGTTTTTTTCGGCCAATGCAAAGTCGTCTGCATAATCTCGAGCCCCTTTATGCTGATCAGAAAGTATGATGTATTTATCTTGGTCGGTAAGTTTAAAAATCAATCCACGCTTGCCCGGTTCAGCATTTATTTTTTTAAAAAGTTTGTTCAACGCATCATGAATTCGTTTTCTATTTGGCCTTGAACCATATTTATTCGTCATCCGAATAATCCAACTACTTAGCCAACGTTGTAATAATTTTCGCATTAAGGGCTTTTGCTTTTAAAATTTAGTCGCAATGGCAAAATAACAAAAATTGGCATCAATCGTTTTAAAAGATTATTTAGTATTAATACTTAGAAAAAAAATCCGAGTAATCAGCGGGAAACCAAAATTTAATATACCTTCCCTCAAACCAGTCTCGTCATTGCGAACTGAAGCCTAGGTATTGCGGTGGAGTGAAGCAATCTTCTCGTTTTGCAATAACTTTCAATCTCCCGCAGATCAAGGTGATTTTCGCAGAACCGAAACGCTATTGCTACTTAAAAAAGATTGGCTTCGCAAGGATGACCTTTTTTATTAAGATATTCGGGAGATGCTTTCGCATTATTTCTAATCAGAAAAAAAATCAGCGTAATCAGCGTAATCAGTGAGAAACCAAAACTTAGCCTATTCCCTCAAACCAGTCTCGTCATTGCGAACTGAAGCCAAGGTATTGCAGTGGAGTGAAGCAATCTTCTCCTTTTTTGCACTAACTTTCAATCTCCCGCAGATCAAGGTGATTTTCGCAGAACCGAAACGCTATTTCTACACAAAAATATTTTAACCACAGATAAAAAGGATGAACACAGATATTTTTTTTTACCTATTGGTTGGTGTATCACCAAATGAAACCTTATATTAATCTAATAAGGAGATACTTCCGAATTATTTCTAATCAGAAAAAAAATCTGCGTAATCAGCGGGAAACCAAAACTTAGCCTATTCCCTCAAACCAGTCTAGTCATTGCGAACTGAAGCCTAGGTATTGCGGTGGGGTGAAGCAATCTTCTCCTTTTTTACACTAACTTTCAATCTCCCGCAGATCAAGGTGATTTTCGCAGAACCGAAACGCTATTGCTACTTAAAAAAAATTGGCTTCGCAAGGACGACCGTATCATAAGGTTTGCCTGTTAATTGGTGACTTACCGATCGAAATAATATGCTAATTAAATCGATCACCGATAACAAAAAAAGGTCGTGGAAAACTCCACGACCTAAAAAATAAATATTTAAACCTGTATTTAAGCGTAAGCAACAGCATCTCTCGATGCAAGTTTGGTAGATCCCATTAAGTATTCATCTACTTTTCTGGCAGCCTCCCTACCTTCAGAAATTGCCCAAACTACTAAAGATTGTCCGCGGCGAACATCACCAGCAGCAAAAATTTTCGCGATATTGGTTTGATAAGTATGCTCTGAAGCATTTACATTTCCTCGGTTATCCAATTCAATACCAAGCTTTTCAATTAAACCTTCTTTTTGAGGATGTAAGAAACCCATCGCTAAAAGAACCAATTCGCATGGTAAATCTCTTTCAGTTCCGGCAACTTCGGTAAACTTTACCGGTCTGCCGTTTGCATCAATTTCCCATTCAACATCAACAACTTTTAAAGCTTTCAAATTGCCATTTTCATCAGCAATAAAGTTTTTGGTATTAACCGACCAAGCTCTTTCTGCGCCTTCTTCATGCGATGAAGTATGTTTCAATAACATTGGATAAGTTGGCCAAGGCATATTGGAACTACGAATTTGAGGAGGCATTGGCATAATTTCGAACTGCGTTACCGATTTTGCCCCATGGCGATTAGAAGTACCGATACAATCAGAACCTGTATCGCCACCGCCAATAACAATAACATTTTTGCCTGTAGCCATAATGTCTTCCACCACAACATCTCTATTGGCAACCCGTTTATTTTGTTGTTTTAAGAAATCCATTGCAAAATGAACACCTTTAGCCGAGCGACCGTCAATTGGCAAATCGCGAGGAATTGTAGAACCACCAGCCAAAACCAATGCATTAAAATCTCTCAACAATGTGCTTATTTCTACATTTTCGCCAACGTTGGCATTACATTTAAAAATAATCCCTTCCTCCTTCATCAAATCAACACGGCGATCGATCACATTTTTTTGAAGTTTGAAATCTGGAATTCCGTATCTCAACAAACCACCTGGAGCATCATCACGTTCAAAAACGGTAACTTCATGCCCGGCTTTGTTTAATTGAGCAGCAGCCGCTAAACCTGCCGGTCCTGAACCAATTACAGCAACTTTTTTACCAGTTCTAATAAGTGGTGCTTTTGCTTTGATGTATCCTTTTTCAAAGGCAATTTCAATAATGTGTTTCTCAATTTCTTCAATAGAAACCGGCGGACGATTAATTCCTAATACACAAGCGGATTCGCATGGTGCCGGACAAATTCTTCCAGTAAATTCGGGAAAGTTATTTGTGCTTAGTAGAATATTTGCAGCCTGTTCCCATTTACCTTGATATACGGCATCGTTAAATTCTGGAATCACGTTACCCAATGGGCAACCCGACTGGCAGAAGGGAACGCCACAATCCATACACCGTGCAGCTTGTCTATTTAATTCTTGTGAGGGTAATTCATTTAAAAATTCCCCATAATGTTTTACTCTAGTTGTAGCCTCTTCTCGCGTGGGCGCAACTCTATCGTACTCTTGAAATCCTGTTACTTTTCCCATGGCTTAGTGTGTTTTTACTTGTTGATTACGTTTTGCTAAAACCGCTTTGTATTCTTTAGGGAATACTTTAACGAAATGGTTAGATTGAGTTTTCCAATCGCTCAAGATAAATTCTGCAACCTTACTGTCTGTTAAACGAATATGCGTTTTAAGCAAGGCTAAAATACGTTCTTCATCTTCAGCCTGTAAAGGATCAAGATCTACCATTTCCTTATTGCACTTGCGGGCAAAAGTTCCATTTGCATCATAAATCCAAGCCACACCGCCACTCATGCCGGCTGCAAAGTTACTTCCTGTATCACCAAGAATTAAAACTTCGCCACCAGTCATATATTCACAACCATGATCTCCAACACCTTCCACAACCGCAGTTGCGCCCGAGTTACGAACTGCAAAACGTTCACCAGCTTTACCACGGGCAAATAACTCACCAGATGTTGCACCATAAAGTGCTACGTTACCGATAATAATATTTTGTTCGGGAATAAAGGTTGAGTTTGAAAATGGATAAATCGCCAAGCGTGCCCCAGATAATCCCTTACCAACATAATCATTCGCTTCACCTTCTAGTGATAAAGTAACGCCACGAGCATTAAATGCCCCAAAACTTTGTCCTGCAGAACCCACAAATTTAAAGTTGATGGTATCTGGAGGTAAACCTGCGCCTAAATGTACTTTAGAAATCTCATTAGATAACATTGTACCAATAGAACGATTCGTGTTTTTAACCTCGAAACTTGCAAAAACCGGTTCAATGTTATTAATTGCCGGTTGAGCTGCTGCAATTAATTGGTGATCTAAAACGTGCTCTAAACCATGATCTTGACTTTCTGTATTAAATAATGGAAGACCATTATCTTCTGCTTTGTAAAGAATTGCCGATAAGTCTAAATGTTTTAACTTCCAGTCTTCAGTTGGCAATTCACGTACTTTTAAAATATCCGCTTGACCAATCATTTCGTGAATGGTTCTGAAACCAAGTTCAGCCATAATCTCACGCAGCTCTTCAGCTAAGAAATGGAAAAGATTAACAACGTGATCTGCATCTCCACTAAACAATTTCCTTAGTTCGGGATCTTGAGTGGCCACACCAACTGGGCAAGTGTTTAAATGACATTTACGCATCATTATACAGCCTGCTGTTACCAATGCAGCTGTTGCTACTCCCCATTCTTCTGCACCTAATAAAGCAGCAATTGCAATATCTCTACCTGTTTTTAATTGACCATCAGTTTGTAAAACAATGCGATTACGCAATTTATTTTTAACTAAGGTTTGATGTGCTTCAGCCAAACCAAGCTCCCAAGGAAGACCAGCATGTTGAATAGAAGTTAATGGAGAAGCACCTGTACCACCATCAAAACCAGAAACCAGAATTACATCGGCATGTGCTTTCGCAACACCGGCGGCAATAGTTCCAACACCAGCTTTAGATACCAATTTAACATTGATTCTAGCCGCACGATTGGCATTTTTCAAATCATAAATCAGTTGAGCCAAATCCTCAATTGAATAAATATCGTGGTGTGGAGGAGGCGAAATTAAACCAACTCCAGGTGTAGAGTGACGAACTTTTGCAATCCAATCATCCACTTTGTGCCCAGGCAATTGTCCACCCTCTCCAGGTTTTGCACCTTGAGCCATTTTAATCTGTAACTCATCGGCACTGGTTAAGTAATAACTGGTTACCCCAAAACGAGCAGATGCTACTTGTTTAATGGCAGAGCGCATACTATCGCCATTTGGCAATTTAGTGTAACGCATTTCATCTTCTCCGCCTTCTCCAGTATTGCTTTTTCCGCCAATTCGGTTCATCGCAATCGCTAAAGTTGAGTGTGCCTCATGAGAAATTGAACCAAAAGACATTGCTCCGGTTGCAAATCTTTTTAAAATTGCTTCGGTAGATTCTACCTCATTTAAAGGAACTGAAGGACGACTATAATTAAATTCGAACAACCCACGGATGGTATAAGCTTGTTGTGTTTGCTCATTTACCAGTTTAGAGTATTGCTTAAAAATATTGTAATCGTTTTTACGAGTTGCGTTTTGCAACAAGTGGATGGTTTGAGGATTAAATAAATGTGCCTCACCCCTACGACGGAATTTATAAGTACCGCCAGCTGGCAATAAATTTTCAATTTGCGTTGCAGGTCCGAAACTGCGATGATGTTTAATTAGAGTTTCTTTAGCAATTTCATCTAATCCCAATCCACCGATACGAGAAACCGCACCTGTGAAATAAGTATTTACAACTTGTTTATTTAAACCTAAAATTTCGAAAATTTGTGCGCCTTGGTACGATTGCAAGGTCGAAATTCCCATCTTAGAGAAGATTTTAAGCAAGCCACTATTAACCGCATAAATATAATTTTTGGTTAACTGCTCTATGGATAATCCAGATTCTTCTGCAAAACCATTGATGGTTTCCAAAGCTAGGTAAGGATTGATTGCGGTAACACCAAAGCCCAATAAGGTCGCAAAATGATGTACCTCCCAAATGTCTCCACCTTCTACAACTATCCCAACAGCACCACGATATCCTTTACGAATTAAGTGATGATGAACCGCAGAAACAGCTAATAACGAAGGCATTGCAGCATGTTCAGAATCGATTGCTCTATCTGTTAGTACGATAACCTGAAAGCCATCCTCAACCGCATCTACTGCATAACGGCACAAACGATCTAAAGCTTTCGCCATAGCGCCAGGCTTACCATCCGCTCTAAAATAAGTTTGCAAAGTTTTCGCCTGGAAAACCCCGGTATCAATACTTCTTAATTTTTCTAACTCTTGATTGGTTAATATTGGGTGTTTAATGGCCACACAATGCGATTGCAAAGGGTTTTCCTCCAACAAATTTCCATTGCTTCCCATAAAACTGGCCAAACTCATCACTACCTTTTCGCGGATCGGATCAATTGGAGGATTGGTAACCTGAGCAAATAACTGTTTAAAATAGTTAGATAAATGCTGAGGCCGTTTTGATAAAATTGCAAGTGGCGTATCAGTACCCATAGAACCAATTGGCTCTTTAGCTTCAATTGCCATCGGTTTAAGTAAAAGATCGATATCTTCTCTACTGTAACCAAAAACCTGCTGATATTTAAAAATAGATTCTTCTGATAGTCCGGTAAACATTACTCGAGGTTCAGGCAATTCCTCCAAACGGATTTGATATTGGTTAATCCAATCTGAATATGGGCTTTTGCTACAAACCTGTTGTTTTATTTCAGTATCGCTGATAATTCTACCCTGCTCCATGTCTACAACAAACATTTTGCCCGGCGTTAAACGACCTTTTTCTATAATTGTACTTTGATCAATTGCTAAGGCTCCAGCTTCAGATGCCATAATTACGCGATCATCAGAGGTGATTGCATAACGGGAAGGGCGTAAACCATTCCGATCCAAAGTTGCGCCAATCAGTTTACCATCAGTAAAAGCGATTGCTGCAGGTCCATCCCAAGGCTCCATTAATGTAGCATGGAACTCATAGAATGCTTTTTTAATTGGATCCATGTCTTCGTTGCCATCCCAAGCTTCAGGAACCAACATCATTAAAACATGAGGAAGTGTTCTGCCTGCATGAAGCAATAGTTCGATTACGTTATCTAAACAGCCAGAATCTGAGTTGGTTTCATCGATAACCGGAAGTAACATATCCAATTCTTCTGGTGTAAAATAGGCCGATGCAAAAGATTTAACACCTGCTCTAAACCAGTTTAAATTCCCCTGTAAGGTATTAATTTCACCATTATGTGCAATAAAGCGAAACGGTTGAGCTAAGCGCCAAGAAGGAAAAGTATTGGTTGCAAAACGCGAGTGAACCAAGCCTAAAGCAGAAACCATTCGCTTATCGCTTAGATCGGTAAAATAGGTACGTACTTGTAACGAAGTAAGCTGACCTTTATATATGATGGTTTGCGCAGAAAGCGAAACAATATAAAAATCTTTGCCACCGTGAACCGTATTGACGATTAGCTTGATTAAATAATTTTTAAAGATGTAAAGTTTGCGTTCGAAATCAGCGCCTTGCGCAACTGCATACGGACGAGCAATAAAAACCTGCTCAATTTCTGGCTCTACAGAAAGTGCCATATTTCCGATATCAGTGGTATCCACATCAACCTTTCTAAAACCTAGAATTTCTAATCCTAGTTTTTCGGCAGCACGATAAATTAACTCTCTGCATTCTTCTCTAGATCGAATGTCTTTCGGCATAAAAAGCATACCAACACCGTAATTATTGGTTTCTGGTAAGCTAAAGCCAGCTTTTAAACATTCATCGTAAAAAAATTCGTGAGGGATTTGCAGCATAATACCAGCACCATCGCCAGTATTTGGTTCTGCACCACAAGCTCCCCTGTGATCTAAATTTTCTAAAATAGTAAGCGCATCGGAGATAATTTGGTGTGATTTTCGCCCTTTCACATGCGCAACAAACCCAATACCGCAGGCATCGTGTTCGAATTGTGCATCATACAATCCACTGTTTGGTTTCATTCTTTGCTCGTTAGTTGTTAGTGTATAGGAAACACTAAGATAAAAAAAATGAGGCGCAAATTATAGAGTTTATATAATTTTTAAGATTATTTTAGTTTTTATGTAACAGACAAACTAAAATTTGAAATATTGCTAATAAAACAATTCAATAAATACGAAATCAGCAAACATAGAAACAGAGTCAAAAACTATATTTTTAGCAAATTAATCGATAAAAGACATCATATAATATTTTTACATATAAATATACTATTCATAAATAAATTTTAATATCACTTTAGATGTTTTCTTTCCTCTATTTAAATATTAGTGATTAACACTTATAAAAAACATAATTTTAGCAACAATAAAATTTTATTAATTTATTAATCAACCACATAGCCAAGATACTAAAAAAATTAAAAAAATGCATTTTGCAAAACCACTTGTTTTGCTACCTTTGTGGCGGGCAAGTCTTTTACGACCAGCTCCTTTTGAACTCCCCCAGGGCAGGAATGCAGCAAGGGTAGAAGGTTGTAGCGGTGCGATAGAAGGTGCTTGCCCTTTTTTTACTTTCCCTAATCCCCTGAAGGGGGAATACTAAATTCTTCAGGGTTTTAAACATAAAACTCGAATACTCATTTAAGAATTTATAAACAATGAAATTTTTTATAGACACAGCTAATCTTGATCAAATCAGAGAAGCACAAGACATGGGAATTTTGGATGGCGTTACCACCAACCCAAGCTTAATGGCTAAAGAAGGCATTACTGGCGAACAGAATGTAATTAACCACTACAAAGCGATTTGCGATATTGTTGATGACAACGTAAGTGCTGAAGTTATTGCCACAACATTTGATGAAATTGTTAAAGAAGGTGAAGCTTTAGCTGCCTTAAACCCAAAAATTGTTGTAAAAGTACCAATGATTAAAGATGGCGTTAAAGCCATTAAATATTTCTCTTCTAAAGGAATCAAAACCAACTGTACATTAATTTTCTCTGCTGGCCAGGCTTTATTAGCTGCAAAAGCTGGAGCAACTTATGTATCTCCATTTTTAGGTCGTTTGGATGATATTTCTAGCGATGGTTTGGTTTTAATTGAAGATATCAGAACTATTTTTGATAACTACGGTTACGAAACTCAAATTTTGGCAGCATCAATCCGCGGTCCATTGCATATTGTTAACTGTGCTAAATTAGGCGCTGATGTAATTACTGCTCCTTTGGCAGCAATTGCTGGTTTGTTAAAACACCCACTTACCGATAGCGGTTTAGCAACTTTCTTAGCAGATCATGCTAAGGCAGCTGGAAAATAAGCAAAAAAAAAATTAAAATGTAAAAGCTCAAATCATAAGATTTGGGCTTTTTGTTTGGAATTATTTTGCAAAGCTTGTTTTTGAAACCCCAACTTAGGCTTCTTAGGTGTTGAAAAATTTGGGAACGCTTTTAACCAAAAATATAGTCATGCTCCTTGCACCATGCGCACCCAAAACCAAAGATTGTTCAATATCAGCTGTTTTAGAAGGTCCGGCAATAAAGGTTCCGAAGCCATAATCTTGATTTTCAATAATTTTATAGGCTTCATGCATGTTTACGATAATATTTTCTTCTTCAACCACCATCCCTAAATGCTGGGTAATGAAAGGTAAAACACGTTGTCCCATTAAATCTTCTGTAATCCAAATGGCGCCATTTTCTGCAACTGCAAAATGAGTTTTAAAAAATGCAAATTCCGTATTTACAAACTGATGAGGTTTTTCATCTCCAGTAAAAGAAGTATAATATTTCAAACCTTCAATCGGTGTAATAATCTGATCGCTAACTTTGAAGTGCTCAGAAATATACAAATCAATATCTTCTAATTTATGAATTACGACAACTCGTCCACCGATTAAATTAATCATCTGAACAAATTTTTCGGTTATTACTTCTTTAGATGGGGAATCAAATTGCAAATATTCTGGCAGTTTGGTTGCTTGAGGCTGATTATTTAGAATTGCTGATAATATTGTTTCTCTACTCATTATTAATTTAAAATTTCGGTTGGTGAAGTACCAAATGATAGGTTTATTCGCCTAATTCCTACTCCGTGGTTTGTGTTTCCACGAACCGAAAAACAACCTTTATTTCTCAGTGTTGTTTCTTTTATACCATTCAGAAAATGATTCTTTAGGCGCTTCTGGCATCTCTCTATTTTTAAACCATAGATTAAATTGATTGTTAACCGTAAAAGGTGCATGCTTTAAAGTCCATCGACCAATTTTCCCAGCCAGTTTAAACCGCGTGGGAGAAGATAGCGTAAAATCCATCACTTTCATGGCAATCGTTTTCGCTACAGTTGTGTTTCCCTCCTTAACAATCACTTGACGCCATTTATAAAGCTGATCGTGGATGTCAATTTTAACTGGACAAACATTGGTACAGGAACCACATAAGGTAGATGCGAAAGGTAAATCTGCATATTCTTTCATATCCAAATTGGGGGCGAGAATTGCGCCAATTGGCCCTGCAATAGCATTATGATAACTATGGCCACCACTTCTACGATAAACTGGGCAGGTATTCATGCAAGCTCCACAACGAATACACTTTAACGAATTCCTAAAATCTTCCCTTCCCAATTGTATACTTCGTCCATTATCTACCAAAACAATGTGCATCTCTTGCCCTTTTCTAGGCTTTTTAAAATGACTTGAATAAGTTGTAATCGGCTGTCCTGTAGCACTTCTAGTTAACAACCTCAAGAAAACGCTTAGGTGCTTTTTCTTTGGAATTATTTTCTCAATGCCCATGCAAGCAATGTGTATATCTGCTAAATGAGCACCCATATCGGCATTACCCTCATTGGTACACACCACAAATTCACCTGTTTCAGCGATTGCAAAATTGACACCTGTAAGCGCCGATTTTCGAGTTAAAAAAGTTTCTCTTAAATGAATCCGAGCGGTTTCCGTTAAAATCTGAGGATCGGAAACACCAGCTTCCGTTCCTAAATTTTCGTGAAATATTTGTCCAATTTCTTCTTTCTTTTTATGGATACAAGGCAATACAATATGGCTTGGGGGTTCTTTAGCCAATTGTACAATTCTTTCTCCCAAGTCAGAATCAATAACATCAATCCCATTATCTTCTAAATATTGATTTAAATGACATTCTTCAGTAAGCATCGATTTACTCTTAACCATCTGGTTAATTCCTTTAGACTGAAGTAGGGAAAGTACAATTTTATTATGTTCCTCAGCATTTGCCGCCCAATGTACTTTTATGCCATTGGCTTGCGCTTTAGATTCGAATTCTATTAAATAATTGTACAGATTAGAAAGTACATTATTCTTAATTTGAGAAGCTGTTTCTCGTAGAAGTTCCCATTCTGATATACCATGAGCAGCCTTATCTCTCTTAGCCCTTATCCACCAAAGTGTGTCATCATGCCAATTTACCCGTTCTTCATCTTTATTAAAAAGATCTGATAACTCTGAATGCTTGAGCGTATTTAACTTATCCATTACGATTCTGCATTTAAAATTTCGGCAATATGAAGCACTTTTACTTTACTATTTTGGCGCTTCAAAATTCCTTCCATATGCATTAAACAAGACATATCAGCGGCTGTAATATATTCAGCTCCATTTAATAAATGATCTTCTACCCTATCTTTGCCCATTTTTGCCGATACAGCTTCCTCTGCCACACAGAAAGTTCCACCGAAACCACAGCATTCATCTGGACGAGTTAATTCGATCATTTCGATTCCCTTAACCTGATTCAACAACTGTAAAGGCTTTGAAAATGGAACATCGACCAACTCAGTCATGGAGGAAAGATGTAACCCTCTTTGTCCGTGGCAACTTTGGTGCAAACCTACCTTAAACGGAAAGCTTGCTGAAATCTCTTTAACCTTTAAAATATCTGTTAAAAATTCTACCAGTTCGTAAACTTTACAACGAACTTTAAGTGCATCTTCTTCGCGTTTATCATCATGCAAGTGATCTTTTACATGAAGCACACAACTTCCAGATGGAGAAACGACGTAATCGAATTCTGCAAAATTTTCAATAAATAAGCTGTTGCAATTTTTAGTAAGGTGTTCATAACCAGAGTTGGCCATTGGCTGACCGCAACACGTTTGGTTTTGAGGATAATAAACATCAACCCCAAGTTTTTTAAGCAAATTCAAGGTTGAAATTGCAGCGTTGGGATAAAACTGATCAACATAACATGGAACAAATAAACCTACTCTCATTCTTTTACTACCTTTTCTTGTTTACACGATTCAGCTGAAATATTAGCATGAAAATTTTTTATAATACTGGTTAGAGATTGCATGGCCAAGATATATTAAAAATTACCTGAAACCGTTATGTACAATCATGGCTTTATGACGGTTTATGGAAGAAATAATTATTTAACAAACTTGTATGTTGTACTTGTTTTATAGGTTTCACCAGGTTTTAAAACCGTAGATGCGAAATTTGGATGATTCGGTGCATCTGGAAAATGCTGTGTTTCTAAACAAAAAGCAGAGCGAAGAGGATAAGATTTCCCTCCCTTTCCATCCTTATCAATGCCAGTCAAGAAATTTCCGCTATAAAATTGAAGTCCAGGTTCTGTGGTGTAAACTTCTAAAACTATTCCAGTAATTGGACTTTTAACTTTAGCTACTGGAGTTTTTCCATCGTGATGAGTTAAAACAAAGTTATGATCATAACCTTTTCCAAACTTTAATTGCTCATCTTTTTCTTCAATAGATTGACCAATTGTTTTCGCTTTATTAAAATCGAAGGCAGAGCCTGCAACTGGCTGAAGCTTTCCTGTAGGAATTAAAGTAGAATCTACTGGGGTATATGCATTTGCATCGATCATTAGTTCGTGATCCAAAATTGTTTCATGTCCTTCCCCACTCAGATTAAAATAAGCATGATTGGTTAAATTTACAACGGTAGTCTTATCTGTTGTAGCTGCGTAATCAATTTGCAAAGCATTATCATTTGTTAAGCTATACACCACTTTTACTTCAAGTTTACCCGGATAACCCGCTTCACCATCGTTAGAAATATAGGTAAGTTCTAATTTTTGAGCATCAATTTGTTTCGCATCCCAAACTTTTGAAAAGAAACCATCCGTACCACCATGTAAAGTATTTGCACCATCATTAAGTTGTAAATTATAGGTTTTACCATCCAAAGCGAATTTCCCTTTACCAATTCTATTGCCATAACGGCCAATTAAAGCACCAAAAAAAGGCTCGCCTTTTTTACGATAAGCGCCAATACTATCATAGCCTAAAACCACATCCGTTAATTTATTATTTTGATCTGGAACGAGTAAAGAAACTATACGGCCGCCATAGTTGGAAATTGAAACAGAACTTCCTAACTTATTTTTTAAAATGTAGAGTTTTACGTTTTTACCACCAATTGTAGCATCATATTTTGCAGAATCATTTTTTTCTGTTATCTGCTCTTTTTTAGCTGTATTAGAATTGCAAGAAGAGAAAGCTACTGCTAAACAAATGGCAGCCATAGGCAATGCTTTTAGAAACATTTTTTTCATAAAGATTTATTTTTGGTTAGAGCTAAAGTAAGAAAATAAATTAACGTTATTTTAACGATTATAAATAATATTCATCTATAATTGAACGGATTATCCAAGATCAAAAAAATCATCTAATTTAGAGGCTCAGTATGCAAGATTTAACCTTTAAGCCCAAGGCTTTTCTTTTTGATTTAAATGGCACCATGATTAACGATATGGAATATCATACCATGGCTTGGCATTCTATTATGAATGATGAATTAGGTGCCAATTTATCTTATGATACCGTTAAGAAAGAAATGTATGGCAAAAACTATGAAGTTTTAGAACGCGTTTTTGGAAAAGATAAGTTTAGCCCCGAGGAAATGGAAAGACTATCCATCGATAAAGAAAATAGATATCAGCAAGGCTATTTCCCACATTTGGCATTAATTGATGGCTTAGATCGTTTCCTTGAACGTGCAAAACAATTAAAAATTTTAATGGCTATTGGCTCTGCCGCTATTCCTTTTAATATTGATTTTGTGGTAGACGGTTTAAATATTAGGCATTATCTTAATGCAATTGTGAGTGCCGATGATGTTAAAATCAGTAAGCCTGATGCAGAAACTTTTATCAAGGCTGCGCAACTTTTAAATGTAAACCCAGAAGATTGCATTGTTTTTGAAGATGCCCCTAAAGGTGTAGAATCTGCAAACCGTGCAGGGATGAAATGTGTTGTGCTGACAACAACACACGCTATTGAAGAATTTGAAGATTACCCGAATATCTTGGGCTTTATTACCGATTACAACGCTCCTATTTTAAACGCTTTATTTTAATCATGGCAAAATATATAAATCAAAATCCGGTTTTAGTTGCAGTAGATTGTATTATTTTTGGTTATGATGGCGATCAGCTAAAACTTTTAGTGATTAAAAGAGCCATAGAACCTGTTAAAGATAAATGGAGTTTAATGGGTGGTTTTATAGGCGCTAATGAAGATTTGGATGGCGCTGCTAAGAGAATTCTCTTAGAACTGACAGGTTTACACGATGTTTATTTGGAGCAACTTCATGCCTATGGAAGTCCTGATCGTGATCCGATTGAACGGACAGTTTCGGTGGTTTATTTTGCTTTGATTGATATTAATAAATATAGCAAGCAGATTAACGATCAATATCACGCTGAATGGTTTAAATTAAAAGAAGTGCCTCAACTTATTTTTGACCACGATATTATGGTTAATGCCGCTATGGATAAAATCCGTTATCAGGCAGCGCTCCACCCCATCCTATTTGAACTACTTCCTAAAAAATTCACCATTCCGCAGCTTCAGGCTTTGTATGAGCAGGTTTATGATGCTCCGATAGACAATAGAAATTTTATTCGCAAAATTACAGCCAGCGGATTGTTGATTAAGCAAACAGAGAAAGATAAATCGAGTTCTAGACGAGGCGCATTTTATTTTAAATTAGATAAAAACAAGCATAAGGCACAATTTCAATCTTTTTTAAACTTCATTCCGAAAGCAAAATAGTTTGTTTAAGTAACTGTTTAATTTCGAAAGATTAATTTTTGTTTCGTGGTGACACGAACTATGGCACAAGATTAAAATGCCATTTACGAATGAACTCTATTTAATTCCGAAGGATTAAACTTCGCAACCAAGCCGTGTTACCTGTCTTCATGCACCACCGAAAACTACACAAAACACAGCATTTTTAAACCATTTTAAATATTTTGTTTACTTTTTTCAAATAAAAAACGCCTAATTAAAAACCATAGAATTTTTAAAATCAAGCACTTACGAATGCACGAAATAAGCCAAACAAAAAACATTAAAAACATTTAGAAAAAAATGTTGGCACGAATGGTTTTAATTTCTATATTTGCACCTCCTTAAACAAAAGGAAATGATTCCGTAGCTCAGCTGGTAGAGCATTACACTTTTAATGTAGTGGTCCTGGGTTCGAATCCCAGCGGGATCACCAAAGGCGCAAGAAATTGCGCCTTTTCTGTTTAAAACATATTTTAAACCGCAATTCTGAAAAAATAATAAGTCATTTCAAACCATCTTAAACCATTATGACTGGTGCCCAAACTGGTGCCCAATTGTAATCGGTAAATTTGGGCACCAGTCATACTTGATCAATTTGAGCTAAAGTACTGAAGAACAATCTAAAAACAACTAAAATGTTTTACAAAAAGATTGAGAAATGAAAAGCAACCAAACCCTAAAAGTCCTATTTTGGCACCGTAAATCTAAGGCAGATTCCAAAGGTTTCGCCCCTATTATCTGTAGAATTTCCATAGATGGAAAAGATGCGGAGTTTTCCACCACGTTAAAAGCACATGTTGAACACTGGAACGTTGAAGCAAAAAAAGTCATGAAATCAGCTGATTCAAAAAAAATCAATTCAGTCCTTAATCAAATTGAGAATTCGCTAGAGGTTAATTTCACGGTTCTGAAAACCCAGCATGACTTTATCAATCCCATGATGCTGAAGAATATTTTCCATAACCGTCCAATTGAAAGCAAGAAAGGAAAAATTGAAAAAATTGAGCAGAAAACACCTTCATTATTGAAATTGACTGAAATCCATATCAAGGATTTTTCCGAATTGGTGGAAAAAAAATTGCGGTCAAAAGAAACATTAAAACAATGGAAGGCTACCCAAAAGAAAATTAGTGAGTTTTTAAAATTTGAATTTAAGGTTGATGACCTAAACCTATCCGAGATTGAGTATTCATTTGCACAAAGACTTTATAAATATCTAACTGTAAAAAGAAACCAAGTTCTGAAGGATGCGGCAGCTATGAAGCAGATTAAAAATTTGAAGCAGATATTGAATATTGCAGAGGCGAATTTATGGATTACTAAGAACCCTATAGAAAAGTTCAAATGCGGCTCGGAGGAGCCTGAGATCATACCTCTTGAAATTTTCGAGGTAGAAAAAATATGGCGAAAGAAATTGAGTATCGAACGCCTAGCTAAAGTTAGGGATGCATTCATATTCCAGTGCTTTACCGGTTTTGCTTATCAAGACATCTACAACCTCAGCAAAGAGCATATCATGTACGTTGGATCAGACAAAGAACCTTGGCTGGTGAAAGAACGAGGCAAAACAAAAGTTACCGAGATGGTGCCTATACTTCCCATTATTACCGAATTGATAGAAAAATATAAAGATCATCCCTATTGCAAAGTTAATGATCGTTTAATTCCTGTAAACAGTAACTTTAGGTATAATTCCTATCTTAAAGAATTATCTGATATATGCGGTGTTGGAAAACCACTAAATAGTCATCTTGCCCGACACACTTTTGCAGACATGATGTTAAATGTACTCCACTTTCCATTAGAGGATGTAAGCAAAATGCTGGGGCACAAGAATATCCGCACTACTCAAAGATATGCCAGAGTAAAAAAAAGCAGGATTGGTAAAAAGATGAATGAAGCAAAAAGTATATTATTTGAAGATAATGGGGAACTGAAAAAGGCTTTACAGCAGACCTGATTCAGTATTCACCATCCTTAAGCTTTTTAGGACTGAAAATCTTCTAATTGACCAACGTACCAGTAATAAAATACAGCTATAAAAACTTAAAAGCTCTAATTGTTAAATACTTTGCTGGAAAAATGGGCATTTCAAATTAAATTTTCCAGATATTCTGTCTATTACAAAGCCAGCTTTAATAGATATTATCATTTGACTATTTTATTTAATGGAGAAGAGTAAGGTTAACTTATTCCAAACTTATAACGTGGCGAAACGGAAATGTAAGTTTAATTTCTTTTGCTAAATTTCCAATAGACTTTAAAACTTCGAATTTGGATTAAGTTTTTTTGCTTCGTCCAAAAGATATGTAGCATAGCCTCTTGGTTTGAGATATTTACTTTTTAAATAAGTAGGAATTTTAAAATAAGTACTGGTAGCACCAGTTAGTGCAAAGATCTCTCTTCCTATTTCCGCCAGATAAAAATGTTCGCCTGTGGAGAATACATATATACTGTCCACATTAAAAGGCCAACACTTATAATTAGATGATGATAAGAGTTTTTTCTTTGAAAAACTTATCAGTCTAAAATACTTCAGTGACGGCCATGATATCGGATAATAAGAGTCGCTAGGCACAACCTTTCTTTCAGCATATTTCATGCTTCCTAGGTTTTCATCTTTTAAGAGGATAAAGTTCGAAAAATCAGCATAGTATTGCCTTCCAAGATCAGCAAAGCCAAAAATAAAAAATCTAGATATCCCTCTTAAACCCCTTTCAATGCAGATAATTGTGTTTTTGATAGCCAAAGTGTCCGCTTGTTCATAAGTGAGCGTTTCCTGATCGACACCATCTAAGAAACTGTAGAGAAAATCCTTAAAAAGTTCAAATGGGTTTATAGCTGAGTTTTCTTTTTCCATTACAATTGTATCTATATAAAAATACCTTTGAATAATGGAAAACTCAGTCAAAATGTGGACAAGCTGCTTAAACTTAATATCTTTCTTTAAAAAAAGAACATCTTCCCTAACAAGCTGGTTTGATGACAACTCCTCAACATCATCGCTATATTCCAATAATTCTTCCAGCATAACATTAATGCCATGACCGCCTCGATATTTATTAAAGAAAGATTTTCCTGAAAAAAGTTTAGGATAATGTCCTGTAAGATGTTTTTCCTTTAACAGCAGTAAGATCTTAATTATCCGTTCAAAGCCTGAGGATAAAAGCTGGATGGTTACATGGTTGTTAGATACCAATGTTTTTTGTTCACGGAGATTTAACAGCCCTAATTCAACAAACTTGAAAGATGCTTCCACTTCTTGAGTTATCGCAAGCACTTTTTCCATTTGAATAGACCTCTCATATAGCTCAATTTCGATTTTTGATTTTTTTTTCATTATAATTTTTGACAAACTAATTTTGAGCCCTATATTATACATTTAAACTTCTTACTTAGAATAAACTATCTTTCCAAGAAAAACGAACCAAGTATTAAAGCTTTTTTTAAAAATGGCTGTCAAATCTCTTCAATTGCATATCTATGAAAGATAAAAAAATTAATGAACTCATAGGTAAATGTTTCACAAAAGCACAATCATCGAAGCGTAAATGTTTCGTTGAAGGATGTAATAATAATGCAATCAATTCTCATCTTCTTCAAAAAAATGGCACACTAAGCCTTTTAGCTGAAAAACAACATGTCTGGCAAACTAGTTACGACAAATTTCCAAAAGGAAATTACACGATAAAAGAGGTTGGAGTTAACAATTCTCTTACATTCAAAGGCTTCTGCAATCTTCATGATACTCAAATTTTTAAGTCCATTGAAAGTGGTACCATTAATTTTGACGAGTATAAAAATCTTCTATTGTTATCGTATAGAGCACTTCTCAAAGAATATAGAGATAAAGAAACTATGAATGATTGCTTTAGATTAATACTCAAACAAGTAAACGATTTAAAAAGTAAATCATCGTTTGAAGCAATGATAACCGCAAACCAATATATGATGTGGGATCTGGAGTATGATATGGCGTGCATAAACGAAGATTTAAGTACAGAAAGTAGAGTCTTTCATTTTGAAGTCCTTGCCTTACCGAAACTTGAGGTATGCTGCTCTGCATGTTTCTCACTTGTATCAATAGCAGATAGCTTGAAGATAACTGAATCTGGATATATTAAAACTGAACCTATTCCCGCTGTTATATTAAACCTGATACCGGAGGCCAATGAGACAAAGCTCATTTTGGGTTACAATAAGATTAGTGAAAAATACTTGCTAGACCCAATTTCTGAATTTCGAAATCTGAGAGATGATGAACTTTTAAAAAAAGTTAGTGATTTTATTATCCGTAGCGTCGAAATTTGGATATGTTCGAACACTTTCTACCAAGAGAAAATATATCCCAGAAAAGAAAAAATTATCACATTATTAAATCATTTTGTTTTGCAAGGGCAATTCTCAAAAGAAAAAATTGACCTCAATCTTTTTAAGTAAAAAAACAAGATTAGGTCAATGATCTTCACATCTTGATAAAGGGTTACGCTATAACCAAATCTTTTGAATGGTAATTATCCTTGTTGTCTCCGCTAATGTTAGTGTTGATCTTATTTATAATTTACTTCAAGCAAACGCTAATTAAAGAAGAATGAAGAATAGGGTAATAAGGAAAAGCTTTTGGAAAGACACAAAAAATTTAGATAGAACAATGGTAGTTCTCCTCTTATAACTAAAGCCAGTCAGAAAATGCTAGTAAGTAAATGACTACCCTTTCGATTTTTTATTTGCAATATCGCTTATTTTCCAAAGCCGATAATTAATATTATACAATATCTTAAATGCCCTACTTGCCTTTTCGATTAGACTTGGCCAGTCTGTAAGCTGCGCATCCCATTTAAGTATAAACTGACCAAGTTCCAAATTCTCTGGTTGCTGATAATTACTCCCGTTCATCTTTTCGGTTTGATAAAGCATAAAATTACGGATCAGTTGAAATACGCTGCTTGTCTTGTTTTCAAAAAACGGACGTTCTTCTTTTGTCAACGACCGCATCTCCAAAAACTCAAAATCTCCTAGATACTTAAGTTCCATAAGTAGAGCATAAAAATCATCGGTCATGTAGCGCAAATTTTCTCCACAGATAATATAGCTCTCCAAATAAAATTGATCATTTTCCAGGCCCCATTGAAAAACGGTATCCATCTTTTCAGATCGTAATAAAATATTCTGCCCATAAACGTTCATATAGCACTTAGAATTGTCCCAGCTGTCCTTAAAATTGGCGAAACTGAAAAAGTTATTCGCAATCGACATCAAAAACTCATTGGATTGATAGAAGATCCTTTCAAGCTCTTTTTCTTCTTTATCTAGAATGTTATACCTCGCATCGAGATGTTCATCTATCATTTTATCCCACTCAGGAAAATGTTTTGCACTAGAGGCTATTAATTTAGCAATATCCATGTTTTTAAATGATTTAGATTGTTAAAAAGAAATGTTACAAGATACGTCTTAAGAACACAAATTCTCAAGCAAAAGCTTATACTTCAGTAAAGTTCAATTATTGACATCTCTAAATGATAAACGAATTGCCTTTTAATCAAGAATAAAAATTAACAGATATACAGCCTTATAATTATAAACGATCACTTTAAAAAACATTCAAAGCACTTAAGGCGCCGACAAAAAAATGCCCTCTCCATTTATTAATGAAGTGGACATTTTTTTTATTACTACAGCTTAATTTAAGGCTTCCACGCCACTTTTAGCGAAGCTATTACATAAATCGAATGCGGTTTGACTTCTTTGTAAACCAGTCCCATACATGATGGATTTAAATTTACTTTCATCGTCCTTATAATTTCTTACATTCTGAAAATAACCTGTAACCGCATTGTATGCACCAAATACTGTTCCTTTGGTACTAACTTCCTGCTGGGTCGGACTTGTTAACGCATATTCTAAAACATTGTTTACTATATTGTTATATGCACTTGAAAACTCATCCTGTTTATTAGATTTAAGATTTTTTAATGTCGCTTTATTTGGAGCCATTGCCAACTGAACCAATCTTTTAACCTGCCTATCCGTAATCCTTACTTTAGACCAATGGTTAAAAACGTCTTCTAATTCGTTAGCCAATTGATTAGTAATTCCTAAAATTTGGTGCGCCTGTTTTAACCTTTCCTGTGCGCTAGCGGTATGGCGTATCTTAATGGAATTGGTATGGTTTTTTAATGCAGCATTTAAGGTATTTTGGCAACAAACTCTGACTGGTGTAAATGATGCGGTTATACTACCAAATCCATCGTGGGAAGAAGTAAGAAACAAATATTTTTCAATGCAATCTGTCCTACCTACACGGATATAATCGGGCAGTTTTGCAGTAATAAAAATACGCTCGCCTTTACCCAAAGCCCCAGCAGTTTCATATAAAACCCCATCCTTTCCGCCAACTATATTATCAAAAAAGGCAAATGCGTCTACGTTTTGTACAATATTATAATCCTTACCGACAACGCCTAAAACTTCGTTAGTATCGGTTCTTACATTTGCATAAAAATTATCTACTTCGATATCAGGAATACTATTTGGCAATCCTTGTTGGTCGAGGTATTCAGAAAAAGTAATCAAGCTTCTCTTTGCTACTAGATAATCTAGTCCTGCATGTTTTATAGCTTCTGCACTTGTTGGGTAATCGGTAATGATTTGTCCCAATCCATGCCAGGCTTTTTCTTTTACCGAAAAAAAACTATGTTTTTCAGTCTTGCTATTATAATTCAGGTTGTGTGCCATGGTTGATATTTTTAATGTTCCTCACTCGTGAAACTAAAATTTCAGTTTCTAAAATATTGATGTTAGCAGTATCGCTTAATGTTAACTTTGATTGGGTTTCTATCTCATGTACAATATCTCCCAAATTCGTATGGTCGGCATGGACTGCCACCCGAGCCATAATAAATATAGTTTCGTATCTCATTTTTTTTAAAAGATTAGATGAATAAATAAACGCCCTCTGCAAAATGCAAAGGGCGTAATTTGGTTTAGGCAGGAATAAAAATCTCTCCCTCGATTTCAGCTAATTTAGCAACACATAAAGCATTTACCCTGCTTGCTACCTCACGAATGATGAAAGGGTTTTTAGTGGTAAACTCTCTACCCTTATCATCTTCAATGGTAAGGGTACAGCCTTGAAAAAAGTTGGTATCTGTTTCGTCCGCATCATCTTTTTGTGCTACTTCAAAGGCTTCTAATGTGTTTATTGTTTCCAATAATTTACCTCTCTGATTGATACGGCGGTTTAAGTCTAACGCCAACTTGATGGTTTTTTCTAAATTAAGGGCAGGTTTTTCTTCTTTCAACTGTTCCTTGATTTCAATCTTGGTAGGTTCAACTTTTGGTTGCTCTACTGCTGGCGTTCCTGCTTCGGGTTTTACCTGTTCCACATTTTTTAAATCGATTGATTTGGCGATGTCCTTAACCTCTTCGGCTTTTGTCTATACCTTATTTGCTGTACCATTGTTTACAGGTTGAATAATTTTAACTTCTGATTTTCCATTTACGGCTGAACCGTTTAATTGTGCAGTTTTCATAACTTTTGATTTTAAATTTTTATTGATAATGATTTGAATAATTTCCCCTATTGGGGCAGTCCTGTTTAGGCGGTCGCTTTTTGCTTTACCGCTTTGGGTGGGTGGGCTTCTGTCTTTTGTTGCTATCATGGGGCTATCTTTTTTATAAATCCAGTCGGCAGAGCCTCCTGGCTTTTTGTTAAACCACCGCTCCTGACACAAGCCCTTTGTAAGGCAAGGCTTTGCGAAAAAAAATACGCTCCGAGCGCAGCGAGTGAGGAAGATTTTTTTTCAGCAAACCCGTAGGGCTTGGCCTTGACGTCAAAGGGCTTGTTCAGAAATTTTGCAACAAAAAGCCTAGGTGGAATTTTTACCCTGATCTTTCCGAAAGTTTATGGAAGATGATGCTGATATGATGTATTAGAAAGCGCAACGTTGGCGAGGCACGAAGCCATTGTTGCATAAATGCGGAAATCGGCTGAAGCGAGGTACGAGCAAAGCGGTTTTACCGCTGACTTATCATTCAGCTAAAATTAAAAAAGAACTAAACCTGTAAAAAAAAGGCAAAAAAAATGCCTGACCGTTTCCAGTCAGGCATTTACCAAAACAGCTATGCTGTTTATTTTTCGTTCTTTTTGGCAGTAACTTCGTTACGGATATCCTGCGCCAAAGTTTTTGTCTGCTGTAACGCATTTCTTAACCTTGTTCCAGCTGCTTTGTTATTCTTTTCAAAAAATGCAGTGGCATCTGCTTCTGCTGATGCAATCAGCGCCTTTAACTCTGTGAATTTTTCCATGCTATTTTAAATTAAATTTTTAAGGTTTTGAATTGCCTTTCAACAATTCCTTTATTTACATTTATTAAATCTACAAGTACAAAAAACTAGGATATTAAATTATCTCCTCACGCCTTGGCTCTCGCTCATTTCTTTTTCTTGAACTTTAGTGTTTTCCTGCTTACTTGAAAGTGCAGTCTCTTTCAAAAACTGTTCCCTTTTTTCTGGTTTACCGTTCTCTGCGTACATATTCAACTGGCTGTAACGCGGTACGGCTTCCAAAAACACCTTCACCACCTGCCCTTCTTTTTCAACTGTTACAAGTGGTCTGTTGCCATTACGCAATGATGCTTCAAGCAGCACTCTTTTAGCAGGATCTTCCAACTCTTTGATATTGAACTTATCTAATACTTTATTGATATCGAAACCATAGGACGGATCATGGTACTGGTTGATACTATAATTCTGAAAACGGTCTTTACCCTTATCAAAATCCAATTTAATCCATGCTTTATAAGTCTCCCCACCCATATTCATCATGTCATCACGATAGACAGAACGGCCTTGTATCAAATTGGCGGCTTGTTCAGCTGTAAAGCCTTTACCACGCTCCAGCCAAATGGTCTGGGTTGCAGGGCTTGCATAATAGGTACGGTTGAACTCCTTTGCTACATAATTTACCTTACCATTTTCCATGCTAGCTACCATTACTTTATTGGCCGCATCCTTCCCTACCGCAAGTTCACTATTACCTTTCTGCTCCTTAAAGAAAGCAAGTGCATCGCTCACATTTTCATGTTTCTTAACGATATTCTTTCCTTCTTCATTTTTGGTAATGACCATATACTGCTGACCTTCCTCCAATGGTTTACCTTGGTTATGGCTAACAGTAAACTTGTTGAAGTAATAGAAATCAGATTGTCCGGATTGCTTAAAATGAAGTGCAAGATCAACCTGTCCCTTTGTGGCGGCAATACTGTCGTTGAGCGTAAACTCGGGAACATCTTTTCTCATGTTGTCTTCCATTTTCTCAATGAGCTTATCCTTAAAGCCCAGATTTTTCATCTCTTCTTTGAGATTTTCCAAATTGTTTAGATTCATAATCAATTGGTTATTGGGATTTTCTGAAATTGTCTTGTTCAGGTTTATCCCAGTTTAAAATTTATTAAATGTTTATTTTTTGTTGATACGGATTAGTATCGGATAATCAGCTTTGAGCTTGACCCTTACTTTCTTCAGTTTTTTGCTGAAAAGGGATTTTGCGGCATCAATCCCAGCTCCAGCGGCCTGTACACCTATGGACTGATCCATTGAAAGGAACTGCATGCTCCGGATAGCATCATCTGCACCACCATTAACTGCTCCTGTCAATTCAGCTTCCGGTGCAGGAATACCAGGCATTCCATCCAGACTATACACTGTCAAATCAACGGGGACAATAGAGGTTCCCAGCCTGATATTTTTAATCTGTAGCAATAATCGCTGATTGGTAATGTTGCAGGTTCCAAACAAGAAATGTCCTTTTGGAATTAACTGACCATTCAGCCGAACGCTGTCACTCAATCGTAACTTAACCGTTGCTCCCTGAACCACCTTTTGATTTTCTACAATCGCTGCTGGCACAGCTCTGAACTGGCTGTCTCTAACCGAGTTCAGCTGTTCTTTTGAACGAGCGATTTCCGGGTTCTGAATTGCAATAATCTTATCCATCATCCCGCTCAATTGTGCCATTTCGGGGTCTTCTTCTTTTCCAGACTGCATGGTTTTCATCAAAGCTTCCAACCTGTCCACATCATTTTTGATTGATGTTTCTTGTCTGCTTTTTGATTGAGGATTTGAACGTGGTTCTTCTGGTCGGTTAATCTCTTTGTTCAAAGCTTCCAGCTTCTGATTAATGGCGTCAGTCCTTATATCCTGCTCGTCCCCATTTCTTGATAAACGGGCATTAATCCTATTCAGGCTACTATCCCCTCCAATTTCCTTAATGTAAGAGCTGTCCGTATCAGACTGCTTATAAAAACCCATTTTATCAGTTGGCTCTTCCTTTTTGAAAGCTGCATCTGGCAGGTCGGCATTGATTTCCCGATGACCTTTTTGAAGATTTGCATCTTGACCTTTACCCCCGCCCATCGCATAAAATCCCAGTGCCAAAAATGGGATGATGAGTAACGGAATGACGAGTAGCTGTTTCCGCTTGTCCTTTTTGTTGATTGTTTCCATAATCTTATTTTTAAATGATTTTTATGTATTTGATTAAATCAGCCTAGCGCCCTAATGAGCAGAAATGTACAATAGCACCCAAAAGCCGTACAAAAAATTATCAGAATAGCCATCCATAACTTGCCAGAAATGTTCTTGGTTTTCCTGTTCAGATAATTGGCTAATATCCTTTGCCTATCGATAATCTTTTGGGCAATTTTCTCGGCAATCGCATCGCCACCAATTGATGTACTGTTTTTCCTAAAGAGTTTCATACGTTTAGGGCTTTAACGGTAAGTCGCTATTCTCCAAAGTTTCCCAGCGCTGGATCAAAAAACCATGAGGATTATTATCACTGCGTCCGACATTTCTCAAATACCCCTGGGTAACCAGTTTTCTGTTTACTGTAGCACTCGAACGGATAAGCTGTTGGGTAGCATAACAGCGGAAATAATAGGGATACTGCTCAATATCAAGATGAACACTATCAATTGTTATTTCCTGTGAGATATTGGCCGAAATCAGGTTGCTATAGAAACCTTGTTCCTTCAGATTATCGTAACTTTTCTTTGCGCTTTGGTCTGATAGTTCCAGAGCTTTGCTAATGTTGCGCTGGATAACCTTTTCATCAGGATCAAGGGTAAAAAAGTAGTGGTGGAACATTTTTACGTGATCCCTGATCTCTACTGGCAGGTTGCTTTTTCGTTCGGTACTAAAAGCTTCTATGGCTTTTCCGTTGGCAAGGATGTAAACTTTTGCCTGTGCTTTACCGACCATTTCATAGCTCTTGTAAATGGCAAATCCTGAAATGGTAATGCAGGCAATGATCAGAAAAAGACTGAACCTTTTGACGTGCTTGAATGCGGTATCTATATTTCTTAGTTGACTGAACATGGGTAAATAGATTAGGTGTTACTATTAATGATTATGATTTTCCTTCCTTACCACTCAGCTTATCGTGTTGATGCTGTCCAGGCGTTTGATCTGGCAGATAATCGCCATTACTGGAAGCAGCATAACCCTGTTGCATATTACGGTAAGCATTGCCCATCATATCTGCAGCCATTCCAGCTCCAGATGATGCGGTTTTCATTCCCGTACTGTTGGTACTACTAATGATGGCATTTACCTTTTGTAGGATAGCATTTCCACCACCTGCATGGACGACGTAGTTTGCCACATTGGGTACAGAAAAATAGCCTATGATGCCGATCAGCAAAAAAATGAGGTAAGCGGTATCTGTTCCACTGAAAAATGTATCGCCCTGTTGTTCAATCTGAGATAGGTCTAGTTTTAGCATGTTTTCCTGTATTTTTCCCAAGATGCTCCCGAATATATTGGCAATAGGAAGCCAAAGGAAGATGTTCACGTACCTTGCCAGCCAGACCGTTAAGGTATTCTGAAAACCATCGAAAACTGCAAAACCAAAAACCAGCGGACCCAAAATGGCCAGAACAATTAGAAAAAACGTTCTTACCGTATTGATGCAAAGCGAAGCCGCCGCATAAAGCACCTCAAAAACTTCCTTCATCCATTGCTTGATGGAATTACGGAAATTATAGGACTGCTTCTCCATAAAAAATTGGATATCATGACCTAAACCATCTAATATGCCTTCATTACCTTGTTCTGGAAAAGTATATTTCAACCATTTTTCACGGTCTCCACTCCCATTTTCTCCAACGTACATTTGCCAATGCTTGCTTTTTTTAATGGCCGCTTCCTTGGCTTTAAGCAGGCGTTCGATGGTCTTGTTGCTATCGCTTACCATTTTTCCCGTTGCTGAAACAGTTGGCTGTAATACTCCGTTCATTAGTGAAATGACCAAGGGAAACATCATAATTGCCATTCCCAATGCAAAAGGCCTGAGCAAAGGATAAAAATCTATGGGTTCGGCACTGGCAATCTGGCGCCATACACGACTGGCAATATACCATAGCGCACCAAATCCCGCTATCCCCCTGCCCACATCAATGAGCCGACTGCACAGTGGCAACATCTCGCTGTACACCCTGTCAAGAACAGGTTGCATTCCGCCCAGTGTTTCCGATATGCCCTGTGCGTATGAGCCCAACGGCGAGAGCAGGGCAAATGCCCCAATGCATAAAATAATTACTTTTTTCATCATAGCTCAATTTTGGTTATAATATCTTCTGGTGGCATTGATATCCGATTTCTCCTTTTGCCTTTGTAGGTTCAGTATGCTGGCCTCTTTATTGAAACTTCTTAAAAAGATGAGTTTGTCCTGCATATCGAGAAAAATCCGGTCAATTGCCCGCAGGCGTTCATCATCGCTCATTCGTAATTTCGATGAGGTAATCACCGTTAAAAGTTCATCTAGGTTATCAATGCTCTGATCGAAAAGCCGCCCATAAATACCGGATAGGTAACTTAATTCTTCAGGACTAAAAGTGTCGGCATTTCTGAAACGGTTGTAGGCAGATTTGTATTCTGAGAGCAGGTGCTGCTGGTAGCTAATGATATCTGCAATCCTTTCATATTTCCTGATTTCTGGATTGACCAGCATCAGACCGTCAAGGAATACCTCATGCATCGAAAAGTTGCCCTGCGAAATATTTTTTACCGCATTATAGCCATTGGCAACAATGGTATATCCACGCTTCATATCAGAAAGGATATTTTTCAACTGGCTGAGCTTCTCAACATTTAGCAGGAGCTGCTGTACTTCGGTAGACTGTGCCTTTAGCTTAAAAACCGTAGATGAAAGACAGATGATTACTAAAGTCAACATTAAATGCAGCGTACTCTTTACACCCTTTACTCTAATTATTCTAATTGTTTCCATAAATTTCTCTTAAATGGTTAATGGATTTTTGTTCGTTTTTTCTTTGATGGATGAGCAGGTTTACCTGTGCTGTGAAACTTTGCGCAAATGCAGCTTTGTCCCGCATCCTTTCATAGATGCTATCCAATCTTTCTATCCGCTCGTCATCGCTCATTTCCAGCCGTCCAGAAGTAATTACCAGTAATAGTTCCTCCATGTCATCAAGGCAATTATCGGTTACCCTATCCTTTACACCTAATATGTACTGGTTGTCAGAAAGTTCTAGTCCATCATTATCGCCAATACTTTTAAAAGCCTTTACGATGGAGATTTGCAGAGAAATAATACTGGAAACTTTTGCATTTTTTCTGATGGCAGGGTTAACATTTTTGAGTGAGGTAAAAAACGTACTGTGCAAACTGAACTCGCCATTCTTTATATCCTTAACGGTACCTACTCCAGAGCCGACAATATCATAGCCTTTTTTGAGGTAACCCGCATACATCTTCAAAGCAACAAGTTGTTCGAGCAGGTATTTTTTCTGCGTTTTTTTCTGGTTGAAGAATTCGCCCCAAGTTTGCCCGAAAGCACTTGTACCTACAAAAAGTAACAGCAACGCCACCCCTAAAAAACTGATTGGTTTCGATACAGACATAGCTTTATGCCTATAACTACTTTGCGGTTGTCTACTGAATTCCATATAGTTCTTTTAAAATGGTTACCTCGTCCAACGATTTTGCCCTTTGGATGCTCAACAGGCTATTCTGGGTATTGAAAGATTTTAGATCGCTAAAGTTGTTATCCATTTGTGCGGCAGCGGCACTTATGATTTCCAGTCTTTTGGCATCGCTCATCTGCGTTTTAAATGAATTAACTACAAGTAGTATCTGATCTAAATTCTTGATGCTTTCATCCAATATGCCCGAATAAACTTTCTGCATGTGCTCCAGCTCATCAGCGGTGAAATGCTTATCCTTTTGGAACAGCCCCCAAGCCCATTTATACTCATCAACAATGGCTACCTGTTTTTCGGTCAGGTCTTTGATCCGCTTGTAATAGGCAATGGCAGATTTAACTTTCCATAGCTCTTCGTAATAATCTTTGTATAGTTCTTTCTGCTTTTCCGTCCAATCGGCTATTTCAGTCAGCTTTAATTTGGAAAGCTGGTTTTCCAGCACCTTTTGAGCATTCTGTAGCCAGATGGTTTCGTTCTGTAGACGCTGAACCTTAAGGTCGACAGCCTTGATTACTTTTTTTACTCCTGCCTTGATGACTTCCAAAACTGCTATCTGAGCATTTGCCCCTGTGGGCATGGATACAAACAGCGTCATGGCGCTCACCGGAAGGATGACCATGTATTTTTTCATAACTTTTTTAATTTGTTTTTTAATGGTCATGAAGAGCCCTTGCGGGGTTTTCATAACTTTTTTAATTGTACTGATGCAGGCAACCGCACCAGTTTTGTGAAATGATATCATAACTGATTATTGTTTGTTTTTTAATTCGTTTGCTAGTACCGCTATCCCTTTTTGGATGCTTCCATATTGCTGCGCATACTGTTGAACCTGCAGCTTTTCACTTTCCTCGGTGGTATAGGCGAGATATTCGCTTGTTGATACTTCCGTTCGGTAAACCTTGCTGTACTGTCCTCCTAGTGAGATAAAAACTTCCTTGTATTTGAGTTTGGGATCATTGGCCTTATTCATCGAAAGTATCTGCGATTTTTCCTTTTCGGTAAGCCCCAAAAGTTCCTGTATGGCGTCAAACTTGTTCTGGTATTTGGATTGGTCGAGCAATATCTTACAGTCTGAATTATTGATGATGGCCTGTTTTACAATTGGCGAACTGATGATATCCTCTACCTCCTGGGTTACCACAATAGCCTCCCCGAAATACTTTCTAACCGTTTTAAAGAGGTATTTGATATACTCTGCCATACCCTCTTTTGCAATGGCTTTCCAGCATTCCTCAATTAGCAAAACCTTTCTTATGCCCTTAAGCTTTCTCATTTTGGAAATGAACATCTCCATCAGGATAAGCGTAACTACAGGAAATAATATCGGATGATCTTTTATGTTGTCTAGTTCTATCACTATGAAGGGCTGATGCAACAGTTCCAGGTTTTCAGATGCGTTCAGCAGGTAATCGAACTCGCCGCCACGGTAGTAAGGATTGAGAACATATAGAAAATTATCGATATCAAAATCCCTATCCTTTACCTTGCTGGTTTCCAATACCTGTACATATTCATTGGTCAAAAACTCATAAAAAGTATTAAAACATGGGAAAATATCGGGTCTGTTTGCAAGCTGGGCGAAATAAAGCGTCAACGCATTGGATAAGGCCACATATTCCGAACGCCTGAAATTTTCATCATCCTTTTTCCACAGAGCAAGTAGCAACGTTTTAATACTTTCCTTTTTTTCAGTGTCCAGCACATCTCCGTCCGATAGATAAAACGGGTTAAACTTAATGGGATCGCTTTCAGTGTAGGTAAAATAATAGCCCTCTACCAGATCGCACAGCCCTTTGTAGCTATGTCCAACATCAACCAAAACCACGTGAGCACCCTGCTCATAGTAGGAACGGATCATGTGGTTGGTAAAGAATGATTTTCCGCTACCACTCGGACCCAAAATGAACTTGTTCCTGTTGGTGGTAAAACCCCTCTTCATTGGTTCATCAGAAATATCCACGTGCATAGGTCTGCCGTAAAGCCGATCTCCCAGACGTAGTCCGAAAGGGCTCAAAGAAGAATGGTACCCCGTTTCCAGATTGAAAAAACAGGTCGCCTGTTCGATAAAAGTGTCAAACGTATCGTTCATCGGAAAATCAGCTGCATTCCCAGGAAGTCCTGCCCACCAAATCTGTGCTTGTCCATCAGTTTCCTGTTTGGCAACTGCATCCAGTTGCGCCATTGCAGATGATACCAGATTTTTAAGGTCTCTGCTTTTTTCTTGGTCATCCGACCATACCATTACATTGAAATGTGCCTTGATAGGTAAACGTTGCAAGTCTATTGCCTCATTTAAAAAATCATTGGTGGCATCTCCTGAAATTGAATTTTCTCTGGAATAGGCAGATAATGATTGCAGACGAAGTTTTTTGGCCTCCAATCTTTTAAAGGTTTTCTGCACATCTGATACAAAAATATATTGGCTTAATATGTGGTTGCAGTTTAATAGTGCACCCAACGGGCTTGCAAAGCCAATCGAAAACTTGCTCCTATCGGTACTGTACTTATCGTAATTGATACGGCTACCACATAGTGCTGGCATATTCTCCGTATCGCATAAGGTGTAGAGTTCAACTTTTTTGTCGCCAACTACGATATCATCTTTCACATGGATATCACGGATGATTGGTTGGTTATCCTTGTTCAATAGAAAACAGTACCTCTCTATAATTCCAGCTCTGTTAGCAGTACCAGCCAGCTCATCATCGTTGAGCCTTTTTAGTCCAACAAATCCGCTATCGGTCAGTATGCGTTCAAACTGCCCTGCACTGTCCAAAAAATCCTTAAAAAGTGTAGGAGAAATAGTTTGGATTGGAACAATTGATTTGCGAAGGATATTACTATATACAGAACTGGATAGCTTCCGCTCTTTTGGTTTCTGGGTCAGGAAAATATAGCATTCATGATCTAAAAACGGTCTTTCGTTGAAGAAGACCTCACTGCTACGTGAAAGGAAACTATGCTCATTGGTATAATCAGCTTTATACTTGGTTTCGGTAAACCAGTCCTGCTTTAGAAAAATGCTATGCTGTGGCAAGAGTTTAATTGCCTTTACCCAAGTCTGATGGTAAGCCTCATAATCCCTTTCCGATAGGGTAAAGATTTCGGGAAGCTCTACCTTATAAGCAATGGTTACATCGCCATGCATCGAAATAATGGCGTCGTTCTCAACCTTGTAAATGGGCAATATGTCCTTTGCTTCTACCATTGGATTAGTTTTTAAATGATGTTATTGGAATATTCGATTTACTTTTGAGCGAGGTAAACAATCGTCTGGAACGGAATTTCAAGTAATTTGGAAGGCTACGTTTTGCCCAAAATTTCATCAGTCCGTGTTCGCCAAAACGGTGGCTTAAGCGGAATACACTGAAAAAAAGTGTTGTTCCAAGGGTGATGATCAATGGTAATAGCACCAAAAGGCTCAGTCCAGAAATGTAGAGAATGGCAAAGCTGATGAGCAATACAACCAGCCCAACAGCTAGATAGGCAATGTACTGCGCCTTTAAGCCTTTGAATTCAATAGGTCTGGTCACACCTTTATTGATTTTGTAAACGCTGGCCATGGCTATATCCCAAAAAATGATTTAAGTACTGTTGCCACCACCACCAAAAAGATACAGCTACCAAACCATGCAGCAGCTACTTTGTTGGTGTCTGGCTCCCCTGCATTCCACTTATTGAAAACTTTAATTGCACCGATTATACCCACAACTGCACCGATGGCATACATCAGGTCAGTTCCAGTATCGAAATAGCCTTTTACCTTGTTGGTTGCTTCCTGGATCCCTGCATTCCCATCTTGAGCAAAAAGGGCCAGACTGGTCAACAAATTGTAGATACAAAGGGTAAATAATAGCAGTAGGGATTTGCCGAAGTTTAGGTTACCGTTGTTATTGAATGGAGATTTCATATGTTTTGATTTTACAGCGTAAGAATAAATTTTATGGTTAATCGGATTATGTTAATCCCACAGGTTTTCCAGTTCTTCTTTCGAGAGGTGGAATGAGGCGTGTTCGGAAATAAACTGGTTGATCTGAACGATGCGAGGGTTGGAACCAATCTGCCCATATTTTGCCCTGACCATTTCCATCATATTGAAAAAGTCCTGTTTGTTACCGTCCTCTTTTTCCAGAATGGAAAAAATTTCTTTCAGCTCCTGAAGTACATCTGGTATTAGTCCAAGCTGTTCAGATTTGGCATTTTCATCCTGTCCAAAACTGATTTGCCCCATACTAACGGTACTAGCTCCAACAGGTGGTTTAGAAGCGCCCAGCAGTCCCTGATGTTCTTCATGTTTCTGGGTAGGTTCTTCAACCTGATCTGCCCAGCGGTGCGGAAGCAGTTCTTTGGGATTTGAACCTTTGTTGAAAAATAGATTAAATTCTTTGCGGTAGTAACACAGGATGATGCCCGAATACCAGAGCGAGGTGAGCAGAAGTATTGCAAGCCAAAACTCCTGCCATGTAAATTGTGCCAACATAAATTCTTTGCTTTTATCCCAAGCACCATTGCATTGGGATTTGATGAAGCAAAGTTTCGAAGCTTTCGATTTTTTGTTTGACAACCAGTTGGGTACTACCCAAAAATAAAACCATAACACTATAATAAACAGATGGTTATTAGCTATCTTAAATTAAGTTTGGGAACAAACTCATCGTCTTCATCTATTCTTTTATCAATAGCGGTTTTCATTTGATCAAGGTATTTGGTTTTGCTCAGCCGTTTGCGTTGCTTGATTTCTGCAAATCTCCTTGAGGGCTTTCCAATGACAACATTGAATATCTTCTCAAATAATCTTACGATCTCAGCTATTCCGGCATTGCCATTGTTAATTTCGCCTGTGTAATACAAACCGTAGGCAAGTTCAACCAGGTTAATTGCCTCACCTGTCCATCGGTATTGCTTTTTACCGACTGGAGTATTTTCAATAAAACTGGTACAGTGTAATTTTGCCATTTCTTCTGATAGATAAGCCTGGATTTTATCCATTGCCACAATCTTTCCCACCAAGTGGTCGGCGATAGTGGAGAACCGTTCATCACGGTCAAGCTTAGGTCTGATTAACCAGTGTGGATGCTCATCAACTTTTCTTAGGAAAAGTTGCGCATCCATATCATTAGCTCCAGAATAGTAATAGTTGATAATATGCTGGTTATTGCACCGGAAAGTACAAATCTTTTGTATTTCGTCCGCATAGAATTTCTTCAATACCTTCTTGCAGCCTTTGGGCTTTTTAAAAATGATTTCATGCAACGCCAGATAGTAAATCTGGAAAGACCTGAACTTGGGCTTCACCGTCTTAAAAAACAAAATTTCATCCCTCTGACCATCAAAACTTCCTGTAAGCACTAATGATTGCAGGGCATTCATAAAATGGTTTGATGTTTTAAGATAAGGTACAGGATCTATTAGAACTCCCCTGTTATCCTGTTCCAATTGCTCTAAAGTTTCTAAGAGCTCTTCAAAAAGTTTTGTTGCTGCTATTAAAATCATATTGAAAAAATTGTACAGCTAATCGCCGTTGGGTTAAGATTAAACTTTGAGAGCGCTTAATTTGGTCCAAACAGGTATGATCTTGCTTCAAGTATCATTACGAGTATCGTTCACAAAAGTTTGAAAATGAACATTGGTTTTTAGGTGGAAAGACCATACTAATTATTCCACCTCAAGCGCATAAAATGCACTTGAAGCAGCATATTTAGAAACTTGTAGATGGATTGGAATGTCCAATAATTTTAATAAAAGCAGGATGTAATTAATTTTAATGCTAATGCAGAACGCCTCAGCGACAATTTTTCAGATTTGAAAGAATAGTATCATCAAATAGTGGAGAGAAAACAATGTAAACGTATGTGTTCTCTAAATATTAGGAGCTTGATGAGAAAAAATTAAAAGGTTATTAGAATACAGAATAAAGAAAGATATTTCTCATCTATCTGCTTAATTAACGATTGTAATAACGCTTTAACTTTTATTGCAGTAACTCTATTATTCTCGGCATAAGTGTTCTGCATATTTCCTATGGAAAGGTTTTCTTTTTTAGCTGTGCCCACATGAGCATGGATAAATTCATAGAGATCAGCCTTGCGCTTCACTAATACGATGCCTTTATCGATCAAGAGCCGGAAAATGAACAAAAACTGCTCCATAGATATAGAGATTTTAAAGTAAAACTGTTGTAGAAAATATTTTGTCCCACTTCCCTCAAAGATTTTTTTATTCATATTGATCAACTTCTTGATACAAACAAGTTCGTTCTCCAATGTATGGCAAAGTACTTCCCTTAATTCAACAGCATCGCTATCATAGCTATATCGCCGTCTAATAATCAATTGCCTCAATTTTCTTATCTCAACGGTAATCTTGATATATTCCTCCCTATAATTATCAACTTCATTATAATCAAGTTGCAATCTTGATATGTAGTATTGAATAAGAGGTGGATAATTAAAATTATGGTAGCAAAAAACTCTTCGCAAATCCAGTTCATTCTCATCTATACTCTCTGAACTTACTTTATTTAGATCATGTATGAGGGCATACCAAAAATCCAGTAAATGGAAACTAGTTTTTTTAGTATTCTTCATTTCCAGAAAATATCCCTTAAGTATTTCACATAGCCCTTCGTCTATCCCAGCTGATTTAAATGATTGGATAAGCTTATCAGAAATTTTGATTAAAGTCAAATCTGTTTTTTGTTTATAACGAACAGGTACCACCATTTTAAAGTTAAAGCAGTAGTTGTAATGGTCTTTTAAATGGTCGAAAATATTATTAATTGCCTCTAGCATAATTAATAGATATTCTTTGACATCTGGTTCAATCTGTGATTTTTTATCAGACAAAATAAATGTATTGCATTCTTCTGACAACTGTACCAATTCTGATTGTAGATGATCCATAAAAACAACTGCATTCTCATCCAAATGCAACTGCATAAATTGCAGATTTCTTTGGATTGCTACCATAATGCCATCAATTTCAAGAATAAATAGTTCCCGACTATCATGGATGGACTCATGATTGGATTGTATTAGATCATGCGCAATCTTTCGTAGTTCACCAAGTGCCTTAATATAAAATTTAGGGTTTTCATTTTCCATAATCGCCACAACTTATTCCATATCCTCATTTTTTATCAAATGCCCAATCAACAATCTGTTCTATAGTCTTTATTATCTCTATTTGTCCTTCTCGGGAATTGATATCTATTCCGCAAATGGTAGATTCGTTCTTTTTGGCATGAAGTACCATATAATAGATTGCACTCACCATTAGTGCAGTAATGGCTTTAAGACTCTTTTTACTATCTTTAAATAAAGGTTCTGACTTTTCAAGCAATAGCTTCCCTACCTCTTCGCGAACATGTGAGATGCTATTGAGTAGGTCAGTCTTTTCGGTAATTTCCCATAAGATAATCGAGCGCATTTCTTCATGCGTATTGAAATATTCAAAATGCCCTTTTAACAGATCCGATACTAGGTTTTTTAAAGTTTCCCGATCTGTATTGCCACTAACTTCTCTATTTACGTCTTTAGCTTTAGCTATCCAATAGTCATTCTTAAGGACATAAGCTTCAACTAATTGATCAACTCCTCCAAAATACCTATGAATTAAAATTTTACTGACATCTGCTTCTTTGGCAATGGTATTCAGCCCTAGTCCTTTATAACCTTTGTGCTTGATGATTGTGCCAACGGCATCTATGAGCCGTTGCATGGTCTGTTCCTTATTTTTTACATGACCAGAAATGTTTATATATCTGAGAGGCATAAGCTTTTAATTTAGGGTTTTGAAATAGATAGTTTACGATCCACATGAGTAAAGGCATTCAGCACCTTGTCCAAATGTTCCTTGGTATGGGTAGCCATAATATTTAGCCTTACCCTGGCATTTTTTTTTGATACTGCTGGATACATTATTGGATTTGCATATACCCCTGCATCAAGCAATAGCTTTCCAGCTTCCAAGGTTTTTCCTATATCGCCAATCTTAACAGGTATAATCGCTGATGCTGTTGTACCAATATCGAGCCCCATACCTAACAATCCTTCTTTAAGGTAATTTACATTTTCCCAAAGTCTATCTTTCCAGAATGGCTCTTCATCCAATAAGTCCATCGCTTTCAAAATACCCAAAGTAGTTGGCGTTGCTGTGGTAGAGAAAAGATGCTGTTTTGATTGATATTTCAGGAAGTTAATGAGTTCAGTATCTGCCACTACATACCCGCCTATGTGGGCAAAGGCCTTGCTAAAAGTCCCTGTTATAATATCAACCTTATCAAAAAGGTCATATTCTTCGATTGCCCCCCTACCCGTTTTTCCAACAACTCCTGTTCCATGAGCGTCATCAACTACCAGATATGCTCCATAATGATGAGTAAGCTCAGCAATCTGATCCATTGTTGCTAAATCTCCATCTTGGGAATATACACCATCAATGATTACCATTTTTGTACGAAAAGTGTGTTGTGCATGTTTAAGTGCAAGTTCTAATCCCTCCATGTTGTTGTGCAGGAAAGTTTTTACATTGGTAAGCTGGCAACCTTCATAAACACTAGCATGCACCGCCATATCAATAATTGCAATATCCTCTTTTTGTAAAAGACATTGCAATGTTGCGCTATTTGCCGTGTAACCTGTAGTATAAAGGATTGCGCTTTTTCTCTTGAAAAATTTGGCGATTCTATCTTCTAAAGCCTGATGGTAAACAAAATGACCACCAATAGCTGGAGATGCACCAGCGCCGCTGCCAAATTCTTCGATCGCTTGTTGTAGTGCCACTTTAATTGCAGGATGCTGTGTAAAACCAAGATAGTCGTTAGATACAAAACAGGCACATCTTTGCGCTTTGTTTTTTCCAGGCAAAAGCAAATCCATTTCTGGAGCACAACCTGATAGAGATTCTATTCGGTAGTTCAAGTGTCCGTTTGCACTTAGATAATCTAGAAACAGTTGGAACTCTCCAGCCCTTTCCATCACATCAATTCCAGGAATATTCTCAAAATCCCTGAAGCTCGCCTTAGCAAAGTCAATATTTTTCATAAACAATAGGGGTTAAAACTCAATTTAGCACCTATTTATTTTAAAAGTGGTAACATGACAATTTTTTATTTAAAATCAGTCTATGTATTAATAAAATAAATCTGATTCTTTAAAAAATAATAGGACAAAGAAATCCACCCAAAAAAGTTCTATCCAATATAAACTTACTAGGTAAAGTTATAGTAGGTGGAAAAACAGCAACTAAGTATTACACTTGACTGCGATATTAAAACACTCTTCTTTTGCCATCAAAAACATGAAAAACCAAAAGCTCATCGATAAACTTCATGAAATGCCACATTGCAAAAAGGAGATGAAATTTCTTTTCTCAGAACAGTTTCTTTCTGTTGATTATTTAAAAGGCCAGACTATTATTGGTCCAAACCTCTTTAATAATTCATTATATTTCGTAAATAATGGCTTGCTGCGACGCTATCCATTAAGGTTAGGATTGGCGGGAACAAGCCAACTATTTATTATAGGAGATTTTATTACTCAAAATGGCATATATCTTAAAAGACCAAGTCTTGAATATATTGAATGTTTAAGCCAAGTTGAATTACTTACCATTAACCATAAACAGCTTGAACGCTTTTTTAGGCAACAGCCAGAAGCGATAAAACTTTTGTTGTGCATTTTGGAAGAGCAAAAATTAAAGGAAATTGAAAATGCAGAAATGATGCGTTTGGAACCTGCCATAGAAAGATACAGGTTTGCATCAGTTGTACTAGGAAAGTTAATACACGATCTTCCAAAACGCATCCTTTCATCTTATCTAAGGATTAGTGAAAAACAACTTAGCCGCTTACTTATAGAATATGCACATGGCAAATAATTAAATTAATTCTATGGACATACGTCCAATTATTTTCCGACCTATCGCCCTTGATTTTCCGACACCTGTCCAGCGCAACGGCTTACAAACAACTTAATTTTGGTTAAGATAAAGAACTGAAATTAAGAAACAAGACATGAAAAAGGAAACCATCTTAAAATTTATCTGTGGTATTATTGTATTAACCCCCTAAAAAGCTGGACTAAATTTTAAAAACAATTTAGAACCATTAAATTAGGGAATTATGAAAAGA
>NZ_JACRYL010000030.1:0-21923 GCF_014306625.1 Pedobacter fastidiosus
GGCAACAAATCGTTGTTTGCTCTTCGAAACTTAACTTCTTCCAATTATATGTCACTCAAGCCGAGTGCTGACAGACCGCGGACCGCGAGCGTACTCGCTTTGGTACCCGTTCCTTCACCTCCGGTCTTGTTAAAAATATTCAGGTGCCTATATCGGCGGTGTCCACCTCTTCCCATTCCGAACAGAGAAGTTAAGCCCGCCAGAGCCGATGGTACTGCGGTAACACGTGGGAGAGTAGGTCGGTGCCAGATCTTAAAGAGGGGCCCCGTAGCAACAGCTACGGGGCTTTCTTCGTTTATGGCCTTTTAAAGCGGTACATGCTTCCGTCATAAACCAAGTCGGGTGAAGCCCCTTCTGGACAGGCAAATTTATTTTCAAGCAAATCTCAAAAGATTGTGTCAGACAGCAGATTGACGCAACTATCAAATACCAGCTTTCATTACGAATATTCTTCGAATGCGTTTGTTAAATAATGCTAAAATTTTCTAGCTCAAAGCAATAAAACCGTATAATTGTACTATTACGTACATATCGATATGATGAATATGAATTTTAGAAAATTGATGTTTCTTGCCTTTCTTGTTTGTTTGCAAACTTTATCATTTGCTCAGAGTAAAAATGTACAATTACCCGCCAATTGGTTTAATCTTGATTTAGTAGAAAACGGTTTTTTTGGAATCAGTACAGAAAAAGCATATCGTGATCTTTTAAAAGATAGAAAACCTAAGCAAAATGTTATTGTAGCTGTAATTGATGGGGGAATAGATATCAATCATGAAGATTTGAAGAATGTTCTTTGGACAAATAAGAAAGAAATCCCAGGAAATGGCATGGATGATGATGGGAATGGTTATGTGGATGATGTGCATGGGTGGAATTTTATTGGCTCGAAAAAGGGAAATTTGCAATTTGATAATCTAGAATTGGTTAGATTACTTAGAATTTATACTCCTAAATATCAATCTACAACAAATTTAACACCTTTAGATAGTGCTCAAAAAGAAGAATTTAGACTATACAAAAAAATGGTTGGCGATTTTGGTAAGAAATATGAAGATGCCAGTAATACATTTTCAGTACTTATTGCCATTAATAAGGTTTTAGATTCGGTCTCAAAGATAAATAATATAAAAGTGCCAACGTTAGCCGATATAGATAATTATAAGGCAGACGATGAAACAGAAGAGCAGGTGAAAAATATTATTAGAAAAGGATCTAGAGAGGATGGAAGCTTTGAGAAGTTTTATAACAATATAAAGGAAGGTTACGAGCAATACGATGCAATGCTAAAATATAACCTAAATCCAAAATATGATCTACGTGCAGAGTTAGTTGGAGATGATTATTCAAATTCTAACCAACGTAATTATGGTAACAGTGATGTAAAAGGACCAGATGCAATGCATGGGACGCACGTTTCTGGTATAATCGGTGCCGATAGATCGAATACTTTGGGCGTTTATGGAGTAGCAAATAATGTGAGTATTATGGCTATTCGTGTTGTGCCCACTGGCGATGAAAGAGATAAGGACGTTGCAAATGGGATTCGTTATGCGGTTGATAATGGTGCAAAGGTGATTAATATGAGTTTTGGTAAGGCTTATAAATGGGATAAAAAAGTGGTTGATGAAGCTGTAAAATACGCAGAAAGTAAGGGTGTATTAATGGTTCATGCTGCAGGGAATGATAATCAGAATAACGATATCGAAGAAAATTATCCGAATAAATACTTTGATAGTCCTGAAGCGGAAGCTTATAAGCTAGCGCATAAAAAACCTGTAAAACCGGATTTTACGCCTCCTAAACCTATGCAAAATGGCATGGGGATGAGGCCTACAGTTGGCCGATCAACAATTATTAAACCTCTTCCATTAGATTCTGCAAAATTTAGTCTTCCTCATGCCAGCAATTGGATTGAGGTTGGTGCAAGTGCCTATAAAGATGACGATAACCTAAAAGCAGATTTCTCAAATTACGGCAAATATAATGTGGATGTTTTTGCTCCAGGGTTTTTAATCAATTCTACGGTACCAAACAATAAATATCAAGATTTAGATGGAACAAGTATGGCATCACCTGTTGTTGCTGGTTTAGCGGCTTTAATTTTGAGTTACTATCCAGATCTTAAGCCGAATCAAGTAAGAGAGATTATTATGAAATCTGTTTCTAAAGTACTTCACAAAGTAAAATATAAAAACGAAAGAGATGAAACTGTGCGGGTTCCTTTTTCAGAGATTTGTGTGAGTGGAGGCATTGTAAATACTTACAATGCTTTAAAACTAGCTGAGACTTATAAATAGTTTGCGTGTTTTAATTAAATGGTTTTGATGAAATCTTGAAAAGTCCCAAAAGAGTATTTCTTCGCTTTCATCCATGAAATTAAACTATCCATTCTTTCGATCATTTTTGATCCGGTATTTTTTCTTACATAACCAGGGAATCCAAATCTTTCAAAATTATCCAAATCCGTAAACTCCCACGGATGGAAATATACATTTAGATATTTATCTTTTTTGTAGGTCCAGCTTGCTAAGAATTTATAAATACTAAGGGGAAGGTTATGGAATGAAAGCCAGAATAATGGAAAACGGACTATTGGGCTTACTGAGGCTGGTATCTGTAAAACATTTTCTTTTGTAAAAAATGTTCTGGAAATATTAAAGTTGTTATATCGGCCCGGCAAGTAGGTTGGATTGATGGATGTGTTATAAACATATCCGGCTTTCTCAATTTCTTTTTCATCTACAGGCATCATTCTTGCCATTCTATATCCTGTAATTTCTTTGCCAGAAATTTCTTCGAGCTTAAGTTTTGATTGTAATAAATGTTCTGGTTTAAAATCTGAATGATAATAACCGTGTGAGGCAAGTTCGTGCCCTGTTTTAGTTATTCTTTTGATTAGATCGGGAATATTTTCGGCAAATGTTACGGTACAGAAAAATGTTGCCTTTACCTCATATTTATCCAAAAGATCTAGAATCGCAACTGTCCCTGCCCTAGAAATTGAAATTTGATCTTCAAATGAAATCTCTTTTCCATATTCAAAGGGCATATCAAACTCTTCAATATCAAAACTTAAAAGAACCATTTATTTATTTTGAATGTTGGTTGAACGGATGATATAATTTGGGCGATTTTTAGTTTGCATGAACATTTTACCCACATAAATCCCAATAATGCCTAAAATAATCAATTGTAATCCTCCAAAGAAAACAATAGTCATAAGCATTGATGCCCAACCAGAAACTTCAACATTGTTTACAAAAGCATAAATTACGTACGGAATGTAAAGTATTGATGCAAAAGAGAAAATGAAGCCTAAATAAACAGCAGAATACAGCGGTTTAATACTGAAAGAGGTAACGCCGTGTAATGCCAAGCGGAACATCTTTTTAACGGTATATTTACTCTTTCCAGAAAAACGTGCAGCTGGATTGTATTTTATGGCGTATTGTTTAAAACCCAGCCATTTTACCAATCCACGGAGAAATGGTTCATTCTCGTGGAAGTTTCTGAAAATATTAACTACCTTTTGATCGAGCAGGCGAAAATCTGCAGCGCCAGGTTCTAAATCGATGTCTGACAGCCAATTTAAAGTTTTATAGAAGATACTTGAAGAGCTTCTTTTTCCTTTAGAAAGTGCTTTATCTTCTTCCCTAATGGTGTAAACAACTTCAAAGCCTTCTTCCCATTTCACTAACATTTCTGGAATTAATTCTGGAGGGTGTTGCATATCGCAATCCATAGAAATAACACAATCTCCGTAAGCGTGATCCATACCCGCTTTTACTGCCAGTTGATGACCAAAGTTTTTAGAAAACTCTAGAAAGAATATATTTTCGCTAGTGTTTGAATATTCTTTTATTTTATCGAGTGTATGGTCTGCACTTCCATCATCAACTAAAATGATTTCGTAATCGTAATTAATTGATGAAAACACACCTTTAATACTTTCTGTGATAACGAAAATATTATCGGCTTCGTTGTAAGCGGGAATAACTATAGAAACTAATTTTCTCATTTATCGGCAATCAAATAGCGCTGAAAATCTACTCTCATCATTTGATATATTATGGTTAGCCAAATGATAACGCAAGGTAGGGCTTTAAGCGAATATAGACGAATAAATTCTTTCAGTGGTTTTGGAAAAATATCCGTTGGAGAAAGACTGGTGAGTAAAAAAGCAAAAATAAACAATCCGATAATCCACATATTTTTAGGGTTAGGTTGAATTATAAACCAGATGGCTACGCCAGCAAATGCTATTATATAAGTTGGCGACTCTGAACCACTGCTAAAAATTACGGTAAAAATTAGGGTAGAAGCCAACAGCATTAATCTAAATGCAAGGTTTTTATACTGTTTCACCCTTAAATAAGGTAAGCCAAATAAAATAACACCGACTAATAAAAATGGGGTATTGGGAATATTAACATTACCTGTAACCCTGCGTACGATTCCCATAATGGAAATATCTTGAAAAGAGGTTAAGGATGCGTTTAATGAGTTTTTATGAGATAAAGAATCGTACCAATCTCGGTAAGATTGAATTACAAATGAAGGTGAGGATAAAACCATTGGGAGCACAAATAAAACGGCAAATGCGATTAAGCCACCCAATATAAATTTCAATTTATTTTTGCTAAAAAAGAAAAATGCTAAGCCAACAATTCCATATAATTTTACCAGCGTACCAAAGGCAATAAAAAAAGCAGATTGAAATTCTTTCTTTTTAATCAAGTAAGAAAAACAAAGCAAAATTGTTCCTGTAAGGGCAATGTTAAATTGAAAGCTAAAGAGCGCTGTTAAGGCTTCGTGGGCACAAATCCAAGCAATTAATGTTCGTTTATTTAGGCTTAGGGGCAAACTGAAAATGCCCCAAAGTAAAACAGAAACATTTGCAATGTTCCAGAGAATCATGCCCAAACCATCAGGTAAGAGGGCAAATGGCGCTATTAATAATGAAAAAACAGGTCCGTAGTGATTGCTATCTAAGTATTCAGGGTAATTTAGATATAGATTTTGAAGATCGACTGAATGCCAATAAACGTATTTAAAAATAAGGTAATTGTTATAACTGTGATGAATATATTGTTTCGAGCCCGCTAAAATTGCCAGCAAAATATATACAATTATAACAGATTCCTTTTTTAAAAGGAAAGCAAATATTCTTGTGAAGGTAGGGTTTTTAAAGGCGTTCATGAGATTAGTATCGCAAGATAACAATTTTTAATATTTGGCGTAGAATCCTAATGCCGTTAACTTTTAGGAATTTGTTTATATATTTATGATTACAAATCCATCCCATTTTTCTAAAATATTTTAGTAACTACTATTAATCTATAAAAGTTAGATGAAACTCTCGGCTGTGCAAAGGAAGTGGAGTAAAAGAATCTTGATTTTTTTAGGTTTTTGGCTTATAATTCTATTTGGTTTATCACAAATTATAGATTACAGGTTCAAGGATATTATTCGCTTAGCTGTGAAGGAAAAATCAAGTGATACCTATGCCTTTGATGCAAAGGATGTTGATGTTTCTATTTTTAAGAGAACTATTGCTATAAATAGTGCTGTTTTTTATCATACTGATACGCTAAATGCAACTGCTCATTACGACATTAAAATTCCTAAAATTTACTTAAGCATAGCGTCTTTCAGCGACATCATTTTCCATCAAAAGGTTTCTGTTACTAACCTTGAAATTAAATCTCCCTCTATTTATTTGCATGTTCATAAAACTGATAATGCTCCCAAAAAAGCCTTTCATCCCGGGAACATTGAAGCTTTAATGAATAAGTTGTTGCAACATTTGGAAGTTAAAACTTTTAAAATTCGGAATGCATCTTATCTCTATAGAAGTAAGGATCATCCAAAGGATTTAAAAATTAATCAGATAAATTTTACAGTTTCTAATTTTTCAAATGTAGAACGCAAAAGTCTTTTTGCTTCAGAAGATGTTGATCTAACTATAAATAAGCAACATATTTCTTTTCCAGATGGTTTACATTCTATTGATTTTAAAAAGCTTCATTTCTCAGGAAAAAATCATTATTTTCAATTAGATTCCTCCACTTTTACAGCTAAAGCGACCTCAGATCGGGCAGAAACCAAAGTTATAGCAGATAAAATTAGGTTCAAATCTGCCGAATTATCTTCTATTTTTTCAAAGGATGATTTAATCATTGATACGGTTATATTAATTAAACCTGTTTTGCAAATTGGTAAAAGTAAAAGTGTTTCGTCTAAATCGGTTGAAAATTCTAAAATTAAGCACCTATTTAAGTGGATTAATTTTAAATATGTAAGTATTCAGGATGGAAGCTTTTTGAATATCGATAGTATTGGCAATGCCGGTAATGAAACCAAAAAAGTCGATTTGAAAATTTATAATCTAAGTTATCACCCTTCCATTTCAACATCTTTAAAAACAGATAGTGTAAAGTTAAATCTAAATAAAATTAAATTTTTATCTAAAGATGGAAAGTCTCAATTAACGGTTGAGGAATTAGCAATTGCAAATAATAAGGTGGTTTTTAGAAATGCCGTGTATGCTCCAATTCATGCTAATGGTAACAGTAGTTTAAGTTTTACAACGCCTTCTCTTCAATTAAAAAATGTTAACCTAAATGCTTTATTGAATAAAAAAATCAGTGCAGATGAGGCGGTATTAATGTATCCTGTGATTACTGTAATTACAAAGCCGAAGATTGTACAGGCTACCGATACTGTAGCGGATTTTAGTCGATTTTTTAAAATTATGCATAATATTAAAGGCTTAATTGGTGTGCAGAAATTTAATATTGTTGATGGAACCTTGCATCTTAAATCGCATTCCAAATTTGGCACTGATGTGCACATTGACAAACTGAATTCGAACATTTTGGTGGATAAGTTGCTAAACAGCGATACCACTTTGGAGGTAAAACATGCCATTCCCCGTCTTAGCTTTAAAAGGATGGTTGTAAAATCTCCTAAACTCGATTTAAAATTGAACGATTATATGTTTAATGGCTCTGTTCGGCACAATAGCGCAAGTTCGGTTATCCTCAACTTATCTACCGGAACATCTATTAAAGCTAAGAACCTGTATTGGGAATGGTTGGATTGGGATTTATACCAAAGCTATAAAATGATTTTTGTTGATTCTTTAAGAATCGGAGCGCTTGATATTTCGATTAATAAAGCATCTCCACAGACACAGGTAAAGAAGCCATTACCAAAACTGCACATTGGTAGATTGGATCTGCTTGATTTTAAATTTGATAAGATTTCCAATAAAAATCGTATTCATTTGGAGGGCAAGAATATTTTTGGACGAAATATAGACTCTAAGAACAATGAACTTATATGGGCAGATTTGGGCGGAGATTTCAACAACTTAAAAATTCAAAACGAAAAAATTTCTGTTGAGGCAAGCCACGCAAATTTGAATGCTAAAAGGCAAAATAAAATTGAAAATGTGAATATTAAAATTCAATCTGATCATAAAATCGATAGGATTAATCTACCGCTTTTGGAATTTAAAGGGCCATTTGTTTCCACCAATTTTAAAAGGCTTAAGCTGGAGTATTTTAGGCTAAATGAACCAGATGTTTTATCGAAATCTGTTGGGTTAGAACCTGCCGTTTCTTCTAAGAAACCCTTTGCTATTCCTATAGATTTCCTCATTGAAGATTTTGGTGTTAAAAATGGTAAATTAAGTTTCCGAAAAATTAATCAAAACGATAGTACAACCATTAGTTCTACTTTTAATCTTAATTTTATTAATCTGATTGGCAAGAAAAATTCGTCCGAATTGCTTTCGATTAAATCTTCCCAGATCGATATCAATCAACTTGATTTTAATAAGCACGGTATCAATTTAACTGCGCCTCTTTTTGTGAAGTTGGAAAATACCAAAGTTGAACAAAAAAATAAGCTTCAATTTTTTTCTGAGGTTGAATTAAATGCCAACGCAATTAAATTTAATTATATAAAAGACAGTACTAGGCTAATGGTTAAAAATGCTTCGGTAAATGTTAGCGATAAACATTTTGTTTTCGAAGCTGGCCAACCTTTTGAGTGGCAAAACTTAATTTATAAATCGATTTTGGGAGTGACTGATTTTGCTTACCGAAACAAGAATGCTACCATTAAAATGAATACTTTGGATTGGTTACCCATACCAAAAAAACTCGCTGTAAACAATTTTATTTTCACTCCCAATTTATCGTGGGCCGAAAGTAAAAGGGTGCAACCATGGCAAACAGACTATATTTCTGGTTCTGCAAAAAAGATAGAGATAAATGGGCTTAATTATTTGAAACTCAATAAGCAGTTTGGTTTAAGTATAACCAATGTGAATATTGATGGCGCTGAATTGATTGCGAGTAGAGATAAGCGAATGGCTGAAAAACCTCAGAAGGAAAAATTAATGCCTTCAAAGTTAATGGCAAATGTTAAGATGCCAATTAAAATTGATCGTATAAATGTTTTAAATAGTCATGTAGATGTTCATGAAATATCTATCGCAACAGGTAGAGAAGGTGTAATCCCCTTAGGAAATCTCAATCTTCACATATTAAAATTGAGCAATGGATTTTCAGTTACGGATAGTTTGATTGTGAAAGGAAATGCGAGTTTAATGAATCAAAATACAGTAAATTTAAACTACAGAGAATCATATTTAGATTCTTTATCGGGCTTTAAAATGAATCTGCAGATTGCGCCTATAGCTTTAGCTTCTCTGAGCCAGATTAGTATTCCATTGGCATCTGTAAAAATTAATAGTGGGAATACAGAAAATCTAGTAACTGAATGGACTGGGAACAAATATTTAGCAGAAGGACAAATTCTTTTGCCTTATAAAAATTTGAAGATCAGCTTATTGGATAAGAAAAATTCGGAGCGAAAGACCTTTCTTTTATTTTTGGAAAATAAGTTAATTAATTTGATCGTTCGCCATGATAATTCGAAACCTGCATTTGTGTTTTTTGAAAGGAACAGGCAAAAATTTGTGTTTAATTACTGGATTAAAACGGTTCTTGCTGGTTTTGCATCGAGCGCAGGACTTAAAAAAGAGCGAAGGTTGCGTAAGCAGGATTTAGCAGTGAAAACCAAGAATGGTCTTATGATCAAATAAAAAAAATGAAGCCATTTTATAAATGTTAATTCTCACACTGAGCTTGTGGAAAGACTATTAAAAAATACATTTGAAGCAGTTCGACAGGCTCAATGTGACAATAATCAAAAGAAGTATTAATTTATAATACGGCCTTTCTTTGTAGAGTTAAAGCTTATTGTTTCAACAAGTCATCAATTTCTTGATTGAATTCTTTCACAAATTCTGTATAATATTTTCCGGTTGCTGGACCACTGTAACCCGTATGAATTTGTGCCACCTCTCCTTTTTTGTTAATGATAATGGTGGTTGGGAACGATAAAAAATTGCTCAATGCAGGCAGAGATTTAGCAACCAATTGTTTATCGGGTGTGCCCGCAATAACCTGATCATACTGAACATCAAATTTCTCCCTAAATCTTGTAAGTACTTTTCTTACATAAGCAGAATCGGTTTGTCTTTCATAATGGATTCCAATTACCTCAACTCCACGTTTTTTATTGTCTTTATACCAGGGTGCAATAAACGAAGCCTCATCTACACAGTTTGGGCACCAAGTTCCTGTTATGGTAAGAATAACAACCTTGTTTTTAAATTTTTCATCACTCAGTGATATTTTTTTTCCATTAACATCAGGGAAAGAAAAATCCAATGTTTTATATCCGTCTTTTAAAAATGTTAATTTGTAAGCATCTGGAAGTTTTGCATTTTGATTCTGATTGCCTGTAAAGGGCTGATTTCCTCTAGCGCTTACTACCTCACCATTTAAAGTTCCATCTTTGGAAAATGTACCCTTATAATACGATGGAGATGATCCTGTAAAGCTCGAAAGTGAGAAATTATTGCCTTCAACTGTTCCTTCTAGGTAACGGGAATCGCCGGTAACTCTTAAAAATGTTCCTGTTATTTTATTGCCAGTTTGTTTAAATACTCCAACTGCTTTTTCATCATTTCCACTCTGAGATTTGAAAACAACATCATAGGTGCCAGAAAAATTTCCTGCAGGCTCTATTCCCTCCGGTTTGAATCTGTAATTTTTTCCGCGTTCTGCAACAACTGCCAATGGCCTTCCAGATTTATCCTGCTTTCTTAAAACACCCACAAGTGAATCGCCTTCTATTTTAAAGGCAAGTTCATTATCAAACTGATCTAGTTTTACAAAAAGAGAATCTGAAGTTTTGTTTACATGGCCACCGGGGAAGCGTTCCTCTGCATTTAGAAAAACAAGGTTAAGATTATTGGCATCCTTCTCTGTAATATCGAAGTTAAAAGGAACTTCAACCCCAGTTTTTATTTTAAATACTCCACGCCAATTGCCTGTTGCAACGAAATTTTTGGTATTTAAGCTATAACCTGAAACTTGCTTTTTTTGTGTTTGTGCCTGCGAATTTTGAAACAATAAGCTTAAAGCTAAGGCAGGAAATAATAATTTTATATTCATCGGGATGATTTACTCTACTAAATAGGTAGACAAATGTAAGCATCGATTGGGAAAAGAAAAAATATTTTCAATTAAATCTACTAAAATTATAGACTATATAGTTTTTGTACTATCTTTGCGCCAGTTATTTTAAAATACTTATCAAGAAAGGTGGAGGGAATGGCCCGATGAAACCTTAGCAACCGTCTTTAAACAGAAATGGTGCTAATTCCATCCCAAATATTTTGGGGTAGTTAAGTCAGTTGAATGCAATAACATTTATGTTAAGATCTGCAAGCACTTCTGATTTAAGGGGTGCTTTTTTATTGAAGCTTCGCTAGAAACCTGATTGATAAGTGAATAGTTTAAAAATTAAATTCAAATCCCATGGAAAAAACTAACGAGCCAAAATTATCTCTATTGAGGAATCAAAAATCTCACCAATGCCATCGAATGTGTAGGTTATTTATCCAAAATTAAGATGGGTAATCTAGGCTTTTCTTTAGCCTAAAATCAATTGTCATTTTATGTATTTATAAAAACGCTAAAAAATAGCGACATGGAACTGCTATGCCCAGATTTTATAAATGCCAATTAACTAATCATTAATAATTTAATCATGTTTAAAAAAATCAAGCTCCCTGCAATTTTGGTATTGCTGTTGCTTTCACAAATTGTACAGGCTCAAAACATTTTCGTTTCTGGTGCTGTAAAATCTTCATCGGGCGAAAGCCTGCCTGGGGTTTCCGTATTGGTTAAGGGAACTAAACAAGCTGTAATTACCGATGGAAAAGGTAGTTTTTCCATTTCTCTTTCTGGGAAAAGTACGCTTGTTTTTTCCTATATCGGATTTTCATCCAGAGAGATTGAAGTAGATAAAAGCAATAATGCTTTAGAAGTAATACTAAAAGACGGGGAAAATGCTTTAGATGAGGTTGTTGTAACGGCACTCGGAATTTCCAGACAAAAGAAATCTTTGGGTTACGCAGTGCAGGAACTTAAAGGTGAGAACCTATCAGAAGCTAAGGAAACTAATTTAGTAAATGCACTTGCTGGTAAAATAGCGGGGGTTAGGGTTACGAATAGTCAAGGGGATATGGGTTCTTCACGAATTGTAATTAGAGGAGAAACCTCCATCTCAGGTAATAATCAACCACTTTTTGTAGTAGATGGAATTCCGGTTGATAACTCTCAACTAAACTCTGCAGGTGCGAGGGATTACGCAAATACAATTTCGGATATTAACCCGAATGATATCGAATCGATTAGCGTTTTAAAAGGCCCTAATGCTGCAGCACTTTACGGATCTAGAGCGGCTGCCGGTGTAATCATTATCAAAACAAAATCTGGCAAATCGAAAAAAGGGGTGGGAATCACTTTGAACTCTAATGCTGTTTTAGAAACCTTGCTTACGCTACCAAAATATCAAGATGCTTTTGGGCAAGGTTCTGAAGGGAAATTCAGTTATGTAGATGGTAAAGGTGCAGGCGTAAATGATGGTGTAGATGAAAGTTGGGGCCCAAAACTCGATGGAAGATTGATTCCGCAGTTTTATTCAAAAGGTGTTGCCGTTCCGTTTGTTGCACATCCAGATAACGTAAGAGATTTTTTCGAAACTGGTTATGCATTAACAAATGGTGTTTCTATTGAGGATGCCAGCGATAAGATTGATTACAGATTATCCTACAACAATTTGAAGCAGGTCGGAATTGTTCCTAATTCGGGTCAGGGTAAAAACTCATTCGCCTTAAATACAACTTTAAGGCTCACGCCAAAGGTGAGTATTCTTGCGAACGCAAATTATAGTAAACTGAGTTCGGATAATTTACCGGGAACAGGAGGCTCAAGATCTACGAGTACGATGTTGCAGTTTACCTGGTTCGGTAGGCAGGTAGATATTGGTCAATTGAAAAATTATCTGGATGAAAATGGCAATACCTTTAACTGGAACAATAGCTACTATAGCAATCCATATTGGGTAGCTTACGAAAATACGGTATCTCAAAACAGAAATCGGTTAATTGGAAGTATCGGTTTAAATTATAAGATTATCGATGGATTGGAATTTAACTTCCGTTCGGGAACAGATTATTATAATGATCGCCGTAAAATAAAAATTGCTTATGGTACTAATGGAACACCGTTTGGTTCGTACTCAGAAAGTGCTTTTACTGTAAACGAAAACAATACCGATGCAACTTTAAGCTATAACAAGCAACTTAATCAGGATTTCAGTTTAGAGGCATTGCTGGGAAGTAATATTCGTTCTCGTTATATAGAACAGAACGATCAGAGTGCACCGCGTTTAGCTGTAGCTGGATTATATACGTTGAGCAATTCTAGAGATCCTTTAACGTCATCAAACAATTACAGCAAACTAAAATCTTACAGCGGATATGCTTCGGCACAGATTGGCTTCAGAAATTATTTATTTGCAAATGTTACGGCCCGTAATGATTGGTCATCTACCTTGCCTGCACAAAATAGATCTTATTTTTATCCTTCGTTTAATGGAAGTTTGGTGCTTACCGAGGCTTTTGACATTAAAAGTGAGGTATTGGATTACGCAAAAATTAGAGGTGGTTGGTCTAAAGTTGGTAAAGATGCAGATCCTTACCGTTTATTAAATACCTACGTTTTTGGCGCACCATTCGGAACAAATCCGCAACTTACGGCATCTACAACCGATTTAAATCCAGATTTAAAACCAGAAACTACAACTTCATCAGAGCTGGGCGCAGAAGCGGTATTGTTTAACAAAAGACTTCGCTTGGATTTAAGTTTATACAACACCAATAGTTACGATCAAATTTTGAGTGTAGATGTAAGTCAGAGTACAGGCTTCCGTTCAAAATTGCTAAACGCAGGGAAAATAAATAATAAAGGAATTGAAGTTCAGTTGGGCATAACGCCAATAAAGAAACAATTTATTTGGGATATCGACGTAAATTATGCGGCTAATAGGAGCAAGGTAATCGAACTGGATAAAGCGGGGCTTTTGCAAAACTATGTAGTAGCCACAAGTTCGGCACAGGTAATTGCTGCAGTTGGCCAGCCTTACGGAACACTTTTTGGTAATGCATTTTTGAGAGATGGAAATGGCAATATTGTGGTTAATGCTACAGGAGCGCCACAAACCGATCCAAACAAAAAAGTATTGGGAAAATATACGCCAGATTGGATTGGCGGGATTTCAAACACCTTTAGTTACAAAGGAATTAGTTTAGGTGTTTTGGTTGATGCAAGTTTTGGAGGTTCAATTTATAATGGAACTTATTCCACTGGAACCTATACAGGGGTTTTAGCTTCTACACTTCCGGGTAGAGCTGCAGAATATGGAGGAATTTCTTATTATTATCCGGGTAACCTAAAAGCGAATGGAACGGTGCGACTTGCCAGTGGTGCAACGGCTCCAAGTGGGGTAACTGTATATGATGATGGGATTATCTTTGATGGCGTAACCGCTGATGGAAAACGCAATGAAAAAATTCTTCCTGCCCAAACGTATTACAAATCTTTCAGAACCATTGATGAGGCAAATATTTTCGATGCCTCTTACGTAAAATTACGAGAGGTTAAACTTAGTTATAACCTTCCAACAAAGTGGATTCGTTCGTTAAGTTTACAAGGTGTTTCCGTTTCACTAGTTGGCCGAAATCTATGGATTATTCACCGAAACGTAACCGATATCGATCCAGAAGTTGCATTTAATACGGGCAATGGACAAGGATTGGAAAGTCTTTCTAATCCAACAACTAGAACTTACGGTATAAATTTAAACGTCAAATTTTAACATTCCGATCATGAAAAAGAACAGCATATATTTAATCGCAGTTTTAGCACTTTCACTTGCGTCTTGCAGTAAAGAGCTTGATAAAGTTAATATCAATCCCAATGCTACCGAAAATGCACAGCCAGATTACCTTTTAACAGGAGCCATTAAAAATACGGTCGATGCTTATTGGGGTACCACAAATAATATGAATTCTAGCTTGCTTTTTACGCAACAATGGGCAAAAGTTCAGTACACAGAAGAAGATCGGTTTATATATTCAAACAGTAGTTTTACATCGCTGTGGTCTACCGCTTTCTCGCAGAGTATTACCAGTTTCAATAAAATTATTGAGATTGGAAATGCCACGAGTAACCCCAATTATAAGGGCGTAGGTTTAACATTAAGATCATGGACTTTTTTATTGCTTACGGATGCTTATGGAGATATTCCATACAGCCAGGCAGGGAAATTAAACGAATATATTACCCCAGCTTATGATAAGCAAAAGGATGTTTATTTTGGACTTCTAGCGGATTTAAAAACTGCTAAAACTGCTCTAGATCCAGCAGGAAAGGTGATTGGTGGAGATATTATTTATAATGGAAACATTGCTCGCTGGAAAAAACTGGCAAATTCTTTAAGGCTAAGAATTGCACTTCGAATTGCAGATAGAGAGCCGGCAAAAGCCAAACAGGTTTTAGATGAAATTAAGGCAGATGGAGATTTGTACATTAGTGATAATACGGATATTGCACAACTTATTTATCAAATTTCGCCACAGCAGAATCCAGTAAGTGCACAATTCGATACTCGGGATGATTACAGAATAAGTAAAACTATTGTAGATAAATTGTTTAGTTTGAATGATCCGCGTTTGGCCATCTTTGCAAGTAAAACACAAACAGCAACACCGGAAGAATATGTTGGTTTACCAAATGGATTAACAAATTCTGAGGCCAGTAACCTTGGTTTTGCAAAAACATCAAAGCCCGGCGCTTATTTTTTATTGCCTCAAGCACCTGCTGTGATTTTCAGTTATGCAGAACTTTTGTTCGATCGTGCTGAAGCCGCAGCAAGGGGATTAACGAGCGAGGATGCCGCAGATCTTTATCAGCAGGCCGTGAAAGCATCCTTAAAACAATACAACATTTCTGATGCCACAGCAAATACTTATTATGCACAAGCTTCGGTACAATATGATCCATCAAATTATAAAAAATCGATTGGTGAACAAAAGTGGATTGCACTTTTTGGACAAGGACTAGAAGCTTGGGCAGAAAGACGCAGGTTGGATTACCCACAGCTTACCGCATCTGTAAATACGGTATTGAACGGACAAATTCCAGTGCGTTTTATTTATCCAGGAACTGAACAATCTTTAAACCTGCAGAGTTACAAAAATGCTGTTGCCAACCAAGGCGCAGATTTGCTGACTACAAAATTGTGGTTTGATGTCAATTAATTTTAAAATTTTAGGTCTAAAAATTAAAAAACTATGGCGGTTAAGCCATAGTTTTTTAAAAAAATAAATAATTAAAAACCTAAGCCAAGTGTAAATCCACGTAGGGCTGTTGTAATAGTAGCACCAGCAGTTGCTGCGCCGGTTGTTAAATTAACGGTATATATTTTTTGCACACCGCTAACTGTAAATATGCCATAAGCGGTTCCGCTTGTGCCTCCAATATCAAAACCACTATTCGATTCTACATTAATTCCTAATGGGCCAACATCAACTAAAGTTCCTAGGTTTGGTGGATCTTGCTTATATAAACGGTTACCCAAATCATCAATATCAAAAAGTACAGTCGTTGTAGCACCTGCAAAATTGTTAGTGTAGGCTGAACCAGAAATTGCGGCTGTAGTTAAGGAAATATTACCATCTACAGTTAAAGTACCGTCCGCAGGGTTTATCCTAAAATTTTGTCCGTTATTGCCAACAACTCTTATTCTATCAACGGTAGGATTAAAATCAAAACCAACCTGCGTTGCCGTTAATAAAGTTGTAAGTGGGCCTGTGCCAACCATTGCGGCTACTCCAGATGAGGCGTTTATGCTATAAATTCGGCTAATGCTCCCAATGGCAAAAAGCTGGCCATTTAATGGGCGCATATCTATGCCTAAAATGCTTTCTCCAGTTTGTATTCCAGTAATTGCTTTTACTACTAAAGTTGGGCTACTAGAAGCGGGGTTAAAAATTAGCAGTTCATTATTATTAGAAACGGCATAAGCAACAGGTTCTGTTGGTATGGCAATACCTGTAATCTGAGTGCTGATGTTACCAACTTTCGAAGCTTTTCCAGAATTTAAATCCATTGTAAATAATGCAGATTTTCCGCCAGTGGTTAGTACGGCTAGGGCAGCTGTTCCATCAGGATTGATATCGAAACCGCCAACTTCGTCTACATCGAAGCCAAGGCTCCCAACTTCTATTAGTTTCCCATCATTAGGCGGATCTTGTTTATGCAATTTGTCATTAGCGGCATCAATATCAAAAAGGATCGTTGTTGTTGCGCCAGCTCTGTTTTGTGTGTAAGCTACTGATGATACCTTTGCATTGGTTACACCATTAATTGTTCCGTCTGTAGCGGCAACGGTTCCTGTTTCTGGGTTTAAACGGAGGTTTTGTCCTGCGTTGGTTACCAAACGGATGCGATCTACGGTCGGATTAAAATCGAAGCCTACAGATGTTCCGCTTAGTGCTGGTGTAAAAGGAGCCGCAGAAATTGATCTTGCAACGCCTGTTTTGGTGTCTAGTACATATAAACGACTGGTACTTCCAACGCCATAAAGCTGTCCGGTAGCTGGGCGGAAATCGATTCCAAGAATTGTCTCTCCGGTTTGTAAACCTGAAATACTAATTGTCGATTTAATTGTTGTTGGGGTTTTAGCATTAATCAGCAATAATTTTCCATCTGATGTTAAGGCATAAAAATCTACATCTGGCCCAGCTGTAAGCATTTCTTGCTCAGTGTAGTCTCTGTTTTTTTTGCAGGCAGAAAATAATATTGGGATTATAAGGGCAAATAAGGCCATTATAATAAAATGTTTAGTTTTTATCATGGTTTTTAAAATTAAGTAAAAAATTGAATGGTAATGGAGCGAAGTTTACAAGCCTATTTTGGCGGTTGCTCCTGAACTTGTAGGTGGCAATAGGTTAGATTGAAATTGCCTTGAAATAAAGCATTCTTCAACTCAGATGAATTTAAAAATTCAAAGTTTACAAATTTCGGAATCACTAAATCTGTGAGTTTAAGCTTTTCTGCCAATTGATTTTCCTCATCGGCAGCATTAGATTGATCTGCTTTACTACTGATGTTTTCTTTTAAAACTTCTACTGATGGTTTTTGGATCGGAATGGCATAAATAGCAATTCTACCTGCAAAAGAGATGAGCAGAATAAATACTATAAAAAACTTTTGGTGAGTAAGAGCCATAATTATTCTCCATAATATTAATGGATATTATTAGCACATACGGAAATTAATAGCGATTAGTTTTACGCTTGCATTGTTTTTATAAATATTACTGTAAGTTAATCAAGGATATATAATTTCTTAAAGAATTAGTAACCTAGTTTGCAATATATTTTAGCTTTTATTTATTATTTTTAGGTTTCGAAAGCTAAGGTTTTAGTTGTATTATTCCATTTAAAACCCGAATTAGGCAAGAACTATCCAATTTTTCTTTTTGAGCCAGATTAATCACCAATTTTTAATCACCCTATTATTAAAATCAAAAGCAATGAGTAAAATCACAGTAAAAGACGGTACAGAAATTTATTATAAAGATTGGGGAACTGGTCAAGTTCTATTCTTTCATCATGGTTGGCCATTATCTGGCGATGATTGGGATGGACAAATGATGTTTTTTTTAAAGCAGGGATTTAGAGTTATTGCACATGATCGAAGAGGACATGGCAGATCAAGTCAAACAGCTGATGGCCACGATATGGATACTTATGCAGCTGATGTTGCCGAACTAACTGAAGCGCTTGATTTAAAGGATGCGATACATATAGGCCATTCCACAGGAGGCGGAGAAGTTATTCGCTATGTAGCAAAATATGGTAAAGATAGAGTTGCAAAAGCTGTATTGATTAGTGCCGTTACACCAATAATGGTACAAACAGAAAATAACCCAGAAGGCATTCCAATGTCTGTGTTCGACGAGATTCGTGAAGGAACAGCATTTAACAGGCCACAATATTTTCAAGATTTTACGCTACCTTTTTATGGATATAATCGTGAAGGAGCAAAAATATCGCAAGGGGTTAGAGATAATTGGTGGCGCCAAGGCATGATGGGTGGCATAAAAGCACATTATGATTGTATCAAAGCTTTTTCTGAAACAGATTTTACCGATGATCTAAAAAGTGTAGAGGTTCCGGTATTGGTGATGCATGGAGAAGATGATCAGATTGTTCCATTCCCACTTACGGGAGCTAAAGCCGTAAACCTTTTAAAGAACGGAAAACTGATTTCATACCCAGGTTTTCCACATGGAATGCCAACTACGGAAGCTGCAACGATAAATGCAGATTTGTTGGCTTTTATAAAAGAATAAGCATTAACTATTTTACATCAAAGGTTCTCGATTTAAATTCGAGAACCTTGATTATTTAAAATGATATAGAAAAACAACGTTGCCAGTATATGCCGGTTTTGTTTGACCCTTAATATCAAGATTTGCCTCAATCACAACCTTTGTAATACCTCTCAAATCGCTAATCGAAATCAGTTTTGCACGCAGTTGAACTTCATCATTTACCAAAACTGGGCGGTTAAATTTGAATTTCTTTTTCCTGTGGCTAATGTTTTTTTACTTTTTCCAATCAGCAACCTCATCTGCCACTGCAATGGCTTCGATTTCAATAAGTGCATCGGGAGAGAACAGTGAGGATACTTCAATGATAGTATCTGCGGGATAAGGGGCGGTAAAATATTTGCCTCTCAGTTCTACGATCTTCTTAAAGTTTCCCATATCACGGAGCATGATAGTTACCTTAACTACGTTTTTTAGACTAGAGCCTCCGGCTTTCAATACCCGATCTAAATTTTCAAAAGCTTTTTGTGCTTGGGTATCAAAGTTGCCTATCCCTACTAATTTCCCATCATCGCCAATAGCTGTCTGCCCAGAAATAAACAATAAATCGCCAACACGATGACCCTGTGCTAGAAGGAATGGTTTGTATGCGTCCGGAGTAATTTTAATTTGTGTAATTTTCATTTTTTCTTTATTAAAAGTTTTAGATGAATTTGTCTGTGCAAATGCTTTTCCTGTAATGGTAAGTAGCGGAAACAATATGCCTATCACCAATATTTTGCATACGTTCATTATTAGTTGTTTCATTGTTTTTCTTGGTTTAGTTTTTGGATGATTTTCTGAGTATGTGTAATGTTTGCCTCTGGCCATAACATATCCTGATGAAAAGGAATTGTATGCAAATCGTTAAATGTTTTTACCACCCAATTTGGGTCAGCCAAAGCTGCCTTGCCGATAGCGAGTAGGTCAGCGTGATTGTTATTCAAGGCGCTTTCGGCCTGGCAGAGATTATGAAAGCCTCCGTTTGCTATAACGGGGAGACCTGTTACTTTACGCATAACCGATGCTAACGATATACCATCCCCATAAAAGCTATCTCGTTCCCATTCTCCAGTTTGAACTGCTACGTGTACAAAATCGGGTAGGCTCGCCTTTATTTCTTTTGCTAGTTCTTTGGCGGTTTCGATACCGTTTGCCCAACGATATGTTAGATTGTTTACTTTTCCCTCCGAAACCCGCAAACCTACAATGAAATCTTTTGGTACGGAATTCCTAATGCCATCGATAATTTCTGCAATTACACGGAAACGGTTTTGCATTAAACCTCCATATAGATCCTTACGGTGATTCAATTCTGGTGTGAGGAATTGGTCTAAAAGGTAACCATTGGCGCAGTGAATTTCAACACCGTCGAAGCCCGCTTTATGAGCATTTATTGCTCCATTTATAAAGCCCTGTTGCATTCTTTGGATATCTGTTAAGTCCATTTCTTTAGGGAGATTGAAATCTCCTTCACCGCCATAGGATGTCATCTTCAAGCCCACAGGCTTAATAGCGGAGGGTGCTAATGTGTTTTTGCTGTTTTGCGATAATGCACCTCCGTGCATCAATTGGGCAAATACTAGAGTGGGTGCATGGTGGATAGCCTGGGTTATTTTTCCCCAAGATGCACATTGTTCAAAATCAGTAAGTCCGGGCTGATTGTCGTAACTTTTACTCCCGTAAACATCGGTGTAAATGCCTTCAGTAATAATAACACCAAATCCTCCGGTGGCAAATGCGGAATAATAATCCATCATTTCATCAGTAGCTAGGCCATCTTCGGTGGCGCTTACACGAGACATTGGGGCTACTACCGTTCTGTTAATCAATTCTCTTTGCCATATTTTGGCCTTCTGAAAGAAAGGATGTTTTTTAGTTTGCTTCTTAAATTTCATGAAGCAAAATTCCTAGTTATTGATTTAAGAAAAATTGATGTAGTTCAAGATGACCTGTTTTTTTTTCGAATGCGGCTAATAAATTCTGCCGATACGCCCAAATATGATGCTATTAAATACTGAGGCACTTTAGAGGCTATATTTGGATACGTTTCCAAAAAATCATAGTATCTGCTTTCGGCATCGTAAACATTGTTATAGATAATTCTCTTTTGCAATGCGCTTAAATAACTTTCTAGTATTATTCGAAAATACTTTTCCAAGCTAGGAAGTTCAGTTAACAAGTGCTGAAAAGTATAATAATTGATTTGTAAAACTGTCGTTTTTTCTATCGCCTGTATATTGTAAATAGATGGTTTTTGCTTGGAAAAACTATCTAAATCAGAAGCCCACCAATCTTCAATTGCAAAAAATAAAATTTCCTCATTGCCATTTTCAGTAATATAAAAAGCTTTTAACGCCCCAGAAACGATATAACTATCGTGACGGCAAGTATCTCCGTTTCGTAAGAGATAATCGCCCTTTTCTAATATTTTCTCGGTCCAAGAACGCTCAAAAATCAAAATTTCTTCTTGGGTCAGATTTATGTGTTTGGAAATATTTGTTATTAAAGCATTTTTGGACATAAAATTATGTTGAATTCATCTGCATTTTTGCCAATTTATAAAAAATATTTTCTCTTATATGCTGATAGGCAACCTTTAGCAACTTTAATTTTTTTTGAGTATAGTTCGTGCACTTCAGCTAATGATAAAATCATTTTAATTTAGTTGCCTTAAATGGAAAGGTAATTGGCTTTAGTGAATGCATTAAGGTATGCTTTTAAAGCAGAAATTGTTTAGACAGCTTAATGATAATTTTTAATAGCTACGAATTGAAAATCACAAAAGAGTAGGCTGTAGTGATCTATCGAATGAAGGAGAGTATTTGTACAATGATCTTAAATGTGGGTAGTTAAGTTAATGATGTAACTTGTTGGGTAAATATTACCTGAGCCGAAAATCTAAACAGCAATATTAAATTGGTTTTAATTACTTCTCGAAAGTATATTTCTTTATTTAAAATGATATAAAAAAACAACGTTGCCAGTATATGCCGGTTTTGTTTGACCCTTAATATCAAGATTTGCCTCAATCACAACCTTTGTAA
>NZ_JACRYL010000030.1:22085-46409 GCF_014306625.1 Pedobacter fastidiosus
CAATTCCATAGTTCACCTCCATTTTTACATTGCGAATGTCGGCTATCTGTTTCCATAAATAAGGGATTAGCGATAATGTTAAATAACCGTGAGCAATTGTGGAGCCGAAAGGGCTCGATTTTGCCCTTTCCTGATCAACATGAATCCATTGCGCATCTAGCGTTGCTTCAGCGAATCTATCAATTTGTTGCTGATCTATTTGATGCCATTGTGATGAACCAATTTGGTTTCCTAAATATGCTTTGTATTCTTCAAAATTGTTAACTATAACCATATAATTATTTCGATTTTCAGCCGATCAAACAGCTCATCTATTACTGCTAGGTGAAAGTATAAAAATTTTATGCGATTAGATAAAATTATTTAAAATTCCTTAAAGTTAACAGCTTCCAATTACATCAAAGGTTGAGCGAAAACTTGTGTAGATTCTATCAAATTCTAGATATGGTGCTTGCTTCCCCCAGTTGCATGCCTGATTTATAGTTCTGGCTCTTCTTATTTGTAATATATTTTGCGAACTTGCAATCGCTGGGGCTTCAAATGGAATACGCGAAACTTAAAGATCAAGAACTGACTGCTTTACTTAAAAAGGGCGATGCTTATTCCTACACCGAGATTTTTGAGCGATATAATCGGCTTCTTCTCCGTCATGCTTTTCGCCTCCTTTCAAATGATGAAGAAGCTTATGATGTTGTTCAGGATGTTTTCCTCCATCTCTGGCAAAAGCGAGATGTGATTGAGTTTAACTCTTCACTTTCTGGCTACCTATTTACAGCCGTTAAAAATAGAATCTTCAAATTATTTGCCCATCAAAAAGTTGTACTGCGATATGCTGAATCTATCAGTGCATTTATGATTGAGGGTTATAATATTGTGGAAGATAGCCTTATGGAAAAGGAATTATCAGCTTTAATCGAAAAAGAAATCCAAGCATTACCTGCAAAAATGCGGGAGGTTTTTCTCCTTAACAAAAAAGAAGAACTAACCTACAAAGAAATTGCCGAACGCTTAAATATTACCGACCAAACGGCCAAGCAACAGGTGTACAAAGCCATGAAAATTCTTAAGCCAAAAATTGATGGCTTTTTGACCATATTTCCATTTCTGTAATTTTTTTTCACTCCACGTATGACGATGAACTCAGTTAGGGGTCTTAGCTATATCTTTGGAGATTTACAATGTGACTTAATGTTGGCGCATTAATCTTATCATCCTATTGATTAACCTTATCTCGACTACAAATGAATGAACAGCAAGTTGCTGAACTGATCAGAAAATATAATGAAGGAACCTTAACGCCTAATGAAAAAACGGCTTTAGACATTTGGTACCTAAAATTTGCTTCGGAGAGTACGGCCGAGCTTTCAGAAGATAAAGAAAACCAAATGGTGGCGATGCTAAGATTCAGCCTTCCACTACAACATCAAAAACCGTCTGTTAAATTATGGCCAAGAATTTTGGCTGTGGCCGCACTTTTGGCCATCGTGGTTTCTGTAACTTTTTGGGCCTTGAAAGATAGGGCTTCATACCCAAAATATGCAAATGATATAAAGCCCGGAAAAACCGGTGCTACTTTAACACTTTCAAACGGAAAAAAAATTCGGATTGCTGATATGAAAGTTGGGCAGGTTGCAGTAGAATCTGGTGTAAAGATTTCCAAAACTGCTGATGGAATTATTACCTACGAAGTTATTGCCAATCAGAATAATTTAGCTGGCCAAATGAATACACTCGAAACTTCAGTTGGTGAGCAAGCCCAGGTAAAACTGCCCGATGGAACTTTGGTTTATCTAAACTCTGCTTCCTATTTAAAATATCCATCTTCGTTTGCCAACATTCCGAAACGTAAGGTAGAGTTTTCTGGAGAGGGCTTTTTTGAAGTTTTTAAAGATAAAGCACATCCGTTCAGCGTTAAAACGGCCGGTCAGGTTGTAGAAGTTTTGGGTACTCAGTTTAACATCAATAACTACCCTTACCATTCGGATATTAGAACCACCTTAATTGAAGGAAGCGTTAACTTATCAAATGAGGAAAAACTTTTTAAAATTTTAAAACCCGGGCAACAGGCCAGCGCCACCCGTAAAGGTATTTCGGTAGAAGAAGTTGAAACAGAATATGTTATCGCTTGGCGAAAGGGCTATTTCATGTTTAACAATGAAACATTGGAAGAAATTATGTCTAAACTAGCTACTTGGTATAATATTAAGCCTATTTATAATGATCCAGAACTAAAGAAGAAAGTATTCTTCGGATCTATGAGCAGGTTTGAAAATATCTCAAAAGTGCTCAGCGTAATCGAACGTACAGGTACTGCTCGATTTGAAATTAAGGGCAATCAAATCATCATCAGTAAGAATAAATAAAATCAATCAACCATAAATAAACCAAACCAACTAAAATGAAGATATCAGAAAAAATCCCCTAAACGCAAAAAGGACCTCAATTGCAATCTAGAGTAGGATCTAGCATCAGCAATCAAAGCCCTTTTAAACATCTGCACTGCAGAAACATTGATCAAACAAATTATTTCTTAACCATGGTAGTTGTGCTTGCCGACTAAAACAGCCACAACACCGTACAGATAATCAAAACTAAGCAATATTGTGTGCTTACGCAATATCGACCTATCATTCATCGGGTGCTTAGCTGGTTATCATAAAATGATGAATATGTACAGAAATTTTACTCGAATTATGAAGCTCACCACATTCATTCTGATTGTCTCCATGATGCAAGTAAGTGCTGCTGGATTCGCTCAGCGACTGAACTTAAAACAGAATAATATTTCCCTTGAAAAAGTTTTTTTAGAGGTTCGCAAACAGACAGGTTACGACGTGTTTTTTGAAAACACCAAAATAAAAACATCTTCGCGGATTAATGCCGATTTTCAGCAACGCTACGCTAGAAACAGTAATGAACAAAATTATCGGAACGAATGGATTGTCTTTTACCATTAGCGATAAAACCATTGTACTAAGTGAAAAGGAACCTGGTTTTTTGGATAAAATTACCAATTATTTTAACAGAGCTGATGTAAGAGGACGTGTGGTAGATTCTACAGGTACGCCACTTGCTGGCGCTAATATTCGCCTTAAAAATGGGAAAGCCAATGTGTACACAAATGGTAATGGCGAATTTTCTATGTCTGGTGTAGAGCCAGGTTCCGTTATTGTAATTACCTACATTGGATATTTAACACGAGAGGTTACCGTTACGGCAGAAACAGCAAGCAATTTGCGGATTGTTATGGGTTTTGATACCAATAAACTTGCGGAGGTTGCCGTAATTTCCAATGGTTACCAAACCATAAGTAAAGAACGCTCTGCAGGATCATTTACCGCTGTAGATATGAATGTGGTTACCAACCGAACTACTTCTATGAATGTTTTGCAAAGTTTGGATGGTTTGGTGCCCGGGCTTGTGGTTAACAATGCGCCAAACAGAAGCCAACTGCTTATTCGCGGAATTTCTACCACAGGCGGAACAACAGGTACAGGTACAACCGCCCAGCCTTTATATGTTGTAGATGGATTGGCCGTACCCATTACAACGCCCACTGATAACATTCCAGATATTGTTTTAAGCATAAACCCACAAGATGTAGAAAGCATTACGGTATTAAAAGATGCAACGGCTGCTTCTATTTGGGGTGCTCGTGCGGCCAATGGCGTAATTGTAATTACGACCAAGAAAGGAAAGTTTGGGAGTAAATTGAGGATTAACTATAATGGTTTCGTTAATTTTCAGGGAAAACCCGATTTGGATTACGCCAACTTATTAAATTCTCGTCAGTTTGTAGAAACTGCGAAAGAACTTTTTACACCTGCATATTTTGCACAGTATCCATACGCTACAGTAAATACCGTAACCGGAGGAGGGATTTATCCATTAGATTATCTTTACTACAATAATGGTTTTGCACCTAGTCAAGCGCAACTCGAAGCTTTAGCCAGCACTGATAATCGCCAACAAATTAAGGATTTGCTTTATCGGGATGCCATGCTTAGCAATCATTCCATTTCTATGACGGGTGGAAGTGATAAATATGCTTTCTACGGATCTGCAAGCTACACCAATACCGTAAGTAGTGCGCCCGGAGAAAAAAATAACACCTACAAAATTAATGTTAATCAAGACTTTAAAATCAATAAATTTTTGAGTTTACACCTTTTAACCGATTTTACAAATCTTCGAAGTTCGGGAAAGAGAAATCCTCAATCCAATAGCACCGATATCGATTATTTCTTTACCCCATACCAAATGTTTCAGGATGCGAGTGGCAACAATCTTTCCATTCCGTTTATGACAGGTTATTCTAACGATGTTTTGGCGAATGCTCAAGCAAGAAGCCGCATTAGTTTAGATTATAATCCATTGAATGAATTTGAATATGGAAATACTCAAAGAGACGGCTTATTGGCTCGAATTAATGCCGGCTTTAAGCTAAACCTGATTAAAGGTTTACGTGTAGAAGGAACCTATGGTTATATTAAAGGGAAAAATAAAGTAAGAGATTACGAAAGTCCGCAAAGTTATATTGTACGCAAGGAGGTAGCCACTTTTACGGTAGCTGCAGATCCAACCGTTGTTCCAAAATATTACCTGCCGAGCACCACTTCGCCACTTTCTGGCGGGAGGCTAACGAATCTTAATGGCGAGCAAACCAAGTGGGACATAAGGCATCAATTAATTTACGATCTTAATATTGGGAAACATGCACTTACCGTTTTGGCAGGACAAGAAGCCCAAGAACAATTTTCGAGCAGTACAACAACAAGAGTAAGGGGTTTTGATGATGTGCTGTTAACCTCACAAACTGTAGATTTTGTAACCATTGGAGCTTTGCTTCCAAATACGGTGCTGCCAAATTTTAGCAGTGTAGGGAGTACAATGGTAAATGATTCTTTCTCCACCAATGAAACCACTACTCGTTATACTTCTTATTATGCCAATTTAGGTTATACTTACGATCGTAGATATACGCTGAATGCCAGCTGGCGGAACGATCAAAGTAATTTGTTCGGGAAGGATAAATCTGCGCAGAACAAACCTATTTATGCTTTTGGCGGTAAATGGAGCATTAGCAATGAAGAGTTTATGAAACCCGTAAGTTGGGTACAAGGTTTAGCTTTACGTGCTACTTATGGAATAACGGGAAATTCTCCAGAGGTTGGAATCGCTGCATCTCAAGATATTATTAGAGGTTCAAGCAGTCCATTTTTTCAAGGCAACATCGGCACCACGATTGTTACACCGGGCAATCCAGATTTATCTTGGGAACGTACCGCAACTACCAATTTGGGCTTGGATTTCTCCATTCTAAAAAACCGTTTATCTGCAAGTGTAGATCTTTATAATAAAAAATCTACCAACCTTTTAGGGATTATTTTCCCGAATAGTTTTACGGGTTTTCCACTTGGAATTACCGGAAATCAAGGAAACATCAATAATAAAGGAATTGAGGTAAACCTAAATTCAGAAAACATCAGAGGCAAGAATTTTAATTGGCAAACCCGATGGACTTTCGCTTACAACAAAAGTACCATGGTCGAGATTTCCAACTTTACCCAAGCCACAACAGGAGCAGCGCAAATTAATGCCTCTATTAAATTAGGTTATCCTGCGTATGCCTTATTTGCATATCAATACGGAGGATTAGACAATACCGGTGCTCCACAGGTGATCTTGGCAGATGGCTCGGTAAGTAAAAATCCAACCATTACCAAAGCAGATGATCTTTTATACATGGGTACTCAACAACCCGTATACAATGGAGGTTTAACGAATAATTTTCAATATAAAAACTTTACTCTGTCTGCAAATATGGTTTACAACTTGGGCCATGTAATGAGAAGACCTCGAAACCTTTATTATGGAGGGCAATTTCGTAGAAACGTATCTGTTGATTTCTTAGACCGATGGAAAAATCCTGGTGATGAAGCCTTTACCGATATTCCGGCTTTTAGAACAACCAGTACGCCAGCCGTTGAAACCAATTATTTTACACTTGGTGATGTAAATGTAATCAGCGCATCTTTTGTTAAGCTTCGCGATGTAACCTTGTTTTATGATGTTCCTAAATTCTTGGCAAATAAAATTAAAGCACAGGGCATCACTTTTAGAGCTCAGGTATCCAACGTAATGTTGTGGACTAAAAACAAGTATGGTGTAGATCCCGAATTTTTAGGTGCGTATGCGCCCTCGAATCAGAATACATTCACCATTGGTGCCAATATTTCACTTTAACCATCAAAAGAATAAAATGAAAAATTTATATAACCACACTATAAAGTTCATGCTGGTTGCACTTTTGGTAACCATATTGGGCTCCTGCAAAAAATCTTTCTTGGAGATTTTGCCAAAAGGAAGAATTATCGCTTCGAAAACTACAGATTACGATTTGATGTTGAATAATCTAGACCTTATTAATTCATCCCATGATGGACAATTATACCTAGGTGATGAGGTAGCTGCAATTGAGCCGAATTGGACAGGCGCTGCTTTTAGAGATAAACAGTTGTTTAAATATGAGGGCGATCTTTACACGGCAGATGAAGATGCTAAAGAAACACTTGTTCCGTTAAAGGCATTGTATATCTATAATAAAATCATTAATGAAGTGCCTGAATCAATTGGGGGTACTGAAATAACCAAAAATTCTGTTGAAGCCGAAGCAAGAGTAGGCCGAGCATGGACATATTTTCTATTGATTAATTATTTCGGAAAGCCGTACAATCCAGCTACAGCTAGCACAGATCCTGGTTTTCCTCTAATTACAGAAGCTGATGTAACTCGGACAGATTTTTCCCGCGTGAGTGTACAACAGATCTACGATTTAATTTTAAGTGACCTAAATACCGCCATTCCGAACTTAATTAATACAGGTGTGGTTTGGCGTGGTAGAATTTGCAAAGCAACCGCTAAAGGATTATTAGCAAAAGTTTATATGTCTATGGGTAAATTTGCAGAAGCGCTTCCTTTATTAAACGAATCTATTAGCGGTGTTACAGGCCCAGGTGCTGCGGTTACGGTTAGTCTTTATAATTACAATACCGCTTTCCCAGGATTTCCCACAGCTGTTAACGACTTCGAAAGCTTATATACCAAAAACACAAATAATGCACTCCTATCTACGGCAAGTAGAGTATTTTGGCTCACGCCAGAAGCATCGGCATTATTCGATCCAGCCGACCTGCGCTTAAATGCAACAAATTATACTTCTACTACTTTTCCTAATGGCGTAAAACTCCTTAAAAGGATTGGTGGAAGTACTACAAATTTGGGCGTACGTTTATCTGATTTGTATTTAATGCGAGCCGAAGTAAAAGCAAGACTTGATGATTTACCCGGAGCCGTTAATGATGTTGTTTTTTTACGCCAAAATCGCTTACCAGCCGGAAAACAGGGTGTACCAACAGCAATTGCAGGCTCAAAAATGCCGCTTATCCAATTTATTTTAGAAGAGCGCATTCGCGAATTTGCCATGCAAGGCCACCGTTGGTTCGATATGCGCAGATTATCAGTTGATCCATTATTTACTAATTCAGCTTACCAGCACAAGGTTTACAATACAACTGGCGTAGTGTCAGAAACCTATGCCTTAAAACCCGAACGCTTTGTGTTTCGCTTCTCTCCAAAAGCAATGGGCGAAAACCCAAGCTTAGTTAATAACCCTTAACCAAAGATCTAAACAGGCATGAGCATAGTTTATACCGCTCATGCTTGTTGTTAAATACTTAAACATGAAAAAAATAATGTTATTGATGATGCTTCTACCTTTTATGGCGGCAGCTCAGAAAAGCTATACCTTATCAGGAAACATTCCGAAATTAAAAGAGCCTGCTAAAGCTTACCTGGTTACTTTACAGAACGGTGCGTGGAAAGAAACAGATTCAATTGAGATAAAAAACGGAAAATTTCAGTTCGTTGGAACTGTTGATGAACCGCAACAAGCCCTTTTGGCTGTTAAGCGACTTGGCACACCGAAACCTAAATCTGATAGAGATAACCTGGGATTTTTTATAGAAAATTCTAAAATTTCCTTTAATGGAACAGATTCAATTCAAAACGCAACCATCACAGGATCGGTATCAAATCAGGAAAGTCGGGCGTTGGAGGCCTTAACAAAGCCTTTAACAAATAAGATTATGCAATTGAATAATAAATATTCAAAGTACAATAAAAACCCAATTAATGCTGCACCAGAAGAACGTAAAAAAGCTTCGGATACGGTAATGAACTTGGTTGCGGAAATTAAAAGTATCAAGCTAAATTTTGTTAAATCACACTTGAATTCTTTTATGGGTTTGTATACGTTTTACTATTCCATTCTCGATTCTAAATTTGTTCCTATTGAGGTTGAGCCGTTATTTAATCAATTTTCAGCAGCCCTAAAATCGTCGCCATTGGGCACAAAAACGATTGAGAAAATAGAGATTGGCAAACGCAGACAGACGGGAATTGCAGCAACAGATTTTACTCAGAATGACCTTGATGGAAAACCATTCAAACTTTCATCACTTAGAGGAAAGTATGTGCTTGTAGATTTTTGGGCAAGCTGGTGTGCTCCATGCAGAGCTGAAAACCCGAATGTAGTAAAAGCATATACCGCACTAAAAGATAAAAATTTTGAGATTGTAAGTGTTTCGCTAGATTATCCGGGGAGTGAAAAAGCATGGGCTAATGCCGTTAAAACCGATGGAATGCCTTGGATCCACGTAAGTGATCTTAAAGGATGGAAAAATGAAGTTGCACAGATGTATGGCATTAATTCGGTACCCCAAAATATTCTGGTAAACCCAGATGGATTGATCGTTGCCAAAAACCTAAGAGGCGAAAACTTATTAGAACAGCTTAAAACATTTATCAAGTAATCAGCATTATATGAAACTTAAAATAATTATTGGAGCGCTATTGGCGCTATCAACTACTGTAGCTTTTGCTCAAGATCCATTCAAGATTACAGGAAATCTTCCTCAGGCTGGAGCAGAAAAAATGATCTTATTGAGTTATGTAAATCAAGATGGAAAGAGTGTAAAAGACAGCGCATTGGTACAAGACGGAAAATTTACCATTAGTGGAACTACGGCTTTTGGCAATAAGGCATATTTAACATTGATGCCAGTAAAAAGAGAACCAAAGGCAAGAAATACAGATTATGTAGATTTCTATTTAGAAAAGGGCAACTATAAGGTGGTTGGAAAAGATAGCCTAAGTAATGCTTCCATAACCGGAACAAAAGTTCAGAGCGATTATTTGGAATACAACGCCCAAACGGCAAATTTGCTGGCTCAGTTTAAAGAAATAAGTGCTCGCTTTGCCAAAGTTTATTATGCAAAAGTGAAAGATACTGTTACCATTAAAGCCATCCAGGCAGAGGCACGCCCGGTGCATGCTAAAATAGAAGCTGCTTTAGATTCCTTTATCTTCAGTCACCCTGATTCTTACGTTACGGCCGATTTGATCCTAGTAAATAGAATGATGGTTATTGATGTTATCAAATTCGAGCCCTATTATAATGTCTTGAGCAAAAGAGTACTTTCTAGTTTTGCAGGCAAAAAAATAACCGATAAATACTTAAAGGCAAAACAGTTTGCTGTAGGGAAAGTGATCGACTTTACACTTCCTGATGCCAAAGGAAACGAATTTAAGCTTTCATCCTTAAAAGGAAAATACGTTTTGGTTGATTTTTGGGCAAGTTGGTGCGTTCCTTGTCGTGCAGAAAATCCTTATTTATTAAAGGCCTATGCTGAACTTAAAGATAAGAACTTTGAAATTGTGGGCGTTTCGTTAGATGATAAAAGAGCAAACTGGTTAAAAGCTGTTGAAATAGATAAGTTACCCTGGACTCAGGTAAGCGATGTGAAAGGTTTCCAAACTGAGGTGGCTGTGCGATTTGGCATTACGGCCATTCCACAAAATGTTCTGCTCAATCCTGAAGGAAAAGTGATTGCAAAAGATTTGAGAGGTGAAGATGTAAATGCAAAAATTGCGGCTTACATAAAATAGGAATGTTTAAACTTCGCAAGCTATTTTGGCTTGCGGAGTTTTAATGGTACAAGCTCAAAATTGTTGAATAGCAATTAAGGCTTTTTCAGGTAATCAATTGCTGGGCCTACAACAACTTTTCATAATAAATCAGTAACTCTTAAATATACAATTAGGCGCTGATTATTCATAAAAAATTGGTCTATAAATTTTTATTATAATATTGATAATCAGTGCTTTTTGAGAGAAAAATACAAATTTTAACTATTTCCGGTCAACAATATTATCCGATAGATTGATGCGTTTTTCCCCAAAATTGTGCAGCTTAAAAAGAGATTCTGTAGATTATAGAGTATCGAGATTTTCAAGGTAATAATTTGCCCGCTGTAAAACAGAAGCCTTTAGCTCAGCATCCATTTTATCCCAAATTCGATAAACCATCGAGAGCCGAGGATTGTGCTGAAGTTTGGCCCTATGGCGGTCGTGAAAATCCCAGTACAAACTATTGAAAGGGCAAGAATTTTCACCAGTTTTATCCTGGCGATTATATCCACAATCATCACAATAGTTGCTCATTTTATGAATGTAATTTGCGGTGGCTGCGTAAGGCTTGGTGCCAATAATTCCACCGTCAGCGTACTGGCTCATACCTCTTGTATTGGTAATTTCGACCCACTGGATCGCATCAATATAAATTCCTAAATACCAAAAATCCACATCATCAGGGTTAATGCCAGCAAGCAATGCAAAATTACCGGTAATCATAAGGCGCTGAATGTGGTGCGCATAAGCAAAATTTAACGATTGCGAAATGGAATGTTTCAGGCAGTTCATTTTTGTGTTTCCCGTCCAATACCATTCAGGGAGTTTTGTTTGATGATTAAAATAATTTAGTTTTTCGAATTCGGGCATCTTCATCCAGTAAATGCCACGCATGTATTCTCTCCATCCCAAAATCTGTCTGATAAAACCTTCCACTTGGTTAAGGCCAATCGATTTATCTTTTTTCCAATACGCCAGTGCAGTATCCACCACCTCTTTTGGTGAGATTAATTTGGTATTCATGCTGAATGATAGACGGGAGTGATAGAGCGACCATTCGTCTGTATGCATCGCATCTTGAAAAGTTCCAAATAGTGGCAGGCAATTTTTGCAGAAATAGCTTAGGAGTTCAAGCGATTGGGATCTGTTTATTGGCCATTGCAGATTTTCAGGATGGATATTGCCAATCGTTTGGATTTTGCCAGCCAATAAGCGGCCATGTTGTTTCCTCACATCATTATTAAACAATAATGGGAAATTGGGTTTATGGTTTTTTGGAAGTTTCTTTCGGTTCTCAACATCAAAATTCCATTTTTCACCATCTGGTTTATCGTCGTTTTGAATTAATATTCGATGCTTCAATCGCATTGCTCTGTAGAAACTTTCCATCACGAATTCTTTCTTGCCCGAAAAAAAATCAGTCAATTCATTTCTGCTTGTGTAGAAATGTTCACTATCAAAACAACGCCAGCTGATTTTAAGTTTAGTGCAAAGAGCATTCATTTCTTGATCGAGTCTGTATTCATCGGGCAATTGATATTGAAATTCTTCGATATCGAACTTCTCAATTAAATCCTGAATGTTCTCCGAAAAGTTTTGTTTGTTGTTTTCGTGATCCAGATGCAGATAAAGTGTTTCAAAGCCTTTGCTATTAAGGGTCTCTGCAAAGTTTTCCATGGCAGCAAAAAAGGCACATGCTTTTTGAATGTGGTGCCAAACATAATCGGTTTCCGACTTTACTTCCATAATTACATGAAGTGTTGAGGGAGAATCTTCCAGAAACCAAGAATGTTGCAGATTGAGCTGGTCGCCGAGGATTAACCTCAATACTTTATATTTTTTTTTCATTTCTACAGCGGTTATCACTATAAATTAATAAATATTTCCTGTTACGGTTTAGGTTTTAATCTAGTAGCGTAATTTATGGATTTAAGCGAATTCCCTAACCTCAAATTATAGAAAATTTTAATGTTTTCTGCTTAATTTTTCAAAAAATAAAAGCCCATCTTTCGATGAGCTTCTAATCTTTATTATTATCTGGAACTTCAGTTTTCTTAATTACCAGAAGTATGAATTGTTAATTAGATGCTGCAAATTCCTCTGCGCTTAATACTGTTGTAGTAAGAGAAACTTCGATATTTCCTCTGGTAGCATTAGAATATGGACAAACTTGATGCGCCTTTTCCACTAATGCATTCGCTGTTTTCTGATCAACATCTGGAACATTTACCGCTAAGGTAACCACCAAAGCAAAGCCTCCAGCATTATTGGAGCCAATACCAACTTGCGCTTTTACGGCAGTTATTCCAGTTGTTGCCTTTTCGTTTTTGATTACATGATTAAGTGCACTATCAAAACAGGCCGAATAACCTGCAGCAAATAATTGTTCGGGATTGGTATATGCACCCCCTGAACCGCCTAACTCTTTTGGCATTCTTACTTCTAAATCCAGTACCTGATCTGAAGATGCTACGTGTCCATTTCTGCCGCCTGTAGCGGTTGCTATTGCTGTATAAATTGCTTTTACTGACATGATTATATTAATTGTTATTGATTGTTTTTCTTTGTTCTTTCTAGTATAATATTAATGCTATCTCGTAACGATCCCATTTCTTCGAGGGTTAAGCCTAAGCTGCATTTAAAGGATTCTGGCACTGAAATAGCCTTTTCTTTTAAGCTTGCACCAATTTTGGTTAAGCTGATGTTGACTACTCTTTCATCTTCCTTACTTCTTATGCGGGCAATCAGCTTTTTACCTTCCAACTTTTTTAGCAAGGGGGTTAAGGTTCCAGAATCTAGTAATAGTTTTTCGCCAATTTCTTTTACAGATAATTGCTGATGTTCCCACAATACCAACATCACCAGATATTGAGGGTAAGTAAGGTCTATTCCATCTAAAATTGGCTTATAGTGCGCTGTCAAAACCCTCGATAGGGCATATACAGGAAAACATGCTTGATTTTCTAATTTTAAATAATCCATTTTTTCTAATTGGTAAGCAAATATATATTGTATAATATTAAATTGTATAAAATTTAATATTACTTGACATTATTATTGCATTTGTATGAGATGGAGCAATTTTTCGTGCTCAAGATCTAATACATTAATAATTCTATAACTTCAATACTTTATTATTAATCTAAACCAAGGTGTTCAAATTCGATTCGATGTGTGCCCTTGCCATTTTCTGAAACTCTTCAGGCGTTTGTCCTGTTTGTTTCTTAAAGAATCTGCTGAAGTATGGCCGATCGCTAAAGCCCAGCTCGTAGGCAATCTCTTTGATGGTAATTTCGCTATGGATAATCTTTCTCTTTGCCTCTAGGATAATTCGGTCGTGAATAATCTGGGTCCCGGTTTTATCGAGTTTTTCCTTTAATATTTGGTTGAGCCTTTTAGAACTGATTCCAAGTTTCCCGGCATAAAAATCAATATTGGTTACGGTCTGGAAATTACCCTCTAACAGCATTAAAAATTCATAAACCCGCTTTTGGTGAGTGTCATGTCCTGTAAATTCAAGCTCTTTTACCGAGATTAGTTTTAAAAGGAAAACCTTAAGCAAAGCTTTCATCATCTCGTAATTGTTTCCCTTTTGATACTCGCTTTCCATAATGCGGTAAATGTTGCCAAGTTCTTTGGCCGCATCATCGCTTAGCCTAAGGCAAGAAAACTCACCTTGAACATTGAAGATCCTGAAAAGATCCAACAGGAAATCTTTATCTTCTTCTTCCAGCATGGAACGCTTGAAAGAAATAAGCTCACCATTTTTCCCAGCCTTGTTGAGCTGATGCACCCGATAAGGCGGAATTAGATATACCCAATCTCCCTTAATCCGGTATGCCGGGTCTGCTATGCCGTGAAGGGGATCCTCATTTTTTAGCCATACAATCTCAAAGAAATCCTTTCTACCCGGATCGTTTAGATAGCTTGGTGGGCAGTTGTTCAGATTGCGGATGTAGAGCACCGCTTTTTCAAGTCCCAAAGTATTTTCAGCATTCATATTGCAAAGATAGGTGCTTAAAAGGATTGGGGTTGGATTAATGGATAATTATGGTGGACAATTCGGAAATCTATATTTTATAGAGGTATCATTATGACTTTTTATCTATAAAGTTTCCAGATAGTCCCACTAAATGCGCTGTTTGTGTAAAGGCAGGTGCTATTTGCTAAGCTACCTTTGGCCCAGAAGAAATAATGATATGAAAACAGAGGGAATTGAAATGTTGCACCTGGATTTTCAGCAACTGAATTGGGAGTTGCAATTGAATCTGGATTTGATACTAGAAGAAAACTTAAAGCTTGCCAAGAAAATTGATACGGAAAATCTAGTTCCATTAATTAATTCTATCCAGCATTCAGAAAGGATATTTTTGATTGCTGCGGGGCGATCGGGCTTCGCTCTTAGGGGCGCCGCAATGAGATTGATGCACCTTGGATTGACCGTTTATTTTGTTGGCGATACCACTACGCCTGCCATTAAAAAAGGAGACTTACTCATCGTTGGTTCAGGATCAGGAACTACAGCTTCGATGGTAAGGGCTGCGGAAAAGGCCTTGTCAGTTGGGGCAAAAGTTATCGCAATCACAACGGCACCAGAATCTGATTTGGCAAAACTGGCCTTCCATACCGTTATTATACCGGCAGCCGGGAAGCAGGAGTCTGGCAGTAGCAAATCCAAACAATACGCAGGGAGCCTTTTCGAGCAGTTCTTATTCCTATTAATGGATGTTGTTTTTCAATCGCTTTGGAAAATTGACGGAACACCAGCAGAAGTACTTTGGGAGCGCCACGCAAATCTTGAATAACACTAAAAACTAAATCATATTAATTTTAAATACATACAATCATGGCAAAATTACAAGTAGCAATAGATTTATTAACTACAAAAGAAGCATTGGCACTGGCAGCAAAAGTTGCGCCTTATGTTGATATCATAGAATTGGGTACTCCACTGATCAAAAATATGGGATCAACGGTAATTACCGCAATGAAAAACGCACATCCAGACAAACTGGTATTCGCTGATCTTAAAACTGCCGATGCAGGAGAGCTTGAAGCAGATATCGCCTTTAAGGCAGGAGCAGATTTGGTAACCGTTATGGGTGCTGCAGGAAATGCAACTATTATTGGTGCAGTTAAAGCAGCAAAAGCACATAACAAAGGTGTTGTTGTAGATACAATTGGTTATCCAGATCGCGTAAAAAGAGCGCAAGAAGTTACAGCACTTGGTGTTGAATTTGTAGAACTACACGCAGGTTTGGATGAGCAGTGGACTGCTGGATATTCGATCCAAGTATTAATTGATGAAGCTGCAAAAGTTGGCGTTCCAGTTTCTGTAGCTGGCGGTGTAAATATTGATAACGTTGCCGCAGTTGTAAAAGCAGGTGCAATTGTTGTGGTTGCGGGTGCAGCAATTTACGGAGCTGAAGACCCTGCTGCGGCAGCCAAAGCACTTCGTGAGGCAATAGATGCAGCGTAGTTTAACCGAAGCAAAATGTAAATCCTAACAAGTAACTGTTTAAATTTCGAACGAATATTTTTATTGGTTCGGGGAGACACGAATCAAGGCGTGGTACTTACAACTAAAATTAAAATAAACGAGATATTTTAAAACAGTGTCTAAGCGTTTTTAATGAAAATAAGAAAGCCTTAAAAATTCAATTTTTAAGGCTTTTTTGGTATCTGCTATATTTTAATGGAAGTTGCAAATATTTTAAAATTTAAAGCAACATAAGGGTTTTCTCGATTGTTTCCTTTAATTGAAAAGCACACCAGCCTAATTAAAGGAATGCCTAAATTCCATTGGCGAGAGGCTGGTTTTGGTTTTGAATAGCTTACTGAAAGATTGCAAATGTTCAAAACCCAGTTCATAAGCGATTTCGCTGACCGTTAAATTCGTTGTAGATAGCTTTTCCTTGGCCAGCTCGATTAGCTTATTGTGCAAATGTTGCTGTGTATTTTGTCCGGTTAGAGATTTAAGCAGACTACTCAAATAACCTGCAGATATATTTAAGTTTTCAGCAATGTAGGTAACGCTGGGCAAGCCCTGTTTGGCCAGTGTACCATTGTTGAAATAAGCTGATAGCAAATCTTCCAGCTTGATTAATATTTCATGATTCGCAATCTTCCTAGTGATGAACTGGCGTTGATAAAACCTTTCCGAATAAGTTAACAAGAGTTCCAATTGGGCAATGATTACGCTTTGGCTAAATCGATCAATATTGGCATAATATTCCTGTTCAATATTTTGAGCGATGTTAGAAAGCATAGTTTCTTCCTTTTCTGATAAATAGAGCGCCTCGTTAACCGAATAATTAAAGAATTCATATTGCTTAATTGCTTTAGCCAATGGTGTGTTCCACAAAAAATCGGGGTGAATCAATATCATCCAGCCTTCAGGGCGGTGGAAGATGGCATCCTTTTCGATTTCCATACCAAAAACCTGACCTGGAGACATAAAAAATAATACGCCTTCATCAAAATCACTGGTTTGCTGGCCATATTTAAATCTGGCATTCTGCACCCTTTTCATCGAAATAGAATAAAAGTCGTAAATCAAACTAAAAGAACCCTCCGCAAGAGGTCTATTTAGGTCGTGCATGTGTACCAGGCTAATTAATGGGTGTGCAGGTTTGGGTAATCCCGCTGCTCGGTGATATTCTGTAATCGTATTAAAATGGAAAAGCTGATTATTGTTCATCGCTAGTTTAAAGTTCGTTAATTTTTATGATAAGCTGTGGCAAACTCTTGAGCAAAATCAACAAGTTTTACCTTGCCCATTTTAGGGTTGTTGTGATGAAAGTTTTCTAGGGTTTTACCGCTGTGCATGGCCGCTTGCATTTCTACCAGCAATTCAGCCAGTTTTTCAGGTAATTTGGCCATTTTCAATCCCTGGAGCATTTCCTTATCCGATAGCAGTACCCATTTTAACCATGGCTTGCCCACGGCAGTCCCAATAATTTTTGCCGCTTCATTACAGGTCATTTCCTCGCTACCCACATAACGGATGGTTTGCTCTTTGGGTAATAATAGCAATTCCTCAGCCACTGCATCAGCTATATCTTTTGGCGATACAAAAACAATCCGGTCATCCCCACCATAATTCCCCATCAACAGGCCGGTTTTGCCTGTTATTAAAGCCCGTAGACCTAAATATCTTAGTGTTAGAAATTTGCCAATAAATCCTTTGCCTTTAATCATATCCATAGATTGATAGAAGTTGGTGTAAAAAGCTCCCGGTCTCATAATCGTAACTGATGCGTCTAATCCATCGAATGCATGCTCAATATTTTCACCTTTAACTAAATCTGCCGACCATCCGCTTAAGAAAACAATACGTTTGGTTTTTGTTTCTTTTAGTGCTTCTGCATAATTTTGGCTAATGCGATGAAAATATTCTTCAAGGTTAGGTTCTGTAAAGCTGAGCGGAATCATCGCATAAACCGCATCTGCGCCGCTGAAGGTATCGGTCAAAAATTTTACATCGAATAGAGAGCCAATTGCGGGTATTGCCCCTAGATTTTCAATTGTTGCTTGTTTTTTTTGGTCACTACTCACCACGGTTACGGTATGGCCCTGTTTAACTAATATTTCTACCAGTGGCTGGCTGATATTCCCTAAGGAACCAGTTACAATAATTTTCATCTTTTGAATAAGTTTTGAATGGTAATGAGGCTATCAACAAACTGACAGCCCCCATAGCTTCTTAGTTGTTATAAATGCCTTTTTCAATATCGTTAAGCAGGGTTGGGTGCTTTGGAATCCAATTTAAATGCTCTTGCGTCCATCTGCTTGATGCCGGACAATCTATCGAAGCCATTTGTGCGAACCATCCAAAGTACTCACTGGCTTCTTCTGGTGCAATTGATTTTACAGGCAGGCCCAGCTGTTTACCAATGGCTTCGGCAATCGATTTAACAGTAATAGCCTCTTCGGCACAAGCATGATATCTGGCGCTCGGTGTTGCATTCTCCAAAGCTAGGCGGAATAAATGAGCAGCGTCAAGCCGATGTACGGCATTCCACCTGTTCTGTCCCTCGCCAATATATGCTGAAAAACCTTTTTCTCTGGCGATACTAACCAGAATTGGGATAAAACCATGTTGGTCATCCTTCCCGTGTACAGATGGCGACAGGCGAATAACCGATGCTCGAATACCCTGGGTGGCTACAGCATCTGCTGCCTGTTCAGAAGCACGAGGCCACGCAGGATTAAATGGAGGGATGATATCTTCGGTGGCTAGCTTTCCTGGGTTAACCAAGGCTGTGCCTGACGTAACAATGAATGGGCGATCAGAATTTGCTAGAACACTACCGATGGCTTCAATGGCGATTTTATCTACCTCGCAAACTTCGGCAAAGCGGGTAAAATCATGAATAAAACCGGCATGGATTACGCCGTCGGATTGGGCAGCACCACTTCGTAAACTGTCTAAATCTTCGAGATCGCCACGGTGAACTTCTGCACCTGCTGTAATTAGCTTTTGGGCAGATGCATCTGAACGAGCCAGCCCCAAAACTTGATGGCCAGCATTTATTAGTTCTTGTACAATGGCAGTACCAATGAAGCCTGTGGCTCCGGTGACAAATATGCGCATAATTGATTTTTTTTGTTTCTACAAAGAAGGGGCATTTTGGCAAAGCATATTTATCCAAATCTGTGTTTGGTTTAGCCAAAATCGGGAAAATAAGGTATACACACCCTCAACGAATATTATATGTGAAATATTCATATTTAATACCCAAATCAACCTAATTAGTTTATTAAATGTGTTTCAATCACAAACTATTTAATTTTCAAAAGACTAGATTGTTCTGTTTTGCGGAGACACGAATGAAGACACCAAGCTTTTATAACTTAGAGACAGATACAGTTGAAAGTAAAATAAACGGTGCATTTTAAATAGTTTAAGTGTTTGCAGGTTTTTATTAATTTTACTGAGTGATCTATGTTTTGCTGAAAATTATGGAACATCAGGAAGTAAGAATGATACAAAAATAAATAGTTTAGCCGGTTTTAACCTTTTGAGGATGGATACAGGAACAAAAAATAGTAGCAGTATAAAAGTCTTTTCCCTTAAAGGATATAAGGATTCTCTGTGTGGAAAAATGCTCAAATTAATCAGTGTTACATTCTTTTTGAGTATTGCAACGTCCTGTAATTCACAAACTGATCTAGAGTCGTTAAGTTTTGATCAGGACATTTCCAAGGTTATTGAAAACCATAAAGAATTTAGAAAAAATACTGGTGGCAGTAATGGATTGAAAGCGTACTCATCTAGTGATTTGGATGGATTTAAAATTGGAAGTGCTCAAATTTCAACCTATGAATTGCCAAAAGGAAATGCTTCTGACCATAGCGATTTGTGGATTTTTATAGATAATTACAATTCAAAAAAATTTCTTGGATATTCATACTCATCTGCAAATGAAGATGAAAGTAAAAAAGTATTAAACTATTTAAAATCCAAATACAAAAGGTTTGTAACCAACACAGATAAAACACATGGCGATTTCTATTTTTGGGATCTTCCTGAGCTTAACAAATGGATTTTTGTAGATCAGGCTAATTCTATAAATCATATCCAAACAACATTCACTGTCGTAAAAAGAGGCTTGCGGGTAGAGAATTCTACTAATAAAAGTGTATTTACAATTTATGATGTTTATAAAATGATGAATCCAGATGTGCTAAAATAATTTAAACCAATATCCCTAATGGTAAAGCAAAAGAATTTGAATATTATGAAAAGTGTAGCAGCATTATTATTAGTCATGATTCTGTGCAGTTGCAATTCAAAAAATACAGATAACGAAAACAAAATAATTGGAAAATGGGTTGGGGAGATCATCATCCCAAAAACCGGAAAGTCTGTAGGGAAAATGTATTTAGAATTTACAAAGGATGGTGATTTTTTTCAGAAGACAGGAGAAGGGAAAGCTCAGGTTGTTTCAAAATTATCTTACAGAATTGGCAAGGATAAAATTTTTTATAAAGGTAATATTACTGGAAATAAAGAATTTGATTCCAATTATCATTTTAGAGATGATGTTTTAGTGATGGAAGTTGGTGGAGCGCATATCGATTATAAAAGAATTGAAAATTAGCTCTAGTGTTTGTTTGATATAGCTATAAACCGTTTAAGTATGATGAAGAGAAAGATTTTATTAAAATAAATTTACATGGAAAAAAACAGGAAATCTTTAAGAAGTAATCTCGAGCTTGTATCCTTTTCCTCTGATCACAACAATATTGATATTCGGATCAAGCTCCAGTTTTTTTCTAAGTTTTGAGATGAACATATCCAGACTACGCCCTACAATAACACCTTCATCCTCCCAGATTTCTTTTTGTAGTCGGCTTCTTTCTATAGTTTCGTTAGGAGACAATGCAAAAATCTGCAATACACGAGTTTCTGTTCCTGTCAGGTCTATTGTTTTTTTATTTATGATGAGTTTCCGATTCTTCGGATCGAAGAGCACCGAACCCAAAGTGAGGTAGCCAGGATCCTGGCCGTTAGGCATGGACCGACTAGGCTTAACAGATCTCAAAAAAATAAAACCAACAAAAGCAAAAAAGGATAAACCGCCTAAAAAATATCCATTCTTTGCTGTAATTATTCCACTTGGTTTAAATTTAACATTGATCATATAACATGCTCTGGGTTGCACTCTTCCTTTGCAAGTTATAATATCGTCTTTCTTATTTTTTGATATAGCATATCCATAAGCTACACTGGAGTTGCCACATTTTATTACGTTAACAACATAATCGCTTGTGAGCGGGTCTTTGTCTAATAAACGTTGAGTGGTATTCACCAAAGAATCTGGTTGAAAAGTTAGCTCATGCTCAAAACTAATCTGATACTCATTTTCAGCAATCTTTTTTACTGGAAGAACCCTTGATGTACTGTCGCCCGACTGTAAGAGCAGTTCATGCCCAACTCTGCGGAGTAAAATTTCTCTTCTTGCGATAGCAAAATCATCACTACCTGTCATAGTAAAAGCTACACAGATTACAGACACAAATAAGAGGAATAACAATCCGTACAGGTATTTGCTTTTTCCGGAGAGGCGATTTCGGCTAAAATGCATAGTGTCAAGTTTTTATTTACAAAGTTTACATTTTTATTTACAATCCAAGTTACTCACGCCGAAAAATATCAAAGTAATTTTGCTGAGTCAATTTTGATAGCATCCGAAAAATAAAGGTATGTCTTATCCGATCTGGCTTACAAAGTGAATCTATATTTAATTTATTAAAACCACAAAAATTATGAAAAAAGTAATTTATGCGCTGATGTTACCACTGGTTGTGGTGAGCGGACTAGTATTTGCTAATCTTAAAATCAAGAATGAAACTACAAATAAGCTGTCCCCAAAACCGCTTTCTGTTGCTGAAAGGAAAGCCCAAATGAAGAAATGGGAGGCTACCGCTGATGGTGTAAATTATAAAAAATGGGAGGCTTCTCCCAAAGGTAAAAAAGTGCTTACCAGTGCTGCTAAAATAAAGAATCATATAAGTGCTTTTACCAATATGGAGGCTGTTATAACGTCTCTTTCCCTTCCTCCAGGATCAAGATTAGGTTTCGGTGTTATGGCCAGGATTAATGGTGATGATTATATTATAAATTTTGAGCCGGAAAAGTCTCAACTTGAGCAATTGCACAGCTTAAAAGTTAACGATAAAATAATGATAAAAAGCCATAGCGTATCTTATGCGCCTAAGTATTCATATCCAATAGTATCGGGCGAATATGTAGAACGAGATGGTAAAGAAATTTTTAAACGTATCCCCCGCAAAGGCGGTTGCTGAGTAAATAAGTTAATTTATTAATCAATGTAATCTCTCAAGTATGAACACCAAGCTATCAACCGCTTACTTCATTTTAATTATTGCTTCTTTCTGTTTCGGTTGCCGTGGATCTGTAACAGCGGAAAAGAAAAATAATACATCGGCAAGTTCCTTATCCTTACATTTTGGGGATGAAAAATATGTTATAATAGATTCTACGGAAAGCGTTATTAGGTGGAAAGGATCTAACACATTTGGTTCAAACAGTCACACGGGGTATATCTATATATCAAAAGGAGAATTGAGGTTTGAAAACAATCAACTTGTGGGTGGTGCAGTTGAAGTAGATATGAATACGATTGAAGATAAGGCCCATAAGAGTAATAACGAACTTGTTGATCATTTAAAAAGCACAGATTTTTTTGATGTTAAAAAATTTCCCTTTGCTATTATTGCAATTACCAAGGTAGTATCAAAAAATGCCGAGGATAAAGAGGTTACAGGAAACTTGACTATGAAAGGTATTACAAAAACGGTCACTTTTCCAGTCAAAATAGAAGTGAAGGATGTAATTATCAAAGCAAATGGCAAGCTGGTCATTGATCGAACAGAGTGGGGGATTCTTTATAAATCAGAAAAACTCTTCAATTTAGCGGATAAGGCTATTTCGGATTCCATCAAATTTCAAATAAATATTGTAGCAAAAAAATAAACGGTAGAATTATATAATCTAGTCGTGCGTATTCAATGTTATTAAGTTAGGGAGAAAAAAGCTCAGGCTGCAATAAAAATCCCTAACTTAATCGCATTGATCGTGTTTCGCTAAGGCCAAAAATTCAATTTTAAGTTTGTGCATTTTGGAGCGAAATGAATCAGCATTTTGGATAGAAAACACTAGCGCTTTTGAAATAATCCAAATAAAGAAAATCCAGAAAAATGTTTACATTGTAAAATCATTTTGCCAGACATTTCATATTATGCAAAATGGAAATTTTTAATCATATGGAAAAGAAAAAAGACAAAGTAGAAGAGGTATCTGCAGCAACAAAAACAGTTCAAAAGAGATTACCAAGAAAAAAGAAAAAGATGGGCAACAGTGGTGGTAAAGCTGGCTAATCTATCTCATTTAATAAATCGATCAACCCTAACAATCACAATTATGGCTAAAAAAGCAGAATCTTCAGAACAAGAAAAACTAGCAGTTGCACAGAAACGTTTGCCACGCAAAAAGAAAAAAATGGGTAAGAGCGGTAAAATCGGAGGATAGCACTAATTTGATATGGAAAATACCATAGGGAAGCCAAAGGCAAAAGGCGGAAAACCTAAAGCCATTCAAGATTCAAGAAGTTTTAAAGTAACCGATTATCTGACTATCAACCATATTAAATTTCCTGATGCACACGACTGGACAACAGTGAAGAAAAGTGAATGGGGCATATTCGGGAACGACAGTTTAAACAATTGTACCTGTGCCGCTGCTGGCCACATGATTAAATGTTGGACAGCCAACGCCGGTGCAGAGTTTGAAATTACGCAAGAAGCGATTTTAAACACTTACATCACACTCTCTAAATACGATCCCATCACGCATAAAAATAATGAAGGGGTGTTTATGATTGATGCCTTAAAATACTGGCGTAAAAATGGAATTGATCAGCATCGAATCCGAGTATTTGCAACCGTGCCGTTTGATCGCCGTGAAATTGTAAAAGCCTCAATTTATCTTTTTGGTGGTATCTATGTTGGTCTTCTGCTTCCCAAAAGCAGTGAACATCAAAAAATCTGGGAAGTTAATCCTGGCGGGCTGACAGGTGATAACGAACCCTATTCTTTGGGTGGGCATGCCGTCGCCATCCTCGGCTATGATGAAAAGTATCTCACCTGCATTACTTTGGGGCAGGAAAAGAAAATGACATGGGATTTCTGGGAAACCTATAATGATGAAGCTTATGCCATCATTACTCAAGATTTTATGATGGGCGAGAAAAATCCTTTGGGCCTCAATCTCGAGGCTATGGAGCAAGACTTAATGAAGCTTACGCAGGAGAAGATCAGGCTTGCCAAACGTTTAGCTCAAGGAAAACCGGAAAAATATTAAACGAATATGATCGAACTCATCAGACAGCTTATGTTAGCTGAGGTGAAAATAGCGCCAGAAATTATCAACCGAATTTGCAACCAGGCGATCCCGAAACCACATTACGATTTAGTTTACAGCCTAACTTATAATCAGTTAGATCCAAAAACAGAAGATCTGATTGATTTGATGGAAGAATATGGTTTGATGAAGGGGCATCATATTATGGAAATCATGGCTGGCAATGGTTATGAAAGTAATGAAATAGCCAAGAGTTTCCCAGATAATTATTATAGCTGTTTGGACAATGCCAGTTATTTTTCTCCTTTTTCTGGATTCAATTATCTTAGTGCATATACCAATAAATTTGACCCCCTTTCGCCAATTTTAAATTGACCCCCAGAGTTGTTGCTTGAAAAAAGCAG
>NZ_JACRYL010000031.1 GCF_014306625.1 Pedobacter fastidiosus
AGCATCGTCATGCAGAAAGGACAACCTGCTGCAATAACTTGAGGATTGGTTTCCAAAGCTTCTTCAATACGTTCGATATTAATGTCTTTATTTCCCTTTTCAGGTTCTTTAAACATTTGCGCACCGCCTGCACCGCAACATAAACCATTGCTTTTGCAGCGTTTCATTTCTACCAACTGGGCATCTAAAACCTCTAATGCTTTTCTAGCAGCTTCATAAATTCCGTTTCCGCTACCTAAATAACAAGGATCGTGATAGGTTATTTTTTTGCCTTTGAAACTCTCGCCACCTTCAGCTATTAGCTTTCCATCATTTATAAGATCTTGAATGAGCTGAGTATGATGAATCACTTCATAAGTGCCGCCCATCATATTATTAAACCAACTATTAAACATGGCTTTATAAGTACGTCCAATGCTTTCAATTAACCCATTGCTCATGTAAATTTTATCTCCTTCTCACTTAACAATATGATTTTCGAATATCAACAACGATTTATTTAGCCGAATAAAAACTGGTTTTAATTTTAATCTTAATTTATTTTCAGCAATGGTCAAGCTGGAATGGACTATATAAGGCATTTCGTTTGTACTGGTGTATATTTTAATATAGTTGCCCATTGCCTCTATGGCAATAATGGTATTGATGTAAACTTTTATTTGCTGACTCATAGTGCCAACTTTAAACCAAATAAAGGTCTTTTCAATCTCTAATACGCTAATTAGTTTGTTTACGGCTAAATGAAAATGTTTAAAGGAAAACGGTTTTAATAAATAGGCTACAGCCTGTAAGTCGTAACCTTTTAAAGCATATTCGGGATGGCCAGTTACTAAAACTAAGTTTTTTACTTTGTCCCTTACTTGCTCTGCCAGTTCAAAACCAGATAAATTAGGCATTTCAATAAGGTTCGGAGATGCTATTATAGAATATGAAATTCCTTTTGAGGGCTCAAAATTTACTTTTCGTGCTCAAAAAAATAAATACATTAAAGCTTTTAGAAACTTTAAAATTGACAGTATAAAGTCAAAATCACGTATAGTGAGTGTCTCGTTTAATGATGGTTTCTTTAATGATGACCTACCAAAGAATGACAGAATAACGAATAGCTGGTATAGTACAAAAAAAGCTAACGATAGCTTATATAATGTTTATGATGAGGGTAAAAGTGTAGGCTACGCCATTTATAATAAAAATAATTTTCCAATTGAAATTAATGTAACAGATAATTTTGATGGTGAGGATGCAATAAGAATTGCGTTATGGTGGAAAATTACAGGGAAATCTAAAAATATCCAGAAATGGACGGGCAGTGGGGATACCAGAAGACCGACCTATCTTTTTTCCAATAAAAAAATATTGGAAAAAACCAATGACAAAAGAAAAACTAATGCAATAGAAACAATTACGGAAATATTTATTGATGACAAAATAAATTACAATGGTGCTAAACCACTAAAATACAAGAGTTATATAGATATTGATAGGAGTTTTTACTATTCAGATTACTGGGTAGAAGAAATGAAAAAACATCCGTTACCCAGTTCTATCTTAGAACAGTTAAATAATATTAACGAATTGGATAATACTTATTGAATTAGGTATTGAAATACGCCAACTGTTGTAATAACTAGTTTTAACTTCTATATTTTTAAATATGGAACATCTTCCGCTACTACCTCTAACTTAATCAAATGGATTGCAATGCCTACTCATGGTGGCCAAGCATTGTGGTAAAATCTTCAGATTACTAAAGCTGCGAGATATATGTAGAATTAACAAGGAACGTTTTTCTTGAGTAGGCATTTGCGAGATAGCTAAAAAATTGGCTTTCGTACCGTTGGAGCAAACCTTAAAGCAATTAAAGGAGTGTGAATTGCCAGAGCCTTATAGGTTGGAAGATGTAAAGTATTTGATTAGCTAGAATAATTTTCAACAGATCAAAAAGGTGTAATTGTAGCAAGAGGCTTTAGAGGAGCGGAACTGGAAAAACAACAAGCGAAGTTGTTTAAACATTAGTTAATGGGGTTTTGTTCGTTGCTTAACTCTTTAGTTTTTAGTGCTTTGGAAAGTCAAAGTTCCCTTTAAGGCTTTAAAGCCCATTCGCTCTCGCCGTAATTTCTGCAATATCCAATACCTTAACTTCCTTTTCTTTATCTTTCAATTTTATTCCATCGCTCAGCATCGTCATGCAGAAAGGACAACCTGCTGCAATAACTTGAGGATTGGTTTCCAAAGCTTCTTCAATACGTTCGATGTTAATGTCTTTATTTCCCTTTTCAGGTTCTTTAAACATTTGCGCACCGCCTGCACCGCAACATAAGCCATTGCTTTTGCAGCGTTTCATTTCTACTAATTGGGCATCTAAAACCTCTAATGCTTTTCTAGGAGCTTCATAAATTCCGTTTCCACGACCTAAATAACAAGGATCGTGATAGGTTATTTTTTTACCTTTGAAACTCTCGCCACCTTCAGCTTTTAGCTTTCCATCATTAATAAGGTCTTGAATAAGCTGAGTATGATGAATCACTTCGTAAGTGCCACCCAAACCTGGATATTCATTTTTAATGGTATTGAAACAATGCGGACAGCCGGTAACTATTTTTTTTATGTTGTAGGCATTCAGAACTTCAATATTCGTCATGGCCTGCATTTGGAACAAAAATTCATTTCCAGCACGTTTTGCAGGATCGCCAGTGCAACTTTCTTCGGTTCCCAAAACGGCATATTTCATCCCTACATGATGTAAAATTTTGCAGATGTCGCGGGTAATTTTTTGTGCTCTTTCATCGTAACTTCCAGCACAACCCACCCAAAATAATATTTCCGGTTCTTCACCTGCAGCCATTAATTCGGCCATTGTAGGGACTTTAAATTCCATTTTCTGTATCAAGTATTTAGTATTAAGACTCGAGTATCAAGTATTTATTTAATTATTTTCCTTCTGCCCAATTAAAACGATCGGCCGGAGAGTATTTCCAAGGTGCCTGATTGTTTTCAATATTTCCCATCATGGCGTTTATACTTGCAGCGGCTTGCGATTCTTCCATCACCGCAAAGCGACGCAATTCCATAATAATTTGTAAAGGATCAATATTTACTGGACAAGCCTGAACGCAGGCATTGCAACTGGTACAAGCCCAAATTTCTTCTCTTGTGATGTAATCATCCAACAAAGATTTTCCATCCTGATGTTCTGCTCCGTGTTTATCTATGTTCTTGCCAACTTCCGTAATTCGGTCGCGGGTGTCCATCATAATTTTTCTTGGCGATAATAACTTACCTGTAATATTTGCCGGACAAACCGAAGTACAACGACCACATTCTGTACAGGTGTAGGCATTCATTAAGTTTACCCAACTTAGATCTGTAACATCTTTAGCGCCAAATTTACCAGGCTCTGTTTCTGCAGGAACAAAGGATGGATCAAGCATGGCCTTCACCTCATTGGTAACAGAAGCCATATTTGTAAATTCTCCCTTAGGTTCTAAATTAGAAAAATACGTGTTTGGAAAGGCGAAAAGAATATGGAAATGTTTGGAGTAGGGCAGGTAGTTTAAAAAAGCCAAAATGCCTAAAATATGAAACCACCAGCAACCACGTTCTAACATAATTAGTGCGTTTTCTGAAGAAGGTAATAATGCCTGTAAATATTGACTGATTGGAAACGAACCTGCTGTTATATAATGGTCAACGCCTAAAGTCTGTAATTTTGCATCTGCTGCGTTCATTAATAGGAAAGCACTCATTAATAAAACTTCGGTAATTAAGATATAATTAGCATCAGATTTTGGCCAAGCGGTCATTTCCGTTCCTCTGAAGCGTTTTAATTTTAAAATGTTTCTTCTAATGAAGAAAATTACACAAGAAAGCCAAACAGTAAGGGCAAGAATTTCGAAAGAGCCAATTAAGAAATCGTACAAACCTCCAAGTCCGTGGAAAATTCTGTGTGTTCCAAAAAGCCCATCGATCATAATTTCTAAAACTTCGATGTTGATGATTACAAAACCAACGTAAACAAAGAAGTGCAAAAAGGCTGGAATAGGGCGAACAACCATTTTCGATTGACCGAACGCAACCTTAATCATCGTGATTAACCTTTTTTGAGGTTGATCATTCCGATCCACCGCTTTACCCAAACGGATATTGCGGATAATTTTTCGGAAATTAACGGTAAACAGCGCAATTGCTGCAAGTGTAAATACTAGAAAAAGAATTTGAGCCACCATGCATTTTAGGTTTGTAGCGCTAAATTAGGATATTTAATTCAAATAAATTACTATGCATGCATAAAATAAATGATAATTTTTCTGTTTGGATTCATTCTATGGTTTAGAAAATTGGCTTGTGAAAAATGCTTGTAAAAATTAATTAATTGATAATCAGTGATAGAGCGTTTTTTTTGAAAAAAAATTTTGCTTTTGAAAAAAGAACACTACATTTGCAATCCCAAACGGTTGGTGCCTTAGCTCAGTCGGTAGAGCAAAGGACTGAAAATCCTTGTGTCGCTGGTTCGATTCCAGCAGGCACCACAACCCAAAGCCTTACAGAAATGTAGGGCTTTTTTGGTTTTTAAGGATTTTGGTAAATTCAAGTCTTGAGATTGTTTGGTTCAATCAATTAGTAACTGCTTTTTAATGTGTACAATCCAGCGGTAATACGAACCGTTTGCAAAAACGCAATTATATTTTATATTTGGCTTACATCTTAATTAATATGTTCAATTTAAAACGCCTCTTTCTTCTAAAAATAATTTTACTGTTATCCTTGATTACTGCAAAAGCCCAATCCTCTGATTGTTTGAGATTTAGAATAGGAAAATTTAAGATGATTTATCAGGGAAAATCACTCATAATAAATCGTGATGCAAATCACCAATATGAATATTACGACGATAATAAACTTCCTATTGAATATAAAATTAAGTGGATAAGTAATTGCTCTTATACCTTACAGCCAGATAAAACTATTTTAAGGTTTTCTAACATTAGTAAAAGTGCCCTTATAACTGTAAAAATAATTAGTTATAGCGGAAACACTTATAAAATAAAGGCAACATCAAACTTTAATAAACAAGTACTTGAAAGTGAGATTACAAAAATCAACTAATGGGTTTTCGTAATAACGAGATTAGTGTATTATTAATATACAGAATGATCATTTTGATCAAATACCTATTAAAAGCTCCTAGTTTTCGTCTTGACAAGGTGCCTTTAAACCCTTATGAGAAATCTATAATAAACCAAAAATGAAAAAGATTGCTACATTCCTAATTTTATTCTCTTTATCAACTTTAAATAGTTGCAAAGGACAAAAAATAAAAGAGTATCTTAAAATTTCTGACTTTAAATTTAAATCTATTTTTGGATTGACTTCTAAAGAGCCTCAAAATAATTACTGTTTACTTGGATCAGGGTTTTTTAGAACTCCTCGATCAGAAAATTCTGATAGTTTAGTAATCGATTGGATAAATAAGCATCGTGAGGCCATCGTAGTTCCAGTATCTTCATTTGGGCCGGCACAAATCAAAGACAAGGATTCCAAAATAATTTATTGTTGGGTAATAGATAAAAAAGATACTTTAAACAATTATTTAATAAAAAAGGGCTGTTTTCCTGGCGGAACGATGTTAAGACCAAAAACTTGGGATGAAATGGAGAAAAGGGAAGAGGAATTATATAGAAATTCAGATGAAAAGTCTGATGTTAAAGTTTATGTGGATAAAAAATGGTACAATATTTTTATTGAACAAATAAAGGTCGCAGAATTGTATGCAAGAAAGAATAAACTTGGTATATGGTACAAGGAACAAGAAGAGTAAAAAGAAAAATGCGGAGAGTGGTCACGAAGTTTTTAATGTAAGCTTCAAGCTAATTATTTATGCTAGATTTTCAATTATTTGCAACTTCAAAGATTAGCAAACTTCGAATAAAATATCTCAACAAATAAAATATTAAAAATGGAAGAAAAAAAGCGCTCAGAATTAACAAATGAAGAATTGTTGCAAGAAGCAAAAAAAATGAAATCCGCTTCAATCATTAATGCTTTATTAATCGGATTTCTGATTGGAATTGTATTTTTCAGCGTGATGAAAAACACTTGGGGGTTTTTAACGCTGATCCCATTATTTTTTATTTATAAATTGATCAATAATTCAAAATACAAGAATAGCGAATTGGAAAACCTATTAAGGGAGCGGAATTTGAAATGAATAACTTTCTTTTTTCCTACTCACTTTCTGCCAATAATTTTACTTGGTACAACGCCTTTGGCCAGGTATTTTCGAAATATGCCTGCATTTCTGCATTACTATCCATAGTGATTAACAATTCAGTTTTTCCATCTTTTTCGTTGAGGTTGTAATTCTCTTTTGCGCCTTTCCAAACCTGATTCAGATCTTCTTTACCATCTTTAATTATACCCAAATGTTCAATAGACATGAATTCATTAGGGATGTTTTCAGCAATTCTCGAAACCATTCCTTCGTTTTTAGAATCTAGAAATAAAGCTTTGCTTCCTTTTTTCCAATCGGTTTCTACTTTCGAGCCTTCGGCGAATACGGCTGTCCAAGCAGAATAAGATTCTTTTCCCCAAAGGATTGACCAAACTTTTTCTGCTGAAGCAATAATTTCGATGTTAAATTTCATTTTATCCATGATCCTCTGTCTAATTGTTTGTAAATCAAATATGAACTTTTTTTTAAAAATAGAAGCGGTGCAAAGGCGACATTTTAGAGGGGTACTTCAGCAAACATTTTCGAAAGGATTGAATGATTAGTTAGTTTTGTTTGGCCTATTTCTCTCTTCTACAGCGATCGCTACAGTATTTTACATCATCCCAATTTTTGGCCCACTTTTTACGCCAAGAAAAAGGTTTCAAACAAACCAAACAGATTTTACTTGGCAGGTGTTCTTTCTTTACATTCTTCATTTAAAGCTCATATTTTTTCATTCACTTACAAATCAATACATAAAATTAATTAATCGAGAGATAAAACCGATTCACCGATACTTTTAATAATAAATGAACGTTTTGTGCTAGATTTAGATTGCTGATAATTAAAAACTTAGTATTCTAACAACTAAATTAAGCGCTTCAACGTATATTACAAATAATTGCAATTTACACATGAAAAACAACAAACATATACACCTAGTTGTTCTGGCATTTTTAGGCTTGGGTATTTTTATTTCCTGTAAAAAAAGTACAGCTACGCCTGATGTTACTACACCAACCACTACGACTACCACGCCTACAGTAGCGGCAACCCGTGATGAGCTGACCAAAGATTCGATTTTTTTATATTCGAAAGAGCTTTATTATTGGTATAATTCTCTGCCAACTTATACTGCATTTAATCCGAGAAGCTATAGCTCTAATGAAACTGAACTTTATGCATTAACTCAATTTTCTAACGATCCAACAACAGGAAAACCTTATGAATATGTGAGTGGGTATGCAGAGCCAAAATATTCATTTTTCGATTATGTAACTACAGCCTCTAAAACGAGTGCTTTAAAAGCCGATATAAATGGAACGGCAAATGATTATGGCTTTTCGGTTATGTACAATAATACCACAGATTTACGGGTTAAATATGTTTATCCAGGTTCTTCTGCTGCGCAACAAGGTTTAACCCGCGGATGTAAAATTACAGCAGTTAACGGTAGAACAGATTTAACCTACAACAGTAGCAACGTTACCTATTTAAATAATGCAATTTTTGGTACAAATGCCAGTGTTACTTTAACTTTTGTAGATTTATCTAACACGACCAAAAGTGCCACCATAACCAATGCAACTTATACGGTTAAGCCTATTCTCTTTACCGGAGTTTACACTGCGGGAACTAAAAAGGTTGGTTATATAGTTTTCAATAGCTTTACCAATAATGCTACTGCTGATTTGAATACGGCTTTTGCGAGTTTTGCTTCTCAGGGTGTAACCGAACTCATTGTAGATTTAAGATATAATGGTGGTGGTTATGTTTCTACGGCAACGCAGATTATAAATCTCGCTGCACCAAGTGCTCAAACGGGTAATACCATGTTTACCTATTATTATAATGATTATCTTCAAAACATAACTTCGGCACAAAGGAAAACTTCTGTTTTAATTAATCAGCCTTTGTTGGATAATGATGGTAAATTACAAACTTTTACATCAGGCGTTAATGGAAAATTTGCTACTTATGCAGATTTAAATTACCAATCAACTTCTTCGGATAACATCGAGAAATTCTCGAAATCGGGATCTTTAAATTTAGGTCGCATTTACTTTATTGTTGGAAGTGGAACAGCTTCTGCAAGTGAATTAACCATAAATAGTTTAAAACCTGTTATGGATGTTAAGTTAATTGGTACAACAACTTATGGCAAGCCTGTTGGGTTTTTCCCAATACGAATCGATAAATTGGATATGTATATTCCAGAATTTGAAACTAAAAACCAAAGTGGCGTTGGTGGCTATTATGCAGGAATGACTGTTGATAAATCTTCTAGTGAGGATTTGACGAAAGCTTGGGGTGATGAAAGTGAAACTTTATTAGGCTACGCATTATTGTATGCCAGAACAGGAACATTTGTTGCAAGCACTTCGAAAACAGCAAGCTTAAATGCGACTTCCACAGTTATGCCGGCTAAACTATCATCTGCTGAAATTAAATCCGTAGAGTTAAGTTTGGATCAAAATAGCTTTAAGGGCATGGTTAAAATGCCAGCTAAGAAATTTTAATGATTAATATTTCTAGCCAGCCTTGGTTCGCATCGCCTTGGTTCATGTCTCCACGAAACACACAGATAACCTTTTAAATTTTTAGATTTAAGCCACAACAAAAAAGTTGTATCATAATGTGAGTTGTCACTCTGAGCTTGTCGAAGGACTAATAAAAATGTTTTAAAGCATTTCGACAGGCTCAATGTGATAGAAAGATAATTTCTGTGGTACGTGAAGACACGTACCACAGCTTGGGTTTTTAAGGAAATTATAATAAAATGCTTTTATAACGACGCGGTTCGTGTCGCTTTATTTCGTGTCTCCACGAAACACATAACTAATCTCTTAAATTTTAATATTTAAGCCACAACAAAAAAGGCTGTATCATGATGTGAATTGTCATCCTGAGCTTGTCGAAGGACTAATAAAAATGTTTTAAAGCATTTCGACAGGCTCAAGGTGACAGAAATTTAAAGAGAAATTGATTTATGATTCAGCTTCTTTTTAAATTATAGCAAAATCTTACTGCTAATATCTTTATTGATGGTGATGTAACCAGGATATTTAAATGGTGTATTCCCGATCATAAAAGTTGGTTTAATTTTAATCGTTAACAAACCTAATTTCTCATCTTTCGAAGAACCTTTTTGCGCAGCCTTAATAATATCGTTTAAAACAGTTCCGCTACTAATTAAGCTGTAAATGTTGCTGTTAAGCTGAACTGGAACAGTAACGGTTTGTCCTTGGGCAATGCTTACATTTTGGTTGATAACGCCTTCAGCTAAATCCGTGTTGTTTACTAGAATTTTATATTCAAACTGATTAATCGCCGCTAAGTTGGCAGATGGATTTGTAATCTCTAAATTCAGATTTGCTCTTAACGGGATATCTTTCCTTAATAAGCCTAAAGCAACTCCGGGTAAACTTCCAAGATTAAAATCCTGCTGATCGATTAATCTTTTAACATCCGTACCGGCAATAAGTACTTGCTGAACGCTCGTAATTTTATAAGTGCAATCTTCAAGCGCCTTTATTTGTTGGGCTTGTCTGTTAATTCCACATCCAAAAATGGCGACTGTGAAAAGGCAAAGCAATAGTTTTTGTTTCATTTTGTGTGTGTTAGTAAGGTAGAAATTTTATCTGAAATTTAATCAGCTGTTTATACAGTGCAAACATAACGCCAAAATCTTAAAACTATTTCAATGCTTAAAAATCGTCGATCAACCTTAAAAAAATTGTTTCTTTTATTTGAATTTTATTCACCGCTTATCGCTGGATTTCTAACTTTGGAAAAAAAATAATCATGGCCATTACCTATCGCAAAATAGAAGAAAGAGATAATAAGGAACTTTCAGAAGTAATTAAAACAATTCTGAGAGAATTCAAGATTGATAAACCGGGTACAGTTTATACAGATCCAACTACTGATCGTTTATCGGATGTTTTTACGGCTGAACAATCTGTTTATTGGATCGCAGAAGAAGAAGGTACTATCATTGGAGGCTGTGGGATTTATCCAACTTCTGGTTTGCCCGATGGTTGCGTAGAATTGGTAAAGCTTTATACTTCGGCAGAAGCTAGGGGTAAAGGTGTAGGTAAAATGTTGATGCAGAAAAGCATAGAATCTGCCCAGCATTTCGGCTATAATGAGATTTACTTGGAATCGTTTCCAGAACTTACCACAGCAATTTCGATGTATGAAAAAACCGGGTTTAAAAAGCTTTCTGCTCCATTGGGAAATTCAGGGCACTTTGCCTGCAATGTGTGGATGCTTTTAGTTTTGTAACCCACATATTTAAGCATAATTTGGCGTTGGGATAATTTTTTAAGGTGTTGGAATAACAAAATTCCATTGAGGTCATACTTTTTCTAGTTTTAAACCATGAAGAAAATCAAAATTATTTCCATTCACATTCTTTGCTGGGTACTGGTTTTAGCTTATTTCTATGGAGAAATATTAATTAAAGGCGTAACGCTTCGAGCTGCGGCTTTTGATATTTCCATGAATTTTATCCAAATAGTAGAATTTTACGTTTGCTATTTATGGCTTTATCCATCGTTTTTAAACCGGAGTAAAATCCCTCAGCTTATTTTAGGAATTCTTTTTACTATGGCTTTATTCATCGCTATGCGGTATTTTATAGAGCAAATTTTATACTTTCAATGGTTTGGTATGAAGAATTATTCTGACGATACACCCGTGGCAAAGTATATCTCGGATAACATTTATTATAGCATTTCCTTTTTGGTAATTCCCGCTGCGGTTTACAGTGTGCAACAAAATTTTAAGTCAGAAATATCGAATAGAAAACTAAAGGACGAGGTGGTGAAATCTGAACTGGCTTTTCTTAAATCGCAGATCAATCCACATTTTCTGTACAACACTTTAAATTATGTGTACTCATTAGCAATTCCAGTTTCTGATAAATTGGCCAATGCAGTTTTGCGCCTTTCAGATTTAATGCGTTATACCTTAAATGAAAGCCCGGATGGAAAAGTAACCTTAACCAAAGAAGTAGAATATTTAGAAAGTTACATCGAGTTATTTAAAATGCGCTTTGAACCAAAATTTTATGTAGAATTTACAACTGAAGGTATTGCAGAACAGAAAGTTGCAGCTTTAATGTTGATTCCATTTGTAGAAAATGCCTTTAAACATGGGGTAGTAAACGATGAAAAACAACCTGTTCGCATTAAACTTAAAGTTCAAAATAATAGATTGAGTTTTGAAGTCAGCAATAAAATCAGTCATGCTCAAAAAGACCACTCTAGTGGTGTTGGATTGGTTAATATTCAACGAAGGTTGGATTTAATTTATCCAGAAAAACACGAACTTTTGGTTTCCAACAATGGAAATACTTACAAAACCACTTTAATTTTGAATATTTAAAACTGATAATTTTTTAAATTTATTGCTTGAATGATTAATTTGTTTTATCCAAATTCCAAACTATGATCCGTTGCCTTGCTGTTGATGATGAATCTTATGCCTCAGATATTATTGCCACTTTTATCAATAAAACACCCTTTTTAGAATTAGTTGGAACCACAACCAATGCATTCGAGGCTTTAAATTTAGTGAAGGAAGGGAAAGTTGATTTGGTGTTTTTGGATATCCAAATGCCAGAATTAACTGGAATTCAGTTTCTGAAAATTTGTGGTGGAAAATGTAAAGTGATTTTAACAACAGCCTATCCAGAATATGCATTAGAAGGTTTTGATCTTGATGTGGTCGATTACCTTTTAAAACCGATTTCATACGAGCGTTTTTATAAGGCGGCTACAAAAGCCCAACAAATTTTAGCGCCTGTTCAGCAAGAAATTGTTCAGTTGCAAACACAGGGAAACGATTTTATCTTCATTAAGGGCGATACCAAAAATAAATTTATTAAAGTTAATTACAATGAAATTCTATACATTGAGGGACTAAAAAACTATGTTTCGGTGTACACGGCAACACAGCGAATTATAACCTACCAAGCTCTGCGAGAGCTTGAAGTTGAGTTACCTAAACCTCCTTTTTATCGCGTTCATAAATCGTACATTATCTCCATTGAGAAAATTAAAATGATCGATGGCAATACCGTTTATATAAACGATCAATCTATCCCGATAGGTGATACCTATAAAGAGGAATTTTTTAAGGTTGTGCGAGAAGGGAAGAAAGGGTAGTTGGAGGTTGATGGTTAGAATTGTTTAATTGTTAAAAATGTAAAATTGCTTAACTGGTTAATCCACCACCAGATAGAAATAAATCACGATTTAGTCATTCAAAAGACTGCCGTACTCTGTCAACGATTCAAACAATTAATCGATTATCCCTTTATATTTACTTCGATTTTTTTAAGTTTGTGGCGTAAAGATTAAACCAAATAAACCATGCAAGAAACGAATTCTTTAAATCAAGTTGCCGAATTTCACACTACTTTTAAACACCCAATTTTAGAAACACCAGTTATTCCATCAAAGCAACGAGCTAATTTAAGAATTTCGTTATTGGCAGAAGAGTTAAAAGAATTACAGGAAGCAGTTGAAAACGACGATTTAGTTGAAGTTGCTGACGCACTTTGCGATTTACAGTACGTTTTGGCAGGAGCGATTCATGAGTTTGGTTTGGGCGGTAAATTCAAAACCCTGTTTGATGAAGTGCATCGCTCTAACATGAGCAAAGCTTGCAAAACCGTAGATGAAGCTGAACAAACCATCAAACATTATTACGATAAAGACCAAACAGAATCTTACTATAAAGAAATTGATGGACTGTTTTTGGTTTTCAGAAAGGGTGATGATAAAACTCTAAAATCTATTAATTACTCTCCTGCAGATATTAAAGGACTTTTAGTTTAAACGCTAAATAAAAAAAATCAGAGATTGAAAAAGCTAAAACAACTTATTAATGAGCTTAAAATCTCAACCGATCATAAAGATGAACTTATCCGCGAATTTATTTTTTATTCGCCGAAAATGCCTCTTCGTTTACATCAAGAGCAATTAATTGCAGAGTCAAAGCAATTTAGCTTAAACGTTTTTGATCAATATTTTACAAAAGCGGAAGTTATCATAAATTGCTTTAGTTGGGGGAAAGGCAAGAATAAAGTTTTGCTTACGCATGGCTGGGCTTCAAAAGCCTTAGATTTTTTTGAGCTGATTACTGAACTTAGAAGAATTGATGATTTAGAAATTATTGCTTTTGATGCACCAGGGAATGGGAGTTCGATCTCCGAATTTTCAAACCTTATTCTTTACGCAGAATCTGTTAAAGCCATTTCTCTTCATTACGCTGAACCAGATTTTGTAATCGGTCATTCTCTAGGCGGAATGGCAAATGCACTTGCTTTACAGGAACTTCCAAACCAGCCAAAGTTGTTAATTAGCATTGCGCCTTTAATCCGTTTGAAAGAAAATTTTGAGCAGAGTATGGATTCTGTAGGCATAAATCAAGAAGTACAAACAACTTTCTTTAATAATTTTGCAACTGAATTTCCGGTTTCTGCTGGTTATTTTAATCTGGTCGATTTATATAAACTGGAAGGCATTCCTCATTTTTTAGCTTATGATCCTGATGATCATATTTCGCCATATCCTTTTTTGGAGGAGTTTTTGAAAAAGAATCCTCAAATCGAATCGAAATTCTATGAAGATATTGGCCATTATAAAATTCTTAAATCTCCAGAACTGATTGAAGATATTTTAAGCAAAATAAAGGCGATAACGAAATAAGTTATCGCTTCGAAATTTTATTTAGGGTTATATTTCGTTGCAAATTGCATTTGAAACGATTTATTCCACTAGCTCTTTTTTTTGCATGCTTTGTGCCACAATTGCTGGCTCTATCTCTCCAAAGTCGATAACTGCTAAACTTTAAGTTTTTCTTCATTAATTCTTTAACAGCCGATTCGTTTAAACCAAACTGAAATTCTATGGCTTCAAATGGGGTTCTATCTTCCCACGCCATTTCAATAATTCTATCCGTATTTTCTGCGGTTATATCTTCTTTCATCTTTATGTTCTTTTAGCTTAATAGGAATAAGCAATCAATTCATTTTTATTGGAAATGGTTTTGTTTTTATGGATGTCATAATGAAAGTTTTCCAATTTTTGAAGCAGATATTGAAGGGTTAGCTTTTCGTTATCACTTAAATTTCCAGTAACCATTTTGCCAACATGATTCATGTCGTTAAAAACAACATATAATAATTCTTTTCCCTTTTCTGTAATCGATATTTTTTTTGATCTTTTATCTTTTTTATCGTCCTGCTGAATTACCAATCCTGCTTTTATTAATCTATTGATTACCTCCGTACCGGATGTTTTTTCCTGAAGATTCAGTCCAATTAATTCCGTTTTGGAAAGACTCTCATGTGTTAAAAGAATTGCCAGGCTTGTAAAATCTTCGGCAGTATGCAAGGCAGATCCATCTAAAGCTTTTTTAATATAGTTCTTCGCATAGCGACTCATATACACAAATAATCTGCCGATATTATTATCTAATTGATAAGCCATTTCCTGAGCAAAAAGTTCTTCTGCTCCGAAGCGTAAATCTACGCTGGATTGGTCTTGTATGGATATTAGTGATCTGGCATTTAAAAAGTTGCTAAAATTGCCAATTGTAATTTCAGACTCCTCATGTGTTTCCTTTTCGAATTCTTCAACCAAGTCAATTATGTCTTTCAATAAGCTGTAAGATTTCATAAAATCGATATTAAGTAAGATTGTTTAAAATTGCTTCAGCAGCAAGTCTACCGCTTTTAATTGCTGCATTAATTGAGCCATTTAGCAAATGATCTCCACAAATAAAACAATTTTCAGCCAGCTTTATTTTGGATTTATTGAGGTCATTAATGACGCTTCTGTTTTCTGGAAGCGCGTAAGGAATGGAGTAAGTTTTAATAAGTTCCCAGTTCTCCGTTTCAGGATACCATTGTTTCAGTTCTTTCTTAATATCGGCGTTTCTATTAAATACGTCTGCTTCTGAGGGTTTCAAAGTTACGGCAATAAGCGATTGGTTATTGGGAGCGTAGCTAGAAGAAATACGATCCATAAAAGCAATGTTATTGGTAAGGTGGTTTTTTGCGGAATTTAAAATGATGCGATCATTATTTTTCTCTGATTTTGCACCTTTGTAATAGTAGGTTAAGCATTGCTTTCCTTTAATGTTAACCTTATCTCTAAATTCCCATGGCACGTGTAATGCATCTGTGGCGATGAGGATTTTTTTTCCATGATACACTTTGCCTGATGCGCCAATTACCGTGTGACCTTGAATAGACACGATCCTTTCGTTTAAAATAAATTCATCTTTAGCAATACTTTCAGCAAGTTGATCGCTGATCATACCCATTCCATTTTCGGGAACAGCAGTATCGCCTTCGCTAAACATTTTGAATAAAAATTCGAACATTCTGCTTGAGGTCCGTAAATCACTTTCGAGGAATATTCCAGAGAAAAACGGTCTGAAAAATTGTTCGATTATTTTTGTGGTAAATCCAAACTCATTGAGGTAATTAAAGGTTTCGGTTTCAGGTTTTGAAAAAATCTTATCGATACTTAATCCATGCAGTTTTAACTTTAAGGCAAGCATTTTAAACTTATCGGTAAAGTTTCCTATTGGTGAAAACAATGTTTTAAGAAGCAAGGAAGGCTCCCGAAAAGGATCGGCCAAAATGTCGATATTATTTTCGGTTAGTACTATGGCGCCGGGCTTAAATACTTTTAAATTGAGTCTTTTGTAATCTAATATTTTTTGAGTTTCTGGATAAGCTGTAAGCAACACTTGAAAGCCTCTATCAAGTAAAAAACCATTAATATGATCAGTCCTTACTCTTCCACCAACTCCATCAGAAGCCTCAATTATTTTTATAGTTTTACCTGCAGATTTCAAGATTTTACCAGCTGTTAAACCGGCAATTCCTGCTCCAATAATTACTACATCAATTAGTTCGCTTTCCATAATTATTTTGGCATTATAAATTTGGCTTTGCGTATGGCAACCTAGCTATTGGTTCAGCTGTATAATAGGCATCTAATCCTGCAATTGTCACCGTTCTGGCTTTTTTATGATCTATGTGTCCATCTGCGTCAATAATCTCATTTTCAAAATCAATATTTATAATTTCTCCAATAACCATTGTTGTTCCATTAATTTTTAATTCGATAATCTCTCTAAGCTTCATGCCGATTTTTATAGATGATTCTGCTACAAAAGGGGCGTTAAATCCTGATAGATAATGTTCAGAAAAATTACAGGATTGAAACTCTGATTGGCCCGAGGGATAACGGGCACTTGTTTGATGCGCCTGTTCATACCATTCTGGAAGTACATTATTTAGTGAATAACATTTGCTTGCAACGATGTTCTTTAAGGTATCATGATCCTTAGAATTGGGTCTAAATATTACGCCCAACAATGCAGGATCTGCACCGAGATGAAAAACAGAATTAAATAGGCCCAAATTGGTGCTTCCATTTAAATTGCGGGTACCAATCATGTGGAGGCATTTGTATCCAGGAAGCGAATTTACAAGCGTTGCCCGATAGCGCCTCTCCATTTCTTTAATGTCATTGCTGTTTATATTCATCGTTTTAAAGATTTGTTCGTAAACTGCTCATTCCGCCATCTATGCCCAATATCTGACCTGTAATCCAAGAACTTTTATCCGATAGGAGAAAGGAAATTGCTGCAGATATATCGGCAGGTGTTCCAAATTTTCCAATGGGATGTCTTTTTGCAGATGCTTCTCTTTTCTCAGGACTATTTAACAGATTTCCTGCCATTTGCGTATCCGTTAAAGATGGTGCAACTGCATTTACACGGATGTTTTGAGAAGCGAGTTCTGCTGCCAAAGATTTGGTTAGTCCTTCAACTCCAGCCTTTGCCGATGCAATACTAGAATGAAATCCCATTCCGGTTTGAGCCGCCACAGAACTAATTAATACAATGGATGCCGATTCTGCCTCTTTTAAATTTTTAAGTGCCTTTTGAATAACCATCGCTGCTCCGATAACGTTTAATTTATAGTCTTTAATGAAATCATCTTGACTAACACGACTAAAAGGTTTAAGGGTGATGCTGCCCACAGAATAAACTAAACCATCAAGTTTGCTGGGTAAAAAGGCAGATAATGCATCTAAATTTTCTAAAACATCAATTTCTAAATGTTCAACGTTTCCTGTCCAATCAGAAGAAGCACTTCTTGAGGCATTAAAAACGTTAGCACCCTGATCACTTAAAAGATTAACCAACGATAATCCAATTCCAGAACTGCCTCCAACAATCAGGATGTTTTTATCTTTAAAATCCATAATTAGATATATTTTAAAAATTCATTTTTAGTTTCCGTATTCAAAAATTTTCCGCAGTATTCTGCAGTAATGGTAGAGCTACTAATGTCTCTTATTCCTCTTGATGAAACGCAATGGTGGTTTGCATCAATTACAACTGCAACATCTTCGGTAGAAAGCATTTTCTTAAGCTCATTTGCAATTTGGATCGTAAGTCTTTCCTGCACTTGAGGCCTTTGAGAGAAATATTGAACTATTCTATTTAATTTAGAAAGACCAATCACTTTTCCGCTACTGATGTAAGCAATATGGGCTTTACCAGTTATGGGTACAAAATGATGTTCGCAATTGCTAAAAACCGATATATCCTTTTCAACCAGCATTTGGTTGTAGCGGTAAGAATTTTCAAAAAGTGTAGGCTTAGGTTTATTATTGGGATTTAAGCCACTAAAAATTTCCTTAACATACATTTTGGCAATCCTTTTTGGCGTTCCTTTTAAACTATCATCTTTTAAATCTAATCCCAAAATGTTTAGAATCTCTGTAAAATGTCCAGCAATCAGCTCTATTTTTGTGCTATCATCAATTTCAAATGCGTCTTTTCGAAGCGGTGTATCTGCATAATTTAATTTAAACTCATTATTTAAGAAATCTAATCCTTCGGTAACAGCTGGTAAATTAATATCGTTCATTAGTATAATTATGTATTAATTAATTAAATTAAAGGATGTAAATGTATTAATTAAAAACTTTCTTATTTATCAGCTTAAAGCCACAATTTTATTTTTTTACAAATCTTGATTTAAAATTTTGCGATTTAGAATACACTTTTTGCTATTATTTAGCATTAAGTTCATTACTGTAATCTGCTTTAACTACTTTAGGTTAGTCAATTTTTACTAACCAATTATGGACACGTTTAGGAAATATTTAAAATCGGAACATGAAAACCAGCTAACTCAGCCAGATTGGGGAGTAAATGTTTTAAATGTTGGTCATTATATACATCCGATTGGCAAGGACTATCCAGATCCATCTCACCCCAGCGATTATTATTTTGAATGGTCAAAAGGTCGGGTTTTGTCAGAATATCAATTGGTTTACATTGCTGCTGGCACCGGAATTTTCGAAGCGGAGCATATTGGAGCGGTAGCCGTACAACCTGGAACTTTATTTTTTCTCTACCCAGATGTTTGGCATCGATTTAAGCCTCATAATAAAACGGGCTGGACAGAATATTGGGTTGGATTTAATGGAAGTTACGCCAATCATTTAATGCAACAAGATTGTTTTAATCCCGCAAGGCCACTAATCCATATGGGTTTCAATGCTGAGTTTATCAACATTTTTATTCAGCTCATCGATACCATCAAGTTTAGCGGTTTGGGCAGTAATCAGTTGGGTGCGTGTTTAACCATTCAGCTTTTGGGTTTGGTTTATGCCTCTGCCTTATTGAAAGCTCAATCCAACAGTCGGAAAATGCAGGTAATCAACAACATCAAATACAGTATCCACGAAAATTTAAACAGTGATATTTCTCCAGAGCTTTTGGCAGCAAAACATAATGTAAGCTATGCTTGGTTTAGAAAGGCTTTTAAAGAAGTTGTTGGTCAATCTCCCGGTCAATATCAGCTTAATCTTAAAGTGCAAAAAGCTTGTAGAATGTTAACCGAAACGGATTTAAGTATAGCAGAAGTGGCTTATCAAAATGGTTTCGAATCCGAATATTATTTCAGCCGACTGTTTAAAAGCAAGATGCAATTATCTCCATCCAAATATAGAAACGAATTTTATCAAACTGTAAACCATGACGAAACACAACTTTAAAATAGGCTTATTTGGCATCGGTTTAGATACTTATTGGCCACAATTTGAGGGTTTAGAAGAACGCTTAAATGGATATCTCGCTCAAGTAGAGAAAAAAATAGGTTCTTATGGCGCCGGAGTTTTAAACTTGGGATTAATAGATAATGCTGAGAAAGCTTTTACTGCTGGTCACGATTTTAAAAAGGGAGATGTCGACGTAATTTTTCTTTATGTAACTACTTACGCACTTTCATCAACCGTTTTGCCGGTGGTTAGGCGGGCGAAAGTTCCGGTAATTATTTTAAATCTTGCTCCAGAGAATGCAATCGATTATAAAAGCTTTAACCAATTAAATGACAGAACAAAAATGACTGGCGATTGGCTTGCTTTCTGCTCGGCTTGCCCCGTTCCAGAAATTGCCAATGTTTTTAAGCGATCGGGAATTCAGTTTCATCAGGTTACAGGCGTTTTAAATGATGATGTAACTTGGCTTGAGATTTCCGAATGGGTGGAAGCCGCGAAAGTTGCGCATATTATGAGCCATAATACGCTTGGCTTAATGGGTAATTATTACAGCGGTATGTTGGATATTTATGCTGATTTAACACTTCAGTGTGCTGTTTTTGGAAATCACATTGAGATTATTGAACCTGATGAACTGACCGTTTTAACGGAGGAGGTTTTGGATAATGAAGTCAAGCTCAAGGTTGATGAATTTCGAAAAATATTTGAGGTTGATTCAACTTGCGAAGAAATAGAACTTAATAGGGCAGCCAAAACAGCTGTTGCTCTAGATAAATTGGTCGATCAATATAAGCTTGGGTCAATGGCTTATTACCACAAAGGTACAGGCAATGCAAATGGCGACACAATGAGTTCTATTATTTTGGGCAATTCTATTTTAACGGCAAAGGGAATTCCTGTAGCTGGAGAATACGAAGTTAAGAATGCACAGGCTATGAAAATTATGGACAGTTTCGGTGCTGGTGGCTCATTTACGGAATATTATGCGATGGATTTTGAAGATGATGTGGTGTTAATGGGGCACGATGGTCCGGGGCATTTAGCCATTGCTGAAGGTAAAATAAAAGTGAAGCCCTTACAGGTTTATCATGGTAAGGTTGGAAGTGGCTTATCTGTAGAAATGTCTGTTAAACATGGTCCAGTTACTTTGCTTTCGGTTGTAGAGAGTGAAGGTAAAATTTTTCTTTTAATGGCAGAAGGCGAATCTGTTGCTGGTCCGATATTGGAAATTGGCAATATCAATAGTCGTTATCGTTTTTCGGTTGGCGCCAGAAAATTTGTAGAAAACTGGAATAATCAAGGCCCGGCGCATCATTGTGCTGTTGGCCTTGGTCACATCAGTTCGAAGCTTATTAAGCTCGCCAAACTTTTAAATATCGAAGCGGTAAAAATCTGTTAATTGAGTCTAAAATTTCACTTTTTTCTAGTTGATGATCGTTCGGAATTTTAAAATCAAAAACAGCAAAACATAACAGTGCATAACAGTTAAGCACATCTCGATTTCTATTTTAGACCAACCAAATATATCAATAAAGCATGCAGGCATTTCTAGGCGTAATATTTCATTTTATCGGCGGTTTCGCTTCCGGTAGTTTTTACATTCCATATAAAAAGGTTAAAGGCTGGGCTTGGGAAAGCTATTGGATTGTTGGTGGTATTTTTTCATGGTTAATCGTTCCGCCTTTGGCCGCATATTTAACCATCCCTAATTTTACCGATATTATTGCCAGTACAAACGGAAAAATTCTTTTAATAACCTACTTTTTTGGCATTCTTTGGGGTATTGGCGGTTTAACTTATGGCCTTGGCGTTCGTTACTTAGGCGTATCTCTGGGGAGCAGTATTATCCTTGGTTTGTGCATGGTTTTGGGTTCAATCCTGCCATCAATTTATTTCGATTTCTTCCCGCAGGCAGGTAAAGATACTTTCACTATGTTTTTGCACACCGATTGGGGTAGAATGGTTTTGCTCGGTCTCTTAGTCTGCGTAATCGGAATTGTAATCTGCGGAAAAGCAGGTATGATGAAAGAAAAGGAGATGAAATCTGGCGTTACCGATCCACACGGACTTGAAATTAAAACTGAATATAAATTTGGTTTAGGTCTTTTCGTCGGGATTGTTTCTGGAGTTTTAAGCGCTTGCTTTAATTTCGGAATAGAAGCAGGGAAACCAATGGCAGACGCTGCAAACACAATTTGGAAAGCTTCCAATCCATCAGAAACAGGAAATTTTTTATTTTCCAATAACGTTACTTACATCATTGTACTTTGGGGCGGTTTAACCACCAATTTTATTTGGTGCATGGTTTTAAACGCCAGAAACAAAACATTTGGCGATTATACAAACAAGACTACACCATTGTTAAAAAACTACATTTTTTCTGCTTTGGCCGGAACCACCTGGTTTCTGCAATTTTTCTTCTATGGTATGGGCGAAAGCAAAATGGGCAATGGCGCCAGTTCTTGGATTTTGCACATGGCGTTCATTATTTTAATTGCAAATGTTTGGGGGCTCGTACTAAAAGAATGGAAAGGCGTATCTAAAAAAACAATGATCACTGTTCTGGTCGGTATTTTAACAATCATCGTTTCTGTATTAATTGTTGGTTACGGTAATTCTATTAAAGGTTAATAATTTAAAAAATTCAATAAATATAAAATGTCAATCGATACGAAAAGCTATAAGCACGTAAGCTATCTGTGGGATAATGAAGAAGCCGCTAAATTGGCTGGAGATGAAGTTGCCCTGTTAATTTATCGCTCTAATTTATTGGGTGCAGATTTACGCTTAACCAATTATGGTGGTGGCAATACATCTTGTAAATTATTAGAGAAAGATCCACTTACAGGCTCAGAAACTGAGGTAATGTGGGTAAAAGGATCAGGTGGAGATTTAGGTACGCTTAAAAAAAGTGGTTTGGCTGCGCTTTACGTTGATCGTTTAAGAAGCCTTAAAAATATTTATCGAGGAGTAGAACATGAAGATGAAATGGTTGAGTTATTCAATCACTGTATTTTCGATTTGAGTTCCAAAGCACCATCAATAGATACACCTTTGCATGGTTTTTTGCCGTTCAAACATATAGATCATTTACATCCAGATGCTGCTATTGCAATTGCAGCTGCTAAAGATGGAAAGAAAATTACTCAAGAACTTTTCGGTGGCACAATTGGTTGGGTAGAATGGAAAAAACCAGGCTTTGAATTGGGTTTAACCTTAAAACAATGTTTAGATGAAAACCCGGGCATTCGTGGCATTATGTTGGGTTCTCATGGTTTGTTTACTTGGGGCGATACTGCTTACGAAAGTTATTTAAATACGCTTGAAGTAATCGAAATCTGTTCCGATTATCTTGAAAAAAACTATGGTAAAAAAGGGCCAGTTTTCGGCGGACAAAAAATAGAAAGTGCTGAAGCTAATGAGCGCAAAAAACAAGCGGCTTCTTTAGCGCCAGTATTACGAGGTTTGTGTTCTTCTAAACAACACATGATTGGCCATTTTACGGATGATTCTAGAGTTTTGGAATTTATTAATTCTAATGATTTAAGTCGCCTTGCACCAATGGGAACAAGTTGTCCCGATCACTTTTTAAGAACAAAAATTAGTCCGCTGGTTTTAAGTTTGCAAAGCGATGCTGATTTATCAGATACAAAATCTTTAAAAGAAACACTTGAGCCGGCATTTGAGGCGTACAGAAAAATGTACGCAGACTATTATGAAACCTGTAAACATCCAAATAGTCCGGCAATTCGCGATACCAACCCGGTTGTAATTTTATATCCAGGTATTGGAATGTTTACTTTTTCAAAGGACAAACAAACGGCTAGGGTTGCAGCAGAATTCTACATCAATGCAATTAATGTAATGAAAGGTGCAGAAGCGATTTCTGAATACACTTCGTTGCCACATCAAGAGGCTTTTAATATTGAGTATTGGTTGCTAGAAGAGGCAAAACTTCAGCGAATGCCGAAACCAAAGCCCTTAACTGGAAAAATTGCTTTAATTACCGGAAGTGCTGGTGGAATTGGTAAAGCGATTGCAAAAAAATTCGTTTCTGAAGGTGGTGTTGTTGTTTTAAACGATATGAACGCAGAGCGTTTAGAAGCAACAGGGAAAGAATTCGAAGCTCAATTTGGGAAGGATTCTTACAACACTACACTTTTAAATGTAACCAGTCAAGAAGATATTAATGGCGCATTTGATTCAGCAGCTTTAGCCTTTGGAGGGATTGATATTGTTGTAAATAACGCAGGATTATCAATTTCCAAAACCATTGGCGATCACACAGAAAAAGATTGGGATTTACTTTATGATGTATTGGTGAAAGGCCAGTTTTTTATTACACAGGCTGCAACAAATGCGATGCAAAAGCAAAGTATTGGTGGCGATATCATTAATATTGTAAGTAAGAATGCATTGGTAAGCGGACCAAACAACGCCGGTTACGGAAGTGCAAAAGCTGCGCAACTCCATTTAAGCAGATTAAATGCTGCGGAATTAGGTGCCGATAACATTCGTGTTAATGTTGTAAATCCAGATGCTGTAATTAGCGACAGTAACATTTGGGCGGGCGGATGGGCCGAAGGTAGAGCGAAAGCGTACGGCATTACCGTTGCAGAGCTTCCGGCTTATTATGCAAAACGTACTTTGTTAAATCAAATTATCTTGCCTGATGATATTGCTAATGCATGTTTCGCATTTGTTGGTGGTTTGCTGAACAAATCAACAGGAAATGTTTTAAATGTTGATGGCGGTGTTGCCATGGCATTTGTAAGATAATATAAAAATAGTTTTAGTAAGTTGTTCTCTCGATCTGTGTTTTGCACAGATCGAAAATGACTTTTGTAACCACCCTTGTTTAAATCAAGGAAAGTAGAGTAAGGCGAGTTTGCTTGCCTTGATTATTAACCTAATAAAACCAAATATTCTGATGAATATCGAGCAGAACCAAATTGAAAAACACAACGACTCCCTTATATCTTCTCATCAGCGCAAGCTAAGTTTTTTAAAAGAAGACTGGTCTAATATTGATCTTGAAAGCGTAATTCAAAAACTTGTCGATTTTCAAATCGCCATTCCAAGTTGGGCTTTAGGCACAGGTGGAACTCGTTTTGGCCGTTTTGCCATTACCGGTGGAGAGCCTCGAACCATTGAAGAGAAAATTGAAGATGTTGGTTTACTTCACGCTTTAAACGGTGCAAGTGGTGCAATTTCTCTTCACATTCCATGGGATATTCCTCAAAATGCAGAAGCTTTAAAAAGCTTGGCTTCTAGTTATGGCTTAAAATTCGATGCCATGAATTCGAATACTTTTCAAGATCAGGCAGGTTCTGCACATAGCTATAAATTTGGTTCACTTCAAAATGTAAATGCAGCCATTCGCAAGCAGGCAATTGAACACAATATCGAAGTAATTAAACACGGAATTGCATTAGGATCTGATGCTTTAACCGTTTGGTTGGCCGATGGTTCTTGCTTTCCTGGTCAGTTAAATTTCCGCAAGGCTTTTGAAAATACTTTGGAAAGTTTACAAGAAATTTATTCGGCTTTGCCGGAAGATTGGAAAATGTTTGTGGAGTATAAAGCATTCGAACCTAACTTTTATTCAACTACGGTTGGAGATTGGGGCCAATCCTTATTATATGCTTCTAAGCTAGGTAAAAAGGCATATACTTTGGTCGATTTGGGTCACCATTTACCAAATGCAAACATCGAACAAATTGTTGCTTTACTTTTAATGGAAGGAAAATTAGGTGGTTTCCACTTTAACGATTCTAAATATGGCGATGATGATTTAACCGCGGGAAGTATTAAACCTTATCAACTTTTCTTAATTTTTAACGAGTTGGTAGAAGGTATGGATGCAAAAGGGATGAATCATGCAAAAGGTTTAGGTTGGATGATCGATGCTTCTCACAATGTGAAAGATCCATTAGAAGATTTGCTGCAATCTGTTGAGGCCATTATGATTGCTTATGCGCAAGCCTTATTGGTAGACAGAAAAGCTTTAAATGAAGCGCAGGATAACAATGACGTAGCAAAAGCTCAAGAAATTTTACAAAATACTTTTAGAAGTGATTTAAGGCCTTTGGTTGCAGAAGCTAGATTAAGAGCAGGAGCAGCCTTGTCGCCAATTGGTTTATATCGCGATTTAGATTGTAGAAAAAACTTAGTCAATCAACGTGGATTAAATACGGTTGCTACAGGTTTATAATTTTGATAAAGAAGATGCCAAAGCCAGTTGTAGCCATATTTGATGTTGGGAAGACGAACAAAAAACTGTTTTTAATAGACGAAAATTATAAAATTGTTTACGAACGTTCTGCCCGATTTGTAGAAACTTTAGACGAAGATGGCGAACCTTGCGAAAACTTGGAAAGCCTTCGTACTTCAGTTTATGAGTCTTTACAACAGGTTTTGAAAATGGACGAATTCAATATTAAGGCCGTCAATTTTTCTACTTATGGCGCTAGTTTTGTTTATTTAGATGAAAATGGAACGCCATTAACACCGCTTTATAATTACTTAAAAGAATATCCAGAAGTACTAAAAAACGAGTTCTACAACACTTATGGAGGCGAGGAAAAGATTTCATTAGAAACGGCTTCGCCAATTTTAGGAAGTTTAAATTCCGGAATGCAACTTTATCGATTAAAAAAAGAAAAGCCAGAAATTTTTAATCAAGTTAAGTGGGCCTTGCATTTACCACAATACCTCAGTTATTTAATTACTGGAAAGGCTTCGACAGATATTACAAGCATTGGTTGCCATACCCAACTTTGGGATTTTAACAAAAACGAATATCACCATTGGGTAACCCAAGAAGGACTGGATAAAAAGTTTGGCGAATTTACACCGGCAGATTCCAGTTCGGAAACAAAATACGAAGACGCCAAATTTAAAGTAGGTGTTGGCTTGCACGATAGTTCTGCCGCACTGATTCCCTATTTGGCCAACTTTTCTACACCCTTTATTTTGCTTTCTACAGGCACTTGGTGTATCAGTTTAAATCCATTTAATCAAGAACCTTTAACAGCAGATGAGCTGAAACAAGATTGCCTTTGTTATATGCATTTTAAAGGCAAGGCGGTTAAAGCATCTAGAATTTTTGCTGGATATGAGCATGAAATCCAACTAAAAAGAATTGCCGATCATTTTGATAGAGCAGCTTATTTGTTCAAGCATTTGAAATTTAATCCGGGGATGATTTTAAAACTGGCCAACAAGATTCCAGAAAATCAAAGTCCACAAACAGAATTCAAAGCAAATTCAGCCTTTCCAGATCGCGACTTAAATATTTTTCAAACTGCCGAAGAAGCCTATCATCAACTCATTTTTGATTTAATAAAACAGCAAATCTATTCTTTAAAGTTGATTTTAAACGCTGGCGTTAGGCGGGTTTTTGTTGATGGCGGTTTCGGGAAAAATGCTATTTACATGCACTTGTTGGCTACCTCCATTCCTGATATTGAAATTTACGCCTCATCGGTTTCTCAGGCCACAGCTATTGGAACAGCTTTGGCCATAAATGATGCTTGGAATGCTAACCCTGCACCAAGCGATATTATCCAGTTAAAATATTACTCTGCCATTCAAAGAACTTTATAAAATCTTAATCCTGAAGCAGATTTTCATTATCTTCGAAACCCAGCAATAAGATTTTAAATTGAAACCCGAAGATTTAATAGCGTACATCCATGTAGATGAATATTCTTCTACACCTAAATATAAGCAGTTAACAAATGCTATATTATCTGCTATTGAAAGCGGAAAGCTGGAAAAAAATAGCCTTTTGCCCTCGATAAATGAGCTGAGTTTTGGCTTGGAAATGTCAAGAGACACGGCTGAGAAAGGCTATAGAAATCTAAAAAAATTAGGTGTTGTAGATTCCGTTCCCGGCAAAGGTTATTTTATAGTTAATACAGATTTTTCTAGAAAGCTAAAAATCTGCTTGCTGTTTAATAAATTAAGTACGCATAAGAAAATTACTTATGATGCTTTTACAAAGGCGATTGGCGAGCAGGCCGCAATAGATTTTTACATTTACAACAACGATTTTGCCCTATTTAAAAAATTGCTTATCAGTAAAAAGGATGATTATTCCCATTTTGTAATTATTCCTCATTTTTTAGAAGGTGGCGAAAATGCACACGAAATTATAAATACCATCCCGAAGGAAAAACTGATTATTTTAGACAAACTTTTACCGGGAATTACTGGAGATTATGCTGCCGCGTACGAAAACTTTGCTCAGGATATTTATGCAGCTTTAGAGCAAGCCTTGGATCGATTATCGAATTACAATACGTTAAAAATAATTTTCCCCAAAAACAGCTATTTTCCCCAAGAAATTTTGAAAGGTTTTTACCGCTTTTGTCAGCAATACGCTTTTGCCCACAAGGTGATTCACAATATTAAAGAAGAAGAAATTAGCATTGGTGAGGTTTACATCAACTTAATGGAAGATGATTTGGTTACTTTAATTGAGCGTTTAATTGCTCAGAAACTGAAGATAGGGAAAGATGTTGGCGTAATTTCTTACAATGAAACGCCACTTAAAAGAATTATTTTAGATGGAATTACCACCATTTCTACTGATTTTAAACAACTTGGAACCCAGGGAGCAGAATTTATTTTAAGTGGTAGAACCGATAAAATAGAAATTCCTTTCTATCTTAATCTTCGAAAATCTCTGTAAATTATTAGTGATCAGATTAAGAAATGAGTGCAATCTGCAAGCAATTCTACAGAGTTGTTTTTGTTCATAAATAGTTAAAAGGTAACTCCACTAAAACCTTATTATTTATTAATTTAGATCTTTAACATTTCGGTATTAATGAGGGAACAAACTGCAGGCGATCAATCGATAGAACAAAATCCTTACGATTACATATTAAGCGATTTTAATCTTAAAAACCTGAGCAGTATTGTAATTTTAAAACACGTTAACCATCAGGTTAACACAGATGTTAAAGGTTATTTCAATATTGTTCCTGAGCAAATTGAAATTGATTTTGGAGCCTTTAGTTATCATGATTCCAATTTGCCCTTTCCTGTTGTGCAAGTACAGCAAAATGAAAAGTCGGTAAAACTTTCCTGTCGATGTGCAACCCCGAAGAATAAGCTTTGCGAACACCAAACACAGGTTTTATACAACATTTTACAACGCCAAGATTTACTTATTTTCTTCGATGAAAACCTCCGTAGACAAAAAATGGCAAAGATTGCGGTTGATTACGGACTGGAAAAAGAAACAAATCTCGACGGTGTTTTTACGGTAAAATATGAAAACGGAGTAGCAGAAATTACACCTAAAATGAAATTTTTGCAACCCTTTAATTTGGAGGCACAACAAAATTTGGAAACCCTTTTGCTGCCAGCAAAAAAAACTAAACTTGTTTCATCTTCATCGAAAAAAACAAACGATAAAATGTTTTTGGTTTTGGGTCAGCATCGGTATTACAACAACTTAACTGTTGATTTATTTGAAGCCGAAACCACAAAAACAGGTAAAGTTAAAAATCCACTAAAGGCATTAAATCCTTCAGATTTTTTGTTCAAAACAGAAGATAATAACCTGCTTAAATTTTATAGTGGCATTTCTGCTTTTCAACAAAACTACAATACCGATCAAACGGAAGCCGAAATCGAGGCCTTAAAATCCATCGTAAAAAATCCCTTGGGGATTACAATTTATCAACACGATTCAAAACTTTCTTCCAACATTCAAGCCTCATCAATTGTGGCGGTTAACGTGCATATTTTGGATGTAGATTTAAGGTTGTCGGTAAATCAACGAGATGATTTTTATGAGATTACCGGAAGGTTAATTATTGAAGGAAAACCTTACGAACTAGATAATCTTGTGTTGCGTTATCAATATTTTATTCAGTTAAAAGATGAACTTTATTTAATTACTCGACAAGATTTTTTAAGAGTTATAGGCTTCTTTAAAAAACAAAGCAATCGTTTAATTCTGCATAAAACCAAGTATCCAGAATTTCAGAAAACCATTCTAATTCAGTTAGAAGGCAGTATTCACGTAGATTATTCTTATTTAAAACCTGCAACCAAAAGCCAGATTGAAGAGAAGGGTTTCGATCTTGAAAACGAGCAACTCATTTATCTCTCCGAATCGGAAGAATATATTTTAATCACGCCGGTAATGCGCTACGGAAATATGGAAATCCCTGTTTTATCCAAAAAACAAATTCAGGCGCAAGATAAATTGGGCAATCTTTTTACCTTACATCGAGATGAAGAAGCGGAGTTACAATTTATTGCCAACATTTTGAAACAGCATCCATATTTCTATGAACAAGAACCCGTCGATTCATTTTACCTTCACAGAAAAAGATTTTTGGAAGAAGCTTGGTTTCTTGATGCTTTTGATATTTGGCGCAATAAGGGAATTCATATTTTAGGTTTTAATAAGCTTAAAAACAATAAGCTAAACGAGCATAAGGCAGAAATCAATATTGAAGTTTTAAGCGGGACAGATTGGTTTGAAACTAAGATGAAAGTGAAGTTCGGCAAGCAACAAGTGGCGTTGAAACACCTACATAAATCCATCAGAAATAAGAGCAAATTTGTTACGCTTGATGACGGTACGCAGGGTATTTTACCCGAAGAATGGATTGAAAAGTTTACGGGATACTTTAACGCAGGTGAAATTGTAGAAGATCAACTTCTTACTTATAAGATAAAATACGCCTCGATAAATGATCTTTACGAAGATGCACTTTTGGATGGCGATGTAAAAAACGAACTGAAAAATTATAAAAAGAAATTTGAAGGAACAGATTCTATCCAAGAGGTTGAAGTGCCAAAGGCACTTACTGCAACCTTACGTCACTATCAAAAAGACGGTTTAAATTGGCTTAATTTTTTAGATGATTTCAATTTTGGATCGTGCTTGGCCGATGACATGGGCTTGGGTAAAACCATCCAAATTCTGGCCTTTATTTTATCTCAGCGAGAAAAGGTAAATCATAATACCAATCTTGTTGTCGTTCCGGCCTCTTTAATTTTTAACTGGAAAGCTGAGGTAGAAAAATTTGCGCCATCTATAAAAGTGAAGACTATTTACGGAAATGATAGAACCAAAACCACTGATACTTTTGATGATTATGAAATCATTTTAACCTCTTACGGAACCTTACTTTCTGATATTCGTTTCTTGAAAGATTATCGTTTTAATTATATCTTTTTGGATGAATCGCAGAACATTAAAAATCCAGAATCTCAACGATATAAAGTAGTTAGGATGCTTCAATCGCGTAATAAGGTGGTTATGACAGGGACGCCTATTGAAAATAACACATTTGATTTATACGGACAGCTCTCTTTCGCTTGCCCGGGTTTATTTGGAAGCAAGCAGCAATTTGCAGATTTATATTCAACTCCAATTGATCAGTTTAAAGATAGCCGACGTGCTGAAGAATTGCAGAAGAAAATAAAACCTTTTATTTTAAGAAGAACTAAAGAACAGGTTGCCAAAGAACTTCCAGATAAAACAGAAATTATTTTATACTGCGAAATGGGCGAAGAACAGCGAGAGGTTTATGAGGCAAACAAAAAGGAAATTCAGGATTTTATTTCAAACAAAAGTGAAGATGAACTTCCGAAAAATTCCATGCATGTTTTAAAAAGCATTACGCAGTTGAGGCAGATTTGTAATTCGGCAGCCTTATTGGCCGATGGAAAATCTTATCTTCAAGCTTCATCAAAAATTGAAGTTTTATTAGAGCAAATTGAAAGTAAAGCTAAGAACCATAAAATTTTAGTTTTTTCTCAGTTTGTAAGCATGCTCGATTTAATTAAAAAGCAATTGGAAATCCGAGGAATTAAATATGAATATTTAACGGGACAAACGAAAAAAAGGGGAGAAGTGGTTGATTCTTTTCAAAAGAACAATGACATCCCTGTTTTTTTAATCAGTTTAAAAGCTGGTGGAACAGGACTTAACTTAACCGAAGCCGATTATGTTTATTTGGTAGATCCCTGGTGGAATCCGGCAGTAGAAAATCAGGCAATTGATCGGGCATATAGAATTGGTCAGCATAAAAACGTTATGGCTTTACGTTTGATTTGTCCGGATACTATTGAAGAAAAGATTATGAAGTTGCAGGCGACAAAGAAAGATTTGGTTAAAAATTTAATTCAAACGGAGGGCGGAATGTTTAAGAATTTAACCAAAAAGGAATTACTCGGATTGTTGAGTTAGTTAACTCGTTTTAAGGAGTTTTGCTGGGTTCGTAGAGGGAAATTTTGGAGATCTTTATAATTATGCATTTGACTCATCGGTTGATGTATCACCGACCGAAACTAAAGGAGGAGATTGCTTCGTCATTCTTCCTCGCAATGACGAATTTTAAATTTCGCCTATCGGTTGGTGTTAAAATAGGAGATTGCTTCTCCATTCTTCCTCGCAATGATGAAATTTTCAATTCACCTATCGGTTGGTGTTAAAATAGGAGATTGCTTCGTTATTCTTCCTCGCAATGACGAATTTTAAATTTCGCCTATCGGTTGGTGTTAAAAGAGGAGATTGCTTTGTTACTCTTCCTCGCAATGACGAATTTTTTACTAATCGGTTGATGTCTCACAGACCGAAACTAAAGGCGGAGATTGCCTCGTTATTCTTCCTCGCAATGAGGAATTTTCAATTTCATCCATCGGTTGGTATTAAAGGATGAGATTGCTTCGTCATTCTTCCTAGCAATGACGAAATTTAAATTCCTCCTATTATCGGTTGGTGTCTCACCGACCGAAACCAAAGGTCAAATCTCCTTTTCAAACTCATATCCCAAAAACTTAGGAACATTTACACTTTCCACAACCTTCCAATCTTTCTTTTCCGAAATAAATTGAGGTTCAACTAATCCCGATGCTTTAGCTGTTTTAGTATAAAAATCTTGTTTTATTGGATGATTTGGAGCACAACCATTATAAATTCTTCCAAAAGCCTGCTTATTCAAAATCTCACAAGCAATTCCTACGGCATCAATTTGGTGAATTAAATTTACAGATGCCAAACCATTTGGAACATCAGTTTTACCGGCAAAAAATCTTCCCGGATTCCGATCAGGACCAATTAATCCCGCAAAGCGGATGATGGTATAATTATCGGGGTGCAAATTTTTAAATATATTTTCTGCTTCCAAAACCACGCGACCTGAATCCGTATCGGGATTGGTATCACTATTTTCGTTAACATTATTGTTTTCATCAGCATAAACACTCGTCGAACTGATTAAAATGATATTTTCTATAGTGCCTTTAGAGGCTTTTATAATTGAATTTATTTTGTTGGGATAGTCTTTAAGCTCAGCGGAGTTTCTTTTAGGTGGAATACAAATGAAAAGTACATCAGCGTTAAAAAAATCCTTTTCGGCAACAATTTCTTCAGCAGTAAAACTGATTAAATACGGCTCTATGTTTTGTTCTCTAAGTACTTGTAATTTTTCTGGAGTGGTTGTAGAACCTTTAACGGAATAATTTAATTCGATTAATTTTTTGGCTAAAGCGAGCCCAAACCAGCCACAGCCTAAAATGGAAACGGTTTTCATTTGCAATCTTATTTTTCAGTTAATAATTTTTGGTTGGCAATAACAATCGAGCAATTAAAACAATTAACTGTAACTACCCTTTTTCTGAGTTGTAACAAGCTCGGCAACGTGGCTCGTAACTTTCCTTTTCGCCAAGTAAAACTGTTGATTCATTCGCCACCGTTCTATAACTAAAAAGTGCCGGATTTCCGCAACAAACACAAACCGCGTTTACTTTGGTAACATGCTCTGCAATCGCCATTAAAGCAGGCATCGGGCCAAAAGGTTTTCCAGTAAAATCCATATCCAAACCGGCAACAATAACTCGGATTCCTTTGAGAGCGAGCTTATTGCAAACATCTGGAAGTTCATCATCAAAAAACTGAGCTTCATCTATTCCCACAACTTGGGTATTGGTTCCGAGTAGTAAAATTGCCGATGCGCTATCAACTGGAGTAGAATTAATAGAATTTAAATCGTGAGATACAACCGCAGTTTCATGATACCGTGTATCCGTTCTGGGTTTAAAAATCTCTACATTTAGTTTAGCAATCTGCGCCCTTTTTAGTCGTCGAATCAGCTCTTCGGTTTTGCCAGAAAACATAGAGCCACAAACTACCTCTATACTGCCCGAAAATTCGCCTCTTCTTCTAAAATTTTGTTCGCTAAATAACATGCCCGATTTTTTACTCCCTTATGTCTGTGCTATAATTTTTAAACCGAACAAATATGAGAAGATTGTACATATGTATGTTATTACTATATTTGAGGCAGGTTGAGTGACAAAAAAGTGATAAAGTAATTAACAAAACAATATGGCAAAGTTTACATTTTCTGCTCCGTTTCTGTCGGACAAAGATAGTAAAAAATGGATGGTACGATACAAAATTCAGTATGATGGAATGAAACCAGAGTACCGTAAAGAATTTGGTAAACGTTACAATTTGAGTATCAACGATTCAAGCCTAAATAATAAAGAACGACTTGAAAATGCTGAGGTGTTAGTTGCAACAATCCTATCAGAACTGCAAAGAGGTATCGACCCAGAGAATTCAATTGAGGGCTATCAAGAACTTAAAAGGCTTCAATTAGAAGCCGAAAAGAAATACACCCTGCAATTTAATTTCGATTTCTATTTTCAGAAGTTGGGATACGATAAACCTAGTGAAAAACAAAAAGACAGTGCGAGAAATATAAAGATGTTTTTTCAGAACCAATTTATTCCATATTTCAACAACCTTAAAATTGATGATGTTAGAGAGCTTAATAAACAGGTATTACGTGATTACTTAGATTTCCAATATAATAGTGGCGATTGGGTTGCAAGTAGCGTTAATGTAAGAAAAGGTTGGATAAGTGCCTTTTTTGGGAAGTTGGTTGAGTTCGATGTTTTAGCTATTAATCCTATAGCTTCAATTAAAAATTATAAATCTAGTGGTGTCAAGGTGATTCGTTTTCAGACATTTTCAGAAAATGAAGTAGAAACAATTTTTAAATATTGCAAAGACAATGGTCTCATACGCTTAGAATTATTTCTAAAAATTATTTACTATGCATATATCCGAAAAAGCGAAATTAGAAGACTTACATTTGAGCATATCGATTTAAGTAATAGCAGATTTAAAATAAGTGAAGATATTTCCAAAAAAGGAGAGGTTGGAAAGATTTATAGTGTTTTAATGCATCCAGAATTAATCGATGCTTTAAAGAGATATATTAAACATTATAACTTAAATGCAGATGACCACAATAAGGTATTAATGAGCCTCACCAAGCGTAATTCTCCTCTAGCAGTTAACTTTATTCAGGGTGACTTTGATAAGATGTTAGTGGGCGTTAAAATCGCTAATCCAAAAATGTTTCAGAAGAAAGGTCAAACAATTTATTCGTTTAAACACTCTGGGGTGCAACACCGCTATGATAGACTGAAATCAGAAATTGGTGGTGCGAAGGCTTTAGACTTTATTAGAAGCCAGTGCAGACACAAAAGCCAATCTACAACAGAAATTTATTTACAAAATATTGGTTGTGACATAAGCCCAGACGATACGACTAATTATTTTTTGTAGAAGCATCCAAAGCACGTTTCGCAAGTATCTGAGCAATCTTTTCTTTTTGGGTTAACTTTTTAGCTTTTTCGGGTTTTGGTTTAGTCTGCTTGTCACTCATAACGATTACGTGTAAATCGTTAACCTGCTTTTCAATATTTGCCAAAGAATTATTATCAAGAATTTTCTTTCTAATATCTTCTTTGGCAAAGTCATCTTTCAAAACAGCGAGCTCAACAAGTTGAAGCTCTATTTCGACCTCACTTTTGATTTGCTCGTATCGCTTTTCATTTGCGTAATCAAAAAAAGCTTTTCCCTTATTTTCCGAATTCATAGTATAAAATTATGTCTTAAATTTAAAAAATCAAGTGTGATTTATATAAGTTTTCAATTCGAAAATATCGTAGTTGATTTTCCTTACAAGACCAAAATTTTCGTTTAATCTTGCATTAATATCGTATTCACCCTTCACTCTAAATTTTATAGTGAGTTCCCCTAAAGAGTAAACCGCCTGAATTCTTATAATAAATGTTCCATCGTGTTCTACACGAAAACATAAAATAATTTCATCGGAATCAGCAGATATGATTTCTGATACATATTTGTAATTCCTTTCCCTCGATTCTAAGAATGTTTTCACCTCTTCTATAACCTTTTCACTTAATTCGCTGGTCATTCCTAAACAAGTTAATTATTAAAATCAGATTTCATTTGTGCATCTGCTTGCTCGTACGCAATATTGGTGATTTTTTGAAAATTAAGGATTATTGTATGTATTTGTAAACGTTTTGATAGCCTCAAATAGATTTGAACTCAATTCAGAATCATTAATTTGTTCAATTTGCGCAAATCCATCTTTGGTAATTGTGTTTATCACAAGGTCGCAATCATCCGAATCACTTTGAATAATTTGAACATTACCTTCATCGGTCATTAGGATTGTTACATCAAAAAGTAAATAATACTTTTAATAGTTGAGAAATATTTATCCGATGGTACTTTAAATTGGATAAATGAAACTGGTAAATTCATTTATTAATTATTTATGTTACTGTTCAAGAAGTTTTCAACCTCTAATAAATCCTTTTTTATTTTCTCCCTAGCCTCATTCGATTGAGTAATTTCCGACCTATCATCCCATTGTGGTTTTAATCTATAAGAAATTTTGCCATTGATATCGTCTTCTCCTTTTCCATAAATGTTAAAGTTTCCATACAGGTCTTTAAATCTCAAGGTAAAGTTTGTCGAGACGATATTATTATCAAGAATAATTTCTCCACCAACATTTTTATAATCCACTGATAAGCTATTGAATCGACTAATGATAAGTTGTTCTGCAAGTTTTTTTTGTTTAGTGTGAATCATAGAATTAGTAGCTGATTACTTATCTTATTTTAATAATCCTTTGAAGAAAATTAATGTTGTCATTAGGTAGTATTTTACTGTAGACTTATGGGTGATAACTATTCATAATTTCTACTTGAAGTCCCATTAATGTATGTATTTGTCGAATCCGAATAATTTATCCTTATATAACTTAGAATTTCTGTTAATTCTGCTATTAATTCTTCAATTTTTACTCTGTTTTGATTTGTGTGGATTTTTGGTTTAAGAGTTTCTAACATACTCTTTAACTCAAAATTTTTTTATCGTAGTAATCCAAATATTGTTGTAGATTTTGCTTAGTTTCTAATGCCATTTTATTTAAATAATTTCATTAATATAAAATTTAAAATTAGCAACTAAAAGGGTAATTGTACCTTTTTATTACCACCCCACCTAAAACCCCACCTAAAACCCCACTCATTACCCCACCATAATTAGAAGCTAAGAACTAAATACTATTATATAGAAAGATTAATTTTTTATACAATTATATATGATGGGGTTTGTTGTTTAAATATTGAAAACCCCCTGTTAACATAGACTTGAAAAAAATAATAAACGATATATCTTTATTTTAATCGATAATTATGTTTAGAAAAGTTAACATTTTCTATTTCGAAGATATTTATTAATAGTAGCTTGATAAGTTACATCAAATTGTCGGGGTTGGCGGTCATTCCAACTTTTTCCTCCAACCTCGATTTTGCTTAATGGAATGAGCATAAAAAAAAGTTGGAGCAAAATATTAACAAATTGAAAAATCAAAAAGAAAATGGTTTAGTCATCAACCTTCCTATCACTATTAAATCTGTAATTGATGCAGAATTCACAACTTACTCTAAAAATAATTTAGAGAAAATCTATTTCCTCGTATGGAAAATAAATAAAGAGAAAGATTATCAATTGCATATCGGTAATCACGCTGAATTTTTTGGCCTTAAAAGAGGCGAAATAACTAAGATTTTAAATAGTTTAAGAAGACTTTTATTAATATTTAACTCAGAAAGTTATTCAGCAGGCTATAAATCTAATACATATCAGGTGTATAAAATATTTAAACTTACTACATCTGATTATCAAGTGTTTTACTATCCTTCTCAAAATAATTTACCGATGTGGGTACAGAAGTATATAGCCGATGGTGGCACAATAAGGTCATCTAAGCATACTAATTGGGTTAAGCGGGTAATAAAGAAAATGGATAAAGAAAGCAGCATGGCTGCTTTAAAAGAAGAAATAGTGATTTTAAAATCACAACTATTAGAAAAGGATTTATTGATAACACAATTGAGAGAGTCTCAAATTAAGCAGGATACCGAACTTAAAAATCCAAACCTTGAAAACGTTAATAAACCTTCTCAATTGAGAATCATAAGCAATGCCGAAATACCACAGATATTAGAATGTAAAAAGTTAGGAAAATCTTTCCGCTTAGTTTACGATGAAAATGTAGCTATAACAGATGAACTCTTAAATTATTTATCTCTCAATATTTCGAAAATCACGAATTTTTATGAATACAGGGATTACAATGCCTTGATTATAGGTGATTATTTAAAAATAAAAAACGCTGTTGCTTTAAGTTTAAAAGTTTAATAGTTCATTAAGTTCTACATTTAACCCCTTAGCTATCTGCAACAAATAGATATATGAGGGGTTTACATTGCCAGTTTCAAGACGTTGTATGCTTTGTTGGTCTTTGCCTAGTGAATGAGCCAGTTCTGTTTGAGTTAAACCTTTCGATAATCTGATATCACGTACTCTAGAACCCAATTTCAACAGTAAGTCTTTCTTCTCGTTCATCACCAATAAAAGAACGGGAAAGCTTTTAAATTATATACAACAGATACGTTGTAAAAATTCAAAATTTTATTATATTTGAAATAGAATTTACTAAAATAAATTAAACTCTTAAAATGGAAATTACGCAAGAACAACGAAAAGAAAACGACAGAAAATTATTGATTCTCCTATTCCTTATCATTAGTGTCTTTGGTGGATGCTATTATATGATGGGCGATAAATCAACCACCACGACAACATCGAACACCGAATTTTGCAATATTCATAATATTACATACAGCACAAAGAATGCTTATGGTGGTTGCCCAAAGTGCGTTAAACAGCAACAAGCAGATGATGCTGCTAAAGGGTTGGAAAAAAAGATATATGGGAAATAAAGATGTGTTACGGAGTAGCAAGTTTCAATTTTTTGATAACTTAGATATTTATTAAATATTATAACTATGAAAATACTTATGTTAACGCTCATATCAATTTTGACTTTAAATCTTTATGCGCAGGAAGTGCCGATTCCCAGAGGTGCTGATAAAATCATTGTTAAAAATAACAAAACTGCATCTGAAAACTTTATCGCTGTAAAGCAAAATCTGGCGGAAAAGGGTATCGAAATTGCAAAGCAGGATAAAGATATATTTCAGATAAAAACTGGGATTACCCCTATCACAAAGTATGGAGCAAGTGCCTATTATATCATCTTTTGCCAAGACAACCAAATTAGCGTTAAAGGGCTTTTCAATACGGGTATCGTGATAAATAATATGATGCAGGATACTTATCAACAAATAGCCAATCGGAAACTTGGGTTAAATAAGGTTAGCTTCCAGTCAATGGTTACGTTAGCAAAGTCATTTGGTAGTGAATTGTTATATGAAGGCGGTGAAGCTGTAAAAGCTAAATAAAAATTATATCATTTAAAAATATTATCAATTAGTTGATATTTATTTATATAAGCGACCTGCTTATATACTCATATAATTAAAATTATTTTTATTAAGACCCTTACATTGGATAGTGTAAGGGTTTTTTATTTAAAAAAAATCATCAGAAACTTAACTTTTTTCTTTTTCATACTATTTATAATAAACAATAAAATTATGATTTTAAAGTATGAGGATAATGGAATCCAGTTGGCCTATGGGCTTTTAAGTGCATTTAAAATGCACGTTTCGATTATGGAAGATAAACATTCAGTAGTCGATTTTACAGGTAATACTTGCTCGATGATTGCAACCGCACCATATGTAAAAGGCAATTACTACGGAGAAGTTAAGAAAAGAAATGTCTCGAGCAAATCTTTTGACAGCGATTTATTAGAAGTAGATAAGTTGAATAATATGATGGCCTATGAAAATGGGAACGCTAAATATATATACTTCAACATCTTCAATGATGATATAGTTAGAATCTACAATCTCCACGAAATAAACTTCAATGATATTCCAACCTATGTGTTGCAATGCCCCAAAAGCACAATAAATAATATGGGAAATAAAGATAAACTGGTTAAGTACTTGCCAGTCTCGTTAGCGAAAACTTATAAAATAATTAATGGAAAACTTAAAAGAATTTAAAAATATAGCCCAATACCTGCAAGCTGTTCAAATACAGAAACTTGAAAAAATAATTGAGTTAATATCAATTGAAGGGTATCTGCCAAACCCAGAAAAACTAATTGAGAGAACAAAGAAACCTAGTGTAACACACGCCAGAAGGATAATAGCTTTTATAGCTAGATACCTTTACAACATTGAGGGTAATGTAATTGCTAAACGCTTAAATCTGGATAGAAGTCAGGTTTTTGCTATTGTCGCATCAACTTTTGGAAATGTACAGGTTGAGACCGACTACAGAAATGAGTTAGCAGGATTAATAGATAAGTTAAAATGCATTTAAATATGATTATAGTGGATAAACCGCTTCAAATTGACCCCTCTTCGCCAATCTAAAAAGTTCCCCTTAGCCGAGTTAATTTGATAAGG
>NZ_JACRYL010000032.1 GCF_014306625.1 Pedobacter fastidiosus
ACATAATGACCGGTCATGGCTATATAACCTAAAAGACTATAACAAATTATAATACCTAATTAACTTACTATTTACCTAATGATGATCCTAACCTTATTTTTTCTTTAACGTTGTGTGCCATGATTGATATTTTTAATGTTACGTACTCTTGGTAGTAAATCTCTGTTTCCAGTATGTTGAAATTTGCCGTATCGGTCAAACTTAGCTTTGATTGGGTTTCTACCTCGTTTACGATCTCTGCAATACTGGTATGGTCGGCATGGACTGCCACAAGAACCCTAATAAAAAGGGTTTCGTATTTCATAATAAAATGATATTGGTTTTTAAACTCGGCAAACTGCCTGTAAAAGGCATCGGGGTTGTCTGCTTTGAATTCCTCCCCGTAACCCTGCCAGTAAATTTGGTCAAGTTGGTCTATAAATGCTGCTTCCATGTTGTTGCTGATTAGATAAAAGGAATAAATCCCCTGCCAAATAGCAGGTGCATTTAACGTTTATGCAGGGATGGTTATACCTGCTTCGATCTCTTCCAAACGGTTTACACATGCTGTTTACAAACTGTACTACTGCCCGTATGATAACATGATATTTAGTAGCGAACTTCCTGCGTTTGTCGTCCTCGATGGTCAAAACGCAACTTTGAAAGTGGTTTGCTTCGGTTTCGTCAGCATCATCGATCTGCGCTACTACAAAGGTCTCCAATGTATCAATGGTATCCAACAACGTGTCACGCTGTATTTTTCTGCGGTGCTTCAGCTTTAATCTCGTGTGTGTTCGGATCTGCCTTTAGTTGTTCGGCTTCCGCTTTCTGTGCTTCGGGCTTTGCCTGTTCTGCTTGCGGTTTTACCGTTTCACTCTTTACACTTCCTGTGGTTTCGGCTGTTCGGTCGGTGCGGGTTTTTCCGCTTTCTTTGCTTCGGTTTGGCCTTTTGGCTTATCGTCAAACTCCCCGCTCAACGGTAAACCGTTGGTTTTAGGCGCACCATTGTTTTCTGCATTAACGTTTACCGCTGAATTGTTTACCTTATTAGCTGTTTTTGCTGATTCGATTACTGTAGTTTTCATGATTTTGATTTTAAATTTTTACTGATAATGATTTTAATTTCTTTGCTCAGGTGGGGCGTTTTGTCCGTGCTGTTACCCTGTGCGGTGGGTGGGCTTCTGCTGTTTGCTATTTTTGTTTTCATGGTGCTTTCTCCTTTTTTAATAGGTCAGTCGGCAGGGGCCTCCTGTCTTTTTGATAAGCACCCTCACCTAAACCAATCCCTTTGTAAGGCAAGACTTTGCCAAAAAAAATATTACCCCGTAGCGCAGCGGAGTGGGTGGAGATTTTTTTTGAGCAAACCCGTAGGGCTCGGTCTTGACGTCAAAGGGATTGTTGAGAAATTTGCTGCTAAAAAGATGGGTGGAATTATTGACCAGGGTTTTCAAACACCTAAGAAAACTTATAAAGTGGCAGGCAGCATGGGTGGCGGAACGGAGCGACTTATGCCAGATGCAGTGAAGCGGCCGAATGGAGGAATGAGGCGGCTGGAACTGCTGAGTTAAAAATGCATAAAAATGCCCTGTTAAATAATAACAAGGCATTAACGATTTACTTACAGATTAATAATTATAGGAACTATAAATTAAGACTTTAAAATTATACTACCTGTGGTCTTCCTGCTTTCAAGGTCAGCGTGGGCAAGTGCCGCATCAGACAAGGAATAGATTGTTGGCTCCACCTGAAGTATGCCCTCGCTTACTTTTTCAAGTACCTCGATAACGGCATCGCTCTTTTTGTTCTGGTATCCTGCGTAGTTGTTCAAAATTCCCTGTACATAGCGGACACCTCTTTCTTCCATCATGTGCCTGTCCGGTTCCGGCCAGCCTGTGGCTGCTCCGAAAGACACGATTGTACCACCTTTTCTGACAACTTTCACAAATTGGTTGAAAGTTTCCCTGCCGATGCTATCGTATACGACATCAACCCTTTTTCCATTGGTAATAGAGGCTACCCTTTCTGACAAATCTTCGTTTTGCAGGTCTATCACGTAGTCAAGGCCGCGGCTGGCAGCCAATTGTTTTTTGCCGGGGCTACCTACAGTTCCAATTACTTTCGCACCCAATGATCTGGCCCAAGCACTCAATAACGACCCCACACCCCCGGTTGCTGCCTGTACTAACACAAAGTCTCCAGCCTTAACCTGGTAACTTTCTTTGATCAACATATGAGCGGTAAGCCCTTTGATCATCGTGGCCGCTGCCTGATCGAAACTAATATCATCGAATAGCTTGAAAATATCTTCCGAATTAATGATCTTGAATTCCGTATATGCACCCGAAGTGCCGTAATAGGCAACACGATCACCTATCGCAAAGTCTGTCACACCGGTGCCAATGGCCTCAATAACACCGGCTGCCTCAAGGCCGAGCGTTGCTGGATAAGCATCCATCGAAAACCTGCCATCCCTGAACATGATGTCCAGAAAATTGAGACCGATAGCTTTTTGGTTGATTAATACTTCGTTTACTTTTACATCAGGAAGATCGACTGTTTCGTACTTCAGTACTTCCGGTGGCCCTGGTTTTTCTATACGGACAATACCGGTTGATTTTTGATGATTCATTTGTACAATTTATTTTGTTTAACACGGCACAAAAATAGTTTAGCTTCATTGTAAAATTGAGTGACTTCCCTAATGGGAACCACTATCTTAAAGGGAAGTGCCTATTTTTGCATGATGGGACATAAATTAACAGAAGACCCTTCGGATTCGGACTGCGTACGCCATTTTAAGGCCATACTTGACACGCAGTATATTTTGAACGGGAAATGGAAAGTGATCATCATTGCGATGTTGGCACAAGGTAAGCGCCGTTACCTGGAACTTCAGCGGATGCTTGAAGGTATCGGATCTAAGATGCTTTCTAAGGAGCTGCAACATCTTGAAATTAACGGGATAGTATTGCGTACTGTTGTTCGCACTAAACCTGTTTCGGTTGAGTATGAACTTACCGCCTATGGAAAAACGTTGAAGCCTTTAACTGATGAAATGGCAAGATGGGGTCTCGCACACAAAAACCACTTACAGCACGAAGTAAAAGGTGTTGATAACAAATATAAATATTAGCGCCCGAATCGTGGGTCATTATTTAAACTAAGATTAATAAATATAAACAGTGCGGTTACTTCGCGACCAGACTGTCGTAAATAAATCTGATCTATGTAATTTACTTGCTGATAAAAAGCTCCCTATCAACACAATGAGGGTCATCCGGTTTAAAATAGGATTTAGCCCAATTATGATCGGTATATAAATTATAGGCTTTTAATTTTGTCTTTGAAGTTTTTTTCAGGTCAACCACTCCGTCTTTACCAGGCGCAGGAAATCTGTTGCGGATCTGAAAATGGTCAACCAGCGCTAATGCCTCCAGTGCGAAACTGTTGCGATATCCCGATCTCGGATCTCGATAAGATTATCCGTTTTCCATTTCTCCACCCTGGGCCAGATTGCTCGATCCATGCCAAACGACAGCTTGCGGTGTGTTGAAACCGCATACAATAAACTTGTGATGCACCTGGTGGCCGATATCTATGCTTCGTTCCTCCTCGAAGGGCGGCGGTAACAGGGTTTTGCCAGGAAGGCCGGTAACTCTTACACCTCACAATGGTATTCACCCGTTGCAGAATGGTATTGCCGCCCCCGGCATGTACCACGTAGTTTGCTAAGTTCGGTACCGAGAAGTAACCAACAATTCCGATCACCATAAGTAGGCCAGCCACACGGTGAGCGTGTGCTGAAAACCATCGAACACGGAAAAGCCAAAGACCAGCGGGCCGAGTATCGCCATTACGATCAGAAAGAAAGTACGAATGGTATTGATACACAGGGTCGCGGAAGCATAAAGCACTTCCAGCACTTGGCTTAGCCATTGCTTGATGCTGTTACGAAAGTTATAGCTCTGCTTTTCTGCCCAGAATTTCGCTGCCCACCAGTAAGCACCTTTCGAAAGTGCTTTGAACTTTGGTTCATACTTTATTAATTGTTTGAAAACTCCTTTAAATACCTTTGGTTAAGGCACGCTTTTCTGTGCGGTCTGTGCTTCGCTTTCCGGCGGGTTCAGCGGAATAAACGAACGCAAAAGCTGCCGGATTTATAACGTGGCTCCTGCCGGACACGCTTGATCTTGTCATGGGGTGTCCCATTGAAATTAAGCCCTTTCAGATCGGGTATTTTTCTGTTATTGTTCATGGTCGTACAATTGAATTTTAATGCTTCAAAATTGCCGAACACGGAAAATTTTAAAATCCCATATGGGATATATTATTTTAAGATCGAGGCTTATACTATGCTAAACCCCTTTTTTTTGTCCGTTCTTTTATTTTCCCATATGGGATTTTATCTTTTTTATTTCAGGGAATATTGCAACCGAAAGGAGAAAATATATGACCAATCCAGATTTGCAAATTCTGATTGACAACGGCATTCCAACGGCAGGACAGACCGAAAAGTTCACGGATTATACACTGTTGGAAAGCATAGAAAATGCTAAAAAAAGTGAAGAAAATATTAGTAAAAGTGAGGATATTTCACTAACTTTAATAGCAAAGATCGTTGTAGAAATTATTATAAAAGAGGAATTATGGATGCTTTAGGTTCTTAATATATAGGAAGCCGTGATACTCATCGTGACTTTGTCATACATCCAATTCTTTTGCAGGCCAAGGTCAAAGCTTGAAAAACCACTAAACCAGGAAGTAAATCGCGTGACACTTTACCGGACATTGGTTATCTTCGAGGAAAAAAATGAATTTTGCACAAGATAATGAAAGCCTATTGCTGATTCTAAAGGCCCGTTTTTCACTAATTTCTGTTCATAATATTATGTTTTAAATGTGAGATACAAAGATGAGCAATTGAGTTTTTCTTGGCAATACCCTAATTTCGTAATATTGTAGTCAAAATGAGGTTGTTAATTAAATGAAACCTTAAACTGGAAATACAATCCCAGTTATTTCTTGCGCTACTTTCCAAAGTTTTTTTGCAACTGTTTCGTCCATTGCATTTTCTTGCATATCAGCCAAAATCGGATAACCTCTTAATCCACTATCATCTGGCTCATACATATTCCCTCCAATTGCATCTTTAGAAACAGCCGCATACAGAGAAGACAAAGCTCCTTGCCAAGGTTCCATAAATGCACCAAGCCGTTCCTTACCAATGGCAATTTCTTCGTTACTTAGATGTCGTGTTAGTTCGGTATTATTTGCTCCAGGTTGTGCTGCTATTGACAATACTTGTTGTCCTTTGATTTTTATCCTTCGGTTTAACTCAATTGAAAATATCAAATTTGCCAATTTGCTTTGCCTGTATTCACGCAAAGCATTATAATCTTTTTCTGATTTTAAATTATCAAAATCAATTGTAGAGTTTTGATAGCCGTTACTGCTCAATGTAATTATCCGTGAACTATGGGTTGCCTGAAGCAGTGAATATAAATATCCCGTTAGTGCAAAGTGTCCTATAAAATTTACACCAAATTGCAGTTCATACCCTTCAGTCGTTTTTGAAGCTGGAGGTGAAGCTACTCCAGCATTATTGATTAACAAGTGTAGTTCCTCGTGTTGTTCAATAAATCTTTCAGAAAATAGTCTTACGGAATTTAGACTTGCCAAGTCAAGAATACCTGCTTCCAAAGAACCTGATCCTTTCTGATTTTCCATTTTAGAAATGGCATTTTTTGCTTTCTCCTTATCCCTACAAGCAACTATTACATTTGCACCTGCCTGATACAATGCTAGTGCTGTTTCATAACCGATACCTGTATTTCCACCTGTAACAATTACAGTTCGTCCTTTTTGATCAGGGATTTCTTTTGTCGTCCACATATTACTTTGCCTTTATTTATTAGTTTAATTACCATTGGGACGCGATTATTAATTCGTTTTTTTGGTACCCCTCTTAACGGTAGTTGTTTTCTTTAGTCCAGCCAATCCGGTTGGTGTAAGCTTAAATTGTTTTTTGAAAGCATATGAAAAGTGTGACAAAGCTTCAAAACCCAGATCAAGATAAATTTCCGATGGTTTCTTCTTTTTTTTATCGATAAGAAAATAAGCTTCCTGCAAACGTTTTTGTACCAACCAGTGATTCGGTGTATCGTTAAATAGTGTTTTAAAATCTCTTTTAAATGTTGACAAACTTCGCCCAGTCAGAAAAGCAAACCTCCCTATGCTTACATTAAAATAAAAATTACGATTCATAAATTCTTCGAGATTTATTTTTTCAGGCACACCAAAATCGAAGAGAATCCCGGCAAGTTCAGGTTGATTTTTCAAAAGAATGATTAGCAATTCTTCATATTTCCCATTTTCAAATGTAATTTCATTTTTTCCTGAACTATCGGAATAAGGGTTTAAGCAAAAAATGAAGTCCGATATTAATTTGTTAGGTTTTATTTTTACAAATGTATCCGGTGACCTAAATTTTATTGTTGTTTTTTTATTCTTCTCCCACCGGGTTTTAAGAAACGCTTCATCAAAACAGAAAATTACGGGTTCGAATTCGTCTTTCCCACTTTCAATTTTATACCTGGCTAATCTGTTTTTCCGAGCAATGCAATATTCGCCTGCTTTAAACGTGCAATTTTTATTGCCATCATAGCACTGTATTGCTCCCCTACTGACATATAAAAAAACATGATCGTGTATAAATTGTTCCGTTAGAATTTCCGCTGCATGTATTTCTTCTTTCTCAATCATTTTATAATTCCAAATTTAAGCATACTTTCTAATGAAGCAATAATAGCATCTTCATTATTTGCAATAGGCTTCCAACCAAGTATTTGTTTTGCTTTTGAATTGCTCACATTGCGATTTACGTTTAAAAACATGGCAGCAGTTTTTGCCTGAGAGTTAAACAAAGAAGCTATATTAATAATCCAATCAGGCACTGACCTCTTTGAAACATTTTTAGATACATCGGGCATTATTTTTTCTAGAAATGCTGCTATTTCAGGCATTGATATCTGCCCATCTGCTGTTGCAATAAAACGTTCTCCATTTGCTTTGGGATCAGTCATGGCGCGAATATGAAGATCAGCTACATCACGTACATCAACAATGTTCAATGATATACCGGGTATAGCTTTCATCGAACCATCTAACATGTGTTTCAAAATATCAAAACTTCCCGAAATATGTGTACTTAATGAAGGACCAAGAATAGCCACAGGATTGATAACACTTAACTCTAAATTGCCACCTTCATTTCTGATAAAATCCCATGCGGCACGCTCTGACAATCCTTTTGATTTTTCGTACGTAGATAGCCCTTTTAAATTCGGATCAGTCCAATCTGCTTCTGTTGTTTGTGTATTTTTATTTGTATGGCTAAAACCAACTGCGCCAAAACTTGATGTCATTACTACTCGTTTTACACCTGCATTTTTAGCCGCCTTCAATATTCTGACTATTCCTTCTACTGCCGGACGTATGGCTTCATTTTCATCTTTGGGAATGTCAAAAAACACAGGTGATGCAACACTTATTACGTATTTACATCCTTTCATTGCTTCTGCCCAGTTATCATCTTTTGTTAATTCCGCTTCAATAAAATCGAGCTTTTCGAAAGATTTGATGCCTGCAGCTTCAAGCGTGGCCAAAACTTTATTTTTGCTGCTCATTGAGCGAACCGTAGTTTTTACATTATATCCTTTTTGTAATAATTGGAGGACGATCTGCATTCCAACAAAGCCTGTCCCACCTGTCATTAAAATTGTTTCTGAATTTTCCATTTTTTTATCATTTAATTTATATGGTACAAAATTCGTCATTAAAAGATTACGCTACTTTCTTAAGAAGTCCAAATTTACTTTATTTAAAGGTTCATACTATGTCATAATATCTGAAACATCCGTAAGTTAGATCATATACCAAAAGCGTTTGAAAAGACTATATCATCAAAAAAAGCAATACCCCATAAATGGAGGTATTGCCATAAAATAATTTTTACAATTTGAGCCTGATTCCCGCATTAACCATCAGACCATCCACCGGAGCATAAATATTTTTGAATTTAGGGGTAGTCAAACTGCCCGTGTATATACTGTTCCATCTGGTTTGGCGCTGGTCAGGTAAGTTTTCAGCGTTCATAAAAATATCCAGAAGCCTCCACATCTTTTGAGCCAGCAAACCAAAGGTAGAATAGCCTTTTGCCGTCTGTTATAATTGCAGGCCGGTATAAAAGCTTTCAGCCCAGAAACGGAAATTGCCTTCTATTTCGTAGGTCGCATCAAAACTTATTTGATTTTTGGATGTCAGGGTTTGCCTCGCACTTATCCCATTAAAATGTGTATTAGTATCGGTATAAGTATAGCCTAGATAGAATACCAGTTCATCCATCACCAATTTGATACTGGTTTCCGTACCCCGAGTGCTTAAATAACCGTTGGCGTTGGTAAAACTATTATCTCGCAGGATCAGCGGCCTGTCAACTCTTGTTGAAAAAAATAATTGATTTATATTGATAAACGCCTCACCGCCTAATGCTCTAACATAATTAATGTCGCCGTTTAAACAATAGGATTGTTCAGCTTGAGTATTGCCGATATTTAAGGGTTTGATGTGCATGTAGTCGTCCTGCTCTATCTCATCACTAAATAATGAAGGCGTTTTATAGCCCAATCTGCCATCGATATGACTGCCCCACTATTCTGTTATCTTAAAAAGGGCATTTATTCTAGGTAATAGAAACAAGCCTGAGGTTGATCCGGCCGGTGCAGGCTTATTGATATCCAAGCGTAACCCACTTTCTACCGAGAACCAATTATTGACCTTGTAAGTATTTTGCACAAAAACCCCAATGGTAGTCTGGTTATATTTCAGGTTATTTTGCGGCGGATCTGCCGCAAAATAATCAGTAATCAGGTTGGCACCTCCTACACAGAAAGCTTTTTCACCATTACGTACATAATTGACCTCAAAATAAGAGGAAAGCTGACTGCCTTTAAAATCAAGCCCCGGCCCCGATAAATCCCAGTCAAAATATCCGATGGTATTTTTAAGATTGACTTTGCTTTCTTCATCTATATTATAGGTAAATGACAACTGTGCTGAAAAACGGAACGTTTTGTTTCGCTCAAAATATTGGTGCACATTATCGGTATGGCCAGAAATGACCTGCATGTCACCGTCCAAACGATCCTCATAAATAGTATTTATCCCGAACCAGCCCATATTTTGTTCATCCACATAAAGAAATATTTTGGGTCTGATGGCAAAACGTTTCATTTGCGGTATCGCGCTCAGCCCGGTATTCGACGGGTCATAAGCGCCATTGTAATCATAAGAACCAAAAATAGTCTTGCCTATATGCTTCCACTTCTGGCTGTAATAGCCGCTGGCATCTGTACCTTTGGAACTAGTACCGTTAAACAGGAAAGTCAACTTCCGTTCCTTTTCCGGAACTTTGCTGATCAGGTTAACCAGACCCTCAGCCATATAGGGTCGAAGCCGACCCTTTAATAAACTTTACCTGCCTTAGATCAAGCGGGCTGATCTGCAATAAGCTGAGGTTACCCAAAGGGCCTCCGTACAGAGGATCCCATCCTGTAGGAGCTCGTATACCTACTGTCCAAACCCTGGATACGGAAACTGGCACTGGAACTTACCGCTGAAGTTTGCTGAACGTGGATGCCCGTAATTTCACCCAGTAACATTTTGATATCGTCAGGTCTCATGATGCTTTTTTCGTCCAGTTCCTCTAGGGGCAAAGCGTCTACACGTGTTGGTACATCCCCCAGGTTCAGGTTGGTACGGGTGGTTTGCACGGTAACTTCCGCCTATTCCGCGGCTGAAGGTTCCAGCCGGATTGTAATAATGTCACTAGGGTGCTGCAAAGGGAAATTATAGATCATTTCGCTTTTGCCAAAGCCCACGTAACTGATCTCGATCTCGAATTTACCTCTGGGGACATTGGGAATAACTAATATGCCGCTGGTATCAGCGCTTATGCTGATATTTAAATCAGGTATTGTCGCTGTCGTGCCCTTTAGAACTGCCTTTGTCTGGTCGTTGAATATCTTCGCCTTAAAGGTATACTGTGCCGATGCCGTATGTGCCGATAGCACAAGGGATAACAGCATAAAAAATTTTTTCATGAAATATTGATATATTGGCTAAAACATAGCTATGGACTGCTTAGAACTTGAATGAATAAAAAGAGCGCGGAAAGCTTTTAGGCTATCGGCGGCCTGAAATATTGATGGTGATATTCCTGAGCATAGTAGCGGGCATGGCAAACTGGCTCGCTGGTCAATGGCTGTCCTACTTCATTAAAAATTCTAAAAAAATGCTGAAGGAAAAAAATCGAAAATGTAGGCTGATGCCCGAACTGTATTGCACTCCCGTTCTTGGGCTGGGAGTCGTGGTCATTGTAGCCAAATAGTTCCTTCCCGTGCAATAGATAATCGCCGACAAAATCACAGGTATCAGGTTTACCCACCCTAATCTCGCAATATGACTGGTACATCGCCGAGAGATCACGTATGAGCGAAAAATCACTGAGCGGAAAGATGAGCTGCCCGCCAGAAAATAGAAGGCTAAAAACAATGCAGTAACCAATCTTATCATTACGCAAATATAGTAATCCTAACACCAGCCGTCAAAAAATATAATCTAATCTGGACCTATCAGCGGTATTTTGAAAATAATGTAAAAACTATAGGCCAAAAAGAATTTTAGCGCGTTTTTTATTCCCAACAATGTCGACGCATTAACCAGAAACAATTCATTCCTTCTTTCTATGATACACAATCTCTATTATTAATGTTCAATACAAAAGAATTTGTCAACCGATATCCTATATGACATAACTTCTGCATTTTGCAGTGCAATTACCGATCAGCTCTATGAGTATTTCATTTCAAACATATCTAATCACGTAGATTAAAATTGTAAGTCTTTATAACTTAATATTTAATTTTCATTAAACAATACGATATTTGTTTCTAAATTCCATTTATCTTAGCCTATCGAACCTAACACAATGAGCGCAATCTTGACAGCGGACAACAAATACGAATTCCTTAAGGGAGGTGGGGAAATGGGTCAGCTAATCCGCGAATATCCCTGGGCCTCAACAGAGCTTGGAAGCCCGGAGCAGTGGCCGCAAAGCTTAAAAACTACATTAAGTATTCTTATCCAATCGAAATTCCCAATGTTTTTGTGGTGGGGACCTGAGCTGATCTGTTTTTATAACGATGCTTATAGACCAAGCCTGGGTAACGAGGGAAAACATCCCTTAATTTTGGGCATACGGGCCATCGAAGCATGGCCGGAGATATGGGACTATATTAAGCCGCTGATCGATCAGGTACTTTCTGGCGGTGAGGCGGTTTTCAACGAAGACCTACTGCTTCCCATATACCGAAATGGAGAAATGGAAAATGTCTACTGGACATTCAGCTATAGCCCGGTGATAGACGAATCAGGCAAACCGGGGGGTGTGTTTGTGACCTGCACTGAAACGACCCAGAAAATAAAACTGATAGATAACCTGGTTACCTCAGAACAGCGATTTCAGACACTGGTCAGGGAAGCGACGGTTGGGATTATAGCGCTTACGGGTAATGACTGGAAAGTAGAGATCGTCAATGCCGCTTACACCAGGCTGGTACACCGGAGAGTTGATCAGCTGCTGAACCACCCGCTATTCGAGATAATACCGGAAGCGGAACCACACTTCAGACCTATCCTAGAAAAGGTAATGTCGAGCGGAGAGCCTTTCTATCTTTATGAACACCCCTACTTTTTCTATGAGGACGGAGTAAAGAAAGACGGCTATCTTAACCTTGTTTATCAACCTTACCAGGAGTTGAATGGAACCGAGAAAGGGATCATGGTACTTTGCCAGGACGTAACCGAACAGGTGGGTGCGAGGATGGTGATAGAGGCAGCTCTGGAGCAAATGCGGTTGTCAAAAGAGGCTGCAAAACTGGGCACTTTTGATCTGGACCTGCTAAAGGGTACAATGGAATGGGACAAGCGGTGCAGGACTCTTTTTGGCATAAGCCATGATGATGAGGTAACCTATGAAAAAGATTTCGTGACGGGGCTTCATAGCGATGACCGTGACCGTATCTTAGATATTATTGACAAGCTTTTTGTCAGGTCGCTAAGCAATGGTGATTACGATGTTGAATATAGGACGGTTGGCGTGGAAGATCAGCAGTTACGCTGGATAAGGGCAAAGGGTAAGGTTTACTTTGATCGGCAGGATAACCCCACGCGTTTTATAGGCTCTGTTCTGGATATTACCCAGGAAAAACTGGAAGAGTTCCGTAAAAATGACTTTGTCGGAATTGTCAGCCATGAATTAAAAACGCCGCTGACCTCTTTGAGCAGTATTTTGCAATTGGCAGAGATCAGGCTTGGGAAGCAGCAGGACGAGTTTATGGCAGAAGCAATACACAAAGCGCTGAGACAGGTCAGGAAAATGAACAACATGATTACGGGATTTTTAAACCTGTCACGGTTTCAGTCAGGCAAGATCCATCTTGATACGATCTGTTTTTCTTTGGGCGAACTGATTACAGAAGCCATAGAACAGGTAAAGTTTACCACAGATACCGAAATTATTTATGTGCCGGGCATTGACCTCCTTGTCAGTGCGGATAAAGACAAAATAGAATCTGTCATCATCAACCTTTTGACTAATGCCATCAAATATTCACCCAGGGGGAAAAAGATAACTATTACCGCTCAGCGCAAGGGCAACGATGCAATGATCTGTGTTATTGACAAGGGATTTGGGATCAGCAAAGATGATCTTGATAATATATTTGAGCGATACTACCGGGTTGAAAATTACCGGACCAAGCATATACCAGGCTTTGGAATCGGGCTTTACCTTAGTGCCGAAATTGTCAAGATGCATCTGGGCAAGATCTGGGCATCCAGCGAGAAAGAAGTCGGGTCAACTTTTTATTTTACACTACCCTTGTCGAATCCGGATCCGGCCTAATTTTAAACTTATCATATAAGATTATGCAACACGACTTGAACTTTACCAGCAGGTAACCTCTTTGGCCGGACTGGGAATCTTTGAGCGAAACTCAACCACGGTGAAATTTACTGAAACAGTATCATTTGTGTGATATTGGAGGCTGACTGCCGTTAAACCCTAATTGCAGGTGTTGCGGTTGATTATAAAGAATACCAGGGAGTAATGCACGGTTTCTATCAGCAGGCGGGTATATTAAATAAAGGAAGAGTTTCCGAACAATACTGTAGTGAAATTACGAATAACTTTTATGAAATATATCATAAAGATTAGTAATTGGAATTCCTAAAGCATCGCAATCCTTTAGGTCATATATCTTTTTTCTAATACTTCCTACTTAACGAGAGATATAAAGATTTAGCCTGTAGGGATGCTAGCAACCAGCGAAAAAGAATCACCTATCCTCAATTAAATGACTGCCTGAATTCCCCGGGAGAAGACTTTGTTTTCGCCTTAAACAGTTTACTGAAAGATTGGGGGTGTTCGAAGCCTAATTGATAGGCAATCTCGTTGATGGATAAACTTGTCATTAACAGTTTTTCTTTTGCCAGTTCAATTAATTTGTCGTGAATGAATTGCTGTGTACTTTGCCCAGATAACATTTTCAGTAAACGGCTCAGATAATTGGGCGAAATATTCAATGCATCAGCAATGTACAAGACAGTCGGCAAGCCATTTTCATTCAGCGAATCACTCTCAAAATAAGTTTTCAGCAAAGCTTCCAGTCGGTTAAGGATGCGGTGACCGGCTATTTTTCGGGTGATAAATTGCCGCTGATAAAAACGGTCAGAATAAGTAAGCAGCAGTTCAATTTGTGCTATGATTACATCCTGACTTAAACCGTCTATCCGCGAATGGTATTCCTCTGCTATATTGTGAAAAATTCCGGCAACCATGATTTCTTCTTTTTCCGATAGATGAAGAGCTTCATTGATATGATAATCAAAGTATTCGTACTTCTTGATTTTGTTAGCCAAAGATGTATTCCCAAGAAAATCAGGATGGATAAGTAATAGCCAACCTGTATGCTTGAAGTCATCTGCTGTAGTAGAATCGAAAAAAAGTAATTGCCTGGGTGACATAAAATGCATGACGCCTTCATCAAAGTCAAAATCCTGCTGCCCATATTTCATTTTTGCGCTAAAGTTCTTCTTCAAGGCAATGGTGTAAAAATCCAATACGATACTCAGCTGTCCTTTATCAGGAATACGCTGAATATCTTCAAATCTGATCACACTTACTAAAGGCTGTCCCGGTTTGGGTAACTCATTGAAACGATGATATTCGGCGATGGTTTTGATATGATGCGGCGGCGTTACGAACATGTTACGTGATTAAATGTTACAGATTAAACAATATCTTCAATCCCTCCTTTAACGAAGCTGGTTTGCGCCCAAGTATATTTTCAAGGTCTTCACTGACTTTGGATTCCTGACCGTTTTCGATATCGATCATAAAGCCAAGACTCATTTTGGCTACAAACTCAGGTAATCCTTTTTTGATAGCTGCTTGCAAGAAAACATCCGGCTCAACCGGCTTATAAGTTACACTTTTACCGGATAGGTCACTAAGTGCCGCTGCAACATCATAAAAAGAATAGGTCTCAGTATTTGTAAAGTCATAAATGCGGTTGTCACAGTCATATTTGGCTAAGACATTGCCAATAGCTTCTCCCATATCGCTTCTGAGCGCATATGATGCCACGCCATCACCGGCGGGCTGATTGATGCCGGTGTCAAGTACATCTCTACCCAAAAGTAATACCATAGCATCCATATATAAAATATTGCGGAAAAGAATATAGTTTAACCCGCTATTCTTTATATAATCTTCTGTTTCAAAGTGCCGCTTCATCAGGTGGTTGGCTAAGGTGTTTCTGTCTTTTAGACATCGTCCGGTATACGCAATACATTTTACCCCGGCCTTTTTCGCGGCATCAACTACATTTTGATGCTGCTCCAGGCCATTCTGAGCTCTCCCACCAGAAATTAAAAGCACTTTTCCGATTCCCTCCATCGCTTTATCTAGTGAGGCAATATCATCATAGTCACCTAAACGCAACTCAACCCCTTGTTCCTTCAAATCAGCGGCTTTGTTCTTGTCACGTGTAAGTGCAACCACCTGATTAGCAGGTATAGTTTTGAGTAATGATTCAATTACTGCTTTCCCAAGGTTTCCTGTTGCCCCCGTTATTAATATTTTTTCCATTTTACGTTTTTTTAGTTTTAGTAAAATTCAACCATTGAAAAATACAAAAAGGAACCAAATCTATCTTTGTAGCAGTCAAATATGACATTTTTAATTATTGACAAATAAGTGCCACTATCAAATACAATAATCACTTGCTTTTTATACCAACCCCATTTTAATTGCGCATAGACTGCCTGATCCGCTCCCGATGCTGTTCTCCCCATACATCAAGTTCGTGCAGTACATTTTTTAAAGTCAAATTATATTCTGTAGCTTCGTAGATGATGGTCACAGGTGTTGTCGGATACACATTCCTTTTAACAAATTCATTCCGTTCAAGATTCTTTAGTTCATTGGACAGTACTTTTGGGGATATCCCTGTTACCTCGTTTTGAATCTCCTTAAAGCGATTTGGTTTTTTTACCAGGCTTAAAACTACCGGCAATTCCAACGGCCGTTGAGCACATACAATGCATCAAGAACATTTTTGAGTGAATTGTCGCACTCTTTTTTAGCAGGAATTTCGGCTGTCTTCATAGTCAAAGATAGGCACTTTCCCAAAAGTAATTGCTTTCCTTTAGGTAAGTACTCACTTAGGGATAGTTAAAGGAACTAACTTTGAGATCAAATATATGAGCATATAAGCTTATACAAAACTGAATTCTTTTATGAAACGAATCCTTTATCTAACATCAAGCATCCAGGGCAGTCAGTCTTACAGTATCAAACTGGGCAATGCCATCGTCAAAATGGCACAGGAGAAATATCCGGACAGTACGGTCGAACAAGTGAACCTGGTTGATCTTGAGATACCACATTTAAATCCCAATATTCTACGGTCCATGTTTACTCCCGGAGATCAGCTTACAGCCGAAGAAAAAGAATCACTTAGGTACTCGGATGAAGCCGTGAGACAATTACTGGCAGCTGATATAATCATTATCGGCGCTCCGCTTTACAATTTCACGATACACACTGCATTAAAAGCCTGGATCGATCACATTACCAGGGCAGGAATAACGTTCGGTTATGGCGATAACGGACCCATTGGCTTGGTAACCGGCAAAAAGGTTTACGTAGCGATGTCGTCCGGCGGTGTTTATTCAGAAGGGCCGGGCCAGGTCAACGATTTTGTCGCACCTTACCTGAAAGCTTTTCTTGGCTTTTTAGGCATGACCGATTTAACGGTATGCCGCGCCGAAGGTTTGAAAGTGCCTGTAATAAAGGAATATGCTTTGGATAGGGCTATTGATAGTATAGTGATCGATTAAATTGTTTGATGAAAAAGATAAGTGCTTGACCCGAAAAAGCAAATACCTTCTAACATACTGATGGTATTTGCTCTTTTACCTGTCCTAAATAGATAATGACACGGCGCGGGCGATCTCAAATGTTGCTCCGGCGATTTACAGCATGACTGATAGCCGGCTGAAATGTCGGTAACACCGGACCAGCCATCCGCTGCAGTTTATACCTTCATCATCGGCTGGAATTTGTATTGACTGGGGGCCACGTAATTCCTGCGCAGCCAGATTAACCGGATCAGGACTCAATGGAATTATTCGATTACCTTTCGGGCCTTAACTGGTCAGCGACCTGAGCATGTCCTGTAACAGGATCCGAAACATTTGCGAATTTTCACAGAGGGCGCTGTAATGTATTCCCGTTTTTCCTGTCTAACGCCTAAAAAATTTCAGTTATGGAAACTCTGCCTGAATGCGACCGGTGACTGTCCGGTTTTTTGTTTGAACATTTTGCTGAACGAGGGCAGATGCTCAAAGCCGAAACTGTAGGCGATCTCGCTAACTGTCAGATCTGTGGCTGACAACTTCTGCTTTGCAACCTCCACCAATTTTTCATGGATATGCTGCTGTGTATTCAAACCGGTGAGTGTTTTTAGCAGCCCGCTCAGATAGTTGGGGGATATATTAAGTTTTCCGGCAACGTAAATGACACTGGGGATTCCCTGCTTCAAATGCTTTTCTCCAAGGAAATAATCCTCCAGTAAGTTTTCCACTTTATTGAGAATGCGGTGGCTAGTTACGTTGCGGGTGATGAACTGCCGGTGATAAAAACGGTCGGCATTGCCGAGCAGGGCTTCCAGGTGTGCGATTATAATAGGCTGGGAAAATCGGTCGGTATAGGCCAGACATTCCTGCCCGATATGGTCAATGATGTCGCCGACCCTTTTTTCTTCCCTTTCCGAAAGGAAAAGTGCCTCGTTTGCAGAATAGCCGAAATAGCCGTATTGCCTGATGTTCTTTGATAAGGCGGTACGCCTCAAAAAATCAGGATGGATCAAAAGAAGCCAGCCGGTAGGTTTCGACGATGAGTCAGTTTCAGCTTCTACACGCAGCACCTGCCCGGGCGCGAGGAAATACATTATACCCTCGTCAAAATCATAAGGCTGCTGCCCGTATATCATTTTGAAGTTGAGGCCGCGCTTTACAGAGATCGAATAAAAATCAAATACGGCGCTAACCCCGTTTCGTTCCTCCGGCAGGCGAATCTCAGCATAGTCAATCAAACTGATCAAAGGATGCAGCGGCCCGGAGAGTCCGGTGATCCGGTGGAACTCGGTAATCGTTCGAACCCGGAGTGGTACAATGCTAGTCATATTGCTAATGTACTTTTTTTGTTCTTGCCTTTTGCAGGGTCCTGTCCAAAAAATTCAGGATGGTCTCCGGAGCCAGCCTGCTCATTATCTTGAGAATTCTGGATGCGCCAGGTTTAATTTCCATTTTATTATTTAAGATTCCTTCAATGGCGATACTGACCATTTTGTCAACCGCCATATTTTGGGTACTGTCTACTAGGCCGGTAAAGGCATCCAACAATGGCGTTTCTGTGCTGGGCGGAGCCAGTTCAAACACCTTTATATTGGTCTGTCTCAATTGTAAGCGCAGGACACGTGTATAGGCGTGAATCCCCGCTTTGGCTGCGCTGTAAATAGGCGATGCGGGGAACGGGACGAAGGCCAGTCCGGAGGAAACATTGATGATTGCAGCGTCTTTCTGATTAAAAAGGTGTGGCAGAAATGTTTGCACCATCTTAATGCTCCCAGAGAGATTTATGTCGATCTCCGCCGTTATCTCATGCACGTCGAGGTTTGTCGTCAACAGATCAAGGTCCCTCATTACTCCCGCATTATTGATGATGATGTTGAGTTGCGGAAACTGCCTTATGACATCCTCATACAACTGTGAAATAGCAAGCGTATCCCTAACGTCGCTCTGAAAGGTATGCAGCTGCGGAAATTGTTTCTTTACCTGTTCAAGACGCGAAAGATCCCTGCCGGTAGTAATAATTGTGCTGACGCCTTGGTCGATAAGTTGTCTGATGAGTTCAAGGCCAATTCCGCTACTTCCCCCGGTAACAAGAACGGTGCTGTTTTTAAGTTCCATATCTCTATTTATTTTAATGGAACAAAAGTCGCCTGCTATCTGGTAAATTGTTTATCCAAATCTATGATTGTCTTAACCGAAACCAACAGTGCCGGGAAATCTGAAGTCTGTATCTGTGGATGATGGTTAAATGACCTGCCAAAGGTTGTGCACTTACAAAATAGGCGATTTATAACGGCGGATATGGCCCTGCATGGGAAAATGCACAGAGAGCACATCTGACTGTCTGAGCCTTCCGTCGGCAAACCGGTATAGCGGGATAAATGAAAAGGTAGCGGCTGAAACATCTTAGCAGGTTCCGTGTTGCAGGAAGACATTCATGACTTGGTAGTCCAGCTCACCGAAGTACCGGAACATTGGTATTAACAAACCAGGGATCAGGCAGGAACTCTGGTTTCCCTGGCAGGGGATTCCAAAGGTGCTTGCCGGGGGGATATAATTGTGGGACTATCCTGTTTATAGATGGTCTGCTGACAACGGGCGGTCATTAAAGTTAGTGTGCAATCCGATAATTTTTGGTTTCTTTGAAGTTTAAACGATCCGACCGATTTAGCTATGAATCTTAAAAAAATATTGATAACGGCCATTGCCTGTGTGCCAACAATGTTATCTGCCCAGCAATGGCAACCGAAACAGGCTGCGCTGATGAGCAGATTTGCCGGAGACGTGAACCCTTCCAGCGTACTGCCCGAATATCCCCGGCCCCAGCTCGTCCGCGAAAAGTGGCTAAACCTTAACGGACTGTGGCAGTACCAGCCGGCTACGGGCAGAAATGAGCCCCCGCCAAATGGTAAACTGTCGGGCTCCATATTGGTCCCTTTCCCCGTAGAGTCAGCGCTTTCGGGTGTAATGGAGCATCACGAGGTGATCTGGTACCGTCGGAAATTTATAATTCCTGCAAGCTGGAAGGGCGAGAAGGTCCTGATCCACTTTGGTGCTGTGGATTATGAGGCAGAGCTGTTCGTCAACGGTAAAAGTCTGGGCAAACATTCCGGCGGCTATGACCCCTTCAGTTATGATATTTCGACTACCTTGAAAAACTCGGGAGAGCAGGATATTGCCGTCAGGGTTTTTGATCCGACTGATAATGGGGGTTTCCCGCGCGGTAAACAGACGCTCAGCCCCGGTGGTATAACCTATACCTCCGTTACGGGTATCTGGCAGACGGTTTGGCTGGAACCTGTTCCGGTCGTTCATATCGATGATATCAAAATTGTGCCGGACATAGACAAGTCTGTTGTTAAGGTCACCGTTATTACCAGTTCCGGCAGTAATCCGGTAGTCGTCACTGTGAAAGATGGCTCGGTAGTGACCAATAAAGAAATTACCATCCCTGTCAAACACGCGAAGTTATGGTCGCCGGACAGTCCCTTTTTATACGATCTGGTCGTTGATTTGAAAAAAGCATCGAAAAATACCGATGAAGTCAAGAGCTATTTCGGTATGCGAAAAATCAGCGTCGGCGAGGAAGGGGGCTATAAAAAAATGTTCCTCAACAACAGGTTTCTCTTTCAGGTAGGGCCACTGGATCAGGGATTCTGGCCTGACGGGGGATATACGGCACCTACTGACGCAGCGCTAAAATACGATCTGGAAATGATCAAAAAATTTGGGTTCAACATGGTGCGGAAACACATCAAGGTAGAGTCTTACCGCTGGTACTATTGGGCCGACAAACTGGGACTGATGGTCTGGCAGGATATGCCGTCAGCCAATTCCTATGCCAGTCAAGCGCCGCCCCCTGTCGATACCGCTGCTTTTCGTTCGGAACTGGAGCGTTTGGTCAAAACGCACTGGAATTCCCCTTCTATCGTCAGCTGGGTTATTTTTAATGAAGCACAGGGGCAGCACCATACCGCAGGGTATGTTGATCAGGTACGTAAGCTGGACCCCACGCGCCTGATCAACCAGGGCAGCGGATGGGCGCACTTTGGTGTGGGAGATGTGCTGGATATTCACAATTATCCGGCACCGGGCGTACCGGTAAGTACAAGCCAAACACTGGCCTGTGGCGAGTATGGCGGTATAGGATTTATTTTTCCGGGTCATGTCTGGCGTCCGGGCAATACCTATGTAATGACGGACAATGAAGAGAAATATACCGTTCTGTATGATCAATTCGCGACCGACCTTGCAATATACAAGACAAACAACGGACTTAGCGCTGCCGTTTATACGGAGATCACAGATGTGGAGGGAGAACTGAACGGACTGCTGACCTATGACCGTGCGGTGGTCAAGGGCGATCCGGTTCGGATCAGAGCCTCCAACCAGAAAACGATCAGCCTCAGTATTTTTCTGAAAACGCTATTGCCCGCCTCGGTCAAAAAACCGGTGATTTGGAAATACTCGCTGGAAAAACCCGGTGAGGGCTGGTACGCCACTGATTTTGACGACAGTAAGTGGCAGGCCTCGCCGGGCAGCTTCGGGTCAACTGGCGCACCGGGTGCCGTGATCGGTACCAATTGGACGACACACGATATTTGGCTGCGGCAGGATTTTAGTCTGGGGGCGTCTGTTGACAGGGATAAGCTCCAGCTTACAGTTTATAATGACGATGGCTGTGAAATCTACATAAACGGCATTTTAGCCGCGTCTTTGAGTGGTGCTTCCAAAGGCTACGTTATCGTGCCTATTTCGGCAGAAGCAAAACGAGCGGTCATAACAGGTGGGCGAAACCAGATTTCTGTACACGGACACCAGGAGTACGGAGACCAGGTCATTGATGTGGGCATAAACCAGATCACCCAGAAATAGGGTTAACGATGCCGTGCTGACAGTCTTCACTAAAACGCCATCGGATTGGGTTAATCCATAAGTTTTTATATATTTGAGATTTATACATCAGGTCTTTATGAAATATTCTTCTTTACTCATTGTCTGCTGCCTTTTATCGGTGAGCGCGGCATTTGCCCAGAATGGGAAGTCGCCTTATACATTCAACCGTGAGCCCCTCAAACAGGATGTGTATGCACAGCTGCCATTGGGCAGCATCAGGGCAAAAGGCTGGTTGTTAAAACAGCTGCAGCTGCAGAAAGAAGGATTCACCGGCGAGGCTGAGGAACTGTATCCCGAGAGCGACAACCTGGGCGCAAATTCAGACTGGCTGGGCGGCACCGGTAACAGCTGGGAAAAAGTGCCTTACTATGTAAAGGGTCTGGTGTCCCTGGCTTATACTCTGGATGATGCCGAACTGAAGGCCAGATCAAAAAAATGGATTGATTATACCCTTGACCACCAGCAGGAAAACGGTTTGTTCGGTCCGCCTAAAATGAGGGACTGGTGGCCGCGCATGCCTTTTATGTATGCCCTGCAAAGTTATTACGAGGCCACCGGCGATAAACGCGTGATCCCTTTTCTGTCGAAATATTTTAGGTATGAGCTGGATAACCTGGATAAGGATCCGCTCAAAGAATGGGGGAAATCCCGGGCGGGCGACAATATGGAGATAGTCCTGTGGGTGTATAACAAAACCGGCGACGCTTATCTGCTTGATCTTGTCAATAAGCTGAAACAGCAGGCTTACCCATGGGCGGATATCTTCAACCAGAATCAGTTTCAGTTCTACGGTCCTGATTACCAGCCAAAACATATGGTGAACGTTTCCCAGGCGCTGAAGTTCCCTGCCGTATATTCGCAGGTCGATCCCTCGCCACATTATGCCGATGCGATGCAGAACGGCATCAAACATATCCTGAATGATAACGGGCAGCCAACCGGCATTGGTTCGGGTACAGAATTTATGTCGGGCCACAACACGGTTGAGGGTGTAGAAACCTGTACTGTAGTGGAGTGGATGCAGAGTTTGGAGACCGGCGCGAGGATCATCCACAATAATTCCTCCATTGGCGACCAGCTGGAGAAACTGGCTTTCAATACCCTGCCTGCGCAGTTCAGTAGCGATCTCAAAAACCATACCTATTACACGCTGCCCAACCAGGTGCAAAATCTGCCGGGCGGGCATGGGTTTAACCAGGATTATGGCAACGGCATAGTGCCGGGCCCGTTCTCGGGCTTTCCCTGCTGCAGGTATAATATGCACATGGGCTGGCCTTATTTCGTGAAGAACAGCTGGGTAGCAACGCCGGATGGCGGCCTTGCCGTTAATGCTTATGCGCCCATGGAAGTGAATGCAGTGGTGGCACAGAACATACCCATAAAAATCGCTGTGGTGACAAGTTATCCCTTTGACGAGCAGATCGATCTGAATTTTTCTCTGACCAAAGTGGCCTCCTTTGGATTAAAACTGCGTATTCCGTCATGGTGCGCGAGGCCCGAGGTGAAGTTGAACGGAAAGCTTCTGACGGATGTTGTGGCCGGACAGATCCTGACTGTAAAGCGCATCTGGAAGACCGGTGATAAAATCAGTTTGCATTTCCCCATGCAGGTGGCGGTAAAGCCACAGGTAAGCAATGCGGTAAGTGTTGAACGGGGACCGCTGGTATATGCGGTTAAAATTAAGCAGTCGGTAAAGAATGTCAGGGAATATGCCGTAAAAGGTTTCTACGAGACCGAGATCATCCCTGCCTCTGCATGGAATTACGGTCTGGTACTGGAAGCCAGTTCCCTCGCCAAAAATTTCACGGTAGTTAAGGGCCCGATGCCTGAGAACCCTTTTGTCCAGGAGCAGGTGCCTGTGCAGTTAAGGGTAAGTGCCAGACAAATACCCGCCTGGACGATGGACTATAACAATACTGCAGCGTTCGATGTACCTTTTGGCCCTGTAGTATCTACCAGACCGACCGAGCAGATCACCCTGGTTCCTTATGGATCCGAAAGCTTGCGTGTAAGCATCATCCCCATAATTGGTAAGCCTGCCTACAGTACAACATTCTATAGGCAAAGCTTTGATAACAATACCGCTACCGGCCTGACCAGTTATGGCAACGGATGGTTTTATAAGGACAATGCAATCCATACCGGCGCCAACGATAATGGCCTTTCGGGAACCAACGGGCCAAAAGTCATTGCCACCGGCACCAAGTTTGACAACTTTGTTTATACTGCCGATATTGCCGTAAGTACGGCAGGAGATGCGGGTCTGATTTTCCGTGCTGCCAAACCAGCCATCGGCGCTGATGCGTATGAAGGCTATTATGCAGGCCTAAATGCCCAAACAGGGGTCATCACCCTTGGAAAATCAGGCAGCAATAAATGGACGGTAATTGAAACAGCTAAATATCCTATGAAAATAAACGAGACTTATAAGGTAAAGGTGAGAGCAATGGGCAGCCATATCGAAGTGTTCTTGAGTGGTGCCGACAAGCCGCTGATATCCGCTACCGATGGTGAGTATAAATCCGGTAATATTGGTTTACGTGTCTACAACGCAATTGCTACAATGGATAATTTGGAGGTGAATGCACTGTAGACTCCTTTCTATTCGCATGTTTATTGAATCATAGATAATCTGGGCCCTTAACCAGATTTGCTCCAGACTAAAAAATCGGAATATAATCTTTATGGTTCCCTGATATCTCGCGAACGCAACGCTTCCATACGACCGGGATCTGGGATAACTGTTCGAAAGATTGATATATGATGAGCTGTGCAAAAAAATTAAACATCTCTGTACCCTGGTGCCCTGATCTATTAAAACGTAAGGGATTTTCGCTACAGGTTAATAATCCTCATACCATTATCGTAACAGGTCTGAAAGAACAATTCTCCAACTTTGCCAAAATCAAAACAGCATTATGAAATTATAAAGGGCCTGTGAGGGATTGCAGCGGTTGCCGATGTGATTTTTCACTTTATGAAGATTTCTTATCCGCTTACATGATACATTATCGATTTATCTGGCTGTTTATGGGCTGGGTGGAGTCGGCAAAGCCTAAGTTAGGTGTCATATGGCACTTATCATAACCTTTGGTGTTGCATCGTCGATAGCTTATGCTTATTCAGTTTTAAAATGGCCTGATATTCCTATCCTGGACTACCTAAGAGACAAAGCGGATAAACGGATCGAAAAGGCTTTAAAAGAAGTGGCTTTAGAGACAAATTCCTGCGGTTCAAGTGATCAGACATCGTTGGACAACGCTGGGACAACCAAACATAATGTAAAGATTGTAATCCAAAACAGTTTCACATCGTTATTTATTCCTAACTATATAGACGCATTAAGCCGAAACCATTCATTCCCTAATATTCATAAATTCCTGTACTGGTTTATAAGTTATTTGAGCAGTTATTTACACTTCTTTTTTAATTTTGCTTCAATTGGGGTACCATAGCCGCTTGATCCTTGAATTTGTAACAATGCGGCCAGTGTTGCTGCGATATCAGTAATATATTTGGCTTTGTGTGTGATACTTTTTATTCTCTAGCCCATCCGTAGTTGTTCCAGTTTCTATACGCTGTTCTTCAGAGATAATATTCCAATTTTAATCCAATAAACAGCTGGGTTGGCATGAAGAAACTCCTGTAAAAAGTGAATAACCACATGACGGGATTGAAGGCAGAAAGAAGAAAATCAGAATGTCCTATATTGACTATTTATCCCCAGGGTATTGAAAATTTGTGGGAGGATTGCCGTAGAAAAGCGGCAAGGAAAAATAATCATCCGTGACGATACAGCATTTACTGAACAGATTATTTCATTCTTCCGGATTAATAATAATGCGAATCCTCAATCGGTTTTTGCTGTTGGTTTGGTTTTTAAAATGGAGCGCAAATGGTAATGAAACTAGCAAAATAAAATCGCAATGGTTTAAAGGCTTTGCAATAATGAGTGCAAACCTCCCCGCGCTGGGTTCCGACGATTGTGCCGATCATAAACATCCGGTATCAATATACTGATCAATAGACAAAAATACCTTATCAATCCTTATCAAGGGGGAGAAGTTGTTTTGGACAAGCTAAGCTATGGACAAGTTATGAGTGCTGAGAGTCATTAGCACATTGGCTTGATGTCGGCCAATGTGCTAAAAACAATAACCTAGAGATTTTTTATCCCACCAATAGGCCGTTGGGAACACTTACTGTGCAACGTACTGACTATCGATCAGATATCACAAAACAGCAAGTGAGTTTTGTAAGCATATTAATGGAGGTCATACATTCCAAACAAGAACTTTTTTCTCCCAATAAAAAAGCTAGGAGATAGAAACAGAGATGTCGACGCCCGTGTACTGATAGGGAACTTTTTTAAAGGTTTAAAGTGATTTTTAACACCAATACTTCAGTATTCAATTCATACACCAGCATTTGTCTATTTTATAATTGTATAAGCTTAAATGGTAATAGTTGGTCTTACACAAATTACTTTAGCTGGTTTGCTGACGATTTTTAGTCGGCCATTGGCCCTTCCTAAGGGTTAATTTAGATACAGAATGAAGTTATCGTCAATTCAAGAGTTTCAGGTTACTGATTTGCAGCATTTACCGACAACTATATAAATATCTGTGCTAAGGGTATTGCCATTTGCTAAAATATTTTCTCAAGACTTGATAGAATTCGATCCATTCAATAGCGACTTCAATGAAATCATCTCCGCTTTTGGCATAAAGCCTGTTGAGTAGTTTCAATTTATTTAAATAAAAAAGAAAAAGCATTTTAGAGAATCCTATAATTTTTTCCTGTAGCCTTTCTTTCGGGCATATCATCTTTAGCGTGGTCAACCTTACTCTTTATCAGACGCATTGGGCTAATTATTACCGGATCTTAGGATTGTGACTCTTTACAATCCGTTCTGATGAACGTTAAGAAAACATATAATTTACTCCTTGGGTTCTATGGTATTCGGTTCTACCATGGACAACTTTCCGGTTCAGGAAAATATTCTTCACTCATAAACTTTCCTGTTGGTCCATTCTGGTCAATCAGTGCATACTTTGCAATACGTTGCCCTGCTTCTTGAACTGTGCTGGTACCTTGATGACCAGTAAAATCGGTTTTTGTATACCCCGGACAAACCATGTTAACTTTAAAGGGCAAGTCACGGAGCTCATAAGCAAGATTTACCGTATACATGTTGAGAGCTGCTTTACTCGATTGATATACCGCCATGTGGTAACCGCCGGAAGGGTCAGCTGCCAAAGAAAGCGAACCCATGGCGGAACTAACATTTACAATACGTGGTTCAGGTGATTTTTTTAACAGATCAATAAAAGCTTGCGAAACGCTAACCACGCCGAACACATTCGTTTCAAAAACTGTCCTGAATTGCTCAAGTGTTGCATCAAGCGCTGATTGCGGAAATCCTCCTGAAATACCTGCGTTGTTGACCAACACATCCAACACTTCCGTTTTTTTTCCTATTATTTCACGAACGCTGTAAACTGATTCGTTATCAGTGACATCTAATGTAACTTCCTCTATATTGTCGATCCCCTCAGCTTTAAGTTTTTCCACTGCGGCTAAACCACTTTCGAGATTGCGACACCCTAAATAAACAAAGAATCCGTTTTGTGCGAGTTGCCTGGCTACTTCCAAGCCAATACCTTTGTTTGCTCCTGTTACTAATGCTATTTTCATTGATTAATGGTTTTAAATTTATAGGAGCAAAAATAGTGGATAGGAAAACCTAAGAGGTGGACAAATCATTTTATATACTGGACTAATCGTGATGACTTGACAAATAAGCGCTGATACTCGTACCTGTATTTTTTTTGAATAACCGCGAAAAATAATCAGGGTCATTAAAACCTAATTCGTATGCCAGTTCCTTTACTGATAGCGTAGAATACTGTAACTTACGCTGCGCTTCCAGAATGAGCCTGTTTGTTATCCATTCCTTAGGTGATACACCTGAAAATTTCTTTACAACTCCATAAAGGCTACCTGTGGTCATCGCCAATTTTTCTGCAATAATGTGTACGTCATGTTGTTCAGTCAGATGCGCTTCTACAGTAAGTTTAAAAGCGATGTATTTGGACAATTTGGTATTTGGCGGGTTCTTTTGATTGCTCTGCTCAAAGTAAGCATTGTTAAACTCGGTTAAAAGCGTATTTAAATACGCTAGAATTATTTCAATTTTATTTGGCTTTCCGGTAGTATGAAGTAATTGAAATAAGGTAGAGAAAACAGACTTTACACGCTCTTTAGCATCAGGAGTAAACGTGATCATATTTAAATTTAAAGGATCCAGCAGGAACGGAAATGAATTTGGGAGCAGGCCCAACGTGTTTTCATCGAAGGCAGCTTTATAATTTAAACTGTGATTGTCCTTGAGGGCATTTGTAAATATTTGATTTGGCAAACCAAAAACCATTTGGCTGTCGCCGATGGTAATATCTTTTAAATCTATTTTATAAGTTTCTGACCCCTGATCCAAAAAGATAAAACAATAATGAGACAGCTTATGTGGCTGAAGCAATTTTTCTAAAATATCCGAAGGTATGGCAATCTTACAATTTTCATTCACCATGATCTCCATCCTATCGTGCAGTTTCCTTCTTTTCTCCAATTCTTGGGTCTTCTGCATTTTCATCACATATCTAAACAAAGATAAGAAGAAATTAACGAAAAGTCTGATTAACCCGATTAGCTGCAAAGAGAATTGATCCATTATAGCTAATCATGAATGGCGTTATTCGGGAGCTAGTCTTATAGGTTGTGTCATTAAGGTCATTAGCTCAAGCATTACACGTTAAATCTAGCTTTATTTAACAAGCATTGGTTATGCATCCAGCATCGGATTCGCGGACACAAAAATTAGTATTTAAAGAATTCAGCGAGGAAAAGCTGAAAGACATTTCTAGCTGATATTTGATCGCCCATTTAAAAACTGTACGCAGGCTGTAATTATTGAATAGGCGATAATCCTCTGAACTCCATCAGCGTACACTTTGCTGGAATCGAACTAACAACTAAAAGATTCTAAGTCTTCCTCGCTACAATCTCTATTTCTGGGCAAAATAGTCGTTTTTGACTTGCAGGAACGATTTAGTAACTTTTTGAAACCACAAAGTTTTGCTTCGTTCCGTAATTTTAACGGTTTCTACAGCGTTCTAAAATTGTATGCTGCGAAAGTTATGAAAAAGGATATTGTACTCTCGTTACGCTGCTTTATAGTCCGGCAACAACAAGTTATCTTTAACGGGATCCACCTAGATTGGTCCTATGGGCGTTTAAGAATGATCGCTTAGAGGTGTTAAATTATATCTATCGAAAAAATGTATTCAGAACAATTAAAACATTAGTTCTGTAATTCCAGTTAAGGATAACAGGTAACATATAAAGAGATTTATGAAAAGCGTTATTCAAACAAAGCCGCAAATTAATCTTCTGTGGACGGTTATTGAGTATTATTCTTTAGAAAATTGCCTGATTACCCCAGTAGATGAAGGCTACAAGATCAACTCAGTGATAATAGGATTCTATAACAGAAGATTTACCAGGTTAATTATTAGATACGAACTACAAAAAATTGGGAAACCCTTTATATTGATATTGTTTGCAGATATAATAATAAAACGCAAGCCATAAAATTACAAGGTAATGCTAAAGGAAACTGGCACAGCAGAGATAAATCAATCGATAAACTTCAAGGTTGTATAGAGGTGGATATCCCACTTACGCATTTACAAATACCCTATCCATTGACAGGCTGCAATTGGGAAATGATGAAAAACAGCAAATCAAGGTGATATACCTTGATCTGTTACAACAAGAAATAAAATCGGTGTATCAAAATTACACTCGCGTGTCTGATGCGGAATGCCACTACGAAAACGTTCCCAACGATTTTGAAGCCACTATCCGTATTGATGAGGAAGGCTTTGTAATTAATTACCCAGAACTTTTTACCAGGACAGCTAAACAATCGTTAAATAGGAAATAAGTATGTTACATTTTTGACTTAGAGAAGCTATTAATCACTTATAAGAAAAGCTATTGATCATTCGATGCTTCTCAGGTCAGTTATTAAATGCGGCAGTCCCTGAGCAAAAGCATGATCGCTGACCTCCGACTGCCGGAATACAGCCGTTTTAAAATGTTTCTTATAGAAAGTCAGGTGTCTGGCCGGCACGACCGGATCTTGGGTTCCCTGGTAAAAGAAAACCAGGCCTAAGGGCGGTAGTGTTGTTTCAAAATGTTCGATTAAAGCAAAATCTGATACGTCCCAACCGTCAGGCCCCAGTATGGTATGGCTAACCAAAAACAAACCTAAGATTCTCTTTTCCGGCCGTTCCTCAGAAAGGTATTTGAGCAGCGCATAGAACCGCCGAGCGAATGGCCGATCAAGATAAGGGGCTGCGTCAACGCATCGAACTGTGCTTTAAACAGTAGCTTCCATGATAGAGGGTCGTTCCGGACAAAATCGTGGGCATCTAGCCTTGTGAATCTTTCAGTACACTGAATTTATTAGCAACCAAGTGTTTTGTTTGTAATTGCTGATCCAGCATAATATAAGCGCTGTTAATAATCAAAAAATTTGACACGTTACGTATTTTTATTATATGTAGTGTCGCAGATTCCAATTAGGTATATGCCAGTTGGCTTAAAATACCCTTTTTTTGTCGCAATCAACCCTAACTCATATCGGGACCACCACTTATTTTTGTATTATGAGAAAGGTATCATTTGCTTTGAATATTAGCTTGGATGGCTATTGTGACCACACCCTTGGAGAACCAAGCGAAGAACTGATGGAGTATTTCGCTGGTATGATGGACGATGTAGGTCTGCTATTTTACGGCCGTGTGATGTATCAGTTGATGTTTCCATATTGGGCCGATGTCGCAAAAGACCGTTCAGGATCTGCCGCAGAGATCAGGTTTGCAAAAAGGCTTGTGGCAATTGATAAGGTGGTAATTTCCCGGTCAATGGAAACAGCAGATGTGGATACAACAATTATCCGTAGCGATCCTGCGGCTGAATTACGGAGGCTAAAGCAGCAGAACGGTAAAACAATTTCTGTAGACACCGAAAGTATGTTGCCAGAACTGACGGCAGCAAATCTAATTGATGAATTTCACTTTGTGGTACACCCAGTTATAGCGGGCAAGGGACGACATCTATTTGATGCGGGCAGTCTCCGCGATATATTTAAGCTGGAATTGGTAGAAACACGGACCTTCAAAAACGGCTGTGTAGCACTTCACTACCGTAGAAGGAATTAACGACAGTTCTTGTGCCCTCTCCTAACAAGCAATCGCTGCAAAGGAATATTATTTCGAGAGCGTTAATTGAGGAGGGTAATGAGGTCGCGTTCAAGCGTAAATTCAAAGTGCTGGCTGCTATTTGTTTTCAGACTCGGCCACTTCCCGGCGATGGAACGGTTGCTTGCCTGATCTTGCGAACAGGTTTTAAAAACCTCTAATAAGTAGGTATAAATTGATTGCCCCGAAATTGCTTTTTGGCAATCAAGTTTTACCTTATATTTTTTAATACGCTGTTAATACGTCCGCATCAGATAAATATTTTAAAAAGCTTCAGGTTAGGATTTACTATCTTTGCGTCAATGAAAAGAACAATCACCGCTTTGTTTTTGTACTGCTATTTCCTAGCGGGCAGCGTGATCTTTCCACTAAGTGACTTTTCACTTATGCGTGACCTTCCTGCGATGTACCGGTCATACTGTGAGATCAGGGTTGGTAAACCGGATATTTGTGATTTTGTCGGGGATTACCTATTGCATGGTAAGGAGCTATTTGGCAACAATGCCCATGACGCCAAGCCTAAGAATGGGGGCACACTGCAGTTCCAACATCAACCAACGCTTTCGATTTTTTTTGTTCAACATGTTTTTCGGCTTTTCACCGATATTGGGCGACTATTGACTAACGAGCCAGTTTACCATGACTGCGACTATTCTTCGGAATATTACCATCAACATTTCAGGCCGCCGATAGCCTAATTATTTTTCTTCTCTATTTTTTAATCATTTATTTTCTTACGCAAGCCATAGTTATGCTTTGGCTAACATATTCATATACATGAAAAGATTTTTCATGCTGTTATCCTTTGTGCTATTGGCACATACGGTATCAGCACAGAATACCTTCAGGGCGAAAGTATTCAACGACCAAACCAAAGCGGCGCTGAAAGGCGCAACCGCGACCATACCTGATCTAAAGATCAGTGTAAGTGCTGATGCCAGTGGATTATTGACTATTCCAAACATACCCAACGGTAAATTCGAGATCGAGATCACCTATGTGGGTTTTGGCAAAAGCGAAATGATCTATAATTTCCCTTTGCAACATCCTGATGAGATCATCATGATCAGCCTTGAACTGTCGACCGGTGAACTGGCAGAAGTAACCGTGCAAACAACGCGCACGAACCAAAACCTGCGGGATATTCCAACCCGTATAGAAGCGTTGCCATTGGAAGAACTGGACGAAAAAAGCACCATGCGTCCCGGCGACATAAAAATGTTATTGGGTGAAGCCACTGGCATTCACGTCCAGCAAACTTCGGCGGTAAGTGGCAGTGCCAGTTTCCGTATCCAGGGTCTAGGCAGCAGGTACACGCAACTCCTCCAAGATGGTATGCCCTTGTACGCAGGTTTTTCTGGTAATCTCAGTTTAATGCAGATCAGCCCGCTGGACCTACGACAAGTAGAATTTATCAAAGGATCGGCTTCGACTTTATATGGTGGCGGTGCAATTGCAGGTTTAGTAAACCTGATCAGTAAAGTGCCAGAAAAAGAACCGGAATTGACTTTCCTATTAAATGGAACAAGCGCCAAAGGTGCAGATGCCAGCGGCTATTACAGCCGAAAGTGGAAACACATTGGCACAACCATATTTGGTTCTTACAATTACAATGGCGTTTACGATCCGTCGAATACAGGCCTAAGCGCAATACCGCAAACGAAACGCTTTACCATCAACCCGAAAGTGTTCCTGTATATGGATGAACACAATTCGGGCTGGTTCGGTGTAAATACCACTTATGAGAACCGTTTGGGTGGCGATTTGCAGGTCATTTCGGGTCAACCCGATAATGTGCACCAATATTTTGAGCAAAACAAAACATTCCGCTTTTCAACACAGCTCTCATTTACCCATAAGATAGATGAAGAAAGCAAGATAAATTTCAAAAACACAATCGGCTATTTTGACCGGGATTTGGTCGGACCCGCGTTTGATTTTAAAGGCCGGCAGGTTTCCTCGTACAGTGAAGTCAATTATGTGCGTAATGGCGATAAGGCTTCCTGGGTTGCCGGTGCGAACCTGATCACCGATCATTTTATTGCAGATCCTCCGCAAAATGGCTTAAGTTATAACCAAGCTACCATCGGGACTTTCGTGCAAAATACCTATAAGGTAAATAATTGGTTCTCGGTAGAGAACGGTTTACGCTTGGATATTAATAACCCTGCACCGGCCACTCCATCATCGGGTCTGTTTATATTACCAAGAATAAATGCCTTATTTAAAATAACTGAGCATTTAAGTAGCCGTATTGGTGGCGGACTGGGTTATAAAATGCCGTCATTAATCAACGATGAGGTAGAGCAGGACGATTATGTTCATATACAACCTTTAAACATCGGCAATACACAAGCTGAACAATCCTATGGTTTAAACGGCGACCTGAATTACCGCATTGCATTAGGTGACGACACTTTTATTAATATCAACCAATTGTTTTTTTCAACAAGGGTGGACAGGCCGCTCATCCTGCAAAGTAATAGTTTTATTAATGCTCCCGGTTACTTAAATACACAGGGCGCGGAAACCAATATCAAGTTGGTTATGGATGAGATGGTTTTTTATCTCGGTTATACTTACACTGATACCAAAACCCATTTTAATGGGATAAGCGCGCTGCAAACACTTACACCCAAAAATCAATTAATTTTCGATGCGACTTATGAAATAGAAGGAAGTTTTCGTTTTGGAGCCGAAAGTTTTTATACCGGCCCGCAGTTATTATCAGACGGTACCACCGCAAAAGATTATGTAACCTTTGGTTTATTGGCACAAAAGATGTGGAAGCACTTGGACATCTTTGTTAATGCTGAAAACCTGACAGATCAGCGGCAGACCAAATGGGGCAGTATTTACACAGGCAGTTTGACTGCTCCTAAATTCAAGAACATTTACGCGCCTTTGGATGGTGCTGTGGTTAATGTAGGGATCAGGATCAAGTTATTAAATTAACTTTATGGTCATGCCACATTATTGGTGGGGTATGACCTTTTTTATTATACAGTCTTACCGAAAGTGAAAAAGCAGTCTCATTAAAAAAAGAAAACTCACAGTGAAAGCCAGTGTTTCTTCGCTAAAGGATTCGTAATACTTAATATTTTTCAATTCAATGTTCATGGTAGTTTTTGTTAATGGTTTATTTTTTGTACGTGATATTGATCTGCCTGGCCTGATTTTATGCATAGCAAAGCACCCTGGTCCGTAGGAACCAGGGTATGCATGCTGCTGGGAAATCGTTAATGGGTCTTCACAAAAAACTCGTGATACGAGTTAAAGCCTTTTGGCTTATGCGTACGGATATTACTGCGTAAGGCCACGGTCTTTTCAAACCGGCTGAGTGAGAAAACGGCAGTAGGAATACTGAATTTGCGATTGTGATAATTGATCTGCCAAGGAACGCCAACGCTTTAGCAATTTCTGAAGCTTCGGCAAACCGCTTAAATGGAAGTTGTGGGATTAATGTATGCTTTTGCTCCAGCGATCTGGTCAGAAGTGAGCCCGGTCTTATTGAAACTGCCTGTAGTCGTATTCTAAGACAAAATTTACAGGAAGCTGATTACAAACAAATTACTGAGGGCGGAAATGAAATTCAAAGATCAATAACTATTTAAAATTGCCTTTGTGACTGAAATACACAGGAAGCTAGTGTTGGGACTTTTAGTTAACTTTACACTTGATATGGTAACACCAGCGTACCCAAGAGAATATTTATACCAGCGCATCGTTCAGTCCAAATTATTTATTGATGATAATTATGCTAGGAAAATAACAATTGATGAGATATCAGGTGAGGCTTTTTTTTCCAAATTTCATTTTATCCGCCTATTCAAACAAACCTATCAAAAAACACCGCATCAATACCTGGCCTTTGTACGTATAGAAAAGGCTATGCAGCTAATGCGTACTGGTATTACAGTTGCCGAAGTGTGCTCAGCAGTCGGTTTTGACACCCTAAGCGCTTTCGGCAACCTATTCAAACGAACTGTTGGGATAACCCCTTCAGCTTATTTAAAACAACAACGCCTGCAAATTATCCAACTTAAAGAAGCACCACTCAACTTTGTGCCGGGTTGTATCGTTTACCAGTATGGGCTGGGTGAAAAATAGCAACTTTGCCATAGTTGCTTGTATATCCTTTTTCCGACATTTGTTTCATGATCAGCAAAGTAACCCATATGTGCGTATATGTTCTTAACCAGGAAAGCGCCGCCGATTTTTATACCAATAAACTCGGCTTTAATGTCAAGATCGACGTGCCCATGGGGCCAGACACGCGGTGGTTAACCGTTACACCACCCGAACAGTCTGATTTAGAGATCACTTTATTTCCATTAATAGCCGGTAAAATGTTTACGGAAGAAAAGATAAAAATGCTGAAAGAACTGGTGAGTAGCGGCACATTCGGGCCCTGTGTTTTTTCCTGTAATGATATTTATGCGACCTATGAAGAATTGAAGGGCAAGGGGGTAGAATTTATCAAGCCACCTACTAAGGAATTTTTTGCATTAGAAGCATTGTTTAAAGATGATTCCGGTAACTTCTTTTCTTTACAGCAGCGCACATGAAAACCGTATTTGACCAAACCACCAGGGAAGAATTGATCGGTAGAATTAATTTACTCGATGAAAACAGCCAAGCCCAATGGGGCAAAATGACCGTAGGGCAAATGCTCAGACATTGCTCCATGTGGGATGAAATGGCGCAAGGCAAAACGAAGTATAAGCAATCTGTCCTCGGCAAACTCGTTGGCAAATTGGCGCTCAAAGACATGCTGAAGGATGAACCGGTTAAAAGAAATCTGCCAACCGTTCCGTCATTTAAAATGACCGGGGAATATAATGTCGCCGAAGAAAAAGCGCATTGGATCAAATTGCAAAACGATTACCCTCAACTCGGCGATGCTGGCTTTTTACATCCTTTCTTCGGCCATTTGAACAAAGAACAAACAGGCCGTCTCGTTTATAAACATGCCGATCACCATTTAAGACAGTTCAATGCCTAATCAAGTTCCGATCCAATCCTATTTCGAGACCATCAAAAAAAAACCGGCAAAACCCCGGAAGATTTTAAAGATCTGGCCATCGCTAAAGGCCTCTTTGAAAACGATGTGTTAAAATCAACAGTTAAAGCAGCCGAAGTCATTGCCTGGCTCAAACAAGATTTTGACCTGGGCCACGGCCATTCACTGGCACTTTACCACTTCATCAAAGGCGATCTGTAAACCGGATTATACAATCGACGATTACCATTAAAATAATTGCAGTGTAACGTAAGTTTTTCAAAATCCACCGATGAGCGGTCTACTATGTGAGCAGTCGCAAAGGCTAGTCTTATTGAATAAGCTTATTAATTTAGTTTGAAAACCGCCAACCTGACGATGGTTAAGTTGCGGCAGCGTCTGCAAGCCTGTTTTTTAAAGCATTTCAATAATTTGAATATTATTTCCACAGGTGTCATTGAATACAGCAATTTTAACTGTTCCCATTGCAGTAGGTACTACGCTGAATTCAACGCCAAGATCTATAAGGCGTTCATACTCTTTTTGAACGCTATCAACACTAAATTGGGTATAAGGAATTCCTGCGTCAAAAAGTGCTTTTTGGTACGTTTTAGATGGTTCAAAATGATTGGGGGAAGGTTCCAACAATACTTCTGTCCCGTCCTGTTCCTCTTTGCTCACCACGGTTAACCATCGGCTGTCTGCGCTAATTGGTACATCCACTTTTTTTACAAAACCCAATATGTCGGTATAGAACTTCAATGCTTTTTCCTGATCGTTGACGGGAATTCCTGTTACTTTTACTTTCATGAGATTAAAATTAATAATTTAATTTCCCAAAGTTCTTAAATGAAAATCAAACCGGCTTTGTAAAAGTTGCTCTTTTTTAAATTCCGTGGGAGTTAATCCAGTTTTACTTTTGAATAACGTACTAAAAGAACAGGGGCTTTCAAATTCTACGAAATAGCAGGTTTCAGCTATGGACATACCTTTTTTTAAATATTCCTTCGAATTTTCAATTTGTCTGTCAAGCAAGTATTGTTTTGGCGTTTGTCCATAATACCTTTTAAACAAGCGCAACAGGTGATATTTCGAAATAAATTTAATACCTGACAAGAAGTTTAAACTCAAACCTGCATGATAATTGTTATCGATATAGTTCCGCATTCCGATTACAATGTCAAGTTGCCTTTGGTTTCTGTAGATCAAATTTTTAATTCTTTCTATTTCACATTCATAAAATGTCATTTCCTAAGTTTTAATTTAGATAAACCTACCACAGTCAATATTTATTGTAAATGTTGACTATCAGACCAAATTATCAAAAAATATTAGTATTTAAAAAGACGGTAGAATTCAGATATCACCATGATAGTTGGTTTCCCATTCTATTCCATAACTCAGCATTAAAATGTATACGCCATAAGTAGATCAATATAATTCCACTTAAAATGTAATTGAGGTCTATGCTGCACTTCTGGCAGCATTGGCGATGACGATTATAATATTACCTTTTGGTATTCAATTTGATTTAAGCAAGAAAGTTAGGTTGTATAAGTCATTCAATATTTAGCTACCTATAAATTGATCAGCTAAAAAGGTTTTTTGATCAGTGAAATTTAAATTTTCTGAGGAATTTTTCCGGTGATATACCGACTCCCCATATCTCTGTGACCTTGTCGTTTTCAATTTTGAAAATTTCTAAAATAGTGGGTAGTAATGGTCTATCTTTAAAAACCTCGCGCCCCAAAATAGTCACAGGTAAAGCTGCCTTATTATCATCAACCAATATGTCTTCAACATTAAATTGAGTATTTTGAGAGATTGAAAACATTTTTTCCGTCATGGTAATTGCTGCTTCTACACCAATTTCTCCAGTAGCGTGCCGTATAATGTCTGAAACAAAATAATTGCGTAGAGCATTTACATCCTTTTAACTATTGCGTCATAAACTCCAAGACATATGGCTTTAATTTTCTTCCTGTTATTAATTTCTGTTTGCATTAGAATATATTTTTTAATTTCTTTAAAGCTATTTATGCTCCAAATTTGGAACATGTGATTGAATTTATCACTTAAATTTTATTGTTATCCCTTGCAAGAATTAGCAAGTTGATCAAAGCGAATTAAATTATTAGTTGAATAGACTATTAACAAGTTTTGATTTAACTACTAATTTTACCATCGAAGTAATACAAATTCAGTTGCAACTTGAGAATAATTATATCTTAAAAGGTAAGTGGACAACCATTTAGCAATTAACTATAGCAAATTCAGTGCAGCAATTATTGTCGAATCCTTATTTAAACAAATATTCCTGTCACTTCTGAGATGCAAATGTGAGTACATTAAAAAAGATAATAGTTTCCAAAACGGAGCTTTTTGTATCCAAAATACCGAAAGTGTTTTTCTTCTAAACTCTTAGCCGTTGTTGTTCAACAAGATTTTGTGAGCAGGGTTCACAAACAAGAGAAAACATCTGCGATAATAAGAAGATTAGTTCTTTCAAATAAATCGAATGGGTTTCCCAGTGCTGTTGTTGGTGCAGATAGTACCGTAGAGCTAAGGGAACAACCAGCGGAGAAAAATACGGCTTTCGTCTGCCCCGTTTTGGTAAGCCTTCCTTGTTAGCGGCTGGCATTGTGTTTTGAAGTGTCATTATACCAGCATTTCTGTTACGATAATTGGAGAGAGGTCTCTGCCTGATTTATATGGGCAAGTTTTATACTTGTGTTCCATAAATCCTTTTGGAAAGATTTGTTGTATGAGTCCTTTGAAGAGCTAATCACTTTTGTCCCTTCAACATACTTGCCATTAAGATTTTTATATTGTTGTGCAAAAGCAAGGTTTGCAAGATTTGTTCCTGACTTTTTTGCGGTGTTCGTATTGCGTCTAAAAAGTGTCAACACCGGCATTATATTATTCCACATGAATTTCAATAATGGAGGATAGGTTCTTGCCAAACCCGTTCCTGGTACTAATCCAGGGTCAAATGCGTTGACACGGATTGAGGTATTTTCCAAATGTTTTTGCAATTGGTATACAGCCATGATAACACAAAGTTTAGAACTTGAATATCTTCTTTGTCCGGCAATGTTTTCTTTTTCATTTGTTTTTTAGGATGAGCTAATTCTTCTGCCGTAATATAAATGGGTGGCTCTATACCTTCTTTCTTTGCCGGGTCGTGTGTGCCGCTTGCAGTGAAAGTTATGCTTGCTTCCTTGTCCATAAAAGGCATCAGCAAAAGGGTTAGAGCAAAGCCGCCAAGGTAGTTGGTACCAAATGTTTCTTCAATGCCATCAACGGTATAATTTAAAGGTCCGATATTTTGTCCACCGGCATTATTAACAAGCGATATAATCCTGTTATCCTTTTCTTTTGAAAAGATTGTTACAAATTCCTCAATCGATTTTAATGAGGCAACATCTAAAGGAAGACATTTTAAATGCTGATTGGATAAACCGCTTCAAATTGACCCCTCTTCGCCAATCTAAAAAGTTCCCCTTAGCCGAGTTAATTTGATAAGG
>NZ_JACRYL010000033.1 GCF_014306625.1 Pedobacter fastidiosus
GCAGCCATCCACTCGTAGGTTGCAATGGCAAGACCCATCTTGAATCCCGATCCGCTCATGCCGATAAACTGCTCGGCCGAGATGTTGGATGCAATAAGCGATGCGCCGATTGCCCACCACGTTAGCGAGCCTTCGGCAAGGAAATAGTCCTTCGAGCCCGTGGATGCTGATTTTTTCTTGTTGTAGATGTACAGTCCGTAAGCCGCAACAATAACGAAGTAGATCGCAAATACAATGTAATCCTTCGTGTCCAGTAAGTTGTGTTTCATTAAGTTATGATTGATTATTTGGTTTCGAATTTTAAATGTAATAAAAACAGGAAATAATAACTGCTTTTTAACAAAAAAAATGTGTTAATGACAGTTATTATTTCTAGGATTCATACAGTTAAAGATCTATCCTAAATGTATCTGTTGATGATATTTTCTAGATATTCTTGTTTTCCACTGCGCACTTCAGGCTCTCCGTTTTCGGCAGCATAATTTCTCAAGTCTTCTAAACTCAATTTACCTTGCTCAAATTCGGCGCCTTTTCCACTATCAAAAGAAGCATATCGATCTGTTCTTACTTTTTTGTAATCAGATTTTTGAAGAACTGCATCTGCAGTAACCAAAGCACGGGCAAAAATATCCATTCCACCAACGTGGGCATAAAATAAATCTTGTGGATCAGTAGAATTACGACGGATTTTCGCATCAAAGTTTACACCACCACCTTGTAAGCCTCCACCTTCTAAAATAATCATCATGGCTTCAGTTAATTCGTTAATATCATTTGGAAACTGATCCGTATCCCATCCATTTTGGTAATCACCGCGATTGGCATCAATAGAACCTAATAAACCGCTATCAACCGCTACTTGTAGTTCGTGCTGAAAAGTGTGCCCAGCCAAAGTAGCATGGTTAACTTCTAGATTTAATTTAAAATCTGCTAACAAATCATATTCCTGCAAGAAACCTTTCACTGTAGCTGCGTCATAATCATATTGATGTTTAGATGGTTCACAAGGTTTAGGCTCGATAAAGAACGTGCCTTTAAAACCTTGTTTACGGGCATAATCTTTTGCAGTATGTAAAAATTTAGCCAAATGCTCCTGCTCGCGTTTCATGTTTGTGTTAAGCAAGCTCATGTAGCCTTCTCTTCCTCCCCAAAAAACATAGTTTTCTCCACCCAATGCAATTGTTGCATCTAAAGCTGCTTTAACTTGTGCCGCTCCATGAGCCAACACATGGAAATCTGGATTGGTAGAAGCTCCATTCATGTAACGTTTGTGACTAAATAAATTGGCTGTTCCCCAAAGTAATTTAACACCACTATCTGCTTGTTTTTGTTTGGCATATTCTACTAAAGCTTGTAATCTGCGTTCGTTTTCAGCAACATTATCGCCATAATCAACAACATCAACATCATGAAAACAATAATAGGGCAGTTGCATTTTTGTTATGAATTCGAATGCTGCATCCATTTTATCTTTAGCACGTTCAACGGCATCCTTTTTCTCATCCCATGGAAAAATATGTGTTGCACCACCAAATGGATCTGCTCCGTTACCATTAAACGAATGCCAGTAAGCACAAGCAAATTTAAAATGCTCGTTCATGGTTTTGCCTGCAACTATTTTATTTGCGTCATACCATCTAAAGGCCAATGGGTTATCGCTTTCTAAACCTTCAAATTTGATTTGATCTATACCTTTAAAAAATTCTTTTGCTCCTGTTACTACGTTTGTCATTGTGCTATATTTTGTGGTTCTATTTTTATAATGATTTATTTAAAATGTTTTTCCATTCTTGATAGAAGGGTTCGTAAGCCTCAGAATTTTTTGGCTCTAAAATTTTGATTACTTCGTGTTGGGTAAAAGCTTCTTCAGCATTTTTGAAAATACCAGAACCAATCCCGGCACCTAAAGCAGCGCCAACACTGCCATCGTTTTCATAAAGCTCTACAGGAATACCAGTTACATCAACAAAGGTTTGTGCAAACACCTCGCTTAAAAAAAGATTGGCTCTTCCCGCTCTAATTACCTTTGGTTTCATTCCATTTTCTCGCAAAATATCTAATCCATATCTAAATGAAAATGCGATTCCTTCTTGCACTGCTCTAAAAATATCTGCTTGGGTATGGGTATTTAAATCGATTCCCAATAACTGTGCACCCGTGTATTTATTATTCAACATGCGTTCTGCTCCATTTCCGAAAGGAAGAACCTTTAATCCCTTGCTCCCAATTGGAGCTTGAGATGCTAAACTATTCAGTTCTGAATAAGATGAATTTGGTGCAAAATTATGCTTAGCCCATCTATACATGCTTCCAGTTCCGTTGATGCAAAGTAATACTCCTGTATGTTTTTGTTCTTTTGAATACGTTACATGGGCAAAAGTATTTACCCTCGATTGTTGATCGTAAGTTAACTCATCACTTACCCCGTAAATTACACCCGATGTTCCAGCTGTTGCTGCAACTTCCCCTGGTTTTAATACATTTAAGGATAAAGCATTATTAGGTTGATCGCCAGATTTGTAAGCAACTGGAATCCCTTCTGTTAAGCCAAGTAAATTTGATATTTCTGCACTAACAGATCCATGTACAGAAAACAACGGCTTAATTTCTGGGATGTGGTTTTTATCCAATCTATAATAATTCATTACATCTGCAGAAAGTTCGTCCTTTTTAAAATCCCAGAAAATACCTTCTGATAATGCCGGAATACTTGTGGTAATTTTACCTGTAAGTTTCATCGCAATAAAATCGCCAGGCAGCATAATCTTATTAATTTTACTGTAAACTTCTGGTTCGTTATTTTTTACCCAAGCCAATTTTGCTGCGGTAAAATTTCCCGGAGAATTTAATAGATGTTGCAAAGATTTTTCGTGGCCTATTGCATCGAAGGCTTTTTCGCCAAGCTCTACCGCACGACTATCGCACCAAATAATGCTATCACGTAAAACATTTTGCTCTTTATCCACTACAACCAGCCCATGCATTTGATAAGCAATACCAATGGCCTTAATTTCTTTTGGATTAAATAATCCCGAAGAGTTTAATTTCAAAATTGCTTGTTGCGTGTTCTGCCACCAATCAATCGGCGATTGTTCGGCCCAACCTGGTTTAACAGATTTAATCTCTGTTTCCTCCTCTGGGTATTGAGCAGTCGCTACACTTTTCTGTGTGCTAACATCAACAACTGCAACTTTTATAGACGATGTGCCTATATCAATACCTAATAAATACATTGCTTTAGATTAATTTTAATATTTGGTTATGCAAACGGTTGCATAAAGATAGTTGTAAATTTATAAATCGCAAATTTTTTATAAAATTCTATGCAATAAATATTTTCATAATATAAATTAAATCGTTTAACTAACCAATAATCATCTATGCAACCGTTTGAATTGTAATTTGAATGCGATAAGAGAAGCTTTGAACTATATTTTATAATTTTGCTAATTGTTATTAAAAAAATAAATTTTATGCAACAAATTACTTGGGATGATTTTGAGAAAGTTGAATTAAGAGTTGGGACCATTTTAGAAGCATTTGAATTCCCAGAGGCAAGAAAACCTGCTTACAAATTGAAAGTAGATTTTGGAGAATTTGGAATTAAAATGAGTAGTGCACAGATTACAAAACATTACGGTTTAGATGAGTTGCCCGGGAAACAGATTGTTGGTGTTATTAATTTCCCAAAAAAGCAGATCGGTAAGTTTATGTCTGAATTTTTGGTAACTGGCTTTGCGGATGAAAACGGAGATATTGTGCTAACGACTGTACAAGGCAAAGTTCTAAATGGGAGTAAACTGGTATGATTTGTTACTCTAGACTTTAATAAAAGCAGAGATTGTAAATAATAAACCTGATTGCAGTGGAAACCAAAAGCTTTTTCTGCTTTTGTTGGAACAGAAAGCAGGGTTGTATTAACATAATGAGCACAGAAACCTGCTTTTTTAATATTAAATTCAATTTTATTAATGAATAACAAAACCCATTTATAAACTACCTTTGCCCTATGAGTTTTTACAATTTCGAAAATACCAATCCAGACGAGGAAGATATCCACTATATGAAATTGGCTTTGGCTGAAGCCGAAAAAGCTTTGACAGAAGATGAGATTCCGATTGGCGCAATTGTAGTTTGTAAAAATAGAATTGTTGGACGTGGGTATAATTTAACCGAACGACTTAATGATGTTACTGCCCATGCAGAAATGCAGGCTTTTACCTCGGCCTCGCAAACTATTGGCGGGAAATATTTAATGGGTTGTACATTATATGTTACGATAGAACCTTGTGTAATGTGTGCTGGCGCTAGTTATTGGACTCAAGTAAGCCGAATTGTTTATGGCGCAAGAGAGGAAAAACGGGGGTTTATCTCAAAAAACGCAAATCTTTTACACCCTAAAACAGAACTAAAAGGCGGTGTGCTTGCTGAAGAATGCGCATTGTTAATGAAAAACTTTTTCGCAAAAAAAAGATAATGTAAAAACTAGTGCTTATTGGCCTTTAACTTTACAACATTTTAACACGAAGCTTAAACAAAACTTAACCTTTGAATGTTATATTTGCTTCAAGAAACATTTTTAAATCTTTAAACATAATATATTATGGCTTTTGAATTACCTGCGTTACATTACGCAACCGATGCATTAGAACCGCATATTGATAAAATGACCATGGAAATCCACCATGACAAACATCATCAAGCTTACGTTACCAACTTAAATAAAGCATTAGAAGGTAAGCCTGAAGCAAATTCTAGCATTGAGGAAATTGTAAAAAACATTTCTAAATACCCTGCTGCTGTTAGAAATAACGGTGGTGGTCACTATAACCACTCTTTATTCTGGAATGTTTTAGGTCCAAATAAAGGTGGCGAGCCAACTGGCGATTTAGCTAAAGCAATTAAAGAAACTTTCGGTTCTTTTGCTGATTTAAAAACTAAAATGCAAGAAGCTGGAGCTACTCGTTTCGGTTCTGGTTGGGCTTGGCTATCAGTTGGTGCTGATAAAAAACTTCAAGTTTCTTCAACTCCAAATCAAGATAATCCTTTAATGGATGTTGCAGAAGTAAAAGGTACTCCAATTTTCGGTATTGATGTTTGGGAACATGCTTATTACCTTAAATATCAAAACAAACGTCCTGATTATTTAGCTGCAATTTGGAATGCTGTAAACTGGGATGCTGTTGCAGAACTTTACAAAAAAGCTTTATAAGCTCAACAATTAATACTTTGAAAGCCCACAAATTCAGTTTTGTGGGCTTTCTTGTTTTTAAGATTAATTAATAACTTTGCAGTGTATTAAAATGTTCAAAATGAAGAGGATTGTATTTTTATTCTTAATCGTGATTGGGATTAGTGGATTGGCAAAAGCACAGCAAAACAAAATGCCAACGCCTGATGAGGTAGCGAAAAAGAACGTAGAGGATTTGGATAAAAGATTAAAATTGAATGATACCCAAAAAAGTGTTGTTTACAGGTTTACTTATAACCAAGCGAAAGAACAGGCAGATTTAATTAAAAGACAACAGGCGGGTAATTCTCGTGAAGAAGATGTAGACAAATTTTATAAACTTCAAAACGAGACTTCTAAAAGTATTCGTAACGTTTTAAAAGGCGAACAGCAAACCGAATACGACAAAATAATTGAAGAACGTTTAAGTGGAAAAGCTGCCAAAACGAGCAAGAAAAAGAAAAAAGGTGAGGAAGAAGAAGTAGAAGGTGATATTAAAGGGCTCCTATCTGGACCAAAACCTGAAAAACAAAATCAGTAATTATAATATCAAACGATCTTAACTGAAGAGCAAAATGCCAGAAATAATTTTAGGTTCTTTGGTTATTTGTTTGTTGCTATCTCCACAACTTTTGGCTGGTTTTTTAGCCAAAAGAACTGGGCGCAACTTTTGGTTCTGGTTTTTTATTTCTTTTTTAATTCCTATTATTTCGATAATAATTTTGATCTTTTTGGAAGATAAAAATCCAGCAGTTCAAAGTTATAAATTGGCGGATCGCTTGGAAAAAGATAAGCAGATAGAATAGAGAATAAGTTTTTATCAAACGATTAAATTCCCACAACATCCTTTTTCTTTCGTTGTTTCATTGTCTTAGGGATAATCTGTAAAATCTCCTCTTTTAAGGCGTTAAGCATTCTTTTTTTAATAAAGTTTTTATGCGTAACCAAGCTGATTTCCCTAACTGGTTCTGGTGATTTAAAGTAACGAATTTTGCTTGTTTGTTTAGCATTAAGTTCGGCAATTGCGAGTTCGGGTAAAAGTGTAGCGCCACCGTTCAAATCGACCATTCTTACTAGCGTTTCCACACTGCCTGTATTGTATTCTAAACCCTGGAGTCTATTGTTTTTTGTTGAGCGACAAATGTTCAAAACCTGATTGCGCATGCAATGCCCTTCGTTTAAAAGCCAGATGTTTTCATCATTTAAATCTTCAGCATCTACTGTTTTCTTTTTATAAAGTTTACTGTTTTTGCTTATGTAGCTTACAAAATTTTCATAATAAAGCGGAAGCTCCGTAATGTTTGCGTCGGTTAATGGTGTTGCTAAAATGCCGCAATCCAATACTCCGGTTTTTAAATGATGAATAATATCTTCGGTGGTGTATTCCCAAATTAAGAGTTTTAATTCTGGGTATTTTTCTAACATTGCAGAAATAACTTCAGGCAGTAAGTATGGTGCAACAGTTGGAATAACGCCAATTCTCAATTCGCCAAGAACACCTTGTTGTTGACTGCTAATCAGCTCTTTAATTTTTCCGCTTTCCTGAAGAATAATTCTGGCTTGGGCAATTACTTGAGCGCCAATTTCAGTAGGAGTTACTGGCTGTTTGCTGCGATCGAAAATTTTAACGCTTAATAGTTCCTCCAATTTTTGAACCTGCATACTTAAGGTAGGCTGGGTTACAAAACATTTATCGGCAGCAGTTACAAAACTTCTATAAGTATCTACGGCAACAATATATTCAAGTTGAACTAATGTCATATAGGTAAAATTGATTTATATTTCCAAATATATCAATTTTACCTATAGGGCTAAAGTTTATAAATTAAGTTCTTAATATTTACTTTCAAAATCTTGATAAGCTAATGCGATTCCTTCTGGCAATTCGATTTTATGTTTCCAACCCAAATTATGGAGTTTAGTTACATCCATTAACTTTCTTGGAGTACCATCTGGTTTACTTGCATCAAAAACAAGCTCGCCCTGGTAATCTAAAATGTCTTTAATTAATAATGCAAGATCTTTAATCGTTAAATCGTGACCAGTACCAATATTAATCAAGGTTGGTTCATTGTAATTTTGCATTAAGAAGTAACAGGCGTCTGCTAAATCATCAGCAAATAAAAATTCACGCATTGGCGAACCTGAACCCCAAATTTCTACCTGTGGGTCATTGTTAATTTTTGCCTCATGAAACTTACGGATTAAGGCAGGCAGCACGTGTGAGTTTTGAGGGTGATAATTATCGTTGTAACCGTATAAATTGGTTGGCATAACAGAAATAAAATTACATCCATATTGATCACGATAGGCATCGCACATTTTTATACCAGCTATTTTTGCTATGGCATAAGGCTCATTCGTGTGCTCAAGAACGCCAGTTAAAAGGTAATCTTCTTTTAAAGGCTGAGGAGCCATTTTTGGATAAATGCAACTGGAGCCTAAAAACATTAATTTCTTAACCTCATTAACATAAGCGCTATGAATTACATTATTTTGGATGGCTAGGTTCTCGTAAAGAAAATCAGCTCTATAAGTGTTATTGGCAATGATACCTCCAACTTTAGCCGCAGCTAAGAATACATAGTCAGGTTTTTCTTTATCAAAAAAGTCTGCTACTGCTTGCTGATTGCGAAGATCTAATTCTGCTGAGGTTTTAACCAATAAATTTTCATAACCCTCTTGTTCGAGTTTACGATAAATAGCTGAACCCACCATGCCTCGATGACCAGCAATGTATATTTTTGCGCTTTTTTCCAAAGTATTTTTTTTAACGAATTGCAAAAATACAATTGATTTTACAAAAGTGATTAGTTATTGAAGTAAAAAGAACAACCAATAAACGATTTAATTGTAAATTTGCCGAAAAAAAACTTTTGGGTAAAGATAAACTTAGGCGATTTGCAGAGATAGAAACCTTTGCAAATGTACTTCAATTAGAAGAGGGTAAGCCATTAAAAGGCAAATGGGCGGTTGATCATTTTAAAAATGAAAATCCAATTGTATTGGAGTTAGCATGCGGTAAAGGTGAATATTCAGTAAATCTGGCTACCCTGTTTCCGGATAAAAACTTTATTGGAATAGATTATAAAGGGAATCGAATTTGGAGAGGCGCTAAAACAGCCATTGAAGAAGGAATTAATAATGTTGCTTTTTTAAGAATTCAGATTGAAAATTTATTAGATTATTTTGATGCGGGAGAAATCGATGAAATTTGGATAACCTTTCCAGATCCACAGCCTCAAGATAGTAGAGAAAAGAAAAGATTAACTTTTCCTGCGTTTTTAAACCGTTATAAGGAGATTTTAAAACCTAGTGGAAAGGTAAATCTGAAAACAGATAATGATCAGCTTTACGCTTATACATGCGAAAAAGTTAAAGAACTGAATTTGATCGAACATAAAAATACCGATCATTTATATACTTCTGATTTAGCGGATGAAGTTTTATCCATTAAAACGTACTACGAGAAAAAGTATTTGCAACACGATAAAAACATTAATTACATTCAGTTCTCTTTTGAATAAATGGACACTAACTTTTACGAGCAAGTTTATGAGATTGCCAGGCTAATTCCGAAAGGAAGGGTAACATCTTATGGGGCAATTGCTAAAAGTTTGGGCGCTGCAAAATCATCAAGAATGGTAGGCCATGCCATGCTTTATGCAGGAATGGCGCATCCAAAAGTTCCAGCCCATCGAGTAGTAAATAGCAGTGGCCTGCTTACTGGGAAGTTTCATTTTAAACCGCCAGAACTTATGGAACAGCTTTTGGCTAATGAAGGTGTTGAAGTTAAAAACGATAAGGTAGTGAACTTTAAAAATGTATTCTGGAATCCTCTGGAAGAAATAAATCTCGATTAAATAAAATTATCTGATTTTAGAATTTAATTCCTTAATCATCCAAAAATCAATCACTCAATAATTAAGCATGGGAAAATTAGTAGAAGAATTTAATGGCTATCGCGAAAAAATGAACGATAGAATAATGGAAACCGCCAATACAAACATCAAACGCTTTTTTGCGCTCGATACAACTTCCTATGCAGAAGGCGCTTTAGATGTTAAAACGAAAGAGATGCTTGGCTTAGTGGCTTCGATGGTTTTGCGTTGCGATGATTGCATTAAATATCACTTAGGCAAATGCTTCGATACGGGTGTTAATAGCGATGAAATGAATGAAATTTTTATGATTGCCAACTTGGTTGGCGGAAGCATTGTTATTCCTCACTATAGAAGAGCTGTGGAATATTGGGACGAATTAAATGCTCCACAATAAGTAATGGAGATTAACTTTAGGGTATCGAACCATCTATAAATCTTCTAAATCCTAATTATTTTTTGGTTTCGTTGTACGCTTTAACCAGTTCAATTACATCGCGACTATTTAAATCCGTATTGGCTTCTACTTTTGATTTCAGTTCTGGTTTGTCGCCCAGTTTTTGAAGCAGGATTGTTTTTACTTCGGCTTTTCGCCCATCCTCAGTTATGGCCTTAATTGGGATTTCCTGTAGCGGTCCGGCTCCAGGTTTCTCAATAAAATACCGAACAACAGGAGCACCCGCTGCTCTTTCGGGAGCAGTATTTCTTCCTCCACCAATACTGATTCCACCACCCATTCCCATACCGCCATATCCGCCGATCCCTGTTCCAATCCCTATTGATGGTCTAAATTTTACTTTTTTTTCTTTTTGAATAGGAACTAAAGTCTCCCCACCAAATGAATACAGATTGACCGTTCCCATTTCGATTACTTTTACAAATCGATATTCGAAATCTCTCTTATTTGCAAAACCCTTACTTACATAACTGTTGCCGTTCCAAAAGAAATTTTTTACATCCTTGGCGGGCAAAATTACATCGGCCTCATCATTGGCGCTTATAAAAACAGAAAAGTAATCGGTTCCTTTTATTGTTCCGCGGATTACTTCATCGTTGTTTTTAACAATAAAATCTTGTGCAAAGAGTTTACCAACAACTAATAGAAATAATATAAATGAGCTAAGGAATTTCATAAACGTTTTAATGTTTTACAAATAACGCAACTTATTTGGCTATCTTATCAATTGAGGTTAATTTTAATATTTCCGGTTTCAATATCTGGATGTAATTTTTGAAAACGAGCAAAATCTGCTCTCATTTTATCCAGCGCATAAGCCTTTGGTGTAGGAAGGTTTTTTCCCAAAGCGTAAAATTTATGAATCACATAAGAACTAAAAAGATAATCTTTAACCTCGTTTTTTGCCTGCGTATCAGTCATCACCTTTGCCAAATTATCCCGATCAATAAAATTGACTAAACCTATGTTTGTGCCTAAATAATTAATCAATTTGGCCAAATTTTCTAGTTGATCTGTGTAAGGATCTTTGGATAATTTTACTTCATCAACAAGTTTTAAATAAGGTGCTATTTCTTTTTCCACGATACTCGGATTAAGGGCAATTAAACCTTTTGGCACATAATAAGCAGAATCTGTATTGTAAGGATCAACATAAAGGCTCACCACGTTTTTTGTATTTGGATTGGTTAGCGTGTAAACATCAACTATCCCCTTTTTGCCAGACGTGCTTCCTCTTTTAGAGAAATCAATTAATGTTCCATCAGGCCAGCGATAACTGTTTCTAAGTTTGGCCATTCGATTTTGCATTGCATTTCTGTCGGCAATATTTTTAAATGCACCAGTTCCAATTGGCTTATCTATAGAAGCGCCATAATCATCTGCAGGACCTTTTAAATTTTCAAAAGTGATGTAATTTACCAGTTCTTGCGCCGGAAGCTGGGCTTTGCAAAAAGTTACCACAAAGCAAAAAAGAATCGTACAAATTGTTTTCATAGAGCGTTTTAATTTATGATGCTTAAAATACAGGATTTCAATAAATAAATTTAATTTTTTTTCTTGAAAAGCAATTTACCGATATGATTAACTTTGGTTACTTTTATCAACTGATGAAATCGGCTGATCAGTGTAATCATTAAATCTGTGTAATCACATGAATAATAAAAAACTCTTTCTTTTAGATGGAATGGCGTTAATGTACAGAGCGCATTTCGCATTAAGTAAAAACCCTCGTTTTACTTCAACAGGGATCAATACATCAGCGGTAATGGGCTTTACCAATACCTTGCTTGATGTTTTGAAGAAAGAAAAGCCAACACATATTGCCGTGGTTTTTGATACGGAGGCACCTACCGAACGACATACAACCTTTGAAGCTTACAAAGCCCATCGCCAAGCCATGCCAGAAGATTTGGCCGCTGCAATGCCTTATGTAATCAAATTAATAACAGGCTTTAATATCCCCGTAATTACTTCAGATGGTTATGAGGCCGATGATATTATTGGTACGCTTGCTAAAAAAGCAGAGTTAAAAGGTTATACAGTTTTTTGTATGACGCCAGATAAGGATTTTGCTCAGCTGGTTTCTGAAAATATTTTCATTTACAAACCCGCTCGTATGGGAAACGATATGGAGATTATGGGTGTAAAAGAAATTTTGGCGAAATGGGAAATTGAGAATGTTTTGCAGGTTATAGATATTTTAGGCCTATGGGGTGATGCTGTAGATAATATTCCCGGTATTCCAGGCATCGGTGAAAAAACGTCTAAGCTTTTAATTAAGCAATATGGATCGATGGAAAACATCATCGCCCATGCGCATGAGCTAAAAGGAAAGCAAAGGGAAAACATTGAAAACTTTGCTGAACAGGGATTGCTATCTAAAAAATTGGCAACTATTCAACTCGATGTTCCTGTAGAATTGGATGAGGCAAGTTTAGAGCTTTGCGATCCAAGTAGAGATTTGCTCGAACCGCTTTTTACCGAATTAGAATTTAGAACCTTAGGTCGTAGGGTTTTTGGTGATGAGTTTTCAGTTACAACAGCAAGATTTCAGGAAGGTACACAAACGGATTTATTCGGAAATCAATCCGGCGAAGCCATTCAATATACCAATACACTATCCGAAGAAGAGCCAGCAGAAAAACTTCCGGCTAAAACAATAGAAAACACCGAACACAATTATCAATTGGTTGAAACCGCCGAACAGCGTGCCGACTTAATAAAATTATTGCTTGCGCAGGATCGAATTTCTTTTGATACCGAAACAACCGGAACGGATGCAAACATGGCTGAATTAGTCGGATTATCTTTCTCTATTAAACCCGGCGAAGGTTATTACATTCCTGTTCCGGCAGAACGCGAACAAGCGCAGGCCATTGTTGATGAATTTAGAGTAGTACTAGAAAACGAGAAAATTGGTAAGATTGGACAAAATACTAAATACGACATTTTAGTTTTTAAATGGTACGGTTTGCAGGTTCAAGGGAAAATTTTTGATACAATGCTTGCGCATTACCTAATCGATCCGGATACGAGACATGGAATGGATGTGTTATCAGAAAACTATTTAGGTTACTCACCCATTTCAATCACTAAATTAATCGGTCCGAAAGGTAAAAATCAGGGTACCATGCGTGATGTTCCGATAATTGATGTTGTAGATTACGCGGCTGAAGATGCTGATGTAACCTTGCAGCTAGCAAATATTTTCGAACCAAAATTAAAAGAACTTAATGCAGCAAAACTTGCCGAGGAAATCGAGAATCCATTGGTTTATGTTTTGGCCGATATTGAAAAAGAAGGCGTTAGGATAGATATAGAAACGTTGCAGGCTTATTCGAAAGAGCTGGAAATAGAAATTATTAAATTTGAGCAAAACGTTTACGATAAAGCCGGCATTAAGTTCAATCTAGCCTCCCCGAAGCAATTAGGGGAAGTTTTGTTTGATAAACTTCAGCTTGATCCAAAAGCTAAAAAGACTAAAACTGGTCAATATCAAACTGGGGAAGATGTTTTGATGGCATTGGCACACAAGAGCGATATTGTTCAGGATATTTTGGATTTCCGCCAATTACAAAAGCTAAAATCAACCTATGTTGATGCTTTGCCTTTAATGGTTAATCCAAAAACAGGACGGGTTCACACTTCCTATAATCAGGCGGTTGCCGCAACGGGAAGATTAAGCTCAAATAACCCGAATCTACAGAATATCCCAATCCGCTCGGAGAGAGGCAGAGAAGTTAGAAAAGCTTTTATTGCGAGAGATGAGGATCACATTTTATTATCTGCCGATTATTCTCAAATAGAACTGCGCATTATCGCCGACATCAGCAAAGAAGAAAATATGTTGGATGCCTTTAATAAGGGCATCGATATCCATACCGCAACCGCTGCAAAAGTGTATGGAATTGGTATCGAGGAAGTGGATGGCACGCAGCGAAGAAATGCCAAAGCGGTTAACTTCGGAATTATTTATGGGCAATCGGCCTTTGGCTTATCTCAAAATCTAGGCATTCCACGTAAAGAGGCTGCTGAAATAATCGAACAATACTTCGCTCAATATCCAGGCATTAAAAGATACATGAGCGATACAATGAACTTTGCTCGCGAAAATGGTTTTGTAGAAACGATAATGGGCCGTAGACGTTACTTGAGAGATATAAACTCTGCAAACCAAACCGTACGTGGTTTTGCAGAGCGAAATGCCATTAATGCCCCAATTCAGGGTTCAGCAGCAGACATGATTAAGATTGCGATGATCAATATCCATAAAGACATGAAAGCTCAAAATTTAAAATCTACTATGACCATGCAAGTGCATGATGAGCTTGTTTTCGACGTTTTGAAAACGGAAAAAGAAATTATGAAAGCCATTATTCAGGATAGAATGCCGAATGCAATTAAAACGACAGTTCCAATTGTAGTAGAAATTGGTGAAGGTGATAATTGGTTAGCAGCGCATTAAACAATGAGGCAATTATTGATCTTCACATTTGTTTTATTATCTCTCAAATCTTTCGCACAAAAAAGCGATACATTAGTGACCTATAATTTTAATGGGATACCCACAAAGAAAGTAAATAAAGCTACATCCATCTATAAGATATTTAAGAAGGATAATGCGAACTGGATTAAGATCACTTCTGATCAAAATCTTATTCCATTGAAAAGAGAAACATTTTCTGATTCTGCACTTACCATCTTAAATGGAACTTATTTGAACTATAAAAATGGCAAAATAGCTTTAAAAGGTGCATATTTTAATAATGAGCGAATTGGTATTTGGACTAATTATGATTCTTTAGCTAAGGTGTACTCTACAAAGAATTATAGTGCAAATAAATTAAACGGTTTATCTACGTCATATTGGGAAAATGGAGCAATTCAAGAAGAAGGGAAATATATTGATGGAGAAAAGCAAGGCGAATGGAAAATGTATTACGAAACAGGAGAAACCGCTTTAAAGGAAATATATAATGAAAAAAACAAACTGATAGATAGTGCTTATTTAAATGTATCGGGGCAACCTATTGTTAAGGATAGCATTTTTAAATCTCCAACATATCCTGGCGGTATAAAGATGTTTTATCGATATCTGGGTAAATCGGTTAGATATCCATCAGATGATGTTAAAAATAATACTCAGGGCAGAGTGGTTTTATCATTCACAGTTAGTAAGAGTGGAGGCGTAGAAGATGTTACAGTAGTCGCTGCACCCAGTTATACTTTAGGTGTTGAGGGCATTAGAGTACTAGAAAGTTCGCCGAAGTGGATTCCTGGTAGGCTTTTTAATAAACCAGCTAATATTCGTTATGAGATTGATGTAAACTTTTCTCTTAATTAATATTTTCTTATCTTCATTAAATCTTCATCCCTAATCTTCAACTTTATATCAACAAATTAACGAGTAAAACAAAAAAATTAGAAACATGAAAAAATTATTGAGTTTAATCGCAATCGCAGCATTTGGTTTAACTACAGCATTTGCTCAAACACCAGCAACTACTGCTCCAGCAAAAAAAGTTGTTAAAAAAGAAGTTAAAACTGCAACAGCACCTGTAAAAGCTGGCGCCAAAATGGAAGCTAAAAAAGTAGAAACCAAAACAACTACTACAGCATCTAAAGTAAAAGCAGATGGAACGCCAGATATGCGTTTCAAAGACAATAAATCTAAGGCGGTAACTAAAGTTGCTGGTCCAACTAAAAAAGACGGAACTGCAGATATGCGCTATAAAGCAAACAAAACAACAACTAAAGTTGTTAAAAAGAACTAGGTTTAGGTTTATAATTTAAAAGGGTCTCGATGAAAATTGAGACCCTTTTTTATTTTATAACGCTATTGTTTCGCCAATTGCAGGCAATAACAAAGTTTTATGCTCACGCTTAAATTTATCAAGTGCTTCTTCGGTATCAATTTCAATTACTGGGAAGGTGTTGTAATGCACGCCTATAACTTTATCGCAATCAAAATATTTTGTTGCAACCAATGCATCATCAACATCCATTGTATAATTACCACCAATTGGTAAAATGGCATAATCTAAATTATAAATGTCGGCCAAAACTTTCATTTCGATGGTCAAACCGGTATCGCCAGCAAAGTAAATCTGCTTGCCATCGGCTTCAATAACAAAACCTGCCGGGTTTCCACCATAACTTCCATCAGGTAAACCCGATGAATGCGTAGCAACAACCATTCTAACTGCTCCCCAATCAAAAGTAAATTTACCAAAATTCATTGGGTGTAATTTTTCGATGCCTTGCTTTTGCGCCCACTCAGCAACTTCTGGCATGGCAATAACGGTTGCGCCTGTTTGTTTTGCCAGATCAACTAAATCAGCAACGTGATCACCATGTCCATGGCTTACCAAAATATAATCTGCTTCTATTGCCTTAATATCTACGTCTTTTGCAAGTGGATTGTGAGAAATAAAAGGATCGAATAATAATTTTTTACTCGCTGTTTCAAGTAGGAAACACGATTGACCGTAATACGTATATTTCATGGGATTTTAAAAATTAGAGTTAAATTATTGACCAAACACACCACCTAAGCCCCCAAGCATATCTTTTGCCGAAGCTTGCATTTCTGTTGAGCTTACTTCTTCTGCATTGGCCAAAGCTTTGTTTATTGCTGTTAACAATAATTCTTCTAGCTCTTCTTTATCTGCACTTTTTAGAAATTCTTCATTTATAGCAACTCCAGTAATGGCCTTATTGGCTGTTGAAGTTATTTTAATTGCTCCGTTTTCTACTTCGCCAAAAACAGAGATTGTATCTAGGCGCTTTTTTATTTCCTCAGCTTTTTGCTGCGCTGCGAATAGTTTATCGAACATAATATGTTGTTTTTATTATAAAACGAATTAAATCAACTTGTGTTTTTAATTTTAAAATTTTAGAAAAGAGAACTTACAGAATATTGAAATTCCTTTACTAACAAACACTAATCTTCATCTGTTCCTGGCAAACTGCCATTACCATGATAAGCGCCTTTGCGAATAATCGGCATATTGAAATGTTTGTACAAATCATCAAGGTGCATCAAGCTTCCATTGGTTAGGTTGCCCAAAAAGATAATCACAATATTTTTATCTAAATCCCGCACGTAAATATGGCGGAAACCATGCCACCAACCTGTATGATAAACAACCTTATCCATTTTTTCTCCATCGAACATTCTCCACCCATAGCCATAGTTAAAATGGCCATTTACAGGCTTGTTGTGTCCTTTGTAAGCCGAATCTAAACTTAATTTGGAAAGTAATCTGCCGTTTTTTAAATATTTATCAAAAAGCACCAAATCATGTACTGTGCTGTAAATCCCCTTATCGCCAACGGGTCCATCTAAAAAGTTTTGAGCAACTGAATATTTCCACGTACGATCGTGGCCGACTACATCAACAGGGATTTTTTCGTATTCAGTAGTGCTGTAAACATGAGTATGTTTTAAGCCGGCGGGTTTAAAAACATGCTCCATCATATATTGCGAATAGCGTTGACCAGTAACTTTCTCGATAATTGCACCCAATACCATAAAATTAGAGTTATTGTAATGAAATCTATTATCTGGCTTGGTATAAGGATTCGGTTTTTTGTCGGCAATCACATTCATTACTTCTTGATTGGTCACCCCCTTTTTCATATTGCGTTTTTCCTTGCGCCAAATATCATCAATAAAGTACACGTAATTCATCATTCCACTTCGGTGTGTAAGCAATAATTTTACCGTGATTCCATCATATGGGAAGTTGGGGAAGAATTTTTTAACATTATCGTTAAGGGAAAGTTTTTTGGCTTCTACCAACTGCATAATTGCAGTACCCGTAAACGTTTTAGTAATGGAAGCTAGCTCAAATTCTGAATTTATTTTTAGGCTATCGCGATGTAAATAATCTGCCCATCCAACTGCTTTCTCGTATAAAATTTTGCCGTCCTTTGCTACGAGCATATTGCCATTGAAACCATATTTTTTATGGAGGTTATCTACAAAATCTGCAATCCATTTATCGCCCTTGGCAGGATGGTAAACTAGTAAAAGACTATCTGCTTTATCATCATCCTTGGTACGGATTTTTTGTTCAGCAGCCTTTTTCTCTTCAGATTTTTTGCTCGAACATGCGGTTAATAAAGTTAAGGAGATTGCTAATGCTGAAAATATATTACGAAAATTCATCTATTGTGGGAATACTAAATTTAAAACCCGAAAATTAAAGAATTTTGAAGCGCAAAAGGGAAAGAGTTTTACACATTTTCGCAATTATTATTATACCAGCATTCGAATAAATGGCCTTTGCTACCATAAACAGGGTCGCTATCTGGATTTTCTACTTTAGCAATGTCTTCATCTGCCTCAGGCCGCTCATCAGCTTCGCCATATTTGATGTTATATTCTATACCTTTTGGATAAGCACCAACAACAGTAAAGTCATCGCTAGAGTTTAGTTTTTTATGTGCAACGCCTGCAGGGATCAGAATCACGTCGCCTTTATCTAGCTCCACACAAACTCCATGCTCTCCGCCAAATTGCACATCAGCTTTGCCACAAAATACACCCATCACCTCATGCGTATTGCTATGATAGTGGTCATAATCAAAAATGCCATCAACCCAGGCATTGGTATATCCATTAGTTGCAAAAACTTTTTTTATGGCGTCTTCTGTATCATCCGGATGAATTAAAAAAGCACCTTTATAAATCATTAAGGGTAAATTTGGATTATTGGGAAAGTTTCCATTCTCTTCTATTTTGTGTGCTACTAAATATGCTTCTTGAATCAATTTTTCTTTATCCATTATTTTGGTGTTTAAGTATTAACAAAGTTAACGGTAAAGGGTTTGATTTTGTGGGATTGTGATTTTTGAAAAAAAGCCCAATGAAAATAATTAATCAGTTCTTATTGATACAAAAAATGCCTCCAAAAGTATTGCTTTTTGGAGGCATTATAAATAATAGCTATTATATTAAATGAATCTCTATTTATTCAACGGTAACAGATTTAGCTAAATTTCTAGGTTGATCTACATTACAACCTCTCATTACTGCAATGTGGTAAGATAAAAGTTGTAAAGGAATAGTTGCTAGCAACGGTAAAAATGCTTCGTCAGAATCTGGAATTTCAATACAGTAATCTGCCATTTTCTTCACTTCAGTATCTCCTTGAGTAACGATGGCAATTACCTTTCCTTTTCTTGCTTTAACCTCTTGGATGTTACTAATTACTTTCTCATATGATGAATTCTGAGTAGCGATAAACACAACTGGCATTTCCTCGTCAATTAAAGCGATAGGGCCATGTTTCATCTCTGCAGCCGGATAGCCTTCTGCATGGATATAAGAAATTTCCTTGAGCTTTAATGCGCCTTCTAATGCCACAGGGAAGCCACTGCCTCTACCTAAAAACAAGCAGTTTCTGGAATCCTTAATTTTCGAAGCAACTTCTTTAATCAAATCATTAGATTCTAACGCAATTTGTATTTTATCAGGAATGTTATCGAGCTCGGTTAATAAAGCGATTAATTTGGATTGGGTAATGGTTCCTTTTTGCTGAGCCATGTAAAAAGCCATCAAAGTTAAAACGGTTACTTGTGCAGTAAATGCTTTTGTAGAGGCTACACCAATTTCTGGCCCTGCGTGTGTGTAAACACCAGCATGTGTTAAACGAGGGATAGATGCACCGGCAACGTTACAGATGCCAAAAATAGTAGCACCGCGTTCCTTAGCCATTTCAATAGCAGCCATTGTATCTGCAGTTTCTCCCGATTGAGAGATTGCAATTACAACATCCTTTTCAGTGATAATTGGGTTGCGGTACCTAAATTCTGATGCATACTCAACTTCTACAGGGATTCGAGCATATTCTTCGATTAAGTATTCTCCAACCAAACCCGCATGCCATGATGTTCCGCAGGCTACAATAATTATACGGTCTATATTTTTTAATTTTTCTACAAACTCCTTTATCCCACCTAACTGAACTTTACCTTCTTCTGGATAAATTCGGCCACGCATACAATCTCTAATCGATCTCGGTTGCTCATAAATCTCTTTCAGCATAAAATGATCAAAACCACCTTTTTCAAGCATTTCAAGCTGTAGCTGTAGCTCTTGTATCAAAGGAGTTTGGACAACATTATCAAGTTTTTTAACCAAAAGATCATCTTTGGTTACCAATGCAATTTCGTTATCGTTAAGATAAATTACATTTTTTGTATACTCGATAATTGGAGTCGCATCAGAAGCGATGAAGTATTCGCCTTTGCCAACTCCAATTACCATAGGACTTCCTTTTCTGGCCGCAATTAAGCGATCTGGATTTTCTTTATCCATAATTACAATGGCATAAGCCCCTGTAACCTCTCTGAGCGCTAATCTAACTGCTTCTAAAAGATCTATTTGCTCAATTTTTTGAATTTCTTCAATAAGATGAATTAAAACCTCGGTATCGGTATCACTTTTAAACTCATGGCCACGAGAAGAAAGTTCTTCTTTTAGTGTTGCATAATTTTCGATAATACCATTATGAATGATCGAAAGCTTATCGTTGTTAGAAGTATGTGGATGGGAATTTCTATCTGATGGAACACCGTGAGTAGCCCATCTGGTATGCCCCATAGCAATGGTTCCGGTTTTATCTTTATCTTCGGCAAACTCTTCAAGCGCAGCAACCTTACCAACTTTTTTATAAATATGTTGTCCGCTACTATTAGCTAATGCAATCCCTGCACTGTCGTAGCCTCTATATTCTAATCTTTTAAGCCCTTTTAGTACAATTGGCCAAGCCTCTCTATAGCCAATGTAGCCTACAATTCCACACATAATATTTGTATATGATATAAATTTAAAAACGCACGAATATACTAAACAAACGTTTGTTTAACATAGCAATAATTTTTTAAACTAAATAATTATTGCAAACCATTTAAAACGAAAAACTCACCTAATGTATAACAATAGGTGAGTTTTATAATGAGTTTTTAGTGAAGAAAATTAATTTATCTTACTGTAGTAAATATTAAGTTTCACTCTATTTGTGGTGTTAACACCAGTTCCAATAACTGCTCTTTCTGCAGAAGTTGCCGTTGGTAATCTTTCAAACACATCTAAAGAAGTTGGGCCTATAAAAGTTCCGTAATCGGTAAGTTTTTTATCGATTAAATCTTGCACATAGCTGGTTACCACAAAAACGTACCTGTTTTTTAATGAGTCATAATATCCTCCGAAAACACCATCAGACAAGCCTCTTTTGTCTCCGCCTGTTGTGGTAAGTGGATCATGATCTGGCACATTTACAGGTTGTTCTGCAATATCCCAACGATACAAAGAAAGTCGTTGTGCAGGTCCAAACGGATAAGCGTATGTTCCAGCACTTAGATCTACAACCAGTTCCGCTTTGTTTACAATCACTTTTCCATAAGTTGTTGTAAAGGTTGCAAGATTTGGAAAGGAGATTTTAGTTCTCACACCAACTAAACCTTGAGTATAGGTAACAGTGTAAGGTGTAGGGTTAGCAACAGTTGGTGGATTATCCAATTGAGTTTTAATTGCTGTACCTGTATAATCATGTTTAATATTAGCTGTTATTGCTCCAGAGCTTGTATTGATAGGCCAATTTACTGATGTAGTATCAATTCCGCTAGATGAGTTTGTACTTTTATATACCAATTGTAGGTAAGAATTTACACTGGAGAAATCTATAAACGCAATACCACCTGTACCTGTTGATGAAGTTTTATTAATTTCAGCATAAAGGCCTTTAAAGTAATCTACAAATTTAGCGTTTGTAGTTGTTCCCGTTGTAGGCAAGCTTAATAGCGTACTTTGAATAAATGCCTTGTTTAAAGGAATTCTAATTTCTGCTTTTACCGTTCTTAGCGTATCCGTTTTGCCTTTAATAATGTTAAAGGTTTTAATCGGTGTATTTGGGTAAATCTTGCTTCTAAAATTACCTAAAAGATTTGTGTTATGTGCCTGTACATCAGAACTTTTGTAAGTAGTAATTTTATTGGCTAACTGATAAACATCAATACTATAAATAGAATTTGTTGTATCTCCATAAAATTTAATTTTTGGACTTACCAAATTCGTATCTATTCTCAATACTAAAATTGCCGAATCTAAAATTGGAGATGTTCCGAAATCATAACTAAGCGATGGTGGAACTACCGTCATTGCAACGCTAGATTCGGTTTTACCAAAAACAGGATCAACCATGTAACCTAACGGGTGACGTGACAAGCCAACTGTATTAACCGCAACATCCTGAACCGTTTGAGATCTCACGTCACTGTTAACCAAAGTTCCTTGTATCGCTTGGCTTGGGTCTACATCTAAACCAACACTATCGGGGTTTTTACACGATGCAAAAAGAAAAAGACCTATCAACAGGGTTAATAAGTCTTGTTTTGTAAATTTCATATTTAAAAATAATAATACCTAATTAAGCAACAGAAACCAATTCATCATTTGAAATTTCTTCATAAAAAGTATAGAAGTTTTCAAAATTTTCGGTTAAGTTATAAGCTAAAGTTGGCTTATTGGAATCTTTAACAAATTTTAACACATCTTCGCTAAGGTTTTCATCTGCTAAAACAACTGCATCTGAATGGATTACAGCACCGATATGCATGCTGTTACAGTCTGCGGCTTCGAAGGCTTTAGTATCTGCTTCAGTCATGTTTGCCATAACGGCTTTCTTAGAAAAGTTTGCGTTTAATTTCTCGCTAAAACAATCCTCATAAATAGAATAAACTACTTTAGAATTTTTGAAAGTTGGATCGTTTTTATAAGTCGTTTTAATATAAGCAGGAACTAAAGAACTCATCCAACCATGACAGTGAACGATATCCGGAGCCCATCCTAATTTTTTAACTGTTTCTAAAGCACCTTTACAGAAAAAGATCGTACGCTCATCATTGTCATCGAAGAATTTTCCGCTAGCGTCTCTAAAAACTTGTTTGCGTTGGAAATACTCTTCGTTATCCAAGAAATAAACTTGCATGCGTGCAGCAGGGATGGATGCTACTTTAATAATTAAAGGATTATCGTTGTCATCGATAATGATATTCATTCCAGACAAGCGGATTACTTCGTGTAAACGATTTCTTCTTTCGTTGATGTTACCAAACTTAGGCATCAAAATACGGATTTCGAATCCTTTATCTTGCATTGCTTGTGGTAATTGACGTGTGATTTCAGAAATTTTAGTAAGCTCGAGGAAAGGCGACATCTCGTGGGTAACAATCAGCAGCTTCGTTTTTGCCATCTCCATATTTTAAGAAAATATTTAAGTTAAATAAAAGATAATGAGCTGCAAAGATACTAATAATAATACTATTTATCAATATCGCAAGCATTTGTTTGGTTTCGTTTAGATTAATTTACACCTTTACGGCTTTAATTTAAATTGTCCGAATTGGAAATATTTAAAACGAAAACAGCACTTAAAGCTTTCATAGAACCTCTAAAAGCCTCAGGACTTAAAATTGCGCTAGTGCCTACAATGGGCGCTTTGCACAACGGTCATATTTCTTTAATTAAATTGGCTCAGCAAAATGCAGACATTATTATATGCAGTATTTTCGTAAATCCAACCCAATTTACCGATCCTAAAGATTTAGAAAAGTATCCAAGGCCAATTGAACATGATCTTGCCATGCTTGAAGAAGCAGGTTGCAACGGTGTTTTTATGCCCGATGTTAAGGAAATGTATCCTGAAAAGGAAACTTGGCAGATCGATCTAGGGAAAGCCGAATTCCTATTAGAAGGCGAATTTCGCAAAGGCCATTACCAAGGGGTAACTCAAATAGTAAATAAACTTTTTGATGCTGTTAAGCCAGATGTGGCCATGTTTGGGCAAAAGGATTTTCAGCAAGTGCTGATGATTAAAAATATGCTTAAGCATTTTAATCTGCCCATAACGATTATTACTTGCCCAATAATCCGTGAAGAAGATGGATTAGCGATGAGCAGTAGAAACATCCATTTATCTAACGTAGATAGAAAGAATGCTTTGGTTCTAAATAAATCTCTTCAATTCGTTGTCGGTCATTTTAATGAATACTCTCTTTCCGAACTCGAAGATAAAGCCATATTATTCTATGCAAATATTCCGGGCGTAGAGCTTGATTATTTTACAATCGCTAACGGAGAAAGCTTAGAGCCCGCCAAATCGAAAGAAGAGGATAACTTGGTTGCACTTGTGGCGGCTAAAGTAGGTTCAACCAGGTTGATCGATAATGTGATTATTAAATGATGGAAGATGAGAGAGGTAAGACGGTTGATGTGTCACCTAACTATCATCCATTTTCCATATTACATCTTCCATTACCGAAACTCCAAACTGATTACTAACTTTGCCAAATGATTATCACGATATTAAAATCGAAAATACACCGTGTTAAGGTAACACAAGCCGAATTAAATTATGTTGGCAGTATTACGATTGATGAAGATTTAATGGATGCAGCCAACATTATTGCGAATGAAAAGGTGCAGATTGTAAACAATAATAACGGTGCACGTTTCGAAACTTATGTAATTAAGGGCGAGCGTGGAACTGGAACCATCTGCTTAAACGGTGCCACGGCGAGACTAGCGCAACTTGGCGATATATTAATCATAATGTCTTACGGTTCTTTACCAATAGATGAAGCCAAAAAATATAATCCAATTCTTGTTTTTCCTGATGATAACAACCATTTGTTAAAATAGCATTTTGACATTCGACCTTAAAACGGCTCTTAAATATATCATCCTATTGGTAATTGGGATAGGCGTTTTATACTTAGCTTTTAAAGGTCAGGATTTAGGAAGAATTTGGGTAGAAATTAAATCTGCCAACTTTTTTTGGGTTATTCTTTCTTCGATAATTGTTTGGCTAGCTCACGTTTTAAGAGCTTTACGCTGGCAGATGCTTTACAAATCAATTCAGTACAAGGTAAGTTTTTGGAATGCCTATCACGCTGTTATGATTGGTTATCTCGCGAATTTGGCATTACCCCGCTTTGGAGAAATTGGAAGGTGTTCTGTAATTCATAAAGCAGAAAAAGTACCCATGTTTGCCTCAATAGGTACTGTAATTACCGAAAGGTTATTTGATGTGCTGGTTTTGTTGCTCACCGGATTGGCAATATTAATATTTCAATACAATATCGTTGCAGATTTTCTTTATAACACCATTTATCTTAGTCTAGCCAATAAACTACAATCACTCAATTACTTTTGGCTTATCGGCATATTCTTTCTATTCCTATTATTAATCGTTGGCACAGTTTATTTTCTACGAAAAAAATTCAGCAAGAAGTTTTTACGAATTTTCGTGAGTTTGCGACAAGGGTTTGGCTCTTACGGTAAACTTAAAAATAAACCTCTCTTTTTGCTTTATACATTCGGCATTTGGTCTTTCTACTTCTTATCCATGTACACAGCTTTCTTCGCTATAGAATCTACTTCGGCTTTAGGTTTAAATGCAGCCTTTACCGCAATTGTATTTTCAGGTTTTGCAATGGTTGCTCCAGTACAGGGTGGAATTGGTGTTTTTCATTGGATGGTTGGTCAATCGTTGGTTTTATATGGTTTGGCCTTCAAGGATGGCTTAGCTTATGCAACCATCATTCATTCCTCTCAAGTATTGCTTATTTTAATTTTAGGCAGTTTGAGTTTGTTTTTAGTGCTGACTAAGAAGAGGGTCAAATAGTTATAGAAGTATAAATCATCTTAAACAAACGTTTGCGCAATTATTTACAGCTTAATAACCAATTAAGTACAAAAGGTCGCTTTCTTGCATTATTTATTATACTTTGGCACAGATAAAATGTTTATTAATTTGTGTTTGTCTTTAAATATTGAACAAACGTTTGCGCAAAAATAGATCGTAATTAAGCAAATTCCTCTATTATCTTTATAATTACAAAATCCAAATATCATTCCCAATAGGATCTTAATTTCTATCCTTTAAAAATATCATTCCTATCATCCCAAAAGTCATCCCAACGATATTGTTATGCGCTATGCATTTCGATAACATTTTGAATTTAGACACACTAAATAACAGGAGATGATACGAACCTGGTTAAAAGGAGTAAAGATTAAACTTATTTAAAATGAAAAAAATCTCTTTAATGCTATTGTGCTTTGGCGTGTTCTCGGCCAATGCAAAAGATGGGAAACCAAAAACAAAACAGAGTAAAGAATTATTGAGTTGCCAGCAGTGCGCAACGGGTACTGGAGTGGTCAAGTATTTTTGTGATTGGACACAAACGGCCTATTCGATATCATTTCAGGTTACGTGTTGTAAATCTAGTACTTCTGGGTGTGCAGATGCTCTACAACAGGCTCAGCAATGTGCCCAATCTCAAACAATGGGTACATCAGCAAATATCTTAGCTGGATTAAAGGCTGGATGTGTTGCTCCAGTGACCCCACCAGAGGATTAGTTTTTCTTAACTAAACTTTAACAAACGATTCGAGCTGGATTTTTTAATAATCTCGAATCGTTTTATTCATCATTTTATCAAAGCAATTATGAAAATCTACATACTTCTCTATCTCGTATTTTTGCCTCAATTATTATTTAGTCAAACTTTAATAGCAGAATATTCAATTGTCCAAAATTCTACCATAACCCTTGGTGGAAAGGAAAGAAATGTCAGCTTAGATTTAATCGGACATCTGTATAAAAAGGGGCAGAAATATA
>NZ_JACRYL010000034.1 GCF_014306625.1 Pedobacter fastidiosus
AAAAAATAGACCCAAATAATGACTATTATTACACAACTAATTCAACATATTTGTCCAATTAATAAGGGGTCGGTACAAAACCACTTATAGGAAAGTTGAATGAATAGGGGTTGATTGATAAAGATATTTAAGAATTAATGGTTTATATTTCTCAACTATTTTAATATAAAGCATTTATAACTTAATTATAGGTACATTACATAAATGCTAGAAAAAATATTGGTGTTGGAGGACGACCAATCAAATTTGGACATTTTGAAAATCATGTTGGAATCTGAAAATTACACAGTAGAAGGAATTTATGATGCTAACAAGCTTAAAGATTCCCTGAAAGATTTTCAGCCGGATTTATTGGTTATGGACATTGACCTTGGTAATGCAGATGGGAGATTGTTATGCAATGAACTGAAATCAGATGCTAATTTTAAACAGATGCCCATAATTTTAATTACCGGAATATCACATAGCCAGATTGCAAAGATTGAATGTGAAGCTGATGCAATTATTGGAAAGCCATTCAATGTAAAGAATGTAATTTTAGCTGTAGATACACTATTAAGTAAGCTAGAAATTGAATAAGTTAAGAATTTAGACGTTCGAGAGCGTTAATTTAGATAAGGGGATGCAATGGATATTGCACCCCTTTTTTTGTTTGAGTATAAATACTTGAAATTAAAATAAATTATAAAATATTTTTTTCAATTGGATTAATTTGTATTAAATTAATTCTCGAATGAAAAAAAGACTACTAATAATTGATGATGACAGTGACCTTCAGGATGTTTTTTCATTTGTATTTGAAGAAAGTTCTTTTGAGATATTACCAGCATATGATGCTGATAATCTTGAATCAAAAATCTTTGACTTCAAACCCGATATTATATTACTAGATATTAGTTTGGGTTTGGATGATGGTTTAGTTATATGTAAGTACCTAAAGAATTTTGAACCAACCAAGCACATTCCAATTATTTTGCTTTCGGCAGGTATAGTTGATGATGAAACTATAGATTGTGGACAGGATAGAATAGTTAGTAAGCCTTTTGATGTTGATTACCTAGTTGGCGTTGTTGAAGATCTTTGTCAAAAGAAGATTATCTAACGAAATACCTACAAGCAAGAAGAGGGATAGAATGAAAGTTTTATCCCTTTTTTTATTAAATCCACTACGTCCCTAAAACATATAAGGTGTAAAGGTATAAATATGGAACGACGGTCTACTTCAACTGGACAGAAAATAGTAGAGTCCAATACTGTTTAAATTTAATTTCTATTAACCGCCTGCGAACTGAGAAAATGTGAGAGGACTTGTAATTGCATAGCACTAAGTAAATTAAAATTTTCGTTAAAAATACTTCATAGTTTGAAACAATCTCCATTTGCAATTACCTTGACGTTTACCATTAAGGGTTTAATTCCTGGTTGCATGGAAAAACAATTTTGCAAACCGTAATTATATATTTTAAACATGTAGTTATCACCTATCCGTGCATATGAACTTTGATATTGAAGACTTGGATTAACATTGAATCCGTTGTTTCTCAAAGTTAACTTGGCTTCCTCAATATTGTCGATTTTTCCAACAAACGACCTGAATGCAGATTTAGTATTTATTAGACATACTGATTTATCTTTTCTAATCGCTACGATGTAGTATGAGCAAAATGCTGGGCCACATGAAACAAAAAAGCCTGATCTACTAGAAATCCGCTTTGCAAGTCTTGCATACTTCAAATTTCCACTTGTGGAAACCACGTACCTTTTCGCTTTAATTGGTTCGAGCATAGTTGGGTTATAAACGCATTCCCAGTACTCAAATATCTCATTTGATATAATTTTTGCAAAATCGGAGTCATCAGAAGTAACTGCTAGGTAATTGTCGGGTTTATGAGATAATAGAGTAGAAGGAACAGCCAATGAAAAATTGACCAGCGCGATAAAGATTATAAATACTTTCATAAGCAATTGATGACAAGATATAAGAAAATCCACAAACCCAACTTAAATCTAACTTATTATATGCGTACCAGCATGCGTATGGAACGAGGGTCGTTGCAGTAAAGTTAGAAGAATGATGAAACGATCTGTTTTATGAAATAAAACACAAGGCTTACCGCGAACACGTGGTTACCAGAGAAACCTTGCTATTAGGCCGGCCTAAAAATCTCCCTGCTGAGTATCGACGTTTTTTCCTTTAGCTCCATCACGTGTGTTTAAAACTTTGTCCGGATTTTCTTGTTTTAGGCATAAAAAATAAACCAGATGAAAAAAAGATTCTTAACAGTCTTTGTTGTGCTGTTCAGTCTAGCGCTTAATGCTCAGGAAAAGGCAGCTAGGTCCTATAACCTTTTTCACCCTGTACCCCCGGGCATAGCTTAGAGAGATGGTAACCGACAGGCCGGATATAACCGAATCCCCGATAACTGTAGATGCAGGCCATTTCCAATATAAAACCGATCTTTTCAATAAAGATAAAAACCGTTTTCCTTGCAAGGAAGCTTGTTTTTTGTAATTCTAAGTTAGAAATCAGTGGTGAAAAGTCTGACAAACGTCTGCCAAACACCCCTAAAAATAGCAAAATGAGAATAGTAAAACCCTTATCAGAGTATCAAAAAGGCATATATGGAGAAATGTTAGGCGAATTTTTCAATCCGATTTTCTCCACTCATAAAATTAAAGCTTTTGTAATCGAATTCCATATTTAGTTCTCGAACAAACAAAATTTTGTATTCAACCCTTTATCACCTGAAATCCTATAGATATGTCATTAGCAGGTAGTGATAAGATGAACTAGTTCATAAGGCCTGCGACGGATAAATACTAAATTTAATTAGGCTGCCTAACGGATTGTACGACGGCTTGTAATCAATGTAGCCTGCCTGAACCAAATCTGATAGACATTTATGATATGTTGCTATAGACTTGATCCTCGAATATTGCATGAGTTTCTTTCTACAAATGAGAAATTCTATTTTAGGATCATCTTTACTGTGATGGAATATCGCCATGAAAAGTGAAATATGGGATGGAAAGAGTCGATTGTCCATTACTGCCTTTTTCAAAAAATCGTCTATTGGTGATGAAAGTTTCATACCTTATTTTATTCGGACCACTATTACTTTGGACTACCGTTCTCTAATAAATCCATGATGTTTCCGCGCTTATAATAAATTGTTTTGCCAACTATGCTATAGGCTATGGTTCCATTGATTCTCAGATTTTGCAGTGTTCCCTGAGAAATATTCAGAAGTTCTCTGACCTCAGCACTTCTCAACCAGTCTGATTTTTCTTTTGGCCGAGCCGATGCCGTGATGATTTGCTCTATTTGTTTTAACAGGTCTTCCTTGAAAATTTCCAGGTCTTCTTCAGTGATCAATGTTACCTTCATCATTTATTAATTTTCTAATATGATGCAATTTGGTTGATAATATTGGTTGCCTTTGGTTATCCTGTACAGGATAACCAAAGATTTATTTGTATTTCAATGTGGCTTTAATATTTAACGGTAAAGCAATCGGTAAGGAAAGCTTATTGAGGAAGAAAGAGTATACCATTACCCGTCGCAGGAGTATTTTTTGAAATAAAATATTAAGTAAATATTTATACTTAACTTTATGATTACGATTTGCAATCAAAAGATAAAAGAGGTGAGTTTTTGAAATAAAATTTCAAAAAATATATCTAAGACATTGAATTACAGTTAGTTAATTAGAGGGGTTCGACTCCCTTCGGCTCCACCAAAAAACAACCGTCATATTAATTTATGGCGGTTGTTGTTGTTTAAAGTCTAGTCAAAGCACGTATGTGTAATACTAAGTTTGGTAATTTACAGTATAATTGAAAATCCAAATAATGGACATCGAAAATTTTAAAACTACCCTGCAAAATGTTAGCCCAATTTCAGAGGATGAATGGCGAAATTTTGAACAATATTTTTCATGCCGTAAGCTTCATAAAAATGAAGTGCTATGGAATAAGGGGGAAATTTGTAACCACTTAATTTTCATCAACAAAGGATTAATCTATTGCTTTTATGATAAATTTGATAAGGAAATTGTTACCAATCTTTATTTTGAAAACTCAGTTTTTTATAATGATTATAGTTTCATACAGCAAGAACCTAGTATTCTGACTTATATTGCTTTAGAAATGACTGAGGTTATAGTTGTTCCAAGAATTGCATTATATGAAATGTTTGATAAATACAAATCGTTTGAAAGATTGGGGCGAATGATGGTTGAAAAGAATTATGCATTTTCCTTAAAAAAGGGATTAAATTTTAATGTAAATAATGCAGAAGAAAAATATTTGAACTTACTTACTTCTACACCAAGTGTAATACAAAGAGTTTCTCTAAAAATAATTGCCTCATATTTAAACATTACCCCTGAACACTTAAGCCGAATTAGGAAAAAGATATTTGTTTCAACCTCTTGATGTATGTTAAGCAAATAATTTTTTTTCCTAGCAAACATCAAGAAGGTATTAAATCCTTTATAAAGACATTTGTCACTTACTCAAATCAGACAAATGAAAAGAAAATATTTTTTAACAATTGCATCATTTATTGCGATTTCTGTTGGGATTTTCGCCCTATTTTTTCCGGTAACATTACAAGAAAGCAAAGGAACATTACCCAACAATGCAACTTATGTGTGGACATCGGAAGTTGGCGTTTTATTAATTGCTTTAGGTGTTATGGCATTTATTGTACGTAAAGAGGAGAATTCTAAAATGCTGAGCGCATTTTTATTCAGTAACTTTATCATACAAATTGGATTATTCACAATTGAATTGATTGCTTTTATGGATAAGATAATAACAAAGCCATCAGGCGTGATACCAAACTTAAGTATTCATATACTTTTATCTATTGGTTTTCTGTATTTCTTCCTAGCAAAAGAAAAATCATCTTAAAATGAAATTGAAGAATTTTTTTATTCTTTCTTAATATCGAAAGTCCAAATTACAGTGGACGATTTCTTGAGCGAACAAGCCCCTCATATTAATTTATGAGGGGTTTGTTATTTTCCATTGTTCTAAAGCAAATACTAATCGCTAAATTCAATACCTCACTTAAATGTTACCTCATAATCAAACGTTTGCGCAAAGTCTGCCTAGTGTTCTTTTATTTAGCATGCGTAACTTACAAATGGAATTAGTTAATCCATAATCAACATCTCAAAACCATAACCAAACACACAAATGAAACAATTATTTACCCTCGCATTAATTGCAACAGGATTAACCACCTTTGCGCAAACTGCAAAAAAAGATCCAGCAACTATTCTGATTACCCCAAATCAAACCCTCTCAAAGAACGATACCGTTTTTAGGAAACAGATTTCAAAATGGAGTGATCAGATTTTAAAAAGTACCGATTACAAACACATTAAAGCTCAGCCTTCATCAGCGGTTTTTCCGGGAGAGGCCAAAGCTGGTTATAAATTCATCAGTGAAAATGTAACGATTGAGCATCAAAAAATGGCTGATAGCTTGGTGGGCATTGTTTCTACTTTAGGTTATTCGGGCATAGAGAGCGAAACTATGTATAGTAATGGTTTGTATGCTGTTGCTGGAGAATTTATTGAAATTGAAGTACCAAAAGGTACAAACATTAACGGGCTTGAAGTACAGATTGGTGCGCATAGCGATCGTTTAGATACTTGGGTTGCTGGTGGTGAAGACTGGCGAAGAATGCCCATAATTACCAAAAAACAGAAATTGGTGGTGGGTAAAAATTTCTTAACCTCTCCATTTGGGGGTTTAATTTACATCGATCTAAGTTCTAAAGCAGAAAGTAGAAAAATAGATTTCAAAATCAGTCATGCCATAAGTTCTCCAAATTTCATCCTCGGAAAAACCTCTCTTACAGATTGGCAAGAACAGCTTAAAAATAATAAAGCACCGTGGGGAGAACTGGCTTCGGGGAATGTAATTTTAACTTTGCCCGATAGTGTTTTGCAAATGATTAAAAATCCAGAAGAGGTAGTGAAGCTGTGGGATTTAATTGTAGGTGGAGAAATGGAATTGGCGCAGATGCCGGTCCCGTTTTACAGAGCACAGCGTTTGGTGCCTGATGAGCATATTGGCGGAGGTTACATGCACAGCGGTTACCCAATCATGATTCATCATTCACCCACTCGGCACATGCTCTCTAACGAAATTATGGCTGATCCAAATTTATTAATGAAGCCAAGTGGTGGCGGTGCGAATTGGGGATTTTTCCATGAAATTGGGCATAATATGCAAAATCTAAATTGGGTTTTTGGCGGTACAACCGAAGTGAGCAATAATTTTTTCTCTTTATATATGTTCGATCGGTTAATTGGCGGACGAGATAATGCACATGGAGCAATTTCTAATGCGAATACACAAAAGCAGATGAAGAAGTACTTTGCAGATGGACCAAGCTATGAAAAATGGCAAAACGATCCTTTCTTGGGATTGATTATGTTTCGCCAAATGCAGGAAGCCTTTGGGTGGGAAAGTTTTAAAGCATTTTTTAGAGCTTACCAAAAAATTGGTCCAAGTATAGATAAATTAGACGACCAGCAAAAACGTGATTTGTGGGTTAAAACGTATTCCAATATTGTAAAAAGAAACTTGGTGCCTTTTTGGAATAAATGGGGCGTAAGCATCAGCGAGGCTACAGATAAAGAATTGTCGGTTTATCCGCAGTGGATGCCTTATAACTTTCCACCACAAAATTAATGAGGGAGATTACATTTTAATTTGAATAAAAAAGGGAACGATCACAGATCGTTCCCTTTGGTTTTAAGTTGTAATAATTTTAAACTGTTCTTCCTGGGTATTGTTGTAAAGCTACTTCCAAACAATCCATTGCGGTATTTAAATCATCGGTATTTAGAACATAAGCCATTCTAACCTCGTTCTTTCCAGAACCTGGAGTAGAATAAAAGCCAGTAGCAGGCGCCATCATAACGGTTTGGTTGTTATAATTAAAGTCTTCTAAAATCCATTGGCAAAATTTGTCTGAATCATCAATAGGGAATTTAGCCACCACATAGAATGCCCCGCCTGGGTTTGGACAAAATACCCCCTCAATTTTATTCAACCGACTAACTAAAGTATCTCTGCGCAAGGTATATTCGGTATTCACTTTTTCGAAGTAACTATCAGGGGTATCAACCGCTGCGGTTCCAGCAATTTGTTCTACCATACCGGGGCTTAATCTTGCCTGAGCAAATTTTAATCCTGAAGCTATAACTTCTTTGTTTTTTGTGATTAAACAGCCTAAACGAGCGCCACAAGCACTGTAACGTTTTGAAACTGTATCCATAATTACCACGTTTTCATCTAAACCATCTAAGTGCATCGGAGAAATAAATTCTCTACCATCGTAACAGAATTCGCGATAAGCTTCATCCGAAAACAAGAAAAGATCATATTTAACACAAAGCGATTTTAAAGCTTCTAATTCTTCTCTAGAGCATAAATAACCTGTTGGGTTATTAGGGTTACAAATAATAATCGCTTTGGTTTTCTCCGTGATTAATTTCTCAAATTCAGCAATAGGAGGTAATGCAAAGCCATTTTCTATGTAAGATAGAATCGGTTTCACCACAACGTTACTCATGCAGGCAAAGCCATTATAATTTGCATAAAAAGGTTCGGGAATAATAATTTCATCACCTTCATTAACACAGGTTTGCATGGCAATTGTAATCGCTTCTGATCCACCAACGGTAACCAATATATTTTCGGGCTTAATGTTATAGCCTAACTTATTATAATATTCAGTAAGTTTTGTACGATAAGCCAAAGTGCCTTCTGATGGCGTATATGCCCAAACGTTGAAATCAATATTCTTAATTGCATTCAACATTCCTTCAGGTGTTTCAATATCCGGCTGACCGATATTTAAATGGAAAACCTTTTTTCCGTCCTGTTTAGCTTGATCTGCAAATGGAGTTAACTTTCTGATTGGCGATGCAGGCATCTGCAAGCCTTTTTGTGAAATTTTTGGCATGGCACAAAAATAAAAAAGTCCCGATGAAAATCGGGACTTTTTAAATATTATCGATTAAAAAATTATTTTGATGTTGCTGCAACAGTTTCGCCTTTGATATAAAGAACTTTAACTGGAGTTTTAGCATTTGAAGTAACTGTTACTGTTTTAGAAAATGTAGATGGACCAGCAGCTGCATTAAACGTTACCGAAATAACACCAGTTTCACCTTTTTTCAATGGTGTGATTGTATATTTAGGAACAGTACATCCACAGCTACCTTCAGCTTTGGTAATAATTAATGGCTCTTCGCCAACGTTAGTGTATTTAAAATCGTAAGTAACAGGCTTGCCCATTACAATTTTACCGAAATCATGTGTTTCAGCTTCAAATTTAAATTCTGCAGGTTTACTTTGTGCGTTAGCAACAATGCCGAAACCCAATACAAAAGCGAATAATACTAAGATCTTTTTCATGTTATGTGTTTGAAAGTTATTTTTTTTAAATTTTATAAAACAATTTATAAAACAAATTTAATGTTTTAAGATTAAAACAAAAACTATTCCAATTATATTTTATTAGTCCATATATAATTTTACAATCAAGGATAAAGGCAAACTTTTAATTTTGTATATATTTGCCACAACCAATATTTGATTACGATGCAGAATGAAAAACTGATCACCAATTCTATTGATGCTTCTGAATTAAGTTTTAACGATTTTAAATCAATTGTTATAAACGACTACAAAATTGCCTTCGAGAGTAGGCAAGCCAGTGTTTTAGGACGTAGAGAAGTGTTAACGGGAAAGGCGAAGTTTGGCATTTTTGGCGATGGTAAAGAAGTTCCGCAAGTGGCTATGGCTAAGGCTTTTAAAAATGGCGACTGGCGTTCTGGGTACTATCGTGATCAAACTTTTGCCTTTGCAACAGGCATCTCCACCATCAAAGAATTTTTTGCACAATTGTATGCAAATCCTGCTGAGGGTGCCGATCCATTTTCTGGTGGGAGACAAATGAATTGCCATTTTGCAACAAAATCTGTAAACGAAGATGGGAGCTGGAACGATTTAACGCAAATTAAAAACTGCTCATCAGATATATCTCCAACAGGGGGACAAATGGCTCGTTTAGTTGGTTTAGCCTATGCATCGAAGCTTTTTAGAAATAATAAAGAATTAGATTACCTAAAAAACTTCTCTGTAAATGGCAATGAAGTGGCTTTTGGAACCATAGGGAATGCATCAACATCAGAAGGTGTATTTTTTGAGGCCATAAATGCTGCCGGCGTTTTGCAAATTCCAATGGCGATTTCTATCTGGGATGATGCTTACGGAATTTCAGTTCCTGCAAAATATCAGACCACTAAAGAAGATATTTCTGAGGTTTTAAAAGGCTTTCAACGCGATTCTGAAAATTTAGGATACGAAATATATAAAGTTAAAGGTTGGGACTATCCTGCTTTGTGCGAGGTTTATGAAAACGCAATTAATGTTTGTAGAGAGGAGCATGTACCTGTTTTAATTCACGTTACAGAGCTTACGCAGCCTCAAGGGCATTCCACTTCGGGTTCTCATGAGCGTTACAAATCTAAAGATCGCTTAACTTGGGAAGCAGAACACGATTGTATTTTAAAAATGCGGGAGTGGATGTTGGAATCGGCTATTGTTACCGAAGAAGAAATTGCAGAAGTAGAAAAAAACGCAAAGATTTTTGTTAGAAATGCTCAGAAAGAAGCTTGGAATGAGTTTTTGGATAGCATTAAACCAGAACAAAAACAAGTTATCGATTTTATAAATAATTTGGCAAAACATCAGCCAGAACTCGCTAAAATCAGCTCTGGTTTAGCTTCTACAGCAGATGCGCAACGAAGAGAAGTTTTTACAGCAGCTCGTAAAGCCATTCGTTTATCTGCAAAATTTAGTTCGGCAGAACGCGATGAGTTTTTAACTTGGTATAAAGAACAAACTGATCTAAATAAAGAAAGGTATAATTCTAAGTTACATACTGAAGGAAAAGAAAGTCCGAATAATATTCCTGTTGTTGATGCGGAATATGACGATTTATCGAAAATGGTTGATGGACGGGAAGTTTTAAACGCCTGTTTCAACGAAAATTTCGCCAGAGATCAACGACTTGTGGCATTTGGGGAAGATTTGGGGAATATTGGGGATGTAAACCAGGGATTTGCCGGTTTACAGGCGAAATTTGGGGAATTGAGGGTTACCGATACAGGTATTCGCGAAATGACGATCATGGGTCAGGGAATAGGTTTAGCCATGCGAGGCTTAAAACCAATTGCTGAAATTCAATATCTAGATTATTTAATTTTTGCTTTAAATGTACTTAGTGATGATCTAGCTTCACTTTCTTATCGTACCAAAGGGATTCAAAAAGCACCAGTTATAGTGCGCACAAGAGGACACCGCTTAGAAGGTGTTTGGCATTCAGGTTCTCCAATAAGCATGCTTTTGGGCTCGTTAAGAGGTTTGCATTTATGTGTTCCACGCAATATGACGCAGGCAGCGGGAATGTACAATACGCTTTTCAGAGCCGATGAACCTGCCGTAGTTATCGAATGTTTAAATGGTTATAGGTTAAAAGAAAAGTTGCCTAAAAATGTCGGTGATTTTACGGTTCCTTTGGGTAAAGCTGAAGTTTTGGAAGAAGGAATGGATATTACTGTAGTTTCATACGGCTCTACATTAAGAATTATTCAGGAAGCAGCCGAAGAATTGGCAACTATGGGGATTTCTGTAGAAATTATCGATCCTCAAACACTCCTGCCATTTGATAACACAAACGTTTGTGCAACTTCTCTGGCCAAAACCAACAAACTCTTAGTGGTTGATGAAGATGTGCCAGGAGGTGCTTCAGCTTATATTCTGCAAGAAATTTTAGAGAAACAAAAAGGATATTTCTTGCTTGATGGTCAACCACAAACATTAACCGCAAAAGCGCACCGCCCACCTTTTGGTTCGGATGGAGATTATTTTAGCAAACCTTCAGTTGATGATGTGATTGAGACCATATACAAAATGATGCATGATGCAAATCCATCAAAATACCCAAGTATCTTTTAAAAATTTCAAATAAGGCTTTCTAAATCAGGATTCTAAATATCAATAAGACTTTGAAGTTATGATCCAATTCATCGTAAGCGGTAATTTATTTCTTTCATAATTGTGGAATGGATCAATTTTATTTAAAAAATGTAATATTGTTGTTAGGTAGTAATGACAATTTTATATTACTTTTATAAAAGTATCCCTAAAATTCTGTCCCATTATGCTCTACAAACATCCTAAAAGGAGAAAGGTATCTCTACCTACGCAAAACTTTCAGTTCATATTTATAAGTTAATGCAGTTTCTGTGTTTAACCTATTGAAATATTGCGCTTTAGATCATGCTAGAATGATTGAAAAACCTAATCATATAAGGTTTTTTATATTTTTATGTTTGATGTTTTTTGCCATTCCATATTGTTTTTCGCAAACTCAGGAACAACAAAGGGATTTGGATAATTTATTAATTCTTAATCAGAACAATACAAAATCAGATTCTACAAAACTCATTCTCTTAACCAAAGTGTACCGTCAGTATATGAAGATGCGAAATTTTGAGAAGGTGGACGAATATGTTGATGAAACGATTCAATTGGCTCAGAAACTTAATCTTCGAAGATATTCGTTTAATGCTTATTACCGTAGAGGATTGTTTAACCATGGTTTTAACAAATATCAAAAGGCTGAAGAAAATTATTTTAACGCAATAAAAGAAGCAACAGCTTGGAAAAATCTTAATCAAGTTGCGGGTTGTTATTTGAGTTTAGGTGCGCTTTACATGGAAATTCCAGATTACGCAAAATCCCTGGAAATGAACCAAAAGGCTCTAGATCTTTATCAGAAATATGGTGATGAAGGCAACGTAGCCGACTGCTTTACTAATATCGCTGAGGTTTATCAAGATCTTCATCAACAGGCAAAAGCGTTAGATTACCTAAAAAAAGCGCTTAAGGTATATTTAAAGGAAGGAGAAAAAAGTAGAGGTACGGCTGTTGTTCACCTGAGTATGGGTTTGGCTTATTTCGGTGCTTCTAAAGAGGAGCAAGCCAAAATGGAAATTCCACCGAACCAACGACTCACTATTGCATTGGATTATTTTAATAAGTCTTTAAAAGGTGCCGAGTTAATTGAAGATGATGGAATTGTAGCGGAATCTATTAAATCTATTGGTGATGTTTATGCGGAAATGGGCGATAAAAATCTGGCTTTAAAGTCCTATCAAAAAGCAATTCAAATTAGTAAAACGGCTGATAATAAAATTAATTATTCGGAGAGTCTTTATGCTTTAGGCGATTTTTATAAAAAGCAAAAAGATTACGATAATGCAGTTGTTCTCTTAGCCAATAGTATTAAAGTAGCAGAAGAAAATAAATTTTTTGATAATCAAAAGAATTCTGCCTACGCTTTGAGCGAGGCTTATGAAGAATTGGGTGATTTTGATCGATCTTTAGCTTATTATAAACAATATGTAGAAATTAAAGATCAGATTTTTAATCAAGAAAAGGAAAAGGAAATTACTCGTCAGCAGATGAGGATTGATTTTGGCGTAAAAGAAAGAGACTATCTTTTCCGACAAAAAATTACCGATGGTGAGCTTCAACGCCAGTTTTTATTGGCAAAACAACAACAACAACAATTAAAGCTTCGTAAGCAAGAGCTTGCCATTAGCGATCGGGATAATGATTTGCAGAGGATAAATTACCTCACTAAAAAGCACGAATTGGAAAATGCTAAAAAACTCCAAAAGAGTGATTCAATAAGTGCTCAGCTTCAATCTATAATATCGAATAAAAAAATAAGTACTCAAGAACAACAGATTAAATTTGATTGGAAAGTTAAAATTTTTCTAACTGTTGGTATCACTTTGGTTTTGCTAACGGCCGTAATTATATTTTTTAATCAGAGAAAAACCACACGACTTAATAAAATCATTAATAAGCAAAAACGTGAATTGGAGCAATTGAGCAGGGTTAAGGATCGTATTTTCAGTGTGGTAAGCCATGATATGCGTACGCCAGTTAATTCGCTCATCTCATTTATACAAATGTTGGAGGAGGGAAATATAGAGCAGGATAAATTAAATCGTTATGCCGCTTCGCTTAAAAATAACCTAACCTATACTTCTACAATGATGGAAAACCTGCTCAATTGGGCCGCTAGCCAAATGCAAGGTTTTAACCCTTACTTAGAAGAATTAAACGTTCAAGAAACAACAACAGAAGTTATTAATACGCTTAAACAACATGCCCTACAAAAAAATATAAGCGTTAATAATCATATTGAAGAAGGTACTTTTTGCAAGGCTGATTCGAACATGCTTTCGCTGGTTTTGAGAAATCTGATTAGTAATGCAATTAAATTTACCCCGAATGAAGGTTCTGTTACTATAAATGCTGTAACCGTGAATGATGAATTACACATTAACGTTTCTGATACTGGAGTTGGTATGTCGCCTGCACAGATCAGTCATTTTAATAAGCCGGGTTATCTCGGTTCTGGGGTGAGTACGCTCGGCACAAATAAAGAAAAAGGAACTGGTTTAGGGTTATTGTTGTGTAGAACTTTTATCAGCTTAATGGATGGTGAGATTAGCGTTAATGCAGATTATAAATCAGGGAGCCAGTTTGTAATTTCACTAAAGCAAAATAAAGGATAGATAAAACAATTCGTAAACAGGCTATTTTATAAACCTGGAAAGTGTTTTCTTATCGATTGATTTCTCCAGCAATTCCTGCCTGTTTGATGCACTTATTGGTACTGTAAAGTCAAAATCTAAATGAACTTCGTGGTTGGTTAAAGTAGTGATGTGATTAATATTGATGATATATTGTTTATGCACCCTTCTAAACGTGTGCGATGGCAATTGTTTCTCAAGATTTTTAAGGCTTACCAATACCACATGTTTATCATCGCCGGTGTAGATTTTTGAAAAATCGCCCATGCTTTCAATGTAAATCACATCGTGATATTTTAATTTGCTTATACCTTTAGTTTCTCTAAAGAAGAAAAAATCATCTGTATTGGCTTGAGTAAGCTCTTCATTCGTTTCTTTCCCAACTAAATTTTTTAAATCGATATATTCAATCGCTTTGTTTGTAGCCTTTAATAATCTTTCAAAAGTTGCGGGTTTTACAATAAAATCGATAGCATCTAGATCAAAACTTTCTGCCGCGTAGTGGCTATGAGAAGAAATAAATATAAATTGGGGGTGCTTTTTTAACGTTTTTAATAAAGACATTCCAGAAAGTTCGGGCATATCAATATCAGAAAAGACGATATCAACATCGTTTTTATTTAAAAATTCTGCCGCTTCTATACCATTGGTACAAACAGCAACAATTTGTAGCGACGAGATTTTTTTAAGGTGCATTTCAATTGCATCTCTCTCTATCTCGTTGTCATCTACGATTAAACAACTATATATCATTTAGGGACTGATTTTTAAAAGCAATAATAATAATACGGAAATTAAAGATAACGGTTTAAACTTTAACTAAAAAAGGTATTTTTAACCTTTTTGTAAACAATAATTGACACAATTTAATAGTAATTGGTCTATTTTTTATGTTTTTTTTCTCCTGAATAAAGTTTTTCTCCTGCTTTTATTTCTATTTGAAGGTCGTTTTCTTCTGGCGGAACTGGACATCTGTATCCATCGCTATAAGCGCAGTAAGGGTTGTAGGCTTTGTTAAAATCTATTTCTATGGCTTTTTTTTTAATATCGTTTACGTTTAAATCGATGTATCTGCCTCCGCCATAAGTTTCTTTATTGTTGGTTTGGTCTGTAAAAGGTAAGAAGAGTAAATTTTTATAGGCTGGATTATTGGCTAGCGCATTGCTTTTGTACAAAGTCATTTTTGTTGATTCACCATTCAAATTGAAGCTAATTTTAGCATATCTGTAAAATTCTTTACTCGTTCCATCATAAGTAGGCATCTTGAATACCTTCTCGTTTTTTAAAATTTCTACAGTAGCTTCAACTTTATAATTGCTATCTGCATCATAAAAATGCAGATTATCCAGGTCTTTTTCTTTTAACGGCGCATAATTATCCTTAACAAAATCTTGTTTGTAGCTTTCGCGATGTTTTGCAATTTGCTCCGAATAAGATTGAGCAAATGAATTTAGGCTAAAGAAAAGAAATAGGATAGGGAGGATTTTCATGGTATTTATTTAACTGTATTCTATTTAAGAATTGCCGTCATTGCGAGGTACGAAGCAATCTAATTAGCGAATGAGATTGCTTCGTACCTCGCAATGACGGTTTATATCTATAATATACTTACCTTATTTCTTAAAAACTGATCTGCTAAAACCAATGCGGCCATTGCTTCCACAATAACCACCGCTCTTGGAACTACACAAGGATCGTGGCGACCTTTTCCTTTAATTTCTGCAGATTCGCCAGCAGCATTAATGGTTTGCTGGTTGTGCATAATTGTAGCAACTGGCTTAAAAGCCACCTTAAATGTAATGTCCATTCCATTCGAAATGCCACCTAAAATTCCGCCAGCAAAATTGGTGGTCGTAATGAAGCCTTTCCCATCTGGGGAAGGGTTTGGGATGGGGCGGTCATTGTGTTGCGAACCTAATAGTTCACTTCCAGCGAAGCCTGAGCCATATTCGAAACCATGAACGGCATTTATGCTCAGCATTGCTTTACCTAAATCGGCATGTAATTTATCGAAAACCGGTTCGCCTAAACCTGCTGGGCAACCTTTTACAATACAAGAAATTTTTCCGCCAACGGTATCACCATCTTTCCGAACTGAATCTATAAACTCAATCATCTCGTGAGCGGTCGCTGGATCGGCACAACGAACAATGTTTTCTTCCCTAATTTGAAGTAAGGCAGATAAATCGTTGCTTTCCAGATTTGGGGCATCAATTTTTCCAACAGAAGTTACATGAGCAAAAATCTCAATTTCTTGTTGTTTTAAAAGTAATTTTGCGATTGCTCCGGCAGCCACACGTGCTGCAGTTTCACGAGCCGAAGAACGACCTCCGCCACGATGATCGCGAATGCCATATTTTGCATCATAAACGTAATCTGCATGGCTTGGACGGTAAACATCAACATTATGTCCATAATCTTTTGATCGTTGATCTTCATTCGGAATCAAAAGCGCAATCGGTGTTCCAGTACTTTTCCCCTCGAAAACGCCTGATAAAATTTGAACTGTATCACTTTCTTTTCTTTGGGTTGTAATCTTAGATTGACCTGGTTTGCGCTTATCCAATTCTGACTGGATAAAATCCAAATCGATATCCAATTGCGCCGGACAGCCATCAATAATTACCCCAATGGCAACGCCATGAGATTCGCCAAAGGTGGTTATGCGAAATAGTTGTCCGAATGAGTTACCTGCCATTTGTATTTTAGATTTTTGAATTTAGATTTTAGAATGGGATAGTCCATTTAAAAACATAAAGTCTAGTTTACTTTTATTTTTTTTAATCTTTATTCTTTGCTCTTTTATCTTTGTTCCTCAACAGAGAACCCCGCTTTTTTCAAATCTTCCCAAAAATAAGGATAAGATTTTTCTACAACCTGCATTTCTTCAATTTCGACTTCGTTTATTAAGAGTGCAAGTGGAGCAAAAGCCATAGCCATGCGGTGGTCTTCGTAGGTTGCAATGGTAATTTTATCTGGAAAATGAAGCTCATCCGTATTAAGCGTGTAAACCAAATCGTCTTCAGTTAAGGTTACGCCAATTTTGGCCAGTTCATTTTGTAAAGCCGCAATGCGATCAGTTTCCTTAATTTTTAAGGTTTCCAAACCAGTAAAAGCCATATTTTTACCTAGTGCTGCAGCGATAACAATTATAGTTTGAGCTAAATCAGGACAAGTTTTTAAGTCCAATACACCCCCAGCCCCTAAAGGGGCTTTTGATTTTTCTAAGGAAATTCCTGTTTCAGTTTTGCTTGTTGCAATTCCAAAAATCTTCATGATTTTTTGAATCTGACTATCGCCCTGAAGGCTTTTATCTTTTAAAGCCGGTAAACTAATTTCTGCTTCTTCGGCTAATGCAGCGATGCTATACCAATAAGAAGCCGCACTCCAATCAGGTTCTACAACCAATGTTCCAGATTGGAATGATTGTGGTGCGATAGAAATTAAGTTTCCATTCCAAGAATGTTGAATTCCAACTTCTGTAAGCATCTCCAAAGTCATATCCACATAAGGCTTCGAAGTTAATTCTCCTTCAATTTCTAAAGTTAATCCTTGTGGAAGTGTAGGAGCGATCATCAGCAATGCTGAAATATATTGACTGCTCACATCGCCTTTAATTTTTACAAGGGATGTTTTTTGATTTAAAGGACCATTAATTGTTAAAGGAGGGAAGCCTTCGTTTTCTGCGTAAGTGATATCTGCGCCAATGGTTTTTAGAGCTTCTGCTAAAATTCCAATCGGGCGTTGTTTCATTCTTTCTGTTCCTGTTAACAAAAAATTACCGTTTTTGGCAGATAAATACGCAGATAAGAAACGCATCGCTGTTCCTGCAGGGCCAACATCCACCAACGTAGAATCTTGTGTTTGAGGCTCAGAACTTTCGCCAGATTCATCGCTCCAGACCCCTAATTTATTTAAGATCCCATTTAGGGTAACCGTATCAGCCGCATTAGAAAGATTTTCTACTTTGACTAAATTTTTACTTAAAGCGCTAATAATCAAAGCTCTATTGCATTCGCTTTTCGAGCCTGTCAATTGGATTTCCGTGTTAATGTTCTTATTTCCTTTAAAAGAAACTAAGGCGTTTTTTGACATTGTATTCTGTTTTTTGCCCCACCCAACCCTCCCCAGAAGGGAGGGTTTAGTTAGGAGCTTAGTATTTGCTAATTTGAAAAATCATCATTGTGAGGTGTTAAACAACCAAATTAGATTGCTTTCCTGAAGTTCGGGTTAAACACTGCCTCGCAATGACGTGATGCCTTAGACTTTGATTTTCACTTTGGTCTTTAGGATTTAGTCTTTAACCTTATTTAGCTACTTCAGTATGTTGTTCTGCAGCGATGCCTTGAGCAACTTTACCTGCGTTCATAATTTCTGTTTGTTTGCGGATAGATTCTCCGTGCATTAATTCTAAGAATTTCTCCGTAAAGTTTAAATCTAATTTTAAAGCCTTTGCAAAAGCGTGTCCTTTTTTAATGATAGCATCCCAACGGTTAACCTGTAAAATAGTTACTTGGTTATCGCGTTTAAACTCACCAATTTTTTCTACAATTGCCATACGCTCACCTAATTTCTGCAATAAAATATCATCAATTTTATCGATAGAAGAACGTAAATCAGCCAATTTATCAACAAAAGCTTCGTTAGTAGATTCTGGTTCACGAACGGTTAAACGATCAACCAATTCTGATAAAGCCGCAGGTGTAACTTGTTGTTTAGCATCCGTCCATGCAACCGAAGGATCAACATGAGATTCGATCATTAAGCCTTGCATATCTAAATCTAAAGCTTTTTGAGAGATGTAAGGAATTAGCTCACGGTTACCGCAAATATGGCTTGGATCATTAATAATCGGCAATTCAGGACATAATGTTTTTAATTGAATCGCAAGTTCCCACATTGGTTCGTTACGGAAAGAGCTTTTTTCGTAAGAAGAAAATCCACGGTGAATTGCGCCTAATTTAGTAATTCCAGCACCATTGATTCTTTCTAAAGCGCCAATCCAAAGTTGTAAATCTGGATTTACTGGATTCTTAACCAATACAGGGATATCAACACCTTTTAAAGCATCAGCAATTTCTTGAACAGTGAAAGGATTTACTGTAGAACGAGCACCAATCCAAAGGATATCAACACCAGCTGCCAAAGCTTCTTCAACGTGTTTTGCATTTGCAACTTCAACTGCAGTTGGTAAACCAGTTTCTGCTTTTGCACGTTTTAACCATTCTAAACCAATGCTTCCGATTCCTTCAAATTCTCCCGGGCGGGTACGTGGTTTCCAGATTCCTGCTCTTAAAACAGATACTTTGCCTGTTGCCGCTAATAAATGAGCGGTAGTTAATAATTGTTCTTCAGTTTCTGCACTGCATGGGCCAGAAATGATTAATGGCTCATTGTTAATGTTTAACCAAGTGTTTAAAGGTTGGATGTTTAAATTAAGTTTCATGTTTATGGAGTTGTAGTATTTTATTATTCTGTTTAATCGGTTATTTGTTTAATTGGTTAATGATTCATTGCACAATTAACCAATTTGTACAATTTAAACGCATAACCTTTATTTCCTTTAGACTTTATCGTTCTTTTGATATTCTCCGAGGATGTTAAAATTCGAAGTGTATTTTAAAGCTTTTCTTACGGCTTTATCGTATTTTTCTGTACTTGGCCATTCCAAATCGACATAGAAATAATATTCATTTCTTTTTCCTAAAACGGGCATAGATTGAATTTTGGTTAAGCTAACTTCCTGTTCTGCAAAGATATTTAATACAGTTGCCAGAGAGCCTGCTTTGTGGCCAACTTGAAAACATATTGAAGCTTTATTTATTTTCTTTCCTTCATCTGTCTTATCTTTTTTAAGGATCAGGAAACGAGTATAGTTTTTCTTATTTGATTCTACACGACGTTCTAAAATGTTTAAGCCGTAAAGTTCTGCAGCTAAACTGTTTGCGATGGCCATTGTATCTGTCAGTTTTTCTTCTTGGATGCGTTTTGCACAAGCTGCTGTATCGTTACTTTCTACGATTTTAATGTGCGGATAATCGTAAAAGAAATCGATGCATTGACGAATAGCGATAGGGTGTGAGGTTACAATTTTGATATCCTCGAACTTTACACCAGGCAAGGCCATTAAGTGCAGTTGAATAGGTAAATAAACCTCTCCAACAACAGAGAAACCGTAATCGCGAATGAGGGTGTAGTTTGGTAATAAGCTCCCAGCAATAGAATTTTCAATCGCCATAACTACAAAATCAGCTTCGTTTTTTTCTAGCTTATCGCAGGTTTCTTTAAAAGAATTACATTCAACAGCTTCAATGTCCTTACCGAAGAATTTGTAAGCAGCTTCTTCGTGAAAAGATGCTTTGATACCTTGAATAGCTACTCGTTTTGTCGTTTCCATTTTTGTGTAAAACAAAAAAGTCCCGGCTGTTTGCCGGGACTTTTTTATACATTTTAATATTGTTATATATCTTATTGCATATTAGCCCCGGCTCTTACTAAAATAGTAAAAGTAACCAAAGCTATAATATGTGTTTTTATTTTGCATTTCTTTTTTGTTGAGCCAAATGTAATAACAAAATTTAATTTGTCAATAGGAAAATGAAATTATTTTTAATAAAATTTAATTTTGTTTAGTTTGGGCTGTTTTCAAGATGAGTATGAAATACTAAAAATGGGGCTCGTAATCGCTATTCATCGTTGCTTGAAAGCAACGGAATGAAACGCATAAAGCAGTAAATAGTTATTTTAGTTAAACTTTTACTATTCATTACAGACTACTTTAACTCTTTAATTCGGCAATTATCAAATTTAGAATTTAAGTGCAATATAAAATTTGCCAATATTATAGGCCATCAATTATATCTTGAATGTCTTTCTTTGAAATAGTCACATCCTCAGATTTATCATAAATGTAAATCATTGTGATCGTGTTTTCAGTTTGTAGGTAAGCATTAATTCTAATTGAGTTAAATCGTTAACTAGTGATAAATGTTTCTTTTTTAAATGTTTTGCTTTTTTGATGAAAATAGAGGAATAAATAATTTTTATTCCTCTGTCATATATCGCTTAAAGATAAAGGTGAAATGTATCCATCTTTAATATCCTTTGCTTCTTTTATACCTTGTTTGATTCCATTAAGCAATTCTTGCTTTTTAGAACTTTGGATAACTTTTGCATCAATTCTTTTAAGTCTCTAAAAGAAATTGAGTGTCATTATCCTTTACATGAATGGTTAATGTTTTCATAGCAAATAGACTATACCCAAAAATACAAAAATATATTTTGAGTTCTATTTGTAATTTATTTCATGAGCAGTTTTAAGCTTTTAAACCAGATAGCAATGGAAATACTTTTAAAATTGTAGCTGCCCTGAATATGCTATCATTCTGAGGCAAAACGAATCTACCTTTGATGAAACAAAACAGATTATTAATTAATATTTTCTTAGATATTAATGCTATGCAGATCTTAGTGCCACAGCATTACAGAAGTTTTAAAGATTGTAGTGAATAGCAGGACTGCATTAACCAATAGCGCAGAACCAACAATTTCCAAAATCCTCTAAACAAAAAATGGCCTGTAAAATACAGACACTATTTATAATTTTCTTTCCTACGATATCCAAATATTATCCTGTTGAGCTTAACGTTTGTTGTTGCCCATTTATATCTTTTACCTTATTGTATTGTTTTTCTTTCTCTTCAGCGTCATGCAATTCCTGTTGCATAATTTTTGCGATTTTGGTGCTTCCATCGTGGCTCCATCCCGGAGGATTTAGTATATATTTTACCTTATCCATAAAAGTTGGTGCTTTTTTAACATCAGCTTTTAATGCGATGAATTCATGAAAAATGATATTCACTGGGCCTGTATCTTTTGGCTGGGTAGTTAAGCCATATTTAATTACGTCTTCTGGTAATTCTGCCTGAAAAGTGCCAAACCATCTATCCCAAAGGATTAATACCATGCCCATGTTTTTATCTAAATAACGCACGTTACTGGCATGATGAACACGGTGGTGCGATGGTGTTACAAAAACATACTCATACCATTTAGGGAACTTAATGTTGTATTGCGTGTGTACCAAGTTGCCGTAAATTTGAGTTACAAGATAGGCAAACAAGATATCCATCGCCGTGAAACCCATAAATGCCAAGGGCAAATAGAAAAACACGCGGTACAATGGCTCGAAAACGGTTGAACGAAATCCTGTAGTTAAATTGAAATGCTCTGATGAGTGATGCGTAACATGCATTGCCCAAAAAAAGCGAACATAGTGCCCAACGGTATGCAGAAACCAATACAGAAAATCTTGTGCAAGAATTAAAACTGTCCAGTAAATCCAGATATTAGAGATTTGAAACAACCGGAATTGATAGCAATATTCTAACAAAAAGAATGTCGCCGTTTTCATGCCAAGGTTAATTACAATTGCCGAAACCATTAAGTAAATATTGGTCCAAGTGTCGCGTTTGGTATATAATTTTCTGTCGTGCGCATAGCTGAAATACATTTCAACCAACGTTAAAACGATTACAAAGCCAAATAATGCGCCTACAGAAATATCACTTCCGGTGTACTTCATTTTATAAACTGTTATAATAATCTAAACTGCTCAAAATATCTGCAGTACTTACACGGCAGTTAAACGTGCACTTACCAATGTTTTCTAAAAGTGAGAATAGAATGTTGCCATCCTCATTCTTTTTATCACTTTGCATCAACTCTAAAAGCGTATCAAAGCTTTCTTTTTTAATCTTGTATTTGGGATATAACGATAAAATATATTCGCTAAGATCTTTCAATTCCTCTTTTGTTAAATTACAGTTCTTGATGGATAACGCTGCTTCGCAAACAAAACCAATGGCAATTGCTTCCCCATGGGTTAACGGTTTTTTATCGTTCGCTAAAGAATAACTTTCTACCGCATGGCCAATGGTATGACCGAAATTTAAAATCTTCCGTAGATTTTTCTCATGAGGATCAATCGTTACTACCTCGTTTTTAATTTCAACCGAGCGATAGATATCTTCTGCTGATGGTGTTAAATAATCAGTAGTTTTTAGTTTTTCATAGTAAGCTTTATCATAAATTAAACCGTGTTTTATCATTTCGGCAAAGCCTGATAAAAGTTCGCGTTTAGGTAAAGTTTCTAGAAATTTAGTTTCAATAAAAACCATCTGCGGTAAAGTAAACGTACCCACCATGTTTTTAACATTATCGATATCAATTCCGGTTTTGCCACCAACAGAAGCATCTACCTGAGATAAAAGGGTAGTAGGCACATTAATAAAATCGATTCCACGTTTATATGTCGATGCGATAAAACCACCCATATCGGTAATTACACCACCGCCAAGATTGATCATTAAGCTTTTGCGATCTGCTTCGAAATCCAAAAGGGTTTTCCAAATGCCAATGCAAAAATCTATGTTTTTGTTTTCTTCGCCTGCGGAAGTTTCAATCAAATCAAATTCAGAAAAATCATCTAATAAAGCTTGAAAAACAGGCAAGCAAATTTCGCTGGTGTGTTCATCGGCAAGTACAAATATCTTGCTGTACTTATTGCTTTCCAAAAGTACTTTTAAATCTGCTAATCCACTTTCAAAATATAGGCTGTGGCCTGCGCTGGTTAAAGTTTCCATTAAATTACTTCAATTTTATCTTGTCCGAAAGTTATAATGTCGCCAACTCTAACTTTATAGCGTTTACGAAATTCAACTTCGCCATTACATTTCACCGTTCCATCTTCTACGGCGGTTTGGGCATCGCCACCACTACCAACCAATCCGGTTGCTTTTAACAGCTGGATTAATGGAATAAATTCGCCCTCTAATTTGAATTGTATCATTTTGTTGCAAAAATACAATTATTTACAGCTTTTTGGTTTTAACAATGGATGGTTTTTATAATTTTGCATCCGTCTGACTTATTAAACATTTTATAAATGGATTTATCCCCCAATAAACAACCCAACTTTGATAATACAGAAGTTGCTTTCCGCCAAAAAACCAATGCTGAACTGAAAAAAGCTTTTTGGCTTTTTAAAATGATTGGCAGTAATTTTTTAACTAAAGTTGGGCCAGCAATTACAAATTTCTTTTTGAATATTGGCTTACCGATTCAGGGCGCAATAAAGGCGACTATCTTTCAGCAATTTTGTGGAGGGGAAACCATCGCAGAGTGCGATAAAGCCGTAGATCAATTGGCTAAGGGTGGCGTTGGAACTATTTTGGATTACTCGGTTGAAGGGGAAGAAGAAGAAAAAGTATTTGATGAAACGTGCGAAGAAATTATCCGAACAATTTTAAGAGCCGACGGAGATGCAAAAATTCCCATTACCGTTTTTAAAATTACTGGAATTGGCCGATTTGCTTTATTACAAAAATTAGATGCTAAAGAAAGCTTATCAGAGCAAGAAAAAGCAGAATTTGAAAAGGTTAAACTTCGTTGCGAAATGATTTGCGGTACTGCTTTTGATAAAAAAGTACCGATTATGATTGATGCCGAAGAAACGTGGATTCAAAATACCATTGATGAATTGGCTTTAGATATGATGCGCAAGTTTAATCGCGAAGGCATTATCGTTTACAATACCTACCAAATGTATCGCCATGATAAATTGGCCGATATGAAAGCCGATCATTTAATTGCAAAAGCCGATGGATTTATTCTAGGTGTGAAAATGGTTCGCGGAGCATACATGGAAAAGGAGCGCAAAAGAGCATTAGAAATGGGCTATCCATCTCCAATTCAGAAAGATAAAGAATCATCTGATCAAGATTATAATGAATCTTTGCGTTATTGTGTAGATCATATTGAAGAAATTGCCATTGTTGCCGGTACGCATAACGAAGATAGTAGTCGCTTGTTAACTTATCTTTTAGATGAGAAAAAAATAGCCCATAATCATCCGCATATTTACTTTGCCCAACTTTTAGGAATGAGCGATAACTTGAGCTTTAACCTTGCAGATTCAAATTACAATGTAGCCAAATATGTTCCTTATGGCCCGATAAAAGCTGTTATGCCATATTTGTTCCGCAGAGCACAAGAAAATACTTC
>NZ_JACRYL010000035.1:0-565 GCF_014306625.1 Pedobacter fastidiosus
TGGAATATTTATTCAATATTGATCGATAAAAATATTTTTTGAACATATGCTCGTCCCATCGGGACGTTTGCTGGGTAGAAAATAATAAATGCGTGTTTTCGTTCCATAGGAACGTTTTTATTAATATTTAACAATCGTGCATTTGAAACAATCCAATAAACAATGGGGATTTTAGAACATACGCTCGTCCGATAAAAACGTTTGCTGGGTATAATGGGGGGAATATATTTTTTTTCATTCCCTAGGAATATTTGATCGATATCGAAGGATAATTCATTTTAAATAATCCAACCAGCGATACGAATTTTGAATACGATCGTCCCATCTGGACGTTTGATCAATATTTAGCAATCATACATTTGAAATAATCCGATAAACAATGGGAATTTTAGAACATACGCTCGTTCCATCGGGGCGTTTGCTGGTTAGAAAATAATAAATATGTTTTTTTCGTTCCATATGAACGTTTAATTAATATTTAACAATCATGCATTTGAAACAATCCAATAAACAATGGGGATTTTAGAACATACGCTCGTCCGATAAAAACGTTTGCTGGGTATAA
>NZ_JACRYL010000035.1:616-23419 GCF_014306625.1 Pedobacter fastidiosus
ATTCATTCCCTAGGAATATTTACTCAAAATCGAGCGATAACGCATTTTAAATAATCCAACCAGCGATGCGAATTTTAGAACATATGCTCGTCCCGTCGGGACGTTTGCTGGGTAGAAAATAAATGTGTGTTTTTCGTTCCTTAGGAACGTTTGATTAATATTTAACAATCATGTATTTGAAATGATCCAATAAACAATGGGAATTTTAGAACATACGCTTGTTCCATCGGAGGCGTTTGCTGGTTAGAAAAACGTTTGATTATTTTTAATTAATTTCTTTACCTGTAATTTGATTAATACCTTCCATATCGAAATCGATATTTTGATCTTTTGCTTTCATGGTTCCGAACATTTCCAAGCGCAAATGACTGCTTAAAACCAATCCTGTTTTAAGATCAATCTGCATATCGCCAGAATTTGTGCCCTTTAAATCTGTGTCAATTTTTGTGCCCATAGAATCAAAGCTCCCTTTAGAAACTAGCGTACCATTTACATTTAAAAAAGCAATCCCATCTTTTACCAATTTTAAAGTATAAGTTGTAATGGTTTCAATTGGCATGGTCATTTGCATTTTTGTATCAACTGTCCAGCTATCGCCAATTTTAACGGGCTTATCTGGATAAATTTTAAACGACGATTCCATGGTCTGCTTCATGCCTTCTGCGCTAAATTGTTTACCTAAAGAAGCCTTTATTGCCTTAATCTGACTGGTGTCTTTCGTCATTTTAGAGGCCATATTATCAAGCATTTTCTCTAATCCATTAACAGATTTAATACTGCCGTTTGCACCAAAAGTCATTTCGAAAGAGGCACCTTTTAAACCACTAAATGGATTAGGTTTAGCCGGATCTTGAATGTCAGAATCCATAGTCATGGTGTTACCCATTCCGCTAGATTTCATGCTAATTCGATTATAAATTACCTTAATGGTTTTATCGCCTGCTTTATCGCCAGCAATATCAAAGGTATAATCCGTACCAATTTCTTGACTCAGGTTAACATTCTGATCGCCAATTTTTTGTTTTATAATCTGGTTCGAAGTTAGATTATAATCATACTTTTTTCCTATTGGATAGTTTTGTTTTAAAACGTAAACTTTTTGAGCAAAAATGCTTGAGGTTAGGAAAAGGCAAAGTAGCGTTGGTAAGATTCTCATATTGAAAACGGATTATTATTAATTTGATCCAGCAGGATTTTGAGCAAAAATACGACTTAAAGCCTGATATAAATCTGGGTGTTTATCTTTTAAAAGCTCAGGCTTTTCGAAAAAATACTCCGAGACAACAGCAAAAAATTCTGCTTGATTAGTAATGGCGTAAGGGTTAATATCTGATTTATTATCTTCAATTCTTTCGATTTCCTCATGCATCATTTTAATCCACGGCAAGGTATATTCATGGCTCATTAAATTTTCTGGAACGCCATCTGTAGCGCCATCAGATTTATCCAATAGGTGAACAAATTCGTGGATGGCTGTATTTTCTTTGCCTGCACTTTTAGAAAAACCATGCCTTAACGCCGAGCGAGATAAAATCATTTGTCCGTTCATATATCCACTTCCAACCATTCCCATGATGTTTCTTTCGCCTCCTTCAAACTGGAAATCCTTGTTGAAAGTATCGGGATATAATAGTACGCTGGTTAAGTTTTTATATTGCCAATGCTCAAAACCAAATATTGGAATTACCGCACTCGAAGCAATTAAAAGTTCATCCAAAGTTGTCATTTCCAATTCTACAGCCTCGATTTTTACGGTGCTAAAAAACTCTGCAATTTTTTGCTCAAATCTTATTTTTTCCGTCGAATCTAAATTGTGATAATAACCAACATAATCATCCAAAATCTTTTTATCCGTATCTGTTAAGGGCTCAATAGCAGGTTTCTTTTTTCGAAGGATAAAATATAAAGTAAGGAGAAAAATGGGGATTAGATAAGCAAATGGTAATGAATTCATATTTTATAATTGCGGTAATTTAGGTTGAAACGAATTGAAATTTAATTTACTCTAGTTAACTTTCTATAATTTCTAATTGGGTTAATACATTTTCTCTTGTAACAGGATAAGGTTTATTGTTTATCAAGGCTTGGTATACTGCTTCGAAAAGTAGCAAATAATTCCCAACTTCTGATGGAATAATTTCTTCCGATTTATTCCCCTCCGCATCAATAGTAGTTAAAATACCGTCTTTACCTTTTGGCTCAATTCCATAGCCATTATCTGTTAGTTTCATTCCAGCCAATAATTGTTCTTCCTGAATATCGGCTCTTTGTTTTATAAAACTGCCATCTATTCCATGCAAAACAAATGCAACCTGAGGATTTACCACCAACATACTAGAAGTTACAAAAACGTTTACGCTGTTTGGATAGCTCAACTGAATGGTAAAATAATCATCAACCAAGGTGCCAACTCTATTTTTGCCAGTTACTTTATGATAACTTAAAGGTTTTCCGAACAAACTAATTACCTGATCTAAAAGATGTGGACCTAAATCGTATAACAAACCACTTGCTTCCACAGGATTTTCTTTAAATGCTTTTGGACCAATTACATTTCTGTAGCGATCGTACCTTAAATGCATTTCTATCAACTTGCCAATCTTACCGCTTTCTAAAACCTTTTTTACTGAAGCGAAATCACTATCCCAACGCCGATTTTGATAAAAGAAAATCTGTTTTCCTACTTGATCTGCAAGTTCAAAAAGTTCTTTAGCTTGGGTAGTTGTCGCGGTAAAAGGTTTCTCTACCAAAATATTTTTACCCTTTTGCAATGCCAATTTCGAATGTTCGTAATGAAGATTATTGGGGGTGTTTATTACCATTAATTCTATCTCATCATCATTAAGCAACTCGTCAATGCTGTTATAACTAATCACATTTGGATAATCTTGTTGTGCCTTTTTTTGGCTGCGCTCGGTAATCGCCTTTAAGTTAAAACCAGAATGTGCATTTAAAAAAGGAGCATGAAAAACCTTTCCAGACATGCCATAAGCCATTAAACCTGCTGTAATAATTTTATTTGAATTCGTATCCATAAGTATGTAATGTGATCAAAAATACAATAATGGTTTTATGTTTTGTGCTAAACCATAAACCTTTTACCTTATGCCTTACACCTTTTTACACTATCTTTGCTTTCTATGAAACCGTCGGAGATTAATGCCAAGTGGAAAGTTTTACAAGAGCGAATTGCAAAAGAGTTTGATTCAGATTTTCCTGATTTAAAAGTGATGCTTTTTTTAATTGGTGTACAGGAGTTGGGCAAAGGAGCGAAAAAATACAGCAAGCGCCAAAAGGAAGAGTTAATGCACATTGCAACTTGCAGACTTTTAAGCGAAATGGATTTTTACGAACTTGAGGGAATAGATCAAGATGGATGGCCACATTGGAAATTAATTAAAGCCATTCCGCCTTATACCATGTTGGAGCAAGAACTTTTAATGAAATCTTTGGTGGTGAGTTACTTCGCAGATATTTATTCTTAATATTTATAACGCCTCGTTTAATTTAAAGATGGCATTAACCCTGAATGTATTGTCATTCTGAGGCACGAAGAATCTTTTTCATAGGTTGCAGATTCTTCGTGCCTCAGAACAAGAGTGTCTTTGAAAAACAATTAAACAAAAAACCCCAATGCAATGCATCGGGGTTTGACTATATAATGACCTCATAGGTAGAGGGAATTGGCAAATATTATCCTTGTTTTTGTGCAGTAGCTTTTAAAGCATCGTTTGCAACGATTACAATTTCTACACGACGATTAGCAGCACGACCAGCATCAGTTTCGTTATCAGCAATTGGCTCAGCAAAGCCTTTACCAATAGTTACTAATCTTGATGCAGGAACACCTTGAGAAACCGCATAAGCTTTTACAGCCGCTGCTCTTCTTTCTGATAAACCCATATTATATTGTTCAGTACCACGACTATCTGTATGGCCAATAATTTTAATATCTGTATCTGGATATTGATTTAAAGAAGAAGCTAAACTCTGAACGTTTGTTTTAGCTGCATCTTTCAATGCTGTTTTATCGAAATCGAAAAGAATCCCGCTATCAAATTTTACAATAATACCTTCGCCCTCACGAATAACCTCAGCATTTGGAATTGCTTTTTGAATTTCAGCTGCTTGTCTATCCATTCTACGACCAATAAATGCTCCAGCAGTGCCGCCGATTGCACCACCGATTAAAGCACCAACCGCTGTATTACCAGCTTTTTTACCGATTAATGCTCCAATTACTCCGCCCGCTGCAGCACCAATACCAGCTCCTTTTTGTGTTTTTGTTAAACTATCACAACTTTGGAATGCCATTGAACCAATTGCTAATCCTATACTTAGTGTTGCTATTCTTACTTTTGAAATACTCATAATAATTTAGATTTATAATTCTCCCGTTTCTATTCAAACACAATGCCAAAAACCAATTAGCAACTATTTTATTTTTATTTCTCTTTAATAGAGCTAAAAAGAATAATTTCGGGCAATAAAAAAGAGCTCCCAGTTTAGGGGAACTCTTATAATGTATCATTCTTAGTACAAAAACTAAGCAGAGAAGTAGCTCTCTAACTCTTTCAATGTATTTTCGTCTGTTTTAAAGTCTTTTATTACGATTCCTTTTTCTACCAAGATAATGCGGTTACATACATCGGTAACGTGGTTTAAATCGTGACTAGAAATAAAGGTGGTCATATTGCCCGGGTGTTCCTTTAATAATTTTTTCAATCGGATTTGAGTCGTTGGATCTAGATTGGCGAAAGGTTCATCCAAAATTAAAATCTCTGGTTTCTGCATTAATGCCGCTGCAATGCCAACCTTATTTTGGTTTCCCTTGCTAAAATCGCGAATGTATTTTCCACTATTTAAAATTTCTCCATTAAAAAACTCATTATATTGAGTTAGGTAGGAAGAAACATCGGCAACGCTTAAATTATGCAAACTGCCAATAAAAATAAAGTATTCTTCAGGTGTTAAATAATCAATCAAAAAACCTTCATCCAAAAACGATGCGGTATAATTTTTCCAATTATCACTTTGCATTACATTTTCGCCCTTCGATAATACCTCACCCTCGGTTGGGCGAATTAAATCTAAAAGCATCCTGAAAAAAGTTGTTTTTCCGGCGCCATTGTTTCCAACTAGACCGATGGTTTCGCCTGGTTGAATTTGTACGTGCTCTATGTTTACAACGGTTTTATCGCCATAAACCTTTTTCAAATTTTTTACTTCTAAAATCATAATTATTCTCTAAAGCCTTCGGCTATTTTATATCGTTGTTTTTCAAATTTTTTGGTGATGAAGTTTACCCAGAATCCTCTAAGCAAGAGCATAATCAATCCGAATAAAGCTACAACTGTTAATCCCCAATAAGGCATATGCATCATCCCAAAGGGCACATAAAGTAAAATTGGAGTTAAAGCGTAAGGAAACATTAACAGGAATTGTGTAGCGCTTGTTCCTTGATAATTAAAACTGGCGGCCTTGGTAATGTCTAGCCGTTTGTAGTTCAATGTAGCTAAATAAAGTACAATCACGGTTCCAAAACCAATGTTGTATAAATAAGCAGCAAGTTGCAAAAGCAATAGCTTCGGACTTAAAAACCCATAGAAACTAGCCAGAACAGTAATAATTGTTGATGCAATTGTAAAGAGCAAAAACTTGGCTTTAATAAAATCTTTAAAGTTGATTTTTGCACTCAAAAGGCCATCGAAATGTGAGCTTTGCCAAGCAAACATAAACTGACCGTAAATGATGATGGAAACGCCTGTCATAAAAATTGCACCGAACATCATTTGTCCAAATTTATTGCCATCAATTGCTGGCGCTTTGTAAAACAGGAAACCATACAACAAAAAGAAGAAGCCCAATATTACCGATGAACGTGGGCGTTTATGGCGGAGAATGAGTTTAAGCTCTAAGGCCGCTAATTCCCCAACTTTTCCAAAACGGTTTAAGAAGGCATAATCCGTACTCACTTTTTTCTCTTGTCTGCTGCTTAATTCTTCTGTATAAAGATTTTTCGCTAGGAAATTAGAATTGATTTTGAATACTAAAAATGCAGCGACAGTGAATACAAAGCCAGCATATGGATGTAAAGCAATGGTTCTGAAAACATAATCAGAGCCTGCCATTATCGAGATAATTTTATAATATTCTAACGCAGCAAAACCTGCAATAATTAACAGGCCAATACCTGTGTACAATACGTTTGTAATGGTCTTTCTTTTAATATATAGAACAAGGTAATTGTTAAAAATGGCAATAGAGAATATGGAAACGATGTACATTATGGTAGCAAATCCTCCGTAAGCTCCGGCAATCCTCATAAAAATAAAAGGAAGAAATAAAAAGAATGGCCAAAGATTAAATGCCGAGAAAAGTGCCTTAATGTTTAAGAAACTAATGATTTGGCTTTTCTTAATTTTTAAATGCAGATATGGGATAATACTCATAGTTGGCAACTCTTGGAGCTGTAAACGCATAATAAAATCGAATGCAAAATAATAAAGAATCAATCCATTAAAACTTTTGATTGCGTCTTGATTTGGAAAGATTTTCGGAAGCAAAAACGGCATACTGAATCCAGCGCCAATGGCAATTACCAAAAAGTAAAGCATAAAAAATCCCAGAATAATCTGAGTGGCAATGCTACTGCCCCGGTTCCGCGAACGCCAAAAAGATTTTCTTTGATGGCTTAAAAAAGTACTTAGCATATAGTTTAGTCTTGTTTGGTTATTAGTATCCGTTTATCAAAAAATGTTACATCAATAATTGTATTTGTCTTTCCAGTTTTGTTTCAGCTTCTCTCTTAGCTTTTCTTCAGCAGGGTTTTTACCGGGATCGTAAAGCTTGGTTCCGCTTATTTCATCAGGCAAATATTCCTGTGCCTCGAAATTCCCTTCATAACTATGCGAATATTTGTAATCCTTTCCATATCCAATATTCTTCATCAGCTTGGTTGGTGCGTTGCGAATGTGCAGCGGAACAGGTAAATTTCCGGTTTGTTTAACTAATGCCTGAGCCTGATTTATCGCCATGTAGGAAGCATTACTTTTTACTGAGCTGGCGAGGTAAGTTACACATTGCGAAAGAATAATCCGTGCTTCAGGATAACCAATTACATTAACCGCGGTAAAACAATTATTAGCCAAAAGCAGGGCATTCGGATTGGCATTTCCAATATCCTCAGAAGATAGAATTAAAAGTCTTCGAGCAATAAATAATGGGTCTTCACCACCTTCAATCATTCTGGCTAACCAATAAACCGCGGCGTTTGGATCGCTCCCGCGAATGGATTTAATAAATGCCGAAATGATATCGTAATGTTGCTCTCCTGCTTTATCGTAAAGGGCCAGATTTTGTTGCGCATGCGCTAAAACATTTTCGTTTGTTAAGGTTATCTTATTGCCACCAATTCCATTAACTGCAATTTCTAAAACATTTAACAACTTGCGGGCATCTCCTCCCGAAAGACGAATTAAAGCTTCGTGTTCTTTTATTGTGATGTTCTTTTCAGCTAAAATAGCATCTTTTTTAATCGCTGTTTGAAGCAATCCAGCCAGTTCTTCTTCCGTTAGAGATTTAAGAATGTAAACCTGACATCGCGAAAGCAAAGCGGAGATAACTTCGAAAGATGGATTTTCTGTTGTAGCACCAATTAAGGTTACAAGTCCGCGTTCTACCGCACCCAACAAACTATCTTGTTGAGATTTGCTAAAACGATGGATCTCATCAATAAACAAAATCGGTAAACCCAAAAAACTGTCTTTTAAAGCAGCGGCTTTATCAATAACCTCTCGAATATCTTTTACGCCACTGTTAATTGCGCTTAGGTTAAAAAACGGCCGATCTAAAGTTTGAGAAATGATATAGGCCAAAGTTGTTTTGCCAACGCCCGGTGGCCCCCAAAAAATCATCGATGGCAACTGGCTACTTTCAATCGCTTTGCGTAAAACTGCGCCGACTCCTACCAAATGCTTTTGCCCAACATATTCATCAAGATTTTGAGGGCGCATTCTTTCGGCTAAAGGGGCTTGGTTTTGCATAATTGTAAATATATAAAAAATGGTTATTTTGTGATAGGATTATCGCCACTAACCAAATTTCGAAAACCGATTCTTAATCAATAATCCCAATCTAAAACAATTCGCGTAAAGCTTAGTTCTATTAATTATTATGGAGATTAAAAATTTAGACCATTTGGTGCTTACCGTTGCTAACTTAGAAAGCACATGCAGATTTTACAATGTAGCCTTAGGAATGGAAATCATCACCTTTGGAGCGGATAGAAAAGCACTAAAATTTGGCGATCAGAAAATAAATCTCCATCAACACAGATGCGAAATCGAACCCAAAGCTTTTAAACCCTTGCCAGGAACAGCCGATTTATGTTTCATTACGTCAACCAATCTCGATGAAGTTATTCGCGAACTAAAGCAGAACTGTATTGAAATAGAAGAAGGACCTGTAGAAAGAACGGGTGCAAATGGCAAAATTCTATCAGTTTATCTTCGCGATCCCGATTTAAATTTGATTGAGATTAGTAATTATATTTAATTTGAGGTTTCCCCAAAAAATAATCCTAAAATCCATAATCTTTTAATTCTAGCTAGTCCTCTATTTTCGAGTGATGTTTGGTATCTTTCATAGTAGTATATAGAATTAGCGAAATCAAAATGCAAGCGGTTACATACCAATAGAAGTAAGATTCGTGCCCAATATTTTTAAACCAAAGTGCCAAATATTCTGCTGTGCCGCCAAAGATGGCAACCGTTAAAGCATAAGGCAAGCCCACTCCTAAAGCTCTAATTTCTGCAGGAAATAATTCTGCTTTTACAACGGCGTTGATACTCGTATAGCCACTCACAATAATCAGTGCAGCAATCATCAGCAGAAAAATTATTGTAGTATTGGTTTCGCTTGCAAGGCCAGTTAAAATTGGATAGGTACAAAGTGATCCTAAGATCCCAAAGCCTATTAATAAGGGTTTCCGACCAATTTTATCAGATAGTAATCCGAACAGAGGTTGCATAATTGCGAAAACCAAAAGTGAAATAAAGGATAAGGTAGTTGAGGTTTCCTTGCTCAAATGCACCGTGTTTACAAGGAACTTTTGCATATAGGTACTAAAAGTGTAAAATGCAATTGTACCGCCCAAGGTTAAACCAACTACGGTAAAAACTTCTTTCGGATATTTTAGTAAAACAGCAATTCCTCCTTTTTTATCTTCCGAACTTTTGCTTTTAAATGCTGAGGTTTCATCGATATGTCTTCTTAAATATAAGGCGATAAAGGAAAGAATGGCTCCGATAAAAAATGGAATTCTCCAGCCCCAATCGTGCAACTCTGCAGGTGTTAAAAACCAATTCTGTAAAATTAACTGAATACCTAAGGCTAATAATTGTCCGCCGATTAAAGTTACATATTGAAAACTTGAATAAAATCCGCGATGCTTTTTAGTCGCCATTTCGCTTAAGTAAGTGGCTGATGTTCCGTATTCGCCTCCGGTACTTAAACCCTGAACCAAGCGAGCAAATATTAATAAAATTGGTGCAGCGATTCCGATTTGGTTGTAACCTGGAGTTAAACCAATAATTAACGATCCTATAGCCATAATCAATACGGAAAGGGTCATCGATTTTTTACGACCGAATTTATCAGCGATGCTGCCAAATAGCCATCCGCCAATTGGTCGCATTAAAAAGCCTACTGCAAAAATTCCAGCGGTATCTAAAAGCTGTGCTGTTGGGTTGCTATTAGGAAAAAATGCCGGCGAAAAGTATAATGCAAAAGCAGAATAGGTGTACCAATCGTACCATTCAACCAGATTTCCAACGGAGCCACCAAAAATAGATTTCAACCTATATTTTACTTCACTTATTTCTTTTGTTGAAAAATCGGTTGATGTGTAGCTCATATTAGGTGAAAGGATTGGGTAATTGAATCAAAAACAAATCGATAATAAATTGTTTAATTTATAAATTCGTATTGATTGTAAGATAGCTTGAGAATAATAGATTTGCAAGAACGTATTGAAAAAATCACTTATTTTCTGCTTCAAACTAAACCCAAAAACATGAAAGATAACTTCTCTACCCAATCTGCAGAGTACTCAATCTATCGACCAACTTACCCGAAAGAATTATACGATTATCTTTTCTCGCTTGTAGAAAATAAAGACACCGCTTGGGATTGTGCAACAGGTAATGGACAAGTTGCCAGAGTTTTGGCGAGCGAATTTGGTGCTGTGTATGCAACCGACATTAGCGAAAATCAACTTAAAAATGCGTTACAATTGCCGAACATCACTTATAAAATAGAGCCTGCAGAAGAAACTTCAGTAGGCGATAAGAGCTTCGATTTGATTACGGTTGCGCAAGCGATTCACTGGTTTAATTTCGAAGCTTTTTATGCTGAAGTAAAACGAACTTTAAAACCGAACGGATTATTTGCTGTAATTGGTTATGGGGTAATGTTTATTGATAAAAAAGTGGATAAATCGATTCACAAATTGTACGAAGATATTCTTGGCAAATACTGGGATTCTGAACGTAGGTATATAGAAGAAGGATATAAAACGATTCTTTTTCCTTTTGAAGAAATCGTAGTGCCTCATTTTCAAATCAAAACAAAATGGAATTTTAACCAGATGATTGGTTACTTAAATACTTGGTCTTCGCTTCAGCATTACAAAAAGGCTAATGATAGAAATCCGTTGGAATATATGTTTACCGAATTAAAAGAAGCTTGGGGCGATGATGCTGAAAAAGATATTCATTTCCCTATTTTGCTTCGGGTGGGAAGGTAGTTTAATTTTGAGGTTCGTGGAGACACGAACCTAGGCACCAGCTAGATTGATAAATAGACGCTTTTTACGAACTATTGTCATCGCGAGCTGGCTATTAGGTCTTGTTAAGAGTTTTCGTCATTGCGAGGCACGAAGCAATCCAATTACGGGTCGCTATAGACTCATTGTATTAAGATTGCTTCGTGCCTCGAAATGACGAGGTCGCTAAAGCCATGGTACGTGTCTCCACGTACCATTAACAAGCAAAATTTCTTATAAATCGAATTTAATGCCTTGCGCCAATGGCAAAGTATTAGAATAATTGATGGTATTCGTCTGTCTTCTCATGTAAGCTCTCCAAGCATCAGAGCCACTTTCTCTTCCCCCACCTGTTTCTTTTTCGCCCCCAAATGCACCGCCAATTTCAGCGCCAGAAGTGCCGATATTAACATTCGCAATTCCGCAGTCAGATCCTTGGAAAGATAAAAACTGTTCCGCTTCTCTCAAGTTCAAAGTCATTATTGCAGAGGATAGTCCTTGTGGAACTCCATTTTGCAAAGCAATGGCTTCATCTAAAGTTTTGTATTTAATCAAATATAAAATTGGAGCAAAGGTTTCGTGTTGAACAATTTTGAAATCATTTTTTACTTCTGCAATGCAGGGTTTAACATAACACCCACTTGTATATGCTTCACCTTCTAAAACACCACCTTCTACTAAAAATTTCCCACCTTCGTCTTTACATTTTTCAATAGAGTCCAAATAGCTTGAAACGGCATCTTTATCAATTAACGGCCCTACGTGATTATTTTGATCTAATGGATCTCCAATTCTAAGCTGTACATAAGCCTTAACCAATTTAGCAGCGAAAGCATCGTAAACAGCTTCATGGATAATCAGTCTTCTGGTTGATGTACAACGTTGTCCGGCGGTACCCACAGCACCAAATACCGCACCGATTAAGCTCATATCCAAATCAGCATGTTCAGAAATTATGATTGCGTTATTTCCGCCAAGTTCCAATAAGCTTTTGCCTAAGCGAGCACCAACTGCAGCGCCAACTGCTTTACCCATTCTGGTAGAACCTGTAGCAGAAATTAATGCAACGCGACCGTCATTCGCCATTAGCTCACCTACTTCTCGATCGCCAACAATTAAATTACAAACACCTTCGGGAACATCGTTTTCTTTAAAAACTTTAGCAATAATATGCTGACAAGCAACGGCTGTTAAAGGTGTTTTTTCTGATGGTTTCCAAATGCAAACATTTCCGCAAACCAAAGCCAATGCCGTATTCCAGCTCCAAACCGCAACCGGAAAGTTAAAAGCAGAAATAATTCCAACGATGCCAAGCGGATGCCATTGCTCGTACATGCGGTGGTTTGGTCTTTCGCTGTGCATGGTTAAGCCATAAAGTTGGCGAGATAAACCAACTGCAAAATCGCAGATATCAATCATCTCCTGAACTTCGCCAAAACCTTCTTGCAAGCTCTTGCCCATTTCGTAAGAAACCAAGGTGCCCAAAGTATCTTTATTTACTCTTAAAGCATCGCCAAACTGACGAACAATATCGCCTCTTTTTGGTGCAGGAATTGTTCTCCAATAATTAAATGCCTCTTGCGATTTCTTTACCACGGCATCGTAATCTGCTGAAGTTGCAACTTTGGCCGAGGCAATAATTTTTCCATCAACAGGAGAAAAACTCTCTATGGATTTTGAATTGGAATCTCCACCCCAAATACTTCCTGTACTAAACGCAGCATTTTCGGCTTTTATGCCTAATTTATTTAATATTGATTGAATATCAGTTCTCATATATCTTACGATTTACACAAAAAAACAAAAAATTAACATAAAGCCTATTACATTTGACGCTTTAGTTTAACACAATTCTTAATATCTTGCTTTAAAATAAACTGACCTATTAAATAAATAAAAAATGAATAAGAAAATTTTCTCATATGGCTTGATGCTCGCATCGGCTTTTATGGCAAATGCAACTTTTGCACAAGAAAAGCCAGCCGAAAAATCGGATAACCTTTCCATTTATCGAGTAACGGCGACCAAAGTAAACGATCTTGTGCACACCAAATTGGATGTTTCTTTTGATTACGCCAAGCGGTATCTGTATGGAAAAGAATGGGTAACCTTAAAGCCTCATTTTTACGCCACCGATTCGCTAACGCTTGATGCCCAGGGAATGGATATTAAAGAGGTTGCCATGGTTGGAGTGAAAGGAAATACACCTTTGAAATATACTTACAATGATAATAAGCTGTACATCACTTTAAACAAAAAGTACAGCAATATAGAAAAGTACACCGTTTATATCGCCTATACGGCAAAGCCGGATGAGCTGAAAGTAAAAGGAAGTGCTGCAATTACAGATGCCAAAGGATTATATTTTATAAATCCAGATGGTACAGATAAAAATAAGCCAACTCAAATTTGGACACAAGGAGAAACTGAATCTTCTTCGGCATGGTTTCCTACAATCGATAAACCAGATCAGAAAACGACCGAGGAAATTTCGATGACTGTAAAATCGAAATATACCACACTTTCTAATGGCAAATTAGTTTCGCAAAAAGCAAATGCTAATGGCACCAGAACGGATACCTGGAAAATGGATTTACCACATTCGCCCTATTTATTTATGATGGCGATTGGTGAGTTTAAAATAACAAAAGACAGCTATAAAGGTAAAGAGGTAAGCTATTACCTAGAACCAAAATATGCACCTTATGCGAAACAGATTTTTGGTAAAACGCCAGATATGATTCAGTTTTACAGTACAGTTTTAGGGGTTGATTATCCATGGAACAAATATTCTCAAGTTGTAGCCCGCGATTACGTTTCAGGTGCGATGGAAAATACTACAGCCACTTTACACGGCGAGCAAGTTCAAAAAACTGATCGTGAGTTGTTAGATGATAACCAGGAAGGAACAATTGCCCACGAACTTTTTCATCAATGGTTTGGCGATTATGTTACAGCAGAATCATGGTCTAACATTACAATGAACGAATCTTTTGCCACTTTTGGTGAAGTAATTTGGCATGGTCATGATGCTGGAAAAGATGCAGAAGATAAATCGCGATATGAAAAACTTCAGTCTTACTTAGGTTCTACCAAGAAAGGTGAAAGCCCTATTTTAGCTCGTTTTTACTATAATGATAAAGAAGATTTGTTTGATAACATCAGCTATGCTAAAGGTTCGATTATTCTTTATGCTTTAAAAAATCAAATGGGTGATGCTGCGTTTTTTAAAGGCTTAAATAAATATTTAACTACAAATGCTTTTAAAAATGGCGAAACTCATCAGTTGCGTTTGGCCATGGAAGATATTACCGGAAAAGATTGGAGTCCATACTTTAATCAATGGTATTACAATGGCGGTCACCCAATTTTGGATGTAGATTACAGTTACAGCAATGGCAAAGAAACCATCAAAATAAAACAAACTCAGGATGCGAGTGTACAAACCTTTATACTTCCTTTAAAGGTTGATATTTATGCTGGCGGAAGAAAAATCAGCAAAGATATTTTGATTAACAATCGTGAACAGAGCTTTACTTTTGATGTGGCTTCTAAGCCTGAATTGGTAGATTTTGATGTAGATAAAATTTTGGTAGGTGAAGTTAACGAGAGCAAAACCTTAGATAATTATGCCTTTCAATATGTTAAAGCGCCAAGTTATAAAAACAGAATTGAAGCTTTAGAATTTGCTTCGAAAAGCAAAGAAGCCGATGCCCAAAATATATTATTGGCCGGATTAAAAGATCAATCTGCAGATTTAAGGAATTTAAGTGTTGAAGCCATAGACTTGGATAATGCAAAAATTAAAGCAATTGCATTACCAATTATTCTTCAGTTAGCAAAAACTGATAAAAATACTGAAGTTAGATCTGCAGCGATTTCCAAGTTATCTGCGACTGGAGATCAGGCTTATAAAACGTTATTAACCGATGGCGTTAAAGATAGATCGTACAGAGTTATTGCAGCTTCAATTGCAGGATTATCGAAATTGGCACCCCAAGAAGGCTTAACGGCTTTGGCTGCTTTAGATATGGATACCAAGGATCATATTGCTTCTTCAATTGCTGTTTTGTATGTTAACGATCCAAAGGATGAACATCAGGCTTTTTTCGAAAACATTATGGCTACAGGCGATAGAAATAAGGTTTTCTCTGTTGTTGGTCCATATTTTCAGTATTTAAGAAACAATACTAACCCAGCAATTACCGAAAAGGGAACTAAAAACATTAGCGATGTTGTTGATCGTTTAAAATTGGCTAATTATTTGGCCAAACAATTGGCTGCGGCTTATACAGCAACTGCTGCAGGTAAGGAAAAACAAGCTTCTTCGGCAAGTGGGGAAGCAAAATCTAATCTTCAAAAACAAGCTGATGTTTTCAAAAAAGCGGCTGCAGATTTGGGAAATAAATAATAATGTAAATTTAAAATTTCAACCAAGCAGTCGTTACAATGGGTCGAAATGTTAAAAATTTGTGTCTATACTCTGCTAGTATTTTATAAAAAGGCAAAGGCTATGCTAAAACAGCATAGCCTTTGCTCTACAAATGGTACTATTTGTTGTTAAAAGCACAATTGGTACAATCTTTTTATTTATTTCTTGTTTAATAGCTCTACCCAGCAGTCGTCCCGATGGGACGAAATTTCAGAAATTTAGGCTTATACCATGCTTTACAAATGGTACTATTTGTTGTTAAAAGCACAATTTGTACAATCTTTTTATTTATGTCTTATTTAATAGCTCTACCCAGCAGCCGTCTCGACGGGACGAAATTTCAGAAATTTAGGTTTATACTTTGCTTTATAAATGGCACTATCGGTTGTTAAAAGCACAATTGGTACAATCTTTTTATTTATTTCTTGCTTAATAGCTTTACCCAGCAGTCGTCCCGATGAGACGAAATTTCAGAAATTTAGGCTTATACCTTGCTCTACAAATGGTACTATTTGTTGTTAAAAGCACAATTGGTACAATCTTTTTATTTATTTCTTGCTTGGTACAGGCTCTACTTTCGTCCCTTAGGGACGATTGCTGGGTAGAAAAAATGTTTCAACATATTTTCGTTCCTTCGGAACGTTTGATTATTAACGCTTTGCAACCTTAAATAGTAGCAGATAACTGGAGGTTTTAAACGGGATTGAAGTGGTATCCTTTTGTTTTTTTCTAAACAAAAGATTTAACAAAAAGCCCGGCTAGCTTTAAAAATTGCGCAGCCCTTGCTTTACAAATAATTATTATATTGGTTATTCCTGCCACAATTTATCCAATCTTTTCATGACTTCATCATTACGTTTGTACAATATATTTATAGTATTTTTGTAAAAGAAGGGAAAGGAACCGCTGATGTTGTAAAAATCTAATGATTATCCACACATCTTAATCACATTCAATAGCGTTTATATTCAGCTATTTACATAGAATTAGCACGCTGATGTTAATAATTATTTAAAAAACGAATAATTAAAACTTGTAAACTTATAATGTGTTTTTCTGCTTAGTGGCACGGTTCTTTAAATTTTATTAATATGGAAGAAGAATTCTTTTTTGAATCCAACGAAGACGCACAACGCTCAGTAGAACGTTACGAAGAAATGCTCCGTAATCAGGATCAGTATTTTTTCGATGCAGGCGCATTCGAATACATCGTAGATTTTTACATCGAGAAAAATGATCCGGTCAAAGCTTTACAGGTTGTAGATTTTGCAATTAGTCAACACCCTTACGCTACAGTTTTTTTAATAAAACAGGCTCACCTTTATATTCTTACCAATAACAATGAAAAGGCTTTTATTGCTTTGCAAAAGGCCGAGCTTTTAGAGCCATCAGAACCTGATATTTATTTATTACGCGGTAATATTTTTCAAAATACCGAACGTTTTGATGAGGCATTGGAGAATTACGAAAAGGCTTTAGGTTTGGCAGAAAGTACCGATGAGATTTTATTGCAGATGGCTTATGTTTACCAAAGCATGTCTGACTATGAAAGTGCAATTACCTACATTAAGTTAAGTTTAGAGCAAAATATGGAAAACCAAGACGGCTTGTACGAATTGGCTTTTTGTTATGATGTTTTAGATAAGCAGGAAGAAAGTATAAAATTTTATCAACAATATATTGATACCGACCCATATTCTTATGCGGCTTGGTATAATTTGGGCAACAGTTTCCATAAACTTAATTTGTTTGAAAAAGCAATTGATGCTTACGATTACGCCATCTTAATTAAAGAAGATTTCAGCTCAGCGTATTTTAATAAGGGAAATGCTTTGGTGCAATTGGATAAATACGATGAAGCCATTGAAGTTTACAAGCATACTTTTGAATATGAGCAGCCCAATGCAGATACTTATTGCGCAATTGGCGAGTGTTATGAGAAGTTAGAGAAAATGGACGAAGCCCGTTCCTACTATAAGAAATCGGTAAAAATGGATCCAAAAATGGCTGATGCCTGGTTTGGAATTGGGGTAACCTTAAATCACGAAGAGCGTTATTTCGAGTCGTTACATTTTTATAAAAAGGCAATAGATCTTGAAGATGAAAATCCAGATTTTTGGTTTGCCATGGCGGATGCTTATTATAAACTAGGCCAAATTGAAGAATCGATCGTTGCTTATGAGAAAGTTTTGGAGTTTAATCCGGTTGATGTTGAGGCTTGGTTAGATTTTAGTACTGTACTTTATGAGCAGGGCAAAATTTTGGAAGCTTCGGAAACGATGGCAGAAGCGATAAAAAACAACCCGGAAGCAGCAGAATTATATTACCGAATGGTAGCGTATTTGTTTGCTATGGGCAATTATAGTGATGCCCTAGGTTATTTGGAAACGGCTTTAACAACTGATCCAGATAAACATTATATCTTATTTGAATACTTGCCACAGTTGCAAGATAATAGTGCCATTATTAACGTTATTAACCGCTATATCAGGTAGAAAAACATGTGAGAAAATTTTAACATATAAATCTCAAAATTTTTTTCACTTTTGTACACATATGAATTACCCATTAACAAACGTTCCCGAACGTCCAGCCAAACCACGCCAAAAGGGCATAACAATGGTTATGGATAAGGGATTAAGCCTGCGCCAGGTAGAAGATTTTATTGAAGTTGCCGGTGTACATACAGATATTGTAAAATTAGGTTGGGCAACATCTCATGTTACCCCAAAACTTAAAGAGAAATTAGCTCTATATAGAAGTGCTGGTATTCCAACTTATTTCGGTGGAACGCTTTTTGAAGCCTTTATAATCCGCGATCAGTTTGCCGATTACCAACGTGTTTTAGACCAATATGGGATGGAATATGCAGAAGTATCTGATGGATCTATCGAAATTGAGCACGATAAAAAGTGCGAATTTATTCGCGAACTTTCAAAACAGGTTACCGTAATATCTGAAGTTGGGAGTAAGGATGCTGCCAAAATATTTGCACCATATAAATGGATCAAATTAATGCAAGCAGAGCTTGAAGCTGGTTCTTGGAAAGTTATTGCTGAAGCCCGTGAAGGTGGAAACGTAGGTATTTATCGCGGAAGTGGCGAAGTACGTGAAGGTTTGGTTGATGAGATTTTAACTCAGATACCAGAAGAAACCATTATTTGGGAAGCCCCTCAAAAAGAACAACAAGTTTGGTTTATCAAGTTAATTGGCACAAACGTAAATTTGGGTAACATTGCCCCTGCTGAAGTTATTCCTTTAGAAACCATTCGTTTAGGGTTACGTGGAGATACTTTTGATTATTTCTTAAATCAAGGAAAATAATAGTGTACTGTATTGCGATGCCTAAAGCCTACTGTAACAAAGGTTTTGCGCATCGCATTTACGTAAATATTGCTTCATGAAAACCTACGGCTTAATCGGATACCCACTTTCTCATTCTTTCTCCAAAAAATATTTTACAGAAAAGTTCTTAAATGAGGGTATAGTCGATCATCAATATGAGCTTTTCCCCATCGAAGATATTAGCGCTTTACCGAATCTTCTTTTAGAAAACCCAACTTTAAAAGGACTAAACGTAACCATTCCGCACAAGGTGAATGTACTCTGTTATTTAAATGAGATTGAAGAGGCTGCGGAAAAAATTGGTGCGGTTAATTGCATCGCGATTAAAGATTTTGAAGGGGAGCTTTATTTAAAAGGCTACAATACTGATGCTTACGGCTTTGAACATTCTTTAAAACCATTACTCACAGCTCAACACACAAAAGCATTGGTATTTGGCGATGGTGGCGCTGCCAAGGCTGTTAAATATGTGCTCGAAAAATTAAATATCCAATATCAGGTTGTCGTTCGTAAGGCTACCTCTGGAGCTATTTTGTATGACGAGATTACACCAGAAATTTTAACTACGCATAAATTATTAATCAATACCACGCCTTTGGGCATGTCTCCGAATGTAGATACTTTTCCAGATATTGATTACAGTTTAATCGGCAAGGATCATTTAGCTTACGATTTGGTTTACAATCCGCTCGAAACAACGTTTTTATCAAAGGCAGCGCAACAAGGCGCCCAAATTAAAAATGGCTTGGAAATGTTGTACAAACAAGCCGAAAAAGCTTGGGCAATATGGAATAATTAAAATATTTTACCGTTAATTGCGATATAGTTGAATAAACGATGAAATTAAAAAACTTATTCTTTGCACCTTTTATTCTGCTCTTAATCTTATCTGCTTGTCAGAGCAATGATTATAGTCCGAAACCAAAGGCTTATTACCGAATAGAATTTCCAAAAAAACAATACATCGAATTTAATCAGCCTGTCCCTTTCAATTTTGAATATCCAACTTATGCTTCTATTGAGCAAGATAAAAGTAGAGATGCGCAAAAAGATTGGTACAATTTACATTTTAAGCAGTTTAATGGTTTTCTGCATTTAACCTATTACGATGTATCTGGAAAGGGCGAGTATGATGAAATGGTAGAAGACGCAAGAAAGTTGGCATTTAAGCATACTATTAAAGCTACTGCCATTGATCAAAAAGTAATTAATTATCCCGATAGAAGAGTTTACGGCATATATTACGCCATCGAAGGAAACACAGCTTCTTCAGTTCAGTTTTTTTTAACAGATAGTGCCAAACATTATTTTAGAGGCGCTCTCTACTTCAATGAAAGACCGCAATACGACTCTATCGAGCCTGTGGTTAAATTTATAAAAAAGGATATAGATAAAATGATTTCAACATTTAAGTGGAAGAATTAAAATTGCTCTATCTACAGAATCAAAAATTATGATCACAATTAAAACTTTCACCTTTAACGCATACAGCGAAAATACCTACATACTTTTTGATGAAACAAAAGATTGTGTGATTATCGATCCTGGAATGTATGAGGGTGCAGAGCAAAATCAACTCACTGCCTATATTAAAGAAAATGGCTTAAAACCCGTTTTACTTCTAAATACGCATTGCCATATCGATCATGTTTTTGGGAACAAATTTGTTTTTGATACTTATGGATTAAAGCCACAATTCAATATAGGTGAATTGCCAGTTCTTCAAGCTGTGCCAAGTTATGCGCCACAAATGGGTTTTACCCGTTATGAACTTTCTCCTGAGCCTGACACCTTTTTGCCAGAAACCGGAACAATCAGTTTTGGAAATAGTACATTAGATTTGATTTTTGCACCCGGCCATTCGCCTGCGCATTTGTGCTTTTACAGCAAAGCAGATCACTTTTTAATTGGTGGTGATGTGTTGTTTTATGGAAGTATCGGTCGTACAGATCTTCCCGGCGGAAACCATCAGCAACTTATTCAAAACATAACCGATAAACTTTTTGTACTTCCAAATGAAACCAAAGTTTATCCTGGTCATGGCCCATCTACAACAATCGGCTTTGAAAAAGAACATAATCCCTTCTTTTAGTGTTACTAGGTAAGAAGTAATGGACTAACATACATTTCAATTCTTCCAGATCCAACTTACATTTTACCTATATTTACCCACGTGAATACGCCATTCTATATCGCTAAACGTTATCTTTTTGCAAAGAAATCAACCAATGCAATCAACCTGATCTCCGGGATCTCTATGGTTGGTGTTATGGTTGGAAGCGCTGCTTTAATTATCATTTTATCGGTGTTTAATGGTTTCGAAACGGTGGTGTTAAATATGTTCAATACCATAACGCCACAAATCTCAATCATTCCGGCACAGGGCAAAACCTTCGATCCAAATACAACTTATTTTAATCAGCTTAAAAAGAATAAGGATGTTTATTCTTTTACCGAAGTGTTGCAGGAAAATGCTTTGTTAAAATACAACAGTAAGCAAGCTGTAGGGATGGTAAAGGGCGTTAGTTTGGATTATTTAAAAAATGATAAATTAGATAGTACTATTAAAGAGGGTCATTTCGTATTGCGCAACAAAAGCGGAAACAGTGCAGTTATTGGCTCCGCTTTGCAAAGCTACCTCGCTGTAAATACAGTAGATCCCTTTACCGAACTCGAAATTTTTTCGCCCAAGAAAACCATGTCGGTAAATTCTATAAACCCTGCGGATGATTTTGTGATAAAAAGCATTAGAGTAAGTGGCGTTTTCGAAGTGCAACAAGAGTTTGATAATGGAATTATCGTGCCGTTGGATTTTGCCCGAGGGCTTTTAGGCGAAGATAAAAATGTTTCAGCTATTGAAATCAACCTTCAGCCCGGAGTAAATGTTGATGATTTTCAGGCAGATGTGATTAGTAACGCTGGCAAAGGTTTCGAAGTTAGAAATCGGGCAGAACAAAATCGATCCCTTTATCACATTCTAAATACAGAGAAATGGGCTGTTTATATCATTTTAACTTTTATATTAATTATTGCTATATTTAATATTATTGGCTCTTTAACCATGCTGGTAATAGATAAGGTAAAAGATATTGCTATTTTAAGCAGTTTGGGCGCTGGCAAACGACTAATAAAACGGATCTTTTTATTCGAAGGGATGATGATTACAATGTCGGGTTGTGTGTTAGGTTTGGTAATCGGATTAATATTTTGTTTATTTCAGCAACACTTCAACCTAATAAAAATGGGCGAAGAAAATACCACATTGATAAGTGCCTATCCAATAGCACTAAAATGGAAAGATTTTATTTTAGTGTTCTTTACAGTAGGTATTTTTTCGTTTTTGGCATCGGGTTTGTCATCTAATTTAAGTGTTAAACGGATAGACCAGATTAATCAAAATATATAAATGAGAAAGTTAATTAAACAGGCAATTGTGTTTGCTATGCTCTTCGGCGTAGCCGTTACTGCTTGTAATCGGGACAACAAGGCGGAAGGAGAAAAGAGTAATATTAAAACCGTAAAAGGCTTATACAGCTTTGGCCCTGAAATGAAATCCTTTACTCTTTGTGAGGACGGCCGTGAGTATTGGGTTGCCGATAGCGTTAAAAATCTTGAGCTTTCTTACAGCAATTTAAATTTTGAAAAACCTTACGAACCTGTTTATGTAGAGCTTGAAGGTTACTTTGCAAAATCTGATACGGCAACCGTTTCTGATGATTTTGATTCTACACTAGTGGTAACTAAGGTGATAAAAATCAGTAAAGAAATTCCGGACGGGCCTTGTGCGCAATAAATTTATTGCAAATTTTTAAACGAAAGATCTCAAGTCTATCAAAATAATATTTTATTTGAGTCGGGCGTTTTAACTCGTGGCAAAGCCACCCCTTTGCGGCTTTGCGTTATGTCTTTTGGCTTTCCTTCGACTACGCTCAGGATGACAGCTAAAAAGGATATCGCTTCAATCGTTAACGCAAAGCCTACAATCTATACCGAGTTACGAAGTTTCAAAGGCCCTGTGCCATGGAAGAACAGCGCAAGTCTTAAAATACAGACCAAGGTCTTCTAAACTTTCGGAGTTTCCTTTGCTCTTGCCCGTCAAAACTTTGCAAGCTGAAGAGTATAAAAACAAAAAGCGCTTTCCGGTTTCCCGGAAAGCGCTCAAATATTTCATCACTTTGTCGGCTACCAGTAAATACCGTAA
>NZ_JACRYL010000036.1 GCF_014306625.1 Pedobacter fastidiosus
AGCATTTTGGATACACTTTCCATAGGAACACCATTTAACAGGGTTATCGTTGTTGCGAAGGTATGCCTTGCAATGTGCGAGCTTAAAGGTTTATCGATCCCACAAACTGCGGCGATTTCCTTGAGGTACTCATTTAACTTTTGATTGCTTGAAACTGGCAATGCCCTGTCTTTGGTGATGCAATATGGATGGTCATTGTATTTTTCCAATATTGCGATTGCTGGTGGTAGTAAGGGAACAGCAGACCGGGTTCCCGTTTTTGTTCTGTTTGTGTAAACCCATTGTTTGCCATCTACACCTTTTTTAATATTAGATAGGCTCAGTTTCTCTATGTCAGAATACGCAAGTCCGGTAAAACAGCAGAAGATAAAAACATCCCTTACCTGACTTAGCCGCTCGGTTAAGAACTGCTTTTCTGAAATTTTAGTTAATTCATCCTCTGTCAGAAATGAACGCTCTACATTTTTGCTCTTTAGTTTGTATCCAAACATTGGGTCGCTGTCAATCCATTTTAAGCTCAATGAAATGCGAAGGATTTTACCAAGGCTTTTCAGATACCTCACTGTGGTATTGTTGGCACAACCGTTCACTGACCTCAGGAAAAAATCAAAATCTCTTATAAACGCATGGTTGATATTTTTGATGTTGATATCTGTTATCTGGTATTTCTCGTTCATGAAGGCGGTAAGATGTCTTTCCAAGACCTGAAAGCGCTTCAAGGTACCAATGGCGTATTCCTTTCCTACCAAAGCCTCCATTTTTTCGTTATGAACTTTGATGCCTTCCATCAAGGTATGCCTCCGGACTTCCCGCCCGATAAATCTGCACTTAATGCCATCGGATGTAATAACTTCGCCTGCATCAAAAAGATCCCTGTAAACCTGGTTGATCATGGACTGAAGATTATCCAGATGGGCATTAAAGCTTCTGACATCTTCCTTTTTTCCATCCTGCCTGCCCGATTTGGTATTCCACTTTTCGGGATCGCACTCAAGCCCGCTGGTCATTTCTGCCCTTTTTCCGCCAACAGTTATTCTTAAATAAACTGGCACATGGCCGCTACGATAGTTTTTCTGCTTTTTAAGATAAAAAAGCAGGCTAAAATTAATTTTCATATAAACTGAATTAAGGTTAACAAAATTAGCCCTGCAGTCTGAAAACGTCAAGATGTTCGATGGTCGAACACCTTGTTAAACAAGTGGTTATAATTAATTCGGTGAGTAATTTAGGTACCCAAATTACTCACCGAATTACACACTTTTAATATGAGAATCGGTGAGTATTTTGGTTTTTCCACTAAAACAAAAAAGCTTGCAATCATTTGATTTGCAAGCTTTTACGTAGTTTTGATACTATTTTCTGTGAACCTTACTGACATTTTCTCGAACACTTTTGTTTCCGATTTGAAACGTATAATTAATTTGGTTGATGAATTAGACGACGAGAAATAGTACAATACCCTAGTAGAGGTTTTTACGAATTCTCTACTAGGGAATATTGATGCTTTTTCAATACCGTAGAATGTTTGTTAGAACTAAGCTGCTTTTTGTAGCTGGGCAAAAATAGGGGATTTAGAAAAGTTGGCTTTCAAATAATTTATTCTACATATAACACATTTAGGCTTACTGCTCTTTATTTTTTGTTATAGAAGTAAGGTTCATTTTCATTTTGACAGACTTAGTTTTACTTCCTATTTCAGGCATGAACAGGAAAGGAGAAATTATACAACTTTTTCCCAAAATCCTGTAAAAATCCAGTGGTGCATTGCGGTACTTTTGTATCATACAATTTAGCAAATGAAAACCACACAAAATATAGAGACCATATCGTTACCCGTTCTTGGGATGACCTGCGCCGCATGCGCCGTAAGCGTAGAAAGTATGATAAACGCTCAACCTGGGGTTGATAAGGCAGAGGTAAACTATGCAACCCAATCTGTAAAGGTTTCATATCACCCAGCGCAAATACAGCCGTCAGCTTTTCAAAAAGCAGTACAGGCAATAGGTTATGACCTTATTCTAGATGTTGAGAATGGTAAGGAAAAACAGGAAGAAGTACAGCGGAACAACTATAATGCGCTAAAGAAAAGAATGATTTCAGCTGCATTATTAACGTTGCCCGTGGTAATTATCGGGATGTTCTTTATGGAGCTGCCCTACGCCAATTATTATATGCTGGTGTTAACTACACCCGTACTTTTCGTGTTTGGAAGGAGTTTTTTTATAAACGCTTTTAAGCAGGCCCGAAATGGTAGTGCCAATATGGACACGCTGGTTGCGCTGAGCACCGGTATTGCCTATCTCTTTAGCATATTTAACACCTTCTACCCCGAGTTCTGGCACAGCAGGGGCTTACATCCACACGTTTATTTTGAGGCCGCTGCCGTAGTCATCGTCTTTATCATGCTCGGGAAATTATTGGAAGAGCGTGCAAAATCCAATACATCTTCTGCAATAAAAAAACTGATTGGCCTGCAGCCTAAGACTGTACTTGTAATTACCGAGAACGGCGAAATAGAAACCCCACTTGCGGAGATTACTATTGGAAGTAAAATATTGGTACGCTCAGGCGAAAAGATTCCCGTTGATGGAGAAATTTATAAAGGTAGCTCTTATGTAGATGAGAGCATGCTTTCAGGTGAGCCCGTTGCCGTGTCCAAAAACAAAGGCGATAAGGTTTTTGCGGGAACCATTAATCAAAAGGGAAGCTTTCGTTTCCAGGCCGAAAAGGTAGGCGGAGCAACGATGCTTGCACAGATTATCAAAATGGTGCAGGATGCGCAGGGATCTAAGGCTCCTGTTCAAAAACTGGTCGACAAGATAGCTGGAATATTCGTTCCGGTAGTCATGGGTATTTCATTGCTAACGTTATTAATATGGGTGTTAGCCGGCGGGGAAAATGCATTTACCCAAGGAATGTTGGCCATGGTTACCGTTCTGGTTATTGCATGCCCTTGCGCATTAGGACTTGCAACGCCCACCGCAATTATGGTAGGCATTGGTAAGGGTGCCGAAAATGGGATCTTAATTAAAGATGCCGAGGCGCTAGAGCTTGGTTATAAAGTAGATGCAGTTATCCTTGATAAAACGGGAACGCTTACAAAAGGCAAGCCTGAAGTTACAGAAATGATTTGGCAGGAAGGGCTGAGTATTGACAAACAGATACTGGAAGGGATACTATTAGATCTCGAACAGCAATCAGAACACCCAGTGGCAGAAGCTATTGTTAACTATTTAAGGCCTACTAAAACCGAAACGGTAGCGGTTGAAGAATTTGAGAGCCTTACGGGAAAAGGTGTTCATGGCTTTTATAAAGGGCAGCAATATTGGGCAGGTAGCCATAAAATATTGGTTAATGCAGGTATTTCAATAAATGATAACTTGCTAAAATCGGTAGAGGGTTTCCAAAAACAGGCCAAGACAGTTATTTATTTCGCCAACTCTAAACAAGTATTGGCAATAGTTGCCATAGCAGACCAGATTAAAGATGGTTCTGCAATGGCATTAGCGGAATTAAAGAAACAAGGTATTGCTGTTTATATGCTTACGGGCGACAATCATGAAACGGCATCTGCAATAGCATTGCAGGTTGGTATAATCGACTTTAAGGCAGAAGTATTGCCTGCTGATAAGGCCGAGTTTATTAAAGAACTGCAACAACAGGGTAAAATAGTGGCAATGATTGGAGATGGCATCAATGATAGCCATGCATTGGCTCAGGCAGATGTATCTATCGCGATGGGGAAAGGGTCGGATATTGCCATAGATGTAGCCAAAATTACATTGGTTTCTTCTGATCTGATGCAGGTTCCAAAAGCATTGCGGTTATCTAAGCTCACCGTTAGAACCATCAGACAAAATCTTTTTTGGGCATTTATTTATAATTTGATCGGTATCCCAATCGCAGCCGGTATTTTATATCCATTGAATGGCTTTTTGTTAAACCCAATGATCGCTGGTGCGGCAATGGCCTTAAGTTCGGTGTCGGTTGTAAGCAATAGTCTTCGTCTTAAATTTTCTAATCTTATCTAAAAATAAATAACAACAATCATGGAAACATTAAAATTCAAAACAAATATCAAATGTGGCGGCTGTATAGCAAACGTTACTCCTTTCTTGAATAAACTTCCGGCCATCGGAAAATGGAATGTAGATACCCAGAACCTCGACAAGATTTTAACGATTGAAGGAAACCCGGGAATTGATAGCCAAGAGGTAATAGATACGCTCGAAGATGCCGGCTATAAGGCCGAAAAACTTTAAATGTAGATCAGATATAAATCACAACATCAGGCTGATTGTTCGGCTTGATGTTTGTAGCGTTTCAACGCTAGGATGCCAAATTTTAAATCGTATCTTATTAATTAACAAATGTTATTATCAATCAAAAATATGGTCTGTGACCGCTGCATTTCCGTGGTGGAACAACAGTTACAGCACCTAGACCTTGTGATCGAAGAAATTTCACTCGGGGAAGCAGTTGTAAGCCCCAATCCCTCAGAAGAAAAATTGAGAGAGATTTCTGCTGCCCTAAAGGTGCTTGGATTTGAACTTATTGATAAAGATAAGGACAAACTTGTCGAAAGAATCAAGAACATGATCATTGAGCTGGTACACCATTCAACACAACCAGAGATGCACATTGTTTTTAGCGAAGTATTGGGCGACCGACTCAACAAAGACTACGGTTATCTAAGTAGATTGTTTTCGGAGAGTGAAGACACCACCATTGAAAAATTTATTATCCAGCAAAAAATTGAAAAAGTAAAGGAACTGATTCAATATGGCGAACTGAACCTAAATGAAATTGCATGGCAGATGGGCTATAGCAGCAGTGCACATCTTTCCAACCAATTTAAATCGGTAACCGGGATAACACCTAGTGAATTTAAGTCGCTTGGCACAAAAGACCGTAAACCACTTGACAAGATCTAATAGCACTGCGCAAAAACTAATCTATCATCCTAGCGGGAATTATGTAAGTTTTTTGCAGAATCTTGTAACATTCAAAACAGTAACAACACTATATTTGTTATGTAGTAGCATTTAACAAATAATAGTTTATTTTATCTAAATGAAAATCCTTTTTTCTACAAAGTTTAAAGCTATATTTTTGACCATCATATTCCTTACGAATACGGTGGTTGGATTTGCTTGTAGCGTAGGGGTAGATATAGGATTTAATAAAGAGCATCACGATGATCATTTATCGGTTGTTAAAAGCACCTTACATTTACATGCGCCTGGAACAAAGAAACACAGCCATCACCAAGAAGATGCAAAAACACCGTCTTCTCATCAAAAGCACAAGGCTAATAAAAATAAAAAGGACAATTGTTGTAAAGACGAAGTTGATAAATTTGTGAGTATTGATAAACAGACAGTAAAGAGTACTACTGTAAAGAGTCCGCTGTTATTGCAGGATGTAATCGTTCAGGTTTACGGACTGCTGACTGTTTTTGCCAGTAGTGTACATACTCCAGACAACAGTTACTTTGTCAGATGCCATCATCCGCCTATATGCGATATCCGCATTGCGGTACAGAGTTTTCAAATCTGATTTAATGCCAATTTATTTTGGTAACAGCCAAGCTGTAACCAATGAGATAATCTATGTACATTAAATTTAAATAAAATGAAACGGTCATGATTTCATACATCAAACAGATGAATGAAACGATCATGGCAGCTTCATCACCATTGAAAACAAAATTATAGCGATGAAAAAAATATTTTTATTGGTTGCCGTGTTAACGTCGACCCTACTGCAAAGCACCTTTGCACAAAACACTCAAGCTCCAGAACTTTTAACTTCTTACTATTCATTAAAAGATGCGCTAGTTAGCGGTGATTCAGAAACCGCCAACAAAAAGGCAGCGGAACTTAACAAAGCGATAGAAGTTGCCGATAGTAAAATCATTGGCAGTAAAGAAAAAGCAGAACTGTTAAAACATGGCGCATTGATCTCTGGCATAAAGGATATCAAAGTGCAAAGGGAACACTTTGCCCCGCTCTCTAATGGTATTATTGCATTGGCCAAATCAGCCAAAATATCTTCCGAGCCAATTTATGTACAGTACTGCCCTATGAAAAAAAGCAGTTGGCTCAGCAATGAAAAGGCCGTTAAAAACCCATATTATGGCAGCTCTATGCTTACCTGTGGAAAAGTAACAGAGACCATTAACTAACCTATTAAATTCCTTTACTCCCTGAGATATAGACTCAGGGAGTAAAGGCTATTTACAATTTTCAAGAGAACAGAATGAAAAATATCCTATTTGGGATGGCCTTGTCCACCCTTTTGTTTGCTGCATGCAACAATACTACAAAAACTACTGAAGGTGTTTCATCAGCAGATAATACCGACAAAAATTTGGCTGATACATCCGCAACAAAAAGCAGTGCCACTGCCAGTGTATTAAATGATTACCTTAAACTTAAGAATGCGCTCGCAGAGGATAACGACGCCAATGCTGCAGCAGCAGCCAAAAGTTTGGTGGTTTCTTTCACCAATATAGATCAGGCCAAGCTACCATCGGCGCAGGCAAAAATCTTTTCCGAAATTAGTGCAGATGCCAAAGAACATGCAGAGCATATCGGGACAAATGCGGGTAACATTAAGCACCAAAGGGAGCACTTTGAAACCCTTAGCGGCGAAATATATGAGCTGCTGAAGGCTGGAACCGCAATGGGCACAAAAATTTATTATACCAATTGCCCAATGTACAACAAAGGAAAAGGTGGCAACTGGCTAAGCGAAACCAAGGAAATACATAATCCATATTACGGAAAATCAATGCCAGACTGTGGAAGCGTAAAGGAAGAGCTTAACTAATATGAAAACTAGGGGTAAGGTACTAGCAGGGATAGTTATAGTGTTTTTACTGCTGCAGTTGATACAGCCTTCTGATAATGATATGGGCAACCCTGGTCATACAGAATTTAAGGTTGCATTTAATGTGCCAGATAACATCGGTATGATTTTAAGGGCCTCCTGTTTTGATTGTCATAGCAATTCGACCGTATATCCCTGGTATGCCCATATTCAACCGATGGGTTGGTGGATGAACTCGCATATAAGTAATGGAAAATCGGAGCTTAATTTTGATGAATTTAACGCTTACCCCTTACGTAGAAAATTGAGTAAGTTGAAATCAATGGCAGAGCGCATTGAAGAAGAGGTTATGCCGCTCCAATCATATACAATTATACATCGTAGTGCAAAGCTCTCTAATGACGAACAAAAACTGGTGACCGACTGGATTAATAAGACAATTGACAGTTTGGAAAAAAACAAATAGAAATGAAAAAGATCATAATATTCATATTGGGGTTGTGCATGGCTCAACTAGCTTTCGCACAGCATCAAGATCATGGAGGTACAGCAGTTGCACAAAATGCAGTTATTTATACCTGCCCCATGCATCCCGAAATCAAGGAGTCCAAACCTGGTAAATGCCCAAAATGTGGCATGGCATTGGTAAAGAAAAAAATGGTGGTCTCGAAAAAAACGACAACAGCCCCTAAAAAAACTGAATCAGGTGAAAAACAGGGAATGGAAAATATGGGTTGGGGACAACCAAAAAAAGCGGAAACAAAGCCAACTGATAAAAAAGTTGAAAGCTTTACCTGTTCTATGCATCCCGAAATCCATAAATCTACTCCAGGGAACTGCCCGAAATGTGGAATGAAACTGGTAAAGGAAGCTCCAAAGGCAGTTCCTGCCAAGCATGATGACATAAAAATGCCCATGAAAGAAGACGCAAAAAAAGCTGAAAACATGGAGGACATGAGCGGAATGCAAATGGGAGATAACAATGCTACAATGGAGAATATCAAAAAGGCAAAATCAAATTTAGGCCCTATAAAAACCATTACCAATAGCACGCCGCCCCGTACTGTTCGCTACGATCTGTACATAGCTGACACAACGGTTACGTACGGCAAAAAATCAAAAAGGGCAATTGCGGTTAACGGACAAATTCCTATGCCTACACTCACTTTTACAGAGGGTGATACGGCATTAATCTATGTCCATAATAACCTGGATGAAGAAACTTCGCTTCATTGGCACGGCCTGTTTCTGCCAAACAAAATGGACGGTGTTCCTTTCCTTACACAAATGCCTATAAAGCCGCATAGTACATATATTTATAAGTTCCCCATCGTTCAACATGGAACACACTGGTATCATAGCCATAGTAAGTTGCAGGAGCAGATTGGAATGTATGGGGCATTTATCATGAACAAGCGCAACGAATGGAATATTCCAACGCTTCCAGTGGTCATCAGCGAATGGATAGACATGAAACCAGAAGAGGTTCATCGCAGCTTGAAGAATGCTACGGACTGGTTCGGTATACAAAAAGGCGCTACCCAAAGTTATGCTGAGGCAATTAAAACAGGCCATTTTAAAACAAAGGTTAACAATGAATGGAAGCGCATGAATGCAATGGATGTTAGTGATGTTTTTTATGATGCATTTCTGATCAACGGCAAGAACCAGAATGAACAACCACAATTTAAAGCTCGTGATAAGGTAAGATTACGTATAGCCAACGGCGGCGCTTCTGATTATTTCTGGTTGAAATATGCTGGCGGTAAGATAACCGTGGTGGCTACAGACGGTAACGATGTGGAGCCTGTAGAAGTAGACAGGTTGATTATTGCGGTATCAGAAACCTATGATGTGGTGGTGACTATTCCTGAAAATAAGAGTTACGAATTCTTGGTTACGCCAGAAGATCGTACCAAATCTGCTTCGTTGTGGCTAGGAAAAGGGGAAAAAGTACCAGCTGGGAAAATGCCAAAATTAAAATACTTTGCTGGCATGCAGATGATGAACGACATGATGGACATGCAGGGAAACATGATCGAGATGGATGGCATGAAGATGCAAAACCAGATCATGGACATGAACACGGTCATGTACCCTGAAATAACTGGTGAGGAAAACCCGAAGAGTAACAACAAAAAAGCCGATATGCCTGGTATGCAGATGCCGAATGACAAAAGCATGGCGGGAATGAACATGGCTGCCGAAAGCAAGGATATTGTAACCCTTAATTACAATATGCTCCGTGACCCAAAAAAAACAACGTTACCCAAAGGTCCATTGAAAGAATTAAGATTTGAACTAACAGGGAACATGAACCGTTACGTATGGTCTCTGGATAATAAAACGGTTTCCGAAAGTGATAAAATTCTAATCAAAAAAGGTGAAAATATTCGCATTATCCTATATAACAACAGCATGATGCGCCATCCAATGCACCTGCATGGTCATGATTTTAGGGTGCTGAACGAACAGGGCGAAAACGCACCAATGAAAAACGTACTTGATATCATGCCCATGGAGCGTGACACCATAGAGTTTGCTGCTACAGAGGCAGGTGGCGATTGGTTCTTTCATTGCCACATTTTGTACCACATGATGAGCGGTATGGGCAGGGTGTTCAGTTATGACAACCCCTTAGTTGATAAAACTGATATTACCGACCCAAAATTAGCTAAACGTGGACTAAATTCTGACGATAGGGCATTTCATCCAATGGCAACTGTAGGTTTGGAAAGCAATGGCAGTGACGGTGAATTTATGCTGGCTAATACCCGTTACCGTTTCTCAACAGAATGGAGACTTGGGTTAAAGGCGCATCATGGCAACGAAAGTGAAACTTATTTTGGAAAGTATATTGGTAAAATGCAATGGCTGTTTCCCTTCATTGGTTTTGATTACCATTATAATCGAACGGGCAACATGTTGGAAAAGAATATGTTTGGGCAGCTCAGCAACCAGGATAACCGAAGGGCTGCTGTAATTGGTGTCCAGTATATCCTTCCAATGCTGGTAACTGCAGAGGCAAGGTTAGATAGTAAGGGCAAATTACGTTTTCAGCTGATGCGGGAAGATATTCCGCTAACCAATAGGCTAAGAATGAATATTATGGCCAATACCGATAAAGAATATATGGGAGGTTTAAGGTACATCGTTACTAAATACTTCTCTTTCTCAACACACTATGATAGTGACATGGGATATGGCGGAGGAATTACGTTAACCTATTAATTTTTAGAGATATTAAAGTTGGTCTGTAAAGTTTCAATATTTTATAGAGAAGTAAGAGCGGTTGACTTACATCGTTTTAAAAGGTGATGTAAGTCAATTACTTACAGGGTAGATAGGTGTATTTCTGTTAATCAATAAAACCTGTCAACGAAAATTTCGCCACTCAACAGGTAATAGTAACGAAGGTCACGACTTAAGTTGATGGTTATCATATGGTAATAACCTATAAAGAAGCATCTTTAATTTTAATATTTTAAAATCAAAAATTATGATGCATTATGAAAATTTTGGTGGAATGCACCTAATATGGTGGTTCATCTGGGTAATTATGTTAATATGGATTTCCGCAACTCCCTATAATATACCTGGACAACGAGCTAAAAAGGATTAGCCACTCGATATTTTAAAGAAGAGGTTTGCTGCAGGAGAAATTCAAAAAGAAGAATTCGAGGAGAAGAGGAAGATCATGGAACAAAAGTAATCTGATCTTGAAAAATAAAATCATAGAATTTTCTGCAATCCGTAATAAGTTATGAATGTTTGGAATATAGTCTTAACTAATTATAAATTATAATAATCATATGCCCTAATGCAGATCTATCACGGAGTTTGTGAAATCACTATCAGAAAAGCATAAAATTCAATAGAGCATACTTACCACATTGGCGGTAGGAGTTGAAAATTTGTTCAATAAAAATCGGGTAACAGCGAAACTGAAGAACGGGCAACAGTGGAACTGAAGATAATTTAAAAAACAATAAAGATGAAATTTAAAGAAACTACTGCTATAGTATTTGCTTCATTGCTTATGCTAGTGATGTCCTTTTCAGTTAACAATTCCTTTGCACAAACTAAAACTGCAATGATGAAGGATCACTGTATGATGAAAGACGGCAAAATGATGGTAATGAAAGATGGCAAAACAATGCCAATGAAAAAGGACATGACTATGAAAAATGGAACAATGGTTATGACTAACGGCGAGTGTACCATGAAAGATGGTAAAAAGATGATGATTAAGGAAGGCGATTGTATGGAAATGAGCGGAAAAATGGGCAAATGTTCAATGATGAATAACAACATGAAGAGCTCAACAATGAAAAAAAGCAAAAACATGGCAACTGTTTACACATGCACCATGCACCCCGAAGTTACTAGCAATAAACCAGGCAAATGCTCTAAATGCGGAATGGATTTAGTGAAGAAAGTTAAATAAAGTCTAGTAATAAATAATTAAACAACCATGGAAAATTCAATCAAGCATACTTATCACATTGGCGGTATGAGCTGCGGTGGCTGCGTATCATCAGTTAAAAATAGATTAGCTGTTGCACCAAATGTAACATCCGTATCAGTTGACTTGGCAAATAAGCAAGCAGAAATTACATCATCTGTATTAATTAAAGCCGATACATTGCAAGAAGCATTAAAAGACACACATTTCACCATTTCGGAACTTAGTACATCTTAACTGAAATTTTTCTGTCAGCGGAACTTAAGCACTAACCTAAATTTAATAAATGATGTTTATGTATAACGGTTTTATTGGCTAGAAAGATTGTAGATGCACTTGAAGAACTAAAAATGAAATTTACTAAATAATTTTTTAACTATAAAATTTACAGACATGACAGATATCACTATTAACATTAAAACCGGTTCGGAGAATAGCGAACCTAAGGTAACCACTACTAAAGCCGGCAATATAACCGCCGATCCAAAAACTTAATCTCCAAAAGAGGAAACTCCGCAAGAAGAAACTCCAAAAGAACAGAACACTGATGCAACTATAAAAGAGGAAACTCCTAAAGCAGAACCATCAAAAGACGAAACTCCGGAGAAAGATGAACCGAAAAAAATGGATATGACCGAGGAAGAACATGCGAAAATGGGCTCTGAAAAATAAAATTTCTAGATGGATATTTTAACATTAAAGTATGCTGTCAGAAAAGTGGTTACCAGATAAAAGTTAAACAGAATAATATTTGCAAAATGGCAAAAATCACCATTAATATCGATACGGACGGCGATGAGCCCAAGGTTACAACTACTACGGAAAACGCCCATGCTGATACTCCTAAAGTAGAGCCCTCAAAAGAGGAAACTCCGCAAGAAGAAACTCCAAAAGACGGAACTCCAAAAGAGGAAGCTCCTGAAGCAGAACCATCAAAAGAGGAAACCCCAAAAGAACAGAGCACGGGTGCAACTCCAAAAGAAGAAGCTACTGAAGCTGAACCGTCAAAAGAGGAAACTCCAGAGGAAGAAGAATCGGGCAAAATGGATATGACCGAAGAAGAACATTTCAAAATGAGTGCTGAGAAACCATCAGAAAAAGAATCTTCCGAAGATGAGTCTCCAGAAAAAGAGGACTCGGAAAAAATGGACATGACTTCAGCCGAGCATTCAAAAATGGATCATAGTAAAATGGATCACGGAGCTATTCCGATGGGTATGGCAGGCCACGACCACCATAAAATGATGATTCAGGATTTCAAGAAACGGTTTTGGGTTAGTTTGATCATAACCGTACCCATACTTGTCTTTTCTCCAATGATTCAAGATTTCGCTGGTTTTAGTTTCTTGCTACCTGGCAATCCTTACATCCTTTTAGCACTATCTTCATATGTTTATTTCTGGGGTGGCTGGCCATTTCTGAAAGGGTTTTGGGGCGAAGTAAAAGAAGCCTCGCCAGGGATGATGACATTGATTGCAATGGCCATTTCCGTAGCCTATTTTTATAGTGCAGCCACAGTATTTGGATTGCCAGGAGTTGATTTTTTCTGGGAATTAGGTACGCTGATAGTCATTATGTTACTGGGGCATTGGATTGAAATGAAATCGGTTCTTGGTGCTTCAAAAGCTTTGCAATTACTGGTAAGCATGATGCCAGCAGAAGCGCACCGTGTAAAAGCGGATGGTCAGGTTGAAGATGTTAAACTGGATGCCTTGCAACAAAATGATGTGATCATGATTAAGCCTGGCGAAAAAGTTCCAGCTGATGGCATTATTATAGAAGGTAGTAGTTATCTGAATGAGGCCATGTTAACAGGAGAATCCAAGCCTGTAAAAAAAGAGATAGAAAATAAAGTAATAGGTGGTTCTATTAACGGCAATGGTTCGCTTAAAATAAAAGTGGAGCATACCGGGAAAGACAGCTATCTCAATAAAGTGATTAAGCTGGTTGAAGATGCACAGAAGTCCAAATCCAAAATGCAAAATTTGAGCGATAGGGCTGCCAAATGGCTTACCTATATTGCGCTTGGTCTTGGTTTTGGAACGTTAGCCGTATGGTTGCTTTTAGGTTTTCCATTTGTGTTTGCACTAGAACGTATGGTAACCGTAATGGTAATAGCCTGTCCGCATGCATTGGGGCTAGCAATTCCTTTAGTGGTTGCCATCTCTACAGCAGTATCTGCCCAAAACGGGCTTTTAATACGAAACCGTACCGCATTTGAAGATTCGCGAAAAATAACGGCGCTTTTGTTTGATAAAACAGGAACACTTACTAAAGGAGATTTTGGCGTTACAAGAATAGTTTCGGTTGATAAGCAATTTTCTGAAGATGAATTGCTACGCCTCGCTGTGGCTTTAGAACAAAGTTCGGAACACCCTATTGCTGTCGGAATAGTTCGTAAAGCAAAAGAAAACAAAGTTACAATTCCTAAACCTGAAAAATTTAATGCCATAACTGGTAAAGGAGTAGAAGCGATTGTTGAAGGTAAGAATGTAAAGGTGGTTAGCCCAGGCTATCTTAAAGATAAAAAGATTGAGCTACCTGCAGACGCGTACAGTAGCGAAGCAGAAACAGTAGTATTCATTATAATAGATGATAAACTAGCTGGATATATTGCTTTAGCCGATGAGATAAGACCAGAAAGCGCCGAAGCCATAATGGTGTTTAAAAAGAATGGAATAAAAGTATTAATGGCAACTGGAGATAATGACAAAGTAGCTAAAGCGGTAAGCGATAAGTTAGGTTTGGATGGATATTTTGCAGAGGTGCTACCACATCAAAAAGTTGAAATAATAAAGGATTTACAAAGCAAAGGCGAATTTGTAGCCATGACTGGCGATGGGGTGAATGATGCACCTGCACTTGCACAGTCAGATGTGGGCATAGCCGTAGGTTCCGGAACAGATGTAGCTGCTGAAACTGCCGATATTATTTTGGTAAACAGCAATCCTCACGATATTGCCAATCTTATTCTTTTCGGTAAAGCCACTTACAGTAAAATGATACAGAATTTAGTTTGGGCTACTGCCTATAACGTAGTCGCAATTCCGCTTGCTGCAGGTGTGTTATATAGTCAGGGATTTGTATTAGGCCCAGCCGTAGGTGCAGTATTCATGAGTTTAAGTACAATTATAGTGGCTGTTAATGCGCAATTGCTTAGAAAGAAAATAGAGAATAAATAAAATTTAAAAGAGCGACTTATAAAATTGATTGTTAATTGAAACAAGATTTAATATGGAATCAAAAACTGATATAACTACAGTCTTTCTTGACATTGGCAATGTACTACTTACCAATGGCTGGGCTCATGAGTCGCGACAGCTTGCTGCAGAAAAATTCAATCTTGATTTTAACGATTTCAATACTAGGCATGCCATTGTATTTGAAACTTATGAATTGGGAAAGCTTACCATAGATGAATATTTGGACATTACCGTTTTTAATAAACCGCGAAATTTCACAAAAGAGGAATTTCGTCAATTCATGTTTACGCAATCAAAGCCCTTCCCTAAAATGATTGAGTTGATAAAGAGCTTAAAAGAGCGGTATGGTTTAAAGGTTGTTGCAGTGAGCAATGAAGCCAGGGAACTAAATGCGTACAGGATTGAGGAATTTGAATTGGCAAAAATTATAGATTTTTTTGTTTCCTCAACTTATGTTCATTTACGAAAACCCGATGTTGACATTTACAAATTGGCGCTTGATATGGCACACTCGAAGCCAGAGGAAACCCTTTGCATTGATGACCTATGTGTATTTGTGGAGGTTGCCCAAAGCTTGGGCATAAAAGGTATTTGCCATAGTAGCTATGAAACAACCTGTGCAGAATTACAATCATTAGGATTTAAAACTACATCATGAAGGTATTAAAAACATGTGTTTTGGTAATCAACGGCGGATCGTCTAGCATCAAGTTCTCCTTGTATAATATCGATAAAAAATTAAAGAGTATCCTCTCTGGGCAAATCAAAAGAATTGGATTGGATAATCCTGAATTTACAGTTACGGATAACCTTACTCACGAAAAAAGCATAATCAAAATAGATACAACAACTTTTAAGGAGATTACTGAGGTTTTAATTGAATGGCTCAAAGCGAAAAAATATTTTGAAAAGATAGCTTGTATCGGGCATCGCATAGTTCACGGTATGGATCATAAACATCCAGAAGTTATTGATGACAATTTATTGAAGGAACTGCGTAAAATAATGGAGTATGATCCAGACCATCTTCCCGCAGAAATTGAAATGATAGAACTATTTAGAAAGCAATTTCCGCAGTTATTGCAGGTTGCCTGTTTTGATACTTCTTTTCACACAACCTTACCCAAATATGCAAGTACGTTTGCCATCCCAAAAAAATATTATGATGAAGGCATTAAGCGATATGGTTTCCACGGCATTTCATACAGCTATTTACTGAATGAGCTAAGAAAGAAAAATGAGGTTGAAGCTAAGGGAAAAATAATTCTTGCCCATCTAGGAAACGGATCAAGCCTTGCGGCAGTTAAAAAAGGCAAATGCATAGATACCAGCATGGGTTTTACACCAGCTGGAGGAGTAGTGATGAGTACGAGAACTGGTGATTTAGACCCTGGCGTGGCATGGTACCTGCAACGAAAAAGTATTAACGCAGAAAAATTTAACGATTTAATTAATCATCAATCTGGTTTATTAGGAATTTCAGGTTATAGTTCTGACATGGAGGATTTACTTCAACATGAAGGAAAGAATAAAGATGCCGCGTTAGCCATTGAAATATTCTGTTATCAAATAAAAAAATACATCGGTGCATATACAGCGAGTTTAAGTGGGCTTGATGTTTTGATTTTTTCTGGCGGTATCGGCGAAAATGCGCCAGTAATACGGTCACGCATCTGTAAAGGATTTAATTATTTGGGGATGGAAATAGATGAAAGAAAAAACAAAAAAAATAATACAATCATTTCCACAAAAAAAAGTAAAGTAAAAGTTTATGTAATCCCAACTAATGAAGAATTTATGATTGCAGAATCGACTTCTAAATTATATCAAAGCAGTACAAAAGATAACAATCAAAGATAATGTTGGGGAATAAAAACTCAAACACGGGTGAAAATTTTTATAGCAGACAAATTAATCATTGAGTTAAACAAAGGAAAATAAGACATGCAAGAAAGTTACGGCACATTATCAGAAACTATTAATGGTTTAAAAAAAGATGGATATACACTAGATTTTAATATCAATAAAGAATGCGTGATTTGTGATCGGCAAAATATTAGTTTATCTCCTGAAGATTTTGAGATAGATAAGGTATACCGGTTTGAAGGGGACGCAAATCCTGAAGATCAGTCAATACTATATGCTATTTCCTCTCCAAAATTTAAAGTGAAAGGCGTTTTGGTAAACGGTTACGGAATTTCCTCAGATGAAAAATCGAATGCTGTTATCTCTAAGTTAAGAATACATACTGCCAGTACTATCAAAAATGAACTGACTGAAAATATAGAAGTAGATATTAAAACCAACGAAGCAACTCCATTACGGCCAGAAGGAGATCGTATGTTAGATGCCCTATTGGTAGAAATGGATCTCAATATTTTTATTGAACAGTTAAAAAATGAAGTTACCTGGACTACAACCAATCGCAATTCCATCACTATTTTTAAATCGGACAATACAACCATTGTCCTTATTGGGCTCCATAAAAATGCCGAATTAAAAAAACATCAAGCAAAAGGCAATATTCATGTACAGCTATTAGAGGGGGAAATAAAATTTACTACAGAGCAGCAAACAGTATTGTTAAAAAAAGGGAAAATGATTGCCTTAAAAGCAAACATCCCCCATAGCGTAATTGCTGTTGAAGAAAGCTTTTTTTTACTTACAATGATTGTAATACCTTAGAAACATCATGTCATTTTGAAACCGAAATTTTAATAATAAAAATTTAAGTTATGGAAACAAAATCGTTAGAAATAACAACCGAGAACTTATCGGAAGATCTGTTAAATAAAATAAACGCCTACTGGCGAGCCGCTAATTATCTTTCTGTGGGGCAAATTTACCTACATGAGAACCCACTTTTAAGAGAACCTTTAAAACCCGAACATATTAAAAAAATGTTACTAGGGCATTGGGGAACCACGCCGGGGCAAAATTTTATCTATGTCCATCTTAACAGGATTATAAAAAAGTATGATCTGGATATGATCTATGTCTCCGGCCCCGGTCATGGCGGTCCTGCCATTGTAGGGAATGTTTATTTGGAGGGTACTTATAGCGAAGTTTATCCGAATATAAGCCAAGATGAGGAAGGCTTAAGAAAGCTTTTTAAACAGTTTTCATTTCCGGGTGGCATACCGAGCCATGTTTCCCCCGAATGTCCTGGTTCTATCCATGAAGGCGGAGAATTAGGTTATTCGCTTAGTCATGCTTTCGGAGCTGCGTTTGACAATCCCAATTTAATCGTGTCTTGCGTAGTTGGCGATGGCGAAGCGGAGACAGGCCCGTTAGCAACGGCATGGCATTCTAATAAATTTTTAAACCCCGTTACCGATGGTGTGGTTTTGCCTATCCTTCATTTAAATGGGTATAAAATTGCTAATCCAACCATTTTGGCAAGAATTGGAGATGAGGAATTGGAACAACTTTTTTTAGGTTATGGCTGGAAGCCCTATGTAATTGAGGGTGATGACCCAATGGAGATGCACCAACAAATGGCGATTTTGCTGGATAAGGTAATCGGAGAAATAAAAGCCATTAAAGAAAATGCTGCTAAAGACAAAAATGCTGCTCGTCCGAAATGGCCTATGATTATTTTAAAATCGCCAAAAGGCTGGACAGGGCCTAAGTTTGTGGATGGCAAAAAGATAGAAGGTAATTTTTTGGCGCATCAAGTTCCCATTAAAGACCCTGCAACAAACCCTGAACACTTAAAGCAGTTAGCAGATTGGCTGAGGAGTTACAAGCCTGAAGAATTATTTGATAATAACGGACGTTTAAATAGCGAACTTCAAGAATTGGCACCATCGGGAAAACACCGAATGGGAGATAATCCAAATGCCAATGGAGGGCTTTTACTTCAAAATCTCCGTATGCCCGATTTTAGGGACTATGGAGTTGAAATGAAACGTGGCCAATTGGGATCTGGTGATACTTTGGTGCTGGGAAAATTTATTAGAGATATTATCAAGGCAAACATCGAGCAAAGGAACTTCCGGATTTTTGGTCCTGATGAAACCCTTTCAAATAAATTAGACTTTGTGTTTGAAGCTACCGATCGTCAATGGGAAGCACCGGTAATTGATACAGATGACTTTCTAAAAAAGGAAGGAAGAGTGATGGAAATGCTGAGTGAACACCAATGTGAAGGCTGGCTGGAAGGATATTTGCTTACTGGAAGGCATGGACTTTTTAATTGTTATGAGGCCTTTATTCATATTATTGACAGCATGTTTAACCAGCATGCAAAATGGCTGAAAGTTACCTCCCATTTACCTTGGCGCAGAAAAATTGCCTCCCTTAATATTCTTTTAGCATCACATGTATGGCGACAAGATCATAACGGCTTTACCCATCAGGATCCTGGTTTTCTGGATGTGGTTATGAACAAAAAAGCATCGGTAGTACGGGTTTATCTTCCGCCAGATGCCAACTGCCTTTTATCAGTAATGGATCATTGTTTCCGTAGCAGGCAATATGTAAATGTAACAGTAGCAGGTAAACATCCTGCACCACAGTGGCTTAGTATGGATGAAGCTGTAGTGCATTGCACCAAGGGAATTGGAATATGGCCATGGGCAAGTAACGATAAAGATGTAGAACCAGATGTAGTAATGGCTTGTGCCGGAGATGTACCTACACTAGAAACGTTGGCGGCTGTTTCTATTCTTAGAGAACATTTGCCTGAGCTAAAAGTGAGGGTAGTAAACGTGGTTGATTTAATGAAACTACAACCGGAAACAGAACATCCACATGGTTTGAATACGAAAGACTTTGACACGTTATTTACAGAAGACAAACCCGTAATCTTCGCTTTTCATGGTTACCCATGGCTAATTCATAGGCTTACTTACAAGCGAAATAATCATGTCAACTTTCATGTACGCGGCTATAAAGAAGAAGGAACTATAACCACACCTTTTGATATGACGGTTTTAAACGAGATGGATCGGTATCATTTAGTAATGGATACATTAGACAGGTTGCCGCAATTGAAAAACAAAACAGCCTATTTAAAACAGGAGATGCAGGATAAATTGATAATACATAAAAACTATATCAGGAAAGAAGGTATGGATATGCCAGAAATTAGAAACTGGAAATGGGAGGTTTTAGAATCATGAACAAGCAAATTCTCATAGATACCGTTCAGCAATTATTTTCTGAAGGTAAAGGACTGCTTGCCATGGATGAAAGTACAGATACCTGCAACAAGCGTTTTGCTACATTGGGCATCCCACAGACAATTGAAATGCGTCGCAAATACCGTGAACTGATCGTTACAACTCCCAGCTTGAATGAAAGTATTGGCGGCGCTATTTTGTTTGATGAAACTATCCATCAACAAACAAAAGACGGAATTCCTTTTTTAGATGTGTTGGTTAAGTCTGGGATTATTCCAGGAATTAAAGTTGATATTGGTGCTAAACCAATGGCGGGTTTCCCCGATGAAAAAGTGACAGAAGGATTAGATGGGTTAAGGGATCGTTTACAAGCGTACAAAAAATTAGGTATTCGCTTTGCCAAGTGGAGGGCTGTAATTTCGATTGGCAACGGCATCCCAACTACGGGTTCTATTGAGGCGAACATTCATGCCTTAGCTAGGTATGCCTCTTTATGTCAAGAAGCAGATATTGTGCCTATTGTGGAGCCTGAAGTATTGATGGATGGCAACCACAGTTTAGAACGTTGTTATCAAATTACAGCGCAGGTGCTTAAAACACTTTTTTATCAGTTATACGTTAACAAAATCAGTTTGGAAGGAATGATTTTGAAACCCAATATGGTAATTGCCGGAACAGGAAGCAAACTACAAAACAGCGTTGAAGAGGTCGCCGAAGGCACTGTAAACTGTTTGTTAGAATCAGTTCCGGCTGCCGTTCCTGCTATTGCATTTTTATCGGGTGGGCAATCAGCAGAATATGCAACAGCGCATTTAAATGCGATACAAACAAAGTTCAAAAACCGATTGCCATGGATAGTTACATTCTCTTTTGCAAGAGCCATTCAACAACCCGCTTTGGATATTTGGAAAGGCGATAAAGCAAATGTTGCAAAAGCACAAAAAGCATTATATCACAGGGCTAAATGTAACGCAGCTGCAAGGCGTGGAGAATATATTGCCGCGATGGAGAAGGATTTAATCGAGTAGCTATATATTACTTTTAAGTGCTTTTAATTTAACAATGCTCATTTTTAATGTAAAATTGTGGAGAAAGAGCCGATAGGGTAAGCAATCTATTCCCAGTTTATCTTATGCTCCTTTTTAAACACCGTGACGAATCCTTACTTCATAAAAATTTTGAACTACAATTTTTTTTTAATTGAGTAGAATTGCTTACAGAAAGTGAAAATTTAACTTAATCAATTAACTATTTATTGAGATCCGCTTGAGGTAATTTCATTATTTTAGAGATTGTAAAAATGAAAAGCATCTATGGAAAAACCGGAGTTAATTGATCCCATCTCAACAGAAATAGATTTGTTGTAAAATATTGCTGGTCATTCAGTTAATGATTTGGTGGAAAGAGGTCAAAAAGTTTGGTTTATCAATATACCATCTTAAGGCTTGTTTTATATTAAATTACTGAAATAGGCACTTGCAAAATACTAATAGAACTAGTAAACTAGATTTATGGAAAATCGATTTAAAAGTCTTTCGATATTTGAATTTCAAGGTAAATTTCCTGATGATCTCAGCTGTTTAAAATATTTATCGGATTTGAAATGGCGTGGATGTTATAACTGCAAGAAGTGTAACCACGATCAATATTGTAAGGGGGAACAGGCCAGGGAACCGTAAAGTTTAACTTTTGTTAGTTTGTATCTTTCGTCTAGGAAGGCACAATAAGCCTCATCAAGAATGGAAACGTAATCAGATACTAAAAAATCACTAGAGGATAAAATCATTGAATTCGCTACTGATTACGGAAATACTGGCTATATCGATAAAAAAGAAAGTTATATTGCAGCTAAGGGATATCCTATGGGATATCATCAAGCGTTATCGGAAATGAATTTGGAAATAAAGGAGATGGCAAGTATCATAAAATTGCTTCTGCCTGGTATAGGAGCAATATCGCCAGATAATCTTAGAGTAATTGAGAAGTTTATAAAAAAATCCGATAATGAAAATGAATTAGGTTAACTCTATATAGGCTAAAATTTTAATGTTATCATTTACGCAATAATATCTCTGTTTTGCCTTATAGTAAATGAGAGCGTTAATTTAGATTGGCGGGAATGATTTTATGTTGTTCCCGCCTTCTTCTTATGGTAGTAAATTTCTTAAAAATACCAATCGTCACTATTTGGTTAAGATGTCTAAACTAAACTCTAAAAAGGAGTTTGTAAAAGGATAATAATGATATATTATGCCCGTAAGGGCCGAGCCATAATTTTGAGCTTTTAAGGGCTAATGCCCTATAATTATTGCAATCAGTGCATATACCAATAAATTTGACCCCCTTTCGCCAATTTTAAATTGACCCCCAGAGTTGTTGCTTGAAAAAAGCAG
>NZ_JACRYL010000037.1:0-383 GCF_014306625.1 Pedobacter fastidiosus
ATAAGGGGCGACCTTGCGGATGCGAGCCTTTACAGCTTCAACCAGCGGAGCCTCTATTTCGACGGCGACTTCGGGATGGCCTACCGCAACGGGAGCCTTACGGTACAGGGCACGCTCCCGAACCTGAAGCGTTTGCTGGAGCGTGACGTGGAGCGTACGGTTGCGGACCGGTCGCTCTACATGGCTGCGGTAAGCTACAGGTTTGCCAGCAAAAATGGATCTGCGCTGAGCAGCATCGAGCCGAAGGTGGTGTACCGCGGGGTGGAGAACTATAGGGACATTCTGGATGCGGGCGCAAACCTGGAGTTCTTCGGAAACAAGCTCCTGCTGAGCGGGATGTACCACAGCACCAACAGTGCCACCATCGGTGCGGGCACAACCTA
>NZ_JACRYL010000037.1:439-21291 GCF_014306625.1 Pedobacter fastidiosus
TATCCTCACCCAGTACACAACCAACACTTCCGACCTGCAGAGCTACAGCAACGGGGAAGTGGAGATTGCGTTGAAATATAGTTTTAAATAAATTTATCAATGAAAATAATTGATTAAAAGTCTCTATACCAACAGTTTATGAAAATATTGATTGCGGACGACCATCAAATTATCCGGTATGGCTTAAAAATCGTGCTAAAAAGTATTTGGTCGCGGTGTAAAGTTTTCGAAGCTGATGAACTTGATAAAATTGTGAGTGTAATTTCTAGTCAAGATCTAGACTTAGTTATTTTTCATATCAATATACCGGGGAGTGAAAATTTGGAGGATTTAATACGCTTCATTCCAAAAGAAACTATAGTAGTTATATTTTCAGCATTCGATAAAAGTAGCGATAGAATTGAATCTTTAAAGAAAGCAGGAGCTAAAACATTTTTATTTAAGGATGCCTCTGTAGAGGAAATAAAAGATATATTTTCCTCATTATTTATAAATAAATCCGAACCCATTTAAGTTTAGCGGTTGTGTATTTGAGGTTAAAAATACTGGTTATAAAGAGATTGTTTCAGATTCCCTCCTCGCAAAGACAAAAATATCTACGTCATTGCAAAGCTGAGTTTGTGTGAGCTGAAGCAATCTCTTGTTTTATAGAACAAAATCCACCAAATACATAATAAGTAAGCCTGAATTATATACTTAGAAACTGTTTAAAAATGCGTCATCTATTTTACTTTAGGTTGTAAGTGAAGATATGAACCACGGCCTGCTGCCTTGGTTCATGTTTCCACACAACAATTAATCTTTCGAAATATAAATAGTTTCTTAAAATTATACTTATTTTTAAATACATTTCATTACCAATATAACTACTCTAACTATAACAATGAAAATCTGTCTGATTGATGACCACCAGCTTCTCTCTGAGCTATTAAAAATTTCACTAGCTGATTTTGATTTCGTTGAGTCGGTTAATATTTATAATCAAGCTGATAAATTTTTTGCACATCTGGATACTGTAAAACCAAATTTTTTGATTTTAGATATGTTAATGCCAGATATGAATGGAATAGACATTATCCGCAATTGCAGAAAAACTAGATCAAAAACAGAATTGAAAATTTTGGTGCTGTCTAGTATTACAAATCCAAATACCATTAGAGCCGCCTTTAAGATGGGTGCTAACGGTTATTTATGTAAAGACGCATCTGTTGAAGAATTGGTAGAAGCCATTCAATTTATTAATGAGTTTGATCGGAAAACTTATGTTGGCAACAGTTTAAAAGAGATTTTAGTTCAATCGCAGCTTTTTGAAGATACAGTAACTTTTACCCTTTCACCAAGAGAAAAGGAATTGCTCCACTATGTTTGTCTGGGCAAAACTGTAAAAGAGATTGCTATAATTTTAGATTTAAGTGCAAATACAATTCAGAGTTATATGCGCCAATTGATGTATAAAATGGATGTGAATAGAATGCCTGATCTTATTCTTAAAGCAATTGAATACGGATTGTTTTTGCCAAATTCTATGGCATAAAATACATCTTCTAAAACCATACCGACATTAAAAGGTTAACTTGTTTAAATGAAACAGAGCGCCGGCATATTATTATTTCGTAAAGTTGAAAATAATCTCGAATTTTTTTTAGTCCACCCAGGTGGACCTTTTTTTGTTCGAAAAGACGAAGGTTTTTGGACTATCCCAAAAGGAGAACTAATGGAGGGAGAAAATCCATTTGATGCAGCGCAAAGAGAATTTGAAGAAGAAATCGGGATTAAGCCTGAAGGTAATTTTATTCAACTAAATCCCATAATTCAAAAAGGTGGGAAAAAAGTTTTGTGCTGGGCACTAGAAATGGATTGTGATCCCGCAAAAATAATAAGCAATACTTTCGAAATCGAATGGCCACCACGTTCGGGCAAAAGACAAAGTTTTCCAGAAGTAGACCGTGCATCTTGGTTTGTTTACGAGGAAGCCATTAAGTTTATTAACGAAAAACAGATTGCCCTACTTAATGAGTTAAAGGAATTAATTAAGGATTTTTAACCATAGATGCACACGCATATATTTTCTCGTCATTATTTTTAACCACAGATGAACACAGATTCACACGGATCATATATCTGTGTGCATCCTTTTTCATCTGTGGTTAATATTTTTGGTTAGCGATACATAAGCACGGATCATGGAACTGTGTGCATCCTTTTTCATCTGTGGTTAATATTTTTGGTTAGCGATACATAAGCACGGATCATGGAACTGTGTGCATCCTTTTTCATCTGTGATTAATATTTTTGGTTTATAGATACATAAGCACGGATCATGAAACTGTGTGCATCCTTTTTCATCTATGGTTAATATTTTTGATTTAAAGATACATAGGCACGGATCATGGAACTGTGTGCATCCTTTTTCATCTGTGGTTAATATTTTTGGTTAGCGATACATAAGCACGGATCATGTATCTGTGTGCATCCTTTTTCATCTGTGGTTAATATTTTTGGTTAGCGATACATAAGCACGGATCATGGAACTGTGTGCATCCTTTTTCATCTGTGGTTAATATTTTTGGTTAGCGATACATAAGCACGGATCATGGAACTGTGTGCATCCTTTTTCATCTATGGTTAATATTTTTGGTTTAAAGATACATAGGCACGGATCATGTATCTGTGTGAATCCTTTTTCATCTGTGATTAATATTTTTGGTTTAGCGATACATAAACACGGATCATGTATCTGTGTGCATCCTTTTTCATCTGTGGTTAATATTTTTGGTTAGAAATACATAAGCACGGATCATGTATCTGTGTGCATCCTTTCTTATCTGTGGTTAATATTTTTTCTTAAAGCGGAATATTTGATATTTACGTAATCTTTTGTTAGATAATAAAACTTTATAAAACAATTAAATGAATACGACGAAAATAGGTTGGATTGGTTTGGGCAATATGGGCATTCCAATGGCTGAACAATTAATTAAGGCAGGTTATCCAATAACGGTCTATAATAGGAGCAAAGTAAAAGAATCGGCTCTAAAAAATATGGGCGCTGAAATTGCATCAAACCCAGCAAAATTGCTCGAAGAAACAGATGTAGTTATTGTTATGGTTTCTGATGATCATGCCATAAGTGAAATTTTTAGTGGTGAAGAAGGTTTGCTTCAATCTAAAACTTCGAATAAGATAATTATTAACATGAGTACAGTTTCTCCAAAAATCTCAAAAGAGATGGCTGAGAAATGTAGAGATATAGAATGCTTTTATCTTGATGCACCCGTATCTGGAAGTGTTAAACAGGCAGAAACTGGTCAACTGGTAATCATGGTTGGTGGCGAGGAGCAGGTGTTTGAAAAGGCGAAACCAATTTTAGAAAAACTTGGCAAACTTGCTTTAATTGTTGGATCACATGGCGCTGGGAATATGGCAAAATTGGCTATAAATTCTTTACTTGCACTGTATGCTCAAGGTTTGGCAGAAACGGTTGTTTTCGCTAACCAGAATGGAATTAAAACGGAAGATTTACTCCAACTCATTAACAATGCGGCACTGGGAAATATTTTCACAAAAATTAAAGGTGATGCAATTATTGGAGATAATTACAAAGCTGCATTTGCCTTAAAGCATATAGTAAAAGATTTAGGTTTGGCTAAAGATGAAGGAATTTCTTCGCCACTTGCCGAAACGGCATTTACAACATTTAAAAATGCAGAAGCCAATTATGGCGAGGAAGATATTATTGCGGTAATTAAGGCTATTAAATAAAATTTCTAGCTAAGATTAGGCTGAGTCTAATTGTTTTAGTTGATTTTTTGATTTAAATTTCGATGAAACATTTAATCAATATCTTTTGTTAAAATTAAATAACTAACCGAATAAAAAAATATGAACGTTACATTAGAACAGGCGCAAAATATAATCGCAGTAGCCCAAGCGAAAGCAGTTGAAATTAACACCAAAATGAATATTGCTATTGTAGATACCGGCAGTAATCTCGTGGCTTTTGCCAGAATGGATGGCGCATGGTTAGGCTCTGCAGATATCGCCCAGAAAAAGGCAAAAACTGCCAATTGGTTTAATATGGATACTAAAGCATTAACACCATTGGTGCAACCTGGTCAACCTTTGTTTAATATCGAACATTCAAATGGAGGATTAATCACTTTTCCAGGTGGCGTAATTTTAAAAAATGCTTCAGGCGAAATTATTGGCGCAATCGGTGTTTCTGGGAGTACTGTAGATGATGATCATGCTGTTGCAACGGCTGGAGCAGGATCTTTATAGAACTTATTAATATTAACTTGAAGAGCTTGTTCCATTTTGGCTACAAGCTCTTTTACATTTTCATTAACGCTGGGTATATTCTAATAAATACCTGAGCTCCAATTGGGTTTTTTCCATAAAGGGTATTGAGCGCACCATTCGTATTATAAAAAGAAACCTGACCACCAATTGCTGTTTTAAATTTGCTCAGATTTAAAACATCGTAATTTAAGCCGAGGCTCAATGCATTTACGCCGAACAGATTTTCGCCATAAATATTTTCATCTAGGTTTAGCTCTTCAACAGATTTCTGAACCCATTCATAACGGGTGTAAAACGATAACTTTTTTAATCGATAAGCACCTTCAATTAACACCGCATTTTCGCTATTATGCCCTTTGGTTTTATTCATTCCCCATAAAGCTGTTGCATTTAAATTTTGATTCTCACCAATTGGTAATGCATAAATAGCCGATGCAATGGTTCTATTTACATTTTCATCACCATGCAAGCTTTCCGGACTTTTTATCCATCCATGAGATACTTGCAATGCCCAGTTTTTATTTGGATTGAAAGATAATCTTGCACTATAAGAATCGAAGCGAGGTTTGTCAAAATCGAAACGATTTTCATCAGGTTCTCTTCCATTAAAAGAAGAAGCTTCTATTTTAAATTTATCATATCTAAAACCTAAAGTGGCCACTCCAAAAGTAATGTGCGTTCCATCATTCCAATGGTGAGAAATTGGAGCATCGGGATTAGCAAGCGCCGACGGGCGGTGCATAAAAGCGACAGAGCCCAAAGCAGGTTCGCCGGGATAACCGAGGTACACAGAAAGATCTGATTTTTTCGAAAATGAATAGGTGTAAGCAACAGAAAGTTCTGAAAATAAATCATGCGGGTGCTGGCGATCAACTAAAGGTTGTCCTTTCCAACTTTCGCCAGTTTGAAACAAAAGCGGATAACCTGCACCGCCTTCGGTAAGTCGATCAAAAGAAAGCATCGAGCTAAAATGAAAAAGCCCTTTTTCGCCAACTTTGCGCTGTCCCATAAACATAAACCAATTCGGTGCATCAAATTTATCTCCACCACGTTTTCCATTATCGCCTACATCTTGTTTAGTGTAACGCAGGGCGATATTTCCATGGAGCATATACATCCATTTTTTAGAATGATACATTAAGCCATACATTGGAGATGCATCTGGAAGCCAGGCCGTTCCAGAACCATTTCTAGACATTGGTAGGTTTAAAGAATAAGCATGACTCATTGGCGATTCCATCTTCATGTCGCCCATATTGTGCATACCATGGTCCATCTCCATGCTCATGGTATCTGTCATTTTATTTTTTGTAGAGTCTTTTTTGGCAGGCATGTGCATTTCATGCTGTGCATTAGCAGAAAAAATTAGTCCGAAAATGAATAAGCTGAGGAGTTTGAATTTAAGTTGCATAAGGTTTCCAATTGTGTGTTGGCTCAAAATTAGGTGCTTATATTTTTTAAACTTTACATCATTCTAAAAATTATTTACATAATTATAATATTCAAAATGTAGATCAGGATAGGAAGAAGCTGGTTTTTCATAATCTGAGAATAGAAAACATTAAAAAAAATAAAGCTAACTATTGTTTCGTACGAAAACTATCGTACCTTTGGAATATGAAAAGTAATCAATCTGAAAATAATCTACCAGAACCAACAAAAGCAGAGTTGGAAATCCTTCAGATTTTGTGGGAGTTTGGTCCATCAACAGTGAGATTTGTGAACGATAAGTTAAATGAGCAAAAGGAAGTTATTTATACTTCTACCTTAAAGCAGATGCAAATTTTAACCGAAAAGGGAATTTTAAAGCGTGATGAAAGTCAGATGAAGCACATTTATATTCCCGTAGAAGCCGAAGAGAAAACTAAAGTTCAGCTGTTGGATCGGTTTGTAACTACACTTTATAAAGGATCTGCATCTCAGTTAATGATGCAACTTTTAGGTAATGAAAAAACATCGAAAGCGGAAATAGAAGAGATTAAAAAACTCTTAAATAGCATGAAATAATAAGAATTAAAATCCTTTAAGAACCACAATTATGGAATTTAAATTTATAAATCTTTTGCCAGAAAATTGGTTGCACGCTTTGGGCGCAACCTTATTCCATTCTCTTTGGCTAGGTGTTTTATTGGCGCTGGCGAGTGGGCTGGTTATGTTTTCGACTCGGAAATCAACCGCAACATTGCGCTATAATTTGCTCACCATTTGCTTATGTCTATTTGTAGTTTCTATTTTGGTTGTATTTGGCTTGGAATTGCAAAAGCCATTGCAGATTGCTGGTCAGTCTGTAGTTAACCAAATTACGAGTGTTGGTGGAAATGCCAAAATTACTCAGCCAGTAATAATTGATGTACAATATAACATGTCATCGAGTTTAAATAGTTTGGTTGCTCTATGGAATTCTTATGCTTATCAAATCGTTTTAATCTGGTTTTTTATCATTTGTATCAAAAGCATTCAGCTTTTAGTTGGGCTAAATAGCATTCATTACTTAAGAAATAATAAAACTTATTCTGCTGGTGCTAAATGGGAAGCAAAAATCGAAATTCTAGCTCAAAGGCTAGGAATCGATCAAAAAATTCAGATTGTTCAATCCGGCATTGCAAAAATGCCGATGGTAGTCGGCCATTTTAAACCCTTGGTTTTAGTTCCTTTAGGCTTATTGAGTGGCTTATCTATTGAAGAAGTGGAAGCAATTTTAGCACACGAACTGGCGCACATTAAACGCAGAGATTATTTGGTAAACGTTTTACAAAGCTTTATCGAAATTGTATTCTTCTTTAATCCAGCCGTGCTTTGGGTATCAAACTTAATAAAAACAGAACGCGAACATTGCTGTGATGATTTAGCCATCAACTGTGTTAACGATCGAAGAAACTATGTTCAGGCACTAATTTCCTGTCAGGAATTTAAACAAGACTCGCCGGTTTTTGCAATGGCGATAACGGGCAAAAAAAGTAATCTCTTGCACCGAGCAAGCAGAATGTTATTCAACACTAAATCAACATTAAATAAAATGGAAAAAACCATATTAACCATCGCTTTAGTATCGGTAGTGGTTTGTACAGCTGCATTTAAAAGTGTGGGCAATGCAAAATCTTCAACTGAAAAAGAAAATTTAAAAGCCTATCAAATCGTTCAGGACACAACGAAAAAGAAAGTCAAAGGAAAAGTAGCTAAAGCTTCAGAAAATAAATCGGGTGAGCAAATCGAGAAGGAGATTGAAGAAAAAATGAACAACACAGAAAAAATGCTTCTTGAAAAAGAAAAAGCAATTGCTGTTGAAGATAAAAACCGAGCACAAGAGGATGCTAAACTTGCTAAAGAAGATGCCAAGATGGTTATTGAGGATAAAAAGCGAGCAGAAGCTGATAAGAAATGGGCAGAAGAGGAAAGAAAAACTAATAGAAACCAAAATAATAATGTACAGCAGAATAAAAATGAAGCGGATTATATAACTGCTCAAAAACGTTATGAAGCGGATGCAAAAAGATATGCAAAATCTGCAGAGGCATATTCTAAACGTGCCGAACAGTATGCTAAAAAGGGCCAGCTTTACAGCACAAGTGTACCACCTGAACCGCCAACTCCTCCTACTACGCCAGTACCAAGTGCTCCAACAAGTCCAACTACGCCACCTTCTCCACCAACCCATATTTCTACTCCGCCTGTGCCACCCCTTAATAGAGAAAAGTCTAGTTCGAAAACTGTTACAAAAACGGGTACTGAACGTGTTGTTTCTACAATAAGCGTTACCAATGGAGACGGACATGATTATACGCCAGAAATTAACAAAGAACTTTTGAAGGATGGGATAATTAACAATACCAATAAGCTTTCTTACAACCTGAATAAAGACTATTTAGTTGTGAATGGGGTTAAGCAAGATGCCATTATTCACCAAAAATATAAGTCGAAATATTTAAAACAAGATAACCGCTCTCTTTACTACAACTTTGAGGTAGATTCCAAAAACTAATCTCCAGCTTCTTAATTACAAACTGCTTTTATGAATGTTAAATTACTGGCTTTTTTAGCCATATGGATAACTATTGCCTTAAATTTTGCTCAAGCTCAACAACCTTCCGGAAAAATATTTGGACGTGTAAAAGATGCAGAGAATAAAAACTTGGATTACGCTACTGTTGCACTTTTTAAGGATTCCATCTTGGTCAAAACCATGTTTACGGAAACAGATGGATTATTCAGTTTTAATAATTTAGAAAATGGTAAATACCTAATCAAAGTTTCGGCAGTTGGTTTTCCGATTTACAAAACAGATACCTTAAAATTGCAGGCAGATAAGTTGGAGATAAATTTGCTCGACATTAAAATTAAAGCCACTGATAATAATTTAAAGGATGTTAATATTGTTGCACAAAAAGCTTTTGTAGAACGCAAAATAGATCGAACGGTTGTAAATGTTGATGCACTAATTTCTAACGCTGGAAGCACCGCATTGGATGTTTTGAGTAAATCGCCAGGGGTAAATGTAGATCAGAATGGTGCAATCAGTTTAAAGGGAAAAAATGGGGTGAGCATTTTTATTGATGATAAACCAACCTATTTATCGGGAGCCGACTTAGAAAATTACCTACGATCTTTACCTTCATCAAGTTTGGATCAAATAGAATTGATGACCAACCCGCCCGCAAAATACGATGCTGCGGGGAATGCTGGAGTAATTAACATCAAAACAAAAAAAACTAAAATTTCAGGTTTTAACGGTGGTGTAAATGTCAGTTTAAATCAGGGCGAATTAACCAGATCTAACAATAGTTTTAACTTCAATTACCGAAAAAATAAGATTAACATTTTCGGAATACTGAGTTACAATTTAAACAACAGTTTTACCGATCTTGATCTTAACCGAACCTATAAAAACAATGATGGAAGTCCGAAATATTACTTCAATCAAAACTCTTATTTTAAAAGGCATGGAAATACACTCAATCTTAAAACAGGATTAGATTATTACGCTACCGATAAAACAACTTGGGGTGTGGTTTTTACAGGGATGAATAGAATTTCTACCCAAGTAAATAACAATACCAGTAACTTATTAAATGCGATAAAACAGCCTGATTCTATAATCAAGGCAGAAAACATAGATCAAATTCATTACAAAAACGTGGGAGTCAATTTTAATTTTAGGCATAAGTTTAATAAAGCCGGAAGAGATTTAACCTTCGATGCAGATTATCTGAATTATAACAATAAAACAGATCAGACGTATTATAATTATAGCTATTTCGCCAATATGATGCTAAAATCACAAGATATTTTATCAGGGAATTTGCCTTCAAATATTGATATCTATACGGCTAAAGCAGATTATTCTCATCCACTAAATAAAGGATGGAAGTTGGATGCTGGTTTAAAAACTGCCTACACCAAAACCGATAATGTTGCCGATTATTTAAATATTGCAAATAATAATACTTCAATAGATTATCAAAAGAGTAATCATTTTATTTACCGGGAGAATATTAATGCGGCTTACTTGAATATGAGCAGAGAAGGGAAGCGATTTTCTTTACAAGCTGGTTTACGTTTAGAAAGCACGGTTTCTAACGGGCATCAATTGGGCAATTTAATTAAACCAGATTCGAGTTTTAGACGAACTTACACTAGCTTATTTCCTACACTTTATTTCTCTTATAAATTGGATAGTGCAGGCAACAACGAACTGGGATTAAGTTATGGAAGAAGAATAGATCGGCCTTACTATCAAGATTTAAATCCGTTTTTCTCTCCTTTGGATAAGTTTACCTATTATGTTGGAAACCCATTTTTGCGCCCAGCTTTTACGCAGAGTATAGAACTTTCGCACACCTTTAAAAATAAAATTACCACAACCGTTGGATATAGTTGGGTTAAGGATGATGTGAACGAAACCATCGAAATTGTTGACGGAACTTACTTTAGTAGGCCAGCAAACATTGGGCAAACAAGCGTTTTAAATTTATCGGTAAATGCAGATTTGGACCTTACAAAATGGTTAACTATGCACAGCTATCTCGAACTGGCGAAAATGAAATCTAAAACGGATTTTTACACAGGCTTTTTAGTTACCAATGGAGCTTATGTTAGATTTAATCCAACGCTCCAGCTTAAATTTAGTCCAACTTGGAGTGGAGAGGCTAACTTTCGCTATCAAAGTAAATTCTCAAATGTTCAGTTTTTGTTAGGTGCAACACATGAATTTGGTGCTGCTGTACAAAAGAAATTATCTCCAAGAAGCACTTTGAAGCTTACTGCCAACGATATTTTTAGAGATCGAATATTTGTTGGCGTAATTAATAACTTGGCTACCACGGATGCAAACTGGACAAACAAACAAGATTCTAGAACAGTAGTTTTAAGCTACAGTTATCGATTCGGGAAAGCATTTTCTACACCATCTAAACACGAATCTTCAGGAGCAGATAGCGAAAAAAACAGGGTTAAGAATTAGTGCAATGAAGCTGTATCATAAATCAATTGATTTATTTAAATAAACCGATTCAAAACCAAAACCCCAACTAATCCTAAAACCGAAACAATACTTTCCATAACAGTCCAAGTAGAAAAAGTTTGTTTCAAGGTTAAGTTGAAGTATTCTTTAAACATCCAAAATCCGGTATCATTAACATGAGAAAACATTAAACTGCCAGCACCAACAGATAAAACCATTAATTCTGGCGGAGCGTGAGATCCGATTAAAGGCAAAACCATTCCCGATGCAGTAAGCGCTGCCACAGTTGCTGAACCCAGCGTTACCCTTAAAGATGCGGTAATGAGCCAAGCGAGTAATAAGGGAGATAAATTTAAATTTCCAGTGAGTTGCTTTACCGTTTCACCCATTCCGCTATCAATTAATATTTGCTTAAAAGCCCCGCCGGCAGCAATAATCAAAACAATCATGGCAATACTTTTAACGCCTTCAGCACAAGATTCCATCGCTTTAACTATTGGGCTCGACTGAACAAATAAGGTTATTATGACTGAAATTAATAATGCTGCAGTTGGATCAGCTAGGAAAACAAACACAGGCTTTACTGCATAATCTATTTTAAAACTACTTCCAATTGTACCGGCGATGATCAAGAATACCGGCAATAGGGCAGTTATAAAACTTTTGGTGCCCGATGGTAAGTTCTGTTCTTCACTTACGGTGAAATTCTGAGTAGCAACATTATCATTTCTTTTAAGGATTAATCGAGGAAAAAAAACTCCTGCAATCGCAGCGATCGGAATACTTAAGATTAAACCATAAATTAACGTTTTGCCAATATCTGCATGGAAAATTCCTGCCAAAGCAATTGGGCCAGGATGAGGGGGGAGAAAACCATGGGTAACCGATAGCGCTGCGGCCATTGGAATCCCTATATATAATTTAGATAAGCCAGTTGCCGAAGCAATTGCAAATACAAGGGGAATTAATACAACAAAACCTGCATTGTAAAATAATGGAATTCCGACCAAAAAACCCGTCAGCAAAACCGCCCATTGAATATTTTTCTTCCCGAAAGCTTTGATTAAAATGAAGACAATTTTTTTGGCTGATCCACTGTCCTCAATCAGTTTTCCCATCATGGCACCCAATGCGAGCACCATTATCATGCTTCCTAATGTACTTCCAATTCCATTACTAATAGATCCCATTACTTTGCTGGCAGGCATGCCGAGCAATAAGCCAGTAACAATTGCTACGGTTAATAGCGCAATCATTGGGTTAATCTTTTTAAGGATCATTACAAAAAGTAAAAGAATCCCAAAAAGTAATATGAATAACGACATAAGGGCGCAGAGTAAGGCTTTATTTTTTTACGATGATTGTTCTTCCAGTTACAAGATTAAACTCATAAACTCGGTACAATCCGTCATCACTAATCTCGATAGTTTCTACCAAACCCGTTTTACTAAATGTATCGGTAACCATGCTGCCAATCTTTACATCTTGCAAAACCTCACTGGGTGTATCGCTATTTAATCTAATCATGATATAAAAGTAGTTAAATACTATTAATCAATCAGCCCGATTAAGAAGATTTAGTTATGTGTTGTCCAAACCAGGTCTCCGGTTTCATAGCCAAGTTTTCTTGCTGTATCCAGATAAACTGATTTTATGGTTTCAGGAATAATTTTGGTTCGGGATAGAATCCAAAGGTATTGTAAATTATTACCGGCAACCAATGCATATTTATAATCTGGATCGATTTGGATAACATTGTAGCCTGCGTAAAAAGGACCGAAAAAGGAAACTTTTAATCGTGCTTCATCTTCGTCTTTTACAAACTTTGCCTTACCAACACTTTGCTTCCACTCTTTTTTAACATAATTATAACCGCGGTTGTCCACCTTTATGGAGCCATCATCTTTTAAGGAATAAGTTGCGGTAACATTGTTGAGGTTTTTCTCGAATTTGAAATCCATTCTGGCAATCTCATACCACTTTCCAAGGTATTTGTCTTTTTTAAAGGGCTTAACTGCTTTTGCTCCTTTAGGGATCGAAACGCAGGAAATTAAGTTTACAGCAACAGCACCAATAACTAATGCTAGGAGAATTTTATTATATTTTGAATTCATCTTTTTAATAGAGAAACAGAAGATGGGTTGAAAAGTTTAATCTTCTATTTTAAAATGTATGAGTTTAATTTCCTTCGTTTCTTAATATTTTTAGTGGAGGTTGGTTTAGTACACTTCTACTGCTTAAAACGCCAGTAATTACAACGAGTAACACCACAGAGCCAAAGAGTAAAATGGTTGGTAAAACAGGCGGAATAAAGGCTGCATCGAAACTAAATTTGGCTAAAGCCCAACTGCCTGCGATTGCTAAAATTAATCCAGCTCCTGAAGCAAAGGCACCGAGAAAGAAATATTCAATCGCGTTAATTCTTAAAATCTGTTTTCTGCTAGCACCTAATGTTCTCAATAATATGCTCTCTTTAATGCGCTGATTTTTACTTGTAAGCACAGCAGAAATTAAAACAATCCAACCCGTGGCCATGCTAAAGCCAGCCATAAATCGAATTACAAATCCAATTTTCCCTAAAAGTTCATCCAATAATTTCAGTACCAAATCTAAATCAATAACCGATACATTCGGGAATTTTTGAACTACACTTCCTTGAAATTTCGCTGAAACTTCGCTCGATGGAACTCGAGTCATTAATACATGAAATTGTGGCGCTTCTTCGAGTACACCTGCTGGGAAAACTACTCTGAAATTCGTTTGCATTCTGCTCCAGTTCACTTCTCTTAAACTACCAACAACGGTCGGGATAAGCATTCCCTGTACATTAAATACAATTTTATCGTTTACCCCGACTTTAATTCTTTTGGCAAAACTTTGATCTAAAGAAATGTAAACCGTTTGATTTGGTGCTATTTTTCCAATCCATTTTCCTTCAGTAATTTTTTCAGCTGTAGTTAAACTATCCTGATAAGTTGCTCTAATTTCATTTCTAAACGCACCGCGATTGTTACTATCGGCACTTGCTTTTTTGCCGTTAATTTCATCAATTCTCATGGTAATCACCGGAACTTGATTCATTAAAGGCAACTTGAAAGATTTAGTTAAACTATCCAATCCTTGCTTTTGCGTATTCTGAATATCGAATAAAACCATATTTGGTTGATTATTGCCAGATGAAAGTGTTACCCGATTCATCAATATACCCTGAACAAAAAACAACGTACAAATGAAGGCTGTAGATAAACCGATAGAAACGGTAAGCATTAAAGTTTGGTTATTCGGGCGGTATAAATTAGCGAAACCTTGTCGCCACAAATAACTCGAAGAATTTGGAATAAGCTTCCTTACCAAAAACATTAAGATTTTAGAAAAAACAATCAATAGGAGAAAAGCAAAAGCAATACTTAATGTGAAAGCCAGGGTTTGAATCCATGTTTTCATTTGCAGGTAGGTAAAGCCCAAAACGAAAAGACCCATCAATAAATAAACCACCCAAGTTAGTGGATCTCTTCCGCCAGATGATTTTTCGAACGAAGCACGTATCGCATTTAAAGGTGAAATTTTTCTTACTGATAGGAGAGAAGGCAAAGCGAAGAGAATCGAAATAATCAGTCCTAGTAAAATCCCTTGTCCCACAGCAAGCCAAGAAATTTGCATCGTAATTTCTACTGGGAGAAAATCTTTTAATACAAATGGAAGTAAAAACTGAATTCCAGTGCCCAAAACTGCTCCGATCAGGGAGGCGATTAATCCGATAAAAAATATCTGGATCAGATAAATTAAAAATGCATCTCTAGATTTTAAACCTAAGCATCGCAAGGTAGCAATGGCATTAAGTTTTTCCTGAATGTAAACATGAATTGCACTTCCTACACCAACACAACCTAGTAATAAAGCAATAAAACCCGATAATGCTAAAAAGCGATTAACATCTTTAAATGATCTTCCGGTTTGTTCTTTTCTTGATTCTACCGTATCAGAATCAAAACCCTCTTTTTCAAATTTGGGTTCTAGCTTTTTAACCAAAGCCTCTATTCCTGCCGAATTATTGTATTTATAATAGAATTTACTACTGATCCGACTTCCGTTTTTGATTAAATTGGTTCGATCCAAATATTTAAGCGGAATATAAACTGTTGGTGCTACACTAGATGAAATTCCTGTTTGTCCGGGCGCTTTGGTTAAGGTTCCGGCAATTTCAAAAGTAAGGTCGCCAACTTTAATCGAATCGCCAACTTTGGCATTAAACTGAAGCATTAAAGTTTGATCTACCAAAGCCGTTCTGCCTGCTTGAAAAGTTTTAGCTGCGCTTTCAGGAATGGTTTCTATCGAGCCATAGTAGGGATAATTCCCATTTAGAGCTTTCATTTGTACCAATCGGCTTCCACCATTTTTCTGGAAGTAAACCATTGAGGCAAATGTTTTTTCTTGAGATCGTTCATCGCCCAGCGTATCCAGCATTTTTTGCATCGCTTTGCTAACGCCCTTTCTACTTTCTAGAATTAAATCTGCACCCGTAAGCTCTTTCGCCTGACTATCAATATCTCTTTGTAAATTATCTTTAAAAGAATAAACCGCAACGAGCGCCGCAATCCCTAAAACGATAGAAGAAATAAATAGAAGCAACCGCGATCGGTTTTTGCGACTATCTCTCCAAGCCATTTTAAATAGCCAAGAAAAACGAATGTGTTGATTGGGGAGGTTATTTTTAGACATAACTCGGGCTTTCGTCTGAAATGATTATGCCACCCTTAATTTTTATTGTTCTACCAGTTTTAGCTGCCAAGTCCAGATCATGAGTTACAATAACCAATGTTGTTCCGGCATCTTTGTTTAAATCAAAGAGCAGTTTAATTACCTTTTCGCTGGTTTCAGCATCTAAATTTCCTGTAGGTTCATCGGCAAAAAGAATGGCAGGTTGGTTGGAAAATGCCCTCGCCAAAGAAACGCGTTGTTGCTCTCCACCAGATAGTTGTACCGGGTAATGATGAGAACGATCGGCCAAACCAACTTTATCTAACAGCGATAAAGCATGCGCCTTAATGTTTTTAGCACCTCTCAATTCTAATGGAACCATTACATTTTCAAGCGCTGTTAGCGTAGGCAGAAGCTGGAAATTCTGAAATATAAAACCCACAAATTGATTCCGAACAGCAGCTCTTTCGTCTTCATTTAGTTTTTCTAAGGCAATCTGATTAAGTTCTACTGTTCCACTACTGGCACGATCTAATCCGGCACATAAACCTAAAAGAGTTGTTTTGCCACTGCCCGATGGACCAGTTATGGCTACCGTTGAACCTGCTGAGATGGAGAAGTTAATCTGATCTAAAACGGTAAGCGCCCGACCAGCACTTTGGTAAATTTTGCTTACATTTCGAATGTTTAATATGCTTTCCAAATTAGAATTTATTTAAAGGATTTGCGTTTAGAGGTTAACCAAACATAAGATAATCAATTATGTTATATTGATTTTATAATTAGAGATACAATTAATAGATATGTTACGAAAACGCTTAATGGGGCTATTTGTTTTGGCTGTTGTACTCGCTTCATGCGGAAATGGACAGAATAAAACGGATAAGGACAAAACTTTAGATTCGGTTGACGATAAGTCTTCAAAAACGGAAGTTAAACAGAAGAATATACTTTTTTTTGGAACAAGCTTAACCGCTGGATATGGTCTCGATCCGACAGAAGCTTACCCAGCTTTAATCCAGAATAGAATAGATTCTTTAAAATTACCATACAAAGTAATTAACGGTGGCTTGAGTGGAGAAACATCTGCTGCCGGCAAAGCAAGGATAGATTGGTTATTGAAACAACCAGTAGATATTTTTGTATTAGAGCTTGGCGCCAATGATGGTTTGAGAGGATTGCCAGTCGCGGAGACTACAAAAAATCTTCAAGCTATAATTGATCGGGTTAAAGCTAAATATCCCGATGCTAAAATGGTTTTGGCGGGCATGCAGGTTCCACCTAATATGGGTGCAAAATACGCTGCGGATTTTAAAAATATGTTCCCAGCTTTAGCTAGCAAAAATAAAATGCTTTTAATTCCATTTCTATTGGATAAAGTTGGTGGTGTTCCAAAACTAAATCAAGCCGATGGAATTCATCCAACAGCAGAAGGCGATAAAATTTTGGCTGAAAACGTTTGGGTTGTACTTAAGGATCTTCTTAAATAAGCTTTAATAATCTTATGCCATGGTACGTGTCTTCACGTACCATTTAATGCAACATTAAATAAAACTAGTTCGGGATTTTAGCATAGCGCATCTCGAACTGAGAATAAAAATGAATTTGTAATTCATTCTCCCTTACGCTGTGGTATCTGATTTAAAGTACCATTAAGGGTTGTAACTTTTTTTAGTCTCAAAAACATATCTCTCTTATTGGTTCATGGAGACACGAACCAAGGCATTGGGCAAAAACAATCGCAGACCTTTACGCCATGATACGTGTCTTCACGTACCATTTAATGCAATAAATAAGTAACCTCCTCAATTAAATTTTATCAATTAGCTTGCGTGTTTATTTTGAGTTTTAATTCTTGGATTGGCATAGTACTCAACCGAAAATCTTCCATTACCTTCAATTAGAAAGCAAACCAATCCTGCTAAAACAAAAGTCGAAAACCAGAATTCAGAATAGGGAACAAAAATTCCTTGCGATAGATTTACAAAGAAAACAGCTCCAAAAAGTACGGGTAAGTTGAGCAAGCAGAAAAGTCTGGTATTTGTGCCTAAAGCAATTGCAAGGCCACCGATTAAGTGGAGCAATATGATTAAATGTGCAAATAAGCTAATCGAGAATGCTGTGCCAAGTGCAGCGCCTCGCATTAAATGATTAAAGGATTCCAGATTGGTTGCAAACATTACACCTTTCCAAATTAATATAAGTCCTAAAGTAATTCTTAAATAGTCGAGCCAGATTGGATGATGCAAATCACCCCATTGCTGAATTTTTTTGAAGATATCCATAACTTTATATATTGGTTATAAGCAATATACAGAAAATCTGATGAATGGACAAATCTTTAAAATCAATTTTAGTAATCCAATTGTAAATGCTTATAAACGTTATTACGGATTGATTCTTCGAGAAGCATTTACAAAATCTAAAACTTTATTGCTGTAAATTTAGTGGCATATCAGGTTCGGAGAAAACCTGTTCTTTGTTCTTTTTCGCGGTTCTTATTTTTTTTAGTTTCGGAATGATAAATAAAATTCCAAAAGCTAACAAAGACATGAGGAGCTGAATAACCACATTAACTTTGGCAATGGGGTTAACATTAATATTATCGATGATGTAAACCGAGCGATAAACACTTCTAATCAGTAAAATAATCATTAAATAAATACTCCAGGCAAATCTTCGCTTAATCATTACGGCTAAGATGTAACGCAATGCTAAAACAACGCCGATCATAATAAAATCTGTTGTGCTTTCAGGGTCGTAGATAAACAGATTGGCAATCCCGATTAGAAAACTGCCAAATATTAGGTGAGAAGAAATGGTGTAATTATTTCTTATAATGTTCATGATATTTCAAAAGCATCGGTAATTAAATTACACGGATAGACATTACAAATATCGGAATATTATCATTTCTAAAGGAGATAAAGTCGATGAAGAAGGGATATCGAATCATTTTTGACTTGATATAAGTCAAACTTTACAGAAAGTGCCCCATTTGCTTTAAAAATGAGGGGTTATTTTTAATTTTCTGTAAAATTTATGCTGAATAGCATAGCTTGAATAAGCTTTTTAAGATCTAATTTTTCGCTCTTTGATAAATTGTGCTGGGTTACCTTGATAAATTTTATAAGCCTCAAGGTTTTTAGTTGCAACACTTCCCATCGTTAAAACAGAGTGACTGTAAAGCGTCACTCCTGGGCAAACTTTTGAAGATGCACCAATCCAAACGCCATCCTCTAATGTTATTGGTTTAACAATTAAATCGAATGTTTTCTTGCTGTAATCGTGATTTCCAGTCATCAGCATGGCTTGTTGAGAAATGCAACAGTTTCTTCCAATTTTAACCCAATCTAGATTTTCAATGTAGCAATCGGCTAGCCAAGAATAATCATCTATAATTAACTTCCAGGGGTATTTGATATGAATCCCTGGTTTAATGCGAACTTCATTCCCAATTTTTGCACCGAATAATCTGAGGATGAATACAAGGATATTGCTAAAAGGAATTATGCCACTTTTAAAGAAAAAGACAGAGGTACCATACCATAAAAACTGCTTCAGGGAAGAAGCGCCAATCTGGAAAGTACCCGTATTAAAGACTTTATTTAACTGTGTTTTTTCCAAAAGATTAATCTGCTAATTCTGTCTTTTCAGTTTTATTTTCTGGAAGAATAGAACGTGTATTTCGCTTAATCCAGAGGTAAAGCATTACAAAAATGCAGATGTAAACGATAATATTGAAAATTTCGTGATGATAAGTAAAGTTGTTCCGTTGCGATTGAAAAAAGCCAAGCAATACACCTAAACCAGATATTCGGCAAATATTTAGAACATAAATAGTAATCAAACCAACAACCATCATTTTCAAAGTAGATTTCCAAGGAGCAGGAAAAGCCAATACGAAGGCAACTAAAAAACTCATAACGCCCAAGCCCAGGCACGAATAATTAATTCGCAAATATGGACCTGAAACTACCATCACATCCGAATCGTTATGGATGGCATAAAAGCCGAATAATTTAATAATCCAGACTGCTGGTTTAATCAAGGCAGTTTTAAGCCCTTGAATGTAATTGAAATGATCAGCAATAAAGGCATTATAAAGCGAGATCCCGGGCTCATTACACTATTCATAAATAAATTGCCCTGACTAAATAATATATAGAGAATGAATAAGGCAACAATAAATTTAAGTGCCTTTCTATCAGCCTGCTTCTTTGCTTGTTTAAGTTCGATTTCGTTCATATCAAATTGAAATGGCTAAAGATAAGTTTAATTTTTTCGATTTTTATTTGGAGCTGAATTAGGTTATTGCGTTAACGATGGAAGCGATATCCTTTTTGATCTTTGTAGTACCTGTAACTTGAAATTGAAGCGTCCAAATCATTATAACAATTGTCTAAAAATTGAAAGGCAGATTGCTGGTTATTGCCCGCTTCTACTTCTTAATTTTTTAATCTTTTGATCGACCAAACGTCTAAACCAAAATCCCTGTAAATAATGAAATCTTATTCCGGTCGAACCATCGAGTATGCCGAGTTTAAAGATCATGCGATAAGCAAAATATAGGTAGGGACGAAATCCAAGTGGAAGTTTCCACCACAATCTTTTTAACCAAGCACGCTGTTCATCTGGATTACCAAGTAATGAAGGTTTTAAGCTTTGAGATCTCGTGTTGTTCATCCGCTCAACTTCTTCTGTGGCAATCAAATCGCTATAATGTTCGTGTTTGTCAATCCAGAAATTGATGTCGTTTTCTTTTAAATTTTCTTCTAGCAAATATCCATTTTTCCAAATAATAGTTTTTCCGGAAGTAATGAAGCGATGATCCATATTCTCATTAAGATCCGAAATTCCAACACCTTTACGGAACATCTTTAGCTGATAGAAGGGAAAGTAACCACCAAATCGAATCCATTTGCCTTGAAAGAAGTTTTTTCTATTGAAGTAAATACCATTGACGTGGCTATAATCTTCTGGTTTAAAATCGATCAATAATTTAAAAAGCGCTGGGGTAACCTTTTGATCTGCATCTAAACCAATAATCCAAGGAGTTGAAATCTCGAAATTGCGAAGTGCAAAATCCCATTGTTTTGGGTGGTTAATAAATGAATTTATTTTTACCGTTGCGCCATATTGAGTAGCGATTTTTAATGTATCATCTGTACTTCCGCTATCTAAGATAAAAATAGGTGCTTGCAGGTCTTTGATGGATTCCAATAGCCTAGGCAAATGAATTTGTTCATTGTAGGTGAGTATTATAAAACTGAAGTTTTCGTTCATTTTTTATTAATCGTCATTTCGACCGAAACGGGGAAATCTTTGGACTTCAAAACTTTTCAATTATTTATTTTTCGTGGCAAAATCCAAAGGGCATCCAATTACAAATTCT
>NZ_JACRYL010000038.1:0-994 GCF_014306625.1 Pedobacter fastidiosus
GCAGCCATCCACTCGTAGGTTGCAATGGCAAGACCCATCTTGAATCCCGATCCGCTCATGCCGATAAACTGCTCGGCAGAGATGTTGGATGCAATAAGCGATGCGCCGATTGCCCACCACGTTAGCGAGCCCTCGGCAAGGAAATAGTCCTTCGAGCCCGTGGATGCAGATTTTTTCTTGTTGTAGATGTACAGTCCGTAAGCCGCAACAATAACGAAGTAGATCGCAAATACAATGTAATCCTTCGTGTCCAGTAAGTTGTGTTTCATTAAGTTTCTATTTGGTGTTATTAATTTTATTCAAAAGGATTTGCTTTGATGTATTTCTCCCATTCCCACGCCGATCTCATCATTTCATCAATCCCAAGATCTGCTTTCCAGCCCAGTACATCGTTAGATTTCTGAACATCGCCGTAAACCTTTTCTACATCTCCGCTCCTTCTTGGTCCAATTTTGTAATCCAGTTTTTCTCCAGTTGTATTCTCAAAGGCAGAGATAATTTCCAGTACAGATGACCCCTTTCCCGTTCCGATATTGAAGACCTCGTAATTGCTTTCCGCTTTCTTTTCCTCCATCCGCTTAACCGCAGCAACATGAGCTTTGGCCAAATCCACAACGTGGATGTAATCGCGAACGGCAGAACCATCGACCGTATCGTAATCGTTTCCGTAAACCGTAATCGGTCCGCGTTTACCAATTGCCGACTGTGTAATAAATGGAACCAGGTTGGCCGGAACCCCGTTTGGAAGTTCTCCGATCAGTGCGGTTTCGTGTGCGCCAACCGGATTGAAATAGCGCAGTGCGATTACGTTCAGATCTGGCGTTACCGCAGTGGTTTCCTCAAGAATCTCTTCAGCAATCTGTTTGGTGTTACCATAAGGCGATTCGGCTTTTTTAATCGGTGCCGATTCTGTAACAGGCAGACTGTCTGGCTGGCCATAAACCGTGCAGGAAGAAGAAAACACAAGATCTATCTTTCTGTTGAACGAAACCAG
>NZ_JACRYL010000038.1:1049-21232 GCF_014306625.1 Pedobacter fastidiosus
GCTGTAAAAATTATTCCTGTAGTATTTTAACGGCTGGGCAACCGATTCTCCTACTGCCTTGTAGGCTGCAAAATGGATAATTCCGGTTAAATCCGTGTTCTGCTCAGCAAATTCCTGAACAGCTCTGTCATCCTGGAGATCGATCTCCTGAAATTCGAACCATTTCCCCGTAATCTCATGGAGCTGGGTTAGGATTTTGATGTTCGAGTTGGATAAATTATCAACGATAACCACTTCGTAACCTGCATTGTGCAATTCTACAACGGTATGCGAACCAATATAACCCGTACCTCCGGTAACTAATATTTTAGACATCTTTTAAATTATTACGCTTGTGCCGTCAGCTGTTTCTACAGTATAGGCGTCTAGGTTAATCCCAAATTCTTTATGATATTCGGCACTGATTTTTTCGATCAGTTCTTCAATATTTTCGTCTTTAACAATGTTTAAGGTGCAGCCACCAAAGCCACCGCCCATCATTCTAGATCCAAGTACATAATCCAAGTCTTTTACAGAATCAACCAAGAAATCAAGTTCCTTACAACTTACTTCGTAATCCTTACTTAAACCATTATGCGTTTCGAACATCAACTCGCCAAGTTCTTTTAAATGACCCTGTTCCAAATGATCAGCAGCTTTAATTAAGCGAGCAATTTCGCCAACAATAAATTTGCATTTTGTATAAACATCCGCATCCTTTGGTTTAACATATTCATCAAGCATTGCCAAATCTACATCTCTCAGCGTTTCTACATTTGGATATCCATCTTTAATCCAAGCCACACCTTGCTCGCAAGATTCGCGACGTTTATTATACGCACTTTCTGAAAGAGAATGTTTCACATTGGTGTTAAGCAAAACCAGTTTATATCCCTTTAATTGAAGCGGTACATAACGATAATCCATCGATCGGCAATCCAACACAATGGCTTGATCTTTTTTGCCAAAGGCTGAAGCAAACTGATCCATAATGCCACAGTTTACACCGGCAAAAGTGTGTTCTGCTTTTTGGGCAATCAATGCAATATCCAATCTCGAAATGGATAAAGAAAAAAGCTGATCAAGCGCAAAAGCGGTTGCACATTCTACCGCGGCAGAAGAGGATAAACCAGCTCCAGGTGGCACATCTCCATCAATATATAAATTGAAACCGCCAATTTTATAACCTCTTTTTTGAATTTGATCTGCAACACCCAAAATATAATTAGGCCAACCTTTTTTCGAAGGTTCTAACGAATTAATATTGGCGGTATGCGTTTGTTTAAAATCTTCTGCATAAAGATGAATTTCATCATCTTCACGTTTGGATACCCCAAGATAAATCGCTTTATCTATTGCTGCAGGCATCACAAAGCCTCCGTTGTAATCGGTATGCTCACCAATTATATTAATCCTTCCGGGCGATCTAACCACCATCGGATCGGTATAATAAATACTCTTAAATACTACTTTTAAACGTTCAATATCCATTTTGTAAAGGATTTGGCTTTTATATTATTATTTTGTTGTTAAGCTTTTATAATGTTCTGAAGGCAATTCTCTCAGTTTTTTTGCGGCAAATTCTGGTGTAATGTCACGCTGTGGATTTGCAAGCATTTCATATCCGACCATAAATTTCTTTACCGTAGCCGAACGCAACAAAGGCGGATAAAAATGCATGTGCCAATGCCATTCGGGATGATCTCCAGCGTTTACAGGCGCTTGGTGCATTCCGGCAGAATATGGAAATGAGGTTTCGAAAAGGTTATCGTATTTTATGGTTAGTTTTTGAATTGCTTCTGCCAAAGATAATTTCTCTAGTTCATTAAAGTACTTTATACTGGTAACATGTCTTTTACTTATGATCATTGTTTCATATGGCCAAACTGCCCAAAAAGGAACTAGAGCAACAAAATGATCATTTTCGAAAAAGAATCCTTTCTTGTTTTTTCAGTTCCAATTTTAAATATGCAGAAAGTAAACTTTCTTTGTGCACCGCATAATATGCTTTTTGTCGCTCGCTCTCTTTTGCAATTTCCAATGGAATATCGCTTTGCGCCCAAATTTGTCCATGAGGATGTGGATTACTGCATCCCATAATATCGCCTTTGTTTTCAAAAATCTGGATGTATTTAATCCATTCATTTTCTGCGAGGCTATTAAATTCCTTTTGCCAAAGTTCTACCACTGCAGTAATTTCTGGCAAAGTCATTTCTGGAAGTGTTAAATTGTGTTTTGGCGTAAAACTGATCACCTTACAAATTCCTTTTTGATTGTTGGCGACCAACAAATCAGCCTCATTAAAACTTGCGAGAGGTGTTTCTTCCAGCAACGCTCCGAAATCATTTTTAAAAACAAAACTGGCTTTATAATCGGGATTCTGATCTCCATCTGCTCTAGAATTTCCTGGGCAGAGGTAACATTTTTCATCGTATTCTGGGCGGTTATCTGCGCTAACCTCTTCTACCTTACCCTGCCAAGGGCGTTTTGTGCGGTGCGGAGAGACCAGAATCCATTCTCCAGTTAAAATATTTAATCGTGTATGTGGGTTTGAATCGAGATCGAATGTTTCTTGCATATAATATTATAATTTGGTTAGATCTGCATCCTAAAAATTAGGGTTGGCAAATTTATCGTGGCACTAAATTATAAAATTATTATTAATTGTCAAAATGACAATTAATAATAATTTTTATTTTTGTTTAAATTTGAACATCTTAAGCTCGTTAAATTTTAATTATGATAGAATATTCTAGTCAGCCACATTACTTAGTTGCGGTAGATTGCATTGTTTTTGGCTTTGATGGGGCACATTTGAAAATTCTATTGGTTAAACGCGGTTTGGAACCCGAAATTAATAAGTGGAGCTTAATGGGTGGTTTTGTTGGTTCGAATGAAAGTCCGGACGATGCCGCCAATCGGGTACTCAAAAAAATGACTGGATTAGAGGGTGTTTATTTAGAACAGATGCAGATTTATGGAGAGCCAAAACGTGATCCAATTGAGCGGACATTATCTGTTGGCTACTTTGCTTTAATTGATATTCACAAATACGAAACTCAATTAAATGATGATTACAAAGCGGAATGGTTTTTAATTGGCGAAAGACCAAAGCTTATTTTTGATCATGATCAAATGGTTGCTGATGCTAGGAAAAAACTGAGATACAAAGCTTCGCTCCACCCTATTTTATTTGAAATGTTGCCGAAACAATTTACCTTGCCTCAACTACAAAATCTTTTTGAGGAAGTAAACGATACAAAAATCGACACAAGAAACTTCAGCAGAAAAATAACTTCGACAGGGTTATTGATTAAACTGGAAGAGAAAGATAGATCTAGCTCAAAAAAAGGAGCTTTTTATTTTAAGCTTGATAAGAAAAAATATAAGGCCGATTTCCAGGCATTTTTAAATTTAATTCCCAATCTTAAAAACTAAGGTTAGTGATTTAAATTATACAGCGATTAATAACACTAACTGGAAGTATTCATTAAATCACAGATAAAATCCAAAACAATCCTTCGCTAAAAGAGTTCCTCAAATATGGAGGCTTTTAAAATACTTATTCACCACAATTCCACAGATTTAGAATTAACGATTTTGCCCAATAATGATATTTATCAGATCATTAACAAGGGTAAAACCATTGGCGCACTTCGAAATTTAGACTTAGATTGGGAACTTTTGCCCATTGAAGATATTTTAGAAGAATTGCCCATTTTCGAAAACGATTTAGATAATGAACATACGGTTCAAATTAATTTAGATACACCTACGATTAATCTAATTACTGCAGAAATTGAAAACCACTTAAATCATTTGCAGTAGCAATAACCATATAAGAAATATAAGGCCAAATAAGCTTACATTTTCTTAAATGCCTTATAAGTTGAAAATTAGCTCCTCAATTTAAGGCCTTTATACTAACCATATAAGAAATATAAGAGTATAAACTTACATTTTCTTACATTCCTTATATGGTGAAAATTAATATTATCTCTCCCCCTCAAAAATCGATTCACTCACGAAATCCCTCAAGGTACAAAGATTTTGATAGGCCTCGCCCATTGTATTGTTAAAATAAACATAAACGTCCTTCCCTTCGTTTAGCCAATCGCTAATATAGCTGGCATATTCAGCAAGAAAACTTTCATCGTAACTGCCTCGATAATTACCTCCCGGACCATGGAATCTTAAATAAACAAAGTCCGCATCCATATTTACCATCGGTGTATTTGCCGGAGATTTATCGTGAATAACCAAACCAATACTTAGATCATTTAATAAATCGTAGGTTTCAGTTCTATACCAAGAAGGATGTCTAAATTCTACCGCAATTTTCCAATCTGCAAAATCATATTCCCGTACAAAAGCTAGCAATCTTTCTAACTGCAATATCGAATCGGCCTTTAAACTTGGTGGAAACTGAATCAAAAGTGTACCCTGTTTTTCTTTTGCAAAAGCAATGTTTTCCATAAATTTTTGCAGTAGAGTTGGATCAAAAATTAAGCCCTTGTTATGGGTTACATCTCTAAGGAGTTTGAAGATAAATTTAAAATCATCCTTTACTTCTGTTACCCATTTGGCAACCGTATTTGCCATAGGGGTTTTGTAAAATGAGCTGTTAATTTCGATAGAATTCATAAGCGAACTGTAATAACACAATCGACTTCGTTCTTTAAATTCATCTGGATAAAATGCTTTATTTTGTACAGGTAGAATTAATCCACTGGTACCCATAAAAAGTTTGCCCTGCGAAATTTCGGAATGTTCCATATTTTGGCTTATCACTGAAAAACCATCCATATAAAAGAATTGTTTTCAACAACGTTAAATCCTAATTCATGTGCGCTTCAATCAAAAAACAAATGTTTAAAACAATTTATGTTTTTTAGGATTGTAAGAGGAACAATAACCGAGTATGAAAATAAAAGAAAAAACCATAAGTGCCGACTTGCAAAAATTCATTGATAAATTCGAGCCGACTAAATATAAAACATTAGGAAGGGGAATTGAAATAAGAGGCATAAATGATATTCATAGAAGCATCTCAATGGCTAAAGTTTTAATAGAAAAACTGAAACTCAACCTAACTGTAAATCATACTGCCGAAATGGTTGGATATGGTGGTTTCGAAGTGAATAATGTTGTTTAACAAATTACTGATTAGATAATATGTCAACTGAAAAGCAAGAAAATAAGATCCAGATTGCAATTTTGGGTGGAGGACCAAGTGGTCTTTTTATGTTTAAAAGATTGGTTGATTCGGGCAGAAAAGAATTTTCAATCGATATTATTGAGAAAAACACTCAACTTGGTGCTGGCATGCCCTATAGCATTAAAGGTGCTAATGATGAACACATTACCAACGTATCGGGCAATGAAATTCCGGAATTGGTTACCTCAATATCAGATTGGATAAAGACCGTTCCTCAAGAAACTTTGGATCGTTTTCATATTGATTCTGAAAAATTTAACGATTATAAAGTCTTGCCTCGTCTGCTTTTTGGTCAGTATCTTTCTGCGCAGTTTGATCTCCTTCTACAACAGGCAAAAGAAATTGGAATAAACACCAATGTTTGCTTAAATAGCCCTGTAACTGATATTATCGATTATCCCGAAAGGAATAGAGTAGCCGTAGAAATTTCGGGCGAAACGATATTGGAATATGATCATATTATCATTTGCACCGGACATAGATGGCCCTTAAAGCACGAAAACGCATTCCAAGGATATTTTGATTCTCCTTATCCACCAGCAAAACTTGCTTTTAAAATCAACCATCCGGTAGCCATAAAAGGATCTTCACTTACCGCGATTGATGCAATTAGGACCATGGCAAGGCAAAATGGAACTTTCCATTGGAAGAATGAGGACAAACTCGTTTACAAACTTAACGAAGATAGCCCCGGTTTTAAAATGGTTATGCACTCTAGAAGTGGTCTTTTACCTGCTATCCGCTTTCATTTAGCGGATTCGCATCTTTTAAAAGATTCTGTTTTAAGCCCAGAGGTTGTAGAAAAAAATAAGGCCGAAAATGATGGATTTCTTTCTTTAGATTTTGTGTTTGAGCAAAATTTCAAAGAGATGATTAGGGATAAGGAACCTGGTTTTTACGAGCAAATTAGAGAAATGAGCATCGAGACTTTTGTAGATTCGATGATGGATCTTAGAGAAAGAATTGATCCATTTTTATTGTTCAAGGCAGAATATACCGAAGCAGAAAAATCCATTAAACGTAAAGAATCGGTGTATTGGAAAGAGATGCTTGCCGTATTAAGTTTTGCCATGAACTATCCTGCAAAACATTTTTCGGCAGAAGATATGCAAAGACTTCAAAAGGTTTTAATGCCTTTAATTTCTATAGTAATTGCATTCGTTCCGCAAGGATCGGTAGAAGAAATGCTGGCTTTAAACGATGCTGGTGTACTCGAAATTATTCCCGTTGGTGATGATAGTTATACGGAACCACATGCTGAAGGTGGCGCCATATATTTTTATACGGATGAAATGAACCAACAACAAAATCCGCACTTTAAAACCTATGTAGATTGCGTTGGTCAGCCCCATTTAAATTATCAAGAATTACCTTACAAAAGCTTGCTGAGCAAAAGAACTGTAAGCCCTGCACGCATAAAATTTAAAGATGAGAAAATTGGCCGGCAGGCGATGGAAAACGGCAACGAAAAAGTTGAAACCGATGGAAATGGAAATTACTATTTAAATGTTCCCGGCATTACAATTAACGATAATTTTCAAATCATAGATGATTATGGAGCCTTAAATGAGCGCATTTACATTATGGCTGTGCCATATATCGGCGGTTACAACCCTGATTATTCTGGTCTGGATTTTTGTGAGGCAGCATCAGAAAATGTGATTAAAAGTTTACTCGCTTCTAACCCTCAATTAGATTTTATTAAACAATCAGAAGCCTAAATTCGTTAGTTATTAACAAAGAAAATATCAATAATGAGTGATGACCATCAAACATCCATAAAACCAAAACTTTACATGCTCCTATTGGGTTCGAAAGCGCCGAATAGAAATGTAGAACAACACGATTTCTTTTTTGGAATTGCCCATAATTTGAAGGAGTTGGTTCCGCAAATTAAAGCCTTTTGGCCAGAAGCAGGATCGAGCATTCATTTGGACGGCTGGAGGGAAGTAAATACCGTTGATGGTTTTAAAATTAACGTAGTTCCGAAGGGAGAAACTTTACCTGATTCGGCTAGAAAACTTTATTTTATTAATCTCGGCGGTTATCAAAGCAATAAGTTAGAAGAGCAACATTATACCGTTTTATCGGTTCAGGAAGATCGTGCGCAGGCCATCCAAAATGCCAAAAAAACGGTTTTCTTCAAAACAAATTCTATTAAAGGTGCCAATTCTCACATCGATGAAAAATACGGAATCGATGTTGATGATATTTACAGAATTGAGGACATTTTAAATTCAGCTAGCAAAGAAAAATACAACATCGAAATTTATCCTTCGGCAAATTTGCCAGAAGATGAAATTCATTTAGGTTACTTCAAATTGGATAAAATTTAAGGTTTTTGCTCTAAAAGCGGACTGATCTTTATCGATTTAAATTTAACTGTTCCGTGCTTGGCAAAAAACCAGAGAAAATTCCCTTTATGTTCTGGCGTTCGGTTTACAATGCATCGATTGTTATTAATCGATAAATCTATAATGTCATCATGTAAAATAAGATCGATTTTGATGGCTTTATCTAAACCTATCACCGCCTTAATACTGGTATTACCCAACCAAACCGTTTGATTATTGGCCGAAAAACTCGTTTTATACCCATCCGAGGCATGTTCATTAGCCCTTAAATAAAATCCAAATTCATCATTAGTGCCCATTGGTTCAATCTCCATCGTTATTCTACAATTCTGCGGAACATTTTCCAAATGACTTGCACCAATACCATTAGGCGCACTTACGCTCAAGCTACTTGGGTTTATAACTGTTGAAAACAGATCCGGAATAATTTTCAGTTGCATAGCTGGTCCAGATTCAGGAATCATTTCTTCAGGAAACTTGGTATCTAAAGTTCCATCTGCTTGTTGAATAATTTCTCTGAAAAGTGCATTTCCACCAAAAATTTCTCCGTTATTATCTTTATTATCTGATCTTGATGGAATCCATGAAGCGGAGATCCGTCGATCATTTTGAAACGAGGCCGTTTTTAAAACGTTAGACCAAGATTCATTTAATGATTGGTATTTTGGTTCTTCCCACGGGCCATAAGGTTTTTTAGATTTTACATAATAAGTATCGCCATTATCTCCATAAACTAAATAATACCAACCTTTCCAAAAAAAGTAATCGGGGCATTCTGGAACCGATGATTGCCCGGTAAGCACCGGATCTTTTGTTTCCCAAGTTTTTAAATCTTTTGATACCAAATGAACCAAACTTCCACCGGCATGATTCAATACAGGATTTTCTTGCCAACTGGAAACAAACAAATGAAATTCTCCCGTTTGCTCATCTACAAAAACTTTTGGATCTCTGAAATCCCTCTTGCTATAACCTGGCGCAGAAGTATAAAATGGATTTGGTTTTTGCTTATCGAAATGGATACCATCTTTACTAATTGCATAACTGAGCTGCTCATTTACATGCCCATTTTTATCGATTAATCGCGTGGCGTAAAAAGCATAATAGTTATTTTTATAATAGGCAATAGAACCTGTGCAAATGGATTTTTCCCAAGCCTCATCAATACCAAGCACAACGGGCTCCTGTTTCCATGTTTTTAAATCTTCGGTAGTACTTAAAGTCCATTGATGACCGCCCAAACCATTTAAACTGGCGTGATGAGCAGAATCCAAAAGCCAATAAAAATAAAAAGTACCGCCTCTTGAGTAAGGCATACAATCGCCAACAAAAAGATTTCCCTTCGGTCGCCAGTATTGAAGGTTTTTTGTGGATTGAATTTTTGGATCATATTTTACGCCCAACTGTGCATCACAAACTGTAAGTGTTAAAGAAAAAAGCAGGCCAAAAAGCACATTTTTCATGATTATTTTTTTTGATAAGTTAGGTCTTTTTAATCAAATTGCATAAATCGTTTTACTAAATGAATGGACAATTCGAAAATCTACATCACGAATAATACATTTAGAACTGATGTAAGGTCAAATATCTTTTTTAAAAAATGTTAAGTTTGCTAAATCCTATGGAAATTATGAAGATGAAAAAATACATATCCGCTTTATTTACATCAGTTCTTTCGCTTACAGTTTGCGTCAATTTTGCTGGTGCGCAAATCAAAAAACAGCCTGTAGATTATGTAAATCCATATATTGGAAATATTAGTCATTTGCTTGTTCCTACCTACCCTACCGTTCATTTACCAAACAGTTTGTTGCGAGTTTACCCAGAGCGGGATAATTTTACGAGCAATACCATTAACGGCTTGCCTGTTGTTATTACCAGCCATAGAGGAAGCTCGGCCTTTAATTTGAGTCCTTTTCAGGGCGATTTAAAAAATGTTAAAAGCACCCTCGATTATGGTTACGATAATGAAGTGATTAAGCCTTATTATTATGAAGTAGATTTAGATGATTATGGCATAAACGTACAATTTGCCCCTTCGCACCAATCGGGAATTTATGCAATCAATTTCACGAAAACCGATCTTCCTGCTTACCTAATTTTAAATACTGGAAATGGAGAATTAAAGGTTAACCAAAATATAGTAAGTGGTTTTCAGAAACTGGATAACAACACCAAAGTTTATCTTTACCTGGAAACTGATTTATCTCCAACGGAATCGGGCACACAAAAAGGCGATAAAATCGACACCAAAGATCAATCAACCTCGGGACGGAATGCTTATTTTATTTTAAAATATCCTGCTAAAACCAAACAGATTAAAGTTCATTACGGCATTTCTTTTATTAGCGTAGAACAGGCTAAAAATAATCTTCGCCGTGAAATTAAAGGTTACAATTTAACTGAAGTAGCCCAAACCGGAAAGAATATCTGGAATGCAACATTGGGTAAAATTATGGTTGAAGGAACAGATGAAACGGCCAAAACTATATTTTACACCTCACTTTACCGCACATACGAACGTATGATCAGCTTATCTGAAGATGGAAAATATTTTAGCGCCTTTGATGGAAAAATTCACAACGATAATGGTGTTCCTTTTTTTACGGATGATTGGATTTGGGATACTTACCGAGCAACGCATCCACTTCGTGTAATTATCGAACCTAAAATGGAAGGCAATATGATTAATTCATACCTGCGCATGGCACAGCAAATGGACGATCATTGGATGCCAACCTTCCCTGAAGTTACGGGCGATAGTCGCCGGATGAACAGTAACCACGGCGTTGCAACCATTATTGATGCCTACAACAAGGGTTTAAGAATGTTCAATCTTGAAGAAGCTTATCAATATTGCAAAGCGGGAATTATCGAGAAAACCTTGGCACCATGGTCATCTAAAAAAGCAGGTGTTTTAGATCAGTTTTTTAAAGATAATGGCTACTTCCCTGCTTTGCCAGCAGGCGAAAAAGAAACCGCACCAGAAGTTCATGGTTTCGAAAAACGCCAACCGATAGCCGTAACTTTGGGTACCGTTTACGATGAATGGTGCTTGGGTAACATTGCCCAACAATTGGGGAAAACCGATGAGGCAAAATACTTTTTAGATAAAAGCTTAAGCTACCATACGGTGTTTAATCCAGACACCAAATTCTTCCATCCAAAAGATGCCAACGGTAAATTTATTCAACCTTTGGATTATCGTTTTTCTGGTGGTTTGGGCGCCAGAGAAACTTACGATGAAAATAATGGGTGGCTTTACCGATGGGATGTTTTACACAATGTGGGCGATTTAGTAAATATGATTGGTGGTAAACAGGCATTTGTTGATGAACTTGAAAAAATGTACAACACCTCATTAGGGAAAAGTAGATACGATTTTTATTCGCAACTACCCGATCATACGGGCAATGTTGGCCAGTTTTCTATGGGCAACGAACCCGCTATGCACATTCCTTATTTGTACAATTATGCCGGCCAACCTTGGCGCACTCAAAAACGTGTTCGCAGTTTACTGGCACAATGGTTTCGCAACGATTTAATGGGGATTCCGGGCGATGAAGATGGCGGTGGTTTAACCTCTTTCGTTGTGTTTTCGGAAATGGGTTTTTACCCAATGACACCCGGTTTACCAATGTATGTTATTGGAAGTCCAACTTTTGAAAATGTAAAGTTGGATTTAGGGAATGGTAAAAAATTCGAATTGTCTTGCTTAAATTATGCTCCAGAAAACAAGTACATCCAATCGGCAAAACTGAATGGCCAAGTTTGGAATAAATCGTGGTTTTCTCACGAGGATTTAATGAAAGGCGGAAAACTAGAGTTTGTAATGGGCAAGCACCCAAATAAACTTTGGGCTACAGACGATGCTTCGATTCCGCCATCTTTTAAAATGCCAAAGTAAGAGGAAATGATTTCTGAAGTTAAGGGATAAGAGCCCAACTCTTATTGAGTTGGGCTTAAAAATTTTGATCTTATATCCCAAGATTAGACACTAAAATTGGCTGTGCTATTCCTAAATTTTGCGCTGATCAATTATGTGTTTTAAGCCATTCTAATCTACGCTGATCAGGCAAATGCTTCACTTTAAAATTTTCGAATTTAGCTTCAAAACCATTACCGTCTGGGCTAGCCGCCATAAGTCCGATCATCACTGGAGCATTGTCTTGTAATGGCGCATTTCTGGTCATAATATAATTCTTATCATCAAGCGAATAGAAAATTTCTACTGCATCAAGTCTTCGAACTACTTTAATCCAAATAAAAGGAGGCACTTTATCTAACGTCAGCACGCTCCAATCACTTTTATCGTGGGTAACAACTGTGCTTACATTAAATTTCCCGTCCACAAATTCAACACCGGTTTTAATGTAGTTTTTATAATCTGTACGGATCATCAATCCCATTTGGTCGAAACGAGCTTTATAGGCGCCTGTTAGTTTTACTTTTGCTTCGAACTCACCTCCATAAGTACTATAATAAAAAGGGGCATCATCTACTGTAAACCCGTAATGCGAAATCCGCCAATAATCGCTATTGGGCGTTACCTGCATAATCAAACTGTTATTTTTAATTTTCCATTGCTCAGGTTCGTTAAACCACTGCAATTTTTCCAAACTTTGTGCTTTTAACTCACCTATACTAAGCAGGAGGGTTAAAGCGAAAAGGATTCTTTTCATGTTTCTTTTTTATTGATTTGATTGTTAAATATTGTGCGTTGGTATGATTAATTTCTTGCCCTTTTCGAATTTACCGAAGGGCAAAACCACCATTCAAATGATTAAGTTCGCAAAGTTATTCACTGTTTAAACTAAATTCAATGGTAATAAATAACCATTACCTTTAAAATATGCGAGACCTGCTTGACATTAAATTATTCTCTCAGCCTTTTGATGCAACCTTTAATTCGACATCAAAATTGGATAATGGCAAAGAAATTGCCCAAATGTACGCTAAGCTAGAAAATTGCATAAGTGTTTTAAGCGACTTGAAAGCAAGAAAAAGCTATATTTCTTACGGTGCAATTGCAGATTTGCTTGGCCTTCAACAGAAGAAAACAGAAATTAATTCGATATGGGAGGATGAATTATTAAGCCGAGTCCATCCTGAAGATTTACAAAAAAAATATAGACTCGAATTTCAGTTTTTTCAGTTATTAAATTCGATTGGTTTAACAGATCGTGCCAACTACGAGTTGATCACTAAGCTTAGAATCCGTAATTTGGAGGGCAAATTTATATTGGTTAAACATCGATTATTGTACATTGGCAGTTCTGAAGATGGCAGTATCTGGCTTGCCCTTTGTCTTTATAATTTAATTCACGAACATCCAGAATTTGAGATTCCTCAAGGGATTATCATAAATACAAAATCAGGCAAAATAATGGATTACAATCACCACGAATTTAGCGAGATCCTATCCCTGCGTGAAAAAGAAATTTTGCAGTTGATTAAGCATGGGCGAAGAAGTAAGGAAATTGCAGATAAACTTTCCTTAAGCATCAATACGGTTAATCGGCACAGGCAAAACATCTTTCAAAAGTTAAGCGTAACTAACGCTATGGAAGCCTGCAGAGTTGCAGAAGGTACAGGTTTATTGTAGCTTTTGATAACCTCGTCTCCGGAAAAACTTGCAGCGCTTAAGTATTAAATTTCATAAACGAAAAGCTTGGATTGAGCATCTCTATTTCATTTTTATTGGTTTCATGTTGTGCCTCTTTTGCATAAACAAACATTTTTTGTTCATAATCTTTAATTGCAGTTTCTATGGTTGGAAACATTCCATTTGTTAAATTTTCTGATAGAATCAGGGCGTCTCTTAGGCCAATATTTACGCCTTGGCCTGCAAAGGGTGGCATAATGTGCGCTGCATCTCCAATAAGTGTTATCGGCAATGGGCGATCAATATTCCAGGGTTTCTCCAGTGAAATTTTTCTGGTTGTCCAGATCACAAATGATGAAGTAGCCTGAAATAACGCTTTATAGGATTCATGCCAATTTGATAATCGATCTGTAAGAAAAGTTGAAATATTCGCCGTATCCAGTTTATCTAATTCGTTTGCACTTCCCCATTCATCTGGCTTTTTAAAAATTACACTGTAACTCAATAAATTACCATTCCTTGGGTTTGCGACCAGTAAATTGCCATTGCTCGCCGTCATTAATATATTATCATCACAGCGTTGATAGAAATCTTTACAGTTTATTTCTGGCTGAGATACATCTCCCTGAACCATAATGGTGCCTGAGTATTCTATTTGAGCTTCGGTAATATATTTTCTTAGTGCCGACATTCCTCCGTTGGCTCCAATTACAAAATCTGCTGTTGCAATCTCATTGTTTTCAAAGTGCAAAAGCCATTTCCCATTCTGTACTTCTAGTCCTGTAAATTTCCGATCCCAAACTACGGTTTCACTCGCCAAACTTTCGAGAAGTAGGCGTTTCAAATCATTTCTATTGATCTCTGGATTATCAAATCGATTTTCTGGCGTAGGCTTTTTAGATAATAAGATATTGCCATCTTGATCAGCAATTGTTCTTCCCATAGGCTTCGCCAACTCAAAGTAGGTTTCCAACAAGCCTGCCTTTTCTAAAGCATCCTGTCCTGATCCATTATGTAGATCGAGTGTGCCACCAGAGATTCTCGTCTTTGCATTTTTGTCTCTTTCGTAAACGGTTACATCAACTCCTTTTTGCTGAAGTAATCTCGCCATGGTTAAGCCCACCGGCCCAGCACCGATAATGGCTACTTGTTTATTCTCTAGTAACATAATTTTGATCGCTTAATTATTTTGATCCGCTTTTTTTAATTCTTCCATCTCATTAAAGAAATCAAGCATCTGCTTAAGATTATTTTCTGAGGTCATAGACTCCACCATTTCTAAAGCTTCTGTAGTTCCTACCGAAGCTCGGTTGTGCATTTTCTTTTCAAAGGATTGAATAGCTTCAAGCGTTGTATCGAAACCATCTAAACAAAGTGCTTCATACAACTCTAATGCATCTTGCATCGCTAGGTTAACACCTTCGCCTGATGGTGGCGTAACATGTGCAGCATCGCCAATCATGGTTAAGTTTGGTAGACTTGGCCAAGACTGATCTGCAGGAAAGTGATATTGAGGCCGAACGACAAAGTAAGATTCATCTGTTAAAAATATTTCGTGCCAATCATTACTCCAATCCGAAAAGCGCTGCTTAAACCAAGTAAAAACGAGCTCTTTATTTGTAAAGTCGATGCCCGATGATTTTGCCCAATCTTCTGTTTCTTTTGTACTCGTATAAAATGAAAGTGAACCTTCGCCCTTTGCACTCAAGAAAATAGTTTTGTTTTTCCATAAGGCAAAGATTTTGCCTCCGTTGGTCAGTTCCCATAAATGTGGTGCGTTAACAGCTGCATTGTAAATATTTCCCTCTACAATGGTTACACCCGAATAAATGCGCTGAACATCAGTGAGGTACTTTCTGATTTTAGAGTTTGCTCCATCCGCAGCAATTACAAGATCTGCATAGGCAACTTCACCATTTTCGAACACCAAATTCCAGCCGTTACCGTTCTTTTGTAGTTCTAAAAATTTCGAATCCCATACAATGGTATCATCGTGTAGCGATGCGATGAGTAAATCTCGAAGCGGACTCCGATCAATTTCTGGCCTAGCATAAATACTATTCAAATCTTGCAATGGTGCTTCATCTCTTTCGGTGTAACAAATGGAAGCATTGTTATCGGTAATGGTTATTCTTTCAGCTCCTGGTCTGTAGCGCTTTGCAAATTCTTCGATTAATCCAGCTACTCTCAGCGCCTTTAATCCAGATTCGTAATGCAAATCGAGCGTTGCACCTTGTTGCCGACCAAATTGATCTTGATCTCTTTCGTAAACTTTTACCTCAACACCTTTTCGCTGAAGTAATCTGGCTAGAGTGAGTCCGCCAGGACCGCCACCAACTATGGCTATCTTTTTATTTTGTAGTAACATCTTTTGCTTTATAAAATTGTAAAGCAAAGTTGGTTACTTGTTAAGGAATGGAATAGTAAAAATCGGTCGTTTTATTAGGGATGTTTTTTAATTACAGCAAGATCTATGAAGCGTTCGTCTTTATTTTTGCTCAATTCTTTTGGGGTAACACCGGCGTACTTCTTAATTTCTTTAATGAAATGATTTTGATCGGTAAAATTTTGTTCTGGAAAGAGCTTTCCCTCACTAATATGCTTAAAAGAAGCCCTAAACCTAAGGATGTTACAATAGGTTTTAAGCGAAATTCCAAATTGCTGATTGAAATATCTATTGATTTGCCGACTGCTCCAATACACCTGCTCAGAAAGTTCTTTTACAGTAATAGAACCATCTGAAACATAAATGAGATCGAACAAATTTTTCTTTCTGTTATCGATACTTTCAGTGGGAATGGTCTTTATTTTTTTTACTGCTTTGTTGCAAAAATTCTCAAGGCTAGTCATGTCGGTCGCTTCAAATTGCCAGAAATCATTTGAGATACTTTTTCCTTCATTCAATACATCTTTAATAGAATCTCCAAATAAATATTCTACGGCCAATAACTTAAAACCGATTGAAAACATAACGGTATCTGCCGTTAATATTACTTGGCTTGGCATGTTATCAATTCCTCTCAAAAACATTTCCCAATTACCAGAATTCGTTTTGATCACCATCAAATCCATCATTCCATTAGGTAAAACGGTTGATGGAATATCTTTACCTGTTTTGTTTTCCAACAGCCAAAAGCTGTGCACAAAATGCGAGATGGAATCATCGGGCAGTAAAGATTGGATGGAAAGATTCATTATTGGGCTTTAAAATAATTGGTAGTTTATAATTCTAGAGTTCGTTAGGATGAGATTGTTACATAGCAGTTCCGTTGGAACAAATCTCGACCAGCGGGTATAATCAAGCTTTTTAATTTCCCAGAAAAGGCAGAATTTCGGGTGATAGTTTTTTAATTACGTCTGTATGCCCAAAGATTCGCTTTAAAAATGATTTTGATTTCTCTCTGACGTTTATGTACAGTTCCTTTTCTTCTAGCTTTTCTGGATACATTATTCTTGTTTTCCATGATGTAGAGTTTGTTAACTGACAGCTCAACTTTATTCTAAATACCATCTCTAAATTGATTAATAGATCATCAATTCCATTTATATTCATTGAAATATCATAACATCTGTTCTTTGTAATTAGTGTTATAAACCAGTCGTCTAAAAATGGACCTTCAGCAGTTGTAAACTCCCCAATTGCTTTAATTTCTTCAACTGGAATGGTAAATATAGTTTGACTGCCCACGGTTCGAATAACATGCTGATTTAGAAGTTTTATTCCTTCATGCGGGCTTCTTCTATTCTTTGGCATTAATCTTTTCTTTGAGCAATTGTTAAATATTAATTGTATCAGTATAGAATATAAACGTACAATGATTTATAAAATTTATCTGCTTTATTTAAATGATATTGTTGCTATTTGCTTAAGCTTGACCATTAACACTAAACATTGAATAAGTTTTTTTGTCGAGGTTAATTTTAAGATTGAAGTAACATTTCCCTCCATCTTGAACAAAAACAATTTCAGTTTGCCATTTATAGTGACCATCCAAACTGCAAAAACAATTTATCCAAATTTCTTTTTGTTCCTGCTCATTTTTGAAAGGAACATATTGTCTTTTATAAATTTTGAGATTTATTAAATAACTTTCCAATTGTAAGTTGGTTATTGGCTTATTTTTAAAATGAGTCTTTTTTTCGATGTTATATTTTGCTACCGCAGTTTTTAATATTTCGTTTATTGCTTCTAAATCCTTCTGAGTTAATTCAAAACTTTCCCTATCCTTATCTTTTAAAATTGCAATATTTTTATTCCCATCCGTATCTATTATAGTTAATTGATTCATCTTCCCCGATTTACAAGAATTTAAAAGTAGAAAAGAGGCAATTATTATTAGATTTTTCATGATTGGTTTATAATAATATAAATTAAGAGTATCCATTTTGTTCAACTCCTATTTAAACTTGAAAATTACTTATCCAATAACCTTCGATGATAATTAATTTGCCCCAAATGATAACCCAAATGCGTAGTTAAGTGAATTAAAAAATACTCGTAGGTAGTTGGTTTGTCAAATACGATTATTGGATATTCATTCTGCAATTCTTCTTCAGATAATTTACCCAAAGATTGATTTACAACTAAAATTGTTTCATCAATTTTTTTAAGCAACTCAAGTTTAGGAATATCCTTCAGTGAGAATTCAAGTTCTCGGTTTCTTATATAATCCGTTTTACCGATTTTTTTTCCAATGTAAGTATTCAAATTGCCAATTAAATGGAGGCAAAGATTTCCTGCCGAATTCAATATATCAGCTTCAATTTTCCAGAGATTATGTTCATTATTATACAATTCAATCTCTTTTCTTAAACGTTCTAAATCTCTTGTAAATAATGCTTTTAGTGTTTCTATCATTGCAAATTTAGTAGATTAAACTAACTCAATATCCATGGTTTTAATTAATCCATCTTCAAAAGTGTACACATGCTTTACTGTTCCATCAAAAATAGAATTGCCATCTAAGTCCTTTACTTTTTGTTGAACTAGAACTTCTAAACTTTCATTTTCTCTTTCTTTAAATTCAGCAGGTTCAACCTTTGGATTGATCTCTTTCCATTGTCTGGTCCAATATTCTTTTATCTCATCGTGCCCACTTATGTAGCCGCCTTCCCAAGCTTTAGACCATTGCACGTTTGGTTGCATTGTGGATAGTGCTGTATCAATGTCTCTTTCGTTGAAAGCAGAATAGGCTTTTTTTATTAAATCTTTAAAGGGAGTTGGCATATATGTTTTGTTTAACAATGATTTTAATTCGGGGATAATTTAGCATTGCGCAACTACTTTTTTGCTATTACAATTCTAAATTTATTATGATATACAACACGTCCATTTTGTTGGATATAAGGTTTAACTGCATTAAGAGTTGTCTCATATACCATTTCAAAGCCTGAAGTTTCAATCGCTTTTGCTGCAGGCCCGGCCGATAAAAGACCTTTTAGTGCAGTATCTAAATTAGGATAGTCCCAAACAGATGCAATATCGTTATTGCATATTATTTTGAGCCCAACTTCTTCTAAAGTATTTTCTAATAATTGATTTTCGGAGAGCGCAAATGGCCCACCTGAACCCGGTGGAGGCGAAGGCAAAAGGCTTCCAACAGCCTTTAAATATGAAGCTGCTTCGCAGTCCTCTTTGTTGCCCCAAATCATAACCGCTAAGCTGCCTCCGTTTTTCAAAACTCTTTTCGATTCGACAAGTGCATTTTTAATATTAGCTGCATATTGGAATGAATTAAATCCGCAAACTAAGTCAAAAGAATTTTCTTCGAATGGAAGTTCTTCAATTTCACCGACTAGGAATTTTGCATTAGGAACCCTTTTTTTAGCCTCAATTATAAGTTCAGTTGTTGCATCAAGGCCAGTTATATCAGCGCCTTTCTCAAAAGCCATTTCACAAAAATATCCTGAGCCACAGCCAACATCCAATAATTTTGTAGCTGAATTAATTGAAACATAATCCAGAACGAAATCGTATCCTGCTTTACCTGTTTGTTCTTGAATTTCAGACCAATCTTTAGAGCGTTGTCCCCAAAGTTTTCCTTGTATTGCTTGTGAACCCATAATATTATTGAAATAAATAATGTCTTAAAATAGATTTAATCAGAAAGCTTATAAATATATTCTTCAATTTCTGCCTGTCGAGCATTAGCAAATCCTTTGTCTTTCCCAATTTTTATAAACCCGCAGTGCTCCAAAACTTTTTGCGAGCCGTAGTTGTCAAATGCAACATGGCCAAAAATAGGTCTGGTTTTTTCAATTTTTAAAAAATCACCAAGTGCAGTGGTAGCAACTCTTTGTCCCCAAAATTTTCGATCAATCCAATAAGTAATCCCAGCCTCGTTTCCCATAACAAATTTTGCAATGCTCCCTGCGATGACTTCATTTACCCGAATGGTTTGCATATTAATAGTTGGATCGGCTAGATGCCTTGAATACTTTTCAACATAAGCAATTTGATCGTGTGGATCTTTAGCTGTAAAGGCCGCCAAAAAATTTGCTTCTTCATCCAACTGAAATTGAAAAAATATGTTTAATTCATCTTTTTCTGTTGGCGTTAATTTAATGCTGTTGTTATTCATATAACTTTCTATTTTTTCTCTCTCTCGCTGGTTTAAGTGTTCCAACGGATCACTTAAATCTCTTTAAAAAAACCAGGTCTCCGACCGAAATACCGCACTACATAAATGTTATTGGCACAAGACCACTCTTTTCTTCATAATAATCAACAGCGCTGCTATATTTATAATATTGAGCCTCTGTAACCAAGCCGGACGCCACAGGATTTTCATGTAAATAATTTAATCTTTGATCTATCATCTCATTCGTACTTAATTCTATCGGATAGTTATCTTGTTGCCAAAACTGGTAAACCTTATTGTTACTGTTCTTTGCTCCTGCTCGCTTAAACATCCATATCATCCAATCTTTCCTGCTCTCCTGTATGTTGGCTGGATAAACCGCTTCAAATTGACCCCTCTTCGCCAATCTAAAAAGTTCCCCTTAGCCGAGTTAATTTGATAAGGTT
>NZ_JACRYL010000039.1 GCF_014306625.1 Pedobacter fastidiosus
ACATAATGACCGGTCATGGCTATATAACCTAAAAGACTATAACAAATTATAATACCTAATTAACTTACTATTTACCTGATGATGACCCTACCCTTATGGATATAAAAGCTATTTAATCAAAGTTTTATGATGTGGTGCTTCATTTAGCACTGTGGGGTAAGCCGCATATGAAAATAAGGTACCGGCTTTGTTATTTATTGGGGTTATAATTCAACAGCCGGCCAACGCGCAGGATACCCGTGCCAGAACTAAAGTCTTAATGATCTCCGAGGCCTTTTGAATTGCAAACCGTCTATCAGTCTGACGACTTTTACAAAACAAAAGTCAACAACCAAGTTGATACTTTTGAACGTACCCAGAACAGCCCCTTTATTTATGTTGCACAAAAAATTCATTTAGATTGGTGGTCGTCCTTTCCTTCATGACCTTCAACTAAAAGAAGATTATCCATGATTTTCAAGGCGTGTGTACAGGATTGATTACAAATTTGAATAATGGTGTTTCTATTTTTTGTCATCCGTTGATGAAAATCTAACATGCTTACAAATCCCTGCATATTTTAAAGGAATTTCATATATCAAATTAATTCCGCACGAATGGAACATGGCTGGTTTTTAGCCTTTGATCTATCTATCCTTGATAAACAGCTCAAAGATATCCTGGATCAATGTTTATCAGAAATTATACTTACGCCTTTATCTCCTGAGGAATATGCAGGCCTTTGCATTTTTATTGATAACCTGTTTGTCATTTATAATGACCCGCTACTCATGTTTCGCCATGTCATTACGCAATCAATGGTCACTGCGCTTATCTACCAGCTTGCCGCAATTTACCTATCTATGGAGCGCTTCAATCTAATTAGACATTTCGCTAGAAGTATCGAAATCACTAAAGCATTCAAACAAGCGCTTCGCCATAATCTCAAAACCCGAAGGCCATCTGAGTTTGCGGACAAAATGAATATGACAACAAGCTATCTTAATGATACTGTTAGAGCAGTTACTGGTTTTCCGGTCACCTATTATATTCAACAGGAAATGATGCGGGAAACGCAAAGGCTGTTATACTATTCCAGCCTTTCTGTTAAGGAAATAGGCAATACAATAGGATTTGAAGATGAAAAATATTTTAATCGCCTGTTTAGAAAGGTAATTGGCATTTCACCCGGAGCATTTAGGAAGAGAGCTACTTATGAATTGCAAAAATGATAATTGCTTCTTTCTCAAAAAACGAAGGTATCCATCCCCCATTATGTATCTATCTTCAGCTGTAAATTATATACGCCAATTATAGCAAACAAAAAAACGTCTCAAAAAAACCATAAAAAGATTTCAAGCCCTGGTGCCCTTGACAGTAAATAAAGAAACTTCTTTTATAAATGATATTTTATTTTAAAATGCAGGTAAATCCTTTATTTTTACATCCTTAATTTCGCTCAAACCTTTGAAAAATGATCAAGTACCTGACTTTCAGCTTTGCCATTTCCGTTATTTCTTGGATTGTAGGTATGGTAATCAACGCTGTACTCATCAAGACCGAATTCTACAAAAAGAACCTCACAAAGTTTAATTTTATCACAAATGAAAATATAAACAGGTACATTGGGATTGAACTGTTCAAGTGGATCACCATACATTCCTTTTTCAGATATTTCAACCCGAAGTTATCGGTTAAAAAAAAGATCAGACCAACAGAATTACCTGAGCTGCGCAATGAAATGACCATCGCCGAAATCAGCCATTTAATAGCTTTCTTCTTTGTGAATGTTTTTGTTTTGATAAAACTTATTGGAGGAGCCTATTTATTCGCACTGGTCATCCTGCTGGTGAACATCGTGATGAACCTATACCCTACCTTGCTACAACAACAAAACAAAAGGAGAATCGATAAATATGGCACTATGCTGGCAGCCAGGGAAGCGCATCGCATCCGTACACTTTCCTCAGTAAGGGCCACGGCTCAGTAGCATAGTTAATGTTCCATTGATTCGGCTAACGGTATCGCCTCGATTGATCACACGCTATATAAAATTTCAGATGTCCATAACGGTGATACAAATTAAACATCCATTTGGACATTGTAATAAAATGCAGGAAGAAATGATTGCAAAAACTCCTGCCAGTGAAAAGGAGTTCAACGAATTATTATTTAGTTATGGAAATGCTAGTTATCTATATCATTCTAATGCAAATCTTTTTACGCCGAACATAGAGGATTATAATGAGTGGCTATCTGGATTAGAACCAATGGTAAAAAAAGCGATGGAGGAATGCGGATTTGATGAGTGTTTAAACGTTCTATCTATTACACGATATGTTAATAAAAAAAATGATATTGGCATGGATGAATATGTTAAACGATTGATGGGAGAGCAAAACTTCGCTTCTCATAAAAATATAGTTAACAATCCCAAATAACTAACGAAAGGGTAATAATTTTGATGAGCGATTTTAAATCCTTACAGGTAGCTTTTGAAATTAGACAATTAAACAAGGTTCACATCCAAGCGAGAATTACGAAAAGCCTCAAATTTTTGTTAGGATTTTTTGATTCTCAATAAAATACATTTTCAACCTAAATCGCCAGAATCTAAATTTATAGTGTATATGGGATTTTTTTTACAGTTTATAAATCCTATATTTAAACTATACTTTAGGTGCAAATGCAAACCTTCTGAATAGATTATTGTTCATGGTTACCAGGAAGATATGTTTATGAAAAAGAAATTTACTGTTCAGAATTTTAAACAGTCACTCATTATAGCAACACTTTGCTCTTTAATATTTTTATTTATTTGAATCAAAAAAAGACATATATTGGGTACTAATGGCAATCATGTTTGTAATTTTTTTCTTGATCACCTTTTCTTCAGAAGTTTTTACAGTTATTTTTCAGAAGAGCGGGAGCAAATATTAAAAGAAAAAAATAAGTTTAATTAAGATAATAATTTTTGCCCTCTGATAAGTATTCCACAAGATAACTTCAACCTATTCACATCCCCCTAATAGTATATCGGCTATTGTATTTTTTCTACTAAAGAAGTCCTTATGTCACCTACATATAAGCAGCGAACTGTCTTAAAAAACGAAAGCATTTATCCCATACTCTATCTCTTTCTTTCAGCTGTAAGTTTACTTGCACAAATTACGGCAAAGAGAAAAAATGTCTCAAAAAAGGAAAGTATCCCTACCCTATTCTTCTTAAGCTGATAATTTTAATGTTAAGTACGGCAAAAGAAAAGGATAACTTCTGCAGCTGTATGGAACGGGACAACCGAAGTGATAAGATATACATATCTTCCTCTTCCTTAAATATTTGACATTCCTAAAAACGAGCCTTTCCCGAATTCACTTACAGTAAGATAAAAAAAACAGGAGCTGTTATATTACATTTTAAAAGATTTGGTTACCTACGATTATAAATATTTTTCTGTTAAGATTTTTTTAAGGATTAACACCTCGTTTATAAAATCATTTGTAAGGTCAGCCGACATCGGGAAATCGAATTGAGTAATGGCTTCCAGTTTAGAAGAATATTTTTGCAGCAGCATCAATCCGGCTGATGAGGAAGTTCCATAAATTTTATGTCCAAGCAATTTGATATTTTCTATATCGCCTATCTTAGCCAGTTCTTTTAGCTGTTCTGCAAACTTTTCTAATTGCATAATGGTTAGCGATGCAATTTTAGCAAGCTTTTCTTTATTTTCGCCATAATACATGCTTAATCTTGATGGATCGAAATGCTCATCACCTTCAGCATCCGATTCGATTGATATAGGTTTATCATCGGTAATTTTTCCAATCCATTTATTTATAACCAATTCTAAAGCGCCTTGAAAGATTGGTTTCGTAATAAAATCATCCATGCCCGCATCTAAACACTTTTCACGCTCACCAGAAACATTTCCTGCAGTTACCGCAATAATTGGTGTATGTTTCCCCTTTTCCAACTCACGGATAGCTTTTGTAGCTTGCAGCCCATTCATTACTGGCATTTGCACATCCATTAAAATAAGATTTGGTGCATGTTTGATAAAACACTCTAAACCATCTTTGCCATTATTTGCTTCAATGATTTCTATTCCATCCAACATATTTGAAATTAAGCTTCTGGTTAAAAATCGGTTTACTTCGTTATCCTCGACAATTAATATTTTTATTTTTTCGGTATCAGTTCTAATTACCGCTTTTGCTTCTATCTTATTTAGTGCGGCACTTGCTTCAACATCTTGTTTTACATGCAATTTTGATAAGGCATCATACAAATCGGGCATTTTTATTGGCTTAACAAGCCTGCGGTTAACCTTTAAAGTTTTGCTGGATGTAATTAATGTATTATCATCGGCCGAACTGTGTAATAAAAGAATTGGTAAGCTTTCATGCGATTCAAAGAAGCTCTTTCTGATTTTATCTATCGTTTCCAAACCATCCATAAAGGGCATGTGGTAATCCATTAAAACAGCATCAAACAATCTTCCTTCGGCTAAATACTGCAATGCTTCAAAGCCACTTTTAGCCAAGTCGGTATTAATGCCTTTTAAGTTGAGCATATCTCTAAGGAAATTCCTGTTGTTATCATTATCATCCACAATCAGAACGTTTTTAACCGCATCAATTTCTTTCCACTCAATTGCATCACCCTTTTCGCATTCAAGCCGGATATCGAAATAAAATGTACTTCCTTTTCCTGCCTCGCTTGAAAGTTCTAACCTGCTTCCCATCATCCTTAACAACTTGTTAGAGATGGTTAGCCCTAATCCGGTTCCGCCATATTTTTTCGTGGTTGATGAATCTTCTTGAGCAAAAGCTTCAAATATTTTGTCTTGCTTATCGGCCTGAATACCAATTCCGGTATCGCGGATACTGAATCGAAACATGCATTTTTTAGTATCTTCTTCTAAAATTTCTACCTTCAATTCTATCTCACCTCGTTCGGTAAATTTAGCTGCATTACCGAGCAAATTGGTTATCACCTGTTTCAAACGAACATCATCAGCCCACACAAATCGCGGTAGTTCTGGACTTAAATTCAGCAACATTTCCAGATTTTTAGACTGAATTTGATACGTAGTAATATCCGTGGCCTGACAAGTCATTTCATATAAATCGCACTTACCAATATCCAGTTCGAATTTGCCGGCTTCGATTTTAGAAAAATCTAAAATATCGTTAATAATGTTAAGCAGTGCCCCGGCAGATTGGCTAACAATTTTGAGGTACTGTTGTTGAATTTCGTCGAGCTTAGTTTTTAATACCAAATCGGTAAAGCCAATTACACCATTTAATGGCGTTCTGATTTCGTGGCTCATGTTTGCCAAAAATTCTGATTTTGCCAGGTTTGCCTCATCCGCGTGCATTCTGGCAGTTTTAAGTTCTTCACGCTGGGCAATCATACCAGAAATATCCTGCGTAAAAATCATCATACCACCAATTTCCGCTTCAGAACGGTACCATGGGCGCATCTCCATGGTTATGAAATGTTTCTCATCAGTTTGAGAATCTATAAAAATATCTTCCTCTCGCCTATCAATTTTACCTTTTAAAATTTCTTTGTGCCTTGCTTTTCGTTCTTCATCCAAATTTGGAAACATTTGGTAATGTGAGGCGCCAATTAAATCGTTGGTTTTAAATTTATAATCATCAATCCATTTCTGGCTAACTGCCAGATATTTCATATCATTATCAAGCATAGCAACCGCTGCCGGTGTATGTTCTATAAAAGCCAAGAGGCGGGCTCTTTCAGTAGAAAGTGCCTCTTCCATTTTGTTTTGATTGGTGATATCAGTTGCCACACCAAGAAAACCGATTACTTCGCCTTGTGGGTCGGTAATTAATGACACATTAAGCGAAACATCTAGCTTATTGCCGGTTTTGGATACGAAACTCAATTCGTGTTTGGCAGAAGAATTTTTCTTAGATATCTCAAGGAAATACTCAAAACCAATCAGGTCATTTTCGAACACTTTAACGGCAGGCTCCTGACTTTCAATTTCATGCCTGATGTAAAGCATTTCAGGATTTTGCTTCCCAATCATTTCTGCAGCAGCATATCCAAGCAAACTTTCTGCACCTGTATTAAAAACGGTAATTATACCATTTAAGTCAGTTGCTATAATGCATAAATCAGAAGCAGCATTTAATACATCATCCAAAAGTTTTTTAGATTCTTCCAACGCAATTTCCGATTTTTTATATTCATCTATATCTTGGAAAGTACCGTATAAACGTGTACAAACGCCATCTTGAAATACTGCATTTCCAATAGCCCTAACCCAAATATCTCTGCCTTTTGCAGTTGTTATTTCCAGCTCCAAATCATAAGGTTCACCAGTTGTTACATTATTCTGGAAAGCCCTTTCAATCTTCTCTCTACTTTCTCCAGGCTTATAAAAGCTAATGGCAACGGAAATGTCTGGCACAAAAGATTCATCCACTTCATGAATTTCTCTTGTTATTGATGTCCACTCTATTTTATTGGAAGCCATGTCCATCTCCCAACCACCTACTTTCGCAACCTTATTGGTTTGTTCCAAAATGCTCTTTGTTCGAAGTAAATCTTTCTCAAGAGCATGCTGTTCAGTAATGTCAACAGCATTACCAATAACATAAAAACCACCAGTATCATCTTCCTGCACCACGTTTGAAAACATCCACGTTCTTTCGCTACCATCTTTAGCTAAGGTTAGCATCTGACCTTTTGCAAATCCTTGTTTTTGTATTAATTGAAGATATTGGTCGAGATATACGTGCCTGTTTTTTGGAACAATATCGTAAAGTGAATATCCATCGAGTTCGACCTTTGTGTAACCCAGGATTTTTGCTCCAGATTCGTTCACAGAAATGAATTTACCCGCCAAATCGTGTGTACACATTAAGCCTTGCGAATTTTCAAAGAATTGTTTAAACTTTTTCTCGCTCTGTAGCAGCTTTTGCTGCTTATCAAGCTGTTCAGTTATATCCCTACCAATAGCAGAAACTTTTCTTGTTGTAGGCACTATTGTTGCAACCCATTCTATTGTTTTAAAATCATTTTTCGCGGTTAGCAATCGATGTGTAAATCCTATTCTGCTTGCATCTTTTAGTAAACTGCCAAGTTTAGCTTTGGTGTACCATTTATCTTTTTTATGCACAAAATCGTACAGCAGTTTACCTAAAATCTCTTCGTTTTTCCAGCCAAGAATACGTTCAAAGCTTGGATTTACGTTTTCCAGATTTCCATCTAAGCCGCATATGCAAATCAAATCTTCAGAAAGCTCAAATATTTCAGAGAAGTTCTGTAATTCAGTACAGCTCCATTCTTTATGTAACTTTCCTAATTGAGAACATAACTGGCCTATTGCCTCGATTTGTGAAGCTTGTAAAGGTTTTTCATCTTTATCCAACAAACCTAGTAAGCCGGATACTCCATCAGAGTCATTTTGTATTGCGAAAGTGTAAAAAGTTTTGTAAGGTTTTAGATACGAAAAATCACAAGCAGGGAATGTGTCGAAAGCTAGATTATTTTGGGATGTTTTTTCGCGACAATTGGATAGCAACGAATCAAATTCTGCTTCAGATAAAATATCGGTGCTGAGCTCGGTCATATTACCATAGACATCAGTGCCGTTAGAGGTGAGAAAAAAATATTCTAAGCCAGAGATTGACTTCGCAACAGAAGCAAGGTCGCTAAAATGACCAATCGTGTCAGATTTTATGTTACTTAACATAGAGATGGTTTTCTAATTATTTGGTTAGTCAAGATCGGATCGTCCTGGAGATGATTTGAAGTTAAATCAAGTTTTGGTAAAATACATAAATTTTATCCAATGTCATATGGCTTCCTTGTTCATAACGATTCAATTTTTTTAGTTTATATACTATTTATTGCAGTAAGTATTTCAACTTCGATATTTTTATTTTGCAATGGCTGCGTCTGGCAAACTTGAATTCAAATTTTCGATAAAGCTTTATTTGCGGGAACGTTTTTATGGCATTTTCTGCTCCACTTTTTTTGGAATAGGCACCACAGTTGTCATGAAGGTGGAAATACTGTCCTGCGCTATTACCCCCGATCTCCGTATTATTCAAAAACGGCTTTAATATATTAGCTTGATGAACATCCAATTTTAGTTTTTTATTTGTTCTAATGATTATAGAATTATTTATTTAATTTTTTGGGTGCTTTAATTTGGTCAATAATCCTAGGCAAATAAAACTTCTTACAGACTCTATATTTTATCAAGATTTCCCAAGTGATGTAGCCAAATATATCGTAAAACCTGATTTCTCAGAATGATACGGCGCCAGGATAAAAGTGATGGTAATCATATCTTTCTGATACTCATTGAATCTATCGGCGATCTTTCCGATTGATGAGCTTTTATGCTCTTATCAAAACTATTGACTCATATCTGTGTCTTTACCCAAACAAATGTTGATATCTGCGAAAAAATCAAAACATGGAGCACGCGATTTTGCTAAAATCGAACATTGAAAATGCAATAGAAGGGCTGTTTACTATGGATGACCAAAGACAATATAATCCATAAACTCAGCTGCATGCAAATTTTTCAAATTTGAAGAATTTGGGATCCTTGTGGATAAACCAATCCATTTGACCCCTTCTCGCCAATTTACTAATATACAGACAATCAAAAATTTATAACAAATTAATTTCCCGTTATAAGGGATCAATCTACTCCGGTTTATCCAATATAGTAAACAATTCCTTCTCTGCTGCCAAAATTTGCGAATGCAGCTGGGAGATCAAGAGAAAGGAGGTATTTACCTTAATCCGTGCCCTTGCAAAGTTTTAGTACCTAATAAGTTATCTTCTAAATTTTTAGCTTTATCAAGAATATTTGGTGCATTGTATTTTTATTTATCATTTTGAACTTACCAAGTTCTTTTTTATTTGTTAGCTGTTAAACTCCCTTAGATATAGCAAAACCTAATAGTGCTTTTTTTATCAATCCCATCGTGTTTTTAGTTTTATAAAGAACTTAAAAGTCAGAATAAAGTTCTTACTTCTATAAATAGTGTAAGTTAATAGTTGCGGTGCTATTAACTTGGAGATAATTCCGTTCATTTTTATTACGCTGGCCAATTCTCGTTAAAGGGTAGAATAGTGAGAATGATGATTATTAAAATAACAATTTTTACTGTTTTGCCGAACCTACCTGCTAAGTCCCTGTGACTGTTGCAACTTTTTACGCCTCCGTTTCTCAGCTTCTTCAACAGAATCTGTATGTTGGGGCTCGTAAGTAGGTTCCATCAAGATTTCCAATAGCCCAATGCCAGCATCTTTTGCAATAGTCATCATATCGCTAACATTGCTAAAAAGTCCATCTGAAATTCCTTTCGACAAACTATCGATACGGATATCTCTTGAAATGTCAGTCGAAAGTTCGGAGATCATTTGCATCTGGGTTTTCTGTTCAGGAGTTCCGTTTTTCATAACATTTGCATATATAAACTTATCCTTGAGCCCTCTATCGAATTTGAATAAATTATCAAATACTTCCTCACCAGACTGTTTAAATGCACTGCGGTTAAATTGCCCTAATTTTGCAGAATGTTGTTCATTTCTTCCTTTCGAGGTATTTTGAGGACTAAGCTTAACTTTATTGCTCAAATCTTTCCGACTCACAATCACTTGAACGTGCATTTGTTGTCCTTCTTTTCGATCTCCATTCTGTTTTGTTCCGTTTTTTACTTCTTTATCTGTGTGCTTGTAGTAACGGTAGTTTTCAACCTTGCCAAACCATAAAAGATCGTTGTTGGTAATAATACCTGGCCTTTTGAAATTCTTAGCGTATTCGTCCATAATATTTACCGCCAATTCCTTTAGTTTCTCCTTTACACCACTTTCGCCATATTGTTTAAAAAGATGCTCCAGCTCCTTTTGGCTCGGACTGATATTGATCAGGAAAAACTTACTGTCATCACTGCCAAGCTTTGCAATATTGTTATCGATCTTAACCCGAACTTCCTGCCTTCTGATATCGTTTCTTGCACCATTGAACCAGTTTTCGTAATCCGGCACTGAATTTTTCCCATTCTTCAGGTCATTCTCCTTTTCCAAATAATTGACCAAAGCTCCGCTACTGCCTTTGTTATTTCCTGTTTCCGATGCCGTAATGTTAATGTACATAGGCTAAATACTTTCAAGGGATTTTCTGACATGGCTCTGCAGTTCCTCTTTTTTGACAGCTGATACCGGCCACCCCAAAGATTCCCTCTGATTGATATAATAATTGAGTATCTCTCTAAAACTGGACTTCAGTTTACTTTTTTCATTGTAATATTGGTGGGTTCTGGCAATTTCTTTTTCCAGCTGTACCGTTCGGTTAGAAATTCCTTCACTTTTCTTTTCCTCTTTCTGTAGATGCTGCCAGATTATTTTGAAATATTCTGTATGCTCTTTTGCTATGATAGTGAGTCCGTTACAGTCGGTAAACATGGGTAACAGAAAATCCTTTTCCTGCTTTTTAAAAAATGCTATTATCCTGTTCACTCCGTTAACCAGCTCTTTCTTAAGTAGCTCGTCGTTGAAATCGATCGGGTCTTTTTTTGTGCCATAAAAATAATTTACCATCTGTATAACGACCAGTTTTTTCGGTCTACCCAGTTTCACCGAAATTTTCTCCAGTTTTTCGTCTGTTGCTTTTGGGTATCGCACAGACTTGATATTGATATCTTCCATTACCATATCCTTAAAAGTTTTTCTCCAATCCAATATTAAGCATCACTTCACTTCCCAGCTTTGGATGCCATGAGGGTTTATATTTAATAAAACCGCTTTCCTTCAATTCCCTGATATTTTTGTGGTATGTAGAAACAGACTTTATCCTTGAAAATCGCATTAGCATTTTTCTGCTTACATTAAATGGAAGCGTTACATCCTGATGATTACAACATTGAACCAATGCAAATAATATGCTTAAATGAGTTGGGAAAAAATGTGGCTGTTGTGACGCATGCGCAAAATATTTTCGCAATCCTTTGTGATACAAATTTTCATCTTTCTTCATTTCATTTACCCTCCATCATCTTTTCAATTTTTTCTCGGCTGTAAAACATTATTCCCCCAACCTTACGGAATGGCAAATTGCCATTGATGCGCAGGTTCTGTAATGTTCCGGGTGAAATATTTAGCATTTTTCGCACCTCAGCGCTCTTTAACCATGATTTGTTTGACGTACCACTATTAGTTTTTAATATATTTTTCATTTCATGCAGCATTTCTGTCTTAAACTGCTGCAGATCATCCATCGTAATAATGTCCATTTTCATAATTAGCTCCTTTCATTTTGCTATATGCATTAATTCACATATAGATATATTTTTACATTCAAATATTCGGTATACCTCAAAGTATACCATTTAGTGTCTTTATCGGCTTGAAAGGCCAACAAGTATCCCCGGAGGATACTTGAAACCCCTGTAGCGATAGCTCAGGGCAAGCAAGTAGGGCCACTGCCCAACTTCCGCTTGCTCAAAACCCCGAAAAGGGGATTGACTGCCTGAACCGTCTTTCTACAGCCAATGACAGCAACCTTGAAAGCGCCACAACCTTTTGGGCTGCTCCGAATTAACCTTCTGTGCCAGTAGTTTTTGTTACACATAAACCATTGTTATGTGGATATATAATCTATGTTGTTATATAGTACATATCTATTTAGCAACAGGGATATATAGTTATGTTGGTGGTACGATACCATTCGTTGGGGAATAGATTTCATCAGTGGTTTTCTTCTTTCCCGACCGTACCCATTCTGACAGTTCCACGGCGGAGAAATAAAGTCTTTTACCCCGCTTGTTCACGGGGATTTCCTTCCGGCTCACTTTGGTGTAAAGGGTGGGTACGGACAGGCTAAGAAATTTGGCAGCCTGTCTGATGGTCAATAAATCGTCTCGGGGACGTTGGGAATTTTGCGACCTGTTTTCCAGCAACAGGTCTTTAATACAATCTACCTTTTCGTGCAGTGTACTAATGGCCTGCGGTAGTTCTTCAAATGTGTACTTCATAAGCGGTATCTTTTGTTTTGATACCGCAATGTTAGTCGCTTATTTTGTAGGGTTGCAACACGTTAAACCACATCCTTACCGTTTCCCTACTAATATTTACTGTTTTTTTTGTTTCGGACTGTTGGAACCAGAAAAGGAACTTTGTCTTTCATCCTTACCTCTAAAATTGGTGATTTGCAAACCTTGGTATCGGAAGATATAATTGCACTTAGCCAACCCTCCGAGTATTCGTTTACTTTATCTCCATTGCTATATAAGAAATGTTTTAGAATCCATTTTTCAAGTTCCGTTTTATTGCACCCAACGATCAGGTTTGCTTCATAGAGTTGCTTAAAAGCATCGGCAAGCATATTACTGTTTCCGTTGAAGATCATCTGGCTTGCAGGTTGTTCTTCCAATTTTATCAGTGCAGCAAGTTGGTTGAAATGTTCCTCTGAAAAATAAGTCCTTATGATTTGCAAAAAATCATCTATATACTGATTATTGAATTTTGGCCGACCCGCATCTGGATTATACGGGATTTTTGGGGATAGCTCTGCCGTAGCATCTTCAACTTGTTCTGGGCTTTTTTGTTTGGCTATCCATTCCTCGAACGTTTCACGGGGATTTAGAATTTCATCTACTTCGCTGATCAGCTCACTTAAAAACTTATCCCTAATCTTCAAAGTATCATGCAGACTTTCCACAAACTCATCACCTATATAAATATCCTTGTAGTCTGATTGCAGGTTATTAACGATAAATAGGTAATCGAGTTGAATCGAAAATATGAAGTTGCCGGGATATTCGGCTCTAAGTTCACCGTAATGTTGGTGGAAATTTGTCCATATGAGTTTAAACCTTTCCTTTAATTTTTTGAGCTGTTCAAATTCTCTTTTTAAACTAGTGTCGCTAAGGGACAGCAGGTCAATTAATGCCATGTCTTTTAATACCCTGATTTCACTCTTGTAAGTGAACGAATCATAATAGTGGGTTTCGTGGGTGAGGCTATAAGCTGGCTTATTTCCATTTTCTTTTATGGGGCTCTTTAGTTCAGCTTTGGTAACGGTAAGGAGATTAAAAGTCTGTATTTTGGTTAAAAAACTAGTCAATATATTCATGTGTAATCATTACAATTAAAAGTCCTTTCTAATAGTGTATAATACAAACCTGGCCTGTGTAATTTGAAACAGCTAGGCTATACGAAAATTATACCATAGATTATAAGCACTAATTTAAATACCTAATTTAGTCAAATTATTATTATAGATTGCCGATTTACAAGAATACAAAGGCAAACGCCTCCCTATTTAATTATGTTATCAAAATAATGATCGGATTCCATTAGCCGACTTAATGACGGTTATAATGCTCATGGCTACTTGAGCTGCAGGATTTGATAACTCATTTCCTGGTTATTCATGTTTTTGGCAAGTTCATTCAGCGAGAATTTTATGATATTGGATTTAAATCGCTCAATCTGCATAGTCACTACTCAAGATCTTCTCTGATAAGCTGCTCCTGTAAAAAACGATATAAGCCTGCTCAATGAACCTTTGAGCCATTCGTATCATGATATAAATTTTGACCCTTCTTATTTAAATAAAGTGAGAGCTATTTTGAAAATAAGCAGGTATGCCAAAAATAGCTCAGCTGGACTATTAAGAGGTTCTGGATTTGATAAGCAAAGTATTTCAACTAAGATTTTCTCATCACTATCAAAACCTTTATTACTATCGCATATTTTTTGTTGGTTCGAAGTCTTATTCACTAATCAACTATATCGCGAGGTTATTTCAACCGCCATCAGGCCATGGCTCGTCATCTCAATTTCAAATCCAACATGGCTTCCTACCTTTAATTCCTCGTTATATAATTCGATCTTGAATTGTATTTCCTGAAAATTTTCATCTCTTATACAACCGAATTCATCAATCCTAGCGGTGCTCACAATTATACCTTCTCTCATGTTAAGCTAGTAACATCAGAGAGCCAATATCGTTTTACTTTTGGAAAAAAAACATATCAATTTAGCCTTTTCTTATATTTGAATTTCCAAAAATGAAAAGTAAAACATAGGCTTAAAGCAGGGGTACTTGGTTTTTCAGGGGCAATAAAGTCGCCTCTACTTTCTTTTAACTGATTTATCATTTGTTTTACCTTGTTGTATCATATTTACCAAAAAAAGATAAACATAACATTTGTCAAACTTAACTGTTGGACCAGAAGGTCTGACTTATAAAACTTATAATCACATATAAACCAAATATGTTAGTAAATTCTAAGCCGAAGCAACTGCTTTCCTGCACCACATTTTTCAAGAGGTATCTTAAAAAAGATATGGATTTTTGCATTACTCAATCTCGTCTGCCTTATGTTTTGAAGAAAGAAATCTTTTTAATCTTGTTCTGGGGAAGATCTGATATTCCATCTATTTGTACTATTTTTTTTAGTTGTATTAAACTTCGTTTTTCTATATAGTAAAATTTATTAAATAGGCACAGTTGTCGAGACTTTATTCAGCTGAGTCAAATGGATGAGATCAAATTTAATTTTTATGAAATATAATTTAGGGGATTATTTATCATAATTTTAGAACTAAGCATTACGGGGTAGATTTATTACTGCCTTCTCAGAGTTTCTTTAGAAAGAATCGTGAGCAATTTTTTTTCGGCCTAACGCACTCAGTAAAAATAAATTTGATTTATTTCGTTAATCAGGTACATTATTCCACATCCGAAATGTATTTAATAAGATTGCCACTGCGCATTGTCTGTAATTTCGCTGAAAACGATTCATCACTTTCAATAAAATTTCGTAATATGCGTCCACCTTCATTTTCAAAAGGTTGCATTTCTATCACTTTTCCATCCCTTGTCAGCCATAACTTTAACCTCAAGGCTATTTCATCATTTATAAAGATGGCTAAGTTGTTGTCATTAATTAGTTCAATTCTTAGGTTGGTAATGCCATCGAAACGCTCAGCAAAAGTGACTAATGATTTAGTAGAATCATAGTTCTCTGTGAGTGAATGACCAATTACCTCAAAAATTTTTTCTGTGTATATAGAATCGATATTCACTTTAACCTTACCATAATTGCCCTTCATGGATATGATAATTATCGCTGGATCTTGCTCTTCTCTATGAATAAATATTTCGTTATCGATCGAGCAGTATAGTTCGGGGAAAGCATTTTTAATAATTTCACAGAGCTGCACGCCCGAAAGATTTCTGGAATTTATAAATGTTTTCATAAGCATATGAAATTATCCAGTAATATACCTTAAAAAAACTGCTTAAACAGAATCGATTCAATTAATTTTTAAAGCATTCGAATTTAAAGAAGATTATAGTTTGGGATGAATTCCCCCTGCAAAAATCGTTACGCGCAAAATTTAATTTTAGATACCGCTCAAATTACTTAAGGGGGAAATCGGTGGATATCTCCAAACATCAAAAGCAGCACACTGGAAAAATCAAGCTAATTCTGGTAGTATTTTAAATTTATGGGCTCTTTGATAAAATCATTGATGCTGGTATAATGATTCCGCACGTCAATGGGAATAGAGTAGATCCACTGGGTTACAACAGTATTTACGGAATATTTAGGCCGCGAATCGGGCTTTTCTAAGCCACCAATAGAATCGGAAAATGAACTGTCATACTCTGAAACCCTAAGTGAAAAATAGTATAACAAAATGCTGTATTCTGCCTGTTCTTCTTATATTATTAATGTGCGAAATCTTTGCTTGAATTAACATTAAATCCATCGAGAGATTATTTTAAATCAAATTTCTGAATTTAACGGTGATCCTATCGCTCTGTTGACAGTAAAGAGAAATTTTGAAAAATCTAATGGCTTCAGTAAAAAACTATCACCTTCAACACTAAAAGCAGCTAGTGCATGTTCAGAATATCCGGTTACGAAGAATATAAAATTTACATGTTCCCTAAGAATAACCGCTACGTCCAATCCAGAGATTTCCATTTTGATGTCAAGAAAAAGAAAATCTATTTTTTCTTGCTTTTTAATCTCATTAACAGCAACCAATGGGTTCAGGTAACTTTCAGTGAGTTTCAACTTTGGTATCATTGCGATGTAATCACTCAATATCTCAATTGAAATGGGATCATTATCTACAATTGCACACCTATATTTTTTTTCTGACAATTTCATCATTTTACAACAACACAACAATAACAATAGTTTGAGTTAAAACATCTAGGAGTGTCTTAAAGCCAATGAATGAAGATAAGATAGAAATGAATTTAATAAATAAATCGTTTCGATTTTATCTCCTTCTTGGAAACTTAACGGGCAAATTGACCAGAAAACAATGATGGATATCCCAGCACGTCTTCGATGTTATATCAGAAAAGCTTAAATCAATACTTTGGGATTGACTTAATAATTCTTTGCAGAAACTGTGTCACGATAGGATATCAGCAAAGAAATAAGAATGCATCAAAAGCGAATATTTACTAAATTGAATCTGCCATGTATTAATCAGTAAAAGGGAATTAATCGCTTAATAAGATTACATTTGACAGAAATCAATTAGGTTTTCAAATACGGGTCATGGCTAAAATTAATGAAAAACAGTACATTATAGCCATTGGTGCGTCTGCCGGTGGGTTGGAAGCAATTTCAGCTTTTTTTGATTATACGCCGCTTGATGCGGTATCTTACATCATCATACAGCATCTTTCGTCAGATTTCAAAAGTCACATGGCCAACATATTAGCGCCCCATAGTAAGTTGCGGGTAATAGAGGCCGTCGAAAATGTGACGATAAAACCCAATACAGTTTATCTTATTCCAAGTTCTAAGTTTATGACCGTGAAAGATGGACGACTATCATTATCGGATAAAGCAGATCAGTCCCGGCCTTATATGACCATTGATTATTTTTTTGCCTCCCTTGCTAAGGAGCGCGGGGATAAGGCGATAGGCATAATTCTCTCCGGAACCGGCAATGATGGCTCAAAAGGTATTTTAAATATTAAGGAAGCTGGAGGTATGGTCCTCGTTCAAGATCCAGATACGGCGAGCTTTAATGGAATGCCAATGGCTGCGCTAGCTACGGGTTGCTCAGATCTGGTCCTATCTCCACAGGCTATGCCACAGGTGATAGAAGATTACGTGAAAGACGGAACGCTCGAGTTGCTTATTGATGGAAGGCCAGATGTTATCAGTGAGGCTGAGCTCTCAAAGATATTTGATTTGATCAAAGGAAATTTGCCACTTGATTTTTCAGACTACAAAAGGCCCACTATTATCAGAAGAATCAAAAGGAGGATGGTCGAGCATAACTTTGGCAAGATTGATCTATACCTCGATTTTCTAAAAAGCCACGCTAATGAGGTAAAGATACTAGCCAATGATTTTCTAATTAGCGTAACCGCCTTTTTCCGGGATCCGGAAGCATTTAAGATGATTGAGGAAAAGATCATTCCCGATATTATAAACAGAAACAATACAAATGTGCTAAAAATATGGGTGGCTGGATGCGCTACCGGGGAAGAGGCATATACCCTTGCAATGTTGGCAAAAGAATACTCGGTTAAGCACTCCAAAGATATTGAAATTAAGATATTCGCAACGGATATTAATAAAGCTGCTCTGGATACCGCATCTAAGGGCATTTATGATATCACCATAGAGCAGACTGTTTCAAAGGAAAGACTAGAACGATTTTTCACATGGGATGGTAAGAACTACAGGATAAAATCGGATATCAGAAAAATGCTAATCTTTGCGCAGCACGATCTTGTTAAAAACCCTCCATATTGCAATATAGATCTGATCAGCTGCCGGAACCTGCTCATTTATTTAAATGTCACCCTACAAAAAAAGGTATTAGGCATGATGCACTTCGGATTAAAAAAAGGTGGATACTTATTTCTAGGGCCGAGTGAAAATGCAGCAATCCTAAGAGAAGACTTTGATGAGATTAGTGCAAAATGGAATGTTCTGCAAAGCAATAAGGCCGGGCGGGCGGTTAAGTTCGATACCTTTTCATCTCATGTTATTGAGGGCGCGAAAACAACAACAATTGAGGTAAGTAAAAAAAGTGTTGTTCCAATTTCCAAATCAGCACTTGCTGATCAGATAAACAACGCTGTATTTAAGGCATCAGGTTTTAACGGTGTTTGCACGGATGAAGATCTAATGGTCATTCAATCATTTGGAGATACAACACCCTACCTCAAGAGCATAAATTTTAACCACAATCTTAACCAGCTGTTGCCCGAAACGATTTCTATTGCATTTAGAGCCGCTGCCCACAAGGCTTTAAAGATGGATGAAAAAGTGGTATTGAACAAAATTATTATCCCAAGCAAGGGCAGGTTTAAAGCCAAAACTGTCAATATTTTTATAACTCCATTTTTTATTGAAAAATCTGAGGGAAGATTACTTATAGTTGAGTTTAGCGAAAAGATATCAAAAACGGAAGAAAAAAATATCATCAATGTAGATGATATCAATGAGGTAACAAAGGAACATGTGATCAGTCTGGAACATGAGAATGCGGAATTAAAACAAAATCTCTCTGTCGCACATGAAAGCATAGCTTCTTCAAACGAAAATATGCAGTCATACAATGAAGAGTTGCAGTCTGCGAATGAAGAAATGCAGTCTGCGAATGAAGAAATGCAGAGTACGAACGAAGAGCTTCAATCTGTAAACGAGGAGCTCCAAACGATCAATAAAGATCATCATATGACCATTGATGAGCTAACGGATCTGAATGATGATTTAAACAACTATTTTCGAAGTAATACTAATGGCCAGTTATTCGTTGACCAGGACCTGTTGCTCAAAAGATATTCTCCAGGCGCGGTAAAGCATATCAATATCCGCGAGGGCGATATCGGACGCCCGTTGAGCAATATAACCACGAACATAAAGCTTGAGACATTGATCCAAGATATCAAGGATGTTATAAATGATGAAAAGCCAGTTACTGCATATACCAATAAATTTGACCCCCTTTCGCCAATTTTAAATTGACCCCCAGAGTTGTTGCTTGAAAAAAGCAGA
>NZ_JACRYL010000003.1:0-29072 GCF_014306625.1 Pedobacter fastidiosus
ACCAGCCACAATAATTCCACGCAAAAACCGTAACCGCATGGATATCAATTAGAAAAATTTTAAGAAACTATTGATAGAAGGTATTTAGATGTTGATTCTGCCTACTTTAAAATTAAATGTGGGTTACACCCAATAATTAAAATGAGAGCATTAAACTGAATTGACGAATAAAACTGCTATATCCTATTATAGTCATCAATCATTTCAGCAAAATCACTGTCTATCTTTTTAAGTGTTTCTTCACGCTTAGCTTCATCTTTGACATCCATTAGCATTCTAAAATTTCCTTTAATAGAAGTTAAATAGCCTAAATAGTTTCCAAAAGTTGATTTAAGTGTAATATTGGATTTCTCTAAAGCACTATCATCTGCAGAGCGCTTATTTAATTCATCTACAGAAAGCGCTAGTTTATCGTAATTGGATTTAAATTCAGGGCCAAGTTCCTTACTTCCAATTTGTGCGAAGGTCGCCTTTGCATAACGCATACTTAAAAGCATATGATACCTAACTAATCTACCTTCCTTTTTATTAAGCTCAACGAAATAGTTGTCACGGTTTTCTTTTATACCAGCCATACTTTTTCTGAGTACTATACATAAGGAGTCTACTTTGGCCTGTTCATTTATAAAATTACTGTATAATTGGTTTGCTTTTGCATATTTATCATCTAAATAGCTTTTGCCTTTATAATAACTTTCTAATTGCTGAAGAATAGAACTGGCGCTGATGATTTCTTTTGAAAACGCGATAAGATTTGTATCAGCACTGCCAAGGTTTGGAGCCTTTTCGGCATTTGCAACTGCGACTTTAACAGACTGGTCTATTCCCCACATAAAATTACCAAAGTAGACATCTTCCTTTTGTACATTCTTTTTATCTGGAGTACCGAGCTGATCGTAAAACTTTGTTAATGTTCCATCCCAACTGCTTCCCTTATCTGATGTGCTGTAATAATTGGTTACTGATATGTATGAATTAAACTTATCGGAGAATTCTGGCGAATCATATTTTAATGTTCCATCACTTTTTTCTTTTGCTTGTTTTAAGTTGCAAGAAGCAAGTACAAATAGTACTGCTACAAGAATTCCCATTTTTTTCATAATTATGGCTTGATTAATAATGATTAGTTTATCTGGGATGATTGAGCTAAATTAATAAATATAAGATACGCGACCAATAGTTTTGAAAAACTGTTTGAAGTAAAATAAACCCGACCCTAATGAAAAACACGCATCCCGATTTTCTCGTGAGCGGCTTTGTAATGAGGGCGGGGCTATCCTTATATAGTAGTACAGGCTCTGCTTTTCTAAAAATTAAATTAAATGGACCTTGTGCTGCCTTTATTATGCAGAATAATGTTAAAAATTGTTAACGGTTATATTGGACTGAATTGCTTTGCATAGCTTAGTGGCCAATTGTTTTTATTGATGTTATCGTATTATTATTTATCTTTGCAGAATGTTTAAAGTTAAACACTTAATTATTTTAGTATTTGTTGCCGCATTGGGCATGGCGGGTTGTAAAAGTCGTTTCGAGAAATTGAGGGCTAGTAATGACGTTGCTAAAAAGTACCAAGAGGCGCTTCGTTTGTATAATAAAAGGGATTATAGCAAAGCATTGGTGCTTTTTGAAGATTTATCTCAGAAGTATCGTGGGCGTGCGGAAGCTGAAGATTTGAATTATTATTATGCTTACACACTTTATAGATTAAGTGATTATACAACAGCTAGATACCAGTTTAAAAGCTTTGCAGATACCTATCCAGCGAGTAAAAATGCTGAGGAAGCTCGTTATATGGGTGCCTATTGTTTTTATTTAGAATCGCCTACGTTTTCATTAGATCAAGAAAACACTTATAAGGCAATTGATGCTTTACAATTGTTTGTGAATTTATACCCAACAAGCGATAGAGCAGCAGCTGCAAGTAAATATATTGCTGATTTAAGAGGTAAGCTTGAGGATAAAGCTTTTGAAAATGCTAAGATGTATTTAACTACCGGACCAAGTAATGTGGATAATTACAGAGCTGCAGTTATTGCTTTGAAAAATGCACAGAGAGATTTTCCGGATATTAAATATGCTGAGGAAATGGATTTTCTAATGATTAAGTCTCAGTATTTATATGCTAAAAATAGCTATGTAATTCGCCAGGAAGATCGTTATAATGAGGCTACATCTTTATATAATGAGTTTACAGAAAATCATCCTGATAGTAAGTTTAGTAAAGATGCAAAACAAGTTAAGCAAGATATTGATGCTGGTTTAATTGTTGCAAAACAAGAATTGGCAGACTTTGCTGTTGAACAGGCAAAATATAAAGAAATGTTAATTAGAACTGGAAAGCTAAAAGACACTACAGTTAATAAAACGGATATTAAAAACAAGTAATACATGAATACTAACAAACCTGCTGTACCGAATACTACGATTACCAGAAATGTACACGATTTAGACAGAACTACAGATAACCTATATGAATCTTTAGTTGTGATTGCTAAAAGAGCAAACCAGATTTCTAATAACATGAAAGAGGAATTGCACGGTAAATTGGCAGAATTTGCATCAAGCAATGATAACTTAGAAGAGATTTTTGAAAACCGTGAGCAAATTGAAATCAGTAAGCACTACGAACGTATGCCTAAACCTGTTTTAGTTGCTATTGATGAATTTTTGAACGAAAAAATTTATCACAGAAATCCATCTAAAGAACAAAAGTAATTGCAAAGCGCATGGCGTTTAGGGCATGGCGTTTTTATGCATTCGCTCTTGCTCTATGCATTTAGGCCATGTACTCCATGCTAAATAATAAAAAAATTATCCTTGGCGTTTGCGGTAGTATCGCAGCTTATAAGTCGGCTTTTTTGGTTAGACTCTTAGTTAAAGCTGGTGCAAACGTTAAGGTTATTCTTACCCCTGATGGTGCTAATTTCATTACACCACTTACGCTAGCTACGCTTTCTAAAAATCCTGTTTACACACAATACTTCGATGAAGAAACTGGTGTTTGGAGCAATCATGTTGAATTAGGCCTATGGGCTGATTTAATTATTGTAGCACCCATTAGCGCTAATACTTTGGCTAAATTTGCTACTGGAATTTGCGATAATTTGCTTACTGCGGTTTATCTTTCTGCAAAATGCCCAGTTTATGTTGCTCCTGCAATGGATTTAGACATGTGGAAACATGAAACTACTCAAAATAATATTCAGAAGATAACCAGCTTTGGTAATACGGTAATTGAACCTGGCAACGGTGAATTGGCTAGTGGTTTGCATGGTGCCGGCAGAATGGAGGAGCCAGAGGAAATTGTTTCCTTTCTTGAAGATGCACTCCTAAAATCAATGCCATTATTTGGCAAAAAAGTTTTGGTAACAGCAGGACCAACTTATGAAGCAATCGATCCAGTTCGTTTTATCGGCAATCATTCATCAGGTAAAATGGGTTTTGCCTTGGCTGATGAGTTGGCTAAATTGGGTGCTGATGTAACTTTAATTGCTGGTCCAACGAGTCAAAAAGCTACTGAAGTTTTAAAAAGAATTGATGTTGTAAGTGCCCAAAATATGTTTGATGCTTGCACCGCAATTTTTGAGCAAACTGATATTACGGTAATGTGTGCTGCAGTGGCAGACTATCGACCAAAAACTGTATCAGATCAAAAAATTAAGAAGCAGGATAGCGATTTTAATTTAGAGCTAGAAAAAACTGTAGATATTTTAGCCACTCTGGGCAAAAAAAAAAAGCCACATCAAATTTTGGTCGGTTTTGCATTAGAAACCAACGATGAAGAAAATTACGCTAAGGGAAAGCTCGAAAAGAAAAACTTAGATTTGGTTGTGCTTAATTCTTTAAACGATAAAGGTGCGGGTTTTAAATTAGATACAAATAAAATTACTATTTTTAACAAGGCATTGGAACGTACAGTTTTCGAGGTTAAATCAAAAAATGAAGTTGCGAAAGACATTTGCAATGCTATTTTAAAAATTATAAAATGATAAAAAGAATTGTTTTTTTGCTTCTATTGGTCGGTTTAGGCAAACTGCATGCTCAAGAATTAAATGCTCGAGTTCAGCTTTTGGCACCACAGGTATCTAACATTAGCAAGCCGACTCTAGAGGCACTACAAAAAACAATTCGTGAGTTTTTAAATAACAATAAGTTTAGCAACGAAAGCTATAAATCGCAGGAAAGAATAGATTGCAATTTTGTGATCACTATAAACTCTTGGGATGGTGGCTCAGGTTACACGGCTGAGGCTCAAATTCAAAGCAGCAGACCGGTTTTTAATAGTTCTTACAACAGCACGTTGCTAAACATGAGTGATAAAAACTTTGATTTTAGTTACAACGACGGTTCTACTATAGATTTTTCAGATCAGAATTACATTTCCAATATTAGTGCCCTCCTATCCTATTATGCCTATACAATTATTGGTTTAGATAAGGACAGTTTCAGTAAAATGGGCGGTACACCATACTATAAAAAAGCACAGAATATTATAAACTTGGCACAAGCATCTGGCAATACAGGCTGGAAAGCTGCCGATGGTTTACGCAATCGTTTTTGGTTTAATGAAAATGTACTCAATCCCGTTTTCGGCGAATTACGCTCCTTTATTTACAGTTATCACTTAAGTGGATTAGATCAGTTAACGGATAACGATAAAGGATTAGGTCAAATCGTTTCAGCTCTCCCTGCATTACAGCAAATGGATAAGCAGAAATTGGGCTCCATTTTTCCAAATGTTTACTTCGCATCCAAAGCAGAAGAAATTACCAATGTACTTTCAAAACTAAATGGCCAACAGCGTATGAAAGCTTATAACATGCTAGCTGAAATCGACCCTGCTAACATTGGTAAGTATGAAGGATTGAAGAAATAAATTAAAGGTTTACTGATCAATTGTATTATTGGTTAATTGAAAACATAATTTATAGACTCTTATCAATTAGCAATAATTTACATTTCTGGAAAAGCAGTCTGGCATTTCAATTAAAGTTAGTCCTGCATTTTGCTCATACGCCTGCAAGCCTTAGGCACTGGCCGGTATCCGCTCCATTCAGGTTTAAGTGGCTAAGCCTGTAAGAAAACACTTCTTTTTCGCCCACCCTTTCCATTATTGGATGCAACATTTAATTTTATTTACTGTCTTGTAGTTAAAAATTTGTTAAAACATTTTGATTATACGAATATCTTCGTACATTTGAATACGAAATAATTCGTACAACTGTAACAATATGACTAGTAGCAACATCAAACCAACCGAAGGCGAAATGGAAATTTTACAGGTGCTTTGGCAAAAGGGCATCGCTACGGTAAGAGAAGTTCATGAGACTTTAAATAAAAAGGATTCTGGTTATACTACCACACTAAAATTAATGCAGATTATGCATGAAAAAGGAATGGTAGAAAGAGATACGAATCAGAAAACACATATTTATAAAGCAATTGTGAATCAAGATAGAACGGAAAAACAGTTGGTAAACAAAATGATCGACAATGTTTTTAACGGATCAGCAGCAAGGTTGGTGATGCAAGCTTTAGGAAACCATAGTGCGAGTGCGGATGAAATTGATGAGATAAAAAAGTATTTAGATAGCCTTAAGTAAGAGGCGCAGCGTTGATAAGTGTAGGGTTTTGGATCCCTAATTAAACAATTAAAATTTTCGATCAGAAAAAATCATCATTATGGAAACTTTAGTTCAACAATTTATTAAAGCATTCGGCTGGAGCATTTTAAATTCTCTATGGCAAAGCGCAATTATTTATGGCGTTTTATTTATTGTATTATTCAGTTTGCCTAAACTAGCAGCCAAATACAAGCACAATTTAGCTTTTGGTTCTATTGTACTCATGTCTCTTTGTTTTGTTTACAATTTTATCAATCAATTACAACAAGGTGCTGGCAAAGCGTTAGCAACAACAAATATCCAAAATATTCAAGCTTATCAGTATTTCAATAACCTGCCTCAAAGCTTTAGCAGCAAGGCAGAACAGTACTTCCCAATAGTTGTGGCTTTTTATATTATAGGGATTATATTACAGCTTTTCATTATCGCCAAAGGTTATGGCCAATTATCTAAGTTTAAAAAAGAAAGCTTAAGCGCTATTCCAAACAGTTGGAAAGATATCTTCGATCAGGTTACAAATCATTTAAAAATCAATAAAAGTATAAAGTTTCATCTTTCATCTATTGTAAATGTGCCTTTGGTTATTGGCTACTTAAAGCCGGTGGTTTTATTCCCATTAGCGTTAGTCAATCAGTTAGATGAAGACCAAGTTGAGGCGATTTTGATACACGAACTTTCTCATATCCGCAGAAATGACTTCTTGTTAAACCTCATTAAAACTGCTATTGAAACTTTACTTTTCTTTAATCCATTTGTTTGGATGGCAGGTAGATTTATCCATATTGAGCGGGAGCATGCTTGTGATGATCTGGTTTTAAAATTTACGGGAAAGCCGTTGAATTATGCTCACGCCCTACTTAAATTAGAATTATTAAAGGATAAAAATAGTCCTGCTTATGCTTTGGCTGCAACAGGCAAAACCCAAAATTTATATCAACGTATTAAAAGAATAACCAATATGAAAACTAATTATTTAAATGCCAAACAGCAAATGGCTGCCTTAACATTAGGGGTTGCCTGCTTATTTTCTATCGCGTGGATTAATCCAGCGGAAAAGAAAAAAGCCACAAAACAAATTGTTAAAGAAAAGAAAATTCTATCTATTTCAATTGCGGATAACAAACCAATTATTTATTTGGATACAACCAAAAAACGTAAAATTAAGATTGTAACTATCGATGCGAATGGCAACAAGACAGAATATAACTCTGTTAAAGATATGCCAGATAGCCTTAGAAAAGATTTTTACAATGATCAAGTTTTTCAGGGCAATCGCATTTACAGACTGAACTCGGATACTGCATTTAAATTTAGAGATTCTTTATTCCAGGCAAAAATATACCGTGAATTTAATTCACCTGAGGCGCAACTTAAATGGAAAAAATTTGGAGATGATGTTGCTAAAGAATACAGTTCTCCAGAAGCGCAAGCCAAATGGAAAAAATTTGGAGATGATATAGCAAAACAATACAACTCGCCAGAAGCACAAGCTAAATGGAAAAAAATGGGTGAAGATATGGCTAAAAAGATGAATTCTCCAGAAGAGCAAGCCAAATGGAAAAAAATGAGTGAAACTATGGCTAAAGAATTTGGTTCACCAGAAGCGCAAGCAAAATGGAAAAAAATGGGCGAAGAAATGATAGTTTCGATAAACAGTCCCGAATTTAGAGCGCAATTAGATGGTTTAAAAATGAGAGCAAAAGGAATGGATGCCAGAAGAATTTCAGGATTATCAAGAACCAATCTAGATTCTTTAGCTAAGTTCCGTGGTTTTACATATGATTCTGATGGACCTGTTTTATTTATGCAAGATAAGACTTCGAAAAAGGTAAGAGAATCTGATGAATACAAAAAAATCAAAGAAAGATTTGATAAGGAAGTGAAAGAGTTGAAAGAAAAGATCGAGAAAAAAGAAAAATCTGAAAAGCCAGAAAGACCTGAAAGATCAGAACAGTAATAAACAACCAGACAAACTATATTGGAAACGGCGAAGAATTATCTTCGCCGTTTTTTGTTTGAAAAAACCTCTTTTCTTATTCCAACCTACGAGGTTAAATGTTTATTTTCGTAGTCTCTATGCTACAAAAACTTTCAATACGTAATTACGCTTTAATAGATAGTCTCGATATCGAATTTGATAAGGGCTTAAATATTATTACTGGTGAAACTGGTGCTGGAAAATCCATCATATTGGGTGCGCTATCCTTAATTTTGGGTCAGAGGGCAGAAAGCAAATACTTTTTTAACCAGGATAAAAAATGTGTTATCGAAGGTTCTTTTGTATTGGCAGATGAAAACCTAAAAGAACTTTTTGAGGAACATGATGTTGATTTTTTTAATGAAAGCACACTCCGCCGAGAAATTTCTATTGATGGTAAATCGCGTTCATTCATAAACGATACGCCTGTAAATCTTTCCATACTAAAACAAATTGGAGAAAAGTTGATTGATATTCATTCTCAACATGCTACACAGGAAATTAACGATGCCGATTTTCAGTTACTGATTGTCGACTCACTTGCAAACCACAAGGCACTTCTTTTTGATTATCGGAATGGTTTTAAAAAGCTCAGACAAGAAAGTAATCGATTAAAAAAGCTGGTTAATGATGCAGACGAAGCAAGAAGCAAGCAAGATTATGAGCAATTTCTTTTTAATGAGTTAGAGCAAGCAAATTTAAAGGAGCACGAACAAGAAGAATTAGAACAGGAATTAGAACGCTTAACACATGCCGAAAGCATAAAGCGAGCCTTGCTAACTACAACAGGTTTATTATCAGAGATTGAACCATCTGCCCTGCAGTTATTGAAAGAGGCACAAATTCAGTTGCAAAGTATAGAAAAATTTGATCCATCCATTAATATTTTATATGAAAGATTACGCTCATCAATAATCGAAATTAAAGATATTGCTGATGAAACTTCGGGTTTAGAGGCTGATACTTTACACAGCGCCGAGCGGTTAGACATAATTAATCAGCGATTGGACTCATTATATTCTTTACAACAAAAACATCGCGTTGCAAACAATACAGAATTACTAGCCTTGCAACAGCAGCTACAAAACAACTTGAATCAGCTTCTTTCTTCAGATGAAAATATTGAGCAACTCACAAAAGAAATAGCGCAACTTAAAGTTGAATTGCATAAAAAAGCGAGTGAATTAAGTTTAAATCGTAAAAAGGCGATTAAAGTTGTTGAAGAACAAACCAGCAATACTTTAAAAAAGGTCGGGATGCCAAGTGCGAAGTTGATTCTAGCTCAGCAAACTTTAGCAGATCTGGCCAAAGATGGACTTGATGAAATCAACTTACTTTTCACAGCAAATGCTGGCCAAGCTCCTGCTCCGGTAAATAAAGTAGCATCTGGAGGAGAATTATCTAGATTAATGCTTGCGATTAAAGCTTTACTAGCAAAACATACCTCTCTACCAACTATAATTTTTGATGAAATTGATACTGGGATTTCTGGTGAGACGGCTCTAAAGGTTGGTGAAGTTATTGCCCAATTAGGCGAAAATATGCAGGTACTTTCCATTACACATCTTCCGCAAATTGCCGCTAAAGGAGAATCGCACTACTTTGTATATAAAAATGAGGATGGTGGTAAAACGACTACTGGAATCCGTAAACTTAAACAAGAAGAAAGAATTGGTGCGATAGCAGAAATGTTGAGCGGTAAAAATCCAGGAGCTTCTGCAATTGAGAATGCAAAAGAATTGTTAGGATAGTTATGGGAATTTTTCAAAACACATTAAACTAACAAATTAGTTTATATTTGAGTAATGAAAAAACTTTCCTTCTTATTCTTTTTATTATCCTTCTGCACTGAATCCTTTGCCCAACAAGCTTTTAACCTAAGTGGTTTCGTACGAGATAAAAAAGGGAAGCATTACCTGGTGCTGGGATTTATGTAAGTGGTTATAAAATAGCTACTGCTACCAATAATAGTGGTGCTTATGTTTTAAACCTGAAACCAGGGAATTATGACATCTTGGTGCAATTAATAGGATTTAAGGCCATTAATAAAAATATTGTCATTGCGGATAAAAGCATAAAAGCAGACTTTGTTTTAGAAGAAAGCATTACACAGCTGGCAGAGGTTACCATAAAGCCAGATCCTGATCGTGCACATTACATCGAATTTTTTAAAAGTTATTTCATAGGAACAACTCCAAATGCAGCGCATTGCAAAATCCTTAATCCACAGGTTTTAAGAATAGATTATAACAAAGAAGAAGGTACTCTAAATGTTAAAACAGATGAATTTTTAATTATCGAAAATAAAGCATTAGGATATAAAATAAAATACTTAATTAATGATTTCCAGTATGATTATAACGCCAAAATTGTTTACTACGAAGGCTATCCAACCTACGAAGATCTTGAGGGTTCGAATAACAAAAAGAAAAAATGGGCTCAAAAAAGGCTAGAAGCTTATAATGGATCGGCGCAACATTTTTTTACTTCGCTTTACAACAATAATTCTTTTGAAGAAGGATTTGTAATCAACAAACTAATTAGAAAACCGAATTCAGAAAGACCATCAGACAGTTTAATCATGGCGAATATTAAGCGCTTGAGTAAAGCTCAAATAAGCTTAACCGGAACATTAAGAATCAATTCTCACGAACAGGACTCTTTAAGTTATTGGTATGGTAAGAAAAATTTACCCAAAGGAATTTCTATTCTAAATAGCACCCAAATCTCACCAGATACCTTGGTTCATCAGTTTAATAAGAATATTAAAAGTATCGATTTTAGCGATGTTCTTTACATTATCTATACCAAGGAAAGAGAACATGAAACATTTGCGAACAGAATTGGTCAATCTATTTCGAGACCATTAGACATGCCCAATTATCAGGTTTCGTTAATAAATTTATCTATCAGGCCAGTTTATTTTTACAAAAATGGCTCCATTTACAACACAAGATCAATGCTTTACGAAGGTTATTGGGCTTGGGAAAAAGTTGCAGATAGCGTTCCGATGGATTATTTGCCACCAACAAAGTAAAAGCTTAGTTATTATTGTATCCGAGAATGTTAAAATTGTTAAAATTCTTTTTTCATTTTCCTAAATATTAAGGCCTTTGGCTACATTCGTCTCCATGATTAAAAGCCTGTTAGTCTCCCTTATGTTCCTTATTTTGGGTACTAATCTATTTGCTCAAAATACCTTCTCCATAACTGGAACTGTAAGCGATAAAAAGGACGGTTTGCCTGGTGCAAGTATTTATTTAAGTGGTTATAAAATTGCTACCGTAGCAGATAATGATGGAAAATTTAGACTTAGCAACTTAAAACCCGGTAGTTATGATTTGTTGGTTCAAATTATTGGCTATCTCCCCTATTCAAAAAGTGTAATCATTTCTGATCAATCTGTTCAGGTAGATTTGGTGTTAAAAGAGAATGTTGCCCAACTGGATGAAGTTGTAATTCGTGCAGATCCAAATCGTCAAAAATACATCAATCAGTTTAAAGAGTTTTTTATTGGAAAAACTCCAAACGCGCTTCAGTGCAAAATATTAAATCCACAGGTTTTAAATGTAGATTTTGATGTTACAAACAGTACATTAACGGTAACGACTACTGAATTTTTAGTGGTGGAAAATAAGGCTTTAGGCTACCGATTAAAATATATGCTCGATCATTTTGAATATAATTCTCGAACGCACATTATTTATTATTCTGGTCATCCATTTTTTGAAGAACTGAAAGCAACCGCAGCCAAAAAGAAAAAATATATTGCAGCGAGAGAGATTGCCTATTACGGATCATCGCAACACTTTTTTAAATCTTTATATCAAAATAAAGCCCAGGAAGAAGGGTACATCATTACTAAAATGGTTAAGATTCCAAATCCAAACCGTTATCCAGAATATGTAATTAATGAAAATTTAAGAAAAATAAAGACCTTACCAGAGAAAACAGGTATAAGAAAAACTGCCGGAAAAATTGATACGGCGCTTTACAATTTTTGGGCGAAACAAAGAGATATGCCTAAAACGATTGATAAATTTAGCAGAGCGGATATTCTAACCGATACATTGGTGCACAATTACAACCAAAACTTAAAGTGGCTAAATTATACAGATGCGCTTTGCATCCAATACACAAAAGAAAAGGAATCTTTAGCTTATTCTAAATCGGGGTTTTGGGTTTTTAGACCATTAGATGTTCCGGAAAACGAAATTTCTGTTGTTAATTTATTACAGGCTCCGGTTTGTTTTTATGAAAATGGAGGCATTTACGATTCCCGTTCTTTACTTTTTGAAGGATATTGGGCTTACGAGAAAGTGGCCGATATGGTACCCATGGATTATATTCCATTGAGTAAAACAAATGCTAAACAATAAAAAAGAGAGCGTTAATTGTTGAGGCATTAATTATCTATTCATTTTTCAAAGGTTATTTTACGTTTAAAATCCACGAGCCAGATGTAGAGTCTCTAAAAGATTCAATATCAAAATCTATGGTATTCTTTCCATCGCATATTCCAATGTGAGGCGTTGCTGGAGGATTGAAACCTTCTGTTACCGCTTTAATTCCGATCCAATGTTCTCCTTTCGATAATTTACCTGTATAATAAACTCGAGCAGTATCAGATAATCCAAGTTTTTTAAAAATCAATTTCCCATCAAAATAAAAATCAACAGTATCGCCATCAATTGCCTGACTATCATATAATTTTATTTCCGCTTTTCCATTTATAGTCGTTATTCCCTGTTGAATAAAGCCAACCTTTGAAATAGGCTCTTTCCTCAAAAAGAAACACCACACTCCAAATGGGATAAAAACGAAAACAAAAATCATTAAAGTAATCTGTTTCTTCTTCATGGTAATACAGGATTAAAAAGCGGGATCCATTGAAGAAGGGCGATAAATTACTCGAAATTTCCCACCTGTAAATTTTGTAGATCTTTCTGGATTGGTTTCATAAAGGGCATACATAATTGGGCTAAATGTGCCTTCAATTACGTAAGCATCTTTATTACTTTTATCTACTTTTGTAATTTGCACTGCATTTTCTTGAACAGGGACATCAAAAGTTGTACTTGCCAGTTCTTTATCAGAGCTTTTGGCCTCCGGAAAATAAAATATCCCACTTTGGGTTCCATTATCATTTTTAGTTGAGGGATAGCTGCCTACCGCTATTCCCTTTTTTGAATGGAAAGATAAATCCATTCTCGATCCATCTTCAGCTTCAGCAAAAATGGAAAACTGTTTATCAAGTTCTTTATAACTTAAATTGTATTCTTTAAACTCTTTTGAAGGAAAAGCCTGCCACAATTTCCCATTAATTTCAACAGAAAAATATTCGTCTGCATTTTGCGATTTTACTTCGTCCGTTTTCTTTTTAGACGATTCGGAATTACAAGAAAACATTGTTGCCAGCAAAAATATGATTAAGCTAGCGTGTAAAAATTGTGTTGATTTTAGGTTCGTAATCATAACAATAAAATTTATGATTTAAACCTAAGCTTAATGAAACGATGATTCGTTTTCTAATCTACGAATGGCTATGTAAAATCGGTGAAGGGAATAAACTAGCGAAATAAAACGGATGCGGTAGTTGTTTTGGAATTACTTTCAATATGCAATTCGGCATTTAATTTTTGAGCAAGTTCTTTTACAATAAGCAAACCATAACCCGAAGATTTACTTTTAACGTTAACATTGTTCATTAAATCTTTAATTATCGATGGGGGAATTTCATCTCCAGCATTTATAACGGATATAAATTTTTGATTATTAGGATCTAAGCCTGCAGTAAGATAAACTTCTCCGTTAGAATAGCTGTGATTTATTGCATTCTGCATTAGGTTTCTCAAAATGATGGTAAGTAAATTTTCATCAGTTTTCAAATATTCAAATTCAAATCTTTCAATTTTTATCTCCAATTGTTTCGCCTCGGCTTGATTGCTCATAACATTGGAAGCATGATCAAAAACTTGTTGGATGTCTACATCATAAATATCCAACTCAAAATTTTCCATCTGACTTTTAGACCATAACAATAAATCTTCCATGGTTTCCAAAAGATTGGTAGAAGAATTCATAAGAGCTTGCTGATGCAATTTCTTTTCATCTTCAGAAATTGATGCAGAATTTTGTTGTTGTAACTTTAAAAAAGTAAATAGTTGGCTCACCGGACTTCGCAAATCATGCGAAATAATGCTGAATAATTTTGTTTTAGTTTGGTTCGATTCATTAAGCTTGGCGTTAATAAAATCAAGTTCACTATTCTTTTGGTTTAATAACAAATTTGCCTTTTGCTTATTTCTAACGTTCAAATAAATCAAGACTAAAGCTAGAAATGAAAGTATAGAAACGCCGATCAATAACCATCTTGTGCGCTTTTCTTGCTGTAGTTGGATATTTTTTATAGCATTTTCGTTATTTAAAACACCAATTTGTTGTTGTTTAATTCCGTTTTGAAAACGCGCTTCCATTTCTATTATATTTTTGGAAATGGATTCTGTTTTCAATGAATCGGTGTACTTAGCATATTGAAGAACATGATTGTAAGCATCATTTGTAAGATTCAGATTTCGTTCTGCTTGTGCGAAATTGTAATATAATGAAGCAATAGAAGCCTTATTTTTAAAGTACAATGCCAAAGGGAGTGCAATTTTATAGTATTCAATCGCCTGTGCATTTTTCCCCTGCTTAAGCATTAAATCTCCCAATGCCATTTTAACATTGTACAAATCTTCCTTCTCCTTGCTTAAATCGACATTTTTTTCAGCTTCATACAAGAATTTGCTGGCTTGGTTCAATTTATTTAAACCTAAATAATACTTGCCTAACTCTATTTGTCCATCGATTAAAATGGTAATATCTTTACTTTTAGATACTGATTTGTGAAGCTTATCGTAATAGTATAAGCCAGAATCCAGCTTCTTTAAAGCGATATATGAGGTAATTAAATCTTTATAAGCCGTTTCCAATCCCTCCTGATAGTTATCCAAATAACCTGTAGATTCTTTAAAATAGGAAAGACTTTCAGAAGGACGATTTAAGTTTTGATAAATCTCACCAATAGCCAAATAACCAACACCAATGTTAGATCGAGAAGCAGAATTTTTAGTTCTAGCGTAATCTAGTTTCAAATACTTAATATACACCAAATAGCTTTCCAAAGCCTTTTCCCACATACCGGCATTAAAATAATATTCGCCAAGCACAATATTAGCTCCGACTTGAATTTCTTCATCTTTATCAATTTTTGCAATTGCAATAAGTTCATTCCGAGCTTCATTTCCTAAATCAGACATTTGCTTATTATCGTACAAACCTGCCAATCGCCTTAATGCGAAAACTATTCTCGAATTACTTTTGGCTTTTTCAGCATACTTTTTAGATATTTCATAATAGTGAATCGCGCTATCGATTTTATAAGTAGATTCATATCCTCCTGCCAAATGAAAATTAAAAACCGATTTATAGAAATAATTATTTGATGGGGTAATTTTTAATCCAATTTTGGCAGCCTTTATAAGTTCGGGATAATTTTCAATTCCTGTCGGAATTCCCTTCAATTTATCACAATGCGTGTTCCATTCTTTTAATTTTTTGTCGATGGTTAAGTCCACTTTGGTTTGTGCCGAGCAAAAACTTGCATAAGAAAGCATAAATATTATGAAGCAACTTTTATAGAATAATTTTTGAAGTCTTTTCATAAAATCTGGTTCCTCTTAAATTTTAACCTTTGATAAAGTGGATTTATACGTCTTTCCAATCGGCAAACTCACATCGCCAACTCCAACAAAAACAGAACTCTTCGATTTTATTTTATCTTGCGCCACGGCATAACTGCGATGAATACGGACAAATTTATCCGTAGGTAGTGAATCAATAAATTTTGACAAGGTTGTTAACGTGAGGTGAATTTTCTTTTCAGTTACAATTTTGGTGTAATCGCCAAATGCTTCCAAATACAAAATATCGCTTGCCTTTAATTTAATTGTAGTTAAACCATCTTTAAACACAACTTCTTCATTTTCAAAAAGTACATCATAAGCTTCAGCTTTATTTTTAAGCGCATTGAAATCTTTTAGCCTTTTAATGGTATCATCAAACCGCTGTGTTTCCAAAGGTTTCAAAATGAAATCGAATACTTTTAGCTGAAAACCCTCCAAAGCATATTCGGGATGAGAGGAAATAATTATGTTTGCCGTCGAGGTATTATTTATCGCTTTGATAAACTCTAGCCCATTAATTTCCGGCATATCGATATCTACAAACAAAATGTCTGGTTTATTCAAAGTGAAGCAATTCATGGCTTCTAAACAATTATCAAAACTGCCAATAACTTTTAAGTCTGGGTAGTTAAAAACTTCATTTTCAACTGCTTTCCTATCTAAGTCAGAATCATCGACAATTATACATGATAAAGTTACGCCCATAGCTTAAAGTAGATTACATAAACATAGCAAAAATATTAGCATGATTTATAACGCTTTGATTACAAAATAAATTTTCCTAATCAAAGTTAAATACTAAAAATATTAGTATTTTTATGCTATGGATGTTGAGGATGAAAAACAGTATTTTAAAGGTCGTGGAGCACAGGTAAACCCTCATAATAAATTTTTAAAGGATGTTTATGTGAAGGAACATGATGAAGGAATAGACGATTGGGAAGAAACAGACCACAAAACTACTTTCCTTTTTGAAAATTCAAAAACTATAGTAAACAAAGTTGATAGTCCTGATGTTGGCATGGCTTATTCACTAAATCCCTATCAAGGTTGCGAGCATGGTTGTACCTATTGTTACGCTCGCAACTCTCATCAATATTGGGGTTACAGCGCAGGAATAGAGTTTGAAAGAAAAATAATCGTAAAAAAAGATGCTCCAGAGCTTTTCAAAAAATTCTTAGAAAAGAAAGGTTGGGATGCAACCACAATTTCACTTTCTGGCAACACGGATTGTTACCAACCAGCAGAAAGAAAATTTAAATTAACCAGACAGCTTTTAGAAATAGCCTTAGAATATAAACAACCAATTGGGATGATTACCAAGAATTCGCTCATTTTAAGAGATATTGATATCCTTTCAGAAATGGCAAAACTGAATCTCTGCATGGTTTACGTATCCATTAATAGTTTAAATGAAAGTTTAAGGCAGGTTATGGAACCCAGAACTACAACTGCAAAACAGCGTTTAAAAGTTGTGGAGGAACTTAGTAAAGCCGGAATACCAATGGGTGTAATGGTTGCTCCACTCATTCCTGGATTAAGCGATCACGAAATACCGAAAATTTTAAAAGCCGTTGCAAGCGCTGGGGCTATTAAAGCAGGTTATACAGTTGTGCGTTTGAACGGCGCAATTGCTCAGATTTTCGAAGATTGGTTAAGAAAAAATTTTCCCGATCGCTTTGATAAGGTTTGGCATATGATTCAAAGTTGCCACGGTGGCAATGTAAACGACAGCAGATTTGGTGATCGAATGCGAGGCGATGGGAATATCTCTCAAATGATTAGGGATAGTTTCCGATTACATGCAAGATCAAACGGCTTGAACGTTAAGGAAATTAACTTAAATCATTCTCTATTTAAAATCCCGACGAGCCAAACAAGTCTATTTTAATTTGCCTCTTTGGCTGATAAAACCTAGTTTCGACATTATGAATATTGCTTTAATAAACTACCTCGATAAAGGCGCATATAGTTCTACAACTGTGGAGGGCGAAGATGATCAGCTTTTAAATTTCCTCAAACAAAAAGGCTTAAATATTGAAAAGGTAATATGGAATGATCCACAAGTGAACTGGGAAAATTATCAATTGGCAATATTAAAATCTCCTTGGGATTATTTCGATTTAATTGGAGATTTCTATAATTGGTTAAACTTTTTAGAAGAAAAGAAGATTAAGTTATTAAATCCAATTGATGTGGTTAAATGGAACGCTGATAAACATTATTTGAATGATATTCAATCGGCAGGCTTAAAGGTTACACCAAGTTTTTTCATTAGCAAAGCTGATCAAATTGATCTCGCTGATTACTTTATAAAATTCGATACCAAAAAATTGATTGTTAAACCGTGTGTTAGTGGCGGAGCGAAAAATACATTCAAGGTAACTAGTGAAAATGTAGCGGAAATTAATTCCAAATTAGCTATGCTGATTAAGGATGAAGACTTTATCGTTCAGCCCTTTTTAGATGAGATACCTGAAAGTGGAGAATGGTCATTTATCTTTTTTAATGGAGAATTTAGTCATGCCTTACTAAAAAAGACCAAAACCGGCGATTTTAGGGTACAGCACACTTTTGGTGGAACAATATACCCTCAAAATCCAGGTAGAAAATTAATAGATACCGCCAAAGAATACGTTGATCTATTTGCAAAAGGTTGTTTATACGCCAGGGTTGATGGTGTTATGGTAAACAATGAATTTACCTTAATGGAACTCGAGCTCATTGAACCTTTCTTATTTTTGAACACTGACCCAAATAACTATGAACGTTACTACAAGGCGCTTCAAAAATTAATTTAAGATTCGGATATAACAAAAATAGGCTGTATCAAAAGAAAAACGTATTGTTAAAACAGAATAAAATTTTGTTTTGACAGCCTACTTCTTAACCTCTCCCTATGAAAGTTTGTGGTTTTAAGGTTGGCATCGCATCCCTCTCCTTGAAGAGAGGGAAACGGAAGACTGTTATTTGAACCATTGGGTTTCTTTCAAGCCATTAAATCCCTCTCTTCAAGGAGAGGGACAGTACAACACTAGCCAAAGCAAAAAACTTTAACAGGGTGAGGTAAAAATCATTTGCAAAATTTAATTTGGTAACACTTCTCGAATTTTTCTTTTTGAGACAGCCACATTTTTAATTTTATTTCGCAGCAAAAATTTAAAGTACATAATCGAAAACTTGCAATATTTAAAATATAGCTTCGATATTAGTTAAACAAAAAAACTCCCGATTTTCATCGGGAGTTTTAAATTATTTACTAGAAGAATCTTCTTCTTGTTTTGGTTCTTCTTTTTTCTTTTCGCCTTTTCTGTGAACGATTGAAATCAGCTCTGTTGTTTTATCGTAATCGATTTCTAAAACATCTCCTTCAGATAATTCTCCTTTGAGGATTTCTTCAGCAATTGGATCTTCCAAATATTTTTGGATTGCCCTTTTTAACGGACGAGCACCAAAGTTACTATCAAAGCCTTTATCAGCAATATATTCCTTAGCATTTTCAGTTAATGCAATTTCATAACCAAGACTATGAACGCGACCAAATAAAGCTTTTAATTCAATATCGATAATTTTGAAGATTTCTTCTTTACCTAAGCTGTTAAATACAACTACATCATCAACACGGTTTAAGAATTCTGGAGCAAAAGCACGTTTTAAAGCACTTTCAATAACACCGCGACTGTGAGAATCTGCTTGAGTATTTTTTGCTGCAGTAGAGAAACCAACACCTTGACCGAAATCTTTCAATTGACGTGCGCCAATATTTGAAGTCATGATGATAATCGTATTTCTAAAATCTACCTTACGGCCCAAACTATCCGTTAATTGACCTTCATCTAAAACTTGCAATAAAATATTGAATACATCTGGGTGAGCTTTTTCAATCTCATCTAATAAGATAACAGCATAGGGTTTTCTTCTAACTTTTTCAGTTAACTGCCCACCTTCTTCGTAACCAACATATCCTGGAGGCGCTCCCACTAAACGTGACACCGCAAATTTCTCCATATACTCACTCATGTCAATTTGAATGAGCGAATCGTCGCTATCAAACATGAAACGGGCCAATTCTTTTGCCAATTCTGTTTTACCAACACCCGTTGGGCCTAAGAAAATAAATGAGCCAATTGGTTTTTTAGGATCTTTCAATCCAGCTCTTGTACGTTGGATGGCTTTGGTTAATTTCTTAATGGCATCATCCTGACCGATAATTTTCTCGGCAACTTTATCGTACATATTCAACAGCTTAATGCTATCTGTTTGTCCAACACGTTGTACCGGAATTCCAGTCATCATAGAGACTACTTCAGCTACATTATCTTCTGATACTTCGTAACGTTTAGTTTTAGTTTCAGCTTCCCACTCCGCTTTAGCTTTATCTAATTCTTCAATTAAATTTTTCTCCGTATCGCGAAGTTTAGCTGCTTCTTCGTATTTCTGGCTACGAACAACTTTGTTTTTCTCTAACTTGATGTCTTCGATTTTTGCCTCGATATCGATAATGTTTTGAGGAACATGAATGTTTGTTAAATGCACTCTCGAACCTGCTTCATCCAAAGCATCAATTGCTTTATCTGGCAAGAAACGATCAGAAATGTAACGAGAAGTTAAAGTAACGCAAGCTAAAATCGCTTCATCAGTATAAGTTACACCGTGGTGTTCTTCATATTTATCTTTAATTCTGGTTAAAATTTCTACAGTTTCATCTGGCGTAGCCGGCTCAACCATCACTTTTTGGAAACGACGATCTAAAGCGCCATCTTTCTCAATATACTGACGGTATTCATCTAAAGTAGTTGCACCAATACATTGAATCTCTCCCCTTGCTAATGCAGGTTTAAACATATTCGATGCATCTAATGAACCTGACGCGCCACCTGCACCAACGATAGTATGAATCTCATCGATAAATAAAATTACATCTGTAGATTTTTCAAGCTCGTTCATCACGGCTTTCATACGCTCTTCAAACTGACCACGATATTTTGTACCAGCTACTAATGAAGCTAAATCCAAAGTAACTACACGTTTGCCAAAAAGCACACGCGAAACTTTACGTTGAACAATACGCAAGGCTAAACCTTCTGCAATTGCCGATTTACCAACACCTGGTTCTCCAATTAGAATTGGATTGTTCTTTTTTCTACGAGATAAAATTTGCGATACACGCTCAATTTCTTTTTCACGTCCAACAATTGGGTCTAAACGACCTTCTTCTGCTGCTTTAGTTAAATCACGACCGAAGTTATCTAAAACCGGAGTTTTAGATTTTATATCTGAAACCTTTTTAGGGGTACTAAAGCTTTCTTCTTCACGATAATCATCATCTCCACCTGTTGAGGCACTATTTGAAATATCATCTCTGAAACCATTTTTATTCACTTCTACCTCCTGTTTAAAAACATCGTAAGTAACACCGTACTGTAATAAGATTTGCGAGGCGATGTTATCATCATCTCTCAAAACCGATAGCAATAAATGCTCAGTACCAATTAAATCGCTTTTAAATATCTTAGCTTCTAAGTAAGTAATCTTTAAAACTTTTTCTGCCTGTTTAGTTAATGGAATATTTCCTAAGTTAACTGTAACACTCGAAGTACCACGAACAGCATCTTCAATTGAGCGGCGCAATTTACTTGTATCTACTCCTAACGATCGTAAAATTTTTATAGCCATTCCATCGCCTTCGCGGATGAGGCCCAATAATAAATGTTCGGTTCCGATGTAATCATGCCCTAAACGGAGAGCTTCCTCCCTACTAAAAGAGATTACATCTTTAACCTGTGGTGAAAATTTTGCTTCCATAATTCCTTTCTTAACAGCTACGTCCCTAAACTATAAAATAAATTATAAAAAGCGACTGTCCTGTTTTGTTTATTTTATCAACAATTGCGCCATATAGGTGGATAAAAGGCAGTATATGTATCCACCAACCTAAAAAGTACGGTAAGAATATCGTTTTGATAAATATTTAGTCTGTTATATCTATCTACGTAATAACTGTTTTATAGGTTTTAAAAGGTATTTAATAAATAACATCCCTCCTAAATTCTCATTTTGTCGGTTTATTGTAAGGATTTTTTCGAATCGATTAACTGACAATTTGTAGCTTTTTGCTTAGGCAATTTACAAGTTTTGACAGAAAAACAAAAAGAACGTGACATCATTTAACATATTTATTAAACAAAAATCAATTCAATATTTATAGTGCCTAATTCCTTATATAATAAGTATACGACTTGAACCGATGATAAGTTGTTTTTGTTTTGAGAAAACGGAAGTTGGTAACGATAATTACTAGAAAAAACCAAGCAAAGAATAAATTCATCAAAGCTTCATAATCGATCCATACTTTTGTTTCGAGAGCGTTAATTTAGATGGGGTAAGATTGTAATGATCTTGCCCTTTTTTTGTCCGAATTAGAAGTTTACTCGCTTAACTTGAAGAACAATATTCTTCTTTTTAGCTCAATTTACTTTCTAGTTGCTTAAGTGTATATTCCAAAAGCTCTATTTGTTTCTTTTGAACTTCTACGGTATGTCTCAAACGGATATTTTCTATTTGAAGTTCCTGAAGATTTTTACCTGCTTCCTCTTGAAGTTTTTTAAGTTCGAAACGGCGCATAAAACCGCCTTCATTCATAAACAGCTCTAATCCGGGTTGTTTACCAATCATTGCGGGAAGTGGATAACCTTTTACTTCACCAATTAAAAAGATCAAATCTAATTGAACAAGCAGTCCGAGATATTCGGAAGCTAATATATTGTTGCCTCTAAAAATTCTGCTTACCATATCTGTCTTTATATACTTTTCTGTTCCGAATTCCCGAAGTATATTATCTAGGAGCTCGCACTTAGAAGAAGTAAGCGTTAAAGAAAGTTTATCCATGAGCAGTTATAGGGCAAATTTAGTGTGCAAGATCGAATTTTTGTGCGATTATATGGTTTTTAGTTTAACAAAGGTATCATATTCTTAAAATATCTTTCAAATCTCTAGGCAAGATATAAAAACTTACAATCTAAGTGAAAATCATTTGATTATAAAAATTGAAAATCATGCTAATATTTAAGTTTTATTTAAAAGCAATTCCCTTTTCATTTCAAATTAAGCATCTTTGCAAAAATAAAATTCCACTATGTCAGACGAAAAAATCATTTTTTCAATGGCGGGCGTAAATAAGATTTACCCCCCACAAAAACAGGTTTTAAAAAATATTTACCTTTCTTTCTTTTACGGCGCAAAAATAGGCGTTATCGGTTTAAATGGTTCTGGTAAGTCATCACTATTAAAAATTATTGCTGGTTTAGATAAATCTTATCAAGGAGAAGTAGTTTTTTCTGCAGGTTATTCTGTGGGCTATCTTGCTCAGGAACCAATTCTTGATCCAGAAAAAACAGTGCGTGAAGTTGTAGAAGAAGGTGTTGCCGAAGTAACGGCGATTTTAAAAGAATACGAAGAAGTTAATGAAGCTTTCGGATTAGAGGAAAACTACTCTGATCCGGATGCCATGGATAAATTAATGGCAAAACAAGGCGAACTTCAAGATAAAATTGATGCCTTAGGCGCTTGGGAACTTGATTCTAAATTAGAAAGAGCAATGGATGCTTTGCGTTGTCCTGATCCTGAAACCAAAATTGGCGTTCTTTCTGGTGGTGAACGCCGTCGAGTTGCCATGTGCCGTTTGTTATTGCAACATCCAGATGTATTATTGTTAGATGAGCCAACCAATCACTTGGATGCAGAAAGTATCGATTGGTTAGAACAATTCTTGAAAAATTATGAGGGTACCGTTATTGCCGTAACCCACGATAGATATTTCTTGGATAATGTAGCGGGTTGGATTTTGGAACTCGATCGAGGTGAAGGGATTCCGTGGAAAGGAAATTACAGCAGTTGGTTAGAGCAAAAAGCGAAACGTTTATCTCAAGAAGAAAAAACAGAAAGTAAACGTCAGAAAACGTTGGAGCGTGAGCTTGAATGGGTACGTATGGCGCCCAAAGCCCGCCATGCAAAATCTAAAGCTCGTTTGGCCAATTACGATAAGCTTGCTTCGGAGGATGGAAAAGAGAGGGAAGATAAATTGGAACTTTTCATCCCAGCCGGACCGCGTTTAGGTAACGTGGTTATCGAAGCCACAAATGTGACGAAATCTTACGGCGACAAAGTGCTGTTTGATAATTTAAACTTTTCACTTCCTCCTGCGGGTATTGTTGGTATTATTGGCCCCAATGGTGCTGGTAAAACAACATTGTTCCGTTTAATTACAGGACAGGAAGAAGCTGATGCCGGAACTTTCCGAGTAGGCGAAACTGTAGAATTGGGCTATGTAGATCAGATGCACAACGATTTAGATTCTGATAAAACAGTTTATGAAAACATTACTGATGGTTTAGATAACATCCAATTGGGTACGAAAGCTGTAAATGGCAGAGCTTATGTCTCTAAGTTCAATTTTAATGGTGGCGATCAACAGAAAAAAGTTGGAATATTATCGGGTGGAGAGCGAAATCGCGTACACTTGGCTATTACTTTAAAAAAAGGTGCAAACGTTCTTTTACTGGATGAGCCAACGAATGATATTGATGTAAATACGCTTCGTGCACTGGAAGAAGCTCTAGAAAACTTTGGCGGTTGCGCAGTAGTAATTAGTCACGATAGATGGTTTTTAGATCGGATTTGTACGCACATTTTGGCTTTCGAAGGCAACTCTGAAGTTTATTTCTTCGAAGGAAATTATTCTGACTACGAAGAGAATAGAAAGAAACGTTTGGGTGATGTTACACCTAAGCGGATTAGATATAAAAAGCTTGATTAATAAAAAAGTCCCGATGAAAATTGGGACTTTTTTTATGGTTGCATTAAATTTAATTATTCGGGTGTTATTATGGTAACAGGTTTTAGGTTTTGATTTGCTTTTCTTTTACCTCTAAAGAAGAAGTATAAATTTATAAAAAGCATAATCCCCAAATAAATTGAGAATCCACCTATTTTAGAACTTAGAGCCTCAATCAAAGTTTGATATTCATCATCATATGCACTTATTTTCATTATCAGAAGTGCAAAGCCAACATTTAATAGATAGAATCCTGTCTCAAAAAGTTTATTTGTAGCATTGGCAATTTCTTCTCTTCCCTTAAAAATATCGAGCATATAAATTTTGCTGTTTTTGAAAAGTGTTTTTGAAACATAATAAGTTAAGAATAGTGCTGTAGGTAAATAAACTGCATAACCGATTAAAATTTTGGTGGTTTCCATGATGAAAGTATTAAATTGTTATTTAATTAATTTATGAATTGTGGTTGTGAGTAATGCGATATTTAGATAGTGAAGAACAGATAGGATGCAGATGATGGTTGCAACCTTTATGGATAAAACCTCTACTAACTGAAGACTGGAAGTAACCTGCTCCCACCCTATCAACGTCACGGAACAATAGCCAATGTTTACCAAATAATAGGCTACTAAAAGAGTTTTATTAATCTGTTGGCAAAGTTCCAAGTGATCTGGAATTAGCGCCGCGACAAATACATTCCCATTCCTGTAGCAAATTTTTCCTACAACTACGATGATCAATATATTTATTGATATGAAGATGAGATAACCAATAATGTTATAATTCATAACACGCTGTTTAATTATAAAACTTTCAGAAACAATCGAAAAATTGAATCAAATTTTTTAAGTTTCCCTAAAAAAGTTGAAATATAAGCCATCCTTTCCTGATCAATTTGATGATATAAAAGTAAACAAATGTTATTGAACTTTCAAATATTATTGAAAATATATTTCGCTAAAATTGCATTAATAATTTAATTACTGCTGGATTGAACGAGAATAAGTTTTACTTAATGCCTGCTTTTAAACGCTTTTTTAATGGCAACCTCAGTTACAGTTTCCATTAATTTATAGCCGGCTAAATTTGGGTGCACGCCATCAACGGTTAAATCTGCTCGCTGTCCATTTCTTTCATCAACCAAGGGTGTGAAATAATCAACAACTGTAAAATGCTCCTTTTTGGCATAAGCTACGATCACTTCATTTAAAGAAATAATTTTTGCTGAAGCATCTTTAATTCCCTTATTCCACGCATATTCATAAACAGGTAAATACTTGCAAAGAATAACTTTTATGTGATGTTTTTTAGCTAATTCTGCCATTGATTTAATACAATCAAGAATTTTCTCATTTGTAACATGGCCGGTATTACCTGCAATATCATTACTTCCAGCTAAAATAATTATAGCTTTAGGCTTCAGATTAATTACATCCTGCCTAAACCTAATTAATAATTGAGGAGAAATTTGACCAGAAATCCCACGGTCTATGTAAGGACGATTAGCAAAAAAATCAGGATCTTTTTGCTTCCAGAATTCGAAAATAGAACTACCTAAAAATACGACTCTTTTCTCTCCCTTTTTTGGAAGGCCTAATGTTTCATTTTCTTTTTGATATTTGCATAGCATTGCCCAATCATCAGCAAAATTTTCTTTTACAGGCATTTTACCTTTTAAAGAATCAGGGCTACTTTGCGCAAAAGTATTTGTTATAGCAAAGAGAAACAGCAAAAAGAATAATTTAAATTTCATGGGAAGGGATGATTGTAAATGAATAATATTTTAAATGATTCGCCTAGTTTAAATGATTGTATCGTTAATTAATCTCCTTGTAATATTAAAATGATTCATTATAATTTGGCGTAGTAAATCTACTTGTTTTCTTTCCAAATTGATTTATGCTGTAATTCAGCGTAGCCTGAACATACCTGCTTATAAATCTAGTTCTATTTTCGGTAATAGAATTATTTGTAATGGTTGATCTAAAGAGCGATCCTTTATTGAATAGATCATTTGCTTGAACAGATAAATTTAATCGATTATTTTTCAGAAAAGCCGTATTTAAGCCTAGATTAACCAATAATGGATTTCCTGAGTTTAAATTATAACCAAAATTTAAACTTTTAGAAACTGAGGTATTCAATCTAAAACGCTTTGTAGGAATCCAAGATGCGCCCCCATCCAATGCCAAGATTTGTATATTCTTTATATTTTGATTTAATACTGAATATGTATTAGAACTAAAACTATGTGCTGTGCTGATGTTAAATGAATACTTTTTCTGATTGAGCTCTACCCTAAAGGCATTGGATAAATTTATCCCGCTGCTTTGATTGAGTATATTATCGGTATAAAAAACATTATGACTGTAAGCCACATTCCCATCAAAAGAAATAGACAGTTTGTTGGTTAATAGCCTTTTATCAATCGAATAATTGGTGCCAATATTATAAATTCCGTTTACATTTTCGTAAGTGGTTTGCTGTTTTAAACTATTTAGTGTATCTCTCAAAAATACGGTATTACTAACTGCGCTATTAAAAGAAAAATTTCCACTTAGTCCTAACATAATGCTCAATCCCGATTTTAAACCGAATTGATTGTAAGTCAAATTTGCAGAATGATTAGAACTGGCTTTCAAATTTGGATTACCGATTATAATATTCTGAACATCATTACTGTTTCTCACCGGTTGTAGTTTATTAAAATCAGGAGAGCTTGTATAGCCATTGTAGCTAAAATTTAAATTTCTATTGTCTTTTATTTGATAACTGAGATTAGCAGAAGGCGAAAAATTTAACTGATAATTCCTTAAACTCTGCCCAGTAATTCGATATTCGCCAATAATTATACTTGGTGAAAAGTTAACTCCAAAACTATAGCTAATCTTTTTTTTGTTGGCATTAAAACCCAAACTAATGGTTTGGTTAATAAAATTAGAAACATAGTTTTGGCCAAGCGAATCAACAACAAAACTATTGCCTATCTGATCTTCTACCCTAGTTGTTTGTAAATTCTTGCTCCTACTTACCGAAAACCTATAACTCAAACTAATAAAGCTATAACCACTACTGTCGTTTAGTTTTTTTAACGAATTGGCAAATTGAATATTACCCCCAATATTTGCATTTGAGGTATTGTTGGCTACCAGTCTATTCAATAAAGAATCCTTGACTAAAATACTTGTTGTAGCATTGTAATATCGGATAATGTCGTTTATCGAGCTATTAGAATTACTTCCGTTTGTACCAAAATTAAAACCTACGGATAGGGATCTTCTGTTATTTGCCAGTTTTCTAGACCAATTTATATTGCCACTTAGATTTGGATTGTTGCTTTTGACACCAGAATTTGAAAATAAATCTTGTTGAATAAAGCCAGTTTTATTGGATGTTGAAAGTGAATTATTTGTGTTAATCCCCAGCGATCCAGAAATAGAAGCATTTACAAAATTCTTTTTGGTTGCCCCATTTAAACCAAAGCCAATTCTATTATTAAAAGATTTAGCATTGCTTTCACTTTCCCTTAAATCGTAAATTGTTCCCTGTGGATTAAACGTTTCAATATAATTGCTATTAATCGAATTATTAGAATTGTTTGATAGATTATAATTTCCATTAATGCTAAGCTCTTTGCTCAACTTCTCTCTAAGGCTCCCATTAAAGCCGTTATTATCTGATTTTGTAAAAGCATTATCCGTTATTCCGTAGTTTGCACCAAAACCTATCTGCTTTGTTTTTCTCCAAGTATTACCGTTTGCATTTATTGTATGCGCATTACTAGTTGCTGATGTTGCATCGGCATTTCCAAATACGCCATTATCCATTCCAGGCTTGGTAACCAGATTAAGCATTTTTTGTGGTTCGCCAATTTTTATACCTGTAAAATTAGCTTCATCGCCATAATCATCAATTACTTGAAGTTTGGCAATAATATCTGCTGGTAACTGCCTAATATAATCTTCTACATTACTTGTAAAAAAATCTTCGCCATTAACCCTAAGCTTGGTCATTTTTTTACCCATTGCTTTAACAGCACCCTTGCTATCTACTTCTATTCCTTGTAATTGCTTAAGTAAATCTTCTACTTTGTCGTTTTCTCTAATCGTGTACGCACCCGCATTATATTCAATGGTATCCTTTTTAATTTTGATTGGATCCACTTTTACATTTACATCAATATCATTTAATCGAATAGGCTCGGCCTTAAGAATTATAGTTTCTAGAATTGTGTTCTTATCTTTCACCGCCAATTCATATACAGATGCAAAGGATTTATAGCCCAAAGCCGTAACCACAACATAAAACTTGTTGTGGCTAACCTTTGGAAAAGAAAAATTTCCTTTAAAATCTGTAGTAGATCGAAGTGTGTCCTTATCGGTAATAAGCCGAATACTTACACCTTCAATTGGTTTTTTTAGCGTATCGATTACATTACCAGCAACCTTATACTGAATTTGGGAAAGCGTATTGAAGGAGATAATAGTCAGTGCAAAAAGTAATAAAATAAATTTTTTATTACTTTTTTTCATCCCTCGGACCTCTTTTATAAATGACTAAGCCATTTAAAAAATTACGCAGAATTTGATCTCCGCAAGGTTTAAAATTTTCATGATCGTCATTTCTGAAAATATCACCTAACTCCGCTTTAGTTACTTTAAAGCCAACCAAATCGCAAATGGTAATAATATCTTCTGTTTTTAATGATAAAGCTACCCTAAGCTTTTTTAATATATCGTTATTACTCATACTTTAATTATTGAATATTGAAATGTAAGAAGGATTGAATGTGTAAAATATTAAAAATTGTCTAAATTGTTTCCCAATTTTAATGAACCAATGAACCAATGAACCAATGAACCAATGAACCAATGAACCAATGAACCAATGAACCAATGAACCAATGA
>NZ_JACRYL010000003.1:29131-203073 GCF_014306625.1 Pedobacter fastidiosus
TTAACTCGCCACTTCCAACTTTAATTTCTTTCCTTTTATTTTCTCACCTTGCAAAATCTTAAGCAATTTTTCAACTTTACTTCTTTTTACGGCTATGTAGCTTGTGGTATCTTTAACTTCAATTAATCCCAAATCATCTTTTTGCAAGCCACCCTTTTGCAAAAATAATCCAACAATATCAATTTTGTTAATTTTATCTTTTTTGCCATGAGCAAGGTATAAAGTTTGCCAATCACTTTGTTCTGGCAATTTATATTTATCAGACAAGACCTCTTCTTCTATATTTTCTGGCAAATATTTATAATGCTCTTCCTCAGTTAAAACGGCATAAGCAGTACCTTTAGCGTGCATGCGTGCAGTTCTTCCATTTCTATGGATGTAGGCATCTTCCGTGTATGGAAGTTGATAATGCACAATATGCTCTACTTCAGGAATATCCAGACCTCTGGCAGCCAAATCTGTAGTGATTAAAATTTTATGGCTTCCGTTTCTAAATTTCAATAAGGATTTCTCTCGATCGATTTGCTCCATTCCGCCATGAAAAACATCATGACCTAAACCATGCTCAAAAAGTAAATCACTAATTCGATCTACTGTTTCCCTATGGTTACAGAAAACCAAAGTGTTTTTACCGCCAATTTTACTCAATAATTTAAAAAGAACTTCCAGCTTATCTGCGGCAGGGGCCATAACTTTTTTGAGTTTGAGATCTGGCTTAATCTGAATATTTTTTGAGAAATCTACCGATATGGATTTATTAAGTTTAACAAAAGCTGGAATTTCTTCCATTTTGGTAGCCGAAGTTAAAATTCTTTGTTTTAGAGATAATAACGAACCAATGATATAAGACATATCTGCTTCGAAACCAAATTCTAACGATTTATCAAATTCATCGAGGATTAAGGTCTCAACAAAAGATTCATCAAAATTATGATGCTCTAAGTGATAAGCAATTCTACCAGGCGTACCGATTAAAACAGCTGGTGGATGCGCTAAATTGTTTTTTTCGATTCTAACAGCATGACCACCATAGCAACAATTCACCTTAAATGGCGTACCCATTTGTTTAAAAACCTGTTCTATTTGCAAGGCCAATTCTCTAGATGGCACTAAGATAAGCGATTGGACGCCCTTAACATCAGCCTTTAAATTATTTAATAAAGGCAATAAAAAGGCAAGTGTTTTTCCTGAACCTGTTGGGGCAATAAGCAATACATCGCTACCAGTTTTAGCCGATTTAATCGATGCATTTTGCATTTCGTTAAGTGCAGAAATATTTAATCTCTTTAGCGCATTCTCTATCATTGTGCCGTAAAGGTAACATTTCTGCACTTAGCTATTTCCAGATTATGGATTAGTATTTGAAATATTTATTCCTCAATTTTTTAAGGGTTGCGAAATTTAATTTCTTTTCAAGCATCAAGAGCATGTTTCCTCTTTTTGATAACGAAGAAGCAACCTTTTCATTTACGGCATTAACAGAGGATAGAAACCTATCAGTTAAATCATCTGCAAATTTATTTGCCCTACTCTGTTGTAATTGTTCAAATTCTTGGATTAATTCAATTCTCATAACTTGGTCGATTTAGTTGAATACTAATTATAAAACGACCTGAATATTTATTTGTTTCAACAAACATTAAATCTATTCGATAAATATTGATTAACTTGTTGATAACTAAGTTTTTGTTAGCAAATAAACAACTTACACTTAACACAGATTTAATCTTTAGCGCTTATTTTTATAGAAACCCGATTATCATTTGTCCCAAAGAGATTCCCTTAGAATTAACCTTAAAAACACATAATGTATGACTTGGAAAAAATTTAGTGGTGAAATCATTCAATCATCAATCTTAGAAGAAGTAGAACAGGCAATTATTCGCGAAACAGAAAACGGCTACAAGCTAAAAGTCTGTATCGGTACCGACTCTCAAGTTAAAGGAACAATAACAGATTTTGCTACAGTAATTGTTTTAGTAAGAGAACACCATGGTGGTTTTATGTACATCCATCAAGAAAAAAGTGCACAACAGGTTAGCATCAAGGAAAGAATGCTGATGGAAGTTCAAAAATCTATTGAAACTGCTTACTCAATTTGCGATTTACTAGACATTTACGATGTTGCTTTAGAAGTGCATGCGGATATCAACACCAGTCCTTCGTTTAAATCGAACAAAGCCTTAAACGATGCGATGGGCTACATTTTAAGCATGGGCTTTATTTTCAAAGCCAAACCCGAAGCTTTCGCAAGCTCTACCTGTGCCGATAAAATGGTGCATTAGTTTTAAATGAAATTATTTAGGAGTATCTTTAATTCATCAAATCCCCTGTATGAAAAAGATATTCCTTTCCCTGTTTATTTTGGCTTGCACTACAACCGCATTTGCTCAAGCTGATAAAGATTCTTATGTTAAAGTTGGTGATGCCGTTCCGGCTTTCAGTTTTGAAATTGAAAAAGGTAAAACCGTAAATATTGCCGACTATAAAGGTAAATTGATTCTGATTAATTTATTTGCAACATGGTGCCCGCCTTGTAACATCGAACTTCCATTAGCTCAAAAGGAAATTTGGGATAAATATAAAGACAACAAAAAATTTGCATTCTTTGTATTTGGGCGTGAGGAAGGTTGGGAAAAACTAATTCCCTACAAAGCTAAAAAAGGTTTCACATTCCCAATCTTACCGGATGTTGACCGTTCTATTTTCAGCAAATTCGCAAAACAATCTATCCCCAGGAATATATTAATTGATGAAACCGGAAAAATAATTTATCAATCAATGGGTTATGAAGAGAAGGAATTTAAGGAGCTGGTTAAATTAATTCAAGATAAACTGAGTACATCTTCAACAAAATAGCAAAACAAATGTTACTCTCTTAAATATATACATTGAAAACCTACAGAATAGAATTTACGCAGAAAGTACCTGTTGATTTAGATACCGCTTGGGATTTTTTTTCATCACCACTTAACTTGTCCGAAATTACGCCTAAGGATATGACATTTGAGGTAACGTCTCCAAATATGAAAGGCGCCAAAATGTATCCTGGGATGATTATCACCTATAAAGTATCTCCACTTCTCGGAATTAAACTAAATTGGGTAACTGAAATTACTCACGCTAGGGATAAGGAGTATTTTATTGATGAGCAAAGATTCGGACCGTTTGCTTTCTGGCATCATAATCATCATTTCGAGGCCATAGATGGCGGAGTTTTAATGCATGATACTTTACATTATGGCATTGGCTTTGGTCCTATTGGATCAATCGCTAACAGCATAATGGTGAGCAAAAAAATAAACGAGATTTTTAATTTTAGATATAAAAAAGTAGAAGAGCTTTTTGGGAAGTTTTAAATCTGAGAGCAGAGATAGTTAATCAAAACGCAACACTACCATTTTTTAGTTGAGATTGTTTCTTCTTTCTTTTTAGCCTTTTCAGATCTAGAGGTTGCTAAAACCTTTTTAAAGTCTTCACCAAATTTTGTCGCTTTTACAGATACGCCACCAAGAATATCTTTCCACTGACCCGAATTTAATTTACCGGGTGCTTTTTCCAAGGGTGTTCCAATATTCGTTGTAGCTACAAAATTGCCATAACGATCGCGTTGGTAAGGAATATACTCAAAATCTGTAAGCCAAAACCTATATTTTCCTGATCTGATTTCTACAGTAAAATTGTACTTAACCTCTCCGCTAGGATGCCCTGCAACCAAAAGCGTTTTATCAATTACCAATGTTCCACTCGCTAGAACAGATGAATCTGTTGAGGATTCTTGCTTCATTGATTTTTTATAAACCTTATTTATAAAAAATTCTGCCCTTTGCAGTAAGCTATCTTTATTTACAGTTTTGGTATCCACAACTTCATAATAAATATATTTCCCTCTATCATCTAAAGGAAGTTGCTTTTGTTGAGCCGAAAGCCTAATAAATGTGGCTAAAAAAATTATTAGAACTAGGTACTTTTTCATCTGTAAATGGGTTTTCCGTAAAGCTTAAATGTATAAATTATTACAGCAAAAAATCAATTCTCGAAGCAATAAAAAGGCCGTCAGTTTTAGAAAGCTGACGGCCTTAAATTAAAATCAATTATTTTCTAGAAAGCGTAAACCGCAGCTAAAGAGAACTGACCAGCATTTGGTGCAGATAAGCCATTATTTTTCAAGAATGGTTTATCGCCGTTATGGTCAAGTCTTACTTCTGGAATAAAAGTTAAACCACCAGATTTGATATTAGCAGTTAAAGTTACAGCAGTATATTTTGTTCCTGTAACGGCACCAACATCCTTTGTTTTAAAATATTCGCCTCTTAAACCCAATGTTACCGCACTAGCAACTGCGTATTGAGGATATAACGCCACTCCAGAATAACCACCACCATCATTGTCGATGTCGTAATTGGCTGCATTTAAACCCAATTTAAATTTCTCGGTAATTTGGTAAGCAGTTGTTAAATCTTCGATAGTGCCATAACCGCCACCACCAGCACCAGATAAAACATTTAAATAAGCTGTCCAGCCTTCAACCGGCGCAACCATTAACTGACCACCAACGCTAGAAACGCCACGAGTTGCACTGTAAACATTCCAATCGTTGAACAAACCAGCCATTAAACTTACTTTATCAGAGAATTTATAAGTTGCTTTAATTCCGGCATTTTGGAATGGACCGCTTGTAAACAAATAAGAGGTAGAATAATTGAAGTTTCCAACTGGAGAAATTACTTCATATCCAATAAATGTACCCATGTAACCTGCAGTCATTGCAAATTTATCAGAGAAATCATAATTTATGTATAAGTTTTGGATGTGGAATGATGAGTTTCCACTAGCCGCATCTGGAATAGATTGCGTTTGACCTCTTGGGCCAAAAGAAAGTTCGCCTACAAATGATGCTTTACCTGTTTTTTTCTTCAAAGCTAAATCAATCATCCCTAACGAAACTGAATTATGATCAGAAGCAAATGAGGTTAAAATATTGTTTGGTTGTTTAGCAAAATCATATTTAAAATAAGTATCAACCGACCCTGAAATTTCAAGTGGTGATGCTGGCGTCTCTTGAGCCAAGGCACACGTAGTGCTAGCTATAGCAAATATAGCGGTTAAAAGTTTCTTCATGTTTGAGCGGATTGGGGGTTTAGATATATAAAATTTCTTAGATGGTTTCTTGAACTGGACTATTTTTTTCGATATACACAGCTTTATCTTCTACCAATAAAGTACCTTGAGAGTATTTTTCGTCATGTTGTGATGCATCTAGACCTAATTCTTCTTCTTCGTCTGAAACGCGGATTGGTTGAATTAAGTTAATGAATTTGAAGATGATGAATGAAACTACAAAACTAAATACCACAACAATCGCCACACCTTTTAATTGTGTGAAAAAGAAATCTGGGTTACCATATAATAAACCATCTACACCTGCAGAGTTTACAGTTTTGGTTGCAAAAACACCAGTCAAGATCATACCTACAATACCACCAACACCATGGCAAGGAAACACATCTAAAGTATCATCAATTGTAGTTTTAGATTTTCCATAAACAACCAAGTTAGAAACGATGGCTGCAAAGGCACCAATAAAGATACTTTGTGGAATTGCAACATAACCAGCACCTGGCGTAATGGCAACTAAACCAACAACTGCACCAATACAGAAACCTAATACTGAAGGTTTTTTACCGCGAAGCACATCAAAGAACATCCAAGATAAACCTGCTGCGCCCGCTGCAACGTTGGTAGTAGCAAAAGCAGAAACCGCCAATGAACCTGCTCCTAAAGCAGAACCAGCATTAAAACCAAACCAACCGAACCATAATAAACCAGTACCAATTAATACGTAAGGGATATTTGCAGGTGGAATTTCTTTATGATCTAAATGTGCTTTTCTACGTTTTAAAACTAAAGCACCAGCTAAAGCAGCCATACCAGCAGAAATATGCACTACAGTACCACCAGCAAAATCAAATACACCCATCTTCATTAATAAACCATCCGGGCTCCAAGTCATGTGCGCCAATGGTGCATATACTAATAAGCCAAAAAGAACCGTAAATAAAATGTAAGATGTAAAACGAATACGTTCTGCAACAGCACCAACAACCAATCCTGGAGTAATGATTGCAAACATTAATTGAAACAACGCGAACAATGTTAAAGGAATAGTTGGCGCAAGGCTCCAAGGTTCTCCAGAATTTACACCTTTAAAGAAAAAGAATGTAGAAGGATCGCCGATAAAGCCACCAATATCTTTACCAAAAGCTAAACTAAAACCTACTACAACCCACAGCACAGATACTACACCGGCAGCAACAACACTTTTAATCATTGTTGATAACACATTTTTTCTGTGCACCATGCCACCATAAAAGAATGCCAAGCCTGGCGTCATTAAAAACACTAACGCTGTTGCAACAAGTACCCAAGCCACATCCGCAGCATTATACTTACCTACATCATAATTCGGTAAAGCGGGAACAAATATTGCAGCGATTGCCACAATAGAGAGCACCAAAAAGGGCGCAACCTGTTTTAAGGAAAATTTACTCATAGTTTTTAGTTTAATTTGTTTGTATTGATAAAATAATTGATTTCTATCGATTTAATTTTTATAAAAATACAACATATTGTAATTTTTACACTATATATTAGAAATATTCTAACAAATTGATTGAATTTTTATAAAACCAAACAAAAAACTATTCAAAAAATACAATTAACAAAAAAAACAGCAAAGAATAAGGTAGGTTTTTGACAAAAAGAAAATCTGATTTTACAATAGAATTATGATATTTTATCAATATTTTCTAAAAAATTAGCATTAAAAACAACTCAAAAACAAAAAAACCTATGAAATTTCACAGGTTTTTAAAAAATTAAAATAAAATTTTATCTTTTTAGATAAAATACTGAGAACCTTGAACAACGCCTCTTTTTTCGATTTCTTTATCAATATAGGTTTGAATTGCCGATTTATTAAGCCCCCAATTAGGTGCAATCAACAAATCCCAATCAGAGATTCCAAATAAACGCTGAATAACAATATCAGGACGTAGTAATGGAATTAATTCGCAAAGTAGATCTGTATATTCTTCAAGCGAGAATAATTTAAAAGGCTCCTTTTTATATTTAGCACCCATGATAGAGCCTTCCACAATGTGCAGGTGATGGAACTTAACAAATTTTATTTGAGGGAATCGATTAATTTCGTGAATATAACCCAACATCATTTCTTTAGTTTCCCAAGGGAAACCAAAGATGGTGTGTACACATAAATCTAGCTTGCTGTTTTCTAAAAGCATTACTGCTTCTACAAATTCGCCATGACTACAGCCTCGATTAATCTGATTAAGGGTTTCGTCGTAAATAGACTCCATTCCCATTTCCAAATCAACATCAAATCGATCGGTATAACTTTCTAATAAAGCAATTTTTTCTGCATCGATACAATCTGGGCGAGTACCTACAGAGAAACCAACAACGTCTTCCGTATTGATTGATAATGCTTCATCATACATCATTTTTAAATAATGCACTGGAGCATAAGTATTGGTGTTTGGCTGAAAGTAAACAATAAACTTATCGGCTTTATAAAAATTCTTGCCACGTTCCATTCCTTTTTCCAATTGCTCACGGATAGTTGGCATTTTTCTGGAAATCTCCGGTGTAAAAGAATCTACATTACAATAAGTACAGCCACCATATCCTTTACTCCCATCGCGGTTAGGGCAAGTGAAACCGCCATCAACAATAGTTTTAAAAACCCGCTGACCGTTGTACTTCTCACGCAAATGTGTGCCGTAATTTTTATACCCCTTTATGCCTAAATCTACCTGTGTTCCCATTAATTGCAATAATACACAAATACTGCCAAGATATCGACATTGCTTACCAAGATTACAAAAGCCTAATAATTATTTGTAAAGCAACTGCAGTGAAAATATTAATGTATCATCCCGCTAATGCTGCAAGAAAAACAGAAAAAGTTTTGGCTTTTCGCTTATATCGGGTTTAGGGAATTTAGTTCTTGCAGCTATTTATTAAACTAAACCCGAGCGATGCGGAAATACTTTTTGTTGCAAAACAGAAATCCCGAACTTTTCAATTCGGGATTCAAAAATAATGTTGCAAAAAGATTGCAGTAAGAGCAGGACTTTCGAAACCGATAAGCAATGCTTTTGCTTTTCAAGAGATTATAAACTTATAGCCAAGATAATTTCTATAGACCTCTATCTTGCAAATCCTTAAATCAGGCAGATCCTGATCCTAAGCCTTTTTTCTATTAATAAAGAAATAAACAGGCACACCTAACAATACAATTACTAAACCAGGCCAAGTATATTGTTGTTTATAAATTAGAAGTAAAATACAGAATGCAGCGCCAATTAATAAATAAATAATTGGCGTAATTGGATATAACCACGTTTTATAAGGTCTTTCTAAATCAGGTTTTTTCAACCTTAAATAAATAACCCCAAAAACAGTAATCATATAAAACAGCACGATAACAAAAGAGATCATATCTAAAAGATTCCCATACTGACCGCTCAAACATAAAACAGAAGCCCAGATTCCCTGCATCCAAAGTGATTTCTCCGGAACTCCATTTTTATTGTTTTCAAGAGCAGCTTTAAAGAACATTCCATCTTTTGCCATAGTTTGGAAAACCCTTGCTCCAGCTAGTACTATTCCATTAACGCAACCAAAAGTAGAAATCATAACCAGTACAGCCATTACAATTGTACCTATTCCACTGCCAAAAATTTGTTCGGAGGCACCAACTGCAACCCGATCATTGATGGCAAATGCAATACCATCTCTGTTCAAAGTATTGAGATAGATAAAATTGACCAATAAATAAAGAACCATTACTGCTGAAGTACCCAAAACCATTGAACGCACTACATTTTTTTTAGGGTTTTCAATCTCGCCAGAAACAAAAGTTACGTTCTCCCAAGCTACGCTCGAAAATACCGAACCTACCATTGCAGCTGCAATTCCACCCATTATCGTCATTCCAGAAATAGATTCCCATCCAGATTTAAGAAAGTTTCCGCTTGCATCTGTTTTAAGGTTACTGAAAGCGCTCCAACCAAACTTCATATTCTCGCTCCAAAAATTGCTTTTCACTAAAAGAAAACCTAAAATAATTAAGCCGATTAAAGCGACAATTTTCGATCCTGTAAAAACATTCTGCAGTATTTTACCACTTTCAACACCTTTAGTATTTATGTAGGTAAGCAGTAGAATAACACCGATAGCCACAATCTGGATCCAAGTAATTTTATAACCGCCACTCTGAAAAATTGGAGCTGCATCATTTAAGGCTGGTATTAAATAGGCTGTGAATTTACCAAAGGCAACTGCCACGGCGGCAATAGTTCCTGTTTGAATTACAGTAAATAGTCCCCAACCATAGAGAAACCCCATCATTTTACCGAATATCTCCTTTAAATAAGTGTACTGACCTCCCGCTTTAGGAAACATAGAAGAAAGTTCTCCGTAAGAAATTGCGGCGGCAACTGTCATTACTCCAGTAATTATCCAAACAACAATTAACCAATAACCAGAACCTAAATTCCTCATAATATCGGCACTTACAATAAAGATCCCGCTTCCAATCATGGAGCCCATTACCAGCATAACGGCATCAAAAAGGCCTAATTTTCTTTTAAGGAATCCCTTTTCCGGTTGTTTTTCCATTTTATAGGTTTGTTTGGTTTTAGTTAGTTTGTGGCTAATTTATCTAAAAAAAATAAATCATAGCATGTTAGAGTGTATTATTTTGATTGAACAAAAAATATTCTTTTGGGTTGTTAATTATTTAACCACAAGGAAATAAAATTATTATATTGCTAAACTAATAACCAAATTATAATAATCGATGTTGAATTACCGATGAGGGTAAATCTTTAACCATTGATATAATTAACCAATAACCAAATATTAACTATGGATTTTTTACAAAACAATTTACTTTACTGTATTCCGGTGCTAGGCCTTATCGGAATTATTGTGATGATGTTTAAAAGCGCCTGGGTAAACAAACAAGATGCTGGCGATAAAAACATGCAGGAACTTGCCGGCTATATTGCCGATGGAGCAATGGCGTTTTTAAAAGCCGAATGGAGAGTATTGAGTATTTTCGTAATCTTTACCGCCGCAATTTTAGCTTATTCGGGTACAATTACAGAAATTAATGGTGTACCCATGCACTCCAGCTGGATTATTGCTATTGCCTTCATTATTGGGGCTTTTTTCTCGGCATTCGCTGGATTTATTGGCATGAAAGCCGCAACCAAAGCAAACGTTCGTACCACTCAAGCCGCTAGAACCAGTTTAAAACAAGCTTTGAAAGTAAGTTTCACCGGAGGTACCGTAATGGGGCTTGGTGTTGCTGGCTTGGCAGTACTTGGTTTAGGTGGGTTATTTATTGTTTTCTTGCAGATATTCCACGTAATTGCCCCGAATAGTGTAGAGATGAGAACGGCTATTGAAGTGTTAACAGGTTTCTCTTTAGGAGCAGAATCTATTGCATTATTTGCACGTGTTGGTGGTGGTATTTATACTAAAGCTGCCGATGTTGGTGCAGATTTGGTAGGTAAAGTAGAAGCAGGTATTCCTGAAGATGATGTACGTAACCCTGCAACCATTGCAGATAATGTGGGCGATAATGTGGGTGATGTAGCGGGTATGGGTGCCGATTTATTCGGTTCTTACGTAGCTACCATTTTAGCAACAATGGTTTTAGGACAAGAAATTGTAGTTGAAAAATTAAACGGAATATATACTGACGGATTAGGAGGTTTCTCTCCAGTTCTATTGCCAATGGTAATTTGTGGTTTAGGTATTATCTTCTCTATTGTAGGCACTTGGTTTGTTCGCATTAAGGGCGAAGATTCTAATGTTCAAACTGCATTAAATTTAGGAAATTGGAGTTCGGTTTCTCTAACTGCAATTGCTTCTTATTTTATTGTTAAAACAATGCTGCCTGCATCTTTGCATTTAAGAGGTGTTGATTTTACCAGCATGGATGTTTATTATGCCATTCTTGTTGGTTTAGTAGTGGGTACTTTAATGAGTATCATAACTGAATATTATACCGCAATGGGAAAAGGCCCAGTTAATTCAATCATCCAGCAATCTGGCACAGGTCACGCCACTAATATTATTGGTGGTTTATCTGTAGGTATGAAATCTACAGTTGCGCCAATTTTGGTTTTAGCTGCTGGTATTATTTGTTCTTATTCATTTGCAGGTTTATATGGGGTTGCAATTGCTGCAGCCGGAATGATGGCAACAACAGCTATGCAATTGGCTATTGATGCATTTGGCCCGATTGCAGATAATGCAGGTGGTATTGCAGAAATGAGCCAATTACCTCCAGAAGTTCGCGAGCGTACAGATAATTTAGACGCTGTTGGTAACACAACAGCCGCAACAGGAAAAGGATTTGCAATTGCATCTGCTGCATTAACATCGTTAGCTTTGTTTGCAGCTTTTGTTGGCGTAGCAGGTATTAGTGCAATTGATATTTACAAGGCACCGGTTTTAGCTGGTTTATTTGTTGGAGCGATGATTCCTTTCATATTTTCAGCATTATGTATTGCTGCAGTTGGTAAAGCTGCTATGGATATGGTTCAAGAGGTTCGTCGCCAGTTTCGTGACATTCCAGGAATTATGGAATATAAGGCAAAACCAGAATATGAAAAATGTGTAGCCATTTCTACTAAAGCTTCTATTCGCGAAATGATGTTGCCAGGAGCGATCGCCCTATTGGTTCCTATTATTGTTGGTTTCGGATTTAAAGGTGTTTTCCCTGCTGTTAGCTCTGCTGAAATTTTAGGAGGCTTATTAGCAGGCGTTACTGTTTCTGGAGTTTTAATGGGAATTTTTCAATCCAACGCTGGTGGTGCATGGGATAATGCTAAAAAATCTTTTGAAAAAGGTGTAATGATTAATGGCGAAATGCACTACAAAAAATCAGAACCACATAAAGCTTCGGTAACAGGAGATACAGTTGGAGATCCTTTTAAAGATACTTCCGGACCTTCAATGAACATTTTAATCAAATTAATGTCGATTGTTTCACTAGTTATTGCACCTTACATTGCAGTTAAGGCTGTAGCTTCGGAACATAAGCAAGAAGTTCGCAAAGAAATTAGAATTGAACAAAAAACAGACAGCTTGGGCAACATAATTATTGATACTTTAAAGAATACAATAGATACTTTAACAAATTAGTTGTAAAATCATAGATATAATACGGCAAAAGGGATTTTTTAACCAAAATCCCTTTTACTTTTCCGTAATTTTTATTTAGGTTTGGAACTGAATTAATCTAAACAAAAACTATAATATGGGTTTATTTACTAAAAAGCCAATGCATCTATTGCTTGAAGAAGCAGGCGATTCAGGCAAAGGCTTAAAGCGTACTCTTAGTGCAGGTGCATTAGTGGCATTAGGTGTTGGGGCTATCATTGGCGCCGGACTATTTGTTCGTACTGCGGCTGCAGCTGCTCAAAATGCTGGTCCATCAGTTACAATCGGTTTTATAATTGCTGCAATTGGCTGTGCCTTGGCAGGATTATGTTATGCTGAACTTTCTTCATCTATTCCAATTTCAGGAAGTGCATATACGTACACCTACGCAACCATGGGTGAATTAATGGCTTGGATAATTGGATGGGATTTAGTTTTAGAATATGCCGTTGGTGCGGCTACTGTAGGTATAGCTTGGAGCGAATATCTTAATAAATTATTGGTTGAAGTATTGCATATTTCCCCCATACCCTATCAATGGTGTCACTCACCATTTCAATCGCATCCAGATGGAACGGTTAATGGAATCATGAACCTACCGGCACTATTTATCGTAGTGTTGTTAAGCTTACTTCTAATTAAAGGTACTTCAGAATCAGCTTTTGTAAATGGAGTTATTGTGATTACTAAAGTTGCTATCGTAATTTTAATTATTGTATTGGGATGGGGCTTTATTCACGAAGCAAATCATCATCCATATATTCCAGTAGCTACAAAATATATAGATCAAGCCGGAATTAGCCACAATTATGGAGGCTTCTGGGGAGTTATTGGGGCTGCAGGAACCGTATTTTTTGCTTTCATTGGTTTTGATGCCGTGAGTACAGCTGCTCAGGAAACTAAAAACCCTAAAACAGCAATGCCAATTGGTATTTTAGGATCATTAGCCGTTTGTACAGTATTATACATCTTGTTTGCACACGTTTTAACAGGAATTGCACCAGTAGAGTTTTTCAGAACTAAAGGTGGCGAAGCTTCAGTTGTAGCGGCAATTAGCGAATATATGACAGGTTACGGATGGTTAGCGAAATTAGTTACCGTTGCAATTTTAGCAGGTTTCTCTTCCGTTATTCTAGTAATGTTATTAGGACAAAGTCGTGTATTTTACTCAATGAGTAAAGATGGTTTATTGCCTAAAATGTTCAGTGATTTACACCCGAAATTTAAAACACCTTATAAAGCCAACTTGGTAATTTTAGTAATTGTAGGTTTATTCGCTGCATTTATTCCTGGAGATGTTGTTGGTGATATGACGAGTATTGGCACATTATTCGCCTTTATGTTAGTTTGTATCGCAGTTATTATTTTAAGGAAAACTGATCCTGATTTGCCTCGTCAATTTAGAACACCATGGGTTCCTTTAATTCCAATTTTGGGAGTTGCAGCATGCGGTTTAATGATTTTAGGTTTAGGATGGACAAATTGGTTGAGATTATTCGGCTGGTTGGCTCTAGGGTTTATAATCTACTTCGGATACAGCAAAAAGAATTCTCATTTAAAAGATTCTAAATAATTTTAGCTAATATTTTTATAGCCCCGACAAAAAATCGGGGCTTTTTTATGCCCAATAATTTCTCTAAGAATTTAATTGCCCTACATTTGCATATAATCTCCTCTCTATGAAATTCAATTTAAGTCAGATTCTTTCGACCACAATGGTGTTATTCGCCATAATTGATATTTTAGGTGCTATTCCTGTTGTAATCGAATTACGCAGAAAAGCAGGACATATAGAATCTGAAAAGGCTTCTTTAGTGGCTACAGGCTTGATGATTTTATTTCTTTTCTTAGGAGAATCGCTTTTAAAAGTAATCGGACTTGATGTAGAATCTTTTGCTATCGCAGGTTCTTTTGTAATCTTTTTTATCGCGATGGAGATGGTTTTAGGCTTAACCATTTTTAAGGAAGAAGCCCCAGAAACAGTTTCTATAGTTCCACTTGCTTTTCCGCTAATTGCCGGGGCAGGAACCATGACCACTCTTCTATCTTTAAAAACAGAATACGATACACAAAATATATTAGTTGGAATTGTATTGAATATGCTTTTTGTTTACTTCGTTTTAAAGAATACCAATAGATTAGAGAAACTCTTCGGCAAATCAGGCTTAAACATTCTTCGTAAGGCTTTCGGAGTAATCTTGTTGGCCATCGCGATTAAGCTATTTAGAAATAACACTGGGCTTTAATTATTTCAGCACCTTAACTTTAGTCTTTCTGCTTTGTTCTTTAGTCTTTCACCCCCTAGTCTTTCTGCTTTTACTTGTAACATTAATTGAGTATATTTATCTAAACATAAAAGCTAACCAAAAATGAACAGCTTTGAAGAATATACTTTAATAATCGGTGCAATTGCAGTTTTAATTGAAGCTGTAAAATATCTGAAGAAAAATTTCAAATCGTGGTTTGAGCATGTATAGTTTGGCGCCTATTATTCTAAATTAATTTTTGCTACCTGATCTTAAAAATCCCTTAATCCTGACTAATCCTGGTCCTACTCTTGCTTTTTGATTAATCTTGCCACAAACATGGTATCTGCATTATTTTCATAACCTTTTATCAATTCCATTTTTTCGAGTGTTAGAGGTAATGTCTCGAGCATATGCTTAACCATATCCTCATTCTCTTGTGCAAATGCAGAACAGGTAATATAAATTAAAGGCTTTCCGGGTTTCAAATACTTAACCACATTCTGAACAATACCCTTTTGGATGTTGGCGAAATAATTGATTTTACGCTCTTCGAAAAAGCTTAACATTTCTGGAGTTCTGCCCCATGTGCCAGAACCCGTACAAGGAGCGTCTAAAATGATTCCATCAAAGGCATAGTGGTGAAGAATTTGATCGTTATTTTGTAGAAGATCTAACTCCTTTTTATGATATTTTTTAATGCCGGCTAAACGGAAACGTTCATCAAGGTTAACCAACACACTTTCACGGAGATCAGAAACCAATAACTCAATAACAGGCTCCAAACTATGCAAAAGCAATGTTTTCCCTCCAGATGCAGCACAGCAATCCCACCATTTATCATACTTATTGGGCATAAAATATGTTCCGGTATGTTGCGAGGATAAATCTTGTACTTGGTACAATCCTTCTTTTAAAATGGTTTCCAACTTAGTTCCATTGGGTAAAGCCAAAGCTGTTGTGCCAATCTGTTTTACCGCAATATGATTATCTTTTAAAGTAGATACAATCTCTCCAGCCGCATTTTCTGCTACACGAATAAATAAATCGGGCTGCTTAAAAAATGAGGTGTAAAAATCGATTTTATTGATCTCTTCGGATAAGTGAGCGTTGAAAGGGAAAACTTCCTCCAAACTGAAATCAGGATATTTTGATTGAACAAGTTTCAATTTATCTTCTAGCGGGAGGAGAATCTCTTCTGAGAAATCTGGCAAATTCTTCCCCACCACCGGACTTAGTGTATCGTGGCAAAGAAAATCTGAAATGCTTAATCGCTCCTCAATGGTTAATTTGGATAGCGCTCTACCTAATCTAAAAAAACTATAAATATGTCTTGTTGCCCATCTCCTATCAGATGAACCCATTTGTTTGTTTTGTTTGAAATATGCCGGCAAAAAACGGTGTAATGGTAAACTTCCATCGTAACGATTTAAAATTTGTTCAAAGGCTCGCAGCTGATGCTCTACTCTCATATCTCAGAATTAAAAAGGAAAAATAAAATCAATTGATTATTCAATAATGTTCAGTGCGAAATTCTTATACCGCAACAACATTAGGCTGGTGTTAATATAGCCCAATTTTTCATCATGAATGAAAGAAAAATTATTCTGTAAGCCTTTATATTTTTCTTTGGTGATGTATTCCAAATAATCCTCTCCATAGGTAGAAAGAAGTTTTCCAAAATAATAACCAACATCAAAACCTTTAAAAGCAAATTCACCAGGCTCAAAACCATATTTAGTACGATATTTTCTTACAAAAGAAATCACTGCCGAATTTTTATAATCGACTTTGTATGAAGAGCTAATCACGGTATTTAAACCTTGAAGCTTATCCGTTGGATAATTTTGTTTAACCCAATTCGGATGACCAAATAAATTAATGTTATAGCCTCCTGTTGGAAGATTTTTAAGCTTGTAAAGTTTCTCTATTGTAGGCAAAACAAATGCCCGATCTGACGAGGTAACCACCACAACGTATTGTTTACCTTTTATCATTTTCGTTTCAAATGTATAAGCAGAAGCGTATTCTTGAACTATAAATTTCGTATTGCCTTGAGCTAGAAAATAATTTCTAATCGGGGTAGCAAATTGCTCATCTTCCGTTTTCTTTGGATTGATTAGAACAACAATAGTATTCGCCGGGTTGAAATTTTTTGCGATGTAAGTCGCAATTTTCTTGCCGTGGAGATCAATGTTATTTACAACAGAGATCAAATTTGGATTATCGAAATCAGATGGATGAGAAGCCGCCAAAGGCGAAACTACAATCGCATTATTGAGTTTAGAATAGTTGGAAATATATTTAACACCTTCTGGAAAAACAGGACCAACAATTAAATTACTTTTTCTAAATCGATCATTATTGTACAATGCGCCGATGTGAGCATTATCATCTTGCGTATCGAAAACATTCAGCTTAAAATTTAATCCGGATGCAGCAACAGAATCTAATCCCAGTTTAAAACCCTGATAGAAATCAATTGGCATTGCATACTTCTCAATATCAGTTTTTGTGGCAGTTTTTAAGTTAATTTCGTTCAACTTAAATGGAATAAGCAAAGAAATATTGGCTTGAGTAAACTTTTTAATTGGCTTTTTCTCAGCTGGTTTTTCCTTTTCAACTGGCTTTTCTGCTTCCTTTTTAACTGTTCTAACTTTTGGAGAACAAGCAGCCATAACCAGAACGAATAAAATAAAAAACCAAGATCTATTTTTAACAAGCATACCAATATATTTTAACAAAATATGCTAGTAAAGTTTATTCCACCTCACTAGCATACTCCTTTTTATCATTTAGTTGTGAATTTTAAATCAAACTCAAAATTGAATTATTCCCACTCTATTGTTGCAGGTGGTTTAGAGCTGATATCGTAAACTACTCTGTTAATACCTTTAACTTTATTGATAATTTCGTTAGAAATTTTCGCCAAAACATCATAAGGTAAATGACACCAGTCAGCCGTCATACCATCAACAGATTCTACCGCACGTAAGCAAATTACATTTTCGTAAGTACGCTCATCGCCCATTACACCAACAGATTGAACTGGCAAAAAGATTGCTCCAGCCTGCCAAACTTTATCGTATAAACCTGCATTTTTTAATTCATTGATATAAATTGCATCTGCATGTTGCAATATTTCTACTTTTTCTGCGGTTACATCACCCAAAATACGAATGGCTAAACCTGGTCCCGGGAAAGGATGACGACCTAAAATAACATCGTCAATTCCCAAAGCTTTACCCACTCTTCGCACCTCATCTTTAAATAAGGTATTTAATGGTTCAACAACTTTAAGTTTCATAAAATCTGGTAAACCACCAACATTGTGGTGCGACTTAATGGTTGCTGATGGGCCGTTTACAGAAATGGATTCAATTACATCAGGATAAATTGTTCCTTGGCCTAACCAGTTTACACCTGTAACTTCGTGTGCGGCATCATCAAAAACCTCAATAAAAACACGACCGATTGCTTTTCGTTTTAATTCTGGATCTTTTAATCCAGCCAGTTGGCTTAAAAAGCGATCTTTAGCATCAATGCCTTTAATATTTAAACCCATGTGTTTGTATTGCTCAAGCACTTGGTTGTATTCGTCCTTACGCAAAAGGCCGTTATCAACAAAAATACAGTGTAAGTTTGTTCCAATAGCTTGATGCAATAAAACCGCAGCTACACTACTATCTACACCACCCGATAAACCTAAAACAACTTTATCGTCGCCTAGTTTTGCTTTTAATTCGGCAATTGTAGTTTCGATAAATGAAGCGGATGTCCAATCTTGACTACAGCCACAAATATCGACCAAGAAATTTTCTAAAAGAATTTTTCCATCAATGCTATGGGTAACCTCCGGGTGGAACTGTATGGCATAAGTATCAGAATCTTTTATATGATAAGCAGCAACTTTTACGCTTTCTGTACTCGCAATTAACTCTGCGTTTTCAGGCATATCGGTAATGGTATCACCGTGGCTCATCCAAACTTGAGAATCGATATTGATTCCTTTGAAAAGTTTGTTTTCTTGATTTACAAAATTTAGGTTAGCACGACCATATTCGCGTGTTGAAGATGCTTGAACTTGACCGCCAGATTGTTGTGCAATGTACTGTGCACCGTAGCAAACGGCTAACAATGGATATTTTAAATGATATTGACTTAAATCTATTTGAGGCGCATCATCCTGACGAACAGAGTATGGACTACCAGAAAAGATAATTCCCTTTACATCTGAAGTGATCTCAGGAAGATTATTGAATGGATATATTTCACAGTAAATATTTAATTCGCGTACTCTACGGGCAATGAGTTGTGTAAATTGCGAACCAAAATCGACGATAATGATTTTTTCTTGCATCCGCAAAGATAGAGAAAGAAAAGGAATTGTTAAATTGTTTTATTGCCTAATTGTTATCCATTGAGCACAAATTTTCAGCGTGAAATTTTCATTATGTAATTCAATAATCAACACTTAATCTATTCAATCATTTAACCAATTTAACAGTTAACAATTTAAACTACAATTCCATCAACTTAACCTCAACACCAAACTTTCTTAAAAAATCCACTCCTTCATCGCTGGGCAAGCCTTTATAAGCCGCATAAGATTTTGAATAATAAACCAGTTTAATTCCTGAAGATAGAATCAATCTGGCGCAAGCGATACAGGGCGACAAAGTGGTGTAGAGCGTGCATCCTTCTATTTTCGATCCGTTTTTAGAAGCATATAGTATTGCGTTTTCTTCTGCATGAAGCGCTAGTGAACAACTCCCCTTACTATCTCTTGCACAGCCATGTTCCGGCCATTCTTCATCACAATTGTGCGTTCCGGCGGGTGGGCCATTATATCCGATAGAAATAATTCTGGTATCCTTTGTTAAAACTGCACCAACATGCGCACGCACACAATGAGAACGAGCGGCCAAATCGGTCGCAAGGTTCATAAAAATTGTGTCGAAACTCGGTTTATCTGTCATGTAAAAAATCAAAAAAGCCACAGAAAGAATAATCGATCTGTGGCCGTAAAATTAGTTTATTAAAAATTAATGTCCGCCAGCAATTTTTCTGTCGAAGTTAATTCCCTGTGCTTTTAATATTCCACTAACCCGTACTGCATAAAATGCCAAGTAAGCAAAACAAAGAACACCAACAATATAACTGTGTTGAATTCCGGTATATTCTGAAACGAATCCTTGTAACCAGCTGATTATTCCACCGCCCATAATCATCATAATTAAGAAGCTACTGCCTTGACTTGTATTCTTACCTAAACCACTCACAGCTAAAGTAAATATACAAGGCCATAAAGTACTGCAGAATAAACCTACACTAGTAAATGCATAAACACTGATCATTCCTTTTGTAAACATTCCAATTACTAAAGCAGTAATTCCAATACAAGAGAAGATTAACAACATCCTGGCAGGGTTTCCTTTACTTGCCATATCAGCAATAATTAAAACAAGGATAATCACTGCATAAACATAAAATGGTGCAAGATCATGCTTAGCAATTGCATTAACAGCTAAAAAGATCCCGAATGCCAAATAAGGTGCAATAAACCTTAATATTTTTTGAGTGCTAACATTATCTGTAAATGCTTCTACAGCTCCCGTCCATCTACCAATCATCATACTTGCCCAATAAAGCGAAATATATGGTGCAATATCCTGAATAGCAAAACCTAAATCTTTCTCCATATAAGCAGGCAAATTACTTGCCGTAGAAACCTCAACGCCTACATAAACAAAAATTGCAATCATTCCCAAAACCAATTGAGGGTATTTTAAAGCAGAACCTTTATGACTTGCATCTTCCGTTTTAGCCTCAACCAATGTTGGTCTATCTGGCAATGAAGATAATTTTAAGAAAACAGCAACAGCGATAAATGCAGCGCCTAAGATTAAATAAGGAATTTTAACACTTTCGATACTGATATTACTGCTTGCATTTGCTGCAGATCCGAAAATTGCAAAACTTACAACCAATGGACCTATTGTTGTACCGAAGTTATTGATACCACCAGCTAAGGTTAATCTTTGTGAACCAGTTCTAATTGGCCCCAAAGCAATGGCTAGTGGATTTGCAACAGTTTGTTGTAATGAAAAACCCAATGCCACAATAAATAAACCCGATAGCATTAAAGGAAACGAGCCTAAATTTGCTGCAGGGTAGAATAATAATGTACCTACTGCAGAAATAACTAATCCAAGCGCTAAGGAGTTTTTGTATCCAAGCTTGTTTACAATATCTTGTTTTATTAAAACAGAAATTGCGTTATAAATTAACGCACCAACCGTATAAGCAATATAAAATGCTAAGGAAACCCACTGACTTTGGCTTTGAGTTAAATCAAAAGCTTTTTTAAATACTGGAATTAATATGTCATTACTTGCAGCTACGAAGCCCCAAAAAAAGAATACGGTAACTAGGGGAATAAATTGCCCCCACTTGGTTTGTGTCTGTTCTGAACTCATTTTTAAATTTAGTTTTATTGGGTCTAAACATAATTAAAAAAAAATTAAAAAAGGGTAACTTTTATGCAACTAATGCAACAAAAATAAATGTTAGATGTTTAGGTATAAAGTTGCATATTCGCATATTATAAACAATACAATGCATGTTTGAAGCCATATTATTAGGTATTGGGGCAGGGATTATTTCGTCGTTTTTAACTGGTCCTGTATTTTTTGCAATGATAAAAACCAGCATAGAAAAAGGCTTTAAGGCTGGTTTTTCTTTAGCTATTGGTGTAATTATTAGTGATGTAGTTCTAATTGCCCTTGTTCTTTTCGGAAGCCAATTTTTTGATTATAAAGCTAGCTTTGATAAGTACGTTGGTATTATTGGAGGGATATTTTTACTTGCTGTGGGCATCTATTATCTAGTGTCCAAAATCTCCATCCATTATAAAACTAATAAGCTTCAAAAAGTAAGCAAAAGGGGTTATCTGATCAAAGGATTTTTAATGTGCATCCTCACGCCTTCTACTTTAATGTTCTGGATTATTGTAAGCGGAATTATCTCTGTTAAACTGAATAACATGCTGAACGAAAAGCTGGTATGCTTCTTTATTGCTATGGCTACGCAACTCAGTATTGATGGTGCAAAAAGTTATTATTCGAGCAAACTTCGCTATAAAATTAAAGAGGATGCTTTACGGAAGCTGAATAAAATTGCCGGTGTAATTATTATTTTCTTCGCCTTCTGGCTAATTGCTAAAACTTATCTTAAGTTTTATTCATAAATCCCTTCAACAGCTCAATTCAGATTTGAGTGGTTTACCCTGTGTTTAAATATTTTGGGCATGCCCCAAGCTTCGCAAGGGTCGGGCTATCCATTGCAATCTTTTTTGAAGAAAAATCAAAAAAGGATTTTCACTGCTATCCCTCATGCAAAACCTTAACATTTCACTTACAAAATAGCTCAATACGAAAACATTTTTTCAACACACTACCGTTTGAGCCGACAATAGGCTACGAACAGTGAGGCGGCCACCATCACCCGAGCCGTCTTTTCCCGCGCAGGTGGGAATCTTAATGTCTATTAAACGAAGGCTTGTCAAAAGTAAATTAGACATTGGCAAAAATAAATATTGATCAGTCCGAAATAATAATTGTCTGTCCAAAATAAATGAGCTTTCCAAAATAAATAAAGGCTTTTCTAAAGTAATAATACTCTGTTCGAAACAAATAAGACTCTGGCAAGGCGAAGTGAGCGCATGACAAAGCTATTAAGGTCATTTCTGCGTAAGCGAGATCTTTATGCAAAAGAGAACTAACTATTTTTTAATTAGAACGAGGACTAATGATAAAAATTAATCACAAAAAAAATCGGAATGAGAGAAAAACCTCCATTATACATATTTAAAGTGAGTCATATCTGGTCAGAACAAGACATTTTGAATCAAATTTATTTCTCTTTATTTTACCCTAATAGGCTCTGAATAAAGTATTAATAACCTTTCTATTATTAGTTAGATACTTCAAAATCCAATTAATTAGGATTAATTAAATTTTTCTTAATTGTTTCTAAAAATTGCTTTTTATATGTTTCTCCAATAGAAATTTCGCAGGATATTCCTTTAAGTACAACCTGATTACCATTGATGGCAATGACTTTATCCAAAGCAATGATAAAAGATTTCTGTATCCGCATAAAACGATTTTTCGGTAATCTTTCCTCGACATCCTTCATCGTAATAAGTGCAAGCGTACGATTACCATTATGGTGAAGGGCAACGTAATTCTTCATTCCTTCAATATAATCAATGTCGTTGATATATACTTTGATCATTTGGCTTTTAAATTGCGTTTTGACAATGAAATAGCTGCTATCCGCTGAAGTATGATTGTAATCTGTGTGCTGTGAGCTTATTATTTTTTGCGCCTTGGTGACAGCCTGCAAAAAACGTGGCAAAGGAATGGGTTTGATCAAATAGTCAACTACGTCGAGGTCAAATCCCGTAGACGCGAATTCACTATAAGCAGTTGTTAGGATAAAATTGTAATTTTTATGGCGGACAGCTTTAATGAATTCTATGCCTGATATTTTTGGCATATTGATATCAAGAAATATTAAATCAACGTGGTGATCATTTAAAAAAGTAATGGCTTCGGTTGGTTTATTAAAAGTCGCTATTAAGTTAAGTTCACTGATTGATCTGATATAGTGTTCCAAGACTTCAATTGCTGGTGCTTCATCATCAACAATAATACAGTTTGCCATAATAAGGGTATTGAGTTTTTAATAATTATTGGACTGGATTTTTGGGGATGTTTTTTTACTTTTGATTAGGTGTGCCAAAAGTTAATTTATAATCAGTGAAATTGAATACTCTGTTTCTGTTTCGTCTATTGAAAGGTTAAATTTACTTCCGTAATAGTAATTCAGTCTTTTTTTAATGTTTTCCATACCGATACCACTTGAAAGCTCTGTTGAGCTTTCCTTTTTTTTGTTATAGGTGCGTAAACTGATACTGTTATCTTCACCTATTTCCAGCAGGATTTTAGCGTGATTTGATTCATCCGTACAGTCTCCATGCTTTAGTATGTTTTCAACTATAGTGATTAATACAAAAGGTATAATGCTGACTTTGCCAGTATTTCCTAGAACTTCAAAGTCAATCATCAACTCGTGCTTAAAACGAAGCTGATTAATCTTAATTACATTCTTAATGTGTTCAATTTCTTCATCAATCAGTACAGTCTGATCATCGTCATCCTGTTTTAAAGAGTAGTGCATAATCTGGCTCAGGGTCATAATACCATCTGATAATTCAGATGAGAGCGGTAAAGATTTCGCATAAAAAAAATTCAGGGTGTTATTTAAAAAATGAGGATTGATCTGAGCCCTCAAAAATGTATACTGTGCATGATGCTTTTCTTCTTCATTTAAGCGTAATTGCTTTTGGTGCTTAACGTTTTCAGTTGCATAATAATATGCAAATGCAAAAAATGAATATTTAATATATAACCAAAGAACACCTACGGCAAATATCCAAATATGAAAGGGAGTCGTTGGCCCACCATTTGCCTTGATTAGGGGCCTGATGTAATAGGCAGTTATATACCAATTTAAATAAGAAAAAAGATAAGCAAAAATTATCCCAGCTATTAATGAATATATTTTTAAAGGACTTGCGTATTTTGTGTACACAAACAGGCACATATAAAACGTGCATATACTTGGGAACTGTGTAAAGAAAAAATCGCCAATACTAAAAAAATAATCTTTCGGGTTTGTAGCGAATTCAACCAGAGTACTAACTAACATGTACGCAAGCCAAAAAATTACATGGTATATTATTAATCTGTATTTTTGTTTCATTCCTTTTATCTATCCTTATATGTCCGAACAAAATCTATCCAATCGGAAACTGATGCTGGTATAAATATGTCGGGCTTAATCCCAATATTGTCCAAAGGATACGCAGGTAATCTCAAAGATTTGCAGGCGGGATAACCCAAACTATAAAAGCCACAGGGCAGCTTGGTTTTTACGACCTCTAAGTAATCAATAGCCCCTGATGAATTACTGCCATAAATTTTTACTTTCGAGCTCTGTTTTGCCTCTAAAATAAAAAGCTCGGCAGCACTCGCTGTATTTCCATTTGTGATCAAAGAAACCCTTTTGGGATAGTTACGCACATTTGAAATGGTAATCGTGTCAACCGGATATAAAGGGTAAAGCTCATTAGGGTGAGCTTTCAATTTGCGTAGATTGCTTTCGAACATTCTTTTCACACTGTCCGCAAGATCTGAGGGAATCTGACTATAATAATCACGAATATTCTCTTCAGTGGCAAGCACACTTGCTCCTTCCGTTAAGATTGGTTTGGTATATACATAAGGTATTAGCTTGTCATAAACAAGGACAGAACCACCGTAATTATTTCGAAGATCTATTATTAAATGATCATGTGTTTCTAATTCATGTGCATTTTTCTTAATTATACTATCCATCATGCTTACATAATTCAATGTTGCATACTCAGGCATTTGAAATAAGCATGTTTTATCATCCAAAACTTTAAACATGGGCGAAACGTTAGCTTCCTCAGTCTTGTTAGGTAACTGCGGAACAACAACTGAGCTTTTATACCACCTTGAGGTAACGGCACCATTTCCGAGTGTTAATGTGTCTCCGATTTTATTCAAGGACAGAAGATTTTTTGAATGATCTATAGCCTTAAAATATTTCATAAGGTATGTGCTACGATTTTTAGTGAACCTGAATTTAACCTGTTGAGGTGTCCATCTAGCACCATCCGCCTTTAAAATAAAGCCGATAAATTCATTTTTGATTTTTTGGTCCTTAATTATTCCTATTTCATAGGCTCCTGTATGATCTCTCCAAATCCCTTCTAAACCGTCTAGTCTATTTCCACCTTTGCTCAGATAAGAACGGAATACTGGCTCTGTATAAATCAATTTTTCTTCATTAGCATAATAATTCCTTATCTGTTCTTTGCTGTAGTTACTATCATCATAAGTAATAGACATATGCTTATCATTAAAGAAAGAAAGCCATAACCTGATAATTGGCGAACATTGGTAAGATTGTGCTTTTCTAGCTTCATTGAGCAGGCTATCCGTAAAAAACTGAAATTTATCCCTATTGGAAATAGTTACTTTGTCTGTATAACCAACATAATTTTTTTTTACCCGCTCTATTACAAATTTTAAATTGTCGCCACAATTGCAGTTTTGAGCTTTTGAAGAAAGAAAAGCGAGGACAAACATGAAGGTTGCAAAAGTCTTTATGTATTTATGCATTTCCATTAGGCTTGTATGAGCATTACAGGCTAAGCGATACGGTTGTCGTTGGTTTATTTTCAACACACCCCGGTAATGTAGATGGTTTTGGAGGGTCTCCTTCATTTGTTGTGGTACTGTCGCCACCTTTAATTAATCGCATTTGTTCTCTGCTAAGGCCGGACATAGACTTTCTCTTAAAAAGAAATAATGTTTTTTTTTCTAGTTTTTTGATTTCCATAATAATGAAGAATTAAATATAAGTGAATTAAATGTATAACTTATAAGAGTTGCCTCAAAAAATAATAAACCAAACGGGTTGTTTTAAGGACGAAATGCCTATTTTATACATAATACTTATAAAAGTGAATCCTATTTAACAGCGTAGGCAGAAAATTGCATCAGTTTATTTTAACTTAAATATTAAGGGGTTTTTTGGCATTTGGGACGGACTATCTTCCATTGCTTTCCTAATTACTTTCTTTACAGATATTCTGGCTTATAATTTTCCATGGCCTATCTCCCCCTTTTGACTGTTTTATTCTGTCGGTAATACCTCCATATATTTCACATAAGGTATTGAATCTATAGGCAAACTTCATTGAATTTTTTTCTCTGGAATTAAATAATTCGAAGGTTTTGCATCTGCCTTACAGTAAAAAAATAAGCTTTTAAACCATATTTTTAATTAATACATTATCTTTTTTCTCCTTTTTTTACGAGTTAGTCCGCTGAAGACAGCTTTGTGTCCTTTCAAAAAGGTATTTGGTGTAATAGCCTGTTTCGGGGCTTTGATTAGCCATAAAAAGTGTAAAAATTAGCATAACCAAATTGTTAGATAATCACGCACAATAAGATACAATCAAAATGAAATTCTTAAATACTTCAAAGTCAAATTTGGTAGGTGTTACACAACTTCTTATTAAAAAGCTAAATGCGAAAGTAACAGCAGGTACTATTGAAAACAAATTGGAAGACCATCCGGGCTATCCCAATCTTTTAGCCTTGAGTGATTGTCTTGATGAATGGAAAATAGAGCATCAGGTCTTTCAGATTCAGATAGACAGTTACGATCCGAACGATTTCATGTTTCCTTTTTTAGCACATACAAAGGAAAATACTGGTCGGTTAATTTTGGTAGAAAAAATAATTGACGGCACGATCTATTATTCTGACGAGCTAAAAAAGAATAATAAAATGCCAGAAGAAAATTTTCTTTTTTTATGGGATGGTATAGTGCTGCATGCAAAAGTTACAAATCAAAGTGAAGAAAAAGACTTTTTTCAGAATAGAATCAAATATGCGCTTAAGAAGATAGCTTTTCCTTTGCTTATCATTTTGGGAACTTTAATTCTGTACCTGTTATTAAGTCTCCATTCTTTTGAAATTGCATATTTAATCTTATCGGTAACTAAAATAGCAGGTGTAATAATTAGTATACTTTTATTAAGCCAAAGTATAAATTCCAATAACCCCTTCATTCAGAATTTGTGCGGGCTTACCGGAAAAAGTGATTGCAATGCCTTATTAAAGTCTGATGCTGCTAAGGTTACCTCGTGGCTTAGCTGGAGCGAAGTAGGGTTCTTTTACTTTGCGGGTTCTTTATTATCACTATTGATTAACATTAATACTCTGGGCATACTTGCATGGCTAAATGTATTTGTACTCCCTTATACCATCTATTCTATCTCCTATCAGTACCGAACTAAAAACTGGTGCGTATTATGTTGCTCGGTACAGGCCATATTGGTTTTGGAGTTTCTTCTTAATATTTCATTTAGTCATTTCACTGGGACCTTTTCAAATCTATCTCTACTACCAATTTCCCTAATAATCGGGTTTCTAGTCCCACTATTAGCTTGGGGATTAATAAAACAATCTCTGCTTAATGCCTCAAAAATAAAACCGCTGCAACAGCAGTTAAAGAAATTTAAATACAACAGCGATTTATTTAAGCAGTCGCTAACCAATCAACCACGTTATGCGGTACCTGATGAATTAAAACCAATCATACTAGGAAACAGAGAATCAGAACAAGCCATTACCATTGTGAGCAACCCTTATTGTAGGCCATGCTCTAAAGCGCACAAAACAATAGAAGACTGGCTTAAACAGGATGAAAACCTTAAGGTGAAAATCATCTTTACAAACGGAGGCACATTTGATGATGATCGAAGCAAGATCGTTCAGCATATGACCTCGCTTAATTTATATGCTGATGAAGAAATAGTCGAAACTGCATTAAGTGAATGGTATGGGGAAACCAATAAAGTATATAATGAGTGGGCAAAGCATTATCCGATAAAAAAAACCGAAGACATAACGGATATTACAAAAAGGCAAAAGGAGTGGTGTGAACTAGCAGAAATAAATTACACACCAACGATATTAGTGAACGGATATAAGCTCCCTGAGCCATACCGCCTTGATGATTTAAAATATTTACTCGCCTAACGAAGCACACTGAAATTGATCATTTATATCTGAATATAAAAGCACTGGATGTTAAACCGAATGACGGCGGTTACCGGCATCGTGGTATGCAACCCTACGTGGCAAGGTTGCTCATCTTAAACAATTAAATAATTAACAAAATGAAAAAATTAAATTTGCTTAGCAAGTCCGAAATGAAAAACGTTTTCGGCGGTGGAGGTGTTACTCCTGATCCTATTGGTGATAGGTGTAGATCAGATTACGCTTGTGTATTCACTGGCACCGACGGTCTCACTGGAGGCGGATGTGCAACTATGCAAACGGGTCAATGTCGTTGCGTAGCTTACAATAACGGGGTTGCGACGCAGAGCGTACCGAGTAGTGCCTGCCTAAATTAATTAAATATGCCTCCTTTAACTGGAGGCATATTTATAAAAATACCTGCTTATAGATTATAATAATAATTTATTATAGTTAGAATTGATATATTTAATCTCAGGAATTACACTAAAAGTAGACTTGCTATCGCAATTGACGGGGTCTTTGCACTTGCAAAAACGATATGACATAAGCATCTTAATAAATTCGACCTTGATAATTGAATTTTCAAAACGCCCATCATCTAGGAAAAAACATGAAAAAAATAATATTATTAATTCAGCTGATTTTTATTTTTACTACCGGTTATACTCAATACAGATACGAGTTGAAGGTTATTTCAAAATTACCGAAAGGTACTAAACTCTATTTTAATATTTTGGATAACATTGAATGGAAATTGATAAAAAAGGACTCCGCTATTATCAATGGTGATTATATAAAGTTTAACGGAACATTTACTCAGCCCGCCCATTACGCTGCTTTATTGATTAAATATAAAGGCCGCTATATTTCAGAAAATTTTGTTATTGACTCAGGCAAAAACAGCTTGTCCCTAGCGTTAAAACTAGATTCTAAAACAACTTTAGACCGAGTAACCATTGGAACGAAAAGTAATGAAATATATGATAAGTTAATTGCCATTAAAATTCAACAGAATATATCGCCTTCCTCTATCCGTGAAATGGCTAGTGTTCTTCAAAATTATCCGAATGAGTATTTTAGCGTACTTGCATTATACCAATTAACTCATTATGACCGTACTGAAGACTATGCTAAAGTGACTCTCAATACATTATCATTGTTAAATGAAGATCTTCAGAATAGCCCATTAGGTCAAGAAATTTTTAGGGAACAAAGTAAATTGATTAGCAACCTTGAATCAGTTAAAGTAGGTAAAGCTGTACCTTATTTCTCCGTAAAAGATGATAACGGAAAATTATTCCAAAATGAATCTTTAAAGGGCAAGCCATATTTAATTGTTTTCTCTGCAACATGGTGTGCACCCTGCCAAAAACAGTTACCGCTACTAAAACAGGTATACGAAAAATATAAACCAGAGGGTTTGAAAGTGGTATACTTTAACAACGATTCTGATGTAAAACGCTGGAAGGAACATATTCTCAAAAACAAACTCACCTGGATCAATGTATCTGAAAGGCTCAAGCCAACAGAGAGTAAAATACAGAAGTCATTTGGAGTATATGCTGTTCCTACCTGTTTATTGATAGATAAGGAAGGTAAAATTGTTTACAATTCAGATCAGGACGATACGGGGCTTACCAAGCTTGATGACAATGTAAAACGTACAGTTAAAGATACATCTCGTTAAAAAATAGCTGTTTACACAACTAAAGCTTACCTATAATCCTCGAAAACATTGTCTAAATTCTTGTCTTACAAGCAACCCGATCAAATGGACTGTGGGCCTACATGCCTGCGTATGATTGCGAAATATTATGGAAAAAATTTCAGTTTGCAAAAGCTGAGGGATATTTCTGGAATTAACCGTGAAGGCGTTTCTTTATTAGGCATTAGTGAGGCTGCCGAAAAAATAGGCTTCAGAACTGTTGCCTCAAAATTTTATCTGGCAGAGCTAACGGAGGCTGAACTACCGATGATTCTTCATTGGAACCAAAATCACTTTGTGGTACTTTATAAGGTAAAAAATAACCGTTACTTTATTGCTGACCCTGCAAAAGACCTAATTACTTATACAGAAAAAGAATTTACAAAGCATTGGCTCCATTCATCTGAAAATACTGAGGGAATAGGCTTAATGTTAACGCCTACTCCAGATTTTTATAATCAGGAAGGAGATAGTAATAGGAGCCTAAATTTATCCTATCTATTAAAATACTTCTACAGATATAAATTACTGATCATACAGCTTTTTGTAGGCTTAGGTGTAGGCAGTTTACTTCAACTGCTTTTACCATTTCTCACGCAATCTGTTGTTGATATCGGCATTAATACACGTAATCTAAATTTTATCTATATCGTACTGATAGCACAGACCATGCTTTTTATAGGCAGAATGAGCGTAGATTTTATCCGATCATGGATACTGCTGCACATGAGTACACGAATTAATATTTCGATCCTCACGGACTTCCTTATCAAATTGATGAAGCTTCCGATTAGCTACTTTGATACCAAGATGACCGGCGATATCATGCAACGCATGAACGATCAGAAAAGGATTGAATCATTTTTAACGGGATCAACACTGAGTGTGATTTTCTCCGTATTCAATCTGGTTGTGTTTAGTTTTGTTCTGGCTTATTACAACGCCACTATTTTCGTGATTTTTCTAATTAGCAGTGTATTGTATAGCTTATGGGTTGTCCTTTTTCTAAAAAGAAGGCGTAACCTGGATTTTAAACGCTTCGATCTATCGGCTAAAAATCAGAGTGCTGTGGTCCAGCTCATCAGCGGGATGCAGGAGATCAAACTCAACAACTGCGAACAACAGAAACGCTGGGAGTGGGAACGGCTACAGGCAGGCCTTTTCCGTTTTAATATCAGTAGTCTTAAATTAGGGCAATATCAGCAGGCAGGGGCTTTTTTCATAAATGAGGGCAAAAACATACTCATAACTTTTTTGGTTGCAAAATCCGTTATTGATGGTGCCCTGACTCTAGGCGCTATGATGGCGGTGCAATATATTATTGGTCAACTGAACAGTCCGATTGAGCAGATGCTCGGATTTATACAGCAATTACAGGATGCAAAAATCTCACTGGAAAGACTAAACGAGATCCGCGAAATGGATGATGAGGAACCATCGGGTAAGACATTTGTTAAAGAGCTTCCCACAGATAAAAGTCTTAATCTTCAAAATATTATATTTACCTATCCGGGTGCTGGCAACGAACCTGTTCTCTCCAACATCAATCTAAATATTCCCGAAGGAAAAACAACAGCAATCGTAGGGATGAGCGGAAGTGGAAAAACCACCATATTAAAGCTTTTACTCCGTTTTTACGAGCCGCAAAAAGGGGAAATCAAGGTGGGCAACAATTATCTCACCAATATCAGTTTTCGTTATTGGAGGGGGCTGTGTGGTGTTGTAATGCAGGATGGGTTTATCTTCTCAGACACAATTGCCCGTAATATTGCAGTGGGCGATGAGTATACGGATGTGGCCAAGCTAAAAAATGCGATCGAAATGGCCAATATCAATGAGTTTATTGAAAATCTACCTTTGGGCCTAAACACCAAAATAGGTGCTGAAGGGAATGGTATTAGCCAAGGGCAAAGACAACGGATACTTATTGCCAGAGCCGTTTATAAAAACCCTGAATACATTTTTTTTGATGAAGCTACCAATGCTTTGGATGCCCATAATGAACTGGTGATTATGGATAATCTGCAACGTTTTTTTAAGGGCAAGACAGTTGTTGTAGTGGCACATCGTTTAAGCACTGTAAAACATGCCGATAATATTGTGGTGTTGGAAAAAGGAGTGATTATTGAGCAGGGAACTCATATAGAGCTGACGCAAAATAGGGGTGTTTATTATACTTTGGTTAAGAACCAGCTAGAACTTGGAAATTAATTCTATCGTTATGCCAGAAGACATCATAGAACTTGAAACCCATAGTGAGGAAGTACACGAGATCATCACCGCCGTACCTTCATGGATTTTAAAGTGGGGTATTACTATTGTATTTGCCATTATTGGCGGAATTGTACTTTTATCTGCTTTCATCGAATATCCTGATGTCGTTACAACTAACCTTAAGGTCAATTCACTGAATGCGCCAAAAACTGTACTTGCCCGGCAAAAGGGCAAGCTCACAGCATTATTGGTTGCTGAAGGACAAATGGTAAAGACCAATCAACCATTAGCCTATCTGGAAAGTACGGCACTGCCCGCTGATGTGCTTCAACTAAACGTTAAATTAAAAGCCTTACAAACCCAATTGCTAAACCACAGCCTAGAATCCGCAATCCTACCCGAGAGGCTTAATCTTGGGGAGATACAGGGCAGTTTTCAAAATTTTTACCAACAGTATTTACAATATCGTTCGACTCTCAAAAATGGATACTACTTGAACAGGTTGGCCTTTCTGGAAAAAGACTTAAAGAACGTTAAAGAGTTAAGTAAACAAATAATGCAACAAAAAAAAATACAGTTGCAGGAATATGCCAATCAGGAAACAGAATATAAAGCTTATCAAAAGTTATACTCAAATAAGGTGATTTCGCGTAGCGAGTTTACACAACAGGAAAACAAATATCTTGCTTCAAAATACCCTTTACAACAGAGCAAAACTGAATTGTTAAACAACAACAGTAGCTACAGCAACAAAGAGAAAGAACTTCTAGACTTGAAACATACTATAGAAGAAGAACAAGGCAAGTTTGTACAGGCATTGAACCAATGTATTACTGAAAGTGATAGTTGGATTATGCAACACGTTCTATTGGCACCCGTCTCGGGCAGGATATCTTACGCAGGTATTGTACAGCAAAACCAGAATGTAGAATCTGGTCAGGAAATATTTACCATTAACCCGGGCAATACCGATTTCTTTGGAGAGATACAGATTCCTCAATATAATATGGGAAAGATCCGAAAGGGTTCGGTTACTTTGGTAAAAATGCGCAGTTTCCCATTTGAACAGTTTGGCATGATCAGGGGAAAGCTGACATATATTTCGGAGGTGGCCTATCACGATAGTGTTTTTATTGCCAAAGTAAGCTTTGTACAGTTTGAAAATAAAGACCGAGAACACAAAATTATATTGAAAAATGGTATGCAGGGAGACGCAGAAATTATCACCGAAGAGAGTTCCTTACTTCAACGTTTTTTCAGAAACATTACCAAAATATTAAACAATGGCAATTGATGTATTTTATATTTTTTTTAGACCCATTAAACAAAAAAGCCTTTAGAAATTCTAAAGGCTCCAAATTGTGTGTTCTCAATGAGGCACTACGATTTTCTTTGTTTTCAAATCCCCTTAAGGGAATTTAACTGTTAATAAGCCCTTTGATTATTTCCTTCTTTCCAATTAACGAAAGCCTTATTTACAACCTTATTACCACCAGGAGTTGGATAATTTCCAGAGAAATACCAATCGCCCTTGTTTTTAGGACAAGCACTATGTAAGTTTTCCAAACTTTGATAAATTACTTCAACTGCTGCAACAGTTCCCTTTGGTGTAATAATCTGCGCAATTTTAGCCGAAATTTCTTCTGGAGTAAATGGTTTGTAAATTTCCTTAACGTGATTTACAATTTCTTCCTTAGGAAGCAATAATGAAGCTTTACATTTTGTATAAACATCTTCAATTACTTGCCACATACCACGTTCAGTTAATAATTGAATCGCTGCATCAAAAGCTACAAACTGTCCCATTCTACTCATATCGATTCCATAACAATCTGGATAACGAATTTGAGGAGCAGAAGAAACAATGATGATTTTCTTGGGATGCAAACGATCTACAATCTTAATTATACTTTGTTTAAGCGTTGTACCCCGAACAATCGAATCATCTAACGCCACCAAAGTATCTTGGTGATTTTTGATAATTCCGTAAGTAGTATCGTAAACGTGTGCTACCATTTCACCACGATCAGCATCTTGAGTAATAAACGTACGAAGCTTAACATCTTTAACGGCAAGTTTTTCTACTCTTGGCGTCATCGATAAAAGTTCATCCAGTTCAACATCACTTAATTGTTCCTTTTTATTTAAAAGAACATCTTTTTGGTGATTACGAACATACTGGTTTACACCATCAACCATCCCGAAGAAAGCAACTTCTGCAGTGTTAGGTATGAATGAAAATACGGTGTTTTTTAAATCGTGACCAACGGCTTTTAAAACCTGATCACAAAGTAAGCGACCCAATTGTTTACGTTCTTGGTAAATCTCAACATCACTTCCTTTAGAGAAATAAATGCGTTCGAAAGAACAAGAAAGTCTTTCGGTAGGTTCGCGGAATTGCTCCATGCTTACCTCTCCGTTTTTCTTAATGATCAAAGCATGCCCAGGATCAATTTCCTTTACATCTTTAAACTGAATATTAAATGCAGTTTGAAGTGCTGGTCTTTCTGAAGCCGCCACAACAATCTCATCATCGTAATAATAATAAGCAGGACGAATTCCAGCTGGATCACGCATGATGAACGAATCTCCATTACCAACCATACCACAGATCGAATAACCTCCATCCCAAGTTTTAGCCGAACGGCGTAAAATATTTGCAATGTTTAAGTTGTCAGAAATTTTGTGGGTAATAGAAATGTTATCGTGTCCATCTTTTTTATAAGCGTCGAAAAGCTCTTGGTTTTCGTCATCTAAAAAGTGACCGATTTTCTCAAGAACTGTAACGGTATCTGCTTTTTCTTTTGGATGTTGACCCAACTCATATAATTGCTCTAATAACTCATCAACATTAGTCATGTTGAAGTTGCCGGCAATCACCAAGTTACGCGTCATCCAGTTGTTTTGCCTTAAAAAAGGGTGGCAATTTTCGATACTGTTTTTACCATGCGTACCATAACGCAAATGGCCCATTAACACCTCGCCAATAAAGCTTACGTTGTTTTTGAGCCACTCTGTATCCTGCATTAATTCAGGCGTATTTTCTTGAATATCTACGAACTTGTTCTGTACGTATTCGAAGATATCTGCTACCGCATTCGAAGCCATGCTTCGGTATCGACTTATGTACCTACTGCCTGGTTTCATATCCAACTTAATGGTGGCAATACCTGCGCCATCTTGGCCTCGGTTATGCTGTTTTTCCATTAAAAGATATAATTTGTTAAGGCCGTAAAGTGCTGTACCGTACTTTTGCTGGTAGTAAGAAAGTGGTTTTAACAGGCGAATAAAAGCGATTCCGCATTCGTGTTTTATCTGATCACTCATTGTGTGGGTTTGAAGGCGCAAAGTTATCCTTTTAAACAGTTACAACCTAAACAAAAGTGTTTTCTTTTGTCACAGTGCGGTTAATTTGAATTTTGAAAGATCCCTCAAGGCCACCTCACTATTTTTCAAAGAATAGAAAAATTATTAAGGGAGAAACCCTTTAACAGCAACATTTATCCATCAAATGGTAAAACAACTCGCATAACTCATTTATTATGTACTGAGCGCCAGGCATTAAGTACATAACTATAGTTAGCCGAAAGGATGCATATTTTTTTAAAGTGATAGGAAACATACAGATATAAATCCAGTTTTTAAGTTCCAGCCTTTAAAATTGCTTTTCTAGGTCATACAAAACCAAAGCTTTTTGCATAGGGGTTTACTTAAGTTATATTCAGTTCCTATTCATAGCTAAGCCGTAGTCTAAGGCATGATGCTTGCATTTTAAGGCATATATTATGCACACATAAGAATTACATTTTACTGCTCTTAAGCTCCGCTCCAAAAAAGATAGAAGCATGTTCATCAAAAGCGGTTGGATCTCCGCTGGTATAAAATTCCTTTTTACCACCTTTACCAAGCTGTTCTTCCATTTCTGGATGTCTGTTCAGATAATTTATTAAACTTTGAGCCACAATTTCGCCCTGCGATAATATAGTGATAGTATCTGGTAATGCAGTTTTAAGCTTTGGCAATAACAAAGGATAATGTGTACAAGCGAGCAAAACGCAATCAATATCTTTAGCTTGTTCAATCAACGCGTTACAATATTCGTTAACAAAAAAATCTGCTCCAGCTTGCAAATGTTCGTTGTTCTCGATCAGCGGTACCCACATTGGGCAACTTTGCTGATGAACAATAATCTCGGGAAAAAATTTATTGATTTCTAATAAGTATGATTGCGAATTAACCGTGCCCCTAGTCCCCATTACGCCAACCTGATTAGATGAGGTGTACTGACCAATAACCTCTGCTGTGGGTCTTATTACACCCAATACTCTCCTATCGGGATACTTTAATGGTAAATCCTTTTGTTGAATCGTTCTCAACGCCTTTGCCGATGCCGTGTTGCAGGCCAATATCACAAGCTTGCATCCTTTTGCAAAAAGCCATTCAACACACTCTAAGGTATAACGGTAAATGGTATCGAAAGAATGATCTCCATAAGGCGATCGGGCATTATCGCCCAAATAAATATAATTGTAATCGGGTAATTGTCCAGCAATAGATCGAAAAACCGTTAAGCCTCCATAGCCCGAATCGAAAATACCTATTGGTGAAGTGTTGTTCATATTAAAATCTAATTACCTAAAGTCGAAAATAATTTATATTCATTTGGGCGTTTTAACACGCTGTTCGTTATATCTTTTTGTCAGAAAAAGCCAAAAAGGATGCCACTTCCATCGTTAACGCTAGCAAATAGTTTAATAATATCCAGTTGCCGGTTGGTTTAAAATATTGCAGTTTAATTTTAAACAAAAAAGCGGAATTAAGATAAACTTAATTCCGCAATATAATTTTCACTTGAGTCAAACGACTCAGGATTGACGACTATTTTTTTGGTGCTGCTGGTTTTGCTGCTGTTGCAGATACACCTAATTTAGTTTTAACTGCTGCAGTGATATCATCACCACCTTCCCAGAAAACTAAGTTGTTTCCACCTTGTCCGTTTGAAATATCGAAAACGTAAGCTAATCCTTTTTCTTTAGATACTGCAGAAATTGCGTTTCCAACTTTAACACGGATTGGTTCGAATAACTCACCTTGTTTTGTGCTTAAATCTTGTGATGCTTTTGTACGTGCATCAGTAATGCGTTTTTCAAGATCTTGTAATTCCTGACCTGCAACTTGCAATTCTTTGCCTACTTGTTCTTTGTTTGCTTCACTTAAAGTTTTTTCTTTAGCTTGTGCCGCTGCCAATTTAGTTTGGTATTCTTTGATCATGCCATCAATATCAGCTTGTTTGGTTTTACCTAAGCCTTCTAAAGTAGTTTGAGCAGCTTTAGCCTCAGGCAAACTTGCAAATACCTCTTCCGAATTAATGTGACCCAATTTTTGTTGTGCATTTGCCATATTCGCTGTAAACAATAAACCTGCTGCTACAAAGAATACGTTAATTAACTTTCTCATCGTTCTATTTTACTTTTTTATTTTTTTAATTGTTTTTCCTAAAAATCAAGGGGCGAATATAATTAATTATTCGCAGTTCCCGGCTTGTAACCTAATTTTACAATCACGTCATTACTAACATCGTAACTACTGCTTGCGTAAATCATCATGGTTGCTTCACTGCTCTTATCAAAAATGAAATCTAGATATTTTGCTTTGGCAATTTGTTTAATTACATCAGCAACCTTATCCTGAATGGGCTTAATAAGTTTTGTTCTGCTTTGAAAAAGCTCTCCATCTGGTCCAAATTTCTGACGTTGAAATTCTTTCGCCTGTTTTTCTTTTTCAATAATTTCGTTTTCACGACGCTTACGCATATCATCCGTTAATAAAACCTGATCTGCCTGATAAGCTTTGTACATTCTGTCGATCTCTCCAAAATTTTGATCAACTTGCTGTTGCCATTGTTTTGAAGCAACATCCAACTGGCTTAATGCCGATTTGTATTCTGGCAAATGTTTAAGGATATACTCCGTATCTACATAAGCAAACTTCTGTGCAAAGGCTCCGAAAGTTGTGCAAAGTAAAAATGCGATAAAAAGATATTTTTTCATTTTGTGTGTGTTTTAATGATTAGCAATAACCTAAGCTTTCTATAAACTCAACTTGATATGTTTTATTGCATAAATAGTTAAATTTTTATTATTTATCAATTAAAATCCACCTAATTGTTGTGCGATACTAAAGTGGAACTGTCCTTTGTTTGCATCTGGTAAACCAGGGATCTTATCGAAACCGTAACCATAATCAATACCCAACAAACCAAAAATTGGCAAGAAGATTCTGGCACCAACACCAACTGATCTTCTAATGTTAAATGGATTGAAGTCGTTAAACTTATTCCAAGTATTACCACCCTCAGCAAATGCCAACACGAATGCTGTTGCCTGCTGACTTGCAATTACCGGATAACGTGCCTCTAAAACATATTTAGTATAAATCGGGCTACCAGATTGTTGTGCAATTGTTGGATCAGAACCTACCGGGATTACTGTATTATTAGCATAACCACGCATTGCGATTAACTCAGAACCCTGTAAGAAGTCAAACCCTTGCATACCATCACCACCTAATTTGAAACGCTCAAATGCCGATTGACCAACTGCTTTGTTGTATTGACCTAAGAAACCAAATTGTGCTTGTGCTTTAATAACCAAGTTTCCAACAACGCGTTGATACCATTGCGAATCGAATTTCCATTTGTGATACTCAGTGAAACGATATTTTTCCTTATCAGATGCCGTTGCATAATTTGTTTTGTTAAACAATGAATATGGTGGCGTTGCCTGAATGGTGAAACGAAGGAATGAACCCGATTTAGGGAAAATAGGTGAATCCCTTGAATCGCGACTGATCTCTTGTGATAAGTTTAAGTTGTAAGATGTACCCGTACTAAATAAGTAACCTGTGTAGTTATTTAAAATATACTGTTGTAAATTAACTGCATGGCTTAATTGGAAGTAGTTATCTGGCCAGTTTAATCTTCTACCCAAACTTACAGTTACACCATTTAAACGAATTTTTTGATAAGAAGAACTTGCCTCATCATAACCGTTAGATTGTAATGAAGTAAATGCACTTACACCAAAGCTAACTGGTTTCTCGCCACCAAACCAAGGTTGAGAGAAAGAGAAACTATAAGATTGGTAATACTTGCCGTTTGTTTGTCCACGTAAACTTAATTTCTGCCCATCTCCTTTTGGTAAAGGTTTGTAAGCTTTTAAATTAAATAAGTTGCGTAAAGAGAAGTTGTTAAAGGTTAAACCCAATGTACCTATAATACGGCCACCACCAAAACCACCTGATAACTCAATCTGATCTGAAGGTTTTTCTTCAACAGCATATTCAATATCAACCGTTCCATCTGCCGGATTAGGGCGAGGAGTTGGAACTGTTTTAGATTCATCAAAGTTACCCAATTGGCCAATCTCACGAATGGTACGAATTAAATCACTTTTATTAAATTTTTGTCCTGGTTTGGTACGAATCTCACGCAAAACCACTTTATCATTGGTAATGGTATTACCTTTTAAAGTAATTCGATTGTTGGTATATTGAGGTCCTTCATACATACGCATTTCAACATCTACTGTATCGCCGTAAATTTTGGTTTGTACCGGGTCAATATTAAAAGTTAAGTAACCATTATCAGTGTACATACTGTTAATATCGCCACCGTTTTCACCACCACCGTTAAGTTTTTTATTTAATTTTTCTTCGCTAAAAAGATCACCCTTTTCAATGGTTAATACTTTATTTAAAACACTATCAGGATAAATTGCATTACCCGCCCAAGTAATATTACCGAAGTAATATTTCTTGCCTTCATACAAATCCATTCTAATGTTAACTTTTTTCTTATTGTATTGAGAAATGGTATCTTTTAAAAGCTCAGCATCACGGTAACCTTTTTCATGCATTTTAGCAATCATTTTTACCTTGTTTTCATCATACTTTTCTTTTGCAAATTTGCCAGAACCCCAAAAACGCCACCATGCAAACTGTTTCGGGCTTTTAAGGTATTTTCTCAGCTTTGCTGATTTAAAATCTTTGTTACCAGTAAAATCAATATGCTGAACCTTAACACGACTTCCTTTATCGATATAAGCTTCTAAAACAACACTGTTTTCTGCATTCGGATCTTTACGGGTTTTGTAATCAATTGTGGTAAAGAAATAACCCTTATCCAACATATATTTTTTTACAATAGCTGATGTTGTATTATATAAGTTGTCGTTTACAATTTTCCCAGTCTTATCGTTCAGTTTTTCTTGAATGGCTGTTCTTTGAGATTTACTAATTCCTTTTAAATCAATAGAACTTAAACGCGGACGCTCAACAACTTCTATTTCAAAATAAACTGTATCCTGAACAAATTTTTCGATATTTAATTTAACATCGTCAAACAATCCTTGTGCCCAAAGCGTTTTAATTGCATCTGCTGTAGCTTCACCTGGAAGAACAACCTTATCACCTTTGGTTAATTTAGATAGCGTAACTAAAACTTCTTTATCCAAATACTGAGTTCCAGAAATTGTAGTACCGCCAATAATAAATTCTTTAGGACTGAAATAATCGAGATCTAAGCCCCCAACCTTTAATGAAGGCGTTGCCGGTGCCTGACCTTGTGGACGTATTTGAGCAAAGGCCGGAGATGCTAAAACGAGTAGGATTAAAACTTGAAATATTCTTTTCATTAAAATAATTTGTTCAGTAATGGCCACGAAGGTAACAATGTTTTATAAAGCAAAATTACTTTATTTAGTTTCCCTTGTAAGTGGTTTCATTTATCGTATAAAAGTGGTGCTAAGTTAGTTTAAACGCTTGTTAAAAAGTGTTAAAAGAAAAATTAGTTTAATTGTTCGCTAATTTTACCAAAACGGCGCTCGCGTTTTTGATAGTCTACAATGGCCTCGAAAAGATCTTCACGTCTGAAATCCGGCCATAAAACATCAGTAAAATAAAACTCCGTGTAAGCCATTTGCCAAAGCAAATAATTGCTGATTCGGTGCTCCCCGCTTGTCCTAATCATTAACTCGGGATCGGGAATATTTACTGTTGTTAGCTCTGATGAAAAGAGTTTTTCATCAATATCATCCAATGTTATTGTATTATCTTTAACTGCTGATGCAATTTTCTTTACCGCTTCTACTATCTCCCATTTCGAGCTGTAACTTAAAGCTAGTGTTAAAGTACATTTCTCGTTGTGGGCCGTTTTAGCCATCGCCTCTTTTAAATCATCAATACATTCTTGCGGTAATGATTTAATATCGCCAATAGCATTAAGCTTTACATTGTTTTTATTAAGTGTTTCGGTTTCTTTATTGATGGTCGAAATCAAAATCTGCATTAAAGCATCTACTTCTTCTTTTGGTCTGTTCCAGTTTTCTGTAGAAAAAGCATAAAGAGTAAGATATTCAATCCCCACTTCTACACAACCTTCCACAATATCTTTTACAGATAACACGCCATGTTCATGACCAAAAACACGCATTTTGCCTTGGCCTTTTGCCCAACGCCCGTTACCATCCATGATTACGGCGATGTGCTTTGGCAGGCGGTTATAGTCTATTTGTTCTTTAAATCCCATTAATTATATCAAAATCAGCTTAAAAGGAATAGCATTTTGAGGATACAAAGGTAAAAGATATGCCAACACTAACAAATAGATAAGTGTCTCTTTTTCTAAAATCGCCTCTTTGTGTTCCTGCGTATCCAGTCTGGTTAAGGGAAGGGTCGGTTAAATTGAGTTGATTTGGCGGGTTTCCAACAACAACTTGTCTCACAGGATAACTGCCACTTACATCATCAATGTAATCGGTTAACGGTGTTCTATACCCTATTTCTGTAAAAACACTCCAGGTATCTTTGTAATTATAACGCAAACCAACTCCATAAGGGATGGTTAAAACGACAGTGCTATAGGCGTAATCTTGACCTTCAGTACCCAATCGATCTAATCGATAAGTATTTCCATCATATTTAACAGTTGGCTTAAAAATAACCGCACCAGCCCCCATAAAAAGGTAGGGTGTAAATTGCCTTGTTCCTCCGCCTAGTTTAAAATCGAAGAAATTAAAATCCAACAAAGCACTAAACTCATTAAGCGAGGTTTTAAAACTCAAATTACGTTCACGAAATTGTTCGTTGCTAGATTCTGAATCTTTTGCCTGAATTTGGCCATAGGTATAGTTAAAACGAAGACCCAAGTACTGATTAAAGTTGCGTTTTGCATAAGCACCTGCAGAAAAACCACTTATTTTCAAGGGATTATTCTGATTCAAATCGCCCATATAGCCAGCTCCGCCGGCATTTAAGCCGAGCTCCCAATTGGCAGTTTGCGAATGAGCAAGCTGTCCACCGAAAAAGAATAAGAGGATGATTAATAGGAGTTTGTTTAGCGTCATACTTAGTAGTTACGGGTATCAATGCCCCATAATAATTTATTCCTTAACGTGTTTAAGTACGTTTCATTGTTAAGGCGAATAAGATTTACGCAAAAATCGGCTTTTTTTATGGTAATTTTTACTGATCGTTCTACAGTAACGGTTCTACTATCGCATGAAACCAAAAATTTGGATTCACGAGCTTCAACTTCAAAAGACAAGGAATTATCGTCGGGAACAACAACAGGCCTAACATTTAAGTTGTGCGGTGCAATTGGTGTAACTACAAAATTTTCAGAATCTGGATAAATAATTGGTCCGCCACAACTTAAAGAATAAGCTGTAGACCCCGTTGGCGTTGCTATAATTAATCCATCTGCCCAATAAGAATTAATAAATTCGTTATTCATGGAAGCATGGATAATCATCATGGCAGAATTATCTCTTCTGTGGATGGTAATGTCGTTAAGCGCAAAATTCTCTTCTCCAAATAAACCATTTTCAGATTCAAGCACCAAAAGGGAACGTGTATCTAACGTATATTCTCCATTAATAAGTGCGTGCAAAGCTGAACCAATTTCATTTTTATTGATGCTGGCGAGAAACCCCAGACGGCCAAAATTGATTCCGATCACGGGAATGCCCGAGTTACGGATTAAAGAAAGTGTATCCAGCAAAGTTCCATCTCCACCCAAGCTCAAGAGCACATCGGCATGGAGTTTAAGTTCGTCATGATTATGAAAAATGACCGTATTTGCTGGCAATTTAATTTTGCCGTGTAAAGAGTTTTTAAATTTATGGTGTAAAACGGGTTGGATGTTATGACTTTTTAAATGATCGAAAACCTCTTGAATATAAGGTAAAACTGAATCATTAAAATCCCTCCCGTAAATTGCAATCCTCATAATTAGGGTTTAAACATTTAAATAGTTCATGAAAGAATCGTATCGTTCCTGAGAACCATCATCAATTTGGGTATTGTTATATACTTCTTTCACTAGGTAATCGTATCGCTCAAATGAAGCAACAAGACCACTTACTTCGGTTTTATTTATCTTTAGGGTAACTTCCAATCGAGTAGAATCTTCGAAAGAATTTACATAAGATGATAAGATTTGTGCATTATCAGCCTCCACAATTTGTGAAATATGCGCTAAAGAATTATCGCGATTGCTGATTTCCAGAACGATAATTCCACCAGGTTGATTAACCGCATATTGTTCGGCAACGGCATCAATCATATTATTAATCGAGATTAAACCAACGTAGTTTTTCTGCGCATCTAAAACAGCAACGGCAGTTAATTTAAGCTGACTTAACAATCTGATTACATCATAAGTATGGGCATCTTTTAAGATAAAAACGTTGAGCAGATTTACAGAAATATCTTTAATTAAAGTATCATGATCACGAAGGTTTAACAAATCATCTTCGGCAATTAAACCCAAAAAAGAGCCATCGTTAACAACCGGCATATGCTTTAGTTTAAACTCGTTCATACGATCTAAAGCCTTTTGCACCGTGTCATCGGTTCTTAAAGGTGATATTGCATTTGATATGATTTCTTCGGCAAACATTATTTAAGTAATATTCTATCTAAAAACTTCTCTAGGTAATTATTAAAAACATCTGGATGTTCCATCATTGGCGCATGGCCACATTTATCAACCCAGTTCAATTCTGAATTGGGTAATAAATGATGAAACTCCTCTGCAACTTCTGGTGGCGTAACTTTATCGTTTTTACCCCAAATTAAAGAAACAGGAATGGTAATTTTTGATAACTCTTTACTCATGTTATGTCGGATAGCCGATTTTGCCATGGTTAATATTCGAATTACCCTAGAACGATCATTAACGGTTTTAAAAACATCATCAACAAGTTCTTTTGTTGCTGTTGCAGGATCGTAGAAAGTAAATTCTACTTTCTCTTTTATGTAATCGTAACTTTCTCTTTTTGGAAACGATCCACCAAATGCATTCTCGTACAAACCAGAACTCCCGGTAAGCACCAATGCCTTAACAAATTCCTGGTGTGCAACGGTAAATACCAAACCAACATGCCCACCTAAAGAGTTTCCAATAAGCACTACTTGACTATAGTTTTTATATTTCAAGAAACGATGTACGTATCTTGACAATGCTTTAACACCTAAGGTTAAAATAGGCAAATCGTAAATTGGCAATATTGGAACAACAACATGATAACGATCCTTGAAATGTTCAATAACCAGCTCCCAGTTGCTCAATTCGCCCATTAAGCCATGTAGTAATACCAGCGTTTCACCTTGTCCGGCTTCTATGAATTTAAATCCGTCTTCTTCTATTATCTGGTAGGTCATATTATATTCGAGATGGTACTTTGCTACTAAGTTAGTAGAGTAAAATTAAATTTTTGCATTTCTGTGCCATTTTATTGAAATAAAATCGAAAACGGTACAAAAACATATATTAAAGTATCAAGAGGCAATTATAAGCGATGAAGGAGCACTTCTCCGTACTTATAACCTAAATCTTCGACTGTAGCCTATTAAGCTTTAGTCCTTTTCACTTGGTCTTGAAACTAAACTACGCCAGTTTTTCTTTAACCAGCTCCGCAATCAATTTTCCATCAGCCTTGCCTGCGAGTGCTTTATTAGCCATGCCCATAACCTTTCCCATATCCTTAACTGATGTTGCGCCAGATTGTTTGATTACGTCTTCAATAATTACAGCAACTTCCTCTCTACTCAGTTGTTGAGGTAGGAATTGATTAATTACTTCAATCTCTTCTTCTTCTACTTGGAATAAATCTTCGCGATTTTGTTGTTTGTAGATATCAGCAGATTCACGGCGTTGTTTAATTAGTTTCTGAAGAATTTTCAATTCAGTTTCTTCTGTAATTTCTTCCGAAGATCCTTTTTCTGTCTTAGCCAAAAGCAAAGCTGCTTTAATTGCTCTTAAGCCTCTTAATTGAGCACTATTTTTAGCCAACATGGCTTTTTTTATTTCTTGATCTATTGTATTTGATATCATACCCCAAACCCCTAAAGGGGCCTCCATTCTTAAGTTTAATTATTTGGTTTAAATACTCCCAGTTCTTAATTCCCCCCTCAGGGGCTAGGGGGTTTTATTTACAATTGTCGCTGTTGCTTGCGCTGTTGGCATAATTAACATATCATTAATATTTACATGCTTAGGTCTACTTACCACGTACCAAATTGCATCGGCAATATCATCAGCAATTAAGGGTTCGAAATTTTCGTAAACCTTTTTTGCTCTTTCTTCATCGCCCTTAAAACGAACGACAGAAAATTCGGTTTCTACCATACCTGGATTAATCTCGGTAACCTTAATTCCATAAGGCAAAAGATCTATTCTCATTGCTTTACTCAAAGCATCAACGGCATGTTTACTTGCACAATATACGTTTCCGTTTGGATAAACTTCTTTTCCAGCGATAGAACCTATGTTAATGATATGACCGGATTGATTCGGAATCATCCAGTTAGAAACGATTTTGGTTACGTAAAGCAATCCTTTTACATTGGTATCGATCATGGTATCCCAATCATCGGTATTTCCTTTATCAATAGGATCTAAACCCTGACTTAAACCTGCATTATTAATCAGAACATCAACTTTCTTCCATTCTTCAGGGAGAGCTTCTAATGCTGTCGAAAGATTTTCTTTTTCCCGAACATCAGCTAAAACCTGTTTAATGGTAATGCCATATTTATCTTCAAGATGATGAGCATTTTTTGCTAAGCGATCTTCACGACGAGCCAACAAAATTAAATTATAACCTTGCTGAGCAAATATATGTGCACAAGCTTCGCCGATACCAGAAGTTGCGCCTGTAATTAATGCAATTTTAGACATGTTTATGAATTTTAAGTCTCGGTAAAATAAATTAACAACGCGTTAATGATTTACCAACGCCAGCAAAGGTAAGTTTTTTTGTTTTGTACGACTATTGAAAAATCAAACTGAACGTTAATTGACGCAACATTAACTTATCTATCGGATTCGCGAAAGCAGTATCATCGTGTTGAAGCAAATCACTTGTAGAATATGAAAGTTTAATTTCTGGCGACATTTTGAAATATTCGAAATACAGATCGAAGCCAATGCCAGTTTCGTAAGAAAGATAGCTCCGTTGGCTTTTCAGCAACTTGTTTATAGGCGTTTCGCCTTCATCAAAAGTTTTCTTTTTAGATGCGATATCCATAGAATATTTCATTCCACCCAACCAATAGGCCCTAAAATTGTTCATTCGGTTAGATTTCACCTTCAATCCCAAAGGGAATTCGAACATGGTAGATTGGATCTTTTTATCGATAGATGACTGAAAGTTTTTGGTTTGACCATTACCCAAATCAACAGGCGGAAGTGGTTCATATTCATATCGAACAACCCGATCGCTAAAAATTAAAGATGGAGTTGCACGGATATCGAAGTTATCATTGATATTTCTATTCATTACAAAGCCCAAACCAAAACCTTGAGACGGTGGACTTGAAATAGAAAGCGGTGCCGAAGTTACCGGAGAACCATCTAAAGGATCGAGGTAAATGTTTCGCCAGGTTGGTTTTTTAAGAATCTTGTATTCGGCAGAAATATATTGAAAGTTAAAACCCCAAGTCCAATCCTCGTCATCTACACCCCCGCCCCAATTTTGAGCAAAAGCAGTTGTAGAAATTGTGAAGAGGGAGATTATGAGGCTTAATTTTCTGATCATTTAGTACCGGTGTATATCGAACTTATTCCAAACGTCAAAATTTTCTGTTTGGTACTTTTAAAGCCCACTTTTTCCATTAAAGTTGTAAAATCATTTCCATCGGGAAAAGCAGCAACAGATTCTGGCAAATAAGTATAAGCCCGACTATCTTTAGAAAACAGTTTTCCGAAGAATGGCGTAACCTGTTTAAAATAAAAACTATATAACTGTTTTACAGGAAATGCTTTAGGTTTAGAAAATTCTAATACTACAATTTTACCATTTGGTTTTAAAACTCTAAACATATCGCTTAGGCCTTTTTCAAGATTTTCGAAATTGCGAACACCATAAGCTACAGTAATGGCATCGAAAGTATCATTCTCAAAATGCAAACCTTCAGAATCGCCTAATTGAACGGAAAATACCTCATGCAGACTACGATCGTTTATTTTCTTTTTTGCTACTTCTAGCATGCCTTCAGAAATATCTACACCGATAACTTTTTCTGGATGCAATTTCTTGATTGCTTCAAAAGCAAAATCTCCTGTTCCGGTGGCAACATCAAGCATTATTCTTGGGTGAGTAGAAACCAATTCCTTAATCGCTTTCTTTCGCCACAAAACGTCAATCCCTAAAGAAAGGAAATGATTTAAAAAATCGTATGTGCCCGAAATGTTATTAAACATGGTTGCAACCTGCTCTTTTTTGGTCGCATCTGCTACTTGATATGGAGTGATGTTCTGATTCATGATGTGAGGCAAAGATAAGTTTATTGTTTAACTGTTTAAATTGTTTTGATCGGTTAATTGTCAAATGCGCAACAATTAACACATTAAACATTTCAAAAGCATAGCCATTTTTAATCGGTTAATTGTCAAATGCACAACAGTTAACCAGTTAAACATTTCAAACGCTTAACCATTTTTAATCGGTGAATTGTCAAATGCACAACAGTTAACCAGTTAAACATTTCAAAGCCTAGCCATTTTTAATCGGTTAATTGTCAAATGCACAACAGTTAACCAGTTAAACATTTCAAACGCTTAACCATCCTTACAAAATTACTACCTTTGCGAAATGGTTATCAAAACGGCAACATTTGTTTGCAGCAACACCCAAATTTCGGCTCTACCACCACCGGTAATGCCTGAATACGCTTTTATAGGTCGCTCAAACGTGGGCAAATCTTCTTTAATAAATATGTTGGTTAATCAGCATGGTTTAGCAAAAACGTCTCAACGGCCAGGAAAAACTCAATTAATTAATCATTTTTTAATTAATGAGTCTTGGTATATTGTCGATTTACCAGGATATGGTTACGCGAAAGTTTCGAAAACGAGTAGAGAGAAGTGGGAAAAGTTTATCCGTGCTTATATCACAAAGAGAGAAAGCTTACAATGCATTTTTGTTTTGATTGATAGTAGATTAGATCCTCAACAGATTGATATCGAATTTTGTTATTGGTTGGGTGAAAAGCAAATCCCTTTCTCTTTGATCTTTACAAAAGCTGATAAACAAGGGATGACGACTACATTGAAAAACGTTGCTGCTTTTAAGAAAAAGCTAGGCGAGTTTTTCGAGGAAATTCCTTCAACGTTTGTTTCTTCGGCAGAAAAAGGAACTGGGAAAGATGAAGTTTTGGATTTCATCCGCGAGGTAAATAAAGATTTCGTTATCCCAACGGATTATAAAAAATTTTAAAATTGGTTCAATAGTCATTAGTTGATTTTGAGGGCTAAATATCCAAACAATTTAACAATTAAAGCAGTTAACCTGTTATCAATGAAAAAATACTTTTCACTCGTATTATTCGCACATTCTATATTTGCTTTGCCATTTGCAATGATTGGATTCTTTTTGGGTGTAACCACAACCGAAAATCCGTTTCAATGGCAAAAACTAATTTTGGTTTTACTTTGCATGGTTTTCGCTCGAAATTCGGCAATGGCATTTAATCGCTATTTGGATAGAAACATCGATGCTAAAAATCCTAGAACGAAAATGCGTGACATCCCTGCTGGGAAAATTTCGGCTAACGAGGCTTTAATATTTGTAATTGCAAACTGCGTATTTTTTATAGTGAGCACCTTTTTCATTAACAGTCTTTGCTTCTATTTATCGCCGATTGCACTGTTTGTAGTTTTATTTTATAGTTACACCAAAAGGTTTACAGCACTTTGTCACTTGGTTTTAGGTTTGGGCTTATCCCTCGCTCCTATTGGCGCCTACATTGCGGTTACCGGACATTTTGCCTTAGTACCTGTTTTATATTCGTTTGCGGTATTATTTTGGGTTGGTGGTTTTGATATTATCTATGCCTTGCAGGATGAAGACTTTGATCGGGAAGAAAATTTACACTCAATTCCATCGGCGCTAGGCATTAAAAATGCACTTAATGTTTCCGTTGTATTGCACATTTTCTCTGCAGCTTGCGTAATTGCACCCATATTTTTAATGCCACATTCTTTTAGTTGGGTATATTATATAGGTGTAGCATTTTTCTGTTTTGCATTAACCTATCAGCATCTTTTAGTTAAACCGAACGATATAAGCAAAGTAAATAAAGCCTTCGCAACCACAAATGGAATGGCGTCTGTAGTTTTTGCAATTTGCTTTCTGCTGGATGCTTATTTGAGAACTAAATAAAAATAATAGAATTCCATAGTTATGATTATCAGCAAAAAACCTAGAACATATATTCCTCAAGATTTAGCCATTACCTGGACTAGCCTTGAACCTCTTTTTACCGAATTACAAAATCGTGAGCTTAATAATGTTACCGAATTGGAACAATGGTTAAAAGACCGTTCTGAAATGGAAGCCGCTTTAGAGGAGGACTTCGCATGGCGATACATTAAAATGAGTTGCGATACTGCAAATGAGGAGTTGGTTAAAAATTTCCAATATTTTGCAACTGAAATTGATCCGAAGATTTCTCCTTTGGCCAACGAATTAAACAAAAAATTTGTCGATAGCCCTTATATGGACGAATTGGACAAAGAAAAATTCTTCGTTTACAGCAGGGCGATTAAAAAAGCATTAGAACTTTATCGAGAAGAAAACATTGAGCTGTTTACCGAACTTCAAGTTAAACAACAGAAATACCAAGGCATTACCGGCGCAATGAGCGTTGAAATTAATGGTCAAGAATATACGTTGGAGCAGGCATCAATCTTTGTTAAAGATTTAAACCGCGAGGTTAGAGAAAATGCTTGGAAAACCATTCAGCAACGCAGATTAGTTGATAAAGACGACTTAAATATTTTATACGATGAATTGATTCGTTTGCGCAATCAGGTGGCATTAAATGCTGGGTTTGAAAACTATCGCGATTATATGTTTCAAGCTTTAGGTCGCTTTGATTATACACCACAAGATTGCTATGATTTTGCCAATGCGATTGAGAAAGAAATTGTTCCGATCCTGAAAGAACAGGCAGAAAAACGCCGTGAGGCATTGCGTTTAGAGGTTTTAAAACCTTGGGATTTAGAAGTTAGTATTAGTGGGAAACCAGCTTTAAAACCTTTTAACGATGGTGAAGAACTAATTGATAAAAGCATCGCTTGTTTTAATGCGATTGATGAGAAACTAGGTGCAAAATTGGCTGCAATGAAAGCCAATAATTTGTTTGATGTAGAAAGCAGAAAAGGCAAAGCTCCGGGTGGTTACAATTATCCTTTGGCAGAAACTGGGGCGCCATTTATATTCATGAATTCGGCTAATTCGCTTCGCGATTTAACCACAATGGTACATGAAGGCGGTCATGCGATTCATACTTTCTTAACGGCAAACTTAGAATTAAACGATTTTAAGCATTGCCCATCAGAAGTTGCAGAATTGGCATCAATGAGCATGGAATTAATCTCTATGGATAATTGGGATGTTTATTTTGATAATCCCGAGGAATTGAATCGTGCTAAAAAAGAGCAATTGGCAGATGTTTTAAAAACCTTGCCTTGGGTTGCAGTGATTGATCAATTTCAACATTGGGTTTACACCAATCCAAATCATACCGCAGCAGATAGAGAAGAAACCTTTAAACAGATTTACAACCGTTTTGGTGGAGGTTTTGCCAATTGGGAAGGTTTAGAGCACGAGTTTGGAAATGTTTGGCAAAAACAGTTGCACCTTTTCGAAGTTCCTTTTTATTATATTGAATACGCAATTGCGCAATTAGGTGCCATTGCAGTTTGGAAAAACTATAAAGAAAATCCACAAAAAGCATTAGAACAATACTTAGCTGCCTTAGCTTTGGGTTACACCAAACCAATGAATGAAATTTACGAAACTGCGGGAATCAAATTTGATTTCAGTGCTGAATATGTAAAAGAATTGGCCAGCTTTGTTAAAGAAGAATTGGAGAAATTGGGTTAATAAACTTTAACCACAGATAAAAGGGATAAACACAGATCTAAGAAATATTCTAGTCGTAGCATTTCGCTACGACTTTTTTTATTTAATCGAGAATTTATCTACAGAAAAAGGTTGGATTGCAGATTTTATATCCGTGTTTATCTGCGTGCATCTGTGGTTAAAAACTAAGTATCATACTTATTAATTAAATCAAAACTTCATCCTTTTTTCTAAGTTTCAATATGGTAATCATAACCAAAACGGAGATTACAATCATAATCAAATAGCTAAAACTAAGGTTTCGTTCATCTTTAGCCGGAAGAATATTTACAATTCCATAACTTAAAAATGAAACAATAACGTAGGTAATTCCACCCGTTAAACCACCAGCAATCCCAGCATTTTTAGGGAACTTGCTTAGGCAGAAAGTAAAGTAATTATTGAAAGTAAAACCAGCACCAATATGGATAATGAAGGCGAAAAATATTAACGAGTAGAGATTTGAAATAAAATTCAGACTAACAATCATAGCAATTACGAAAACTACTTGCATTAAAGAATTTATTGCTAAGCGTTTAAAAAATGGCCTGTTAATAGTTGCTTTGCCGATAAAACCGCCAACCATCCAAGCAAAGCCTAAAACTAAAGAGCTATAACCAGCGATGATTGGAGAAAGGTGTAATTCGTGTTCGATAATAAAAGGCCCCGTCATGTTATAAACCATAACCATACAATAAGCCAAGCCCAACATAATAATTCCAAGAGTAAAACTTGTGGTTTTGATCATGCTGACGTAGATATCTGTGATTTTCTTCAGTTGGAAATCAGTAAAGTGCTTTAAGGTTTCTCCGCTGAAAAGAAATTCTAAAAGTGCAAATACGAGCGCAAATCCCGCCAAAAAGTAAAAGTTAGATTCCCAGCCAAATGCACTTTGCAAATAGCCACCAATAAAAGGTGCTACAATTGGACCTGTAGACCAAATGATCGAGAATAGACTTAAATAATGTTTAAGGGTATCGCCACTAAATAAATCCACAAAGTAAGCTCTTTTGGCTACAACGATAGCGCCAACAGTTAATCCGTGGACAACCCTCATTAAATAAATCAGATAAATATTGTGAGTTGTTGCAATAATTATGCTTGCTACAGCAAAGATTAAAAGTGAATATAAACCAATCTTATAGCGCCCAAAACTATCTAAAATACTTCCAATGAAAAGCTGCGAAATCCCATAACTAATTAAAAAGATACTTAATGTAAGCTGAACCTGAATACTGCTGACGCTCATTTCTCCTGCCATTGTTGGTAAAGAAGGAATATAAATATCAGTTGCAAAACCCGAAAGTGGAATCAAAGCAAACGCTAGTAAAGTTGCTAAGCTTTGGTTTTTTTCTTTTATGTACTTAGTATTTATTGTTGTTGATGCCATAGTATTTTATCTGAATTCTATTTTCAATCAAAGTGCTTTTAAACCTAAAATTATCCTTTGATTGATAAAGAGAGGCAAAAGTAAATTTTTATCAGACTATAAAATTATGCGAATCAAATAAACATTTATGCTTGACAAAGAATTACGGAATTTGACTTTTCTGCTATAAACCTATCTTTAATTACACTCTAGCCAAATAATTAACTGCTAATTGGAGTGTTATGAAATTTATATACTCCGTTGAAGGTTTTTAAACGATATTTTTTTAAGTTTGAGGAATACAACAAGCAAATTACGATGTTCGAAAAGCTATTTAGAAAGAAGTCTATCTCCAAAATACTACAAGATGCTGCAAATGGTTATGGCGACCATGAAAATACACTTCATAAAACTTTAGGCGTTCGCGATTTAACCGCATTTGGTATTGCAGCGATTATTGGTGCTGGAATTTTTAGCACAATTGGTAAAGCAAGTGCTGATGGTGGCCCGGCCGTAATTTTTCTATTTATTTTTACTGCTGTTGCTTGTAGTTTTGCGGCTTTTGCCTATGCAGAATTTTCTTCTATGGTTCCAGTTTCTGGAAGTGCCTATACTTATTCTTATGTAGCCTTTGGCGAATTAATTGCTTGGATAATCGGCTGGTCGCTTATAATGGAGTATTCTATCGGAAATATAACTGTAGCGATTTCCTGGTCGGATTATTTTACAGGGCTTCTCTCCACAATAAAAATACCCTTTCTCGGGATTAATGGCATCCATGTTCCAGATTGGATGACAATGGATTATTTAAGTGCTTATAACGGACATAAACACGCTGAGGCACTTTTAGCCGCTGGCAAAAACATAGCTGATTTAGATTCTGCAACTGCTCTAGCGAATAACGCCTGGATTACTGCTCCATTAATTGGTAGCTTCCACTTAGTTGCGGATATTCCAGCTCTGGGCATTATCATTTTAATTACTTGGTTAATTTACCGCGGAATGAAGGAAAGTCGCAACGCTAGTAATGCGATGGTTGTGGTTAAACTTGCCGTAATTCTTTTGGTTTTGGCCGTAGGTGTATTTTACGTTGACACTAAAAATTGGCATCCATTTGCTCCTAACGGTGTTTCTGGAGTTTTAAAAGGTGTGTCAGCAGTATTTTTTGCTTACATCGGTTTCGATGCCATTTCTACTACTGCAGAAGAATGTAAGAATCCACAAAGAGATTTACCTCGCGGGATGATGTGGGCCATTATTATCTGTACAATCTTATACGTAGCAATTGCGCTGGTTTTAACCGGAATTGTAAAATCGGATACGTTAGCAGTCGGTGATCCATTAGCGTTTGTTTTTGATCAAATTGATTTAAAATTAATGAGTGGAATTATTGCCGTGAGTGCCGTATTTGCCATGGCGAGTGTACTTTTGGTTTTCCAAATGGGTCAACCTCGTATTTGGATGAGCATGAGTAGAGATGGTTTGTTGCCAAAGGCTTTTTCTAGAATTCACCCAAAATATAAAACACCATCTTTTGCTACCATTGTTGTTGGCTTTGTTGTTGCAGTTCCTTCGTTATTTATGAATTTAACCATTGTAACAGATCTTTGTTCTATCGGAACATTATTTGCATTTGTATTGGTTTGCGCAGGCGTGTTGGTGCTTCAAAATAGACCTGATGTACAGCGTGGGAAATTTAAAATCCCTTATGCAAACAGTAAATATATTATTCCAATCGTTTTTGTTGCTACTATCGCATTTGCCTTTACAAAATACGGCAAAGAAACTAAAGCATTCCTATTAAATTCCCCAAAAACTATCGAAACGGTAACTTTCGTAACTTCATTAAGTGGTGATGAACTGAAAATTGTAAAAGAAGAAATTATTAAAAACGCAGCGCCACAATTAATTTTAACAGATAAAGTTGACGCTGAATCTTACCTAAGCGCTTTACCTGGCGATCGTTATGAGCAGTTTATTTCGGCATCCAAAGTGGCTATAGATAAGAAATATGAAAGTGGCTGGGGGTTATTTAAACATAAAATACCAATGTGGATTTTCCTAATCATCTGCGTAATTATCACTTACTATTGCATCACCAAAAACTTATCCTTAATTCCCGTTTTAGGGTTGATTAGCTGTCTTTACATGATGTGCGAACTTGGTATCTCAAACTGGATTGGCTTTGGAATTTGGCTAGTAATTGGCCTAGTTGTGTATTTTGCTTATGGGTATAGGCATAGTAAGTTGGCACAAGTTCAGAGCTATCTAAAATGAAGTATAACCCTTTGATTCACCATCGAAGATCGATAAGATTAAAGGATTATGATTATAGCAAAACAGGCGCTTATTTCATTACGATTTGTTGTGAAGATAGGCTTCATAGATTTGGAAAAGTTTCAGGCAATGAAATGATTTTAAATAAATTAGGAGTTATAGCCTATAACGAATGGATAAATCTCTCTGAAAGATTTGTAAATTTCGAACTTGATGTTTTTCAAATCATGCCTAATCATATGCATGGCATTATTGTTTTGTCAGATGTCGGGGCAACCCTAGCGGTTGCCCAAGAAGAAAATGAAAACAAAGATTTAATAATTTCTGATTCTTCAAATCAGAAATTAGATAGGGCAACCGCTAGGGTTGCCCCGACTATTGCTGATATAGTTGGAGCATACAAATCAATTGTTTCAAATGAGTGTTTGAAAATCTATAAATCGCAAAATAAATCAATGGGAAAATTGTGGCAACGCAATTATTATGAGCATATCATGAGAGACGAAAATGCTTATTATAACATCTCAAATTATATCATAAATAATCCTAAAAAATGGGATGAAGACAAATTTCATACCCAATAAAAAACCTCAGCCTTTAACAGACTGAGGTTGTAATATATTCAGATTATGCCTTCTTTTGGAAGGCCAAGAAGGTTATAATCCCTAATCCTACAAAAGATAAAATGATTAGGTTTCCACCACCAAAATGATAAAACTTTGCGAGTGGTCCGGCGAGAAATAATAAAATCGCAAGGATTAAAAGTGCATTTCTCATTATTTAAACTGGCAATCTATGTAATTCAATATCATCTGGAGTAACAAATATCAATGGCACTTTTTCTACATCAACATAACTGCTATCCAAACCAAAACTTCTTTCTTCTGATAAACTTAATTTCTTTAAAATGAAGTAGTAATCCATAATTGTTCTTTCATAGAAACTCAACTTAGTAAACTTAGATAAGTGTTTTTCTAAAAGTACAAAGCGGAAATCTCCAGCTATTTTATGTTTGTTCAACGAAGTATATTGACTCGTAATATCAATCTCTCCATTTTTAACTAGTTCCTCAACAACCTTGCGATATAGTAAATTTACACGCTGCTCTATTCTGAAACCAAGTCTAAAATCAATCCGAATAAGCTTGCCAGGAATTAAAAATTCAACTTTATAATCTAACGTATAAGGTTCATCCATTACATCAACGTGAACTAGCCAATACACATCTGCACGTTTCGGTTCCTTCTGAATAATGGAATAAATAATTTTAGATTCAATCTCAGTTTTAAAATTGGCGCTGGTTAAATACACCAATTGGGATGAATATTTAGGAACAGATTCATCACCACTTAGCTCTGTCAAAATCTGATAATAATCCTCAATTTCAACATATTTAACGAAGCGATTTTTGATCTTTCTAGCCACAAACCAACTCCACATAATGGTAAATAATAGGGAACCAATTAATACGGTTACCCAACCACCATGTAAGAATTTAGTTAAATTACTAATTAAAAAAGTACCTTCAATAATTACGTAAGTGATAAAGAATGTAAACACCAGTCCTTTCGGAAAGCGCTTGCTTCGAAGGTAAAAACTCACCAAAATAGTGGTCATCAACATGGCTATCGTTATAGATAAACCATAAGCCGCGTCCATCTTTTCTGCCTTTTGGAAAAGTAAAACAATTCCACAGCAACCCAACCAAAGCATCCAATTGATAGATGGAACATACAATTGTCCTTTTGAAACAGAAGGATATACAATTCTAATTTTTGGCCAAAGGTTTAATCGAACGGCTTCAGCTATTAAAGTAAATGAACCACTTATTAACGCCTGACTGGCAATAATTGCAGCCATAGTAGCTAGTATTACCATTGCAACTTGAAACTGCCCTGGAACGATTTCAAAGAAAGGATTCATTTTAGCGCCAGGCACGTAGCTATTTGCATTCTGTAAAATCCAAACCCCTTGACCCAAGTAATTCAAGATTAAAGTAAGCTTAACAAAAATCCAGCTGATGCGAATGTTGTTTCTACCGCAGTGACCTAAATCAGAATATAATGCTTCAGCTCCTGTTGTACATAAAAATACCCCTCCTAAAATTATAAATGCCAATTTATTGGTAACCAATAAGTGAATGGCGTAATAAGGATTAAATGCTTTAAGAATACTAAAATCCTTTACGATAAATGAAAATCCCAAAACCCCCAAAACCGCAAACCATACAAACATTACTGGGCCAAATAATTTGCCTACCAAGTTTGTTCCAAATTGCTGAATTATAAACAATAAGGTTAAAATGGAGATTACAATAGGAATTACTGGTACATCAAACTTATTGGTTAATCCTTCAATAGCTGAAGTTACCGTAATACTCGGCGTAATAATACCATCTGCAAGTAAAGCACAGCCGCCCACAACAGCAGGAACTACAAGCCATTTAGCCTTCTTTCGAACTAATGAAAATAAGGAGAATATCCCACCCTCTCCTTTATTATCTGCCCTTAATGTGATGATCACATATTTAATTGTAGTTTGTAAGGTAAGCGTCCAGATAATACAGGAAAGCACACCTAAAACATTTGTTGGGTTTATATCTTGCTTGCCACCTAAAATTGTTGTAAAAATTGCGTTTAAGGTGTAAAGGGGTGATGTACCAATATCCCCAAACACAATTCCTAAACTAATTAGAACTCCGCCGGCGGTTAATGCGTTGACATTTTTATGATTTGACACTTCGTTGATATTTTTAGTGCGGCAAAAGTAAACTAACTATAACAATTTCACAACCAAATTATTGTGTATTTTTAACACTATGAAAAACAAACATTATTGTTAAATTGTGTTAAATTATGGCTTTTAAACAAAATGTTTAATTTCTTTGTTTTAAATTAATACATTTGCAATACCAATTTGATGAAACTCTACACTAAGATAATGCTCCTCTCTAAAATAATGTGCACATTGTGCATTGTTTTGCTATGCAGCGTTAATTCTTGGGCGCAACAGACTGATAGTATTAGAATTAGCCTTAAAGCGAAAACAAAAAAAGTTAGTAGAATTCCTGAAATTAAAGCCAACATTCAACCTTATAAACCATCATATCTATCAATTGGTGGCTCTGGAATGTTCAATACTTATTCTGGAACATCAAAACCAGCTACACTTTCAACTGCAAAAGATAAACTTTTAACTATCGTAAAAATATATCCTAATCCGGTCGAAGATCAGTTAAATATTATCTTATCCATTGGAAAAGATGGTACTCAAACTACAATCAAGATTATAGATTTGCTCGGAAATGAAGTGGTGACACTTTCAAATGAGCGCTTAAATTCTGGCGAACAAACCAAAACGTTTGCCCTTCCTAGTCGTTTAAATGCTGGGATCTACTTTTTAAGAGTTGTTGCAGGCTCTGAAAGTCAAGTAAAACGGATATCTGTTTTATAACATCATTTTCTTTTCTATTTTTGATTGATCGAGATTTTTTTTAAATCTCAGGTCTATTATCTCAAACCTTGTATTTATATGAAAATCATTGCTATTGGCCGTAATTATGCCGAACACGCCAAAGAATTAAACAATCCTGTTCCAACCACTCCAGTTATATTTTTAAAACCTGATACTGCAGTTCTTAAAGATAATAAGCCTTTTTATTTGCCCGATTTTTCTGACGATGTTCACTATGAATTAGAAGTTGTGCTGAAAATTTGTAAGGAAGGAAAGCATATTGCCGAAAAATTTGCTTCTAATTATTACGATGAAATTGGCTTGGGTATAGATTTTACTGCTCGAGATATTCAAAGTAAACACAAAGAAAAGGGTTTACCCTGGGAACTGGCAAAGGCATTTGATAATTCTGCCCCCATCAGTACATTCTCACCAAAAAGTGATTTTGAAGATTTGTACAGCCTAAATTTTGAGTTAAAAGTTAATGGAGAAACTCGTCAGAATGGATATACTAAAGACTTATTGTTCTCGTTCGAGAAGATAATCAGCTTTGTTTCGCAATATATTACCCTAAAAAAAGGCGATTTAATTTTTACTGGAACTCCACAAGGTGTTGGCAAAATCAATAAAGGCGATAAGTTAGAGGCGTGGTTAGAAGGAAAACAACTTTTAAATTTTGACGTAAAGTAAAGCATGATTAAAAATCCGATTCACAAAACCGTTAAACTTGCTCTTGTATTTACTTTTCTCTTCACCTTTAATTTAGTTCAGGCACAACAAATTTTTAGCACCAATAAATACCCAATTACAGATTTTAGGCAACCTCTGGATATTACGCCTCCTGCCCTAGCGGGTTCTTTTGGAGAAATTCGAGGCAATCACTTTCATTCTGGGATCGATTTTAGAACCAATCAACGGGAAGGCTATCCGGTTTACGCAGTAGCTGATGGATACATTTCGAGGTTAAGGGTTCAAAATAGTGGCTTCGGACAGGCGCTTTATATTAACCATCCGAATGGATATACAACGGTTTATGGTCATTTACAACGGTTTGCACCTAAAATTGCAACAGTTGTAAAAAACTTAGAATACGAGAAAAAATCTTTTGAGATTGACGAGTTTCCTGATGCAACTTTAATCCCGGTACGCAAAGGCGAAGTTATTGCTTGGTCTGGAAATAGAGGCAGTTCTGGAGGTCCGCATCTTCACTTCGAAATTAGGGATACCAAAACGGAGGAAACCATTAACCCACAGTTTTTCGGAATTATTATTCCCGATAACATTCCTCCAGTAATTCACGGCTTATATGTTTATCGATTAAATGGTAAGGTTTTTAATGAAAATTTACCTAAACAAGCTATCGCCATTGCTGGAGCAAATGGAAGTTATAAAACTGTAGCACCTGTAAGTTTAACTGGCGAGGTTGGTTTCGGAATTGTAACTACCGATCGGCACAACGGCATGTCGGGCATTAATGGTGTTTATTCTATCCAATTAGAAGTAGATGGCAAAATGGTTTACACTTCAGCTTTGGAACGTTTCGCTTTCGAAGATAGCAAGGCTATAAATTCGCACATCGACTTTCCTACCTATTTAAACACGAAAAGAAGCATTCAGAAAAGCTTTGTAGAGCCCGGAAATCCTTTAAAAATATACAGCAGTTTAGTTAACAGTGGTCGCATCAATTTTAATGATGGTGCATCTCATCAACTTCGTTATATCGTGACAGATTCGAAAGGAAATGAATCGGTATTACCTTTTACAGTAAATGCGGGTTCGGCATCTGTTGTTGTTCCAACTGTCCAAGCAGGTATTATTTTCCCCTACAACAAGGTTAACGAATTCAACGCTGATGATATAAAAGTTATTTTCCCTCAAGGAACGCTTTACAGTGACTTAAACTTTACTTACAAAAAACTCCCTAAAACAATTGGAAATTCTTGGTCTGCAATGCACCAAATCCACAACCGCTACACTCCACTTCATATTGGTTTTGATTTGTGGATTAAAGCGGATAACCTCCCAGAAAATTTAAGAAGCAAAGCTTTAATTGTGAACTCGAATGGAAATTCTCAAGGTGGATCTTTTGACAATGGATATGTAAAGGCTACGCCGAAAAACTTTGGCAGTTTTTATATTGCTGTAGATACGATTCCCCCTAGAATAATACCTGTGAACATTTCTGCTGGAAAAAGCATGGCGGGCTTATCAAAAATGACATTCAAAATCAGCGATAACCTTTCTGGTATTAAAAGCTTTAACGGCTATATTGACGGCAAATGGGTTTTAATGGAATTTGATACTAAATCTGCTACATTATGGCATAGCTTTGATGAAAGAACTGCAAGTGGGAAGCATATGCTGGAACTCGTGGTTACTGATATGAAAGAGAACACCAGAAATTATAAAATTTCCTTTTCGAAATAACAGGTTATCCTTCGTTTTTAAACCCGATTGACGCGGATACCGGCCTGTGGTTAAGGCCTGCAGGCGTATGAGCACAAAACGGGACTTCCATTAAAATGAAATACTGTACTTGCTTTCAAAAAATAATAAACAGTAATCACACATTTGACACAGGTTAAAGTCATATTTTATTAACTATCGAACACTATAATGGGTTAAACTGTTTAAATTGCAAAATCGATAGATTACAACTATTCATTTATTAAAAATTGAATCATATATATGGCAGAGTTAAAAGAAGGTGATCAGGCACCTGCAATAACATCGAAAGACCAAAACGGAAGTGAGGTTTCTTTAAACGATTATAAAGGCAAAACTGTAGTGCTTTATTTTTATCCAAAGGATGATACGCCAGGATGTACAGCTGAGGCTTGCGATTTTAGAGACAACTACCAAGGCTTAGTTGCTAAAGGGATTGCAGTATTGGGTGTGAGTGTTGATGATGAAAAATCGCACCAAAAATTTGTAACCAAACATAGTTTACCGTTTACATTGCTCGCGGATACGGATCAAAAAATCGTTAACGATTATGGTGTTTGGGCAGAAAAGAATATGTATGGTAAAAAATATATGGGAACAGTACGCACTACTTTCATTATTGATGGTGAAGGAAAAATTGCACACATTATTAAAAAAGTTGACACGAAAAACTCAACTCAACAAGTACTCGATTTAATCAATAACTAATTATGATATAGCGGGTAAAATATTACCTTTGCTATGTAACAACAACCTCTTATTTTAATGAAACATACAATTAAAGAGCTAGAAGATATCGCTTCGCAAATTAGACGAGATATCGTAAGAATGGTTCACGGATGTCAATCTGGCCACCCAGGTGGATCACTTGGCTGTGCCGATTTTTTTACCGCCTTATATTTTGAGGTTTTGAACCACAAAAAGGAATTCAGTATGGACGGCGTTGGCGAAGATTTATTCTTCCTATCTAACGGACACATTTCACCAGTTTGGTACAGTACACTTGCACACGCAGGTTATTTCGATAAAAGTGAATTGGCAACTTTCCGTAAGTTAAATTCCAGATTACAAGGACACCCGACTACTCACGAGCATTTACCAGGAATTCGTATTGCTTCTGGATCATTAGGTCAGGGTATGTCTGTTGCCATTGGTGCAGCATTAACCAAAAGATTAAATGGTGATAATTCTTATGTTTTTACATTACATGGTGATGGAGAATTACAGGAAGGACAAAATTGGGAAGCTGCAATGTTTGCGCCTTTTCATGAAATGGATCGTTTAATTTGCAGTGTTGATTACAATGGACAGCAAATTGATGGCCCAACCAAAAAAGTACTTTCTTTAGATAGCCTTCAAGCTAAATTTGAAGCTTTTGGATGGCATGTAATCAATACCGATGGTAACGATATGCAATCTATTGTTGAAGGCTTACATTATGCTAAAACTTTAACAGGAAAAGGTAAACCAATTTTAAATTTAATGAGTACTCAAATGGGTGCTGGTGTAGATTATATGATGGGTTCTCATAAATGGCACGGAACAGCGCCAAATGATGAGCAATTGGCATTAGCTTTGGCACAATTACCAGAAACTTTAGGGGATTACTAACCCCCTAGCCCCTGAAGGGGGAACTATTAGCAGGGTAAAAATATATTATCCAAATTCCTAACAAGGAATAAATCACATTTAATTTAATTAACAAATGAAGCCCCTTTAGGGGTTTGGGGTTATGAAAACCTGCGAAGCAAGCTTGAACTCCTTTAAAAAAATATAAGACCGTGAAAAAATACACATACACAGAAAAAAAAGATACACGTTCGGGTTTTGGTGCTGGTTTACATGAGGCAGGACAGAAAAACGAAAATGTAGTTGCCTTATGTGCTGATTTAGTTGGATCGCTTAAAATGGAGGCTTTTATTAAAGAATTCCCTGAGCGATTTACACAAGTTGGTATTGCAGAAGCAAACATGATTGGTATTGCTGCAGGTATGACCATTGGGGGCAAGATTCCTTTTACTGGAACTTTTGCAAACTTTTCTACTGGTCGCGTTTACGATCAGATTCGTCAATCTGTTGCTTATTCAAATAAAAATGTTAAAATCTGTGCATCTCACGCAGGCTTAACTTTAGGCGAAGATGGTGCAACGCACCAAATTTTAGAAGATATCGGTTTAATGAAAATGTTGCCAGGAATGGTAGTTATCAATCCTTGCGATTACAACCAAACCAAAGCGGCAACTTTAGCCATTGCTGAATACGAAGGCCCTGTTTACTTACGTTTCGGTCGCCCGGTAATTCCTGTATTTACAGATCCTGATCAAAAATTTGAGATTGGTAAAGCTTGGATGGTTAACGAAGGTACTGATGTAACAATTATTGCAACTGGCCACATGGTTTGGAAAGCAATAGAAGCTGGAGAGAAATTAGCAGAATTGGGCATCGATGCGGAAATTATAAATATCCACACGATTAAACCTTTGGACGATGAAGCCATCTTAAAATCAGTAAAGAAAACCGGATGTGTGGTAACTTGCGAAGAGCATAACAAATTTGGTGGCTTAGGCGAAAGCGTAGCACGTTTATTAACTACAGAATTGCCAACTCCACAAGAGTTTGTAGCCACTAATGATACTTTTGGCGAAAGCGGAACTCCTGATCAATTAATGGCTAAATATGGCTTAGATGCCGTTAACATTGTTGAAGCAGTTCAAAAAGTAATCGGTAGAAAAAAATAAATATTAAAGTTAACCACAAGGACACGAATAAACACTGGCCACAACAGCTTAGTGCAATTTGTGTCTTTGTGGTTTTTAATTGTTATAAATGAAACAAGTTGAAGATTCGGAAATTCTTGCAATGTTTGCCGTCGAGAAAACTCGGAACGAAGCCTTTAACCTGCTTTTAAAAAAATATCAGCAAAAAATTTACTGGCACATCCGTAGGTTAGTGCTTAACCACGATGATTGTGATGATTTGCTTCAGGAAGTGTTCGTTAAAGTTTGGAAAAACTTAGATAAATTTAGAAGTGATTCACAACTGTACACTTGGATTTATAGAATCGCGACGAATGAATCCATTACTTTTTTAAACAAGCAAAAACAGCGTAACAATACTCCATTGGATGAAGTTTCGTCAGAGCTTGCAGATAATCTTGTGGCTTCATCTTATTTTAATGGCGATAAGCTAGAGCTCAAACTTCAAAAAGCGATTCTTACCTTACCTGAAAAACAACGGATTATCTTCAATATGAAATATTTTGATGATATGAAATATGAAGAAATATCTGAAGTACTTGGAACGTCTGTTGGTGCTTTAAAAGCATCATTTCACATTGCGGCCAAAAAAATTGAAGCAATTATTACAAATGATGAAATAGACTATTAAACCTTTTGATCTTAATTGTATCATATATCTGTGATGAACGAAAATATAGAAAATAACGATTGGATTAACGAAGCTCCTGCCCTTGCGGCTTTGGGGAAACGTAACCCTTTCTCCGTTCCTGATGGATATTTCGAAAATTGTGATGAGGCTATTTTTTCTTCCATTTTTATTGATGGAATTAAGCAAAATACAAAAGACAATAGTTTTGAAGTTCCTCAAAATTATTTCGAAGAATTAACGGAACGCATTGAAACGCATGTAGCATTAAGTCAAATTGTTAAACCTGAAAATGCTTTTGCAGTTCCAGAAAATTATTTTGATACGCTACAAAACAAAATTGCCGCTAAAATTGCAGCAACTGAAGTTAAAAAAGAAGCAAAGATTATCCCTTTATGGAGAAAAAGCTTTGTTAAGTATGCAAGTGCCGCATGCTTTTTACTCATAGCCTCTTTTGGATTATATTTCTATCAGAATAACACTTTAACAGAAACACTTCCAGTATTATCGGCTGACGTTTCTACGGAACAAATGTTGTACGATATTGATGAAAGTACAATTATTGAGCACATCGAATCCCAAAATGTTAATTCATCGGTAACCAATGCCAAATCTGCGTCAGATACAGAAATGGAAAACTACATCCTGAACAACTACTCTTCGAGTGATTTAACTCAGGAATTAAACAATTAATTAATATGAAGAATTTATTTTTCGCCACTTTATTGTTTCTATTACCAACCATGCTTAGGGCTCAAAAACCAAGAGGAGAAGAAATAGAATCCCTTAAGATTGCCTACTTTACACAAAAGCTTGATTTATCACCAGATGAGGCAAAGATCTTTTGGCCAATTTATAATGAGATGCAACGCGAGCAAATGGCTTTGCGCAAAGAAAGGATGCAAAAAATGATCTCTTTTCGTAAGGTAACGGAAATTGATAATTTAACAGATGCACAGGTTCAAAGTTTAATAACCAGCGAACTTGATTTCAGACAGAGAGACCTTAATCTAGAAAAGAAATATTACAATAAGTTTAAATCTTCCTTGCCGATTAAAATAGTAGGAAAATATTTTAGAGCTCAAGAATCATTTAAGCGAGAGTTGCTTAATAGATACAAAGGCGGACCGAAATAATAAAAAAGACTTAGTTAGACGCTAAGTCTTTTTTTGTTTTGGTTGCCAATTAAAATAATTAATATACTAATAATCCCTAGTTTCCTAAGTTGTTCTTTTTTCATTTATTAGAACTGAAAGCTAACTTTAAACATAAACATTCTGCCTCTTAAAGTATAATCTGAATTAATGAATATATTATTAAGATAAGAATAACTACTGTAAGTTTTAGTGTTAAAAATATTCGAAATCGTAGCGGAGAAATCGAGCTTTGGCTTACTTATACTTTTCTGAAAAGAATAATCTGCAAAAAAATAAGTCAAACCTTTACCAGTTTTTGCGTTATTGTAATAATGTTCAATACTTAGATTCGTTTGAAAATCCTTTTCTAAAAAATATTTAAAATTGAAATCCTGCTTTAGAAGTTTGATCGGAGTAAAGTCAAAATCTTGCTCTAATATCTTGCTTGAGTTTTTATTTACCATCAGATCTAGTATATATTTAAGCGTTATATTTTCACCAACTTTTGACGTTAAGTTTGTTCCTAAACTATATGTTTTGCTAGTAAAACCAGCTAGAACATTCTGCTGTAATTGATTCATTTTAATCACATTATAAGCAAGTGATAAATCAAATGAGGTTTTTAGTCCTAAATAGTATTTATTAATATTCCAGCTAAAGGTTAAATCATTAGTCGGATTATTTTGTGCAATCGCTACTTTTGTGTTAAGCACTCCATCAAATATTGTACTCATTAATACATTCGTTACACTTTTTGAGTAATCCACAGTTAAATTTGAATACACGGCATTAATAATATTTTTATACCCAATATGATAGGATAAATTTTTAGTTATCGTTTCTTGTAAGGGTACGTTATTATTAATCAAACTCCTATAATCCATCAAGATATAAGATGCATTATATTCGTTATCAAAATTATTAGAAGTTGATAAATTAATATTTGTCTCCCAAAAAGTGCTTGGCTTATATAAGATACTAATATTTGGGTTTAAGTACCATCGGTTATCTTTTTGTTTTTTATCAATATTGCTATTTATTAAAGTATTTGAGCTTATTTTCATCCCTGTAGAAAAATTAAACCTTCCATGAGATAAATTTAAATTTGCATCATTATAAAACTTCAATCTATTTCGTTGAATCAGATTTTTAAAATTACCAATAACAGGATTGAATTCTCCATTTTCTTCAAGGCCCAAATTATTTTCAAGTGCTTGGGAAAGAAAAGTTATACCGAATTTATTCGCAAAAGAAAAGATACCCAACTTTTTAGTAAATGAGCCAAAGTTATTAGTGTAAAAGCTTCTGCGTTGGATGGTTTGAAATAATTTATCATATATTCTATCTGAATTTAAAATATCCTCATATGGGCCAGGAGTTATAGATAAGTTCTGAGGTAAATTAGTAAAGCTAGTAAAAGATGTAATTCCTATTAAATTATTTTCCAAATTAATAATAGAATTCAGATCATTTATCAAGTTGATAAATGGATTTATTAATTTTTGATTAATCCCCGATGATATTAAATCTTCGGCCTTACTGTAAACTCTTTGAAATTTTAATGAGTTTTTTAGATACACTTTATTGGTATTTGCTTGTACTGTCAAGCCAGCTAGGATCTTGGAATAACTACTTAAACCAATATGATTTTCGTTTATAATTATTGTATCTTCTGGCAAATAAATTTTTGTTACTGAATTAGCGGTGTCTGTTAATCTATCATTTTCATATGCGAGATTAACTTTTAAATCTAATAGCTTACTTAAGCCAAACAAATAATTGCTACTACCTAATAAGTTATTATTAAACCAAAATCTTGATTGATTAATTGGAGGCGTACTCGCTTTAACTAAATGCACCAAATCTTGCTTGATACTACCGCTTTCTGATAAACTAACAGAATAATTTTGCTCATTCAGTTCTTGATCTAAGTTTATTCCAATATTGTTATATTTCAATGAATTTATAAACTGTACATTTTTCTTAAATTTTAAGAGGGTCAGACCATTATCAGTAGAAAAAGGAGAAAAGCCTAACCCTAAATGTCCGTTGCCAAGTAAATGAAGCTTAGAATCTTTATTTAATTTAATATTGATTGCAGCACGATCGGATTGTTCCAGTCCTTTTAAAAGTTTAATTGGCTGATGGTTTTGTAAAAGCTGTACCTGATCAACAGCATCAACTGGCAAATTATTGCTTGCAATATTATATCGATCCTCCAACAAATCTTTACCCTCTATGTAAAACTTATTTATTGGTTTGTTATTAAATAGAATCTGTCCGTATTCTGTTACTTTTATCCCAGGGATCTTTTTTATCACATCTAAAATTACTCGATCACTTTTATCCGAGAATGATTTGGCATTGTAGCTTATCGTATCTCCATTTAATTGAATAGATTTTTGTCTCACAACAACATCTGGCAATATATTTACGGCTGTTTGAAGGGAAAAATTAATGATCTGATTTGGCTTATTAGAAAGAAATTTTGTAAGTTTTGCAAAACCAATGCAGTTAATTTCCAATCTCAAACTATCTGCACTACTTGGATAAGAAATTAAAAAATCTCCCTTTTCATTTGAAATAGAATAAGAAATTACTTCATCACTATTATTTTTAAATAAAATGATATTGGCATTTTCAACAAAATCATTTTGTCCACTCTTTATTTTACCTTTAATTATACTCTGCGAGTATGATACGAATGAGCAAAAAATGAAAACAATAAAAAGAATAGTTCTCAATTAGTTACTAGCTTTTTCAAAACTTCCCCCACCTGGAATTTTACCTGATTTAAGTAAGTTTTCGTTATTCACTTTTGCTCTATCAAATTGAGCTTTTGTAACCAAAGCGTATGGCCAAATAACAATTTCCTTATTATCTTTTCTACTGAAATTAGTTGAGATTAATTCAGCATCCCAACCTAAACTATTATTGGCTTTAACGATCAAACCGGGCAGACCGTTATAATAAAAAGGACCTTCTTGGAAAGGAATTTCTGGACAAAACCATACAGTACTTTTAATTTTCCCAATGGTGGCTTGCGCCTTAATGCACAATAATTTATTAATTACTTTTTTTTCATTCGTAATTATCCATTTTGTATTACCCAAACTATCTCTAACATAACCTAATCCCTGATCGCTAAAATATTCTGTTATTATTATTTTCTTGCTTAAATAATCCTTAATGGTATAAAACTTATATAGTGTAGTTTTAAAATCCTCCTTACTAGTTTCTACTGGTACATTTGATTCTTGAGCTTTTTTATATTTATCTTCAAATGCATTCATCATTTCCACAAAACCATAGCTATAAAAGAAACTATTTTTTTTTGTAATGTCTAGTTGGCAAACATCGTCGATAATTACATCTTTATCTACAGTACATTTCACTTTATATTTTACACTCGCAATAATTATCGTATTTTTTTGAGCATTTATTATATTGCAAATTGATATTAATGGAAATAGTAGAATTAGAATTTTTTTCATGATTATGTTTTAAATAATTTGGAGATTTTAAAATTCTCCCAATCATGTAATAGTTGCTCAATAGGCTTAAAACATTGATAGAATTTTTAAACAACTAAATTCTCTAATTTTTGCTTTTTTCAAGCTTGTCGCCATTTGACTGAATCCCTTCCTTGAAATCCGCATTCTCATTTTGTTTAGCCTTTTTTATTTTCTCTTCGGTTACTAAAATGTAATCGTTACCGAAGTTTTTAGAATTGTTATTTGTCGTATTATAAATAGATAAAACAGTTGCATTCCAACCCATTGTGCTACTTGCCTGCAGAATTAGCCCAGGTAATCCGTAGAAATAAAAGGGCCCTTCGCTTATTGGTATATCCTTACAAAACCAAGCAGTTATCAAACTTGTGTCCTTCTTCATATGTGCTTTATAACACACGTAGCTTCCAATCATTTTTTTTTGATTGGTTATATTCCATCTTTTTGTGGAGAGACTATCCTTAATATAGCCCAATCTCTGATCGCCGATTTCTTCAACAACAATTGCCTTTTTCAAAGTATATTTTTTTATAATTTGAAATGGGTACAAGTTCGATTTTAATTCCTTTTGAGTAAGATCTATATTACCGCCGCCAGATGCAATTATATTCTGCAATTTTGCATCAATGACTCTGTGGTTTTCAACAGAACCATAACTATAAAAATAGCTTTCATTTTTAGTTAGATATAATTCACAAATATCATCAACAATCTTTTTATTATTTTTTATAAATGTTACTTGGTATTTAATTGTTGTTTTTGGTTTCGGTGTTTGTGCATTTGTATAAAATGCAATTAATATGAGCCATAGGGTAAGTGTTTTTTTCATTTTTGTTTCTCTTGAATACTGCAAGGATATATTCGTTATTTCCTTGCAGTATATGTATTTAAGGTTGAAATATTAATTCCGGTTCAGATACCAATTCTAATGATTCACGCTCATTAGTTTCATCTAGTCGATATTCAATAAAGTTAGTTATCTGAGTCTTTGCAGTACCGCATGCTTTATTTGATTTATCTATTAAGGCATTTAACCGACCTGCGACACTAAAGGGATTATTAGTGTTGATTACAAAATTCCATTTCACTCCACAATCGCTTACATAACTTCCAGTTATTCTTAAAAGCTCAAATTTTTTATTAGTCGCTAACTTTGGAATAGTCTTAATTCCGTCGTTTGCTACACTAGCAAACGCACTTACACTCACGAAGCACATCATTGCAATAAATAATAGTTTTTTCATTGTTTTTTGTTTAAGGTTTATATTTAATTAATTACCTCAAACCTATGCTGTAAAAAACTAAAGTAAAAATTTCTGCACCAACAACCATCGAAACGACATGAACAACAAACGAGGCGACATGAACGACATAATTTCACTTTTGAAATTCTATTTAATCGACATAGAAACATTAAAAATAATATAGCGCCCAAGAATAGATGAAGAGTAATTAGAGGATGAAACCTCATTAATATTCACATTGGTAAAGGCTTTAATGTTTGCTAAGTTTTTTCCTTGCAGGCTATATTTAAAACTTCCCTTAATTGGATTAAATTGTAATTCCGTATTAATTAGACTAAAATTTTGGTTATTCATTCTATATATACTGTAGGAAGAAAAATTGAAAATTTTAGGGCTAATCTTGAATCGATACTCGAATATATATTTGTAAGCATTGCTTTTTGCTACCAAAGCTTCTTCACTATTTGTTTTATTCAACAGCAATTCGGTACCGATTCCAAAATTGATTGGCAAACCAAAACCAGTATTAATTTTTGTATTAATCGAATGATTTATTGAAGTGTATTTTTTTGCATCATCGCCAAACTTACTATAATAATTTGATACAGATGGGGCATAATTTGCTGATATACTAATAGCCAAAAAGGGAATAAATTTTTTATTATTAATATTTGCGTTAAAAGTTTTAATGCCTTTGTAGGGTTGCTTCTCAGAATAGTTTAATGTGTTATCAAAAAAGTTTGTGTACAAAAACCCATACCTACTATAACTTCCATTTACTGAAATATTAAAGTTGAAATAGCAATTGGCAAAATCATTGTATCCATAATTCAAGCTAACAGAATGATTTTTGTAATTATAAAAATTTGTTAAACCACTGTTAAAATTTCGGATATCTGTTAAAATGTAATTTTTATAATATTCAATAGGTTGAGGATTATTATTCCTATAATTATAATTTAAAGATAGGTTCTGAACTTGGTTAAGTTTGTACGCAAAAACAATATTAGGCTCAAGTATTAAATATGTACTATCCTTGCCCATATTTTTTAAAAGTTGTATGGTAGATTTTAATTGAGCTGTAACTTTAACCGTTTGATTGTCATACACATATTTTGAGGTTAAATAAGTTTGGTTCATTTTAAACAGATTATTATTAACATAATCTTGCCCTACTGAAGTGTTATTGGCATCGAGCAAATTTGAGTTCACTTTGAACTGATTTATTTCATTTCCGATATTGAAATACAAAAAACTTGTATGATATCGTTTCAATACTTCAGCATCGATTTTGAATTTAAAGTTTTGATTATTTACTTCCTGCGAAAGATAAGTTGAACCATGAAAAATTGGTATATCACTATATAGGTTTGAACTTACATTATAACTTTGGTTTACATCATCTGCAAGAATCTTTGCCGAGAATAGGTAAGCCGTTCGCGTATTTGCCTTAACGGTGTACTTTAATTGTCCATTAAATGTTCGATTTAAATCCTGTTGGTTTTGTAAAATGCTATCCCCAATGATATTGTTGTAAATCGAAAATGCCGAACTGTTAAAGCTTTTGGGTTCTTGCTTATAAGTAACCTTTGCCCAAAAGCGAGCATTCTTTTTCACTAAGTAATCTGTACTGAAATCTGCTTTTAGGGTTTTATTTAAACTCTGTCTGTGATCATTATCTTCAGTATAAATTGCGTTTGGTGGAAAGTAGGTATTTTGCAATGAGGTTTTCCCGTTCAACCTACTCCATAAATAAAAAAGTGAATAGTTAATTTTTAACCGATCACTCAGTCTTGTTATGGCATTTAAACTTCCTTGTGTAGTATTGTTAATGGTATAAAGTTTATCATCGAATGGATTATAAGTACCTATTTCATGTCGAATAATTTGATTGTTACCTGTAAGCTTTCGATTTTCATCAGCCAAATCTAAAATATTACTGTTCGATTCGCTATTTAAGTTATTATGATTTGCAAAAGCAAAGGCTTTGGTTTTATCGATAAATGAAATTAGATTGGTAGACAGCTGGCGTCTATCATTGGTACCTAAACCACCATCTACACTTCCAATAATTTTACGGGCCTTTTTATTTTTTACTTTTAGATTTAAAACAATATCATCACTGTTAATAATACCTTTAAGTAAATCATCTTCTACATAATGATCTAAAGCTTGTACTTCTTCAATAAATTCAGGTTTAAGGTTTTTAGTAATGGCTTTGTAGCCCTCACCTGTTAAATCATCACCTTCTAATAAAACCTTACTAATTCTTTTCCCCTTAAAAAATATAGTTCCGTCTTTGTTTATCTCCATGCCAGGCATTTTCTTAATAACGCTTTCTAGGTTCCTATCTTCAGGGCTTGTAAACCTAAGAACATTATATTTTGTAGTATCATTATTTACCTCTACTGCTGGTGGCGCTTTTATATAAATTTCATCAAGTTGGTTTTTATCTTCAACCAAATTGAAGTTATATTTATATTCCTTACCAACTAAAGCAATTCTACCAACAATTGATGTATCTCTTTTATAACCAATGTATGAGGCAATTAACAAATACTTATCTGATAGATCTAATGCTCCAGAAATTATATAATTACCATTTTCGTCGGTGAAACCGTAAAAAAGCAAATCATCGCTATATGTTTTTAATTGTATTGATGCAGATGGCAGATATTGATTACCTGAATTTACCTTTCCGCTAATTTTTACCGTTTGAGCAAAAGAAAAACTATGGACTAGGAGAAATAAGATAAATAAAATAAGTGCCCTAAGCATTAAAATTTTTCTTGTTTTGTTGGCAAAATAACCGTAGGAGATGGGTATGTACCTTCTTTGCCAGTTTGAATAACCCTAGCCATCTTTTGATATGCCAAAATTTTCTTATTTAACAATAAAGTGTATTCCTTATGTGTAATTGGCGTATCTTTCAAATAACTTAATGGTACTGTAAGAATATTTTTGTCTATTTTTGTTTTTAGATCAATACCAGTTAGTTCATAGGTGAAAATTCTTTTTTCATCATTGATTTTAATAATAAGGCCTGGCAAACCGCAAAATTTCCAGGGACCATTTTGTATTGGAATATCGTTTGTGAACCAAGCCTCATATTGCCTACCCCTGAAATCTACTCGGGCTTTTGTACAATTGAAATTTAATATTTTCTTTTTTTCCTTTGTGATTACCCACTTAAAATTGAGCAAAGTATCTTCAATTAGTCGAGTTTTCAAACCAACATAATCTGACAATAATAAAGTTTTCATTTTGAAATTTTTAAAAATGAAGATAGGCCGGCCTTTCACAATTTCAATTATCGTATTATCATCCAAATTCTGAGGAGATATATTTTTCTCAATGCCAATTTGTAAGGACTTATTATCGGTTATATACAAAATTGAATTCGTGATATTGGTTGTATTTGTTACAGGATCTACTACAATAAACTTATAATTAATTGTACCTGACAATTGCGCAAACAAACTTGTTGAAAAGAAAATTAATGATAAACTTATCTTTATTATTTTGTTTTTTGTTGAATTCATATATTTAAATTAAAAATATTTCATTGAACAACACTTTTTCAGTATGAACTGAAAAAGTGTTGAAAGGATTATTCTTGACACTCAGCCTGTAATTCTCTTGCACTTGCCATTGCCTCTGAACAGGTATCCCCATAAGCAACATAGCTACAAATATGTTTTCCACTTGAATCATATTGCATTATTGTTGCTCTACACAGAAAAAAACTATTTTCAGTGTTACCTACTATGACCATAAAATTGTTTGCAAACGCACCTACACTCATTAAGCACATCATTGCAATAAATAATAATTTTTTCATTGTTTTTTGTTTAAGGTTTATATTTAATTAATTACCTCAAACCTATGTTCTAAAAAACCAAAATAATATTTTTTGCATCAACAACCATCGAAACGACATGAACGACAAACGAGGCGACATGAACGACATATTTTGCCTAAAAAATTATTCTTTTGTTTAAATTAAACTAATTACATAGTTTTGTTACAATCATTCCTTAATTACTACATCCAAGTTTTAAACTCATTAAGGAATAACACATGTACACCTGCATCGCCATTGATGATGAATTTTCTGCATTAGAATTATTAACTGATTATATTGCAGATGATCCTGATCTTAAGTTGATAAAAACTTATATAAATCCAATTGTTGCACTCTCAGAAATTACTAAGCGTTCAAAACCGGTAGACATTATTTTCCTAGACATTGAAATGGCAGAAATAAATGGTTTAGAATTGGCAAAATTAATAAGGCATCGAACAAAAAAACTCATTTTTACTACCGCACATGCTAATTACGCTTCTAATTCTTATGAGTTAGAAGCCGATGATTTTTTGTTAAAGCCCATACTTCAGTCAAGGTTTACGAAGAGTACTGAAAAATTATTTTTGGAGTCAAAGCTGAACATTCAACCTAATATTCTTGAATTTATTATTGTAAAAAGTGTAGAGCAACGTAACCAATTTATCAAAATAAAAGTGGCAGATATAGTATCAATCGAAGCCCAAGAAAGAGCTACTAAAATTACCACAGAAACAGAAACCATATTCTCCAATTCAAGCCTATCAGAAATATTGATATCATTAAAAAATGTAAATGGCTTTTCGCAAATTCATCGATCATTTATTGTAGCTGAAAATAGAGTAAAACTAGTTGAGCGCACATACGTAATTTTAAATAACGGTTTAAAAATTGCGATAGGTAGAAGGTACTCGAAATTTTATCAAAAAATGGCGAATAAAAACTAAAATAAACACCATTTCCGTATTTTTGTGCATGCTTACACAACGTCAGTTGTTTTTACAACATAATGCGCAAACTTCCCCAGAGCCACTTTTACTAGAATTTGTAAGAGCTAAAGGAATCTACATTTACGATTCTCATGATAAAAAACACATCGATCTTATTGCGGGCATAGGCGTGAGCAATGTTGGCCACTGTCATCCAGCGGTAGTTAAAGCCATACAAGAACAAGCCGAAACCTACATGCATTTAATGGTTTATGGCGAATATGTGCAAAGCCCGCAGGTAAATTTTGCGAAGGCATTGGCCGATATTTTACCAGAAAGTTTAAGCTGTACTTACTTTTTAAATTCGGGAACCGAAGCTGTAGAAGGTGCCATGAAGTTGGCTAAACGCTACACGGGCAGGAAAGGTTTTATTGCTTGCAAAAATGCCTATCACGGCAGTACGCATGGTGCAGAAAGTTTAATGGAAAGCGAATTCTATTCAGCAGGTTACGGTCCTTTTTTACCTCATGTTTATTTTATTGAACATAATAAATTAGCCGATTTAGATAAAATTACCAACGAAATCGCTGCTGTTTTCATCGAACCCATACAAGGTGAGGCTGGAATTAGAGTGGCTGATTTAGCTTATATGCAATCATTAAGAGCAAAGTGTAACGAAACTGGAACGTTGCTTATTTTTGATGAAATTCAATCAGGTATCGGTAGAAGTGGAAAAATGTTCGCCTTCGAACATTACAATATTGTACCTGATGTTTTGCTTTTAGCTAAAGGAATGGGTGGTGGAATGCCAATCGGTGCTTTCATCAGTTCGTTCGAAATTATGTCAGTTTTATCACATACGCCAATATTGGGCCACATGACAACTTTCGGCGGTCACCCTGTATGCTGCGCAGCTGGTTTGGCAACTTTAAGAACAATAATTGATCAAAAAATAGTTGTAGAGGTTGAAGAAAAAGGATTGCTCTTTAAAAAGCTGTTGCAACATCCAGCAATTAAAGAAATTAGAGGCAAGGGTTTAATGTTGGCAGTAGAATTCGAGAGCTTTGAAATAAATAAAAAAATTATTGATGCCTGTATTTTAGATGGTCTTTTATCAGATTGGTTTCTGCACTGTAGTAATTCCATGCGCATTGCTCCTCCTTTAATTATTACCAAAGAAGAAATAGAAGAAGCTTGTTCAATCATCTTAAAAAATATTAACTTCGTTGTTGAGCGGAAAGACTAAAGCTAAAAGACTAAAGTAGAAAAACTAAAGACTGAAGCTAAAGACCAAAAGCTTAGTCTAAAGTTTAAAAGGGGAAATTTTGTGACTTTTGTTGTTTTTTGCGCTCGATCTTGATACTTGCTACTAAATACTTGCCACTAAAATGAATGTACTAATCGTTGAGGATGAAAAAAGCCTAGCATTGGAAATGGATGAATTCTTAAGCAATGAGGGTTTTATAGTTGAACATGCCTGGAAAAAATCATCAGCAGAGGAAAAGATTTTTGTAAACAATTATGATTTTATTTTACTCGATTTAGGATTGCCTGATGGGGATGGTTTTGAAGTTTTGAAGCAACTCAAAACCATGAAAGATCGTGATGATGCAGTAATTATTTTAACAGCCAGAAGCGCTGTTGATGATCGCATAAAAGGTTTGGATGAAGGTGCGGATGATTATTTACCTAAGCCATTTTCTTTAAATGAGCTTTTGGCTAGAATGCATGCCATTACCAGAAGAAAACACAAGCTAGAAAAAAACGAAATCAACATTCACGATTTCTTATTAAATATTCAAAACAGAACAGTTTCTTTTGGTGAGGAACGGTTAAACTTAACCAAAAAAGAATTTGAAATTTTCAATTATTTGGTGTTGAACAAAAATCGTGTCGTTTCAAGAATGAGCTTAACAGAGCATGTTTGGGGCGATATTTTGGAAGTAAATTCAGACTCTAATTTCGTTGATGTTCACGTTAAAAACCTGAGAAAAAAATTAACTGCAATTACTCCAATTGATTGGTTCGAAACCGTTAGAAGTATCGGATACAGAATTAATTGCTAGTTAGTTTGGATATTTCAAATGAACTATTGATCAATAAAAATGAAGTTACAGGTTAAGTTTTCCTTATACAATGCCATCACCAAAATTGCCATTATCTTGGTATTGGGTGCTATCATTTTATTTTCTCTGGATAGATTAGCCTATAATCAATTGGATAACAGGCTTTTAAAAAAGAAAAGCAAAATCATCGAACACCTCAATGATGATGAAATTGATAGTCTTTTAAACAACCAGCAATCCTTTACAGATTACAATATCTTAAAGGAAGAATTTATAGTTTTAACCGATATTCCCGATAACCAAAAGGATTCCATAGCAAAAATATATTCAGAAAAGAGAGAAATTGAAGGCGATGTTGAGGTTTATCGAATTTTGAATTATAAGTTTTTGTACCACACCAATTGGTACAATTTAGAAATCGGCGAAACCATGACCGCTTTGCAGTCTATCAAGAATATAATCCGATTTTACATGCTGATTGTTCTTGTGGCTGCCTTATTAATTACTTTAATTACGGATTATGCTTTTTCAAACTTTTTGCTCAAACCTTTCTATTTAATTATAGATAAGAAGATTAATCGGGTTGATGACCCTACACATTATAATTACGAAAATATCCCCACCAATACCGATGATTTTAAGATTCTGGATAACAGTATAAATTCACTTATGCGGAAAATAAACACCCTTTTCGCATTAGAAAAGCAGTTTATTGCCAATGTTTCTCACGAGTTGCTTACGCCCATTTCGATTTTAAGCACACGTTTCGAAAACATGTTGAATACGCCAGAAATTCCAGTTGAGCATGAGAACAAAATTTATGCTTCATTAAAAACATTGAATCGTTTAAAGGTGATTATTAACAGTTTATTGCTGATCTCCAAAGTAGAAAATAATCAATATTTAAAAACTGAAGAAATTAATTTGAAGCAGGAATTAATTGATATTTACGAAGATCTTGAAGATCGTATTGCAGATAAAAACATCAACTATACACTCCATCTCGAAGATGATTTCAACTTTACCGGAAATAAAGCACTCATTCATACCTTACTAATGAACATCATCAACAATGCGATAAAATACAACGTTGAAGGTGGTAATTTATTTATCGCTGGGAAAAGGAATCAACAACAATATGTTTTAATCATCAGCGATACCGGTTCTGGAATGAGTAAAGCGCTTGTTGAAGATGCTTTTGATCGCTTTAAGCGAGGCAATACGGATGAAAGCGGTTTCGGTTTAGGCTTGGCCATTGTACAGAGTATCGCGAAATTTCACAAGATTGATGTCGAGATTAAATCAGAAGAAGGAAAAGGCACCAGTATTTCATTAATTTTTTAAAATGAGATTGTGCTGATTACGTTATAGATAGCGGATAAATACAATTTTGTACCTTTGCTGTCGATGCCGATTCCATCCTATTTTAAAAATGCATTTCTTTATACTATTGTAATCTTCGGATTTACAATTTCAGGCTTAAAGGCACAACAAATTGTTGAAGTGCAAGATTCTGTTCCCCAACATATTTTTACTTTTAAACAAATTGAGGTTGTTGAAGATGCAAATGGCAAACTTTCTTTTGATGAGGTTAAAAGCGAAAAATTTGAGAAACAATTTAAGGCAAGCTTAACGAGTACACCTCAAACTAAAGAACTTAATAAAACCTATTGGTTTCGGATAAAAATCAAGAAAAATGATTTGGCGAAAAAACCTTTTATTTTAGAGTTTTTTGATCAAACCATTGATCACATTACCGCTTACATTCCTCAAAGCGACAACAGGTTTAAAGTAGAAGAACTTGGTGATGCAAACGAATTTAACAAGCGTTTAATTCATCACAAAAACTTTGAAATTCCAATTGAGAATAAGGGAAATGAAATACAAACCTATTATTTCAAAATAAAATCCTCACAGATTTCTGATGTGATCATTGTGCTCAGAACTGCCGAATGGTTTATTTCTTATGCATTAGATGAATATTTCTACTTCGGCATTTTTTATGGAATGATCCTCGTTTTCAGTTTTTATAACCTGATTATGTTCATCGCCATTAGGCAAAAGCAATACCTATATTATGTACTTTATAATTTAAGTGTTGGCTTTTTTGAGATGAGTACCGATGGAATTGCTTATCAGTACTTATGGCCAAATGCGCCCGCTTGGAATCAAGTTGCCTATGCTTTTGCACTCTGTGCTACGAGTGTATTCGCGCTCCTTTTTACCAGAGAATTGCTTTTCGTAAAGGCTAAAGCACCGAAATTAAATAGACTCATCCTTGGAGTAATTGCTTTTAGATTGGCATTTTTCGTGTATTGCTATTTATTTGATCAGACTTTATTCAGTTATAAATTTATTGAGGCTGTGCCCCTTTCGGTTGCTTTCTTTACAGGGATTTACATTTATAAAAATGGCTATCAGCCCGCACGTTTCTTCGTTTTGGGCTACAGTTTCTTATTTGCCGGCTTTACACTCAAGTTTTTGATTATGCTCGGCATTGGCTGGTTAAACTTTGGCGCAGTTAGTTATTACAGCTTGAGCTTTTGTTTCGTGCTAGAAATGGTTTTCCTATCCTTTGCTATCGGAGATAAGGTTCGGATTTTGAAAATGAAAAAGGATAAAGCTCAGCAAAAAATCATCAGGCAGATGGCTGTTAATGCTAAGCTAAAAGATACATTAAACCTCGAATTAGAAAGTAAGGTTGAGGAACGCACGCGTGAGGTTTACCACAAATCTTTGATCATCGAAAGTAAAAACCAAGCATTAGAAGAGGTAAACTTGCTCTTACAACAACAGGCAGAAGAAATATCTAGGATGAATGTTTTGTTGGAACATGATAATATTGAACTCCAAACTAATGTAGAAAAAGTTACCCGCGATCGTGTAATGAATACCGAGGTTGATTTTGAGGAGTTTAGTAAAATTTATCCCGATAAGGAAAGTTGCTATGAGTTTTTAGCCGAACTGAAATGGGCAAACGGTTATCACTGTAAAAAGTGCAGTAACGATCATTACTTTAATGGGCATATTTTACATAGCCGTAGATGCAGTAAATGTGGTTACGAAGAGTCGGTTACAACCTATACCATTTTTCATAATATGCGGATTCCGATTAATAAAGCCTTCTATATGATTTTTCTAATCTATTCATCAAAAGGAAAAATATCATCGCATAAATTATCTGAGCTTTTATCGATTAGGCAAAGCACCTGTTGGACCTTTGGTGCCCGCATAAAAAAGGTAATGGAAGACAGGAAGAAAACACTAAAAAAATCAGCAAAAAATGGCTGGAGCCAGCTTGTAATTGAATAAAATAGTCTCATTTCTTCGTCACAAATGCGTTATCGAAAACATTTTTTTGATTAAAAACGATAGGTATCCAAGCGTATCAATTCGCTTCCGCTTGGCTCAATCATTAGATAGCTTAAACGCTGATAATCAAGCTGAAACTATAGAAAATAGTTACGGTATTAAAGCGTATCGATTTTAACACAAAATGCTAATTATCAATTAGTTAACTAAAAATAATTATATATAAAGCTTGTTTATTACGTTAAATCGGTGTTAACTTTACCTCATATTAATTTTAATCAGAGCAAAAATTATGAGAAAAAAGTTTACATTGCTTATTGTATGTATTCTTTGTGCCATCTCGGTGAGTATGGCCCAGAATATTACTGTAAAGGGTCTGGTAAAAGACCAAAAGGGACTGCCACTACCTGGCGTTTCTGTTAAAATAAAAGGAACCAACCAAGGTGCTTCCACGGCAGACAATGGTTCATTTACGATTAGTGCCCCACAAAATTCGACATTAGAGTTTACTTTTATAGGTTATAAAACAGTTGAAGAGGCTGTAAATAATCGTAATACGGTAAGCGTAACCCTGTCTGATGACAACCAACAACTGAATGAAGTTGTGGTGATTGGTTATGGTACTACAACCAAAAAAGATTTAACAACTGCTGTTGTTTCGTTATCTGCAAAAGATATCGAAAATCAACCGGTTACAAATCCACTTCAAGCCATACAGGGTAAAGCTGCAGGGGTTCAAATCAGTTCTCAGTCTGGTAAACCTGGTTCGGGTGTTTCCATTACAATTCGTGGTAATACTTCAATTAATGCATCTAATAGCCCATTGTATGTTATTGATGGAGTTACATCGAGAGATGCGAGTTTCTTAAATCCTATTGATATTGAAAGCTTAGTAATTTTAAAAGATGCTTCTGCTGCTGCAATTTACGGATCGAGCGGTGCGAACGGTGTTATTTTAATTACCACTAAAAAAGGAAGCTCTGATAAAATTAGAGTAGGCTTTAATGCTTTTACAGGTTTTTCTAACTTGTGGCAGAAACAAGAGGTATTAAACAGAGATCAATACATCGCATTGATGAAGGAATTAGGTTATGATACAAATGGTTTAGGCAACGAAAACACCGATTGGCAAGATTTAACCTTTGGCACCGGAACTCAAAATAGTTATCAGGCATCAGTTTCTGGAGGTATTAAAGGTGGTGTATATTCATTCTCTACAGGTTACCAACAAGATAAAGGTGTAGTAAATCCGGCTCAATTAGATAAATATACTGCACACTTTAATGGTTCGCAAAACATTACCAAATGGTTAAAATTAACGGGTAACGCTGCAATAACGCAAAGCAACTCTATTGATGTTAGCGATAATGCGAACGTTGCAAGAGGTGGAACAATTTTATCTGCGCTAACTACTCCGCCAACAATTGGTGTTTATGCGGCAAACGGAACATACGCTTTCAATCCATATAAAGGTGGTTCAGAAAATCCTGTTGCGAATGCTATGGCTGCGAAAAACAGCAGTAGAAATTTCAGATTTTTAGGTGCATTTGCTGCCGAGGTGAAATTTACGCCAGCATTCTCTTTCAAATCAAGCATCAGTACAAACAATAACGATAATCGTTATTCGTATTTTATCGATCCTTATTCTACTGATTATGGTAGAGCTCAAAAAGGGGTTAGAAATGCAAACTTTAGTACAGACCGAGTATGGTTAAATGAGAACATTTTAAACTACACTAAAAATGTGGGTAAAAATGCATTTACTGCAACTGGTGGTATGACTTTACAAGAATCGAAATATTACTATTTAGGTTACAATGAGCAGAATTTCATTGGCACTAACGGTCAGCTTTTAGATAGAGGAACATCAATCCCTGTTCAATTACCAACAGCTTCGCAATGGTCTAAACGTTCTTATTTAGCTCGTTTAACTTATGCCTACGATAGCAAATATTTATTTAGCACCAATTTTAGAGCAGATGGTTCATCTCGCTTCGGTTCGGAAAACAAATATGGTTACTTTCCATCGGCATCAGTTGGATGGAGAATTTCTGGAGAGAATTTCTTAAAAGATGTTAAGGCAATTAATGATTTAAAATTAAGAGCAAGTTGGGGTAAAGTTGGCAACGATGAAGGTATTGGAGATTATTCTTATCTAGAATTGTATACACCAACTACGCAAGGATCGTATGTATTCTCTCAATTGCCAAACGCAGGCTTGAAATGGGAAGAGACTACTCAAACCAATATAGGTTTAGATTTAACGATGTTTAATAGCCGTATCGTTTTCACTGCTGATGCATATTTGAAAAAGACTAAAGATTTATTAATTAACCAACCACTTCCAAATTCTATTGGTTTCGGTAGCATTGCAAGCAATGTTGGTAATATGGAAAATAAAGGTTTAGAGTTTGTTTTATCAACCAAAAACATTGTTCATGATAAGTTTACCTGGAACACAGACCTTAACTTCTCATTAAACCGCAACAAAGTAACCAGTTTAGGGAGCCGAGTTGGATCGATTAATTTTGGTGGAATCTACGAGCGTGATGCAGCAATCAGAGTTGTTCCAGGCCGTCCGCTTGGAAGTTTCTATGGTTATGTTTCAAACGGCGTTGATCCTCAAACAGGAAATATCGTTTATCAAGATTTAAACGGTGATGGCGCAATTACTGCTGATGATAGAACGTTTATCGGATCTGCGCAACCAAAATTCACCTATGGTGTTAACAATACATTTACTTACGGCAACTTTGGTTTAAACTTCTTATTCCAAGGCGTTCAAGGTAACGATATGTTTAACGCATCTAGAATGGAACTTGAAGGCATGAATGATTCGAAAAATCAATCGGCTGTTGTTTTAAATAGATGGACTACTCCTGGACAGATTACTGATGTTCCGAAAGCAATTAAAGATAATAGTAGCAATACGCTAACCTCTAGCCGTTTTGTGGAAGATGGTTCATACTTGCGTTTAAAAACAGCTACATTCTCTTACAACTTTGGAACAATGAGTTTGGGCAAATTGAAAATGAGTAAATTTATGATTTATGCCAGCGCTTATAACTTGTTAACGTTTACCAACTATACTGGATTTGATCCAGAGGTTAATCAAAACTCAGCAAACGGACCATCAATGGGGATCGATTATGGTACTTATCCTCAATCAAGAACATTTATATTCGGTGTTAACGTAGGCTTTTAATTTAGAAAACAATGAAACTTAAAATATATTCATTAATCGCGGCAAGCACCATTACATTGGCATTAAGCAGCTGCAAAAAAGATTTCTTAGATCAAACCCCTATTACACAAGTTGGGCCCGATGTAGCTTTTGCTGATGCAGCGGCAGCAGAGAAATTAATTCAAGGTGCTTATGATGGTATGTATAACGATTACCACATTTGGGATTATATGACAAACGGCGACGTAAGATCAGATAATGCCTATGCAGGTGGAGATAATCCAGCAAACATCCAGTTAGATTTGTTTACTGTTAATTCTACAAATGGAAACGTAACCAGAGATTGGAACTCTTTATATAGCGATATTAAAAACTGTAATCTAATTTTAACTAATGTTCCAAACATTCAGGATGCGAAGCTTGATGCTGGAGATAGAAGAAAGCAGATTCTGGCTGAAGCGAGCATTTTAAGAGCATATATGTACTTCAATTTGGTTAGAACTTGGGGTTCGGTTCCGTTGGTTGTTAAAGTACCAACAAATGATTCGGAATTTTATCCATCTAAAGCAAGTGTTGATGCAATTTATGCGCAAATAATTACCGATTTGGAATACGGTGCTGCCAATGCACGTTCATCTGCACCAAATAAAGGTATTATGACTAAAGGTGTGGCAAATGCATTACTTGCGAAGGTTTATGCTTCTAAAGCTACTCCAGATTGGGCTAAAGTAAGCACCTATTGTGATGCGGTTATCAATGGAGGTTATTCGTTAATTTCTAACTATGATTTCCTTTGGGATTCTAACCACAAAAACAATTCAGAGGCCATTTGGGAAATGCAGTACGATGGTTACGGCGGTTTACACGGTAACTGGATGCCGAGTGTTCTTGTTGGTACGGGATGGAAAAGATTTAATACACCATCGAATGATTTAGCAAAAGCATTTGATAATGAAGGCGATGCAGTTCGTAAAGCTTCGAGTATCAAATTTAATAACGTAGTATCTGAAGGCTGGAGCGATTCTTATTGGTCTAAAACTAGCTACCCATATATCAATAAATATCGTGCTGATGATAAATCTGACAACTATATTTTGAGATTAGCCGATATTATGCTTTTAAAAGCGGAGGCTTTAAATGAATTAAGTGCTGGTGGATGGTCCTCTGCTGCAACGATTATAAACACAATCCGTGGCCGTGTGAAGTTAGGTATTACATCAGCAACTGATCAAGCAAGCATGCGTTTAGCAATTGAAAAAGAACGTCGTTTAGAACTGGCTTTTGAAGGCCAACGTTGGTTCGATTTATTAAGAACTAACAGAGCGATGGCTGTAATGAATGCCCAGACAGATGGTGCTGGTGCAAATTTAAATTACAATGTTACTGCCGGAAAACTATATTTCCCGATTCCGCAGGATGAACTAGACAAAAACCCTAACGTACGTTAGTTTCTTTAAATAAATCAAAGGCGGCGTTAGTCGCCTTTGATTTATAAATACCTTTTACAAAGACCATTTGCATGCTACATTTTTAAAAGTAGTAAACCTAAAATGTTTTTCTAAATCAATACTGAGGTCGAAAATTCAAAGTTGAGATTGGCCCATCAGAAAAGAGTTTTAATTACACAAATTAAACCTTCTGCCATTTGGCAGAGCATATTGCTTGTTCCAGTTTTCTGGAGCAAGCCTTATTTCAATTATTCATTATCGCATTATTTTCTTTAAAAAATCTATGAGGAATACCCTAAAATCTCTAACCAAAACCATAATTATGAAACCAATTTACAATTTGGGTACTGCCCTAAGCATCTTAATTGTTGCTTGTGCTTGCAGTAAAAGTCCGAAGAGTGCAATTACCGAGCAACCACCAGTTTCCACGGAACCTGTGAAAACTGAGGTCGGTTTTTGGCTGACAAAAGGCGATCAATCAGTTCTATTTAAAAAGCAAAATGTAGCTCTTAATTTTTCAGCAACCACGAATAGTAATCCCACTATTGAAGTTGATCCATCAACTACATTTCAAAGTATAGATGGATTTGGTTATACTTTAACAGGTGGAAGTGCAAGTTTAATAAACGCACTTCCGGCAGCGGATAAAGATAAATTGATTAACGAATTGTTCGGAACATCTGATGATGCAATTGGCGTAAGTTATTTAAGAATCAGCATCGGCGCCTCCGATTTGAGTGCTGCACCATTTACTTATAATGATTTGCCAGATGGCGAAACGGATGAAGCACTTGCTAAATTTTCCTTGGCCAAAGAACAGGCAGATTTAATTCCTGTACTTAAAAAAATTGTTGCTGTTAATCCTACCATCAAAATTTTGGGTTCTCCATGGAGTGCACCAATTTGGATGAAAACAAATAAAAATTTTATTGGAGGTAGTTTAAAACCAGAATATTATCAAACCTACGCTAAGTATTTGGTTAAATATATTCAGGCTATGAAAGCAGAAGGAATTACAATTGATGCCATTACGCCTCAAAATGAACCATTGCACCCGGGCAATAATCCAAGTATGTATATGGAAGCTTTGGATCAAGCCAACTTTATTAAAACAGCTTTAGGACCAATTTTCCAAACTGCAGGAATCACTACAAAAATAATTGTTTATGATCATAATGCAGATAAACCTGAATATCCGATTGCGATATTAAATGATACTGAAGCTAAAAAATATGTTGATGGTTCTGCTTTTCACTTATACGCAGGGAGCATCTCGGCCTTAACCCAAGTACATAACGCACACCCCGATAAAAATGTTTACTTCACTGAGCAATGGGTTGGAGGGCCAGGCAATTTCTCTGAAGACTTGAAATGGCATGTTTCTACATTAATTGTTGGTGCTACGCGTAACTGGAGCCGAAATGTTTTGGAGTGGAATTTAGCTGCAGATCCTAATTATAATCCACATACTGATAAAGGTGGCTGTACAACCTGTTTAGGTGCTATTACTGTTGCCCCTGCGGTGAGTAGGAATGTTGCCTATTATGTTATTGGTCATGCTTCTAAATTCGTAAAACCAGGTTCGGTTCGTATTGCTTCGAATGTGATTAGCAATTTACAAAACGTAGCTTTTAAAACCCCAGATGGTAAAAATGTTTTGATTGTTTGCAACAACAATAACGATGCAACAGTTTTTAATATAAAATACAACGGCAAAATTGTTACCAGTACTTTAGATAAAGGTGCTGTAGCAACTTACGTTTGGTAAAAACCTAGTTTAATTGTTTAGTCAGCCTCGCTTATGCGGGGCTTTCTAGTTTTATAGAATTTTATCGAAATTATTTCTAGACCAATCTTGGCAAGGGCTTTGCTTCAAATAAGAGAATCAATTCTATAATCTAATGAAAAATATCATTCCTATTTTGGCTGTGGCTTCTGCCCTATTGGCATCTTGCCAAAGCAACACCACTAAAACTATAACTACTACTGATTCTACAATTATCGCTGATGTAGATACAACTAAAAACTCAAATCAGTGTTTTGTATATATCAAAAATAGAGATACGGCAACACTGAAACTTATTACAACAAACAATACAGTATCTGGAGATTTAAGTTATAAGCTTTACGAGAAAGATAAAAATAATGGAGCGATTACCGGAATAGTTAAAGGTGATACCATTATTGCAAATTATACTTTTCAATCAGAAGGCATGGCATCTGTTAGACAAGTTGTTTGGCTAAAAAAAGATGGGAAACTTGTAGAAGGGTTTGGAGAATCGGAGGAAGTTGATGGAAAAATGAAATTTAAAAACATCAGTCAACTCAAGTTTGAAAATTCTATGGAATTTAAACCTGTTGATTGCAAATAAAAAAGGGCTGTGCAGAAGCACAACCCTAATCATATAGAAATTACTAATTACTTTACAGCTTCAGTTGCAGCGGCAGTCCACTCTTGACTCAATTTAGTCATGTAGTCAGAATATTTTTGAACCTCATCTGGTTTCAATTTGCTTGCCCAAGTTGAAGAACTTTGCGCCCAAGTTGCATACTTTGTACCTAAAGCTTGGATTTCAGTTGCATTTTTGCTTTTTAAAGCTGCGATGTATTCATCTTTTAATTTAGCATATTCAGCTAAACCTTTATTAACTTCATCACTAGAAAAAGTAGGTGCATCAGATTTAGTTGTAGTTTTCTCAACAACTGTTGTTGAATCTTTTTTAGTAGAATCTGTAACTTCAACTGCAGATGAATCCTTTGAACCTTCTGCCTTTTTAGTGCTATTACATGATGCTAAAGTTGCAGCGAATAAACCTATTGCCGCAACAGATAAAATTGTTTTTTTCATTATTGTTTGGTTATTTTTTGCTTAACAATATTTAAATACCATGCCAAAAACAATATCTGCATTAGATCACATTTAAACCATCCATTTAAAAAGTGGGGAAATTAAGTTGGGGAAATTTTTCCACTATTTGGGCAAAAAATAACCCATATCGAATTGTGGTTCTACAAATTTTCGAAGCGCTCCCAAAAACCATCGATAGGCAATTTTGCAAAAATATTAACAGGCTCCTTTTTAACAGGGTGCTCGAATCTTAATCTTCGGGCATGTAGACAAATACTACCTTTTCTACTTCCTCTTGGATAGCCATATTTATTATCGCCAACAATAGGACAGCCCATTGAAGAAAGCTGAACCCGTATTTGATGCGAACGGCCTGTTAGTGGATCTACTTCTAATAAATAATAATCGCCTACTTTTGCAACCAACCGATAGGAAAGTTCGGCTCTTTGACTGCCTTCAACCTCCGAATTATAATAAGTGACCACATTTTTTTGTGGATTTTTAATTAACCAATGAACTAAAGTTGCCGATTCAATCTCTGGCTTATTACGAACTACAGCCCAATAGGTTTTCTTAACCTCTCGGTTTTTAAAAACTGCGTTCATCCGTTCTAATGCTTTACTGGTTTTAGCGAAAAGGATAACGCCACTAACTGGTCTATCTAAACGATGTACAACACCTAAAAATGCCCCATTAGGTTTATTATACTTTTTAGCAATGTACTTCTTTACCTGTTCATCCAAAGGTTCATCACCAGTTTCATCAACCTGCACAATATCGCCTGCCCTTTTATTAATGGCGATTAGATGATTGTCTTCAAAAAGTATGTCTTTATCAGTTATTGGCATAACCCCTCCGCCCCTAAAGGGGAACTTGATTTTCTATCGTTCATATAATACTAATACTTTGTGATCGCTATTTCCATTTTGCCATTTGCGTTAAGGAGATATTTCCGTCTCGCTTGTAGCTCCCCCTTTAGGGGGCTGGGGGGCTAATACTGTTCTTTATCGTTAGGAAAATCATTTGCCTTCACATCGCGGATGTAAGATTGCGCAGCACCCAAAATTTCATCATATAAATTAATGTATTGACGCAAAAAACGAGGTTTAAATCCCTTCGTTAAACCAATCATATCATTAACCACTAAAACCTGTCCGTCACAATCTGGCCCAGCGCCAATTCCAATAGTTGGTATCTGAATGCTTTCAGAAACTACTTTTCCTAAAGAAGCAGGGATTTTCTCCAAAACGATTGCAAAACAACCAGCATTTTGTAAAGCTAAAGCGTCGATTTTTAATTTATTAGCCTCTTCTTCTTCTTTTGCACGAACAGTATAAGTTCCAAATTTATAAATAGATTGGGGCGTAAGTCCTAAATGGCCCATTACCGGAATCCCAGCTGTAATTATCCTTTGAACGGATTCGATAATTTCTTCACCACCCTCCAATTTAACACCATGGGCACCAGATTCTTTCATAATTCTAATGGCCGAATTCAAAGCTTCTTTTGAATTTCCCTGATAGGAGCCAAAAGGTAAATCTACCACTACAAAGGCACGTTTAACCGCTCTAATTACCGAAGCAGCGTGATAAATCATTTGATCCAAAGTAATTGGCAGGGTGGTTTCATGACCAGCCATTACATTTGAAGCAGAATCGCCAACAAGCAAAACGTCTAATCCGGCATCGTCCAAAATGGTAGCCATAGAATAATCGTAAGCAGTAAGCATAGATATTTTTTCACCACGTTGTTTCATTTCTTGCAAAATGTGTGTGGTTATTCGCTTAATTTCTTTGTGTACTGACATGGGTTTTGTTTTGTACTCCAAAAGTATTGATTTTTATTTAAGCAGAAAGACCAAAGCGAAATGATGATAGCGAAAAGACCAAAGACCAAAGCAAAAGGTTTAATGGATTTATTTATAAATGCTCCTTACTTAAAAAACAGCTTAAAATGCCTCGTTCACTTACCAGAAGTTGTACATGATTATATGCGAAATTTAAACAGTTTCCTATTCTTTCTGTATTTAGCTTCACCCTTATTTCACATTTCTTTTTAGATTCCCATTCTTAAAACCTATCTTTGTACCCCGAAATGGAAGGGATATATTCATCTTTTTTTGCACCCCGCAAAAACAGCTTTAGTGCTGAGAGCATCTCTTTTTTCAACTCTTTTTTAAATCAAAATCCATATTGTAATTACCATGACTAACTACACCAAGTTACCTGCGATTTTATTACTGGCCGATGGCACAGTTTTTTACGGCAAAGCAGCCGGGAAAATTGGAACCACTACTGGCGAAATTTGTTTTAATACCGGCATGACAGGTTACCAGGAAATTTTTACCGATCCAAGTTATTTTGGACAAATAATGGTTACCACAAATTCGCATATCGGGAACTATGGAATCCAGAAAGATGAAATTGAATCTGAATCGATAAAAATTGCTGGTTTGGTTTGTAAAAACTACAACATTGTTTATAGCCGTAAACAGGCTACGGAATCTATTCAAGATTATTTCCAGAATGATAACTTAGTTGCCATTTCTGATATTGATACTAGAGCTTTAGTTCGCCATATTAGAGACAAAGGTGCAATGAATGCTATTATCTCATCAGAAATTACAGATTTAGATGAATTGAAACAGAAATTGGCTGAGGTTCCATCAATGGAAGGCTTAGAGCTTTCATCTAAAGTGAGCACAACTGAACCTTATTTCTACGGAAATCCTGATGCAAGTTTAAAAGTTGCCGCACTAGATTTAGGGATTAAGAAAAACATTCTTCGCAGTTTCGAAAATCGTGATATTTATGTTCAAGTTTTCCCAGCAAAAACAAAATTTGCTGAAATGGAAAAATTTAATCCCGATGGTTATTTTATTTCAAACGGCCCCGGCGATCCTTCAGTAATGCCTTACGCAGTTGAAACTATAAAAGAAATTTTAGCTGAAGATAAACCTTTGTTCGGCATTTGCTTAGGTCACCAATTGTTGGCTGAAGCGAATGATATAGGCACAATGAAAATGTTTAATGGTCACCGTGGATTAAATCATCCGGTAAAAAATATCATTAAAAATCATTGCGAAGTTACTTCTCAAAATCATGGTTTCGGTGTTATTCCTGATGAAGTTAGAAACTCCGATAAAGTTGAGATTACGCACGTAAACTTAAACGATAAATCTATCGAAGGAATTCGTGTTAAAGGTAAAAAAGCATTTTCAGTTCAATATCATCCAGAATCTTCTCCAGGCCCTCACGATTCTCGTTATTTATTCGACGATTTCGTTGACGTAATGAAAGGCGATCTAGTTTGGTAATTTAAGCATTAATGTAAAAGCTTAAAAACTAAAATTTTACATATCAAATCTGCGAATCTGTGGCTATGTTAAGCTGAAGATTCGCAGATTTTTTTTATTATGAGCTTCTTACCTACTAAAAACATCATTTTACCGACATTTTAATCTCATTGTAATAAAATTCATTTTCTATTCATCTAAAGCTCCTTACATTAGTAATATGGAAACAAAAAAGGCCATTATCAGCGTAACTAATCTGGTAAAAAAATATGATGATTTTGTTGCGGTTCAAGGCTTAAGCTTTGAGGTTTACGAAAACGAAATTTTTGGTTTGCTCGGTCCAAATGGAGCTGGCAAGACCACCACTTTAGAGATCATCGAAACCTTAAGAGAAAAAACATCAGGCGAAATTATTGTTGATGGTTTTTCGGTTGATAAACATGCTCAAAGCATCAAAAAAATTATTGGCGTTCAATTGCAGGCCGCAGGTTATTATCCGAACTTAAACCTTATAGAACTGTTAGAACTTTTTGCAGGTTTATATGGAGCTGATGTAAAGCCTATGGAAATGCTCGAAAAAGTAAATCTCCAGGATAAGGCCAAAGCAAAATATAAAGCACTTTCTGGCGGACAAAAACAGCGTTTCTCTATAGCAACTACTTTAATTAATCAGCCCAAAATTATTTTTCTGGATGAACCAACTACAGGATTAGATCCTCAGGCAAGAAGAAACCTTTGGGATTTGATTACTGAAATAAGAGATGCAGGAACGACCGTTGTAATTACCACGCACTATATGGACGAAGCCGAACAACTTTGCGACCGAGTAGCATTTGTAGAGCGAGGTCAAATCATTGCTTTAGATACTCCCGATAACTTAATTGATAAGTTGGTAAATAGTGGTTTTGAACGCAAGAAAGAAGTTAAAAAAGCAAACCTAGAGGATGTTTTTATTAATTTGACTGGAAAAGAATGGCGGGAGTAACCCCCCAGCCCCTCAAGGGGAAGCTAAAAGCTAGATGGAAATAGAGTTGCAAAAAAGCAAAGACAGCATAAATAAAACATAAAAAAACTATACTTATATGAATACTGGAAATTCAAACTCCCCTTTAGGGGCTGGGGGTTACAGCAATACAAAAGCAACATTAGCCCTTGCAAAAGCGAGTTTCCGCTCCATTATACGGAGTCCGTCGGCAGTGGTTTTTACTTTGGCATTCCCCCTAATATTTATACTGGTTTTTGGATTTTTAGGTGGTGGTGGAACACATATTGATGTAGGCATAACGCCCGGTTCTGACATGAAAAACCCGGTAATAGGGATGCTTGAAAAAACTGGCATGATCCGTTTGGTTAAAAACAAATCAAAAACCGACTATGATAAACTTCTTGAAAAAGGTAACGTAGATGCCATGATTGATGTGCACAGAAAAGTAAACTCTGTTGCCTACTCTGTAAATGTTGTTTATACCTCAGCATCAATGGATAAAGGCAATATTTTAAAATCGGTTTTGAATAATCTCTTTTATGACAAAAACCTAAAACCATCAGTTGCAGAAATTAAGGAAAGTACGGTTCAAGGTCGTGAATATAAAACCATAGATTTTATTTTACCTGGCCAATTAGGCTTCTCTCTACTTAGTACTGGTGTATTCGGTACTGCATTTGTGTTCTTAAGCTTGCGCCAAACGCTTGTAATTAAACGATTTTTTGCCACGCCTGTTAAACGATCAAGCATTGTGATTGGAGAAGGCATAGCCAGAATTGGTTTTGCTTTAATTGGTGCATTATTTATTATATTAATTGGTCACTTCTTTTTTGAATTTACACTCGTCCATGGAGCACTCACGGTCGTCAATATGCTCATACTGGCAACTCTTGGTGTAATTGTTTTTATGGGTTTTGGTTTTATCATATCAGGAGTTGCTAAAAATGAAAGTATGGTTCCTCCTATCTCGAATATTGTAACCTTGCCTCAATTTTTATTATCGGGTACATTCTTTTCAATCGAGGCTTTTCCAACCTGGTTGCAACCCATAAGTAGAGCTTTGCCATTAACGTATTTAAATGATGCGATGCGTAAAGTTGCTTTTGAGGGAATGGGCTTGTGGGATGTTAAATTTCAGATTATGATTCTTTTACTTTGGGGAATAGGCATTTATGCCGTGGCTGTTAAAGTCTTTAAATGGGAGTAACAACTTTATAGAAAATATATTTTTAATATCGGATAGAAATAAAATAACATTATCCGATATTTTTGTTAAAGATTTATTAATATCGGATAAGTGCTTTTTAATCCGAAACGATATTAGTACATTTGGGGGTGTGGAAATTTGATTTGACAGATATTGAAGAATTACAACCTCAAATTGACAGGCTGTATGAGAAAAAAGCAAAGCTTGATGAATCAAGGCCTCTGCCAAATAGCGCCCTACAAAGAATCAAAACTGATCTGAGTTTAGAATGGACATATAACTCGAATAGTATAGAAGGCAATACCCTTAGCCTAAAAGAAACCCAAATGGTTTTGCAAGAAGGCATGACGGTTAAAGGCAAATCGCTTCGAGAGCACTTTGAGGTTTACAATCACGAAAAAGCCATTGATTATTTATACACACTTGTTAAGGATAGTTATACGATAAGAAGTATCGATATTCTTTCTCTTCATGGTTTAGTTTTACGCAGTATAGAAGATGATTTTGCTGGTCGGTTAAGAAATGGTGGTGTACGCATAATCGGGGCAAATTTTACTCCTCCAAATGCAAATAAGGTTTCTGATTTATTGGATGAACTCATTTCATTTGTGAACGATAATACATCTGGCTTAAATGATGTGATGATGGCTACTTTATTTCACCATAAGTTAGTTTGGATTCATCCTTTTTTTGATGGCAATGGTCGCACGGTACGCCTTGCAATGAATTTGCTCCTAATGCGAAAAGGGTTTCCACCTGCCATTATTTTAAAAAATGATAGAAAAAAATATTACGAAGCGCTTAATCAAGCAAACAAAGGGAGTTATCATAAATTGTGTTTATTAATGATTCAGGCCATTGAACGCTCGTTAAACATTTACCTTAACGCAATGCCTAATAATACTTATGGCGAGTACGAAACCATTTCACATATCGTTTCTGAACCAGAATTTAAATATGGCCAAGAATATGTGAGTTTGCTTGCCCGCCAAGGTAAAATAGACGCATACAAAGAAGGCCGAAACTGGTTAACAACCAAAGAAGCTATTACTAATTATGTAAAAAACAGAAAGCGAGAACGTTAACCTTTTTTAACTTTTGATAATTAGATATTGAAGTATTTTTACCGAAAATATTTACAATGAAAAACATCCTCGTTTTCTGTTTCCTATTATTTGCATCAGGTTACGCTAAAGCACAATTTAAATTTCTTGCATTAAACAGTTCCAATCAATACAAGGCCAAAATTTTTGTAGCCAATTGTGCCGATGGCAATTGTGGTGGAAAAGCCACGATTATTCTTTACGATAAGGCAACTGAGGCAGAATTGCAGACTTTCAATTCTATTGATTTGGATTTTTCTTTAACTGAAAAGCAAAATGCAAATCTCGGATGGTTAGATTTAGGCAAGTATCAAACTCCTTTAATTTTTGGCGATTTTAATTTCGATGGCTTAGAAGATATCGCAGTTAGAAATGGAAGTAATGGCGCTTATAGCGGGCCATCATACGATGTTTATCTGAATAGCATTGGAAATAAATTTATCCTAAACAAAGAACTTACAAAACTGGCAAGTGAAAATTTGGGTATGTTTGATGTAGATCGAAAATTAAAACAACTTGCCATCCATCAAAAGGATGGTTGTTGCTATGATAAAACAATCAATTATAATTTTGACGATAAGAAAGGGCTAATTGAAGTATCTTCTGTTATTGAAGATTCGAGTATTGGAGATGATGTAACCGTAATTACTCAAAAAATAGTTGAAGGAAAAGTTAAAAAAACAGTGCAGAAATTTAAAATAAAGGATTACTACAAACAATAATTTTGCAGTAATTCTTTGTTATAATGCAGCCTTAACTAAGAATGGAAGAATTTCCTTTTGAAAACTCACAAAGTTTTTGCGAACATCAGAATCGCTTACAGAAGTAAAAGCAAAAGAAAAAACAATACTCTTACTTGCTTTTAACAAAAAGGCTAACCCTTCTCGCCTTGCGGGATTATTTTTAAAGTTATCCAATTGAAGATAAGCCGCTAAAAGCAACGCTTCCAATTGATCAGATAAATGCTTTAAAAATTCTTGTGAGTTTGCATTTTCTCGAACAAAATCCCAGCCGATAAATTCATTACAAGCCGTAAAAGAAAGTCTGCTGGTTTTCATTACTAAAGCCTTCAAGTGCTCCTCTTCTGATGCGTAGCTCAATTTATTGTGCAGTATTTCATGAAGATTCGAGTCTAGATAATCCATTAAGATGCTATCTAAAACCTGCTCTTTACTTTCAAAGTATTTATAAATGGTTGCTTTGGCTATTCGAGCTTTTTTAGCAATTTCGTTTACACTGGTTTTGTGGTATCCGTATTTTCTAAAAAGTTCTTTAGCGGCTTTTTTTACTGTTTCTTTAATTTTTTCAGCTTCCATTTTTAATTGCTTACCCGTATTGTATTTCCTGTAATCCCTACAGTGTACTGTTTTAAATATTTTACTGCTGGAGCTTTAGCAGGACTTCCATCTTCGAGCAAAAATTTTGCACCCGAACATGGATCAGTAACCGTGATATTAGAGTCATCAACGGTAACTGCGCATTTATTTTGTGGATTAACCGAACTGCATCTATCGTAAGCCAAGTATTTTCCAGCCACGTTTCTATATAAAATTAAACCAGAAATACCATAACCATTAACTACAATTGCTTTACCAGAGCTCAAACCTGTTAAACTTGGATCGGTTAAAAGCGTGCTGTAATTTACGGCTACTTCTGGAATAAAATCATCTTCCTTACCGCAACCGGTAAAGAGAATAAATACGAACAATATGCTAAGTAAGTATCTCATTATTAAATCAAAGCAGATTTATATTGCTTCAAGAAACGAACATCATTTTCAGAGAATAATCGTAAATCTTTAATCACATATTTTAGATTAGCAATACGTTCGATTCCCATTCCAAAGGCAAAACCGCTATATTTTTTAGAATCGATACCGCAGTTTTCCAATACGTTTGGATCTACCATTCCACAGCCCAAAATTTCTACCCAACCACTGTATTTACAAAATTGGCAACCAGAACCATTACAAATGGTGCAAGAGATATCCATTTCTGCAGATGGCTCTGTAAAAGGAAAGTATGAAGGGCGGAAACGTACTTTGGTGCCTTCGCCATAAAGTTCTTGAACGAAATAAAATAATGTCTGTTTTAAATCTGCAAATGATACATTTTCATCCACATACAAACCTTCTATTTGATGGAAAAAGCAGTGCGCTCTTGCCGATATTGCTTCGTTGCGATAAACGCGACCAGGCATTATTGCTCTAAATGGTGGTTTCCCTTGTTCCATCATTCGAACCTGTACAGAAGAGGTATGGGTACGCAAAGCGATATCACCTTTTTCCCCACCCTTTTTAATGAAGAATGTATCTTGCATATCTCTAGCAGGATGTTCTTCAGGGAAATTTAAAGCAGAGAAGTTGTGCCAATCATCCTCAATTTCTGGACCTTCTTCTACATTGAAACCAAGTTTGGCAAAAATTTCTACAATTTCACGGCGAACTAAAGCTAAAGGATGGCGTGAACCTATTTCAAAACCTTCTCCGGGCAATGTCATATCTAACTGTAAATCATCAGATTTAACATTAGCACGCTCTGTAGATTCTTTTAACGTAAGATATTTTGATTCGGCAAGTTGTTTAAATTCATTTAAAACTTTACCCAAAGATTTTTTTTCTTCAACAGAAACAGATTTAAAATCATCAAAAATTTCTTTAATAATTCCTTTGCTTCCTAAATACTTAATTCGGAACTGTTCTAATTCGTCTGCTTTTTCAGTTACAAAAGCATTAATTTTTTCAGTGTATTGTGTTATTTTATCTTGTAACATGGCTTCAAATATACAGCTAATTTTCTAAAATTTTTAGGGTTGTTCGGTTCAAATAATCTATTTAAATGTAATTATTGCACAAAATGAACTCAAAACAATAAAAGCCACCACTGGCAGCTTTTATATATTCTAAACAGGAGTATTTTTAAATTACGCCAAGTTCTTTTCCAACTTTAGTAAACGCTGCAATTGCTTTATCTAAATGATGTTGCTCATGTGCAGCCGATAATTGAACTCTAATTCTTGCCTTTCCTTGAGGAACAACCGGATAGAAAAATCCAATTACATAAATCCCTTCTTCAAGCATTTTAGCAGCAAAGCTTTGAGCAATCTTCGCATCATAAAGCATAACTGGAACAATTGGGTGGAAACCTGGCTTAATATCGAAACCAGCTTCAGTCATTTTTTCGCGGAAGTATTTTGTATTGCTTTCTAACTTATCTCTTAATGAAGTCGTTTCGCTCAACATATCTAACACTGAGATAGATGCACCAGCAATTGCAGGTGCTAAAGTATTCGAGAATAAATATGGACGAGAACGTTGGCGAAGCATATCAATAATTTCTTTTTTACCTGATGTAAATCCTCCTGACGCACCACCTAAAGCCTTACCCAAAGTTCCGGTAATAATATCTATTCTGTCGATTACATTGAAATGCTCATGTGTTCCGCGACCAGTTTTACCAATAAAACCAGAGCAATGCGATTCATCAATCATCACCAAGGCTTCGTACTTATCTGCTAAATCGCAAATTTTATCCAAAGGAGCAACTGATCCATCCATAGAAAAAGCTCCATCGGTAACAATGATTCTGTGTCTGCAATCTTTGGCTGCAATTAATTGCTTTTCCAAATCTTCCATATCTGCGTTTTTATAACGGAAACGTTGCGCTTTGCAAAGTCTAACGCCATCAATAATTGATGCATGATTTAACTCATCAGAAATTATCGCATCTTCCGCGTTAAACAAAGGTTCGAAAACACCTCCATTTGCATCAAAAGCAGCTGCGTAAAGAATGGTATCTTCAGTACCTAAAAACTTAGAAATTTTTGCCTCCAAATCTTTATGTACATCTTGTGTACCACAGATAAAACGAACAGAAGACATTCCATAGCCATGATCATCAATCGCTTTTTTTGCAGCTTCGATCACCTTTGGATGAGAAGAAAGACCCAAATAATTGTTAGCGCAAAAGTTGGTAACTTCTGCCCCGCCGCTTACTTTAATATCCGCACCTTGTGGCGTTATAATAATACGTTCGCGTTTAAACAATCCTGCTTTTTCTATCTCTTCTAACTCTTTTTGAAGAGCTGGTTGTAATGTTTTATACATGGCTTTTTGCTAATGGTTGATTTTGCGCCAAAGTTATAAAAAAACTCTTTACAGTCCTAAAAAGCCAACATTTGATAAACGCCTTAAGAACAAACGTTTGATTCGCTATTAATGTAATATCTCTATGTTTTTTGAACTTTAAAATCGACTGAAAATTTATTTTTTTTTCATCTTAACAAACTTTAACACCTACCTATATGTATAGTGTTAAAACTTATTCGATATTTATAGCTTACTAATCACACATATGCTAAGATTCTGCGCACTCATTCTTTTAACATCCATAACTAATTTCGCTTTTGCACAACAATACACAGTTACGGGTACAATAAAAGATTCTGGTGGACAGACCGTTCCATTTGCGTCTGTATATTTAAAAAACACAACTCAAGGCACATCAGCCAATATTGATGGAAAATATTCTATCAGATTAAATAAAGGACAACAAACATTAAGTTTTAGGGCTGTTGGATATAAACAGCAAGAGCATATTATCAACCTTGATGAAGATCAAAACCTTAATGTTACCCTATCTTCAGAAAGTTATACGCTAGATAATGTTACCATTAGAGGGAATGCAGAAGACCCTGCTTATGCAATAATTCGCAAGGCGATAAAAGAACGCAAAAACCATTTAACAGAAGTTAAGGCTTTTGATTGCAATGTTTACATAAAAGGTGTTCAGCGGTTAAAAGGTGCTCCAAAGAAGTTTTTCGGTCAAGATATTCAAAAAGTTTTAGAACTTGATACCAACCGAAAAGGGATCATTTATTTGTCAGAATCGGAAAGCAAGTTTAGTTTCAGACGACCAAATGATGTTCACGAAGAAATGATTTCATCTAAAGTTGCAGGACGAAATAATGCATTCAGTTTTAATAAAGCATCAGATTTAATCATCAATTTTTACGACAATTACCTGTTGGAAAACACTTTAAGTGCGAGGGGATTTATTTCACCAATCGCTGATAATGCACTATTCTATTATAAATATAAACTGCTTGGCGAAACTCAGGAAAATGGAGAAATCATTCATAAAATCGAAGTGATTCCTCGCCGTGAAAACGATCCCGTTTTTAGAGGTATAATTTACATTATGGATGAGAGCTGGAGAATTTACAATACCGATTTATTCTTAACCAAAAATGCAGGAATCAACTTTATTGATACTTTAAACATTAACCAATCTTTTACAAAGGTTAAAGATGTTTACATGCCAACCAACATCAATTTCCAGTTTGCTGGCAATGTTTTGGGCTTTAAGTTTGCCGGTTATTATGTAGGTGTTTATAGCAATTACAATCTAGATCCTAAGTTTCCGAAGAATTTTTTTAACGGCGAAATCCTAAAAATAACCGAAATGGTTAACAAAAAGGATTCCATATACTGGAAAAGCAATCGCCCGATTCCTTTGACAATTGATGAAAAGCTAAACTACGTTAAAAAGGATAGTGTGGCTAAATTGAAAGAATCTAAAAAGTATTTAGATTCAATAGAAAAAGACAATAATAAATTTGGGATTGGAAAATTACTACTTAGAGGATATAGCAAAAACGACCGCTATGATAAGGAGTATTACACATTTGATCCGGTTTTAAGAGCAATATTTTACAACACAGTTGAAGGTTTTGCTATAAAGTATGGCGTAACTTATCGCAAAGATTTTGAAAATAGACGATCGTACAGCATCCGTCCAGAGTTGCGTTACGGTTTTGCAAACCAAAAACTAACAGGAAGTTTAACAGGAAGTTATTACTATGACCCACTGAAACGTGCAAGTATTGGTGCGTCTTTTGGAAATGGAATTTTCGATTTAAACAATCTTGGTTCTATGACTTTACTTGGAAATTCCATCAACTCGTTATTTTATGAAAAGAATTTCCCGAAATACTATGAAAAGAGTTTTTTCAATATTAATACGACTCGAGAATTGGCGAATGGATTGCAAGGAAGTATTAGCGTAGATTATGCAAGAAATCACACGTTAACCAACAGTTCGACTTTTAAATTTATTGATGCCAAGGATCGGGAATTTACCTCCAACAATCCGTTTACGCCAGATTCTGAGACTCCATTATTCCCAACTTATAACTCGTTTAGTGCCACAGCAAGTTTGGTTTATACGATTGGCCAGAAATATATTACCCGCCCCGATGGCAAGTTTTACACGGAATCTAAATTTCCCAAAATTACCGTTTTATACAAGAAAGGTTTTAAAGATGTTTTAAGCAGCGATGTTGATTATGATTTTGTAAAAGCAGAAGTTTATCAAGATAGAATTGGTTTGGGTTTATGGGGATATACCTCTTTCTTGGTGGGTGTAGGAAAATTCTTAAACAATAAATCATTGTATTATCCAGAGTACAAACATTTTTCCGGAAACATTTCAACCATCTTCCCACCAAACATTAGGAAATTTCAATATCTAGATTTTTATCAATTTAGCACCAATCAGCAATATTTCGAAGCTCATTTAGAGCATAATTTCGCAGGCTTTTTTATGAATAAAGTTCCGTTGTTGCGTAAAGCAAGATTAGAAGAATTTATAGGTGGAGGTTATTTGTCCTCACCAGAAAAAAGAAACTACAAAGAGTTTTATTTTGGTTTACAGCGATTGGTTTTAAGAGCAAGCTATGGTTTTGCTTATGATGGCGCACGTAAATTAACCCAAGGATTTAGAATTAGTTATGGCTTTTAAGGCCAAAGACTAAAGCTGAAAGACCAAAGCAGGATTAAAGCGTTCTGCTTTGGTCTTTTCAGCTTAAAGCATTATCTTTGCCACGCTTTAAACGCCGTTTGCAACGGTATCAATAGCGTTATGGAAAAATATCAAACACTACTTTATTATTGCTATAGTTACATAGCAAACGCGGAGCAATTTGCAACCGATCACCTTAAATTTTGTAAATCGCTAAACTTAGTCGGACGCATTATTGTTGCCGATGAAGGTTTAAATGGCACCGTTTCTGGAACAGCCGAGGCTTGTAAAGCTTACATGGAAGCCATTCATGCAGATGAAAGATTTGCCAAAACAGAATTTAAAATTGATGATGTGGAAGAACCATCTTTCATAAAAATGCACTGTCGTTATAAATCGGAAATTGTTCACTCTGGTTTAAGAGATACATCGATTATCAACCCAAACGAACAAACAGGAAAGCATTTAGAGCCTATGGATTTCATGAAAATGAAAGATGACGAGGATGTAATTATTCTTGATGTTCGTTCTAATTACGAGCACAATCTTGGCAAATTTAAAAATGCGATAACGCTTGATATTGAGAATTTCCGCGATTTCCCGGAACAGATCAATCAACTTGCCCAATACAGAGACAAAAAAATATTAACCTATTGTACCGGAGGAATTAAGTGCGAGAAAGCATCCGCCCTGCTCTTGCATCACGGCTTCAATGATGTTTATCAGCTACATGGTGGAATAATAAAATATGGAAAAGAAGCTGGAGGAAAAGATTTCGAGGGTAAGTGCTATGTTTTTGATAATCGAATTGCAGTTGATGTTAACGAGGTAAATCCATCAATAGTTTCTGTTTGCTACAACTGTGGCAAAACCACTCCAAAAATGATTAACTGTGCCAATCCAGAGTGTAATGAACACATTACGCAATGCGATGACTGTGGAGATGCCTTAGATGGATGCTGTTCTACTGTTTGTACAACTAACCCAAGAAAACGCCCATATGATGGAACTGGCTATTATGTAAAAGTGCCACAACCAGTTGTTAAAAAAGCGGAAGTTTTATGTTAAGGGTCAATTGTTTATAGTTAATGGTTAATATCTATTGGTTTCAGAATTAGGACATTAGTCAACAATTCATTTTTAACCATTAACTATTGTCTATTAGCTTATATCCACTTTTTTTCATTTACTTTGTTGCAACAATGGCTTAGCCAAATAACCATTCTATGCAAAAAACAGTACTTTTCCTTTTCATATCCCTCATTCTAATATCTTTTAAACTTTCTGCTTCTGATATTAAAAGTATCGGCGTTCCTTATATAGAAAATTATCCAAAAGCAGTTTATGCTTCTGGAAATCAGAATTGGAGCATTGCAAAAGATCAAAATGGGGTAATGTACTTTGGAAATGCTGAAGGTTTGCTCACTTTTGATGGACGTTATTGGCAGAAATATAAAATGCCGAACAGGCAAATTGTTCGATCTGTAGCTACCGATAATAAAGGTCGAATTTACACGGGAAGCTTTGGGGAATTTGGTTATTGGGCAATAAAAGATAATAAACTTGCATACAATTCGCTCACTAATCTTTTACCAAAAGGTGTAACTGTTACCGATGAAGTTTGGAAAATTTATGTAGATAAAGACCGGGTAATCTTTCAATCCTTTTCTAGAATCTTCATTTATAAAAACAATAAAATTGAAATCGTTAAGTCGCCTTCGTCTTTTTTATTTTTGCATAAGGTTTACAACCGATATTTTATTGAGGTTTTAGACAAAGGGCTTTTTGAGCTAAAAGGAAATAAATTAGAGTTTGTACCAAAAAGCGACAAACTCGGCAAAGAGGGTATTTTATCCATTTTACCATATAAAAACGGAGGCTTTATTATTGGTACGAGTAAAAACGGTTTGTTTGTTTACGACGGTAAAGATTTTTTAGCTTTAAATACGCCAGCAAACAACTATTTAAAAACGTATCAGCTAAACAATGGCGTAAGTTTATTGGGTAAATATTATGCTTACGGAACCATTTTAAATGGATTAATCATTATAGATGAAGATGGTCGGATTGTTCAGAAAATCAATAAATCCAGCGGACTCCAAAACAATACAGTTTTAAGTTTATATGCCGATAATGAACAAAATTTGTGGACCGGCTTGGATAACGGAATCGACAGAATTGAATTAAACTCTCCCCTTTATTTCTATTTCGATAAAACGGGGCAATTTGGAACAGTATATTCCAGCATCATTTTTAATGGCAAAATCTATCTCGGAACCAATCAAGGCTTATTTTATAGTGAATGGGCACCTAATAAAGAATTACTATCCTTTAATTTTAAATTGATTCCCAATTCACAAGGCCAAGTTTGGGAATTGGTCATTATAGACAATGAACTGATTTGTGGCCACAACAATGGAACATTTAAAGTGCTTGGAGATAAAATTGAATGGGTTTCTCATTCGAGTGGTGGCTGGACAATTAAGAAGTTAAACTCCAGTCCGAATAATTTAATTCAAGGAACATATACCGGGCTTGCACTCTTTTCAAAATCGCCAGCTTCTGGCTTAAAATTTATTACTAAAATAGGAGGTTTTGATGCGCCATCTCGCTATGTAGAGCAAGACAATAAAGGCGATGTTTGGGTTGCTCATGCCTACAAGGGATTATATAAATTAACTTTGAGCCCAGATTATACAAAAGTAACGAGCACAAAATATTTCGACGAAAAAAACGGACTTCCAGGTAATTACAACATTAATATTTTCAATTTAGAAAATAAAATTGTCTTTTCATCTGACGCTGGATTTTATACTTACGATGAATTGAGCAACAAATTTACAAAGTACGAGGTACTCAATAAAAAACTCGGTTCTTTCTCTACATCAAATAAAATTATAGGTGCGGGCGATAAAAAATACTGGTTTATAGATCATGGTAAGACGGCTTTAGTAAACTTTGCAGAACCCGGAAAAATCGATATTGATTCTAATCAGTTTAGCTTATTGGATGGAAGGATGGTTCAGTATTATGAGAATATAAGTCGGATTAGCAGTTCTATATACTTAATTAGTGTTGATGACGGCTTTGTGATTTACAATACCAGCCAGAATGCAACTTTACCAAACCACAAGCTTCCTTCGGTTTTAATCAGACGAGTAGATGATATTACCGACAAATATTTCACCATTAGTGAAACTGGAAATAGTGGCGATCAAACCGAGATTCGCTATAGCAGAAACAACATCCGGATCTCATTTGCACTTCCATACTACAGACAGGCCAAGGTAAAATACCAATATTATTTAGAAGGCTATTCTAAAGATTGGTCTGATTGGAGCTATGCTACACAAAAGGATTTCACCAATTTAAGTAGTGGCAATTATAAGTTTAAAGTAAGGGCAAAAACTGATGATTCATCTATAAGTGAGGTTACAACTTATGAATTTACGATTTTAAGGCCTTGGTATTTAAATAACTGGGCCATACTCTTCTACCTAATTTTTGCAGTAGTGGCTTTAATAATGGGCAAGAAAATTTATGAGCGAAAACTTCAGAAGGATAGTCAAAAAATTAGCGATCGATTAAAAACTGAGCAAGATGAAATTCTGAAACAGGAAGCTGAAGCAAATGAAAGACAAATTCATAAGCTTCAAACAGAAAAACTTCAGGCAGAGCTGGCCTCAAAAAACAGAGAATTAGCCAACTCTGCAATGACTTTGGTTTATAAAAATGAATTGCTCCAAAAACTGAGTGATGAGATTGCTAAGTTGAAAGATGAAAGTGGCAAGAAATTATCAGAAGATCAAACCCGAAAAATACAAAAGGTTATTAATGACGGAATGAACGATGAGCGAGATTGGCATTTATTCGAAAATAGTTTTAATGAGGCTCATGAAAGCTTCTTCAAAAAACTGAAAGCACAACATCCTGATCTCGTTCCAAACGACCTAAAGCTTTGTGCGTATTTAAGAATGAATATGAGTAGTAAAGAGATGTCTTCCCTATTAAACATTAGCTTAAGAGGCGTAGAAATCCGTCGATATCGCTTGCGCAAAAAGCTAGAAGTACCACACGATAAAAATCTAACCGAATTTTTAATGGAATTGTAAAACTGGGTCGGATTTTTGCAATAATCTATTCTCATGGCAGGTCGGGAACGTTTGCACAAAACCTCAGTTTATTGGTTAACCCTCTAAATTTCAAGTTTAGCTACTACATCATTACCTCTCATAACGTAAAAATTTACCCCACAAATTACTTGGTGTATTTTGTACACCTGTGTACAGGTAATTATTCAGTTACAATTGATAAAACTGCCTTTTTAGCCCAAAATCCCATTTGGTTTTAATTGATGAGATACCCCACTCTTTTAGTTGATGTAATAATGTAGAGGTGAGAACACTTGCACAGATAAAAAAACAACCTCACATTTAACTTAACAATTAAACTAAATTTATAATAAGCATGAAAAGAATCTTTACAAGAATTTCTGTTCTAGCCGGAATTTGTTTACTCGCAATTAACGTAGCATTTGCGCAAAACATTACCGTAAAAGGTAGGGTAACAGATGGTGGCGACAAGTCGACCATTCCTAGCGTAAGCGTGTTAGTAAAGGGAACACAAAATGGCACACAAACAGATGCAACGGGTGCATACAGCATCAACGCTCCGGCGAACGCAACATTGGTATTTACTTACTTAGGTTATGTAACTCAAGAAGTAGCTGTTAATAATCGTACTGCACTTAATGTAGTATTGCAATCATCCTCTCAACAACTAGATCAAGTAGTGGTTGTAGGTTATGGAACGCAAAGAAAAATTGACGTAACAGGATCTGTTGCAACAGTTAAAGGAGAAGAAATCTCAAAGCAAGCATCAACCAATCCAATAAGTGCATTACAGGGTAAAGTTGCTGGCGTATCCATTACAAACAATGGAGCACCTGGTTCATCACCGCAAATTACAATTCGCGGTACGGGAACAATCTACGGAAACACTGGAGTTCTGTATGTTGTGGATGGTGTTTGGTATGATGATGTAAGTTTTTTAAATCCAAGTGATATTGAAAACTTAAGCATTTTAAAAGATGCATCTTCACAGTCGATCTATGGTATTCGTGCAGCTAACGGTGTTGTTTTAATTACAACTAAAAAAGGTAAAACCGGTGATCCAGTTATTACATATAATGGATCGGTTGGCTTTAAAGCTGTAACCAATCAAGTTGAAATGGCGAATGCGACCGAATATGCAACTATTATCAATGAGTTATCGGCTTCAAACGGAGCAAATCCTTTATTTGCTAATCCCGCTTCTTTTGGAACAGGAACTAACTGGTATAATCAGGCATTTAGAAATGCATTGCAAACCAATCATCAGATTTCTGTAAACGGTGGTACTGAAAAAACTACTTATAATTTCTCTTTAGGATATACTAACGAAGATGGTATTGTTAAAACACAAAATTATCAGCGTTACACTGCTAAATTGTCAAACGATTTTCAGGTTTTAAAACCTTTAAAAATTGGTTATACAGTTTCCGGTACATCTATTAATACAAATGATATTGATGGTGGTATCTTTCGTCAATTATATGCAGCTGGCCCTGTAGTTCCAGTTTATTATGCAGATGGAAGCTATGGTGACGCGAATGACTTCAGCCTAGGCGGTGGTAATAATTTTAACCCTCAGGTTACTTTAGATTATTTCAATCAAAAATCTAAAAACTACCGTTTTAATGGTAATGTTTATGCAGAACTAACTGTCGCTAAAAACTTTACCTTCAGAACAAGTGCAGGTGGTGATTTCGGACAGAATGAAGTGCGGGCATATTCACCCGTTTATGCAGCTACCCAAGGACAAAGAACAACCCAAAGTACTTTAAACATTAATAGAACAGAAACTAGAAACTGGATTCTAGAAAATACTTTGACGTACAAAAACACATTTGGAGATCACAACATCACTGTTTTAGCTGGTACAACTGCTCAGAGAAGAAAATCTTATTATATTAATTCAACAGCATTTGATGTTCCTTACACAAGTGATGGAGATTTATATCTTTCATTAGGTACTGCGGCTACCCGTACAGTTGTAGATGGAGGGAGCTTAACAACTTCAGCTTCTTACTTCGGTCGCGTAAATTATTCATTCAAGGATCGTTATTTATTAAACGCAACCATTCGTAGAGATGGAGCATCACAATTTTTTGGTGGTGGAGATCTTTGGGGAAATTTCCCAGCTGTTGGAGCAGGATGGGTAATTAGTAATGAAGAATTTATGAAAGACCAAAAAATCGTAAATTACTTAAAATTAAAAGGATCTTGGGGTAAGGTTGGTAACGCAGGTGTTCCAATTAACCCAACAACTTTAACTGTTGCCCAAGGAGGAAACTTAGTCGCGTTCTTCAATGGCGTAGGTTATACAGGAGCTAATGTAAACTCTTTGGTACCATCATTTTTAAATTGGGAACGAACTACAGGAACAGATCTTGGTATAGAAGCTAGATTTTTGGATAATCGCTTAAGTATTGAAACTGGAGTTTACAACAAAAAAACTGAACAAGCAATTTTCGAAATTCCAATTTTAACTTCAATTGGCACAGCATCAGGAACTTTAATTGGAAATCAAGCAGATTTCCAGAATCGTGGGTTTGAATTCCTAGCTACTTATGCTGATAAATCAAAAAGTGGCTTTAGTTATTCTGTAAGTGCTAATATCGGTATCAATAATAATAAAGTGTTATCAGTTGTAACTGGCCAAAATCCAATTTATGCCGGCGGTGCAGGTATTGCAAATGGTGCATTGGCAACACGCACAATTCAAGGTGGCGCTATTGGTCAATTCTTTGGTTACAAAGTTGCAAGCATTTTTCAAACTGCTGCAGAAGTTGCTTCTTCAGCTCAAACAACTGCTAAACCAGGTGATTTCAGATATGTAGATCAAAATGGTGATGGAATTATTGATGGGAAAGATCGTGTTGTTTTAGGAAATCCTAATCCAAAGTATAGTTATGGTTTGAACACAACATTTGGCTTCAAAAATTTCGATTTAGCTATTGATGTACAAGGTGTTGGTGGTGTTGATGTTTACAATGCAAACGTGGCTTACCGCTTTGGTAATGAGAATTTCAGTAAAGACTTTTATGATAACAGATGGCATGGTGCAGGAACTTCCACAACCTATCCATCTGCTAACGTAGGTTCCACAACAAATGCAGCACCAAACTCATTCTATGTTGAAGACGGTTCATACATTCGTGTAAGAAATATTCAATTAGGCTATGCATTACCTTCAATGTTAATCAACAAATGGAAAATGCAAAAAGTAAGAGTTTTTGTTGATGCTCAAAACGCAATAAACATTTTCGGTTATAAAGGATTTACTCCTGAAATTGGTGGTACACCAACAAATGCAGGAATAGACGCTAGCGTTTATCCTTTATCAGCTACTTATAGATTAGGTCTTCAAGTTACTTTCTAATAAATACAGCAATGAAAATAAATTATAAAAATAATTATATACAAAAGATTGGACTTATTGCTTTATGCTCCGGTCTATTAGTATTACCTGCATGTAAAAAAAGTTTTTTAGATGTAGATCCTCAAGCACAACAACCTGCTGTTACCTTCTGGAAAACTCAAGATGATGCAACTAAAGCAGTAAACTCTATTTATGCTAATTTAAGAAGTTGGGAAAACACTGCTTTCCCTGCCTTAGCGGTAGAAAGTATAGCGGGCGATGATGCTGAAAAAGGAAGTTCGGCTAACGATGCAAGCTATTTAAATGGATTCGATGCCTTTACCGTTACCTCTACTGAAGGTCAGTTACAAGGTTTTTGGACAGGTCAATATCAAAATATCAATCTTTGCAACCAAGTTTTAGACAATATTCCTGCTATTAGCATGGATCCTAATCTTAAATCTCGTTATTTGGCAGAAGCAAAATTTGTTCGTGCATATTCTTATTTTAGATTAGTACGTGCTTTTGGTGATGTACCGTTGCGACTAAACGTACCTAAAGATGCTTCAGAGTTCAATATTCCAAGAACTCCCAAAGCACAAGTTTATGCTGCGATTGAAAAAGATTTAAATGATGCAGCAACCATTTTGCCACAAACATATGCTTCAGTTGATAAAGGTAGAGCTACTAAAGGCGCTGCTTTAGCATTGCATGCAAAAGTTGCTATGTATCAACAGAAATGGGCTGATGTATTGTCACTGACCAATACAGTTATGACAATGGGTTATGGCCTTGTTCCAAACTATGAACAAAGTTTCCGTTTAAATAATGAAAACAGTGTAGAATCTGTATTTGAAATTCAATGTGAAATTATTCAAAGTATTGCAGGCTCAGCTACATCACAGTATAGTCAGGTTCAAGGTGTTAGAGGAAGTGTTGCTGGCTGGGGCTTTAATGTACCTACAGCTGCTTTGGCTGCTGCTTATGAAACAGGCGATGTAAGAAGAGATGCTACGATTATTTTCAGAGGGGAAACAACTCCTGAGGGCGATGCCATTGATCCTAGCGGAGACAACCCGATGTATAATCAAAAATCTTACGTCCCTTTTAGCCTAATCATAACTGGGTTTAATGAAGGTGCACAACAAAATGTAAGAGTTCTACGCTATGCAGATGTTTTATTAATGAACGCTGAGGCTGCCAATGAGCAAGGCAACCCTACTTTGGCTAAAACCTCATTAAATCTCGTTCGAGCACGTGCAAGAGGGGGGGGTTTAAGTGTTTTACCTGATGTTACAACTTCTGATAAAGATGCCTTACGTACAGCTATTTGGAAAGAGAGACAAGTTGAACTGGCAATGGAATCGGATCGTTATTTTGATGTTATTCGTCAGGGCAGAGGTACTGCAGTATTTGGTGCAAAGGGTTGGAAAGCTAACAAAAACGAAGTTTGGCCAATTCCGTCAACTGAAATTGATAAAAGCGCAGGTACTTTAACACAAAACCTAGGTTATTAACAGCTTAATTTAAAAAAATGAAAACAAAATATTTTTTATTGATGGCAACTATAACCATGGGGTTATCATCGTGCCAAAAGGATTTCGATCCATCTAGTTATTCTCCAGCATTAAATATTGGTGGATATACAAGTGCAAAACAGGTAGCACCTAGTAATCTTGCTGCTTATTGGGCTTTTGACGGAAGCTTAATTGATAGTGTATCAAATGGAGGAGGAACCAATACTGGTACTAGTTTTGGTACTGGTATTAAAGGTAAGTCTTTACAAGGAGCGGCAAACAGCTATTTTTTAAGTTCACCATCAACCAAAGTAACTGGTTTGACTAGCTTCACCGTAACGGAATGGATAAATACTCCACCACCATCAACAGGAATTATTGGCTTATTCAGTTTATCCAACAAATCAGAATTCTGGGGGAATCTAGAAGTATTTGTAGAAAATGGTAGTACTAATGAAAATGGAAAACTAAGAATTCATATTAACAAAGGTGGAGACAAAACTTACGCTGCTGATAACATTCTAAATCTTTTTGGAAAATGGACTTCGTTAGCGATTTCTTACGATGCCACTTCAGGAAACATTAAAGTGTACGTAAATGGTTCAAGAGTTAGTGCTGGAACTGTAACGGGTTTATCTGGTCCATTGGCTTTTACCAATTCAGGTAATTTAGTATTTGGAACTGTTCAATTCCAAACCACTCCGAGTCAAACAACTGGCACGACCAAACAAGATTGGGCAAGTTTTTTAACTGGTCAATTAGACGAAGTGAGAATTTACAATAAAGCTTTATCTGATGAAGAGGTTGGATTTTTATCTAAACTTGAAGCAAGAGGAAAATAGACCTTCCTAAATCTTATTAAGGCAATAAACAATTAAAGGGTTGCTGTTTCGGCAACCCTTTTTAACTTCCAAATGATGAGCAAATTTTATTCTTATATTCTAATTCTCTCCGTTTTCATTTTTGCCTGCAAAAAAAGCGATACCCCTACTCCTATTGCCCCAGTTACTCCACCATCATCTTATTCTTTTTCTGATCTGAAAGTAAATGGCACTTATAGTGGCTTTACTTATTATGGTTTAAACAACGTTCCTATTGTTAAAATTACCTTTTCTACACCTATAAACTTAACTTCCGTTAGCGGAAACATTACATTAAATGATGCAAGTGGTACGGCCATTGCATTTACTCCAACTTTAGAGAATAACGATAATACAGTTGTAATTACTCCATCAACCTTAAAACCTATTACAAAATATATTTTAGCCGTTAATACTGGTCTTCTTTCAAAAGCGGGCAATAAACTTCAAACGGCAATAACCGTAAATTTAATTACCGCTGTTGATGATACCGATAAATTCCCCCGCATCACCGACGATGAACTGCTAACCCTAGTTCAAAAGCAAACTTTCAAGTATTTCTGGGATTTTGGCCATCCTAATAGCGGTTTGGCAAGGGAAAGAAACACATCTGGCAACACGGTTACTTCTGGTGGTTCAGGCTTTGGAATCATGGCTTTGGTTACTGGTATTAGTCGCAATTTTATTAGCAGAGCCGATGGGCTTACCCGAATGCAAAAAATTGTTGCCTTTTTAAAAACAGCAGAACGTTTTCATGGTGCCTATCCACATTGGTTGGATGGTAATACTGGAAAAGTAATTCCGTTCAGCACAAAAGATAACGGTGGCGATTTAGTAGAAACTTCTTACCTAATGGCTGGTTTAATTACTGCTCGTCAATATTTTAATGGAGCTGATGCTTCAGAAACGACTTTAAGAAACGACATTAATACCATCTACAATGGCGTAGAATGGAGCTGGTATCGTAAAGATAATAGCAATACTTTGTATTGGCACTGGAGTCCGAACTATAATTGGGACATGAACTTGCCGATTAAAGGTTGGAACGAATGTTTGGTTACTTATGTTATGGCAGCCTCTTCTCCAACTTATTCTATTCCAAAAACAGTTTACGATACAGGTTGGGCACAAAATGGTGCAATGAAAAATGGCAATACGTATTATGGTGTTCAATTGCCACTCGGATCTGCAAATGGAGGCCCATTATTTTTTGCCCACTATTCTTTTATGGGAATTAATCCTACCGGCCTAGTTGATGCTTATGCCAATTACGAAACACAAACAAAAGCGCATACGTTAATTAATTACAATTACTGTAAAGCCAATCCGCTTGGTTTTTATGGATATGGAGAAAATGTTTGGGGTTTAACTGCAAGCGATATTCCGAATGGCTACACAGCAAGTGCACCTGGAAATGATGTAGGTGTAATTGCACCAACGGCAGCCCTTTCATCTATGGCTTATACCCCAACAGAATCGATGCAGGCACTTAAATACTTCTATTACAAATTGGGCAATAAAACTTGGGGGGATTACGGTTTTTACGATGCGTTTTCGTTGCAAGATCAATGGTTTGCATCATCAACTCTTGCAATTGATCAAGGTCCGATAATCGTAATGATAGAAAATTATAGATCTAAATTGATCTGGAACTTATTTATGAGCGCACCTGAAGTAAAAGCAGGCATGAAAAATCTCGGTTTCAGTAGTCCAAATCTCTAACATCCCTTTATACATCCAATGAAAATTACATTCCGACACTTCTGCTTTTTGTTTTTAACCGCTTTAACCTGTTCATCCTGTGCACAAAAAGTTAAGGAAACTTATAATCCCGACTTAACTATAAAGAAAAATCTTTCAGACGATCAGTTATTGGATTTAGTAGAGCAACAAACCTTCCAATATTTTTGGGATGGTGCAGAGCCAACTTCTGGTGCAGCTAGAGAACGCTTCCATGTAGATAATATTTATCCAGATAACGACAAAAGTACAGTTGCAACTGGTGCTACTGGGTTTGGATTAATGTCTATTTTAAGTGGGATAGATCGAGGATACGTGACTAAAAAAGAAGGGCTAGAACGCTTAAACAAAATTCTGGATTTCTTAGCGAAAGCAGATCGTTTTCACGGTGCTTGGTCGCATTGGATTTATGGAGAAACAGCGAAGGTTCATCCTTTCGGAAAGAAAGATAATGGTGGCGATCTTGTAGAAAGCTCTTTCGTGGCTCAATCTCTTATATGCATTAATGCTTATTACAAAAATGGAAATGCTGAAGAAAAAACTTTGGCAAAAAAAGCTGATGAACTTTGGAAAGGCATCGACTTTAATTGGTACCGTAATGGAGATCAAAATGTGCTTTATTGGCATTGGTCGCCAGAATATAAATGGGAAATGAATTTTCCAGTTAAAGGTTACAACGAATGTTTAATCATGTATGTTTTAGCTGCCTCCTCTCCAACGCATACCGTTCCAGCGGAAGTTTATCACCAAGGTTGGGCAAGAAATGGAGCAATTAAAGCCAAATTTGAATTATATGGGCATCCTTTTACTTTAGATTATCAAGGTCAAAAGAATTCCGTCGGACCATTATTTTGGGCACATTATTCTTATTTGGGCTTAAATCCGAAAGGCTTAAAAGATCAGTATGCTGATTATTGGGAAAATAATGTAAATCAAACTTTGGCCATCCATGATTATTGTGTGGCTAATCCAAAAGGCTTTAAAGGTTACGGTGAAAATAACTGGGGTTTAACGGCAAGTTATTCTGTTAAAGGTTACGCAGCACATAATCCTCAAGAAGATTTTGGAGTGATCTCCCCTACCGCAGCCATTTCCTCTCTTCCATATACTCCAAAAGAATCTATGAAAGTGATTAGACATTTATATGAGAATTTAGGCGATAAGGTTTGGGGTAAATATGGTTTTTATGATGCCTTTTCAGAAACTGAAAATTGGTATCCAAAAAGATATTTAGGAATAGATCAAGGCCCAATGGTGGTGATGATCGAAAACCATAGATCTGGATTACTCTGGAAATTATTTATGAGTAATCCTGATGTACAAAAAGGATTAGCAAAATTGGGTTTTGAAAGCCCAGAGATAAAATAAAACCACCCCCTTTAATTCCCCCGCCAGCGGGGGAGATTGGGTGCAAAACTGCAAGCGACTAAATGTTGGTTGCATCAAGCTATCCCCCCTTTGGAGGGGGAAACTAAAGAGTGTGCTTTGAACCAGTGGGTTTTGCTCACCGCCCACTAAATCCCTCTCTTACAGGAGAGGGAGAGCAGAGAAAAAGTTAAAGCAAAAGACTCTGATAGGGTGAGGTAAAAAAAAGATTAACAAAATTGGGATTTGAAAGCCCAGAGATAAATCGTCATTGCGAGGCACGAAGCAATCTTATTTGCGAGTGAGATTGCTTCGTGCCTCGCAATAATGGAAAAATATAATTACAACTAATGAGAAAAACCATACTCACACTTTTCTTCTTAACAACTTTCTTTAGCGTTTTTGCTCAAAAGCAGAGAACCTACTGTAATCCCATAAATGTAGATTACGGCTACACGCCTTTCGAATCTTTTACAGAATGGGGAAAACATCGTGCCACAGCCGATCCTGTTATCGTAAATTACAAAGGCGAATTTCTACTCTTTAGCACCAACCAATGGGGTTATTGGCACAGCTCCGATATGCTGAACTGGAAATTCATAGAGCGTAAATTTCTTCGCCCGTGGAATAAAACCAAGGATGAACTGTGCGCTCCCGGAGTTGGCATTATTGGCGATACGGTTGTTGTTTTCGGAAGTACTTATACTAAAAACTTTACCCTTTGGGGAAGCACAGATCCAATCGGAAACAAATGGTTCCCACTAGTTGATTCGCTAGAAATTGGCGGATGGGATCCATCATTTTTTACCGATGATGATGGCAAATTTTATATGTACAATGGAAGTAGCAATAATTACCCGATGTATGGTGTAGAGTTAGATCGTAAAACTTTTCAACCTAAAGGAACGCGTTCACCCATGTATTTACTTCAAAGTTGGCGGTATGGCTGGCAGCGATTCGGCGAATATATGGACGACACTTTTCTTGATCCTTTTGCTGAAGGCGCTTGGATGACCAAACATAATGGCAAATATTATTTCCAATATGGTGCTCCCGGAACCGAGTTTAGCGGTTATTCGGATGGAGTTGTGGTTGGAACCAAACCGTTGTTTTATGATAGCCCTTCAACACCTCAGTCTGATCCTTTAAGTTACAAAGGCGGTGGCTTTTCGCGAGGTGCTGGTCATGGGGCAACTTTTCAAGACAACAGCAAAAACTATTGGCACATTTCTACAAGCATTATTTGTGTAAAGAATACTTGGGAAAGAAGAATGGGAATTTGGCCGACAGGTTTTGATAAAGATGATGTAATGTGGACGAATACAGCTTTTGGCGATTATCCGCTTTATCTTCCGGCAGAAAGAAAAGAAAATGGCCCTGCTGGTCCAGGTTGGATGTTGATTAACTACAAAAAGCCAGTTACCGTATCTTCTACACTCGGCAGTTTTAATGCCAACAATGCTGTTGATGAAAGTATAAAAACCTATTGGAGCGCAAAAACGGCTAATAATGGCGAATGGATTCAAACCGATTTAGGAAGTTTAGCAACGGTTAACGCAATTCAGATTAACTATGCTGATCAAGATGCTGAATTTATTGGCAAACAGATTGGCATTTTTCATCAATACAAAATTCTTTCCTCGCTTGATGGTAAAAAATGGACTACACTTGTAGATAAAAGTGAGAACAAAACCGATGTTCCTCATGATTATATCGAACTGGCTAAACCTGTAAAAACAAGATTCATCAAAATGGTAAACATCCACATGCCAACTGGCAAATTTGCCATTAGTGGGTTACGTGTTTTCGGCAATGGAAATGGCGAAAAACCATCAGAAGTAAAGAACTTAATTGTGCTGAGAACCGAAAAAGATAAACGGAGTGCTTACATTAAATGGCAACCTGTTGATAATGCCTTTGCCTATAATTTGTATTACGGAACTGCACCAGACAAACTCTATAACTGCATCATGATTCATGATTTTAATGAATATTGGTTTAAGGCAATGGACAGTCAAAAAGCATATTACTTTTCTATAGAAGCGATAAACGAGAATGGAGTTTCAATAAAAACTACTGTAAAAAAAGTTGATTAAATTTTAAAGAATAAACACATATATAATGAATAGAGCGAACATCCTAGTTGTTTTTTTAACAATTCTTGCACTGAACACATCAGCGCAAACCAAAAAACCAGTTTCTGCCGAAGAAGCGAAAATGAATACGTTCATTAATAACTTATTGGCAAAAATGACCGTTGATGAAAAAATCGGACAACTTAATTTACCGAGTTCTGGCGATATAACAACAGGACAGGCAAATAGTAGCGACATTGCCAAGAAAATTAAAGATGGGCAAGTAGGAGGTTTATTTAACATTAAAGGTGTTGAAAAAATTAAAGCTGTTCAAAAAGTAGCAGTAGAGAATAGCAGAATGAAAATTCCATTGTTATTTGGAATGGACGTGATTCATGGTTACAATACTGTTTTTCCTATTCCATTAGGAATGAGTTGTACTTGGGATATGGCCGCTGTTCAAAAATCGGCCCGAGTTGCAGCAATTGAAGCCAGTGCAAGTGGAATTAACTGGACCTTCTCTCCTATGGTAGATATTTCTCGCGATCCACGTTGGGGAAGAATCTCTGAAGGAAGCGGTGAAGATGCTTATCTAGGATCGCAGATTGCAAAAGCAATGGTAAGAGGTTACCAAGGTAAATTACAAGCCAACAATGAGATTTTAGCCTGCGTAAAACATTATGCATTATATGGTGCAGCAGAAGGCGGTAGAGATTACAATACTACCGACATGAGCAAAGTTAGAATGTACAATGAATATCTTCCTCCGTACAAAGCCGCCGTTGATGCAGGTGCAGCAAGTATTATGGCTTCGTTTAACGAAGTTGATGGAATTCCTGCGACTGGGAGCAAATGGTTAATGACAGAAGTGCTTCGTAACCAATGGGGATTTAAAGGTTTTGTTGTAACAGATTATACTGGAATTCCTGAGATGATTGCGCATGGAATGGGCGATTTACAAACAGTATCTGCTTTAGCTTTAAACGCAGGTGTAGATATGGATATGGTTGGAGAAGGTTTTTTAGGCACATTGAAAAAATCTTTATCTGAGAAAAAGGTTACCCTTCAACAAATTGACAATGCCTGTAGATTAATTCTTCAAGCCAAATATAAATTAGGTTTATTCGCAGATCCATATAAATTCTGTGATGCACAAAGGGCAGAAAAAGAAGTTTTCAGTCCTGAGAATCGTCAAATTGCTAGAGAGGTTTCTGCAGAGAGTTTCGTTTTATTAAAGAACGACAACAATATTTTACCACTTAAAAAAACTGGAACAATTGCTTTAATCGGCCCATTGGCAGATAACACTGCGAATATGTACGGTACTTGGAGCGTTGCGGCTTTGTTTGATAAATCGGTTACAGTTTTACAAGGCTTAAAAAATGCTCTGGGTAATGACGCTAAAATTTTAACTGCTCATGGTTCCAACTTCTTGGCAGATTCTGCAATGGAGCATCGCTATGTAAATATCCACAATCCAACTTATGTTCGCGATCCAAGAAGCGAAGCTGATCTGATTAAAGAAGCTTTAAAAGTTGCAGAAAAATCGGATGTGATTGTAGCCACAATTGGTGAAGGCTCTGAATTTACAGGAGAAAGCAGTAGCGTTACCGATATTCAAATTCCTGAAACACAGAAAAATTTATTAAAAGCCTTAGCGAAAACCGGCAAACCAATTGTTTTGGTTTTATTTACGGGTCGCCCATTGGCTTTGAAATGGGAAAATGAAAATATTCCCGCAATCTTAAATGTTTGGTTTCCTGGAAGCGAGGCAGGTAATTCAATCGCCGATGTTCTTTTCGGGAACGTAAATCCTTCAGGGAAATTAAGTACAACTTTCCCTCAAAACGTGGGTCAGGTGCCACTTTATTATGCACACAAAAATACTGGCAGACCTTTAGCAGATGGAAAATGGTTCGAAAAGTTCCGTTCAAATTATTTAGATGTGAGCAACGATCCATTATTCCCATTTGGTTATGGCTTGAGTTACACTTCTTTTAGTTACAGCGATATTAAATTAAGTTCGAATACTTTAACCAAAGGTAAATCCATCACGGCATCGGTTACCTTAACAAATACAGGAAAATACGACGGCAAGGAAGTTGTACAACTTTACACTAGAGATTTAGTGGGAAGCATAACGCGTCCGGTTAAAGAGCTTAAAGGCTTCCAAAAAATTAGCTTAAAAGCTGGCGAAAGCAAACAGATAAGTTTTACCATCTCAGAAAACGACCTTAAATTCTACAATTCGGATTTAAAATTTGTTGCAGAACCTGGTGATTTTAAATTATTTATCGGCACAAACTCGCGTGATGTGAAGGAAACATCGTTTACATTAAAATAAAATATTATTAGGTTGGTTATAAACCCCAGACTGTTGCAAAATAGCTGGGGTTTTTTAATTTTGTTATATGAAGAATATATTTCTAACCATCAATCTTCTTTTTTTCGCTTTCATTTTAAAGGCTCAAGATTTTAAAAAGTACGATAAAGGGAGTTTCATTAAGGGCCAAGATTCTATTTATTATAGAATTCTATTTCCCGAAAATTTTAATCCTGCAGAAAAGTATCCAATCGTTTTCTTTCTGCATGGCAGTGGGGAAAGAGGAAACGACAATGAAAAGCAATTGGTTCATGGTGGAGCTTTATTTCTGAAAGATGATGTGCGCAAAAATTTTCCAGCTATTGTGGTTTTCCCGCAATGCCCTGATAACGATTTTTGGGCAAACATTAATAATGCGAAAGATGAAAGTGGCAAACGAAAAATAACTTTTGTTGAGGGCGGAAAACCTACAAAAGCCATGCATGCACTGGTTAGTATGGTTAAAGATTTCTTAAAAAAACCCTTTGTTAATAAAGAGCAGGTTTACGTAGGTGGCCTTTCTATGGGCGGCATGGGAACATTCGAATTGCTCCGCCGTAAACGAAATACCTTTGCCGCAGCCATTTCCATTTGTGGTGGAGACAATACGAATAACATTAAGAAGTATCAAAAAGTTCCACTATGGATTTTTCACGGAGCAAAAGATGATGTTGTTGATCCAGCCTTTTCGATGGTTATTGCCGAGCGTTTAAAAATCGTTGGTGACGAAGTTAAATTTACACTTTACCCTAATGCGAACCACAACAGTTGGGATAGTACCTTTGCAGAGCCAGAGTTGTTGCCTTGGTTGTTTAGTCATAAGAAATGAAGTTAATATTTCGCGTTGGCAACCTCGTAGGTTTTCAAAACCTACGAGGTTTAAATATCGAATTCCGCTAGTTTATCATAGGATAATTTGACATGCCTATCGAGGTGATATTCAATAAAAAAGGATAATCCACCAAACCACTTGATAACTTCATCTCTGCTTAATACTGTAGGTTTTGAAGATATAATTGTGTTATAAGAAGAATATTTATAATCTCTAAAATCTTTTAAGATTCCGTGTTTTTGAGGATTAGCATGTATGTAATAAATAAGCTCTGTCAAATAGAATTCATCATCTATTTTTATTTTCTTAAATCTTTCTTCAAATAACTTTCCTGTACGATTGTATTTTTTATTATAAGCTTTGGCGTAAGCGTTGAAAAGATTTGAGAAGCTTTGTTCATATTTTACCTTATTATCTTCATTCTCTTTTATTTTTATTAAAAGATGAAAATGATTATTTAAGAGGCAGTAAGTATAAATTTCAGCTATTGGTGAAATATGTTTTTTTAATAATATCAGAAAGTATAGAAAATTCGCATCTTCCTTAAAAATAATTCCGCTATTGTTTCCGCGATTGTAAATATGGTAAAAACATCCATTTTCAAATTGGAGCGTGTTAATCATATTTAAACTTAAAGAAATTGTGAGTTAAATCAAACCTCGTAGGTTTTAAAAACCTACGAGGTTGATAAATCATACTTCTATACATTTAAAACCGCATAAAAAAGGCTTGAAGAAAAATCTTCAAGCCCTAATAACTATTTTCAGCAAGTTTTATTCAGCCATGTTGTGATAAACCGCCTGAACATCATCATCCTCTTCTAATTTATCAATCAGTTTTAAAACGTCTAGCGCTTGCTCTTCTGTAACTTCGTGATGTGATAATGCGATGCGCTCCAATTTAGAACTTTTCAGTTCGATTCCTTTTTCTTCCAAAGCTTTTTGTAAAGGTCCAAAGTTTTCAAAAGTACCCTGAGCAACGGCAATATCGTTTCCTTCTTCATCAGCCTCAACGTATAGTTCTTCCAAACCTGCATCAATCAATTCAAATTCTAATTCTTCCAAATCTAAATTTTCGGCAGGCACAAAACGAAAGATTGATTTACGGTTAAAAACGAAATCCAATGACCCTGTTTTACCAAGAGAGCCGTCTGTTTTATTAAAGTAACTTCTTACATTGGCAACTGTACGATTGGTGTTATCTGTTGCGGTTTCAATTAAAACTGCAACACCATGAGGCGCATAACCTTCATAAACAATCTCTTCATAATTGGCCATAGATTTATCAGAAGCACGTTTTATTGCTGCCTCTACCCTATCTTTTGGCATATTTACCGCCTTAGCATTTTGCATTGCAGTACGTAAACGCGAGTTGGTTTCTGGATGAGGTCCTGCATCCTTTACCGCCATTACAATATCTTTACCTATCCGCGTAAACTGAACCGCCATTTTGGCCCAGCGCTTAAATTTTCTTTCTTTTCTAAATTCGAATGCTCTTCCCATTTTTAGTATCAAGTATTTAGTATCAAGTATCGAGGCAAATAAGCCTAAATATACTTATCCACTTTCTATTTTATTGCAACTGTTGAACTTGCTTTAGTCTTTTAGCTACTTTTTCAAATTATTTAACATATCAACTGTGAGTTTCGATAAATCGAACTCTGGTTTCCAATTCCAATCTTTAGCGGCGTAACTATCATCGATAGAGCGGGGCCAGCTGTTTGCAATTTGCTGACGTGGATCGCTTTCATCTGTGTAAGATAATGTAAAATCTGGAATATGTTTTCTGATTTCTGCTGCTAAAACTTCCGGTGTAAAACTAACTCCACCAAAGTTATAACTGCTTCGAACAGAAATTTGATCGGCAGGCGCATCCATCAATTCGATGGTTCCACGGATGGCGTCATCCATGTACATCATTGGCAATTCTGTACCTGCATTTAAGAAACTCTGATAGCTTCCCTTTTTTAATGCATCGTGAAAAATGTGAATGGCATAATCTGTAGTTCCGCCACCTGGCGCAGCTTTCCAGCTAATTAATCCCGGGTAACGAATACTGCGAACATCTAAACCGTATTTTTGATTATAATATTCGCACCATCTTTCTCCAGCTAATTTACTAATCCCATAAACAGTATTTGGATCCATAATGCAATATTGCGAAGTATTGTCTTTTGGAGAATTTGGACCGAAAACGGCGATAGAACTCGGCCAATAAACCTTTGCTGTTTTATATTCTAGGGCAAGATCGAGCACGTTAAGCAAACCATTCATATTTAAATCCCATGCTAATTTTGGATTTTGCTCTCCTGTTGCGGATAACAATGCTGCCAAAAGATAAACTTGAGTAGGCTTATATTTTTGAAAGATTCCCTTGATCATCTCCTTATCCAAAACGTTTACAAATTCGAATGGAGCCGAGTTTTTAATGTCATAATCTGGCCTACGAATATCGCATGCAACTACATGATCATCGCCATATATTTTACGTAACATAGTAACCAACTCGGTACCGATTTGCCCATTTGAGCCCAAAACAACAATTTTTTCCTGCATAGTATTTTTAGAGAATGAGCAAAGGTAAAAAAATGAGATAAAAAGCAATAAAATATCTACAGGAACTATCTTCTTATTTATTAATCAACTTCCGTATTTATACCGACAAAAGGTGCTAAAACGAATAAAATTATTACATTTACTATCAATCTCTGATTACCAAATAACCGAAATGAACCCCATTGAGCCTGAGAAATCTATTGATTTGCTTAATCGCCTAAAATTAGGAGATAAGCAGGCTTATGAAAAAATCTATCTAGCGTTTAATAAAGAATTGCTTTTAGCCGCCTATAAAAAAACTGGCGATAAAACGGTTGCTGAAGAATTGGTTCAGAATATCTTCATTTCTTTATGGGAAAAAAGATTAAATCTGCAGATCAATAATCTACAAGCTTATTTATTTGGCGCACTAAAACTGAGCGTTATTAACCACATCCGAAGTTTGGTTATGGAAAATAAGTATATGGAATATCAAAGCTTAACTTATTCCGAGGATCATCAAGACACAGCTAACTTGGTTGATTTACACGATTTATCCGATATTATCGAGAAAGGAATTAATTCTTTGCCCGAAAAAACTCAGGAGGTTTTCAGATTAAGCCGATATCAGCACCAATCTACCAAAGATATTTCGAGCGAATTGAACATATCTGAAAAGGCTGTAGAATACCACATCACCCAATCCATTAAAAGATTAAAAGAATACATCAAAAATTTTTATATCTTTTTTTAATTGATTATCAACTACTTAATTAAAATTTAAGCTTTTTTCTTATTTGTATTTAGGGGTTCGCTGGAGTTGCGTTACTTGTATGTATAGAGCCAAATATTTTCATTATGAATCAAAAATCATTTTTCGATTTACTTACCCGTTACCACGATGGGAATTGTACTGAAGCCGAAAAGCTTTGGGTAGATAAATGGTATCATAATTTAAACAACAGAAACTTTAAAGATCTTTCTTCTACTGAGCTTAACGAGATGCAAGATAATATTTGGCTTAAAATAAATCCTGTTGAAGCTGAATTAAAACAACCTTTAAAAATTAAAAAACTTTGGCCAAAATTTGCCATCGCAGCATCAATTACAGTAGCTTTTCTTATTGGTGGTTTATATTTTTCAAACTACAATCCCGCTGAACAATCTTTTATGGATGAAAATGGCGAGCTAACTTTAATCGAAAAAACCAACGACACCAACCATTCCATTATCATTGCGCTTAGCGATTCTAGTAAAATCACGCTAAATCCTAAAGCCAGTATCACATATCCTCAGGTTTTTGCTTCAAAAGAAAGAAAGGTTTTTTTAAATGGAAACGCATTTTTCTTGGTAAGCAAAAATCCTAAGAGGCCCTTTTATGTTTATAATAAACATTTGGTAATCCGTGTTTTAGGAACCAGCTTTTTTGTAAAAGAGTGTGTAAATACACAACCAGCACAAGTAGACGTAAGAACAGGAAAGGTTCAGGTAAATGAAAATGAAAAAGCAACGTTCTTTTCTTTATCAGATAAAAAAATTGCTAAACCTATTCTACTATTGCCCAACCAAAAGGGTATTTTATCTAAGCATAATTTGAATAAGACTTTGGTAGAAAAGCCTATTCCATTGGCAGTGGCCTATAACGTTCCTAGCAACATATCTTATAAGTTTAAAGAAGAAAAATTAAAAGATCTATTTAGTGTTTTATCAGAAGCATACGGTATTGAAATAAAATCTGACGATGAGCTGGTTTTGAATTACACCTTTACTGGAGATTTAAGCAAAAAAGGCCTTTATGAGCAACTTGATCTTATCTGTGGATCTATATCAAGCAAATATTACATACAAGGAACCAGTATAATGGTTTCGAATAAAAACTAACCAAAATATATAAAAATTATGAAGAAAAAACTGATCTCAAATAGCCCGTAATCGGCGCTAAAAAATCCATGATATATTCTTAAAAAACAAAGCCGACAATGTGGGGCATTGCCGGCGAGTTAAATACATTTTATTGTATTCATGGTATTTCTATGTCCAATAAATCCATTCATTTAATGAACAATAACCAAATTTATGAAAAAAAATCAACTTATTTCGCTGACTATATATGCAATGAGAGTTTCGATTTACCAATTACTTGCAATTATAATTTTTACTTGTAGCGCATTCGCTAAAAATGCCGATGCCCAAGATTTCTTGAACAAACAGATCTCCCTAAAAGCAGATCAAACCGATATTAAAACCATTATAGAAAAAACCGAACTATTGGCAAATGTTAAGTTTGTTTATAGTCCACAATTAATAAACTCTGATAGAAAAGTTTCTATCAATGTGGTTAACCAAAAACTTAAATACTTTCTTGAGAATTCGCTAAAACGTTATGATGTGGGATATAGGATAGTTAAAGATCAAATTTTGCTCTATTCTATTCCCGCCAATAACAATTTGGAATTGCTTAAAGCTTTTGAAGGTATTGTTACCGGTAAGGTTACAGATAGTAAGGGAAATGCAATTCCGGGAGTATCCGTAACGGTAAAAGGCCAAACCATTGGCACAACAACAGATGCGAATGGCGCTTTCGCGCTAAAGGGCTTAACGGTTGATAGTCGTGTATTGGTTGTGCGTTATGTAGGCTTTATTTCTAAAGAAGTTAATCTATCGCCAGGAAATGCTGATGAAAATTTAAACATTAGCTTATCAGAAGATAATCTTCAGCTGGAAAGTGTGATGGTTACTGGTGGTAATCCGAAGAAAAAATTGGAAAGTAGTGTAGCTTTAACATCGGTTAGCAACAAAGACATTACCAACAGAGCGCCTTTAAACAGCACCGATTTATTGAAAGCCATACCAGGATTAACGGTAGAAAGTACTGGTGGCGACGGGCCCGGAAACGTTTGGGTACGTGGTTTCCCTCAGCAGGGTGGTTATATTTTTCTAGGGATTCAAGAAGATGGTTTGCCTTTACTTCCTACGGGATTTAACACCAATCCTTCTGTAGATCAGTATTACAAAACCGATTTAACCATTCAAAACATCGAAGCTGTAAGAGGCGGTAACGCATCTATTATCCAATCGAATACACCTGGTGCAGTGGTAAATAACATCAGTTATGTTGGAGCGGATAAACAATATGGACAAGTAAAATTTACTACAGGTTTCTCTCAGGGCTTATATCGTTTTGATGGAAATACAGGTGGCAAAATAAATAATCAGATTAAATACAACATCGGCGGATTTTATCGTACAGATAATGGGGTTGTAGATCAAGGTTTTAAACCAGCCAATGCAGGTGGACAAGTTAAAGGAAATATGACCTTTAACTTCAAAAACAATAAAGGTTTCATCCGCGTTTATGGAAAATATCTGAATGATAAAGTTCAGTTTCTATTAACCAGTTATTATCCTTACGATGGTACTGGGAAACCAACTACTTATCGCGATTACGATATGGCATCGCAATCAATTGTTCCTTTACAAACAGAATGGAGTTACAATGATCCTGCAACTGGTTTACATAATTTTAGTTTAACTGATGGAATCCACACTAAATTAGGTTCTGCCGGATTTCAGTTTAACTATTTAACCGATGGTGGCTGGCAAATTGTAAATAACTTCCGTTACCAAAATACACACACCAATTCTACCTACACCGTTCCTAGTGGAATAGCGGCCAGAACCGCAACAACACCTTATTATTATCCTGGTGGAGCAGTGGCACCTTTTGTTGGTGGCGATCAGGTTATTACTTCATCAGCAAATGGACAGATTAATAGTGATGTTCAAATTGTAGATTATCTGGATTTGAAGAAAACCATTAAAAACCACAGTTTGGGTATTGGTGCCGGAATTCATCAATACAATCGTGATGATTTACGTTATGCCTTCCGATCATTCTCAGAATTTAAGGAACATCCGAGCATCATTTTACAATCTCCAACAGCAGCAGAAAGAACCGTTCAAACTAAAAATACATTTATTGGCGATACCAGAACTTTATCTGCTTATGCAACAGATGAGATTAAAATTTCTGAGCAATGGCGTTTAGATATTGGTGCTAGAATTGATAATCAGAATGTTAAAGGCGATAGACCGTACTACGCATTAAACACCAATGGAACGGTTAATACTACTGCCGCAGCAACAGCTACAATTCTTGGTTATACACCATATGATGAAACCTTAACCAATTGGGCCGCATCAATAGGAGCCAATTATAAAATAAATTCTACCTCTAGTATTTTCGTTAGAGCCACCAAAGCGTATAACGCACCAAATATTGGCGATTATAATGCAGCAGCCTATAACGCAGCAAATATTAAGAAGCGTCCGGTTTATTTAGGCGAAATTGGTTTTAAATATGCTAAAAATAACTTGGCCATTTTCGCCTCGGGAAGTTATTCAGCGATTAAAAACACCTCTTTAACCATCAACGTTCCAACAACTGCAGCAGGTACACAAGCATTGGTTGCATTTGGCTCTACCCGTACCTTCAGTGCAGAATATGAAGTATCATACAAAATTGCAAAACCTTTAAGTTTAAGATTAACAGGTACTTTGCAAGATTCTAAATACACAGACTACGAGGCATCTACAAAAGGCAATGCAGCAGTATTGGCAGAATTCGGAGATCGTACCTACAGCTTTACTGGCAACAGAACAGAAAGAGTTCCAGTTCTAAATACAGAGCTTGGAGCAAACTACGATTACAAAAACTTTAATTTATACGTGGCAGCTAACTATGTTGGCAGTCGCTTCACTTCTCCTAGTGATAGCTACAAATTACCGGCTTACGTGGTTATGAAAGCTGGTCTAGGCTACAATTTCACTAAGAAAGTATCGATAAGATTTTGGGCAGACAACTTGTTAAATGCAAAAGTGTTAACCGAGGGTGATGTTCGCGGAGATCAATTTAGAAATTTCGCAACAGTAACTCCTGGTCAATTAATGATTGGCAGAACTTTACTTCAACGTACTTTCTGGGGATCATTAGCTTATTCATTTTAACATTAAAGCCGGAGTTTACACTCCGGCTTTTTAATTTAAACATCATATGACAACAAGAAGATCATTTTTAAAAGGGGCTGGTTTGTTTGCAACTGCGGCATTTATAAGTCCAGCAATAATCAGTTCTGCATACGCAAATTCTAGAAAAGTTTCCAAAATAGGCATCCAACTTTTTACCCTTCGCGAGCAGCTTACGGCAGATGTTAAATCGACTATACAGCATTTGGCAAAGATTGGCTATAACCAAGTGGAAACTTATTATGGCTATCCGGGTAAATACGAAGTGAAAGGATTTTGGGGATTAGAAGCCAAAGATTTTAACGCCTTACTAAAAGAAAACAATTTAACCTCGCCAAGTGGCCATTATAACGTTACGGAGTTTTTAAGTACTGGCGATGATAAAATATTAAAATCGCACATAGAAACTGCTGCAAATGTTGGACAGAAATATTTTGTTGTGCCAGCTTTACCTACGGATATAAGAGCAACAGGAACTTTAGATGACTACAAAAGAATGGCTGCGAAATTTAATACTGCAGCAGAACTTTGCGAAAAATCAAATCTTAAGTTGGCTTACCACAATCACAATTTCGAATTTAAAGATCAGGGGAATGGTGTAACAGGCTATGAAATCCTACTTAAAGAAACCGATGCTAAATTGGTCAATTTTGAGCTCGATATTTTCTGGGCAGTAAACGCAGGCTTAAACCCGATTGATATGTTTAAGAAAAATCCAGGTCGTTTTAAAATGTTCCATGTAAAGGATATGGACAAACAAGATAAAAGTATTTTTACCGAAGTAGGCTCTGGCAGAATAGATTTCAAAAGTATTTTCGCAGCCTCTAAACTAGCAGGGTTAGATTACATTTTTACGGAACAGGATATAATAAAAAAAGATCCATATGAGAGTATCACTGAAAGTTACAACTACATAAAAAGGAATTTAGTTTAAAGGAATAAAAAAGTTACGAAAACGTTTTAGTTAGATTAAAAACTAAGTTCTAACAAATTATTTAGAATAATTCTACTCGGTAACAATCGCATTGCAGACGAATAATTTAACCGAAAAGGATTAAAAATTACGGCTTATTTTTTCTAATATTACCTATTAAACACAATGACAACCAATATATAAAATCATAAAAACGATGCAAAGAAGAGAAGCACTCAAAAACGTCGCTTTCTTGCTGGGAGGAGCAATCTCCGCAAGTACAATGGGCGTTTTATTTGAAAGTTTTACGCTCCCAGAAAACGAAAAAAACTTCGTATCCTACTCTTTACAAGATGAGAAGATTTTTGCCGAATTTGCTGATATCATTGTACCTACTACCAAATCATCCGCAGGTGCTAAAGCCGCTGGATTAGGGAAGTTTATTCCAATGATGATGCAAGATTGTTATCCTGCAAAAATGCAGGAATCTTTTGCTCAAGGCTTTAAAGATTTACAGGCAAAATCAGAGAAAGATTTCAACAAGAAATATCTTGAATTAACGCCTGCTGAACGTACAAAATTGATGATCGATTTGAGGGCAATTTCGTTAGCAAAATCTGACGACAATAAAGATCTGATCTACTTCTTTACAACTGCCAGAGATTTAACTTTATTAGGTTATTATTCATCAGAAATTGGCTGTACAAAAGCTCGCGAATATGTGCTCGTTCCTGGGCGCTACGATGGCAATGCTAAATTAAAACCCGGACAAAAATCTTGGGCAACCTAATTTAAACTACAACGACAAAACATCATGAATTTAAATATAAATTTAAAAGAAGAAAATACTTACGATGCTATTGTTATAGGATCGGGAATTAGTGGTGGCTGGGCTGCAAAAGAACTTACAGAAAAAGGATTACGTGTGCTTATGCTCGAAAGAGGAATGAATATTGAGCACATTACAGGTTATGAAACCGCAATGAAAAACCCTTGGGATTTTAAGCATGCAGGAAAACTAACCGAAGAACAAAAGCGTACTCACCCTGTACAAAAAAGAGATTATCCGTACCAAGAAGCAAATGAAAAATGGTGGGTAAACGATTTGGAGTGCCCGTATACAGAAGATAAACGTTTCGATTGGTATCGTGGTTTCCATGTTGGTGGTAAATCGCTCATGTGGGGTCGCCAGAGTTACCGTTTTAGCGATCACAATTTTGAGGACAATGCAAAAGATGGTCATGGAAATGATTGGCCAATTCGTTATGCAGACCTTTCTCCGTGGTACGATTATGCAGAGCGATTTGCAGGAATAAGTGGATCTAAAGAAAATTGGGCTTTATGTCCTGATGGACAATTTTTACCACCGATGGATTTAAACGTAGTAGAGAAATCTGTTAAAGCCCGAATTGAGGAACGCTATAAAAGAGAGCGAATTATGATGATTGGCCGTGTGGCGAATCTGACTGTTCCACATAAAGGCCGTGGAAATTGCCAATATAGAAATTTATGTAGTCGTGGTTGTCCTTTCGGGGCTTATTTCAGCACACAATCCTCTACCCTACCAGCTGCAATGGCTACAAAACGACTTACCGTTAGGCCTTACTCTATCGTTAACCACATCATTTACGATAAGGATACTCAAAAAGCAAAAGGCGTAATGGTTATCGATGCGGAGACTAACAAGGAGATGGAGTTTTATGCTAAAATCGTTTTCGTAAACGGTTCTACATTGGGTTCTACCTTCGTATTGTTAAACTCAACTTCCGAAGCGCATCCAAATGGCTTAGGAAATGGAAGCGGTCAATTAGGTCATAATTTAATGGATCACCATTTCCGTTGTGGAGCCTCTGGCGATGCAGAAGGTTTCGACGATAAATACACTTATGGCCGCCGTGCTAACGGAATTTATGTTCCGCGTTATCAAAATGTAAATAACGATAAACGTGAATATTTACGTGGTTTCGGTTATCAAGGTGGGGCAAGCAGAAGCAATTGGCAAAATGATGTTGCAGAACTGTCTTTCGGTGTTGGTTTGAAAGAAAAAATGACTAAACCAGGCAAATGGACCATGGGCTTAGGTGGTTTTGGAGAAATGTTGCCTTACTATGAAAATAGAGTTTACATCGATAAGACCAAAAAAGATAAATGGGGTCAGCCAGTATTGGCAATTGATTGCGAATACAAAGAAAACGAGAAAAAAATGCGTGTAGACATGATGAATGATGCAGCTGAAATGTTAGAAGCAGCAGGCATGAAAAATGTTAAAACGTATGATAATGGTTGTTTTCCAGGTATGGCTATTCACGAACAAGGAACAGCAAGAATGGGTAACGATCCAAAAACTTCAGTTCTAAACAAATGGAACCAAATGCATGAGGTTAAAAATGTTTTCGTTACCGATGGATCATGTATGCCATCAATCGCCTGCCAAAATCCTTCACTAACATTTATGGCTTTAACAGCCCGTGCATGTGATTACGCAGTTAAAGAATTAAAGAAAAATAATATTTAATTAGGTAAAGTAAAAAGGTTTAAGGCGTAAGGTTTAGTACCTAGCGCCTTAAACCTTTTGCCATAACCTTATATTTTATGAGAAGAAAATTGAGAATGGGCATGATAGGTGGCGGAAAAGACGCCTTTATCGGTGCCGTACATCGTTTGGCTGCCAACATGGATGGTTTAATTGAGCTCAACGCAGGTGCTTTAAGTGTAAATCCTGAGGTTGGCTATGAATCTGGAAAACTCCTTTTTCTCCCCGACAATAAAATCTACAAAAATTACGAGGAAATGCTCACCAAAGAAAGTGAGCTTCCTGTTGATGAAAGAATCGATTTTGTAACCATCGTTACCCCAAATTTTGCCCATTTTGCCCCGGCAATGATGGCACTAGATAAAGGTTTTAACGTGGTTATAGAAAAACCAATGACTTTAACTTTAGATGAAGCAAAACAATTAAAAGCTAAAGTAGAAGAAACTGGATTAATACTTTGCCTAACCCATACCTATTCTGGTTATCCAATGGTTAAACAGGCCAAACAAATGGTAAGTGAGGGTGCATTAGGATCAATCAGAAAAATCATGGTTGAGTATCCTCAAGGTTGGTTAAGTACTTTATCAGAACGAGAAGGAAATGCACAGGCAGCATGGCGTACAGATCCTGCAAAAACTGGAAAAAGTGGTAGCATGGGCGATATTGGCACACATGCAGCTCACCTTGCAGAATATATTTCTGGCTTAAAAATTTCCAAAATCTGTGCAGATTTAAATATTGTTGTTCCTGGAAGAGCAATTGATGATGATGGAAATGTACTTTTGAAATTCGATAATGGATCTAACGGTGTTTTAGTCGCATCGCAAATCGCCGCAGGAGAAGAAAATGCACTCAAAATTAAAATTTACGGAGAAAAAGGTGGCATGGAATGGCATCAAATGGAACCGAATACTTTGATTGTTAAATGGTCTAATGCTCCTGCTCAAATTTATAGAACAGGCAATGGCTACATGGGAAATTTTGCTCAGCACAATACAAGAACTCCAGGAGGCCATCCCGAAGGATACTTAGAAGCTTTTGCAAACATCTATAAAAACTTTGCTTTAACGGTTGATGCAAAACTAAACAATGAAGAGCCAACATCTGAAATGTTAGATTTTCCAAACGCTGATGACGGAATTAGAGGAATGGCATTTATTGAAAATGTAGTAGCTTCTAGTCAGTCGGAACAAAAATGGACGGATTATAAAATTTAAGAATAGACAATGACAACTATAAAAGGACCAGCGGTTTTTCTAGCTCAGTTTATAAGTGACGAAGCACCGTTTAATTCATTGGATAATATCTGTAAATGGGCAGCAGGACTGGGTTTCAAAGGCATTCAAATGCCTACTTTGGATACCCGATTTATTGATTTGCAAAAAGCTGCTGAAAGCAAAACTTATGCTGATGAATTAAAAGGAACGATAGCTTCTTACGGATTAGAAATAACAGAACTTTCTACGCACCTTCAAGGTCAGTTAGTTGCTGTACACCCTGCTTATGATGATTTATTTGATGCTTTTGCGCCAAAAGAAGTTCATAAAAACCCTAAAGCCAGAACTGAATGGGCTGTTCAGCAGATGAAATATGCAGCCAAAGCATCACAAAATTTGGGCTTAAATGCGCATGCAACTTTTAGTGGTTCTTTATTATGGCAGTATTTTCACCCATGGCCACAACGCCCTCAAGGTTTGGTAGAAGAAGGTTTTGCAGAACTTGCAAAACGTTGGATGCCAATCTTAAATGAGTTTGATCAATGCGGTGTAGATGTTTGCTATGAAATTCATCCTGGTGAAGATTTATTTGATGGAGAAACTTATGAAATGTTTTTATCAGCCGTTAATAATCATCCTCGGGCATGCTTATTGTATGATCCATCTCACTTTGTGTTGCAACAATTAGATTACATTCAATACATCGATTTTTACCACGAAAGGATCAAAGCTTTCCATGTAAAAGATGCAGAATTTAACCCTACGGGCAAGCAAGGTACATTTGGAGGTTACCAAAGTTGGGCAAACAGGGCTGGTCGTTACCGTTCTCCTGGAGATGGGCAAGTTGATTTTAAAACCATTTTTAGTAAATTGGCTCAATATGACTTTAAAGGTTGGGCGGTTATGGAATGGGAATGTTGTATTAAAAATCAACAGGATGGTGCAAGAGAGGGGTCAGAATTTATAAAAAATCACATCATAAAAGTAACTGATAAAGCTTTTGATGATTTTGCCGCATCAGGAAGTGATAGCGATTTTAACAGAAAAATATTAGGTTTATAAAATAAATAAAACACACACAACAATGAAAACCTGCAAAATGGAGTTATTTATATAAAACGATTTACGCAGGCTTGAATTCTTTAAAAACAACAAAACACATGAAAAAAACATCTCTAATCTTAGGTGCCGTTGTACTATTTATGGCATCCTTTTCTAAAGCAGATTTAGCAAAAGAGAAGACTGTTGTTGCTACGGCAACTTTAAAAAGCCACGCTTTACAAATGAGTGCTGGTGAGAAATTAATTAACAAATCTGATTGCATGGGTTGCCACAATAAAACCAATAAAATTATCGGCCCAGCTTATATAGATGTTGCAAAAAAATATCCAGCGACAGAAAAAAACATCAACAGTTTGGCTGATAAAATTATTAAAGGCGGAACAGGAGTTTGGGGTACAATGCCAATGACAGCTCACCCAACTGTTAAAAAAGACGATGCAAAATTAATGGTGAAATATATTTTATCATTAAAAAAATAAGATAATTAGTTTCAAACCTCAACTACTAATATGAAAACAGAGCAAGAAAATAAAAATGCGAGTAACCGCCGCGATTTTATTAAAACCAGCGCTATTGCGGCCGCTGCATTTATGATTGTTCCACGCCACGTTTTGGGTGGAAAAGGCTTTTTAGCTCCGAGCGATCGCCTTTTAGTTGCCGGTATTGGTGCCGGTGGTAAAGGTCAGAGCGATATTGCAATGTTTGCAAAAAGTGGTAAAGCCGATATCGCATTTTTATGCGATGTTGATGATCGCCGAGCAGCAAATAGCGTAAAAGCGTTTCCAAAGGCAAAATACTATAAAGACTGGCGAGAATTGCTAGATAAAGAGCACAAAAATATTGATGCTATTTCTGTTTCTACTCCCGATCATAACCATGCAATTATTGCTTTAGCTGCCATGCAGTTAGGCAAACACGTTTATGTTCAAAAACCATTAACACACGATATTTACGAAGCTCGTATTTTAACACAAGCAGCAAAAAAATATAAAGTAGTTACCCAAATGGGAAATCAAGGTGCATCTAACGATGGGCCAAGACAAATGAAAGAATGGTATGAAGCTGGTTTAATTGGTGATGTGCATACGGTTTACGCGTGGACTAATCGCCCTGTTTGGCCACAGGGAATTCCTTGGCCAAATAAAAAAGCAGAGATTCCTAAAGAATTAGACTGGAATTTATGGTTAGGTACCGCTCCTGAAAAAGATTTTGTTGATAAATTGGTTCCTTTTAACTGGCGTGGCTGGTGGGATTATGGAACTGGTGCACTTGGTGATATGGGTTGCCACCTAATTGAAGCTCCTTTTAGTGTATTAAACTTAAAATATGCCAAAGAAGTAGAAGCTAGTATTGGTTCGGTATATGTTGATGAATTTAAACGAGGTTATTTCCCGGAAAGTTGCCCTCCATCTAGTCATGTTACCTTAAAATTCCCCAAAACAAATAAAACCAAAGGTGATGTTACTTTGCATTGGATGGATGGTGGAATTCAACCTGAACGTCCGGAAGAATTAGAAGCAAATGAAACTTTTGGCGATGGCGGAAACGGTACGTTGTTTATTGGTACAAAAGGCAAAATGATGGCCGAAACCTATAGCGCTAATCCAAAATTATTGCCATTAAGCAGAAATAAAGACATTAAAGTTCCTGAAAAGTATGCTCGTGTAAAAGGCGCTGCCGATGGACATTATGCTCAATGGGTTGAAGCTGCTATTGCTGGTTACGGCAAACAAGAGGTAAGCTCGCCATTTGAAATTGCTGGTCCACTTACGGAGGCTTTATTAATGGCAAACTTAGCCATCAGAAGCTTCGACATTCAAAAAACCGTTGGAGACAAAACCACTTATCCAGGCAGATATACCAAAATGCTTTGGGATAACGACAACATGAAAGTAACCAATTTCGATGAGGCAAACCAGTTTGTTAAACGCGAATACCGCAAAGGCTGGAATAATTTAACACTATAATAAAACACCCGTCATTGCGAGGTACGAAGCAATCTATTTAAATTAAGATGACTTCGTACCTTATAATGCCGACAAATAAAAAAAAATGAAAAAAATCATCCTTTCTGCCTGTATTTTATTGGCAGTAACACAAATAACAAAAGCTCAAAAAGGTTTCAAACCTTTGTTTGATGGCAAAACAACAACAGGCTGGCACACTTACAATAAAACATCTGTTGGTAGTGGTTGGCAAGTTCAAGATGGTGCACTTCATTTAGATTTGGCAGCAAAAGGTTCTGATGGTGGTGGCGATTTAGTTACCGATAAAGAATATGGAGATTTCGATTTAAAATACGAATGGAAAGTTGCTCCAAAGGCAAATAGTGGATTAATTTTCTACGTTCACGAAGAGCCAAAATACCACGCTACCTATTCTACTGGTTTAGAAATGCAAGTAATTGATAATGATGGCCATCCTGATGGAAAAATTACAAAACACCGTGCAGGCGATTTATACGATTTGGTAAAAAGTTCTTCTGAACCAGTTAAAGCTGTTGGAGAATGGAATACCGCAGAAATTATTAGTAAAAAAGGCAAATTAACGTTATTTTTAAATGGCGTTGAAGTAGTAAAAACAACCCTTTGGGATGACAGCTGGAAAAAGATTGTAGCTGGAAGTAAATTTGCAACTTGGGAAAATTGGGGTACTTACAAAACTGGAAAAATTGCCTTGCAAGATCATGGTGATGAAGTTTGGTACAGAAATATCTCCATTAAAGAACTATAAATAATGGTAAATGTAAGAGGGAGGATGTATAATGTGAATTACAAAAACCCTCTTACCACACCATTGTAAATAAATAAAATTATTAATGTGAGATGTTTATGGCCAAGAAATCCATCACCTCTTACCTATACCATCTTACATAACCACTAACCAAATGAACACCACAACTCGCTTTAAGCTCTCTACCATGATGTTTCTAGAATTTTTTATCTGGGGCGCATGGTTTGTTACTTTAGGAACATTCCTTGGGAACAATTTAAAGGCTACAGGTTCTGAAACAGGAGCCGTATTTTCTACTCAATCTTGGGGAGCTATTATTGCTCCTTTTATTGTTGGCTTAATTGCTGACAGATATTTTAACGCTGAAAAAATCTTGGGCGTTCTTCATATCGTTGGCGCAGTTTTAATGTATCAAATGTATAAAGCAGCTGATGTGAGTGTGTTCTATCCTTATGTTTTAGGCTACATGATTTTATTTATGCCAACGCTTGCATTAGTTAACTCTGTTTCTTTTAATCAGATGAAAGATCCGGAAAAAGAATTTGCAAACATTCGCGTATTCGGAACCATCGGATGGATTATAGCTGGCTTATTAATCAGTTTTGTTTTTCATTGGGATTCTCCTGAAGGAATTCAATCTGGATTGTTAAAAAACACTTTTTTAATGGCTGGAATCGTATCTCTTATTTTAGGATTGTTTAGTTTCTCTTTACCAGCTACACCACCAAAAGTTTCTGAAGGCGGTGTAAAAGTTAGAGATATTTTAGGCTTGGATGCATTGAAATTATTAAAAGATAAAAACTTTGCCATCTTCTTCATCTCCTCTATCTTAATCTGTATTCCATTGGCATTCTATTATCAAAATGCTGGACTTTTCTTAGCAGATATTAAAGTATCTAATCCAACAGGAAAAATGGCAATAGGCCAAGTTTCCGAAGCACTATTTTTGCTTGCAATTCCAGTATTCTTTTCAAAATACGGTTTTAAGAAAACTATTTTGGTTGGTATGTTAGCGTGGGCTGTACGTTACGTACTTTTCGCTTATGGCAATGCGGATAACTTAAGTTTTATGTTGATTATCGGAATTGCACTTCATGGTGTGTGCTATGATTTCTTCTTTGTTTCTGGTCAAATTTATACCAATTCAAAAGCTGGCGAGCAAGTTAAAAGTGCCGCACAAGGTATAATTACACTGGCAACTTACGGCGTTGGTATGCTAATTGGTTTTATAGTTGCCGGCCATATAACAGATCTATACAAAACTGGAAATATAACGGATTGGAAAATGATCTGGATAATCCCAGCGGGAATAGCAGCCGTAGTTTTCGTACTTTTTGCAGTTTTATTTAACGATAAAACCAAATCAGAAATAGAAGCAAACGCCATTTAATATGTCTTCAGATTTAAACAGAAGAAGTGCATTAAAAAACATCATCGCAGGAACTGCTGCGATTGGTGTTTCTTCCAGTTTTTCTGCTTTAGCAATGGATAAAAAAGAATCAAAGCCTATATCTACAAAACTAAAAGGCAATATAAATCATTCAGTTTGTCGTTGGTGTTTTAGTAGTTTCGATGTAGAAACACTTTGTGCTGAAGCCAAAAAGATTGGTTTAAAAGGTATAGATTTAGTTGGGCCGAAAGATTGGCCGATTTTAAAAAAGCATGGCTTAGAATCGACCATGTGTAATGGTGCAGAAATTAATTTAGTTGATGGTTTTAACGATAAAAAATTCCACGAAACACTAATTAAAAATTATGCTGCAATGATTCCGCTAGTTGCCGAAGCCGGATATAAAAATTTAATATGCTTTAGCGGAAATCGCAGAGGAAAAGACGATGAAACCGGTTGGGCAAATTGCGTTGAAGGTTTAAAACAACTTATTCCACTGGCAGAAAAGCATAATGTTATTTTGGTTATGGAGCTTTTGAACAGTAAAATAAATCATAAAGATTACCAATGTGATAATACGTCTTGGGGTGTAGAACTTTGCAAACGTTTAGGTTCTGAAAATTTTAAACTCCTTTACGATATTTACCACATGCAGATTGATGAAGGAAATGTAATCAGCACAATTAAAAATAATCACCAATATATTGCTCATTACCATACTGCTGGCGTTCCGGGTAGAAATGAAATTGATGATTCCCAGGAATTATATTATCCAGCAATTATGAAAGCCATTGCCGAAACCGGCTTTAAAGGTTTCGTTGCACAAGAATTTATACCAAAAAACGAAGACAAATTTGCCTCTTTAAAAAAGGCGATTTCCATTTGTGATATTTAATAATCCCATTATGTTATCAAGAAGAAGTTTTATAGTAAGTAGCAGCATGGCTGCAGCCGCGGCACTCTTAGTTCCATCTTTCGCTTGCGTTTCCAGCAAAAAAGTTGTTGGTTTACAGCTTTACTCTCTTAGAGATGAGCTTCCAAAAGGCGTAAAAGAAACCATTGAAAAAGTTGGTAAAGCTGGTTTTTCTGAAGTTGAGACTTATGGCTTTTCTATTAAAGACCAATTTTGGGGATTTTCGCCTAGCGATTTCAAGAAACTGTTAGATGCTAATGGCTTAAAGGCTGTTAGCGGTCATTATGGCTTAGGCACCTATCTATCTGATGGAAATACCGACGAATTAAAGGCAGCAATTGAAGCCGCAAAGGTTTTGGGCAGTGAATATGTAACCATTCCTTGGTTAGATCCAAGTGTGAGAACAAATGCCGAAGACTATAAAAAACTTGCACTGAAAATAAATGTCGCAGGTAAAATGTGTAAAGATGCTGGCTTGAGATTGGCTTATCATAACCATAATTTTGAATTTGAAAAACAAGGAGATACCACAGGTTATGAGATTCTTTTAAAAGAAACGGATAAAAACCTAGTTGATTTTGAATTGGATTTATATTGGGTTGTTCGATCTGGAAATGATCCATTGAAATTGTTTAAAGAAAATCCAGGTCGTTTTACCATGTGGCATGTTAAAGATATGGATAAAACCGACCCGAGTTTAAATGCTGAAGTTGGAACAGGATCAATCAACTTCAAACCTATTTTTGCAGAAGCTAAACTATCGGGCATGAAACATTTCTTTGTGGAGCATGAAACGAATTACAAACCTAATCCAATGGGATCAGTTACGGCAAGTTGTGCCTATATTAAAAAAGAATTGATTTAAGAACTGTCATGAATTCAAGAAGAACTTTTATAAAACAAGTTGGATTGGTAGCTGGTGCTACATTAATAATTCCTTCTCTAGCATTTGATAAAGTGAATAAAAATGTTGGTTTGCAATTGTATTCCTTAAGAGATGAATTGCCAAAAGACGTTAAAGGTATAATTGAAAAAGTAGCTCAGGCGGGTTACAAAGAGGTTGAAACTTATGGCTATTCAAATGGTAAATTTTGGGGTTTAACACCAAAGGAATTTAAATCTTTATTGAGCGCTAATGGTTTAAAGGCACCGAGCGGGCATTATGGAATGGATAATTTTATTAAAACTGGAAACAGTGATAGTTTAAAAGCCGACATTGAGGCTTGCGCTGCAATTGGAGGAAAATATTTTACAATTGCGGGCGCTCATGTTGATACATCCAAAGGTGTAGAAGGTTTTAAAAGTACCGCACTTGCCTTTAATAAAGCTGCTGAATTAGCCAAAGCTTCTGGTTTAAAATTCGCCTACCACAACCACGATTTTGAGTTTAAGAAAATTGGCGATACAACAGGATATAATGTTTACTTAAGCGAAACGGATAAAAATCTGGTTGGCTTTGAGATGGATTTATATTGGGTTGTTCGATCTGGAAATGATCCTTTAGCCTTAATCTTTGCCCATCCTGGCCGTTTCCCAATGTGGCATGTTAAAGATATGGACAGAGCGAAACCCGAATTAAATACAGAAGTTGGAAAAGGATCAATTGATTTTAAAAGCATTTTTGCAAAGGCTAAAGAGTCTGGCATGCAGCACTTCTTTGTAGAACACGAAAACAATTATTACCCTGATCCAATTGGATCTATAAAAACAAGTTGCGATTACATTAAGGCCAATTTAATATAACCCTCTCGTCATCTCGACTGGAGCGCCAGCGAAACGGAGAGATCTCTGAACAAAAAAAACCGTTCAAAGATTTCTCCACTGCGGTCGAAATGACGGCATTGAACTAATTCAACTTCCCCGCCAAAACACAAGTATTTTTAAACCGCTTGGTATTTCCTTTCAGGTCGAAAACATCAAATAAAACGATGTAGATTCCAATTCCACAGCTTGTACCCTGATCATTTAACCCATCCCAATTCAAATTACCTTTAGTTGCAATGGTTTGATTGACCAACAGTTTTCGAACCAATTTCCCCCGATCAGAAAAAACATTAACAGTTGCTAAACTAGAGTTTTCCGCCAGTTGATAATCCAGCGTTAAAAAATCTTCAAAGCCATCGCCATCTGGAGAAAAAGTTTTGGATTGAAGGTTTACGAAGTTTTCTTCTCCATTAAATTCTTGTGAATTTTTATAAGTTGGTGTAGCAAAACCAACGGTAGCAGCAGCCGATTTAAAATTATTTGGGTCATTGGCATCTACTTCAAAAGAAACCCTTTCAATTGAAATCCCATCCTCATCCTGTATCAGTGGATGATGAATTTTTGCATTGTAATTTAATCGGTCCACAACTTGATTACTGCTCAACAAAATCACAGATCCCTTATCATTACTATAAGCGGGTAAGCTAGTTAACTGAACAAATTGCAAGGGAAATTTTGCTTCGTAATTTAATTTAATATTAGCCTGATTGCTCGTAATTACCCAATAGGTTTTCGGTGCAATCATCAACTTTGTTAAGGAAATATTCTTAATACTTGCCGGTTCGCCAGCGGTATTTGCATTTGCTAATTGTAATTCTTTCAAATCAATTTCATGATTTGAATTATTATAAATTTCAACAAAATCTACCCCTCCGTTTCTGGGGTTAAATAAAACTTCAGAAATTAAAATATCTCCCTTACTTATTATTTTAAGGGCATTATTCCGCGGCTTCATATTAAATAAAGCTTCAGAATATTCTATTTTATTTGGGATGGATTGTGCATTAAAATAAACCTTACTTTCTTTTGAAGCGCCAAGATTTATAATGTTTAATGCAATTTTAACGAGTAACAATAGGGATATAAGCGTAATTTTTACCATATTTGGGCTTATATCAAATGTTTATAAATATAATAATTAAAATTTAAAATGAAAGTAGCAGTAGTTGGTGCAACCGGATTGGTAGGCACCGTAATGTTAAAAGTATTGGAGGAAAGAAATTTCCCTTTAACAGAGTTAATTCCCGTAGCATCAGAAAAGAGTGTAGGCAAGGAAATTACTTTTAAGGGTAAGAAGTTCCCAATTGTTAGCATGGATACTGCAATCGGGATGAAACCAGATATCGCTTTGTTTTCTGCAGGCGGAAATACTTCATTAGAACATGCGCCACGTTTTAAAGAAGCTGGCACAACGGTTATTGATAATTCTTCTGCTTGGAGAATGGATCCAGCTGTTAAATTAATTGTTCCCGAGGTTAATGCGCACGAGCTTTCTATCGATAATAAAATTATTGCAAACCCAAACTGTTCTACCATACAAATGGTAGTGGTTTTAAAACCTTTGCATGATAAATATAAAATTAAACGCGTTGTGGTTTCAACTTACCAATCCGTTACAGGAACTGGCGTTAAAGCAGTTGAACAATTAATGAATGAGCGTAAAGGCATTGATGGACCAAAAGCTTATCCTTACGAAATCGATTTGAATGTTCTTCCACATATAGATGTTTTCATGGAAAATGGATATACCAAAGAAGAAATGAAAATGGTTAAGGAAACGAACAAAATTATGAGCGATGACAGCATTAAAGTTACTGCCACTACCGTTCGTATTCCGGTTATGGGTGGTCACTCAGAATCTGTTAACATCGAGTTTGAAAACGATTTCGACATAGCAGAAGTTCGTAGTATTTTAGAAAAATCGCCAGGCATTATCGTTGTTGATGATGTTGCGAACCTAAAATACCCAATGCCTAAAGATGCGCATGAAAAAGATGAGGTTTTTGTAGGTCGAATTCGTAGAGATGAATCGGCTCTGAAAGCTTTAAACCTTTGGATTGTTGCCGATAACTTACGTAAAGGCGCTGCAACAAACGCAGTTCAAATTGCAGAATACTTAATTCAAAAAGAATTAGTTTAAAATACTTATAACGTCATGTAGATCAGATAGCTATTGGATCAGCATGAAAGCCAAATAAAAAAGCGATGTGTTTTTACGCATCGCTTTTTTTACGATAAAATCAATCCTAATCTCTAATTTATATATAAATTAGAGATTATAATCTAAAAATTATATATAAATTAGAGATTATAATCTAAAATTTATATACCTTTATATAATTGATAGATAAAATTATGATTGAAAGAGACTTAAATTCAGTTATTAAATCAAAGTTTTTTAAAGGAAAAGCAGTTATAATTACGGGTGCAAGGCAGGTAGGTAAGACAACTTTATTAAAGCAACTAGTGAAAGAAACTGGATTACCATCCGTTTTTTTAAACTGCGATGAAGCTGAAGTTCGTAATGTTTTAGAAAACACAAGTGTTGAGAGGTTAAAATCGATTATTGGAAATAATAAAATAATTTTTATTGATGAAGCCCAAAGGGTAAATGGAATAGGTATTACTTTAAAAATTATTGTTGATAATTTTGCTGATATACAGCTATTGGTTACAGGATCATCATCACTTGAGCTGGCAACAGGAATAAAAGAACCACTAACTGGCAGGAAATTTGAATATAACCTTTTCCCTTTTTCTTTGTCAGAATTAGCAAATCACAATAGCTTATTGGCTGAGGAGCAGGCTTTAGAGAAAAGATTAATCTATGGAAGTTATCCTGATGCCATCAATTATCCTAGTGAAGAAAAAGAACTTTTATTAAACTTAACCAACAGCTATTTATTTAAGGATATTTTATCTCTAACAAATATTAGAAAACCGCTTCAGTTAGAAAAATTGGTTCAGGCGTTGGCTTTACAAATTGGAAATGAAGTTTCTTACCAAGAACTCGGACAAATTATCGATGCAGATAAACAGACGGTAGAAAAGTATATCGATTTGTTGGAACAATGCTTCGTAATTTTTAAACTTACAGCTTTTAGCAAGAACCTCCGAAACGAAATCAAGAAGAGCAGAAAAATATATTTTTACGATAACGGAATCCGAAATGCAGTAATCCAAAATTTTAGCTCTTTAGGATTAAGACAGGATACCGGAGCATTATTCGAAAATTATATCATATCTGAATTCATAAAAAAGAACAACAATAAACGAAGATTTGCCAAATATTATTTCTGGAGAAGTTTTCAGCAACAGGAAATAGATTTGATTGAAGAAGTAGATGGAAATATCAATGCAATTGAAATTAAGTGGAACGAAAATAAAAAAGTTAAATTTCCAACTACTTTTACCGATGCTTATTCTATTAATACAACATCTGTAATTAATAAAAAAAACTATTCGAGCTTTTTAATGTAAATATCTACAATGAAGATTTTTAAAATATCCATATTTCTAATTGCGTTATCTTTTCAATCATTTGCCCAAAACAGAATCCAAAATCTGGAAAAAGCATTTAACAATTTGCTAAATGACGAACAGGCAAAACATGCGATAACATCACTCTGCGTATTAGATGCAAATACTGGCAAAACGCTCTTTGCTAAAAATGAGCAGATTGGGTTAGCAACAGCTTCTACCTTAAAAACCATTACCGCAGCAACGGCATTCAGTATTTTGGGTAAAGATTTTCAATTTCAAACTACATTGGCCTATTCGGGTAATATAACTGCTGATGGAACTTTAAAAGGGAATTTAATCATAATTGGAAGTGGCGACCCAACATTGGGTTCTTACAGATATCAGAATAAAGAAAACGCGGTTTTAACGCAATGGGTTTCAGCGATAAGATCAGCAGGGATTAAAAAAATTGATGGTTCTGTTATTGGCGACGACCGTATTTTCGGTACGCAAACAACACCAGAGGGTTGGGTTTGGCAAGATATAGGAAATTATTACGGTGCAGGAACTTCAGGTTTGGCTTGGAGAGAAAATCAGTTTGATATTCACTTGCGTCCAGGTTCTAGCACAGCTGATGAAGTTAAAGTTGTTAAAACCGTTCCTGAAACTCCTTATATTCAAATTATTAATGAGCTAAAAACCGGTGGCTCGGGAACAGGCGATAGGAGTTATGCCTTTTTTCCTCCCTACAGCAATGTTGCCTATTTACGCGGTAGCTGGGGAATGGGAATTGCTAAATCGGGAATTTCTGTTGCCCTCCCCGATCCTGCTTTTGACTGTGCTTACCGTTTGCAGGACACTTTAAAAAGATTGGGAATTTCGACAAGCCAGCAGGCTACAACAACCAGATTGATGGCTTTAAACAATCAATCTATTCCTGTGGTTACTCAAAAAATAAACACAATCAGCTCGCCAACTTTAAGCGAAATTACGTATTGGTTTTTGAAAAAGAGCATCAATCTATATGGAGAGACTTTACTTAAAACCATTGCGTTAAAATCTGGTAAGCCGGCTTCAACATCCAAAGGTGCTGAAACTGAAATAGATTTTTGATCAGCCAAAGGAATTGATAAAAGTGCCTTAAACATTATAGATGGAAGCGGGCTTTCACCGGGCGACCGCATTACAACTTCGGCCATGGCTAGCGTTTTATTCCAAGCGCAAAAAGAAGTTTGGTTTGCTGATTATTACAAAGCATTTCCAGAATATAATGGCATGAAATTAAAAAGCGGAACCATTAATGATGTTTCTGCGTTCGCTGGTTATCATACAGATTCTGCTGGCAATAAGTACATCATCGTAATCAACATCAATAATTACAGCGGGAGTGGAATAAATAAAAAACTGTTTAAAGTTTTAGATGAGCTTAAATAAAATGGCTTAACTGTTTAAATTTTATAAATTGGTTAATTGATTCAACAAACAACATATGCTTAAATTTATAGCTTTTTTTCTCCTGATGCCCAATTTAATTTTGGCTCAGACGAAGGTTGATTTAATTGTTCATATTCCAAAAAAAACTACGGATAGTTTGTTTATTGCAGGAAACTTTAACGATTGGAATCCTGAAGGTGGCAACTACAACTTAACGAAAAAAGACAGTTTAACCTATTTTATCCATTTAAATTTACCTAAAGGCAATCAAGAATTTAAAATCACCAGAGGAAGTTGGGATAAAGCCGAATCGAAAAATGATGGCAAACCTATTGCAAACAGAACATTGAACTTGACTGTTGATACAATGATGAATATTGATGTAGCAAATTGGACTGATAATTTTAAACAGGTAAAGGAAGAATATCACTTCGGAGACCATGTTCATATTGTAGATTCTGCCTTTTTTATACCGCAATTAAATAAGCATCGCCAAATTTGGATTTATTTGCCCAAGGATTATTCAAAATCGAAAAAAAAATATCCTGTAATTTACATGCAGGATGGACAGAATTTATTTCATGCCAACCCACCAAGACCAGATGAATGGGCAGTTGATTCGGTAATGGATAGTTTGATAAAAGAAGGCTCAAAAGAAATGATCATTGTTGGTATCGACCATGGTGGTAAAGATAGGTTGATAGAATATAATCCATACGATAGTAAGTATGGTAAAGGCGAAGGCAAAGCTTATGTTTCTTTTTTGGTTGAAACTTTGAAACCATTTATTGATTCGAATTATAGAACATTGAAAGATGTTAAAAACACTTCTATCGCAGGAAGTTCTATGGGTGGATTAATTTCTATGTATGCCATTGCAGAATATCCTAAAGTTTTTGGTTCGGCTGGAGTTTTTAGTCCGGCGTTTTGGCTAGCACCGAAAATTTATGATGAGGTTACTTTAAGTTTGCCAAAGCTGAGTAATAACAAAGTATTTTTTGTTGCCGGGGATAAAGAAGGGCCCGCAATGGTTCGTGATATGAAAAAAGTTTATGGTATTTTGAATTCAGATGGAAAAAATAAGAATGTAGCTCTTTTAGAGAAAGAAGATGGGAAACATACTGAATGGTTTTGGCATAGGGAGTTTGTTCCTTTTTATCAATTTATAACTAAGTAAATTCCCTTATTTTAAAGAACACCCCGTCCTGCGGACACCCTTCTGAAAGAGGGGAATGCTGGGTGCAAAATGCTGTTATAAATCTGAGGGGCATTCCCCTCTTGAGGGGTGCCTGCAAGGCGGGGTAGTTTCTGACGATAGTAGATTTCTTCCCAAGAATTACAGTACCTGAGTTTCTAAACCCGATTGCAGTGGAAAGATTTTTTTAGAAGCAGCCCTGAATATGCTGTCATGCTCAGGCACGAATCATCTGCAACCGATGAAACAGATTTTTCATAGTTAGCTTATTTTTTTAAATTGAATTCATGCTTGCTTCGCAGGTCTTCGCTCCTCAGAATGACAGAAGCTAAAAAACTTGCAACAAAAAGCGGGACTGCTTTAACCGAAATAATACTGTTATTGCTTTCCAAAAATAGATGCTAAATTAAATTCAGCATGACGAAATATGCGAACTAACTATCGTAACATTAACGCCTTAAACACTTTATTTATTTAAAAAATATACTAACTTTGATGTTACGCTTAGTAATTGTACTTTATACACTAAGCACGATAAAAAAATCACAAAAATCAAATAGAAATGAGCATAATTGTTAATGTCCATGCCAGACAAATTCTCGATTCGAGAGGCAATCCAACACTAGAAGTAGAAGTAGTAACAGAAGCAGGCGCTTTCGGGCGTGCAGCTGTACCAAGTGGTGCATCTACTGGCCAACATGAGGCTGTTGAATTACGCGATGGAGATAAATCTACATATTTAGGTAAAGGCGTTTTAAAAGCTGTAGAAAATGTAAATACCAAAATTGCTGATGCATTAAGAGGTATAGATGTTTTTGAACAAAATACAATTGATAAATTAATGTTAGACCTTGATGGTACCGAAAACAAAGGTAACTTAGGTGCTAATGCTATTTTAGGTGTTTCTTTAGCGGCTGCAAAAGCGGCTGCAGATGAGATTGGTCAACCTTTATATCGCTACATTGGTGGTGTAAATGCAAATACTTTACCAATACCGATGATGAATATCATTAACGGTGGTTCTCACTCTGATGCGCCGATTGCTTTCCAAGAATTTATGATTATGCCAGTTGGTGCTCCATCTTTTTCTGAAGCATTACGTTGGGGTACTGAAGTTTTCCATACTTTAAAAGGTATTCTTCACGATAGAGGCTTAACTACAACTGTTGGTGATGAAGGTGGCTTCGCTCCTACTTTTGATGGCACTGAGGATGCGATTGAAACTGTTTTAAAAGCAATTGAAAAAGCGGGTTACAAACCAGGTTCTGATATTTATTTGGCTTTAGATTGTGCATCATCTGAGTTTTACAAAGATGGCAAATACGATTACACTAAATTTGAAGGTGATAAAGGCGCAATTCGTACAAGTGAAGAACAAGCTCAATATTTAGCTGATTTATCTGTAAAATATCCAATTATTTCTATTGAGGATGGTATGGATGAAAATGACTGGACGGGTTGGAAAGCTTTAACTGATAAAGTTGGCGATAAGGTTCAATTGGTTGGTGATGATTTATTTGTAACAAACGTAACGCGTTTACAACGTGGTATTGATGAAGAAATCGCAAATTCAATTTTGGTAAAAGTTAACCAAATCGGTTCTTTAACGGAAACTATTAATGCGGTTTCATTAGCGCAAACTAATGGTTATACTTCTGTAATGAGTCACCGCTCTGGCGAAACTGAAGATGTTACCATTGCAGATTTAGCTGTTGCATTAAACTGCGGACAGATTAAAACTGGTTCAGCATCTCGTTCTGATAGAATTGCAAAATACAATCAGTTATTACGCATTGAAGAGGAATTGGGTGAAAACGCTCGTTTCATTGGTAAAAACTTTAAATACGCGAAGAAATAAACCCCTAAATCCCCTAAAGGGGACTTAAGGAAATGCCGAAAAGCCCCTTTAGGGGTTTGGGGTGTTAACAAGTTGAAAAACTTATTTGCAGAACATCCGGAGATTTAAAATCTTCGGATGTTTTTTTATACATTTACGTCATTGCGAGGTACGAAGCAATCTAATTAGTGAGATTGCTTCGTACCTCGCAACGACGATTTTTCGAGAAAATTATGAAACGTTTAATAGACCTTTTCCGCAATAAATATTTCCTTGCGACAGTTGCATTCGCCATGTGGATGCTGTTTTTCGATAAAAATGACATGATGTCGCAGTACGAATATCGCAGTCAAGCAAATAAACTACAGGAAGAAAAAGAATATTTCGAGAAAGAAACCACTCAGGTTAAAAAAGATTTAAACGAACTGAATACCAATTTAAATACAGCTGAAAAGTTTGCTCGTGAAAAATATTTCATGAAAAAAGACAATGAAGATGTTTTTGTGATTATTCACGAAGAGAAGAAAGACTAAACCAGGATTTTGCAACAGGATGTTAGGATTTAAGGATAAGGCAGGACTAAACCGAGATTATCAAGATTTTAGAATTTAAAGATGTGATGTTTTTGGTTGCAGTTTTGGATATAGCAATTGAACATTAAAACAATCGAACAATTTTTCGCTAAACATTTCAAACAGCTAAGCAATTTAAGCAGTTAACCATTTTCGCTCAATGCTCCACATTTTATACATTATCGCCATTACCGCCGAAGCTATGACAGCTGCACTTTCTGCAGGCAGAAGAGACATGGACTGGGTTGGGGTTTGTATTATTGCCTGGGTTACTGCATTAGGTGGCGGAACCGTTAGAAATGTTCTTTTCGGTCATTATCCAATGAGTTGGGTAGAGCATCCAGAATATTTAATCATTACGGCTGTTGCAGCATTATTCGCTGCTTTCATTGCATCTATCATGACTAAGCTAAAAAGATTGTTTCTATACCTAGATGCGATGGGTTTAGTTGTTTTTACTATAATTGGCTGTCAGGTTGCTCAAGAAATTCATTTACCTTATCTAATCGTTTTATTTAGCGGAATGATTACAGGCTGCGCAGGTGGCGTTCTCAGAGATGTATTGTGTAATGAGGTTCCATTTTTATTCCGCAAAGAAATATATGCAAGTGCTGCAATTGTAACAGGAGCCGTTTACATTGGTGTTGAGCATTTTCACGGAAGTGAATTAATGGCCACAATCTTAGCTGCTGTGGTTGGTTTAGCCATCAGATTGCTTTCTATAAAATACGAATGGCAAATGCCGAAGTTTGTTTATAAGGATGAATGGCATTAACGGTTTAACCATCTAAAAGCATTTAAGCTTAGCTTTTAGATAACATTAACTTGCAACCAACTTTGGGTTCTCCGTGACTTTGTGGTTGAATAATTAATTGTTTTTCTTACCACCTTAGACACCTAAGAACACCTTAGATATTAATTATTGAATAAACAGCACCTAGCTTTGTGTTCTCTGTGCTTATTCTTCGTGAACTCTGTGGTTAAATCTTATTTCTTCTCAAAGTCCAACTTTGTGTTCTATGCACCTTTCTTTGCGCACTTTGCGGTTAAATAAATGCCAAAATTGATTATTTACTATTCAAATCTTTAAGCATACTTGCCGAAAAATAAACAACAATAACTCCGCCTAGAACGATACCTAACCACATAACCCAACCTTGTTGCCAAATTGGTTTTGGCTTATTGGGTGCTTTGAGTTCTTCAATAGTTTTAACATCGTAAATTGAAGCTGTAGATAAATGATTTAGTAAGGTATTTTCAAAATATGAAAGATCATATTCTGGAGCACTAACTTCCCTATTACCTGTTTTTATTGTATAAGTCTCATTTGAATCTAAATTAGCTACCACACGGATAGGCTTCTGATAAAGTTTTACATTAGCAACAGTAAGTGGAGGATTATCTTTATTTTCAATTTCTATAAAAAATTCCTTTTCTCGCAATTGTTGAGAAGAGAAAACATTCTGGCCTGTGGATGCAAGTTCAAAACTGCAAATAGCTTCTTTACGGTACTCCGTTTTCCGTTTGTACTGATGTAATTTATTTACAAATAACACCGCATTTCTTTTATAAAAAAGCGGTTTTTGAATCATAAATGCAAACTGATCAATAATTTGAACGTTATTAAATTTGAAATAAATCCGCGTCAGTTTTTCGTTTGGAAAGTCTTTTATGGTGTAATTTTTCGAACTAATTTCTTGTAATGCCGAGTTTGTAGTTAAATCTGAAGCTGTACTCGCCTTAAGGATATTTAAAGGCAAAGTTTTTAAGTCGTTGAAATCAATTTTTATATATTTATAGTTGTTAACCGGGAAATCAACGACTTTTTGAACTGAAGTTTTTTCCGCATCGGCCAAACCATCTAACTGATTATTACTTACCAAGCCAAACCAGTTTAGTTTATTATTACTTCCGCTTACGTTAAAAGTTTTAACTAATTCCGAATTGCTAACATCAAGGAGAACACTATTTAAGTTTCGACCAGAAGTATTTTCGATTATGATAAAGGAATTTTTGTTCAAGATGCTTTTTCTTTCGATAATCGGAATATCATTATATCGAGTTGAAGTACTTATGCCTGGTTTTTGATTTAAAAAATAGGGCACCTCATCTCCTTTTGAATCAAAAATTCTAAAATCGCTTAAATCTTCTTTGGATAATGACCGTATTAAAGGAGGAATTTCAAGAGCATAAATTGTACTCTTTGTTATAGGTGAAACCTTAGCCGAAACTGAATATTTTTGCGCTGAAACAGCATCTGCAAAAAAGCAGGCCATTACAAATAGGCAAGTTGCGAATAAATTGCGTTTATGCTTCATCAGTCGGGGTTTTGTTTTCGACAACTTCATCAGTAATAACAAGGTTTTTAATTTTTTGGTAAACAAACGAAATAATTAAGATAAGCACACCCAATAATATAAAGGCAATAATTTTACCCGTTTCGGATGCGTTTCTTATATCGTAGATAAATAGTTTTGCAACTGTAATACCCAAAAGTGTTAGTGCCACAATACGAAGGTGTTTAGCCTTATTTTTAATGCCAAATATTAAAAATATAAAAACCAAAACGGCCCATAAAATCGGGAAACCAGTTTTTACAACCAACATTTTTATATCGTGAATTTTTGAATCTGCTAAATATTGTAATGCATCACTTCTAGATATCCTACCACTCGTTGCACTCAGATTCTCAGCTATATATTTGCTAATTTCTGATGCACTGATCTTATCTAAAGAGAAAAACATAACATGCAACATCAGTTCGGAACTTACAAGATATACAACCAAAAACGAGGAAATCCAAATTAAAATATTTGCATTAATTTTTAGGTATTCTCGCTTTTCTCGAAGGAAGAAAACAAAATAAAACACAATCAACAACATCACGAAGTGCAGTGTATAGGCAAGGCTACCAAAGGTTTGTAAGCGTAAACCGGATTCAGTTTCTGAAAAGGCGAATGTTGAAAATAGGAATACAAAAAGAACAATATTTAAAATAGAAAGGGCTATTGTAAAAGCTTGAGTAAAACCGGTTTTATTTCTCTGGAAATATATCAATAGCGCACTAAATAAAAAATGATAAAGTACCATTACAGAACTTGGCGCATAAGTATCTTCTAAATAATAAAATGCTTGATGATTAATTTCTAAAAAACCAGCAATATAGGCGGATAATAATACACAGGTTTGGAGCCATTGACGATAAACTTGAACATTAAACGGAATACCAAATTGTGAAAATTCTTCTTCCTCTTCTGTTTTTAACAACCGCCAAACGGCCAAAATAGATGCAAGGCTAAAAATACTACTAATAAACGCTGGATTAATCAAGATATTAAGCACTTCATCTTCGTTTCCGTAGATATTAATCCAGTCTACAACTAAACTTATGCCCATTAATATATGAACGATTATCGAACCAAACCTAAAACTCACAACCTTAGATTTTTGAGCCAACCACATCAGTAACACAGCTTCGGCAGCCCAGAATAAGGTTATATAATTTCCTTTAAATTGAATAGGAACCGCTAATGTTATAAAGCTTAGCGAAAGGCCTATTAATAGATAGATCACATTTTTGTCGTTGCCAGATTTTTTGTAAATAATCCATGCACAAACAAGGTTAAAAATAGATAATAAGGCAGTAAACAAACCTTTTAACTCTGGGTGATAATTAGCAATAATCGATAATCCTTCGCCATAAAATATAAATGTATTACTGACCAAAATAGCAATCTGTATTGCAGAAAAGGTTGATTTATTTTTAATATTATTTAAAATATTCATCAATATAAAAATAATATAGAATAAGAAAGCGAACGCAATTGCTCCAAAATAAGGTGGATGAACTTGATTTAGCGCCTTAAATAACCATACTGCAAATAAGATTATGGTAAACACATAAACCTGAATATTAATCAACATCCATCTTTTAAAATAGGCAATGCTTAAAACACCAATATTCAGAATAGCGATATAGCTAAATAAAACTATATAATTACCCTCGCCTGTGCTTACCATAAATGGAACCGCGAAACCGCCGATTAATGTTAGTGCGGCCAATTCTATTCTGTTATAAGAAATACAGACTAAAGAACTAAAAGCAGTAATAAGCACCATGATTGAGAAAGCTACTTTTTGCCCGAAAAGGTGGTAATCGTGAAATGCTATAGCAATAATTACATAAAATACGGCAATTGCCCCCGCTACCAGCACGGAGCTAAATGCCTTATAGTTAATCCTTAGTTTATGGGCAATTAGCATGATTAAACCACCAACTAGCATTCCAATTCCTACTCGGGCTGGCTCACTTATCCAATTTTTATCGATGGCAAACTTAACAAAATAGCTTATGCCCAAAACTAAAATCAGGATACCAATTTTGTTGATCAGGTTTTCGCCGATAAATTTTTCTAAATCAGGATTTTTTTCTTTTATTTTATCCCACCACGAAGTTTCATCAACCAAAGGAATGTCAGCCTCTGCAGATAGATGCGAAATTGGTTCAGGTTTCTCCTCCATAGTTGAAACTCCCATAATTGGCTCATCCATAAACAATTCCTTTTTGGGAGGAATTACCGGAGTAAATACATTAATTGGCTCTGGCTTTATCTCCTCAACTATAATTGGTTTGGATTCCTCAATAATTGCTTCTGAAATATTTGGTTCAGCAGGTTTTTCGGTTGAAATTGCACCATCAGCTTTATTTTCTGGCAACGGCTGTTTAATCAATAAAGTTTGATATAAATCATGCAGGTAACTTAGCTTTCTAGAAAGGTCATCAAATTTCGAACTTATCTTAGTATAAATTATAATAAGAGCGAGCAGTATAAAAATACACAGTACAATTTCCATGGATACGTTAATTTGTTAATATTTTAATTTTCCCAAACAAAGGTCTGGAATAAGCTAATGGATGGGATGGACTAAATTGCCACTTAGCTTTTGGTGTGGATTTGAGTTAAGCTCATTTCACAGTCAAACATAACAAATTATTATATTATATAACAAAACACAAGTTTATTTGTGTAATTGAAATATCTAAAAACTTATTAATAAAGGAAATTAGAGTTGAAAGCGTTTGAGATTTTTAATTCACCACCTTAGAAACCTTTATCGACTTTGTGTTTTTTGCGATTTTTCTTTGCGTACGTTACGGTTAAATTTATATTCAATTCCTCAAACTTACAGTTCTCCATTCCGTTTTCTTAAAAACCACTCTAAACTTATTAAAACCAATATTAATCCAAACAACCATTTCATATTAATGAGCTCGTTGTACTTACGGTCTTCATAACTAATGGTTTTAATGTTTTCATTTTTTAGAATTTCATCGGCAATTTGTAGTAAATCTGCTGGCATAAACATCTTACCATTGCTTTGTTTGGAGATTGTATTCAGCAATTGGTGATTAGCTGTAGTTTGTTGATATTCAGCAATTAATGCATTTACATAAAAACTCCCAGTGGCCGTAAATTTTTTTCCCCCTAGCGTAGTATTAGCTGTATATGAATAATTTCCAGCTGTCATTGTTCCAGCATCAAGCTGATAACCGTTTTCGGTCTTGGAAAAAACATAGTTGAAGACTTTTCCGGCTTCGTTTTTTACTTGAAGATTAACTTCTGATTCATTTACAGGTTGATAGCTATCGTTGTAAAGCGTTCCATTAAACTGAATCGATTCATTTTCATCGTATGCAGATTTAGAAGTAAAAACCTTAAATCTCCGCTTATCATCCTTAACAGAAAGATATTGAACCGTTTTGGAAATTAGATTGTTCAATACAGATTGTTCAATTTCGTTTTCGGCTTCTGATAATTTCCAGCGCCACAAACCCTCCCCCATTAAATAACCAGCTTTTAAACCGTTCTCGTTTGTGAAGAACAATAATGGTTGTTGCGTACTAATTTTCCCAATCCTTTGATTAAAAACGGGTGTAGCACTTGCATTAACAGTTAATCTACCGAATGGCATCAATAATGGGTCGAAAGTTGCAAATTGCTTTTTACCTTCTTCCGATAAGTTAAAACTTGTAAAGCCATTCGCTAAATCTGGATAAACCTCTTGAACCGATCCATTTGCTGACCCCAAATTAACCTGATTTTGAATTTTATTAAAAGCATTAATATTGCTTTGCGCACCAAGAATATACCAAATCGGTTTTTTAAAATTTGCCAGTTTTTGTAAAAAGCCAGCTGAAATATTTTGCTCATCAGGTAATTGATAAAGAATGATTAAATCAAATTTTGATGGATCAATTGAATTTAAATCATCAGCAAGTGCTAGTTTGGCTTCGTAATGTTTATTGAGGGATATGGCTTCTTTTAAAACACTTAAGTCAGGATGTGGAGCCACTGAAGCAATTAATACTTTTTGCCTTCCATCAATTACCTCAACGTAAAATGTTTGCGAATTATTTTTGGTTGTAATTTCATTCTTCAATGCGCCAACTTGGACAGTATATTTCTGAACACCAATTTTACCAGCATGCAATTTTAATGGAATAGTTTTTACGAAAGAATTCCCACTAATTGCAATACTTTGTTGCTCAACCTTTGCCCCATTTTGATTGATACTTAGAGTTGAGCTTTCTCCATTACTTTGAAATGCCTGAACCTGAACTTCAATCGTAAAATCATCATCTAAATAAACGATGTTATTGTAATTTACATTCGAAATTAATACATCGCGTTTTGGAATGCTATCGCCTAGCGCAATGCTGTAAACAGGTGCATTAATTTGATTTATGCTATAAAGTGGGTTCCCACCATGATTAAATATACCATCTGTAGCAAGTACAATTGCGCCAACATTTCTATTGGTATATTCGTCTCTTACCTTTTGGAAAAATGCGGAGGCATCCGTTAATTTAGCCTGGTTTTTAAAATCAAATCCATCTGCAACAGAATCTCCAAAATGATAGGTTTTTACCTCATATTTATCCGATAATTTATCTTGTAAAACTTTAAGGTTTTGCTCGTACAGTTTCTGGTCAAAACCCAATGCTTTAATTTGCCCAACTGAAAGAGAATTATCTTGCCCAATTAGGATTATTGGCTTATCCAAAGTATAATTCAGCGTTTTAATTAAAGGTGCAAATATGAGCCAAGCGATAGTGGTTACAGCAATTATTCTGATTGCCGTTAATCCATAAAGTAATTTCTTATCGAGATTTTTATTGCTTCGGTAAAGCAACCAAGCATATAGTGCACCCAAAGCAAGGCAACCGAGAAAATACAAAATAGACGTACCAGCAAAAAAGCCATTCATATTTTATAAAGATGCTAATTTTGTGTTTAACCGCAAAGGCCGCAAGGAATTTACGCAAAAGGTTTTTACCACAGAGGGCACTGAAATTAAAAGTTCGTTATTTCTTGCCACGGAAACACAGAAAGCACGGAAAAGAAAGAATTAATTCCGTGTAAATCTGTGTTTCCGTGGCAAAATTTACTATTAAATATTTAGCTTTATCCAAACCAAATTTTATGAAATTAATCTGTTTAACATTTTTATTATCTCTAAGCGTCATGGTTAATGCTCAAAACAATTTTAAAGCAACCCAAATTAAATTCGAGAGAGTAGAAAAAGCCTACAACGAAAAATGGGAAGATTTAAAAAAGTTTGTAAAGGCTGGTGGATATGGAGATGATTTCTCCATGGTGATCAACGCCTATAAAACAGAGGGAAAACTGGAAATTTGGTTAAAAGGAAAAACAGACAAGAAATTTTCTTTATTTAGAACCTACGATTTCTGCGCACATTCTGGCACTATCGGACCAAAAGTTATTGAAGGTGATGGACAAACACCAGAGGGGTTTTATTACATTAATGTTTTTAATCCCATGAGCAGTTTCCATCTATCGCTTGGCGTTAATTACCCAAATAATGTTGACTTGGCCAGAACTGGAAAGGATAGAAAACCAGGAGGTGATATTTATATTCATGGAAATTGTGTAACTGTTGGGTGCATTCCCTTAACAGATGAAAAGATTAAAGAAGTTTATATTTTAGGTGTTGAAGCTAGAAATTCTGGTCAGGAAAAAATTCCGGTTAACATTTATCCTTTCAAAATGACAGATGGAAATATGAAGAAATATTTAGCTCAGTTTCCCGCACAAGGTAGTTTTTGGAAAATTTTGCAAGTAGGTTACTTGGCTTTTGAGAAGAATAAGGTTTCGCCAAAAATTGATGAAGTTAAGGGGAAGTATGTTGTAAAATAAAAAAACCTACTTAGAGTTTTAAAACTAGTAGGTTTTCGCTTTTATCTTGGGTTTTTAAGCTCCAGTTGGTCGAGATTTGTAATCTCCATCGTTTGAATAATGGATTTGTAATCCGTATTATTTAAAGATTAAAAATGTGTTAGGAAAGACGGGATTGCAAATCCCGACTAGCAAAAAAGACAGAAAGAAAACCTTCCACCTTAAATCCTGTTGGTCGAAATTTGTAATCTCGATCGTTCGAATTATGGATTTTTAATCCATATTATTTAAAGATTAAAAATGTGTTAAGAAAGACGGGATTGCAAACCCCGAATAGCAAAAAAGATAGAAAAAAAACCTTTTCACCTTCTAACTTTCTTACAGCATTCCGCCACAAACCGATAAAGTTTGTCCGGTAACGTAAGCGCTCATATCTGATGCTAAAAACACGCAAACATTCGCAATATCTTCAGTTTCGCCTGCACGTTTAAGTGGAATATCCTTTTCCCAACCTGCAACTACTGCAGGATCTAAAACCTCAGTCATTTCGGTACGGATAAAACCTGGAGCAACTACATTTGCACGAATATTTCTAGAGCCTAATTCTTTAGCTACTGATTTTGTAAAGCCAATAATGCCTGCTTTTGAAGCCGCATAATTTGCTTGTCCTGCATTACCGGTAACACCCACAACCGAGCTCATGTTAATAAAAACACCTTTACGGGCTTTCATCATCACTTTCGAGGCTGCTTTGGTTACGTTGAATACTGATTTTAGGTTGATGTTAATTACGTCATCCCAATTTTCTTCGCTCATGCGCATCAATAAACCATCTTTTGTTATACCAGCGTTATTTACAACGATATCAATTGTTCCAAATTCGGCAACTATATCATTGATTAGTTGTTCAGCTTCTGCAAATTTTGATGCATCAGAACGGTAACCCTTAACCTTTGTTCCAAAACTTTGCAATTCTTGCTCTAAAGCTTCACCCTTTTCTACTGATGATAAATAGGTAAAAGCAACGTTAGCACCTTGCTCAGCAAATTTTTCAGCTATTTTACGACCAATCCCTTTCGATGCGCCAGTAATTAATGCTGTTTTTCCTTCTAGTAATTTCATAACCCCTAAATCCCCTAAAGGGGACTTTTATATAATGTATAAAAAATTTAAACTGTTGTAAAGTTAATATTAATCCAAAAACTAAAATTTTTTATTTTAGTTATTCTATTCCAATACCTTCGATTCTAAATTACGAATAAAGGCATTTCTATTCTTTCTATTCCACCCAAAAGAAAACAAAGCCGTTTTGGCACTTGGATCACAAATACTATTAATCAAAATTCCGTTTTCAATTTTAATAATTGTAATTATCTCTCCAGAGTTAAAATATGTACGAGTTTTGTGAAATGCGATAACGTAAACATTATTTTTACTTAAAACATTCCACCCATTTTCTTTAACTGTTATATATAGTGCTCTTTTAAATTTGGTTTCAGGATAGTCAATAATTACCTTTTTAAAAGTTAATCTACGATATTGAATAGCAAAAAATAAGATAGCAATTATTAGAAAGCAAAAACCAACATTAAATAATTCCTCAGAACTGTGGTAAGCGGGCTCTATTTTGTTAAAGTAACCTTTAATAATCTGATACCAATAAAAACCAGTTCCAAAAAGCATTAAAATCACAATCCAATAATGTGAAATTTTATCCCAAAAACTTAACCTAAGTCTTTTTGAATTTATCATTTCGCTTATTAATTGGTCATTATACTTCATTTAAACCGCCGGTTCCTGTTGACTTAAACAATGAAAACTTCCCAATCCCCAAATTAAATCAACTGAATTTATCCCAATAATTTTTCTATCCGGGAAACAGCCCTGAATAATATCCAAAGCTTTCTGATCATTTACATCATCAAAAACAGGCACAATTACCGCTGAGTTGGCAATGTAAAAGTTTGCATAGGATGCTGGCAAGCGGGTATCTTCATAGATAACTGGAGATGGCATTGGCAACACTACAATATTAAGTGAGCGACCATCTTTCAATTTCAGAGCTTTTAAAGTCTCCAAATTTTCTTGTAAGAGGATATAGTTTTCATCCAATGGATTACTTTCTACAACTGTTAAAACAGTATCCTCGTTTACGAAACGTGTAATGTCGTCGATGTGTCCGTCTGTATCATCACCCACAATTCCATCACCCAACCATAAAACCTGTTCTTGTCCGTAATATTCGAGCAAGTATTTTTCAATCTGTTCTTTGGTTAAATGTGGATTGCGATTTTCGTTCAACAAACAAGCTGTAGTGGTTAAAATCGTTCCAGATCCATTAAATTCTACCGAACCGCCTTCCATCACAATATCGGGTGTAAATAAAGGCAAATCGAAAGACTTAGCGATTTTGGTTGGAACTACATCATCCAAATCAAACGGCGGATATTTTCCGCCCCAAGCATTATAGCCCCAATCTACAACTGCTTTTTCATTTCCCTTAAGCAAAAATGCGGGTCCGTGGTCGCGACACCAGGCATCATTTGTTTCGTTGAAATAAAATTCTATCTGACTTAAATCCGCATCAACTTTTGTTAATTCTGAAACAGCAAAAGCTTTCATTTCTTCATCCTTAACATTGACCCGGACTATTTCGCCTTCGGCTACCGCTTTAATAAATTGACAATAAGGTTTATAGATCTTTTCAATTTTCCCTGGCCATGAAGCTTCCTTATGTGGCCAACTTAACCAAGTGGCTTCATGTTTTACCCATTCTGCAGGGAAAGCATAACCTTGTTGTTTCGGAGAATAATCGAATTGATTAATATTTGAATCTTCTCTTGGAGGGAAATTTGACATTTGTGTAGTTTTATGACAGACATATTTTATTTTTCGTCATTGCGAGGCACGAAGCAATCTATTTTTACTTATCAAATAAGATTGCTTCGTGCCTCGCAATGACGATCGCTTATGAAGTTTTTCGCTTTAAACTTTGGTCTTTAACCTTTGCGCTTAATCGTTATCTATATACCTTTTTGTTATCGGCTGATAAGAATCGATTCTTCTATCTCTTAAAAACGGCCAATGTTTGCGCATAAAGTCACTTTGATCTAAATCCAACTCAACAACTTCTGTTTCTTCATTGTCGTGCGATGCCAAATAGAGCAACTTGCCTTGTGCATTTGTGGCAAAACTACCGCCCCAAAATTTCATGGCACCATCTTGCTCAAAACCAACTCGGTTTACACTCACTACCGGAACGCCGTTAGCAACCGAATGCGAACGTTGAATGGTTTGCCAAGCATTGTATTGATCTTGGTTGGTTTCTTCATCCTGTGTGGTATCCCAGCCAATTGCGGTTGGATAAAACATGATATCAGCACCCATTAAAGCGGTAATACGAGATGCTTCAGGATACCATTGATCCCAACAAATTAAGATCCCAATTTTAGCAAATTTAGTTTCGAAAACCTTATAGCCTAAATCGCCGGGAGTGAAATAAAATTTCTCGTAAAAAGCTGGATCATCTGGAATATGCATCTTACGATACTTGCCTAAATAAGAACCATCAGCATCTAAAACTGCAGTTGTATTGTGGTAAATACCAGCTGCACGTTTCTCAAATAATGAGGCGATAATAACAACCCCCAATTCTTTAGCCACAACCTGTAAAGCATCCGTAGATGGACCAGGAATAGCTTCAGCTAAATCGAAATTGTCATAATCCTCCACATCGCAGAAATATAATGAAGTAAAAAGTTCTTGTAAACACACAATTTGAGCACCTTTTGAAGCTGCTTCTCTTACTTTAACAATCGCTTTATCTAAATTTTCCTGCTTATTTTTAGTACAAGTCATTTGTACCAAGCCAACTTTTACTTTCTTCATGTTTATTGAAATGATAGAATGAAAGAACGATTAAATGATAGAATGTTACTGCTAATACGCCATTCACTCATTTCCCATAGGGATGCCTTTGGCACAAAATTCATTCATTCAAAATTTTCGTCAAAGTTACTATTTTGTTTAAAAGTAGAACGGCATAATTGTGTAATTGTTTTTTAGAAAAGCTCCGAAGGAGTTTCTTTGGAACAAAGACAATAATTCTGATTAATTGTTAGTCGAACTATCAATTGTAACTAGTGGTTTCAGTTTTGACAACTCTCTTTCTACAACGCTATTAGAGTTGTCAAAACTTAAAGTAAAACCAATAGGCTGCTACTTCTATCTCGTTTAGAGAGGTTAAAGTGTTGGAAATATTTGAGGTTGCAGGATGTATAATTTTGGCTAAAGCCGATGGAAATTTATTTATGTTCAGGCAGCTAAAGCAGCCTGCAATGAATTCATATCAGATAACCTGATTTTGCTAATTAAAAATGTCTTTTACAATCGCTGTGAGCATATTATAAGAACGCTCGTCATTGCGAAGCTGGACTTTTACGAGCTGAAGCAATCTTTCTTGCCTAAAATAGATTGCTTCGTGCCCCGCAAGGACTGACATGGCGCCTATAATTATTGTTTTCAAGAAATATTAAGGAACTCGGGTTTATAATCACGTTCGATGTCATTGCCGTTTGGCTTCAGTCAACGGAAACAAAAGAAGCCCCGATTTTCATCGAGGCTTTCAGTATTAAAATAAAATTAAGGGTTAATGTTGTCCCTTTTTGGTTTTGGTTTTGTTTCTATAATTTCAGCAACTGCTACTACTTCTTTTCGCTGTTGTGGATCCATAAGCTCCATTAATTTCAGACCCAACAAACCATCCATCGCTGAGCCACCGTTGTTTCCATTGCCTCCAATTAATACATCAGGGATTAACTTAACATTACCCTTCGATAATTCTTCTGTAATTTTATACCGCGTAAAGTTTTCGCCACCTAAAGCTTTAACTGCCAATTCGTAAGATTCTGCAGTAGATTTACCAACGGCTAAAATTTTACCCGCTTCAGCACTACCCGTTAGCGAAATTTGTTCTGCCTCTGCTGAAGCTCTTAATTTAATTGCCTCAGAATCTGCTTGTGCTCTTGCTTTTGTTGCTTCAGCTTCTGCATGTGCCCGCATTTTTGTGGCTTCAGCTTCTGCACCAACGGCTAGTTTTACGCCGGCGGCATCACCTTCTGATTTTTTAACTGTAGCACTTGCGGTACGCTCAGCTATTTCAACACTTTGTTGCGCCTTAACAATATCTTTCTGCATATCGGCAATCGCGGTTTCTTTCTCCATCCCTTGACGCTGTTCTTGCGCCATTTTTTGCGTTTGATAGGTTTTTTGTTCCTCTTCGGCAATTTTACGATCCGTTAGCGTTTTCATTAGCGCTTCTGGCGGAACAATGTCACCAATCAAGGTATCAACCGCATTCACATTATATTCATCTAATACCTTACGAATGTGCTCTTTCGCCGATTCCTGACGCTCTTTACGGGTACTCAAAAAAGCAATTACATCGCTGTCCTGTGCCGAGTTACGGAAATAGTTACCAATTGTGGGTTCTAAAACCTGCGAAACCAAATTTACCATGTTACCGAATCGGGCAATAACTTTTGGCGCTTCAGTTGTTGGAACGTGAATAATTTGTGCCACATCTAAGTTAAAAGGGAAACCATCTTTTGAACGCACTGTGATGGTTGATAAGTTCTTATCCAAGTTATGTGCTTCACTTCGAGCAGATGCCCAATTTAATACCAAGTTAGTTGTTGGCACCAATTCTACCTTCATAATGTATTTATTAATCGGGTATTTCCCTGGTCCAAGCGGTTCTAACCAAACACCTTTAGAACCTTTTCCAACTATGTTACCGTGTTTAAAATCGGCGCCCGTTAAATCGCTGCCTTCGGTACCGATGTAAGAAATAACGACCCCAACATAACCAATTGCAATTTCTGTCATTGGAATTTCTTCCATTTGGATTGCCCATGGATTTAAGTTATAAGAACCTGCCAAAATTACCTGAGGTTGCAAACCACGATTACCGCCGTTTTTAATAAAATTATCGAAGTTTTGGAAGTTGTTATGTCCATCGACCAGTTTACCCGCAATTTGATTGGCCTCGATTGGCAAACCATCTAAAGTGGTTACAATACCAACCATACTTTCTTGAATCCGGATCATATCGGTAACCGATACTTGAAACAACATGGTGTTAATCCGGTAGGAACCAGAGGTGATGTAAGAAGTCTGCCGGCCTCTTTGTCCGCCGTTATCAAGAAACTTCACAGCATCTTGAAAATTATCAGATTCTACTCTCTGTCCGAGGATATTTCCTGTCGGGATTTCCGAACCATCCTTGGCCATAATCAACCCAATTTTACCCTCGGGAATGATGGTGAATTGTTCCATGGTTACGCTATACTGCCAAAACCACATCCCGAAATATAATCCCGGTGCTAATGTTTTGCCTTGAAAACCTGCCTCGCCTCTTACGGCAATAATTCTTCCATCTGGCAATTCTTTATCCGAACCGAAGAGCACAAATTTTTTGGTAATTAACCCGATTCTATCTTCGGGAACGATTACCATCCCAAATAAAAACCGTAAAATATATTTGTATAAAACTACGCACAACAGTGCCACTAAAACCCACCAGTAATTAGAAATGAGCGCTTCCATAATATTATGTATTTTCTATTTTTTTTAACCTAATAAACCATTTATTAAGCATGATATTGATAGCAAATGAAGTGCTTTGTTATGAGATTTAACATCGATTTTCAATATATATCTTCATCGATTTTAAGGCCTCAAGGATGATTTGAGAGCGATATAAGTATAAATACCACCTGTACTTGACATTTCTCGAAATCACTGTTTAAACCTCATCAAAAACACCAAAACTAACGTTTTAGGTTTCATCTCGAATACTCCTATAGAGAATAATTAGGAATTGTTAATAAGTTAAAAAAACATGTCCTGTTTCGGACCTAGACACTTGGGTCAAAAATGATACAGGTTAGGAATGCGGAAAGGTGTTGAGATGAGCGAATGTATTCTGTTATTTAAACCTTATTGGACGAAAAGCCACAATTTTTCATTGTGCTTGTAGGGAAAGCGGGACTACGGTAACCGAAACGCACAGAAACATTCTTTTCAAAAGGATTAAAACTTGCGAATTTTCTCAAACACATATACTAAGAAACTGCGTAATAATCTGAGTTAAATTTATATTTCTTGAAAACAGTGGTATAAGCACTGTGTCCGCCATTGGGAGGCACGAAGCAATCTGTTAGACAAAAAAGATTGCTTCAGCTCGCACATGTGGCCAGTTTCGCAATGACGACCGTTCTTATAAAGTAGTGCTCACGGCGATTGTAAAAGGTATTTTAATGATCGAACTCAGGTTAAGTGGATTAAACCCCTATTTCTTCTCGATATTCTTGTTGTAATTCGAACAGGCATTTAGCACACAAACAACCGTCGTACAATTCTGAGATATATTGTACTTCGTTAATGCTGAGTTGTACTGCGCTACATTGGCATTTGGTATAAGAATTAGCCTTGCATTCAATAGCGGTTCCGCATCTTTCGCAGGGAATGATTTCGTGCTTGCTATGTTTGTGAGTGTTCATTGGTTCATCGGTCATTAGTTCATTGGTATTTGGCGCTGTTGAGACTAGTGAACCATTGACAAATGAACTATTGCGCTACAAAAGTAACGACAAAAAATAAGGTTTTGAGCGTTTGCTCAAAACCTTACTTAATTTTGAATATGTGATTCAAGTTTCTGCAAAGAAACACGGGGATTGCTTCGGCTCACTCTTGTCCAGCCTCGCAATGACGTGTTAATTTAACCTGAACAGCTGATACAGCCTTCTTCCATTGAACAAACTGGTCCGTCAACGATTTCTTCTGCAACTTGATCTTGTGTCATTTCAGCTGGAATAACCGCCTCAATTGCTTTACCACCTTGATTTTCTACCGTAAATTTAACCGCTTGTGATGCTGCTTGAGTACGTAAATAATACATACCGGTTTTCAATCCTTTCTCCCATGCGTAGAAGTGCATTGAAGTTAATTTTGAAGTATTCGGCGCATTGATAAACAAGTTTAATGATTGCGATTGGCAGATATAAGCACCACGATCGGCAGCCATATCGATGATATTACGCATTTTAATTTCCCAAACTGTTTTGTACAATTCTTTGATATAATCTGGAATTGCATCAATTGCTTGAACCGATCCATTGGCCAATATGATTTTGTTTTTCATATCGTTATCCCACAAACCTAAAGCAACTAAATCTTTCAATAAGTGTTTGTTTACCACCACAAATTCTCCACTTAATACACGACGAGTGTAGATATTTGAGGTATAAGGCTCGAAACATTCGTTGTTGCCTAGAATTTGAGATGTAGATGCTGTTGGCATCGGTGCAACTAACAATGAGTTATAAACACCATCTTTAACTACTTTCTTACGTAATGCATTCCAATCCCAACGACCGCTATCTGGCGTTACATTCCATAAATCGAATTGGAATTTACCTTTAGATAATGGTGAGCCTTTGAAAGTTTGGTAAGCACCATTTTTTACCGCTAAATCATGAGATGCCGTCATCGATGCGAAATAAATCGTTTCGAAAATATCTTTGTTTAAACGTTTTGCCTCATCACTTTCGAAAGGTAAACGCATTAAGATAAAAGCATCAGCCAAACCTTGCACACCTAAACCAACCGGACGGTGACGCATGTTTGAGTTTTCTGCCTCTACAACAGGATAGTAGTTATGATCGATGATTTTATTCAAGTTTAACGTAGCTTGATAAGTTACATCGTATAATTTTTGGTGATCGAACTGACCGCCGATTACGAAACGAGGCAAAGCTAATGATGCTAAGTTACAAACTGCAACTTCATCTTTAGAGGTGTACTCGATAATCTCAGTACACAAGTTAGAGCTCTTAATGGTACCTAAATTTTGTTGGTTAGATTTGCTGTTCGCTGCATCTTTAAACAACATATAAGGTGTACCGGTTTCAATTTGCGAATCTAAAATAGCAAACCAAAGTTCTTGTGCTTTAATGGTTTTACGACCACGACCTTCAGCTTCGTATTTAGTGTACAAAGCTTCGAATTCTGCACCGAAACAATCTGCCAAACCTGGTGCTTCATGCGGACAAAATAAAGTCCATTCGCCATTATCTTTAACACGTTGCATAAACAAATCGTTAATCCAAAGGGCGTAGAACAAATCACGGGCTCGCATTTCTTCTTTACCGTGGTTTTTACGCAAGTCTAAGAATTCGAAAACATCTGCATGCCAAGGCTCTAAATAGATTGCGAAGGCACCTTTACGTTTACCTCCACCTTGATCTACGTAACGAGCGGTATCGTTAAATACACGCAACATTGGAATAATGCCGTTACTTGTACCATTTGTACCACCAATATATGAACCCGTTGCACGGATGTTGTGGATGCTTAAACCAATACCACCAGCACTTTGAGAAATTTTAGCGGTTTGTTTTAATGTATCATAAATTCCTTCAATGCTATCATCTTGCATAGTTAACAAGAAACACGATGACATTTGAGGTTTAGGTGTACCAGCGTTAAATAAGGTTGGTGTAGCATGTGTAAACCAACGCTCGCTCATTAAGTTGTAGGTTTTGATTACGCTATCAATATCTTCTTTGTGGATACCAACTGATACACGCATGAAAAGATGTTGCGGACGCTCAACGATTTTACCGTTAACTTTTAGAAGATAAGATTTCTCTAATGTTTTAAAACCAAAATAATCGAAACCAAAATCACGATCGTAGATAATCGTACTATCTAAGATATCTGCATTTTTGGTGATGATCTCCATAACATCATCTGCAATAAGCGGAGCAGATTTTTGTGCTTTGGGATCAAAATACTCATGCAACATCTTCATCGTACCTGAAAATGATTTGATGGTATTTTTATGCAAGTTAGAAACCGCAATACGCGATGCCAACAACGCATAATCTGGGTGTTTTGTAGTTAACGATGCGGCAGTTTCAGCAGCAAGGTTATCTAATTCAGAGGTTGTTACGCCATCATATAAACCTTCGATAACCTTTTTGGCTACATCGATTGGATCTACAAGGTCTGAATTTAAACTGTAGCATAGCTTTTGAATGCGGGCAGTTATTTTGTCAAATTGTACCGCTTCTTTGCGGCCATCTCTTTTGTGTACGAACATAATTTATGAGATTTAAGCCCCTCCCAACCCTCCCCAAAAGGAAAGGGCTTTTTAAGGCGTGTATTTTATTTTAGTATCAAGTAGCGATTGTCAAGTATTAAGACCTAACCTTTCGCGTTTATAATTATTATTAGTTTTCTACACAAAAGATTGCTTCGTTCCTCGCAATCACGATGCATGGGGGCTTTAAGCTTTAGTCTTTTTGCTTTAAGCTTTCTTAAAAGTCTTCGTCTAAAGAGAACGCTTGTTTGTTATTATCAGCAGAGGTTAATACACCACTTTTTTGATAATCTCCAACACGTTTCTCGAAGAAATTGGTTTTACCCTGCAATGAAATCATTTCCATAAAATCGAATGGGTTGGTTGCATTGTAAATTTTTGTGTAACCCAATTCTTGTAACCATCTATCGGCTACGAATTCGATATACTGGCTCATTAATTTCGCATTCATACCAATTAAAGCAACTGGTAAAGCTTCTGTAATAAATTCCTTTTCAATTTCTACAGCATCGCTGATAATTCCGTGAACCTGTTCTTCGCTTAATTTGTTGCTCAACATGCTGTATAACAAGCAGGCGAATTCGCAATGAGAACCTTCATCTCTAGAAATTAGCTCGTTACTGAAAGTTAATCCTGGCATTAAGCCGCGTTTTTTTAACCAGAAAATGGAGCAGAAACTTCCGCTGAAGAAAATACCTTCAACCGCAGCAAACGCCACTAAGCGTTCTGCAAAAGTTCCATTATCAATCCATCGTAATGCCCATTCTGCCTTTCTTTTAACTGCCGGAACAGTATCAATCGCATGGAACAAACGGTCTTTCTCTTCTGGATCTTTAATATAAGTATCAATTAATAAGGCATAGGTTTCAGCATGGATATTTTCCATCATAATCTGGAAACCATAAAAACAACGAGCTTCAGGTAACTGAACTTCGCTCATGAAGTTTACAGCAAGGTTTTCGTTAACAATACCATCACTAGCAGAAAAGAAAGCAAGAATGTGAGAAATGAAATGTCTTTCGCCATCGTTCAAGTTGTCCCAGTGTTTTTGATCGTCAGAAAGATCGATTTCTTCTGCCGTCCAGAAACTAGCTTCGGTCTTCTTGTACATCTCCCATATTGCCGGATATTTAATTGGCAATAGCACAAATCTATCTTTGTTTTCTTGTAGTAGTAATTCCTGTTCCATATGCTGATGTTTTTTTAATCTTCAATTTGCACAGAGCCGACAAAGGCACGCATCCACCAATTTTATATGGTGATTGTAATGTCTTTTATCAAAACGCTGTAGTGAAAGTGCTAACCTCGCCGCTTAGCAAACAACTTAGTTTTTAGTTAGGTAAATTTAAATTTTCAATCACAGAGATAGACTTATAAATTACTAAAAACTAAGCTTTTATATTTGTTTTAAAGCGCAAGAAGTTAAAGAACTTTGTTAAACAAATATATATAGCAGAGGTACTTTTTGTGAATCAAAGTTGTTAACACTACCTTGAAATCAGTGGATAAATCAATCAGCTAATTATCATTTTCGAGCGAAAAAAAAGCTAATCATTTCTTTTTAAGGGTTTAGGAAACCAAAATAAGTGTTAATAACTTAAATTTTGGAGGTAAAATAGACAGGTTTTAGAGCAAAAAAGAGTATTACTCTAGGGTGTAGCTGACTTTAACCCGAGCAACGCCTTTATGGAAGATACCGATCTGTTTTGCAGCGCTTTCCGATAAATCTATAGCCAATCTTTTTACAAAAGGACCTCTATCGTTTACCTTAACAGTTACCGATTTTCCATTATCTGGATTGGTTACGGTAACCTTGGTTCCAAAAGGTAAAGATCTATGTGCGGCTGTGAGTTTTTTAGCTCTGTATTTTGCGCCACTTGTGGTTCGGCGACCTTCGAATTTTCTATTATAATAAGTTGCAAGAACCGTTTTTTTGATACTATCCGGTTCATTTGATGAATCAGAATTTTGCGCATTGCTCTGAAAAAACAGAAAGCTAAAACTTAATAACAGAAGATACTTCATAGGCTAAATTTTCTTTATCGAGCCTGCAAATATAAGCATTTAGTTTATAATCAATAATTTGTGGAAAAATCGAAGATCCGAAGTCTAAAGTCTGGTGACCAAAAGCATTGGATTAGGAGCAAAAAACGAGCTTGTTTTCTAAGAAAAAATCACAAATCTACATATACAAAAAAAGGCGTACAACTTATCGTTATACGCCTCTACCTAACCCTACTCTACCCACCTTATTTTTTATCCGGCACGAAATTCATTGAGATAGAATTTACACAGTGACGAGTGTCTTTATTGGTAAATCCTTCGCCCAAAAATACGTGACCTAAATGTGCACCACAGTTAGCACAAACTATTTCTGTACGAGAACCATCGGCATCGGTATGACGCTTTACAGCACCTTTAATTTCATCATCAAATGCCGGCCAGCCGCAATGTGCATCAAACTTACTTTCAGAGCGATATAAAGCTGCGTTACAACGTTTACAAGTATAGGTTCCTTTATCTGTGGTATGCTCGTATTTACCAGTACCTGGGTACTCAGTTCCTTTATTAACAATTACTCTTTCTTCTTCAGGGGTTAACGGATTCCAGTTCATTTTTTTCTTTGATATAATTTGCTCTGTAGACTGCTCTTCTTTTGCTTTGTCTTTCTTTTGTGCACAGGCAGAAAGACTTGTAATTAAAACAACAGCAGAAATTAAAAATAGTTTATTTAACATCATTCTCATGCTACAATATACGCTATAGATTTTGTTTTGGTTTGTTGCTTTAAAGGTTTGTAATAGTGTTTACAAAGAGATGATAAAAGAGAATATTGCCACGGAAGCACGGAAGACACGGAAAACTTAACTAATCTAGAAAACAACACGCCTTATTTCTAAAGTTGATTTACCAAAGTTTAGAACTAAACCAACTTTACACTCAGAACATTTTAGGTAGTTTATAGTTTGGGCTAAATCTTCATTTGCAATTTCATTCTTAGATTTAACTTCTAAATCACAGAATCGAAAATTATAAAATCCGCATAAAAGCTGTGCGATAATAAAATATCTTTATAGTACACCGGATAATGCCTTTCTCTTTCATAAAAGTAGCCCCTGCTTTCAAATTCAATACAAAGTGCGTCTTTATAAACAACCTCTAAGAAACCACAACCTAAATTTTTATGAACTTCGATTGCAGCATTAATAATTAAATCAGTCTCGTTTTAAAGGGAAAATTATCTTGTCTAATTCATAATTCATAAAAGATAATTTGAACCTAAGCTAATTAAATTTCTCGTTTTTTTTCCCCTTTATATTTCCGTGTACTCTGTGTTTCCGTGGCAACCTTGAAAATAAGAATTCCAAGTTGCTTTACCTTTCACTGGCTGTGGCTATAAAAAAAGCGCCTCGAATAATCGAAGCGCTTTCCTATAACGAAACCCTATGCTTTGGGTTGTAATAATAAACTCGAATTCCCTCTTTTCTGGAGAGAGACAGCACAAACCAAACCTACCCTCAAACTTTAACAGGGTGAAACTTTTATTTTGCTAATTCTTCTGCCATTGCAGCACCTATTTCAGCGGGACTTTCTACTACACGAATACCACACTCACGCATAATTTTCATTTTAGCAGCTGCAGTATCATCAGCACCGCCAACAATAGCACCAGCATGACCCATTCTACGTCCCGCAGGTGCAGTTTGACCAGCAATGAAACCAACAACAGGCTTAGTACCATGTTCTTTAATCCAACGAGCAGCCTCAGCTTCCATTCCGCCACCAATTTCACCAATCATGATGATGCCGTGTGTATCAGGATCGTTCATTAACAATTCTACAGCTTGTTTTGTAGTTGTTCCAATAATTGGATCACCACCAATACCGATTGCAGTAGTAATCCCTAAACCAGCTTTAACAACCTGATCTACAGCTTCATAAGTTAAAGTTCCAGATTTTGAAACTACACCCACATGACCTTTTTTGAAGATAAAGCCTGGCATGATACCAATTTTAGCTTCATCAGCAGTAATTACACCTGGGCAGTTAGGGCCGATAAGTGTAACATCACGATCAGAAATATATTCTTTAACCTGAATCATATCCTTAGTCGGGATACCTTCAGTAATACAAACAATAACTTTAATACCACCTTCGGCAGCTTCCATAATCGCATCAGCAGCAAAAGCCGGTGGAACGAAAATGATAGATACATTTGCTCCCGTTTGGTCAACAGCATCTTTAACAGTATTAAAAACAGGCTTATCTAAATGCAATTGCCCACCTTTGCCAGGGGTAACACCACCAACTACGTTTGTACCATAGGCCAGCATCTGCTCAGCATGGTAAGTTCCTTCGTTTCCGGTAAAACCCTGAACGATAACCTTAGAATCTTTATTTACTAAAACGCTCATGTATCAATATTTTTTTTGTGCAAAGCTAATATTATTGCAACGGAATTCAAATCTAAAACCATATTATTTGAGCCCTTTTTTCAGGAAAATGTAAGGAATTGCATTATGGCGCATTCAGCCCCGCTCTATACTTTACTTCGTTACACTCCGTGCTCGCTCCGATCGGGTTTAGATAACAAAGTTCTGTGCTTTTGGCAACAACCAAACAAAACGCCTAAATTTACTTTGAAAGATGAAAGACCAAAGACTAGAGTCGAAAGACCAAAGCTGAAAACCAAATATTAAAAAAAACTCATGAAGAAGAAATTCATTCTAATAGCGATTGCCTTTATTGCAACCATCGCTTGCCTTAATGCTAAAGCACAAAGCATAGATACCGCAAAATATATCCTCCAAAATGATATAAATGTAGCAAAGGAAGAACCTGGAACGCATGCTGGAGGTGGCAAAACCATTGGTTTTAATTTTTTTGGAGAAGCAAAGAATTTGAAAACAGCCTTCAGAAAAAGGATTTTGAAACCGGGCTCTTCAATAGGTTACCATTTACAAAAAGAAGATGAAATTTATTATGTTATCAGCGGTAACGGAAAAATGCAAATGAATGGAAAAACGTTTCCTGTAAAAACTGGTGATGCCATTTTAACGCGTCCAGGAAGTGCTCACGGGATTGCACCCAATCCAAATAATGACTTGGTAATTTTGATTGTTTACGAAAAGAAGTAAACATTAGAATCTTTCTGGATTAATATCGCAGCATTAAACCAAGAAGCATTTAGTTAAATTTGGAACAGTTAACCAAACTGAAAATGCAATTAGAAGAACATTACACAAACAGAACCGGCTGGCTCAGGGCTGCTGTACTTGGTGCTAACGATGGAATTATTTCTACAACAAGTTTGGTTATCGGCATTGCCGCAGCAAGCGATACTAGAAGTCCGATTGTTTTGGCGGCTTTAGCAGGCTTGGTTGCTGGCTCCTTATCTATGGCGGCTGGCGAATATGTTTCTGTTAGCTCGCAAGCCGATATTGAAAAAGCAGATTTGCAACGGGAAAAAATGGAGTTGGAAACCATGCCCGAGGTTGAACTAAAAGAACTCGCAAAAATTTATGTTTCCCAAGGTTTGGATGAAGATTTGGCCATGCAAGTTGCTCTTAAACTTACCGAAAAAGATGCTTTGGAAGCTCATGCAAGAGACGAATTAGGCATTAACGAGCATACTCAGCCAAAACCTTTACAGGCAGCCTTTGCATCAGGTGCTTCTTTTGTTAGTGGTGGAATCCTGCCATTTTTAGTGGCGTTTTTTGCCCCAATAAAATCAATGGTTTTCTATCAGTATGGGTTTGCAATTGTTTTCTTAGCGTTATCTGGCGCATTGGCAGCAAAAGCAGGAGGTTCTAATATGCTGAAAGGTGTAATCAGAATTTGCTTTTGGGGAACCGTAGCCATGGTTATTACAGCTTTAGCAGGTTATATTTTTGATGCTAAAACAAGTTAATTGAGAATAGAAATTTTTCTAGATCATCTAACTTCAGATTTTTAATCCACAAAAAAATAGTACACAAAAAAGCCGGATCAACTTTTAACAGCTAATCCGGCTTTGCTTATATTTTTAAAGTTAGATACTTTTTACTTCAGGTTTTGGAGCTTCCTTTTTCGGCTCTGTTTTCCATCCCTTTACCCATTCGGCCTGCGCTGCTTCATCATGGAAAGTCCACGCTACAAAACGACTTATTTTTTGTCCTTGCGACATTTGAACAGTTGTAACTTCGAAAGCATTTGCCTTAACCAAAGCGCTGTAAATACTTTTCAAATTGGCACTTTTAGAAACCAAAGAGGTAAACCACAAAACTTGATTTTTAATTTGCTCGCTTTGAATAATCATCTGTTCAACAAAAGCACGTTCGCCACCTGGGCACCAAAGCTCAGCCTTGTTTCCACCAAAATTTAAAACGTGTTTCACTTCTTTCTCTTTTCCACCCAAATTGCGCCATTTCTGACGGGTACCTTGTTCCGCTTCTTTTAAAGAAGAGTGAAAAGGTGGATTACAAACAACTGCATCAAAACGTTCCTTACCACCTACAACACCTCTAAAAATACCCATTTTTGAAGGTTGTTGACGGATTTCTACAGCGCCTTGTAATGGTTTATTGGCATCAATAATCCGTTTGGCCGAATCTACCGAAAGTGGATCGATTTCAGAACCGACAAAGTTCCAACCATATTCTTGATGTCCAATTATTGGATAAATACAATTAGACCCAACTCCAATATCCAATACATTAACGTTTGCTCCTTTAGGGATTTTTCCTTTACTGCTCGACCCTAAAAGATCAGCAACATAGTGAATATAATCTGCACGACCAGGAATAGGCGGACATAAATAATCCTTAGGAATATCCCACTGTGAAATATTATAAAAGTACTTTAATAATGCTTTGTTTAATGCCTTAACAGCACTTTGATCTGCAAAATCAATAGAATCATCATTGTGTTCATTTTTGAAAACGAAATGCTTAAGTTCTTTTGATGCTGCGATAAGTTGTTTGAAATTGTAACGCGAACGGTGTTTGTTGCGTGGGTGTAACTCGCTTTTTTCTTTGCGGTTATTTTGTTCTTGTTGAGCCAATGTGATCTGGTTTAATTAAACAAGCTGTGTGCATGTTTCTGCCACAAAGGTAGTTTAAATAGTTGGATTGTTGGTCATTGGTCATTGGTCATTGGTTTAGAATTTGTCTCGCTGAAAAGTTTAAAGGAGTCGAAAATTTTATATTTGCCTTGGTTCGTGTCTCCACGAACCACTAAACCAATTCGTTTCGTGGAGACACGAACCGAAGCCATCTCTATCTCTGGTATTAGTAGCAAATAAAAATCACACCAAATCCGTGTTTATCTGTGTGCATCTGTGGTTGA
>NZ_JACRYL010000003.1:203118-312389 GCF_014306625.1 Pedobacter fastidiosus
CTTTTACTCTTGAGCCTTGGTTCGTGTCTTCACGAACCACTAAACCAATTTCGTTTCGTGGAGACACGAAACCGAGGCGATCTCTATCTCTGGTATTAATAGCAAATAAAAACCACACCAAATCCGTGTTTATCTGTGTGCATCTGTGGTTGAAACCTTTTACTCTTGAGCCTTGGCTCGTGTCTCCACAACCACTAAACCAATTTCGTTTCGTGGAGACACGAAACGAAAACCACACCAAATCCGCGTTTATCTATGTGCATCTGTGGTTGAAACCTTTTACTCTTGAGCCATGGTTCGTGTCTCCACGAACCACTAAACCAATTTCGTTTCGTGGAGACACGAAACCGAGGCCATCTCTATCTCTGGTATTAGTAGCAAATAAAAATCACACCAAATCCGTGTTTATCTGTGTGCATCTGTGGTTGAAACTTTTTACTCTTGAGCCTTGGCTCGTGTCTCCACGAACCACTAAACCAATTTCGTTTCGTGGAGACACGAAACCGAGGCCATCTCTATCTCTGGTATTAGTAGCAAATAAAAATCACACCAAATCCGTGTTTATCTGTGTGCGTCTGTGGTCAAAAACTTTTTACTCTCTGAGCTTTGGTTCGTGTCTCCACGAATCACTAAACCAATTTCGTTTCGTGGAGACACGAAACCGAGGCGATCTCTATCTCTGGTATTAGTAGCAAATAAAAACCACACCAAATCCGTGTTTATCTGTGTGCATCTGTGGTTGAAACCTTTTACTCTACATTAACCTTCCTCATTTTTCTCAATCATAGCTGGTTGAATGGCCTTCAAATACTTCGCTTCATCAAATTGATTTTCGCTTTTAGCAATTACAATTGTTGCGATTCCATTTCCGATTACGTTAGTTATGGCTCTTGCTTCACTCATAAAACGATCTACTCCAATTAAAATTGAGATGTGCTCAATCGGCATAATTTTTAAAGCGGTTAATGTTGAAACCAAAACGATAAAACCACTTCCAGTTACACCAGCAGCGCCTTTAGACGTTACCATGAGTATAGCCAAAATGGTTAATTGTTGCCCAATGGATAAATCGACATGAAAAACCTGACAAAGAAAAATAACCGCCATGGCTAAATAAATTGCTGTTCCGTCCAGATTAAAAGAATATCCCGTCGGTATTACCAAGCCAACAACAGATTTATCACAACCGATGGCCTCCATTTTTTGCATCATACTTGGCAAAGCAGATTCTGATGAAGAAGTTCCTAATACGATTAAAATTTCCTGACGGATATATTTAAGGTATTGCCAAAGACTAAATTTATAATACCTGCAGATTCCGTTTAAAACAACAAAAATAAAAAGAATACAGGTTAAATAAACCGACCCCATTAGTTTTGCCATCCCAATTATACTCTGCAATCCATGTGTACCTATACTAAAAGCCATTCCGCCGAAAGCACCAATTGGCGCTAAGCGCATTACCACTTTCATAATTTTAAAAAGCACCTTAGAAATCTTATCAAAAGCATTTAAAACTGAAGCTCCTTCGCCGCCCAGCTTATTTAAGCCATAACCGAATAGAATTGCAAAAAACAGGATCTGTAAAATATTCCCTTCAGCGAAAGATGCGATTACATTATGCGGAATAATATGAAGAAAAAATTCTGCCCAATTCATCTCTTTTGCCTGCTCCGCATAACCCGCAATTTTCGTAGCGTCGCCACCACCAGTTTCCATTCCAACTCCAGGCTTAAGAATATTTGCAACTAATAAGCCGATTGCAATTGCAACTGTACTTACAATTTCGAAGTACAAAAGTGCTTTCCCTCCTACCCGGCCAACCTTTTTCATATCGCCCATATGTGCAATACCCAAAACGATGGTAAAGAAAATAATTGGTGCGATTAGCATGCTAATCATATTGATAAAGCCTTGACTAATTAATTTTGCTGTTGGAGCAAAACCAGGAAAGTAAGCGCCAACTAAGATTCCGACCGTAATGGCGACAAGAACCTGAAAAGTTAAATTGGATAGGATTGATTTCATTAAATCAGTTTTGAAGACTGAAATATAGATTAATTTTTCCTTTGCCTAAAATTTAGATCGAGAAACTCTTGAAAATAAAAAAACCTGTTTCAATTTCTTAAAACAGGTTTCAAAATATGAGATTGTTAATACTATGGCTTAATATCGATTACATCGCCCGCGGTAAAAATTCCGAATTCGGCCTGATTAAACTTTAATAAGCCTTTTTCGGTCGATTTTAAATTCTTCGGACTTGCCAAGCGAATCACTTGCGAATCGCCAGCAACTGTTGCCTTATTTCCATGGACTATGATTGCTGTACTTTCATCAATCCCCACACAAACCAAATCTGGATGAGAAGCCAATGCAGAAATTAATCGATTATAGCGATTGCGCTTTAAAAAATGTTGATCGATAATTGTATTTTGAAGTAAACCCATCCCTTCGGCAAATTCGATATTTTTATCCAGAAGTTTATTAAAGGTTTCTTTATATACCGAATCCAGAAGTTGTTTTCCTGTTATCATGTATTTACTCATCACGGCTGCGCCAGCGCTTGTGCCTGCAATGGTAGAACCATTTTGATATGCCTTATGAATTGCATTATACACTGGAGTATTCAAAACAGACTTCATAAATCGGGTTTGATCGCCACCCAAAATATAAATCAGCTTTGCTCCAGCTAAAGAATCGACCCATTTTTTATCATTAACATCGTGCTTACTAAAGTTGAAATTTCTAATCGCAACGCTAGTTTGCAGTTTAAGCTGGGCAGAAATATATTTAAATCCAGTATCTGGAACTTCGCTCGCCATTGGCAAAATAATGATGTAATCGTTCGCCTTTAAATCCGCAGTTGATACCAGTTGTTTAATCAAAGCATCAGATCGATCGCCTCCTCCAATTATAAACAAATTGCCCTTAGCAGTGTTGTTTTGAGCTTTTAATCCGATTGATAAAGCGATGGTAAATAGAAATAATAAGGCTGTTTTCATTATTTATAAATGTTAACTTCTATTTTACCATCAGCAGTAACCGTACCTCTGTACATTCCCTCTGTATTAAATGGCATGGCTACATTTCCCTTTTTATCCAAAGCAATTAAGCCACCATCGCCTCCCATTTTGCCAACTTTATCCAATACAATTTTAGAGGCATCAGCTACTGATAAACCTTTATATTCCATTAAATCTGAAATGGTTTTGGCCACTACATTACGAATATAAAATTCGCCCCAGCCCGTACAAGAAATACCTGCTGTTTCGTTATTGCAATAAGTTCCGGCACCAATAATTGGCGAATCGCCAACACGTCCGTATTTTTTATTCGTCATGCCGCCGGTTGATGTTCCCGCAGCTAAGTTTCCGGCCTTATCTAATGCGACACATCCAACGGTACCAAATTTATAATCGTGATTAATGGTTCCTAAAAGTGAAGATTTTTTACTTCCATGATCTAAAACGGCTTTGGTAGAATCTTCTTTTATCGCATCCTGCAAACCATCCCAACGTTCTTTTGTCCAAAAATATTTAGGATCAACGATTTCTAAACCTACTTCTTTGGCAAATTTATCAGCTCCATCACCAAACATCATTACGTGTTCAGATTTTTCCATTACGGCACGAGCAGCAGAGATTGGATTTTTGATTGTTGTTACGCCTGCAACTGCACCAGCCATTAAGGTTTTTCCATCCATAATTGCAGCATCCAATTCATTGCGACCATCATGTGTAAAAACTGCGCCCTTACCTGCATTAAAATGAGGATCGTTTTCTAAAACATGAATGGTTGCTTCAACGGCATCCAAACTTGTTTTGCCTGCCTTAATTTCTGCATAACCGGCATTTAAAGCTGCAGTTAACGCAGCAACATAAGCCGCTTCCTTTTCTGGTGTCATATTCTTTTTAAGAATTGTACCCGCACCGCCATGAATTACCATGACATATTTTTTCTGCTGTGCAGAAACATTTAAAGCAGATATAAAAAAAAATAGTAAAGCAAATAGTTTTAAAGATTTCATCTTCGAATTGAGTTTAAGAAGATGTCAATTTAAGAAATTAATCGAAAAAAATAAGATTTAAGAACTTTTGGCAATCCCCTCTGATGAGAATTGGAGGTCGTAAAGCTTTTTATAATAGCCGTTTATCTTTAATAACTGCTGATGGGTTCCTCGCTCTTTAATTTCGCCCTTATCCAGAACAATAATTTGATCGGCCTTTTGAATCGTAGATAAACGGTGTGCAATTACAATTGATGTTCTACCTTCCATTAAACTATCTATCGCCTTTTGAATTAACAGTTCCGTTTCGGTATCTACGGATGAAGTTGCCTCATCTAAAACTAAAATTGCTGGATTATGAACCAGTGCTCGAATAAAAGAAATTAACTGCGCCTGACCAGCAGAAAGGGTTGCACCTCTTTCCATTACATTGTATTGATAACCGCCAGGCAAACGCTCAATAAATTCGTGAGCGCCAACTTTTTTAGCCGCGTTAACAACCTCTTCAAGTGTAATTTCTGGATTATTTAGAGTGATGTTATTTAAAATCGTATCCGAAAACAAAAATACATCCTGCAGTACCGTTGCAATATGGCTGCGCAAATAATCAAGTTCCAAATCTTCAATATCAATGCCGTCAACAGTAATTTCTCCCTTTTTAACTTCGTAAAAGCGATTTAGAATATTAATTGTAGATGATTTTCCTGCTCCTGTTGCGCCAACCAAGGCAATGGTTTGTCCGGCCTTTACCTCAAAAGATAAATCTTTCAATACATAATTATCGTCATTATATGCAAACCAAACATTTTTAAACTGAATGTTTCCTTCTAGTTTTTCGGGTTTTTGTGTGCCTAAATTTGGGGTACTTTCATCAGTATCCAAAACTTTAAATACACGTTCTGCACCAACCATTCCCATTTGAAGGGTATTAAATTTATCAGCCAGCTGGCGAATTGGCGTAAAAACCATTCCCAAATACATAATAAACTGGGTTATAGTTCCGGGAGTAACATCAAGCGGTTTAGCCAAAATACTTTTCGAGCCATACCAAACCAATAAACCCAAAGACATTGCCGAAATTAATTCGACTACGGGGAAAAAGATAGAGTAATACCAATTGGAACGAATATTTGCATCACGATAGCGTTTATTAATCGCATTAAATTTTCTATATTCCTGCTTCTCTCTTGCAAAATACTGTACAATTGAAACGCCTGTAATATGCTCTTGCAAGAAGGTATTTAAATTTGATACTTCGTTCCTGATTTCCTGAAAAGAAACCTTAATTGCTTTTTGAAATTTTCGAGTTGCGATAATCAGAAGCGGAATAGGCAAAAGCACAACCAAACTCAATTCCCAATCGGTATAAAGCATTACTCCAATAATTACAATAACCTGGAGTGTATCGCCAATCATAGAAATTAATCCCTCCGAAAAAATATCGGCAATGGTTTCCAAATCAGAAACTGTTCGCGTAATTAATTGACCAATTGGCGTTTTATCGAAGTATTTAAGTCGGAGTTTAGTAATATGGTTAAATACATTTATTCTTAAATCGCGAATAACAGATTGCCCCAAAGTATTGGTTAAAAGCGTGTGGTTATATTGAATTAAAGTTTGAAGAATCAACATAAAAACCATCAGCATGGTCATATTTACCAAACCAGAATATTTGCCTGTTAAGATGTAATGATCTAGCGTGTATTTAATTAAAAACGGACGAACGGGAGAAATTGCAGCAAGTAAAATGGTTAAAATTACCGACCAAATAAAAACGGAACGATAAGGCTTTACGTATTGAAAAATACGTCTCAGTAATCCTGTGTTATATACGTCGCCTGTTACTGCCATTATCGTGTTTAACTGTTTAAATTGTATAAATTGGTTAATTGCGCTGTAGGTAATTCATTAATTAACCAGTTAAACAATTCACCGATTAAGCTAATTAACCCAAATAAGGATATTTAACTTTTACTAAATATAAGCCACAAGCAGGAACTGATTGACCAGCCTTACTTCGGTTTTTACTTTCTATTATGGCTTTAAAATCGTCTAAATCTATTTCGCGTTTCCCTACTCTAACCAAAGTTCCCATTATTGCCCGCACCATGTTTCTTAAAAAGCGATCGGCTTGAATGGTAAAAACCAATCCATTTTCTACCTCTTCAAAAACTGCCTTGGTTACTTTGCAATTATTGGTAAAGGTTTGTGTGTTGGATTTACTAAAGCAAGAAAAATCGGTATAATTTAACAACTGTTCGGCTGCATTGTTCATTAAATCAACATCCAATTTATCTTTAAGCAGCCAAGATCGATTGAATTTAAAAGGATCTTTGTCAAAATGGATATAATATTTATATGCTCTAGCAATGGCATCAAAACGTGCATGCGCCTCATTGCTTACAGGAATTACAGTTTTTGTTGCAATTTGATACGGCAACATGGCATTAATTCCAGCTACCGATTTTATAACCTTTTCCTCCTCAATATTTTCAACATCAAAGTGCGCATAAAAATCAGTAGCGTGTACACCGGCATCGGTTCTACCACAGCCTAAGGTTTCTATAGTTTGCCTAAAATAAGTAGACATTGCCTTATCTAACAACTCCTGAACCGTTATTGCGTTAGGCTGAATTTGCCAGCCATGGTATAAGCTGCCATCATAAGAAAGCTGTATGAAATATCTTTTTTTACTCAAAGCGATGCAAAAATACTTTTTTCTTTGTATTTGATGAGTTGATATATTGCTTTTAAATATATTTGCTTCAATTATTAAATTAACATGATACAAAGAATACAATCTATCTGGCTTTTTTTAGCAACTCTTACGCTGATTTTAATGTTGGTTTTACCAATCGCAACAAAAGAAATTAATGGGGCTAAATCGGAAATATATACAAATGGCTTACATCAAAAATTTGAAGACAATAATATGTCAAGCTTAAGTGTACAGCCCTTTTTCCCATTGCTCATTACAAATATTGCCGTTGCTGCACTGGCTTTTATTAATATTTTCAACTTCAAGAGAAGAAGTCTTCAAAAGCGAATCATCATTTTTAATATTGCAGCTATCGGTGGTTTTGCATTTTGGTGTAGTATTTATGCAAAAAAAATCCCAGGAGGTTTAGATGGAGCAAGTTTTGGAGTCGGCGCCTATTTACCAGCATTGGCAATCTTATTCTGTGTATTGGCCATTTTTGGCATCAATAAAGATGAAAGGTTAATTCGTTCGGCTGAAAGGCTGAGGTAAGTTTTCTGCCTATTATACTCAAAGTAATGTCCCAATCTCCAATAGACCCATTTTTTACCTACTTTAATGAAGACCTAAACGACATTTCTATTCCAGATTATCTCAGTTTGATGGTTGAAAAGCCGCATCAACTATGTTTGTTGGCCGCCAAACAATTGCAAAGTTATTTAACTAATCAAACCGATTGGACACATAATTTTGGCTTATCAGATCAGGATAACGGTGCTATTATTGGTAAAATGTTCGGGGTTCTTGTGGTTCAAAATCAAAATAACGAAATTGGATTTCTATCTGCCTTTTCTGGCAAATTAGCGGGAAGCAATCAACACGCAAACTTTGTTCCGCCTGTTTTCGATCTGCTTACTGAAAACAGCTTTCTAAATATTGGAATGGAAGCCCTCAGCGAAATGAATCTGAAAATAAAGAGTTTAGAAGAACAAAATAATCCAGACTTAAAAGATCAAATCCATCAATTAAAAATAGCTAGAAGAAATTATTCAGTAGTGCTTCAAAACAAAATTTTTGAACATTACCATTTTCTTAATCAGGCTGGTGAAGAAAAAAACCTAATTGAAATTTTTAAAGATATCGGTCATAAAAACCCGCCTGCAGGGGCTGGAGAATGCGCAGCGCCAAAACTTTTACAGTATTCTTTTTTGCATAAAATGAAGCCGATTGCGATGGCAGAATTCTGGTGGGGACAATCGCCAAAATCCAATTTCTGGAAACATGGAGATTTTTATGCCTGTTGCAAAGAAAAATGCGAACCTATTTTTAGGCACATGTTTAAAGGAATTGCCATCCAAAAAGTTTAATTGAGGCACCTCACTCCACTAATCCATCTATAAAAAAGCTTAAGCCCTAATTTTCAAATCATTACGATTAAAAACTATTTAGTTAACTATCAGTAAAATACGGATTATTAACCTTACCTTTGCGGCTCAATTAAAAAATAAAAGACGAATGACAAACCCATTTAAATTATTGGGGATAAGTGATGACGTCGTTAATGCCGTAAAGGACCTTGGATTTGAAACTCCAACTCCTATTCAGGAACAAAGTATTCCTGTACTGTTAGAAGGCACTAATGATTTTGTTGGTTTGGCCCAAACAGGAACAGGAAAAACAGCCGCATTTGGTTTGCCGCTGTTAGAACTAATTGATTTTAAAAGTAATAAGCCACAGGCACTAATTTTGTGTCCAACTCGTGAGCTTTGCCTACAAATCACTAACGACCTTAAAAACTTTTCTAAAAACGTTGCTAATGCTCATGTTGTTGCCGTTTACGGTGGCGCTAACATTATGCAACAACTACGCGAAATACGCCAAGGCGTACAAATTGTAGTGGCCACGCCCGGCCGTATGTTGGATATCATTGGCCGTAAGGCAATTGATTTTTCTGCAGTTAAATTTGTTGTGCTTGATGAAGCTGACGAAATGTTAAACATGGGTTTCCAGGATGACATTAACGACATTTTATCAACTACTCCTGATGACAAAAAAACCTGGTTGTTCTCGGCTACAATGCCAGCAGAAGTTCGCCGTATAGCTAAGAACTATATGGATAACCCTGTAGAATTAACAATGGGCACAAAAAACACGGGTAACGTAAACATCGAACACGAATATTATATCGTTCGTGCTCGTGATAAATACGCGGCCTTAAAACGTATTGTTGATTTCAACCCTGAAATTTTTGCAGTAGTATTTTGTAAAACCAAATTGGATACACAAGATGTTGCAGAGCATTTAATTAAAGATGGTTACAATGCTGATGCTTTACACGGCGATTTATCGCAACAACAACGTGATAAAGTAATGCAACGTTTCCGTGAGCGTAACATGCAATTGTTAATCGCTACTGATGTTGCTGCTCGTGGTATCGATGTAAGTGGTGTTACACACGTAATTAACTACTCTTTACCTGATGAGATTGAAAGTTATACTCACCGTTCTGGCCGTACCGGTCGTGCTGGTAAAACTGGTATTTCAATCTGTATCATCAACTCTAAAGAAGTTGGAAAAATCCGTCAGTTGGAACGCATTATTGGTAAACAATTTACTAAAGCTGAGTTACCTACAGGATTTGATGTTTGTGAAAAACAATTATTCTCTTTAGTACATAAAGTACATAATGTAGAAGTTAATGTTGAGCAAATAGATCAATACATTCCTCGGATAATGGATGAGTTTAAGGATTTATCCAAAGAAGATGTTATTAAACGTTTTGCATCATTAGAATTCAACCGTTTCTTAGATTACTATTCTAAAGCTCCTGATTTAAACGCTGCAGTTGGCGATGATCGTGGTGAAAGAGGCGAGCGTGGCGAAAGAGGTGGACGTGGACGTGGTAGCGAAGGTTACACTCGTTTGTTCATCAATTTAGGTTCTGTAGATGAATTTACACGTGGCGATATGTTATCATTTATCTGTAACAACGGAAAAATTGCTGGCAAAAGCGTTGGAAAAATCGATTTGAAAGGTGTTTTCTCTTTCTTTGAAGTAGAAGATGATGTTGCTGATAAAGTTTTCGAAGGATTTAAATCTGTAGAATTCAACGGTCGTAGTGTTCGTATCGAAAAAAGCGGAGATAGCCCACGTGAAGGCGGTGGCGAAAGACGCGGTGGTGGTGAAAGAAGATCTGGTGGCGGTGGTTTCGGCGGCGAGAGAAGAAGTGGCGGAGGCGGCGGTGGTTACCGCGGCGGAGGCGAAAGAAGATCTGGCGGTGGCGAAAGACGTGAAGGTGGAAACGGCGGTGGCGGTTTCAGAGATTTCTCTGGACGTAGCCGTGATGACAAAGGTGGCAACACTGGCGGAAGTGGACGCAGAGAAGGTGGAAGTCGTGAAGGCGGAAGTGGCGAACGCAGAAAAAAATGGTAAATCACTAAACCAAATATTTTATAGCCGTTCTGATGATCAATCAGGACGGCTTTTTTGTTTAATATCGTTCGTAATATATTTAGTACTATATTTAAAAAACTATATATAATGCTCCGAATAAAAACAACCAAAGTGATATTGATGGTGATGATATTCACTTCAAACACAATAGCATTTGCTCAAGGACAAATTAAACTTTATCCAACAAAAATAGCCGATAATGTTATTCCAAAAATTGATGCTAACTATTTCTTACTTGGCACCTTAAGCGATTATATAAGTCAATTTTACGCCGTTAAAAGAGAAAAACAGATTGACAAATATTATCCTAATGAAAAACCTGCCATAGAGTTCTTATCCAAATTTATAAAAGAAAAATTAAACGTTACTGTAGATACTTCTTTTAATGAAATGTATTCGCCCGAACTTTCTAAAACTTTGAACAATTATTACGGAATAAACGACGAGCTGCCAGACAGTATATTCAAAACCGATGAGCAGATTTATTCTTTTCTTTTAGGTAATTATTATCGTTATGGAATAAAGTTATCAGATTCGATCTATAGCATCCGTTTAGTAAATTCCGCTAAACCTAAACTAATTTCTAAATTACTCGTTAAAATAAATTGTGATAAAATTATATATAGACACTATGATAACCTCCCAGCATCAAGCATATTTTACTTTGAAGCTCCGCCGAAATTGAAAAAATATATCGATTTAATAGAAACTGAAAAAATAAAGCTCGATCAGTCTACAAAACCATACCCACTAAACGACGGAGAGGCCAAAAAGCGTTTATTAGATAAATTTAATGCTGTTTTTAATGGTTTTATATAGGATATAAAAACCCTTAAGAAAATCAAAAGCCAAAATCTATTTGCAAAAAAAATCCGAAAGCTATTAAGCCTTCGGATTTTTTTATTTCCATTTTACTTTAGAAATTAAAATTCACACGGGTAAATACATAACGACCCAAGAAACCGAATTGTGGTGCTTGGTTCGGATATAAAATACCTGATGTTCCTTGGCTACCTAATAAAAGTTCTGCTGGATACACATCAAAAATGTTGTTAGCACCTACTGTAAGTTTTAAGCTTTTGGTTAAGTTATAACCTAAGCCCAAATCTGTGATTACGCGACCCGGTAATTCTTGTTGGTTTACAACTGTATTTGTTGGTTGCGAAACTTTACCAAAATAAACATTACGCAAAAACACATTAAATTTATCAATACTGTAATCGAAAGTTAAATTCGCTTTAAGGCGAGGCACAACCTTAGTTAATAAAATTATACTAGCATCATCTAAATAAATACTTTCCTTTCCAGCTAAAAGCGGCGATGTATTAATCCCACCAACTAATGAAGTTTTAGAAATTGTTCCGGCAAGATCTGTCCTTAAAGTACCCTTACCCAAACTTGTAGAATATGAAACAACTGCATCTACGCCTTTAGTTTCTGTATTTACTGCATTTGCAAAGAAACGTGCTGTACTTGCATTTGCCTGACGTAAGATATTGTAGATTTCTTTATCCTGTGCAGATGCACTTGCAGCGTTACTACCAGTAAAACCACCTGTATAAATTACACGGTTATCAATACGGATTAAATATCCATCTACCGTAATTTTAATCTTACCCAAGTTTGAAGTGAAACCAGCGCTATAACTGTTAGATGTTTCCTCTTTTAATTTTGGAATACCTAAAAGTTGAGCTACACGACTATCATTGGCAAAAGTTCCAGATTCAGTGAAAATACCATCTGTAAACACAGTAGATGTTGCATTAAAATAACGTTGTTGTAAAGATGGTGCTCTAAAGCCCGTACTAACGGCACCACGGAGCAAAAATTTATCAGAAAATTTATATCGGCCAGCAATTTTAAAGTTAAGTGTTGATCCAAAATCTGAATAGTTTTCGAAACGAATTGCTCCATCAACTAAAAATTTTTCAGTGAAGTTAACTTCAATATCTCCATAACCAGCTACAGAAGAACGGCTTACATTCGTTGCATTATCTGCACTAAAACCAGGAAAACCTTGTGCTCCACCAGTGTAGGCAGCGCCATTAGCTGCAAAACGAGTGGAAATATTTCCTTTAAAATTTGGAATTAAAATAGGATTTGCAGTAGTTCCTACATTAATTGCATTTCCATAATTGGCATACGATGCTTCTTCTCCCGCTATAATTTTATAATTTTCATAACGGTGTTCTGCCCCAAAAGCAACGTTTATACCACTCAAAGTATTTTTAAAGAAGCGAGTAAAATCCAGATTGGTCGTATTTTGAACAAAATCATAACCACCGGCATCAAATGATGTTGGTGATGCCGTTAACATTGAAGCATTAAGCGTATTTGCAGTTGTGAAATTGATCTGGTTACGACCGTAAGTATTACTGAAATCTGTTTTCCATTCTCCTAATTTTCCACGAATACCAATGGCTAAAGATTGATCGCTGTTATCAGTCACAATCTGAGGCAAAAATCCATTCGGGTAAATAGTAGCATTGGTTTGAGTTAATTGTCTTGGTGTTCTATAAAATGCAGTCGAAGTTCCATTTCTAGAATTTAAACCCCCAAATGCGTATATCTCCGCATGATCAGCTACCGGAACAACTGCATTAAAGAATAATGCGCCACCACGGTTTTTACTTTGTCCGATATTTGGAACAAAATCAGCACGAGTTAAGCCTCTTCTTACCAATTCAGCATCTGTTATATTAACGCCTGTTGGTGTTGGATATAATGTTGGATTATTGTAATCTGTAAAAATCACACCGCTATATGGTGTAGTACGAGATGCAAAGTCGCGATAATCAAATGAGCCTGTTAAATTTAAAAACCCACCTTTATCATTTAATTTAACGCCATAATTAACATTGGCCTGAGCAGTTTGCCCATCTAAACCATCAGAATGCTTACCGGCAAAACCACCTCCAGTAATACTTGCCGTAAGTTTGTTCACATCTTCATTTAAAATAATATTGATAACACCAGCAATTGCATCCGATCCATATTGGGCTGCAGCGCCATCACGTAAAACTTCTATTCTTTTAATGGCTGCGGTTGGAATTGCATTTAAATCCGTACCTACAGAGCCTTTCCCTAAGCTTCCATTAATGTTAATTAACGAGGAAGTATGGCGGCGTTTACCATTAATTAAAACTAAAACCTGATCAGGGCCCAATCCTCTTAAGGATGCTGGATCGATGTGATCTGTCCCATCTGTTAAATTGGCAACATTAGATGTAAATGAAGGAGCTACATAATTTAAAATCTGGCTCAAAGAAACTTGAGGTGCATTCTGCGCAATCTTTCTAACATCGACTAAATCTACTGGAACCGCTGTTTCTAATTGAGATCGAGGTGCGCTTCTTGAGCCAATTACCACAATTCCGTCCAAATCGTTTTTATTTTCTAAGAGGGTAAAGTTTAACTCCTTAGTTTCACCTTCACCAACTTTAACTTGTTTCTGTTGCGTTTGGTAACCTAAATAGCTTGCCGTAACCGAATAAGTTCCAGCGGATGAAAGTTTGATTTGATAGGCACCTTGCGCATTAGTAGCAGATTTTAAACCCTGACCGCTAACGGTAATGGTTGCGCCAATAATGGTTTGGAGCGAATCGCTAACAACACCTTTAATAGTTTGTGCTTGTAAACTGAAAGAAAATAAAATGAGGGATGTAAGAATAGGGTAAAGTTTTTTACGCATACGTTGTTATTTGTTTAAGTGAATTTATTATCCAAATATAGAAAATAAAACAAATAGACGACTATTTAAGTAGTATTTAACTTTTTAGTGACAATACGTTTTAGTGCTAAATTATTATTTACTAAATGTAAAATATAGACATCAAAAAATATTTGTTCCTAAATTGCCTTACTTTAGCGAATTATGCAGGCAAAATATATTTCATATCAAGAAACCGGTTCTTTTTCTAAATTGGTTTTAGATTATATAAATAACCAAGAAGACCTTTCGGCCTTTTATAGTTTTCGTCCTGATATGGATGGCTTGGCAAAAGCAATAGAAAACAGACATTTTATTGGCAATAGAAAAACTTTGTCTGACGTATTACTTCAGCAATACGAGCATCTTAAGCCTAATAAATCGGTTATTAAAAATATTGAGTTATTAACGCTCGATAATACATTTACAGTTACAACTGGCCATCAGCTAAATCTCTTTACCGGGCCATTATATTTTATTTATAAAATTGTTACCACAATAAATCTTGCCATAGAATTAAAGATGGCGCATCCAGATAAAAACTTTATTCCTGTTTATTGGATGGCTACTGAGGATCATGATTTTGACGAAATAAATCATGTAAGCGTTGATGAAAAAAACATCAGCTGGATTCAGCAAACCAATGGCGCAACCGGAAGATTAAGTACCAAAACCGTGGCCGCAGCCGTTCTTGCTTATAAAGGTTATTTAGGTATTTCTAAAAATGGTAAAAGAATCGCCAAATTGGTTGAACAGGCTTATTTAGAGCATGATAATTTAGCTGATGCAACCAGATTTTTGGTAAACAATCTTTTTGAAAGATATGGCTTGGTGATTGTTAACGCCGATGATGCCAGATTGAAAAAGCAGTTCGCAAATATCATTACTAAAGATATAATTGAAGAAAACAGCTCGAGAATTATTGAGGAGACTTCTAAAAAACTAGAAGAAAACGGCTATAAATCTCAAGTAAACGGACGCGATATTAATTTCTTTTATTTAAAAGATAATCTTCGTGAACGGATTATTTTGAAGGATGAAAAATATACTGTAAACCACACCGAGATCAGTTTTACGGAAGCAGAGATTAAAACGGAAATAGATACCCATCCAGAACGTTTTAGTCCGAATGTAGTGATGCGCCCCATGTATCAAGAGGTAATTTTACCGAACATCGCTTACATTGGTGGTGGTGCTGAAGTTGCTTATTGGATGCAATTAAAAGCTAATTTCGATTTTTATAAAGTAGATTTTCCTGTATTACTTTTACGCAACTCGGCTTTATTAATTGATAAAAGAAGCGCTCAAAATATTTACAGTTTAGGTTTTGAACTAGAAGATTTTTTCCTTTCTGCAGAAGAACTGAAAAATATTTGGGTGAGAAAAAATTCTACCGCACAACTGATTTTAGCCGATGAAACAAGGGCGATTAACAGCATATTCGACCAGATAAAATTAAATGCTTACAAGATAGATAAAACGCTTTCCGTTTCTACCGATACAGCAAAGCAGAAAACCAATCACCTTTTGGCGAATTTGGAAAAGAAGTTATTTAGGGCCGAGAAACGGAAACATGAAGTGGCTTTGCTTCAAATTGATAATGTTAAAAAGAGGCTTTTCCCTAACGGAACCTTACAAGAAAGAATTTTAAATATTGCACCCATGTATGTAAATTATGGGGAAGATTTTCTTTCTTCGTGCATAGAAAACTTTGAACCTTTAGGTGGCGATTTCACTTTGTTATTGCCTTAACTTAATCGTCCTTGCGAGGTACGAAGCAATCGCTTCAAATAACATTGCTTTGTACCTCGCAAGGATGGAAAATAAAAAAAATGAACTTCATAACTTTTACCGAAAACACACTTCGAACTTTTACCTATAACGTCTTCAAAAAAATGGGCTGTTCTGATGAAGACGCTGCCCTAGCAACTGATGTTCTAATCCGTTCTGATTTACGTGGAATTGATTCGCATGGCGTTGCACGTTTAAGTGGTTATGTTCGCCTTTGGGAAAAGAAACGGATTAATGCCAATCCAAATATCAAAATTGTACATGAAACGCCGACTACAGCAACAGTTGACGGTGATGCAGGTTTGGGGCTGGTTGTTGCGCCTTTTGCGATGAAAATAGCCATAGAAAAAGCAGAAAAATATGGAAGTGGCTGGGTATCTGTTAAAAATTCAAATCATTTTGGTATTGCAGGTTATCATGCATTGATGGCTGTAGAGCAAGATATGATTGGCATCAGCATGACTAATGCAAGTCCGCTTGTAGCACCCACTTACTCAAGCGAAAGATTATTGGGAACCAACCCTATGTGTTACGCTTTCCCAGCTGGAAAATATCCTCCGGTAATTATTGATATGGCAACTGCGGCAGCTGCAAATGGAAAATTAGAAATTGCTCAACGAGCAAATAAGAGCATTCCTGATGGATGGGTTCAAGATAAAAATGGAGTAAGCTCAACCGATCCTAACGAATTGAAAAGTGGTGGTTCGTTATTACCTCTAGGAAGTGATAAAGATCATGGAAGCCATAAAGGTTACGGATTAGGTGCAACTGTAGATATTTTATCGGCTGTGCTTTCTGGTGCAAATTACGGACCTTGGGTGCCTCCTTTTGTTGCTTTCTTAGAACCATCAGCAAATCCTGTTGGAGAAGGTTTGGGTCATTTTTTAGGCGCCATGCGAGTTGATGGTTTCCGCCCAAAAGAAGATTTTAAAAGCCATTTAGATAATTGGATAGAACGCTTCAAAAGTGCTGAAACTATTGATCCTAATAAGAAAGTTATTATTCCGGGAGAGCCAGAACATGAATTTGAATTGGAAAGAAAAGTTAGCGGCATTCCAATTATTGATGTTGTGGTTAAGGATTTGAATGAATTGGCAGAAAAACTTGGAATTGAAGGTTTAGTTTAACGCAAAAGCATCCATGTAAAAAGCCGCAGATTTAACCAGAATCTACGGCTTAACTAACATATATGGTTATAACCCACCATACTGGGCTGAGAATTCCATTTTGGTGATTGTGCAGTATTCGCTAGTTTAAACTAACAAATACTGCATCGGTTTTTATTGTTTATCCCACCAAATTCTTCCTTTTGTATCTTGCGCGTTAATTCCATAAGCTGCATCTTTTGCAATCATTGCTTGGATTGCCGCTGCATAATTTGCAGAATTAAGGTTAGAACCAGAACTTAAATCCAAAGAATTTCGTCTTGGAATAAGCAAATTCTGACTACCATCATAAAGACTTTCTAAATAAGCGATTGATGATGTTCCGATTAAACCATTATTTCCTGGTCTCACGTCTGTAAACTGAGGATAACCTGTTCTTTTCCACATTGCCCAAGATTCTTCTGGCTGCATTAAATAATTAACCCATGCTTGAGAGTAGATGCTTGGCAAGCCTAAAAATGGTAGAGTTGTTGCAAAATTTCCAATAGTAATGTTTGCAGCATTTGGAACATTTGTGGAAATAGCAGCTGCTTTGTAAGCATCGAAGGATGCTTGAACGCCCGCATAAAACCATTGAGAAGCCGATTTTCCTAAGCCATTACCTCCTTTTTGAGCAATCTCTGCCATCATAAAGCAAGTTTCAGCATAGGTTAAATAAGGAGTCCGCATTTTTACGGTTGCACCATCAACAAATGGCTCATCATCATGTAATAAATCTTTTGATGAACGAGCATCGAAGCCTCCGAAGCCACCATTCTTAATAAATAGTCTACTTTGTATTGCAGATAAAAACCCTAAAGTTTGAGTACCACCAGTAATGGTAAAAGTTTTGAAACGATCGCCACCTGTCGAACCATAGGTAGTGCTTGCAGAAGCTGGAAAGGTATGTTTACCCCAATAACGCACCTGATTTTCGGGCTGCAATAAAGCGGCTTGCGCTGCTGCATCGCCCTTTTGCTGTACTACTAAATAGTTTTTATAGTTGGCTCCAAAATCATTCTGACGAACCATAAACCCGATTCGTGGATCATTGGTAGATTTTAAGTACTCTACAAAAGGAAAGGCCGCATTGTAAGAAAATAGGATTACATTGATATCATCCACATTGTTGTTCCAATCGCGGGTTTGGTTATACCCAAAAGACGCATCGTTTGAAGATATAATATTGCCTGCAAAATTATTAGCAATATCTGTTAATACTGCGGTTAATTGAGCTGGGTCACGCTTCTCGTAACGTTGAGCAATTTTAATTCTTAACGTATTAGCAAAAGAAAGCCATTTGGCATAATCACCATTATAAAAGAAATCTTGAGCACCCAAAGCAAACTGACCGGTACTGTTTTTCAATAATATCGCTGCATCTTTTAATTGGGTATCGAAGGTTTTATAAAGGTTAAAATCAAAATCATAAGCTGGTAGCGGATATTGAACATCATTAAATGCCTGAGTGTAAGGAAGTGCTCCAAAAACATCAGCAACTTTCCACGCTTGGTAAGTATTTATGATTGAACAAATTGCTTTTAAACTTTGATAGGTACTTTTTTGAGCATCAGGCAAAGAATTAATTTTCGCAATAATGCGATTCATATCACGTCCGTTTCCAGTAAAGTAATCATTGTAGTAAGGGAAGCCTGGATTTGGACCAATGGGTTTTGTTGGATTCCAATAACTTCCTGCTAAACCATTCGCATCAACGCCATCAGCAACGATATACTGCATATACGTCATGGTAGATGCGTATTTCTGTGCAGTATTTCCTCTGGATGTTAAATTAAAATCTGCCGTAGCGCCTGTAAATAAAAATTCAGGATTGGCATCACTTAACGTTTTAGGATTGGTATTGGTATCTATTAATTCTTTTTTGCAGGATTGGCTTACAGTAGCTAAAGCAATCAATCCTAGTATGTATTTATTTATCGTTTTCATTTTTCTAAGGATTTGCATTATAAAGTAATGTTTAAGCTAACCGAATAATTTCTGTAAAACGGCACACCGCCAGTAATATATGGTCTAAATGGATCGTTACTTTGGATAGATTCTGGATTTTGACCTCCACTTAATGTTCTGTATAAATAACCAATGTTGCGAGCAGAAACACTTAATCTAGCACCTTTAATATGAACTTTATCCAATAGAGAACTTGGTAAACGGTAACCTAAAGTAATTTCGCGTAACATAATCCACGAATTTTTAGAGGCCGTTTCGTTACCATTAATATTTGTTCCCCATCCGTAGAAAGTGTTGTAATAAAGTGAAGCTTTCCATGGTTCAACCAAACCTTGATCGTAAGCTTGTCTGAAAGTCATCCCTCCTATACTTATACCTGGCTTTAATGGACTCATCTGACCTGCATCGAAAACTGCATCAGGAATAACACCATCATATCTAGTTTGGCCAGTGTAAGAATCTTTACGAGCCACCCCACCATGTTCTTGATCTCGGAAGTTTAAAGTATTTGCAGATGTACCTTGACCAGAAGCATAACTTAAAGATTCTGAATAAACGTAACCTCCAAAACGACCATCAACCTGAGCAAATAAACTTAAGTTTTTATAGCGCAAAGTTGTGCTAATTCCACCAGTTAAATCAGGCTCAATTTTACCAATGTTAATTCTTTTCTGATCATCAGAATAATCAGGATTAACGATTGCATAATCTGCGATATCATATTTTACCGTTGGATTAGTATTGGTTTGGCGACTGCTCACTTGAATAATCGGGAAGCCTGTTGCTGGATCCTTTTTAGATGCAGCCCAAGTTTCAGCAGTTAACACACCAAATTCTCCACCTTCGTAAGCATAAACGTTGGCACCATCGTAACCACCGCTTAATTCCCATTCTTTTATACCGTTTCCAAACTCGATAACTTTACTTTTATTGCGGGCTAAGTTTACGGCAAAATTTAAGTTCCAATCTTTACTGCGGATTGGCGTTACGTTAATTAACAACTCCAAACCCTTATTCTGAATGTTACCTGCGTTAAGGAAATTTCTGCTAAAACCAGTTTCAATAACTCCAGGAACATATAGTAACTGATCGAAAGTATTTGTTTTATACCATGCAAAATCAACATTAACAAGTTCCTTAAATAATCCAAAGTTTGTACCCAATTCTATTGAACGTTGTCTTTGAGGTTTTAAATCTAAGTTTGGTTTAATATCTGCGTTGATTTGCGAGGCACTTCCAATAGTTTGGTTGTTATTGTTAAAAATTGTACCTGGAGCATAACCTGCGCCAGTTGCATAAGGACCAGCAACACCGGCATTACCAACATAAGCTAATGATGCCCGCAATCTTCCGCTTGATAACCAAGCTGGCATATCCGCTTTTAAATGATCGTAAAAACCATAGGATAAATTAACCGAAGGATAAAATACCGAATAGTTATTTGCTCCTGCTACCGCGTATGGGTAAGTTAAGGTTGATAACCAATCGTTACGGCCAGTAATTTCTAAATTTAAATATTCCTTATAATTTAAGTTTAACACCGCACCCAAACCAATGGTTTTAGTATTGGCCGTACGCGATCCTGGATAATTTACACCGTTATAACTGTAATTGTAATAATAGTTTCTTTGAATATCATTAACAGAGTTTGCAGGAAAAAACTGATTGGGTACTGCCAATCCACCGTTTGTACTCACGCCATAGTTTTCTGATAAACCGTTGCCATAAATTTCATTTAGTAATCTTAAATCAATATTTAAATCATCATTAAGTACCTTCTTAGCTGCGTGAGCCATAAATAATAAGGTATAATCTGTCGAATAATTTCCTCTACTCGCATATTCACCTCCCGCATTATTTTTATCGTTACCGTAGTTTTTGGTCTCTTCGTAAATTTTAAGGAAGTTAACATTGGCTCTACCAGATAAATCCAACCATGGTGTAACCTGTGCTTTTAACTGCGCATAACCTAAAAATGAATTTTCGTTTTTGCGATAATTGTTTTTATCGAAAACAGAAAATGCTGCCGTAACACTACTTAAATTTCCGAAAACACCCGCACTATTAATGGAGTTATCTGCATTACGATACGTTGCACGCCAATCGTTATAATCCAAATTACGAGGTAGGTAATAAGTGTTAAATGCTAAATTCGATCCGCCACCATAAGCATATCTACCTTGATTAAAGTAGTTTGATGTAGCTGTATTTGCGTAATTGATTCCGATTTCGGTTGAGAAAACTTTGTTTAAATCGCCACCTACTTTAATATCGAAAGCATTTCTTTTTAAACCGTTATTGGGTAGCATACCTTTACTCGAGTTATTTGAGTAAGATAAACGATAGTTAAATTTATCGTTAGCGCCACTTAATGAAATGTTGTTATTAATAAAATTACCATCCTGATAAAAAGCTTTCCAGTTATCCGGTTGAGCCACGTAAGGTGTCATTCTAGAATGATCGTAGATTACAGGGTGTAATGTTCCATCAAAAGCAGGACCCCAACTACCAACGGTATTTGCCTGAGTTCCATCTGGCGCAAAATTACCTTCTCTAGTTAGCGCACTTCCTTGTCCATAGGTGTTTTGAAACTCCATTGGGCTTTTATAAATATTAGAAGTTTGATAAGTAGAATTAAGTTCAATTCCTAAACCATTGCCAGTCTTGCCTTTTTTAGTGGTAATCACAATTGCTCCATTTAAACCACGAGAACCATATAACGAAGTTGCTGCTGCACCTTTTAATACCGTGATTGATTCATAATCATCTGGATTTAAATTCTTTAATTGAGATCCACCATCTGTATCATCTGCACTTACAATATTGTTTTGAAGTACGTTTCCATCAACCACAAAAATTGGCTGATTGTTGGCCTGACCAGGAGTAGAGCCCAAAACCTTTGCGCCACGGATCTGGATAAATGGAGAGGTTTGAACACCTGCTGCACTCATTACATTTACGTTTACACCGGCAACTTTTCCTTGTAAAGCTGTAATCGGGTTAACTGTATTGGTTCTTGTAATATCTTCGCCCTTTACGGTTGTTACAGCATAACCAAGATTTTTATTTTCTTTGATGATACCCAATGCCCCAACTACACTTACCTCTGTAAGTTCATTTGCATTATCTTTTAAGGTGATGTTGATTGAAGATTGATCGCCAACTGAAACCTCCTGCTTTGCAAAACCAATGGCCGAGAAAACCAGCACTTCATTGGTATTTGCTGAAACAGAAAACTTTCCATTTGCATCAGTTTGAGTACCCCTTGTTGTTCCCTTAACGGAAACACTTACACCTGGAAGGGGGCCAGATGCTTCCCTTACCGTTCCGGTAATGGTTTTTTGTGCAAAAGCTGTTATTGTTAAAAAAGTTAACAACAATATACTTAAACACTTTAAGTACATTTTTTTCATAATTTTTTTAGTTTAGTATTGATTAGTTGTTTATTTGAGGGATTTTGATTTTTTAATTTTATTTTTCCATAGGTTATGGGTTAGGTTTAGTTTATTCGAATTGGCTATGTTCTAACATTAAACTTGCAGCAGCCAAAAGCTCGGCATCATTTGCAAGTGTTGATAATTTTATGGTGGTTTGTTCTGCAATTCTAGGAATGCAGAATTCGTTAATGGCTTGCTGGATGGGTGGCAATAACATTTTTCCAGCCTTTGCACCTCGGCCACTGAGCACAATACTTTCTGGATTTAAAATGTGAATTAATGTTGCTAATCCTTTTCCAATTTGAAAGGCCGCGTTCGATAATATGGAAATAGCTAAAGGATCTCGGCTGATCACTGCATCTAAAAAATGATCTCCAGGGTGTTTGCTTTTATCTTTAAAAAGCTCTTGCATGCTAGATTCTGCGCCGTCAGCCACTGCTTTTTCAGCCTTTTGAGCCATTACTAAAAGCGAAGTATCTACTTCTAAGCAACCGCGTTTACCGCAGGAACATAAATTATTGCTATCCGATAATGGAATGTGACTAAATTCACCTGCATAACCGCTACTTCCACGATAAAGCTTACCATTAACAATCATTCCCAAACCTGTACCCCAACCAATATTAACAACCATTACATCTTTTAAATCCATGGCTTCGCCAAAGTTGAGTTCGGCCAAGGCAATTAAACTAGAGTCGTTATCGATGTAAACAGGTAAATCCATTTTCAATGATAAATAGGATTGTAGTGTGGCTCCGCCTTCTACTTTTAAATATGAATAATTGATACCTTCCTCTGCATTAACAAAACCCGGCATACCAATTCCAATCCCAATAATATCATCTTTAGAAAGGCCAGAAATGCCAATGCTTTTATTAATAAACTGAATTAAAACATCCGCATTGTTCTCCTCATTAGTCATGTCAAAATCTAACAGCTGAATCGGAATTACCGTGCTTCTTGACAGATCGTAAATTGTTAATCGGGTAATTAACTGGTCCATAGCAACAGCTACGATATATTTTTTATGTTGTGGATTTAGCAAATAGGTTAATGCTCTTCTACCACCTGTTGATGGTGCCAATCCTTGCTCTAAGATGTAACCCTCAGTGATTAATCCATTAACTACCGATGTAACTAATGGTAAGCTTTTTTGAGTAAGCTTACTCAAATCGGTTAGCGATAATACTTTTTTATAGTATAGGTGCTTAATAATATCCGCTCTCAAACGTTGACCTTTTTCTACTATTATCGACATGTTTATTTGATTATTAAAACAAACTTAAAAAATAATTTCAAAACATTACGCAACTTATTAATTTTTTTTAAAAGTATTTTTTCAACAAAAAAAGGCCTGCATCTCTGCAAGCCTTTTATTTATAGATTATAATCTCTTAATGAATACCCCTGAACAACCTACTCCAGCGAATTTTGCTAAAGAAAGAGCCATCTCCATTCCAACTCATCCAGATAAATAATGCTTTACCTACAACATGATCTTCGGGCACAAATCCCCAATAACGAGAATCTGCAGATTGATGTCTGTTATCACCCATCATCCAATAGTAATTCATTTTGAAGGTATAAGAAGTGGCTATTTTATCATTAATATACCAATCGTTCCCTTTTTTCTCTACTTTATTACCTTCATACGTTCTAATTGCTCTGTAATATAACGGCATTGTATTGCTGTCGATTTGAACCGTCCATCCTTTTGCCGGAATTTTAATCGGGCCAAAATTATCTACATTCCAAACTCGTTTAGGATCGTGAGGAAACAAACCGCCATCAGAACCCGCAACTTCAGGCGCCATTGTTATAGACTTTACAAAATCTAATTTTTTAACTTCTTCCGCAATCTCTGGAGATGAATTTGCAATATAAGTATCCGCAGAAACCTGTTGCATATCTGCAGTTTTCAACCCTAAATCCTCAAAAACACTGAAGTTAACATTTGGCGTTTTCAATTCGATTTTATAAGGCATCATGCCTGTACTTTTAATCGGCTCATCTTTACCATTTACATTAGCTACACCATTTTTCATACTAATTACATCACCAGCAATCCCAATACAGCGTTTAATGTAATTCTCGCGTTTATCAACTGGCCTACTCGTAACATGATACTGAGTATTAATGGCTTCTCTTCCGCTCTGTCTAACTAAATCATAATAGCTTGGATTTTGGTTTTCCAATGCTACGGTATCTCCTTCTGGAAAGTTGAAAACAACTACATCATTTCTTTTAATTTCAGATAAGCCAGGTAAGCGGTGATATTTCCATTGAACGCCATCCCAATAGGCTTTTGTACCTGTAATGGGCATAGTATGGTGTGCAAAAGGAAAAGCAACTGGCGTCATAGGAATCCGAGCGCCATAATTTACTTTACTCACAAAAAGAAAATCCCCTACCAATAAAGATCTTTCCATAGATCCAGATGGAATGGTGTAAGCCTCAATAAAGAAAACACGGATAATTGTTGCAGCAACAACGGCAAATACAATTGCATCTACCCACTCACGAGTTTTAGTTTTTTTCTTCTTTTCGGCATTATTTTTCTTCTGCCAGAATTTGTAATTCATATTTTTTATTTAGTTTGCCTCACCCCAGCCCTCTCCCAAGGAGAGGGAGCGCAAAGCGTTAATATCTAGTGCCTGTTATATCTTTCAGCTTTTTACTCAAATATATCAGTTATACTGAAAAATCCTTTTTTATTTTGAAGCCATTCTGCAGCAACCACTGCGCCCAACGCGAAGCCTGCTCTGCTGTGTGCAGTATGTTTAATTTCAATTTCATCAACTTCACTGCTATAAATTACGGTATGTGTTCCAGGAATATTTTCAATCCTATGCGATTCGATTAACAATTGATCCGCTTTTGGAACTAAATCTACATCTGTACCTACAACTTCATTTAGCCATTCATTCTTACGATCCAAATTATCAACTATCCCTTCAGCAAGCGTTATCGCTGTTCCACTTGGCGAATCTAACTTCTGTGTATGGTGAATTTCTTCTACCTGAACCTCGTAAGCTGGATAATTATTCATCAGCTTTGCCAAAGTTTGGTTTATCTTAAAGAATAAATTAACGCCAATACTAAAGTTAGACCCATACAGCAAAGTATTGTTACTGCTGTTACACTCATTTTTAACTTCTTGAAGTTTGCCATACCAGCCCGTTGTACCCACAACAATAGGAACGCCTGCATCAAAACAAGTATCAATATTATTAAGAACAGAATCTGGAGTGCTGAAATCTATCGCCACGTCGGCATTTTTTAGATTTTGACGGGTTAAATCTTCCTGATTATCTATTGAGATTTTTAAAACGATTTCGTGACCACGTTCAAGGGCAAATTTTTCGATAATTTGTCCCATTTTACCATAACCTAAAAGCGCAATTTTCATGGTTTATAATTAAAATGTTAGGGATAGTTTTAGCGCTGGTGTTGCATTAAAACCGTACATAGTATTAGAGTTGATCATTGATGGCAGCACTTTAAAAGAAAGCTTATCATCAATATTAAAGAAATGCAAACGGGCTGCAACATAAGCATCAATAATATTTGCAGCGTAGAGCAAACCATAAGAGAATAATACGATTTGGCCGTTACGGTTAAAAGTACTTTTATTGGCAACTACACCCGCATCAGAATATCTTGCTAAATCTGGGTTACCAGTTGCAGTTTTATTTCCTGCGCTTCTTTCTGCTCTAAATTGTGCTTCTTTTAAAAAGATATTGTAATTCTTTCTACTGTCTATATAAGAAACGGTTAGCGCAGTAAAACCGCCATAAATAGCTACTATTTTACCAATGGTATATACTTTTTGGAAAGCTTGACTTTTGCCTGCTCTAGTTCCATAACCATCGTTAAGCAATTGAATATTATAAATTTGACCTAAGCCTGGAAAAATCATCGACCTAAAAACTGCTTTACGCCCTGCAACCTTACCCGGATTAACATATTTGGCTTTCATCGAATCTTGCCTAGTCATAGGTGCTTTTACCTTAGTTTTGGCGGTATCAACTGGCTTTAATACAGAATCCTTAACCTGGGCTGATGCCAGATTTACAAGGAAAAATGTGAACAAAGAAAGCAGTATTAAAAATTTGCCCTTTTGCATTACCAGTCTAATAATTCTAAAATTCTGTTCAAGTCATCATCACTCATAAAAGGAATTTCTATTGCTCCTTTACCGTTCTGGCTAACCTTTAACTTAACACGAGTTGCAAATTTAGATGCCAAATCATCTTGCAATTTTTGATATTGAAAAGAAACACCTTTTACTTTAGGTTTGTCTTCAGCTTTTAAAGGAGCATGCTGTAAATTACGAACCAGCTCCTCTACTTTGCGTACCGATAAACCTTTATCTAAAATCTCTTGGTGAATAAACAATTGCTTATCAACACCATCAACATTAATTAAAGCACGAGCATGGCCCATAGAAATTCTTGTATCGCGAATAGATGCCTGGATTGCTGGCGGCAATTTTAACAAGCGCAAATAATTGGTAACCGTTGTGCGGTTTTTACCAACACGTTCGCCCAACTGTTCTTGTTTTAAGCCTACTTCATCAATCATTCTCTGAAAACTTAGGGCAACCTCAATTGCGTTTAAATTTTCTCGTTGAATGTTTTCAATCAGTGCCATTTCCAACATTTGTTGGTCGTTCGCACTGCGAATATATGCCGGAATTTGAGTTAAGCCAGCAAGTTTAGATGCCCTAAACCTACGCTCACCAGAAATTAGCTGATATTTATTGGCACCTATTTTCCTAACCGTTATCGGCTGAATAAGACCCTGCACTTTTATCGAATCTGCAAGTTCGTTTAAAGCAACTTGGTCAAACTCGGTACGTGGCTGGTATGGATTGGTTTCAACTTCAGTTAAACTTACGTGACTGATGTTGCCAATCTGCTCGGTTTCGCTTAAGTGATTTACACTTTGCTTAGGCGGATGAGCAGAATCGCTATCATCTAAAAGCGCACTTAAACCCCTTCCTAAACCTGTTTTTCGCTGAAAAGATGTCATCTATAAATTTATAATGTTGCTGTATCTATGTTTTCTTCCTCTTTCAACAAGCCGTTTTTCTTTACAATTTCTCGGGCAAGATTTAAATAATTTATGGCGCCTTTGCAATTTGCATCGTGCATAATTACCGAAACGCCATAACTCGGCGCCTCACTTAAACGTGTATTCCGTTGAATAATCGTATCAAAAACCAACTCGTGGAAATGTGTTCTAACCTCTTCTACAACTTGGTTCGATAAACGCAAACGTACATCGTACATGGTTAACAATATACCTTCAATTTCCAAGTCAGGATTTAAACGGTTCTGCACAATTTTAATTGTGTTTAGCAATTTACCCAAACCTTCCAAAGCGAAATACTCACACTGAACAGGGATGATTACAGAATCTGCAGCCGTTAAAGCATTAATGGTAATTAAGCCTAAAGATGGAGAACAATCGATGATAATAAAATCATACTGATCTTTAATTTTCTCCAAAACCGCCTTCATTTTATACTCGCGGTTATTCAGGTTTATCATCTCTATTTCCGCACCCACTAAATCGATGTGTGCTGGCAATAAATCTAAATTCGGAGTATCTGTTTTCTGAATGGCCTGTAAAGGATCGATATCGTTAATGATACATTCGTAGATGCTATCTTTTATATTTCTGGGATCAAAACCGATACCTGAAGTCGAATTTGCCTGAGGATCAGCATCTACCAATAAAGTTTTATATTCTAATACGGCCAAACTCGCAGCCAGGTTTATAGATGAAGTTGTTTTACCAACACCACCTTTTTGATTTGCTAATGCAATTATTTTGCTCATCTATATCTCCGAAATTTACTTAACGTTTATTTGGGTTGTGTAATTTATGCCTTTTAATTGGCAAAAAGTTCTATTTTTGCGTTGTTTACGCCCTTTTTCTCAATCAGCTAAGATACAAACTATATGGCAATTTTAGCAAAAAGGGCATTCGGGTTTTAAACATCTTATTAACAATTACGCATGGTTACAATTATAGCCGCTACCAATAGGCCCAATAGCAATACGCTAAAAGTTGCTAAATATTACCAACAACAGCTTAAATTAAAAGGTGTAGAAGCCGGCTTATTTAGCTTGGAGCATTTACCAATTGATGTTTTAAATACCGATATGTATGGTAAAAGATCGGCTGAATTTCAAAAAATTCAAGATCTGATTAATGAGACTACCAAGTTCTTATTTATAATGCCAGAATATAACGGAAGCTACCCAGGAGTTTTAAAAGTGCTTATCGATGCTTGCAATTTCCCAGATAGTTTTTACGATAAAAAGGCGGCTTTGGTTGGCGTTTCCTCTGGCAAATACGGCAACATTCGTGGCGTAGATCATTTTACGGGCGTTTGTCATTATGTGCATTTGAATGTTTTACCACTTCGTTTGCACATCCCAAACATTAAAAGCGAGCTTGATGCCAATGGCAATTTAATTCAACCAGACACCATAAAATTTACCAACGAACAAATTGATAAGTTTATTAAGTTTTAAATAAGAATTTTCGGATTTTAAGATTTGAACACTTCGATTTGATCAGCGTTTTTTATCTGCTAAAATCTACGGGAGAATTTAGACTATTAAATTGTCAAAAGTTAAATGCTGAGAACGTGGGGATTGCTTCACCCCACTACATACCTTCCTCTTCTGTTCGCAATGACGAGTATGGTTCAGTTGGCTTCCCCTCAAAGTTAGAAAAAAATTTAAGTCGTTATTAAGCTCCAAATCTAATCCACTTATCACCTTCATGCCCAAAAATAAAAGAACCAGGATGTAACATTTCAGCAATATCCTCAATTAAAGAAACTGCATTTTCGGCTGTTATGGTTCGATTAACATCATCATTTAATAAGATAATTCTGTTGTTTTGAACCGCTTGCCAATCAGGATCCAAAACTGTGGGAACTTCCCTCATCAAATCCGTTAAGGTTTTCCCTGGTTGATAATAAATGATAAATACTGCACTCAAAGCATCAGATTCGATCATTCCGCCAGCTTGAGCAATTTCTTCTGAAAGAAAATAACTTGGGTAATTACTAACATCTAAACAAGCCACGGGCATTTTATCCATAAACTTAATTTTATGCTCTACCAGATCTAAACGTTCCTGTAATTCTTCTTGCTCGGTGGCATCAAGGCCAATAAATAAATCGTTTAAAAAAGACATCTGCATTAAATTTATTAATTTGTGCAAAAATAACATTCCTTAACTCATGCGAGGCTCAATTATATATATATTTTGGTTTTTCTGCGCTATTGTCCTAATTTCCTGCAAAGAAGAATCGGATCATAATGACAAAAAAACATTTAATATTAATCTAGATCAAGGCTTAACTTCCATAGATCCGGCTTTTGCCCGAAACCAAAATGCAATTTGGATGACGAACCAGATTTTTAATGGTTTGGTTCAGATAGATTCTACTTTACAAACCATTCCATGTATTGCAAAAACCTGGCAGATATCTGAAGATGCTTTGACCTACACTTTTAATCTACGCAACGATGTTTACTTTCACGATGACCCAATTTTTAAAAACGGCAAAGGTAGAAAAGTAACTGCTGCCGATTTTGCATATAGTTTTTATCGATTAATCGATCCAAAAATCGCCTCTTCTGGTGGCTGGATTTTTAGCGACAAAGTAAAAGACCAGAAAAATTTTATCGCCTTAAACGATTCTACTTTTCAAATTAAACTGGTTCGCCCCTTCCCGCCATTTATGAGCTTACTCACTACTCAATATTGTTCCGTAGTTCCAAGAGAAGTGGTAGAACATTATGGAAAGGATTTTAGAAGTCACCCGGTTGGCACCGGACCTTTTAAATTTAAGTATTGGAAAGAAGGTGAAATTTTAGTCCTTTTAAAAAACGAACACTATTTCGAAAAGGATAATAAAGGCGTACAGTTGCCCTATCTTGATGCTTTAAAAGCTTCCTTCATTACCGATAAGCAAAGTGGTTTTATGAGTTTCTTAAAAAAGGATCTCGATTTTTATTACAATGTTGATGGAAGCTATCGTGATGATATTCTAACCAAAAGTGGTAAGATGGCTTCTAAATACAAAGGGAAATTTACCCTCACAAAAAGCCCTTATTTGTGTACAGAATATGTGGGCATTTTGGTAGATTCCTCATTAAGCATTGTAAAAAATTCTCCGTTAAGATTTAAAAAGGTTAGGCAGGCCATTAATTATTCTATTGATCGGGATAAGCTGATTAAATACCTCCGAAACGGGATCGGAATTGCAGCAACGTCTGGTTTTATCCCAAAAGGAATGCCCGGATTTGATAGCTTGGCGGTTAAAGGTTATCCCTACAACCCTAAGTTAGCCGCGAAATTATTAGCCGAAGCTGGCTTCCCTGAAGGTAAAGGTTTAACCGAAATTACTCTAAACACCACTACAACTTATAAAGATTTAATAGAATTTATTCAGGGCGAATTAAATGCAATTGGAATGAAAACAAAAATAGATGTGAGCCCAAGTTCTAGTTTGCGAGATTTAATGTCTAAGAACAATGTAAATTTCTTCCGTGGTTCTTGGTTAGCCGATTATGCTGATGGCGAAAATTTCCTTTCTATGTTTTATTCAAAAAACAAAGTTCCATACGGGCCAAACTATACAGCCTTTTACAATAATGATTTCGATAAGCTTTTCGAAAAAAGTTATTACGAGCCAGATAATGAAAAAAGATTTAAGCTTTATCGCCAAATGGATCAAATGGTAATGGATTACTCGCCAGTTGTTCCTTTATTCTATGATCAATCGGTTGTGATGTTACAGAATAACATTTCTGGCTATGCTTTTAATCCGCTAAGCTTAATGATTTTAAAAAGAATCAAAAAAGGGTAATGACAATCTACCAAGTTTGATTTGCATTAATGATAGAAGTGGCATCCTTTTTGGTTTTTCTACCAAAAAGATACAACGGATAGCCCCAAAGGGGTGGCTTTGCCGCGTGTAAAACGCCCAAATAATTAATTAAAGATTGCGTGTTAAATGTAGGTTAATGAAATTAGCCCTATTTATCCATCAGTTTTCGTTTCAGAAATTCGGCAGTTGCTTCACTTACTTTTAAACCATTAGAAAATTTCATCCAATGGTGTGTATCATCAGGAATGGCCAAAAACTCAAATTCGAACTTTTTATCTTCAAACCGTTTGGCCAAGTCTACGCTTTGACTGTAAGCAACATTGCGGTCATCATCAGCATGAATGATTAAAGTTGGAGAAGTCCAGGTATTTAAATAACTCATTGGCGATGATTCCGCAGCGAGTTTGGCAGCCAAATCGGCATCAGGAGCAATCTCTTTCCCTTCAGCACTAAAATTACTAAAACGATTGTTAACCCCATGAATATCAACCCCAGCAGCGAAAATTTTTGAATCTTTCCCCAATGCCAAAGCCGTTAAATAACCGCCATATGAGCCTCCATAAATTCCGATTTTCTTATGATCAACATTTGGCTGATTGGCTAACCATTCTCCTGAGGCTTTAACATCTTGATACTCTGAAGCACCTTGGGCACCAGCATTTGCAGGTTTGTGAAAATCGTAACCATAACCTAAGCCTAAACGATAATTAACAGACAAAACGGTAAAACCCAAATTAACCAGATACTGATTTAAGGCATAATCTATAGAATAGTAATCCATCGGATTCCAGCCTAAAAACATTTGTCGTTGTGGACCACCATGAACATATACGATTGCTGGGGATTTTCCAGTAGATTTTTTTGGCGTAAATAACTGTCCGTAAATGGTTTTGCCATCTGCAGCTTTAAAGCTTATATGTTTGGGCACTACCAATTGCTTTGCAGGAAAATCAGCTGGAATGAGCTCCTCACCGACAAGTTGAAGTGACTTTTTATTTGTTAAAACCGCCGGCAAAAGTGGTCTTTGTGCAGTAGAGCTTAAGCAAACTACGGTTTCATTATCGGCTAAAATTACTGGATAAGCTTCGATACCTTTCCCAATACTTAAAGCTTGTTTATCTGCCTGATTTACCGAAACTTTATAAATATGTCTTCTATCCAAATCATCGGCATCAGCACCTGTGTTTTTACCCTGCAAGACATTAACTAGATTTGGCTGATGATTAAAATTTAAATCAGCAGAATTTACGGTTTGAGCAGCATAACCTAAAGATTTTGCTTGCCTTGTTATACCTAAAGCTGTAGAGATCGTCACTTCTTCTAACTGTTTAGAATCTGAAACGAGCGCCACATTAATTGTTGTTTTGTCTCCAACATTAACCTCTTTTGGAGCAAAACCCAAAAGACTAATTATAATTGTTGCGTTATTTTGTGGTATCTGAAGAGAGAAATTTCCATTTGAATCTGTGGAAGTTCCTGCTGTTGTACCTTTCACTTTTATGCTAGCACCTGGTAAGGGTAAACCATAATCTGATGAAGTGATTTTTCCATTTATTGTTTACTTGGGCCATTGTGGTAATGCCCATAAGTAAAAGAAAAAAATGGTTATAAAAATTTTATAACAGCCTATTTATTAGGTTATTAATTAAATGAAATATATTTTTTTTTAGTAGATACATTTTCGCCTAAACTCTTTTCTTCTGGCCAAATCAGTATTAAATTTTTCATTTAGCACCATGCAGGTTTTGTCGGGAATTTAAATTTATTACAATCTTTTCCATAAAAAAGTCGCAAAATTCTGCAAGACTAAAACCCATATTAAAGCGCTTAAAAACTATGTATCTTTTGTATTACAATTATTTTTTTTATCTTTAAACGCGTCCCAAAATCCTAATCATTCTATACAATGCTTTATCAATTTTATTGGGACGACTTAATCCCTATCTTTACTATTGGCGCACTTTTAATTGTCGCCATTTACCACATTAACTTGTTTTATTTTAACAGGACAATGTTGCTTGGCAATTACAGTTTATACCTGTGGGTAAGCCTTTGTTTTTTGTTACAGGCAACTGGAACACTTAATGGAAAGATAGATACGACGCCGATTTTTCCCTATATTCTGTGTACCTCAACACTTTGGTCATCCTATCTTATTTACTTAAATTTTATTTTATCAACTTTAAGACTTCGAAATAAACACCAATCATTTTTAATTACTTATACCAGAAAAAACTGGATTATTTTCCCCATTTGTGTGCTAATTCATTCGGCGAAATACATTGTACGGGATGATCTTAAACAAACTGTTTCCATTCTTACTTTAGTATTCGATTCGGTTATTTTGTTATCAAGTATTATGATTTTATTTACGCTCTACAAAGAAAAACGAAATGTATTTAATACATACATTTTGTGGGGCGCTTTTTGTACCGTTTTCTTCAATATTTTTACCGCTGTTTCTGTTTATAATGGAGGATATTTATTTCATCTTACCAGCTTAACCTTCATTTCTTTGGGTTTCTTTGTTCAAATTATTTTCTTTTCGTTGGCAATTAGCTACAAAATGAAAATGGATACTGAAGAAAAATATGCCGCGTTAAAAAATGCCAATTTAAAAACAATCGCCTTAGAAGCTGAAAAGATCCGAGCCTCAGAAATATTGCTTACACAAGATTTTAACCTTAAAAACGAACGTACAAAAGCAGTTACAGAGCAAAGGATAATTATTGGGCGAAAACTTCATGATGATTTAAGCGGTAGTTTAGTTTCTCTCCGTTACCTAATTAGTGATTATAAACGAAAAGCAGGTTCTGAAAATGAAAGAAAAGGTTTTAGTGAGGTTGAACTAGAGGTGGAAAGTTTATATGTGCAAACTCGAGATTACAGTCACCAATTATCAAGTCCGTTAAAAAGCTCAGAAGATCGCCTTTCTTATAATTTATCGGATTATCTCCATAAAATTGGAATTCAGTTTTTGGAAAGCGGCTTACTTAAAATATACCCCGAATTTAATGAGTTCGAAATCAGTACTAGACTGTCTCCAAATCAATCTCAGCATATATATTTTTGGTTGAAAGAGTGTTTTGTAAATACCATTAAGCACGCGGAAGCAAGTAATATCTGGATTAAAATTTATTTTACCGAGTTAGATTGTACTATTAGCTTTAAAGATGATGGCAAGGGATTTAAAGTAAGTGAAAATAGCAAAGGCATGGGTTTAAAAAACCTTCAAAACCGAACCGACGAGCTAAATGGCCGTTTGGATATTCTGAGTGATTTAAACGGAACTAAATTAACATTAGCCTTTAAGGCTGATTTTTAATTTTAAGCATATACAAAACGAAGCTTTCTACTAATAGTCAAAGTGAGAAATTAAAAAGAGAAAAACAAAGGTAGAGGATATTTGAGAAAATTAATCCTTATAAATTGATAAGAAAAAATAAGTTTAAGTATTAGTCGCAACGGTTGTTGCGACTAACTATATGATAAACGACTTATAATAAACCGTATAATCCGTGCGCATAAGAGCGTAATGAGGCAGAAACAGAGTTCATCTTTTCTGGAGACGGTCCTTTCACTTTATATGCTTCTGGATGTAAATCAAATGTTTGATCGTTTTGAGTTTCTGGAGTGTTTTTATTGGTTAGTGTAGCGTTTTGTTGTAAGTTTAAATCTAATGGGGCCATGTTCTAATATTTTATATAACTATAAACAGGATTGCATTAAATTAGTTTGTTAAAAATTGGTCAAAATGAAATTATTTTCGGGATTACTTATGAAGCTTTTTTCCTCTTAAATAAAGTATAAGATCAATAGGTCGATCACTTTGTAAAATTGTAGCTTTTTTATCAATTAACCAGCCCCAGCTTTCGTCTTTCTTGTTTTCCTCCACTGCAGTATCATCATCATGTCCACCATTTAAAGATGGCCATAAACTGTTAAGCCAAATCACTTGATCTTTTGAAATTTTTGGCAACTCGCTTATTGCTGGGTAATTATCCTGATCAAAAATAGGCTGGATAATCGCTCTCTTATTAGCCTTATAACTTGCTATAACCGATAAGGCATCATCATTTTTCATCCCAACAACAACCATCAAATATGCGCCTTCCGGAATGTTGTTTTCTGCTTTTAGTTTATCGTATTGCGTATTATCCGTAACATTTACAATCGCTTGATCCATTGTATTCGTTTGCTTTAAAACTTCGAAAACCTGTGGCAAATAGGTGTTTCCCTTATCAACATTAATTAATATCTTACCTTTCGCGGCTTCCATCATTTCTAAAAAAGTAGGGATTGCATTGGTTGTTACCCTACCTAAACCATTCTTCAACCTAAATACTTTAATCTGATCAAAAGTATAATCAGAAATCTTCCCCTTTGCATTTGTTGTTCTATCTAGCGTATTATCGTGCATCACCACTAAAACGCTATCTTTCGTCATCTTCAAATCGAGCTCAACAAGATCAATTCCTTTTTGAATGCAGTTCTGTAATCCCCTTAAAGAATTTTCTGGTTCATTTCGCCAATCCCCACGATGTGCAGCAACCAAAATTTCTTTATTATTTTTATCAAAGAGCGAAACGAGTTTTTGCTGGGGCGTTTGGGCATTACCAGTAAAACCAAAAACTACAAAGGCAACAAACAGTAGGGTGATCTTTTTCATAATTATTTTGTGATGCTTGAAATCCAATTTTCAGTATCTGAAGTTTTTACAGGAATGGCAGAAGCAACAATTTTTAAAATGCCTCCATTGTTTATATCCTCTTGTGTGATGTAATTTTTCTTAAATATCTTCCCATTTAGGAACACATTTTTAATGTATTTATTTTTCAGATTAAAGTTTTCAACCTCAACTTTAAAAGTTTTTCCTTTTGGTAATTGGTAGGTAATCGATGGAAATAATGGAACATTTAAGTAATAAACCGGCCAGCCCACGCAAGCTGGAGAAAACCCACTAGCAGCGAAAATATACCAAGCGCTCATTGCGCCTGCATCATCATCCATGGTGCGCAAATAGGCATGTGGCTGGTTTCTGTAAATTTTACCAATGTAACTTCCTATTCCACGACTGTTATCATTAAAATAATTTTGAATCACCGTATCTGCAGCAATCTGATGCACCCAATATTGAGATTTGTAGCTTTCTTTAGTTACATTATACATCAATGGAACTTGTAAATCGGGTTCATTGGCGTGGTTGTATAAATCCCTTTCAAAAAATTCATCAAGGTTTGCCAAGTAAGATTGTTCTCCCCCATCCAGCTCAATTAATCCCTTAAAATCATAAGGAACAAACCATCTATATTGCCAAATCGTACCTTGATATAATCCTCTGGCCTGCATTTGATCGACATCTCTCTTTGTAAGATCTTTAAAATCCTTGTTCCAGTATTTTTTATAATCTAAAGCTTTATCTCTATAAAAATCTGCCTTTTCTTTGTTTTTAAGTATCCCGAAAATTTCAGAAAGTGCCCAATTATCGTAGCTAGATTCTAAGGCTTTATCAGGCGATTTATAATCCAATCCATTCACTTCCTTAACCAAAGAATCGGTTATTTTTGTAAAATCTACTGGATAACCTTTTCGGTAAGCATCAAGCAAAACCACAATTGCGTGTTCTGTACGAACCGTATTTGATGGTTCAGTTTGTGTTGCATAATCCTTCTTACCGGAATTGTATAAATCAGCGATGGAATTAACCATTCCAGCATAACGATCTTGAGCAACAATAGATAGCAATGGCAATTGAGTACGATAATTATCCCATATTGCCCAGCCATTGTAACGCACGTCCTTACTTTGTTGCAACTCTCCTTTTGTATTTCTATAGTCTCCGTTAGCCTCCGAAATTACGTAAGGCGATTGCATGGTGCGATATAATAATGAGTAGAACAATTTTGCATCTTCTAAATTTCCTTCGACAGCAATTTTGCTTAAATTATTATTCCAATCGATACTACTTTGAGTCTTTACATTTTCGTAAGCCGATTTGTTTAATGATGCCTTCGCAGCCTCAACACTTACAGAAGAAAATGCAATATTAATTCCAGCAGTGGTGGCGTCATCGGCCAAACTCGCAATTAACTTATGGTCTTGCAATGGTTTCCACTCAGAATTTCCCTCAATTTCTAAGTAGAAATAAATACGATATTTACCAGCTCCACAGGTTGTTTTAGAATCAACTCGACCACCAATAGCATTCTTATTAATTTGATGTTCTTCGGATACAAACGCACCATTAAAGGCATATCCTAAATCTAAATAGAATCCTTTTTTACCCTTAGGAAATTGATAAAAATGTTTACCTGCATTTCCTAAAACAGCAAATTTAGCTTTAATTTTATTTTCAAAACCTACTTCATAAAAACCTGGACCAGCATTTTCTGATGATTTAATTAGAATTGATTTTTCAGGATCATCGCCTAAAAATGGTTTGATTAAAATATTTCCGCCAGAACCTTGGCAACCCACGCCTTCGAAACGATTGTGCGTAAAACCTAAAAACTTCTTAGCCAAAAATTCGTAGCCCGTGTGTGTTTTAGGGTAAGTTTGCGGACCAATGCTCAACATGCTAAATGGATAAGATGCCGCTGGCGACATTTGTCCGTGATCTGCAGATGAACCCAAAAAAACATTTACCAAACTTACAGGCTTGGTATTTTTAATAGAAAAATTGCTGTCTTGTTTTTGGCCGTAAACACCAAGATTGGTTATTAAAAGTAAGAAGAGTATTATTTTATTAATTGTATTGTGATTCATTAGATTTAGGGAGATTGTGTGGTTTTATAAATCAGCCTAAATTAAATATTTTAAGATTAAGAATTTGTTATGTTTTATGTTCTTTACACACGGAAAATTAAAGCACATTGGAGTTTAAAGGATTAAAAAAATACTTAGCTTAATAAAGACGGGATTGCAAATCCAGACTAGCAATCACAATAAAAAGCACAAAAAAAGCCTTTCAAATTAACTGGAAGGCTTTTGAAATGATTAAATTTATAATTATTTAATAGAAACTGGAACAGAAATTTTATCCCATTCTAAAGAAAATCCACTTTTAGTTATTTTATAAACTAATCTTTCTTGTGTTGCTTTTAAAGGTTTGGTTTTAACATCAACTCTTAATTGATCTTTCGCTTCTTCATATTTGTAAGCACCCCATTGTTTTGGCTCTTTGTTAAAAACTGCAGTCCAAGTACCACTTTCTTTAGGGATTAGGAAGAAACTATATTTACCTGCCGGAAGTGTTTTTCCCTCTACGTTAAGGTCTTTATCGGTTTCGAAAGTAGTTGCTTCGTTAGCACCTGCACGCCAAACTTTATCCCAAGCTTCTAACCCACCCCAAATTTTACGTCCTTTAACAGCTGGGCTGCTGTAATTAATTGTAATCGTTGCGCCTTTTACTTTTCCTGTAGCTACAGCTGCAGGGCTCGGTTTTGGCTGTGCAGCATCTTGCGCAAATGCGCTTACCGAAATGGTAATTGCTGTAAAAAGCAGAGCGATAGATTTGATCATCGTTTTCATAGTTTATATTTTTATCTGTTTTGTGTTTTTGATTTTACGAATTTAAAGCTTTGGGACGATAAAACAATAAGCCCATACCCGAAAATAAGATCACTGCAAAGGCTCCAATTACATTTAACCAAAGAAATGACACTATATCGAACTTATAAACGGTAATTACTGCAATTTCTGATAGCACTGCAGAAATAAATACCAAAGAGCCATCTATCTTTTTAAAATAAAAAGCCACCAAAAAAATTCCCAAAATTGGCCCATAAAATAATGAACCCAATACGTTTACAGCTTCAATTAAAGACCCCATTTGAGTGGCAAACATGGCAACCGCGATAGAGAAAATCCCCCAAGCCAAAGTATGCAATCGGCTATATCTTAATTCCTGCTGATCATTTGGTTTTTCCTTACTAAAAATAAGATGAACATCTTTTAACGAACACGCAGCCAAAGAATTTAATGCAGCAGAAATAGATCCCCAACTGGCCAAAAAGATTACAGCAAAAAGCAAACCGATCATTCCAACAGGCAATGTGTTCTTAACAAAATATAGAAAAATGTAATTGGTATCCGTTTTTTCTGCGTTGTAATTCGATTTATTAATCGCCTCCTCCACTTTGGTGTGCAATAAAGCAACCTGTTTTTGTGTAGTTTTAAAATTATCAATCGAAGCGTTTAACTGCGTTGAAGAATTATCTTTCTCTGCCAGAATTTGTTTCGATTGCTCATTAAATTTTTGTTGCAACGCCTGATGCTCCTGTTCAAAAATGGCAGCTCTCTTGGGTTGAGTTTCTTTTAAATGTTCGTAAGATCGTTCATTGAAATAAATAGGTGCTGGCTTTAAAGAGAAGAAAGCAAAAAGTAAAGCACCAATAAGTAAAATCGCAAACTGCATCGGTATTTTAACCATTCCATTTAGCAATAAACCCATTTTGGCATTGGTATTATCTTTGGCTGTAATGTATCGCCCAACCTGACTTTGATCGGTACCAAAGTAGGATAAGGCTAGAAAAAAACCTCCAATAATTCCACTCCAAATGTTGTATTTATCCTTCCAATCGAAATCAGTTGTTATCACATTTAACTTGCCAGATTTTCCGGCGAGATACAATGCATCTTTAAAACCGATCCCATTGGGCATATTTTGCACCAAGAGATAACCTGCAAAAGCCATAGTTCCTAAAATAATTAGAAACTGAAGTTTTTGAGTGTGTGCAATTGCCTTTGCACCACCAACATAAGTGTAAATTAAAAGGATTCCGCCTGTTAAAATATTAGTTAAATAGATATTCCAATTGAGTACGCTCGATAGGATTATACTTGGCGCATAAATGCTTATTCCGGTTGATAATCCTCTGGAAAATAAAAAAAGCAACGAGGTTAAAACTCTTGTTTTTTTATCAAAACGTTGCTCTAAATATTCGTAAGCGGTATAAACATTTAATCGCTGGAAAATTGGAATAAACGTAATGCAGATTACAATCATTGCCAATGGCAAACCGAAATAATACTGAACAAAACGCATTCCATCAGTATATGCCTGTCCAGGAGCAGATAAAAATGTAATTGCACTGGCTTGAGTGGCCATAATGCCTAACAGTACTATGTACCATGGCATTTTGTTATCGGCTTTTAAATATGACTCGTTACTTTTTTGCCCACGACCGATAAAAACGCCATAAGCAACCACAGCAAAAAGGGTAAAAATGAGTACAAACCAATCGATATTACTCATGCCCAGTGCTTAGTAAATAAATAATAAAAAAAGATTTGAGCAACCAAAGCCAAGCCCAGAAGAATGTACCAAGTATTCCAGTTTTTAACAACTTTTCTCATTATTTACTGGCTGATAAAAAGTTGAAAAACAATCTGGCAGCACCAACATTTCCGGCAGGCAATTGTCTGAAAAATGCTAAAGGTGTATAAATGAAATTACCTTTCCCATATTTCGTGTAAAGTGTAGATCCTTGCAAGGGTTCCTCTCCAGTATCGTGCATTTCGAAAAGTGGCTGGTAATTTTTATCCCATTTATCTGGAAAATAAGCACCACGTTCCTGCACCCAACCTTTAAAATCTTCAGCCGTAATTTTATTAGGATAATTTAAAAGGCGCTGATCTGGATTTAATATTTTAACCTCGGCATTTTCTTCAGTTACTCTTTTACCGCCAATACTTAATGGATAAACTCCAAAATCTTGCAAAGCCATATCCTGTGTGGTATTATATTGCATTACGATTGTGCCCCCATTTTCTACGTAAGAACGCAATGCAACTTGCCAATTTTTTATTCTCTTTTCTGTATTGATTACCCGAACGCCTGTTACTACGGCATCATAAGTAGCCAATTTTGCAGGATTTAAAATTTCTGTTTCGCTTAATACATCAACCTGTAAACCCGCTTGCCTTAAAAACTCTGGAATAAGATCTCCAGCCCCCGGAATATAGCCAATTTTCTTAGCTGTTACTTTAAGATCTCCTTTGAGCAACCAAGCCGTAGCAGGCACAAAATATTGCAATACAGGTAGGTGAGCATACTGGATAACCTGTTGACTTTTACTATATACACCAGTTTCAGTTGCTAAAGAAGCTTGTACAACAGATCGATTTAACTTGATTTTTAATAAAAGATCCTTGCTTATTGGTACACTAATATTGGTGATCTCGTTCGCTTTTAAATTGATATGATCTACAGACATGGATTGAGTCAACTCATTACCAAATTTCAAAATTATCTTTCCGTTGGTTACATCTTTATTTGCTCGGACTCGAAGTTTAACAGTTAAATCTTCTTTATCATTCGCGAAATAAACGGATTCAGCAAATTTAATTTCCACCGCAGGAACAATTCTTAGAGGCTCAACAACATCACCTTTTACTGGGTCTAATTTTTTGTAGGATAAAGGCAGATTAACTTCCAATCTCTCTGCTCCAATTTTAAGCAAAATCTTTACCATTAATGGCGATTCTGCTTCGGGCAATCCGATAAGGGTATCGTTGGTTACACTAAAAGTTGCTGGATTTTTAGCGGGTTTTTCCATCCAATAAGGCTCGGTTAAACTTGCATTATTGGGGATTTGGATTTTATGTTCAATGGTAATCAAAGAATCGTTCGATAATTTTCTGTTAATAGATTCAGATGTGTTCAACCAATTTATCTTTTCAACAACAACATCATCCGTTGCTCTAGAAATCAGGTTTAACCTAAAATTATAATTGTCTCCAGCAACAGCTTCAGCCTGATTGGTAACCACCTCACCCATAAAACCTGCACAACTTAAAATAATATTGTCTATAGATTTGAGCTTGTCTTTTTTCAAATTTGCATCCTTCAAAAGGGCAATCTTTTTTCTTACCGCAAGTAAAGCAGGCAGGCTTAAATCGGGTTTGTTAAAGTCAAAAGCTGAAACGATTTTACTTAAAGCCAAATCAATTTCTGGAACACCTTTACTCGTCCAGTTTTTAGCTAAACCATAAAACAGTGAAGTTTTAGCAGGTTCGCCAGCAACATGAGTAAAGTATTCACTTCTTATCCCGGCCACAGATTGTGTACCCGCACCTTGACTTTTATGCAAACTTCTGCTTAAACCCGCAAGCTCACCATAGCCCATTCCAAGTTGTGCATCGTACTGGCCAACAGTAACTTTTAGCTGATTTTCGGCAGTCGTATTTACAGATCCAAATCTGAAGGTATTCCACAACAATCTTTTTGGTTGCCAAATGCTTACATATTTTAGTTGATTGGGAAACATATTTTTATCACCCGCAGCTTTAAAAGCTTTTTCGGCAACTACAGCGGATGCTGCATGTTGCCCATGCCCTGCAGCCGCTGTTGGCGGAAAACGACAGATAATTACATCAGGTCTAAATTTTCGAATTGCCCAAACCACATCAGCAGTTATACTATCGGCATCCCATTGTTTAAAAGTATCGTCTGTATTTTTCGAAAAGCCAAAGTCAATTGCTCGCGTAAAAAACTGTTGTGCACCATCTAATTTTCTGGCTTCCAAAAGTTCATGTGTTCTAATTAAACCTAAAGCGGCACCTTGTTCTGTACCCAAAAGATTCTGCCCACCATCACCTCTGGTTAAAGATAAATAAGCAGTTTCTACATTTTCTTCGTTAACTAACCATGATAATAAACCTGTATTTTCATCATCGGGATGTGCAGCGAGATATAAAACTTTAGGGAGGTGTTGCAGTGTTTTTAGTTCCCTAAAAATTTCTGATGATTTTGCCGGCCTTACCTGTTGGGCGGAACAAAAAATCACGGAAAATCCTAAGAAAAGTATTGTGGTTAGTCTCTTAAACATAAATTTTGCTTTGCGTATCCAAATATGATCAATTTGCTTTTATTTTGATGCTTTGGAAACGAAAAAGGTACAGGATAATTTGATGGAAATTTTTATAAATTTTTAAAGATTTATTGTTTGGTTTGTTTAGGTGGGACTATAGTATTAAGTAAAATTTTAAACTTCTCTCTTTCGATTGGGGTTTAAATAAGTATTAAAAACATGGAGAATGTAAATTAATCCCTTTTCGGGTATCAATTCGTAAACTATGACATATGGAAATTTTGGAACTACGTATTCTCTAAAAGTGCCAAGTTTAAGAGGAAAGGCTTCTGGATATTTTGAAATTGCTTGTATAGAACTTTCGATTATATTTAGGAATCGCTCTCCCAAATTTGATTTTTGCTCTTCGTACCAATCGTAAGATTGTTGTATTTCTGCTTCTACCGAAGACGAGAATATAATAATGTAATTCAATTTAAAGAGATTACTTATTCAAGAGTTTATTCTTAATATCTGTAAAAGAAAGTCCATTATCAACTCCACTTTTTAAATTCTCAGAACGATTATTTAATTTATTGATTACTTCTTGATCTGCCCACCAAGAGTAAGTTTTTTCTGTTAAATCAACAGAGTAATCCAATCCCATATTGTCTAAAAAATCAATTATAGCTTTCTCTGATTTTGAATCATCAATATTGATTGTTAAGGTTCTCATACTCAAATTTACCTTTTTATTTTGAAACATTAAATTCAATTTGAATTTACTAAAAATAGAATCATTTTTTTATTCTTAATATTGCCACATAAATTAAACCTATGAACGGGATTGTCCTCATCATTGATGATGAAAAGAAAATTTGCAGTTTACTTTCAAGAATTATAGAACTCGAAGGTTTTAAAACTTTACAAGCCAATACAGGCAAAGAAGGCATTAAACTACTAAAAACTAACGACGTAAGCTTGGTGATTAGCGATGTAAAATTACCGGATGTTAATGGCGTTGCACTTGTTAAGGACATTAAAGCCATTAAGCCTTTTGTAGAAATTATTAATTTAACCGCATACGGGACAATTGCTGATGGCGTTTTGGCTATTAAAAACGGGGCTTTCGATTACCTTGTAAAAGGCGATGACAACGATAAAATAATTCCTCTGCTTTACAAGGCAATGGACAAATCAAATCTCCAAAAGCGGGTTTTTGATCTCGAAAATAAAATCACCAAAAAACATAGTTTCAGTACCATCATTGGTCAATCCAAAGCTTTAAAAGAAGCAATAGATTTAGCAAAAAAAGTAAGCCAAACCGATACAACAGTTTTACTTTTGGGCGAAACAGGTACAGGAAAAGAAGTTTTTGCCCAATCCATCCATTACGAAAGTCCGAGGGCATTAAAACCATTTGTTGCCTTAAATTGTAGCGGATTTAGTCCTGAATTACTGGAAAGCGAATTATTTGGCTATAAAGCAGGTGCCTTTACTGGCGCAAATAAAGATAAAAAAGGACTATTGGAAGAAGCCAATGGCGGAACTTTGTTTTTGGATGAAATTGGAGAAATGAACCTCGATCTGCAAGCTAAGCTATTGCGGGTTTTAGAAAATCAAAGCTTTATTAAAGTTGGCGATACCTTAACTCAACAAGTAAATGTTCGCATTCTTGCAGCCACCAATAAAGATTTAAAGGCAGATGCGGCTTCAGGTAAATTCCGTTCCGATTTATATTATCGTTTATCAGTGTTTACGATTATTCTTCCTCCGTTGAGAGAGAGAAAAAGTGATATTCCTGCGTTGGCCAAACATTATTTAACTGAATTTTCGGATAAGGTAAACCGAAAAGAATTGAATTTGGATGATAAAATTTTATCCATTTTTACAGAACACAGTTGGAAAGGAAATATCCGCGAGTTGAAAAATGTAATAGAACGTTTGGTTATTCTTTCTGATGGTGAAACCTTGAATACTTCGGCTTTGCCACCAGAGTTTTTTGAATTTACCCCACTAGCGAACGATTATAATTTACAGCAAATAGAAAAACAGCACATTCAAAAAGTGTTGATTCATACCAAGGGCAACAAAACCGAAACCTCAAGATTATTGGGCATTGGTTTAACCACGCTTTATAGAAAAATTGAGGAATACGGGATTAAGGAAGTTTAAGTAGGTATATGTTGAGAAATTAAAAATAATTTTTTACTGCGAAAGTATATTGTTCAATGAAAATTCTTTTAAACACACTGATGTTATTTAGCTCATAAAAAACCAACATTGCCTCTTTATATGTAATCGAATCGATGGTTCGAAATGAAATGGGGCAATATCCAGAAGCGAATAGCACACCATTACTTACAATCCTTGCAGTTCTTTTATTTCCATCAGCAAATGCCTGAATATAGGAAAGTAGGACCAACGTTAAAAGCGCTTTTTCTAAAACATTTTTTTTCGCATTTATAACGGAACACATCTCACGTAGTGCTTCTCTAATTTGATATTCATTATCAAGCGGAGTATAATTAGTGCCCGTAATACCAACTCTTCCTCTACGTATATTCCTATCAACATCTAAATCCTTAATAAGCAAACTGTGAATGTCTTCAATTCCTCTTATCGTAATCGGAACAATATAATCTGAATGCTCAATGATAAAATTTAATGCCTCTTTATGATTTAAAAGCATAATTGCATCTTGTTTAGGTTTACCTGGAGCCGTTTCTTTTTCTTTTAACAATAATTCAGTTTCCAGAAGAGAGTATGTATTTCCTTCAATTTGCGAAGATTTCCAGCTTAAATCTATCGCTAGCCTTTCCATCTCTTTATTATATTCTGTTTTAGAAAGCTTGGATATTTTCTCCTTGAAAAAATCATGTAATTCTTCTAAAGATTCTTGTTCTTTTACCGTAAAAAGCTGGGATTCACTCAGCACTTCTGTGATCAGATTGAAATTGAAATTATTTTTGATTTCCCTTTCATCCTGTTCCTTTTTAAAATATTCTCGCAAATCTATCTCTTTCAATAATTGAAAAGAAGGACTCAATTCATATTTAGTGGCTCTAGCTTTACCTTTAGATAGTATAATCCCATCAGCTTCAAGATTGGACAATATTCTTTTAACTGTAGCAAGGCTTTGAGAATCCGTTAAAGCCTGAAATATCTCATTTGATGAAAGTGTACCTCGACTTTCTAAAATTGAAATTATTTCGTTTTTATTTTCGGTTTTCATTATCAGCTCAATTGTAAATTAAATATAGCTTATTTTGAGCCAATAAATTCACAAAAACTTAAATCAGCTCACTTTAATTAATAAATCAGCTCAAATTGAAAGTTTTTTGAGCCGATATTGAATAGTTATTGAGCTAATAATACTACTTATTTTCTAGTAGAAGAATTTCCAATAATTAATTAGTCCACCCAAATCGATAAAAACCCTTCCAAAACGGAAGGGTTTTTTTATGTTTAAAAATTTTAAAATTGAAATATTTAGAATCAAACAACTGAAAATCAGTTCATTAAAAATAAAACAATTATAATGGTACAACAGTTGGCAATAGGCATTTCATAAATCATTACAATTATGACAATTATCCTATCTCTAATTATTCTCCTGCTCTGCTGGGCAACTTACAAATCAATCGATTGGTTCGAAAAAATTTAAAAACATGGTAGCACTATTCATCATTTCTATCGCCGTATTTATCTATATGATTTACGTGTTGATTAAACCCGAAAAATTTTAACCCCTAATTTCTACAGGGAAATTCAAAAAACAAAAAAATGAACACTGAATTAATCGGCATCATCGCCACATTCCTGCTCACCTTAATTATTGCTATCCCCTTGGGTAAATATTTAGCAAAGGTATTTGCAGGAGAAAAAGTTTGGACAGACTTTTTAAAACCGCTCGAAACCGGAATTTATAAACTTTCTGGCATTAACATAAAAGAGCAAATGAACTGGAAACAGCAGCTAAAAGCGTTACTTACTATTAATATTTTATGGTTGGTTTACGGCTTTTTTGTGTTGATTTTTCAGGATAAACTTCCATTTAATCCGGATGGAAACCCAGGCATGACGCCTGATTTAGCCTTTAACACCATAATTAGCTTTGTAGCCAACTGTAATCTTCAACATTATTCTGGCGAAAGTGGTGTGAGTTATTTAACACAGCAATTCGTGCTAATGTTTCTTCAATTTGTAAGCGCAGCCACTGGTATTGCAGCGGCCGTTGTGTTGTTTAAAGCTTTTAGAGATAAAACAACTACACAACTTGGAAATTTTTGGGAGTTTTTTGTAAGAGCAATTACCCGATTATTATTGCCCTTATCAATAGTAATTGCCTTAGTTTTAACTTTTAACGGCACGCCAGCAAGTTACGAAGGAAAAGATCAGTTTATCTCCGTTCAAGGCGATACAGTTCATGTTTCTCGCGGTCCGGCGGCACAGATGATTGCCATAAAACACTTGGGAACGAATGGTGGTGGGTATTTTGGTGCAAATTCTGCCCATCCATTCGAAAACCCAAGTTACTTTACCAATATGGTCGAAATGATTGCGCAAGTAATTATTCCCATAGCCATGATTATCGCTTTTGGATATTTCATCCGTAGAAAAAAATTAGCTTGGACCATTTTTGGTGTAATGACTATCGGTTTGTTTATGTTGATGATTCCTACGCTCAGTTCCGAATTGGGTGGAAATCCTGCTTTAGCTAAAATGGGAATTGCCCAAACAACTGGTGCAATGGAAGGAAAAGAAGTTCGATTCGGCCCTGCTGCAACAGCTTATTGGAGTACATTAACAACCGTAATTTCTACAGGCTCGGTAAATGGAATGCACGATAGTACAATGCCTTTAACCGGTTTATGGCAATTATTAGCCATGATGATTAATGCGTTTTATGGTGGCTGTGGTGTGGGATTGCTTAACTATTTCATCTACTTAATTATTGCCGTTTTCATCTCTGGATTAATGGTTGGTAGAACGCCAGAATTTTTAGGACACAAGGTAGAGGCAAGAGAAATTAAAATTGCAGCGATTATCACGCTTTTAAGTCCGTTTTTAATCTTGGCAGGAACAGCAATTTCAAGTTATGTTTTCACCAATCATGGTGGCGCAGCTTGGGCAGTTCAGCCTAAAAACTGGTTAAATAATCCAGGTTTCCATGGGTTTTCCGAAATGCTTTATGAGGTTACTTCATCAAATGCAAACAATGGTTCTGGTTTTGAAGGCTTAGGCGATAACAATGTTTTCTGGAACGTTTTAACCGGGATAATCATTTTCTTAGGTCGCTTTTTACCCATTATCGGTCCGGTTGCAATTGCAGGTTTATTAGGTGCTAAAAAATTCATTCCAGAATCGGCAGGTACTTTAAAAACTGATACCAAAACCTTCGCCCTGATGACTTTCGCAGTAATCTTAGTGTTAAATGCACTTTCATATTTCCCTGCCTTGGCGTTAGGTCCATTAGCAGAATACTTTACGATGTTAAAATAGAACTGTCACATTGAGCTTGTCGAAATGCTTTGTAAATCCTTCGACAAGCTTAGGATGACAACTAAATCAAGAAAAATGAAATCAAATAAATTATTCGAACCTGCTTTAGTGCAAACTGCATTAAAACAATCATTTATCAAACTCGATCCTCGGGTTATGGTTCGCAACCCAGTTATGTTTACCGTAGAAATTGGCACATTGGTAATGGCTTATGTTACGGTTTATTCTTTCAGCCATAGCGGACAAGGATCGCCGATATACAATTTCTTCATCTTTTTAGTGCTGTTTCTCACTGTTTTATTTGCCAATTTTGCCGAAGCAATTGCCGAAGCAAGAGGTAAAGCACAAGCAGATAGTTTACGTAAAACCAGAGAAGAAACACCAGCCAAAGTACTTTTAGACAATGGAACAATAGAAATCCGTTCTTCTAATCAACTTAAAAAAGGTGATGTTTTTGTTTGCGAAACCGGCGATACGATTCCAACCGATGGAGAAATTATTGAAGGGATTGCAACCATTGATGAATCTGCAATTACGGGAGAATCTGCTCCTGTAATTCGTGAATCTGGAGGTGATAAATCTTCAGTTACCGGCGGAACAAAAGTATTATCTGATGAAATAAAAGTACAGGTAAGCACCGCTCCTGGCGAAAGCTTTTTAGATAAAATGATTGCTTTGGTTGAAGGCGCATCTCGTCAGAAAACACCAAACGAAATTGCGCTAACCATTTTACTGGCTAGTTTTACCTTGGTTTTCATAATCGTTTGTGTAACCTTAAAACCATTTGCAGATTATGCGAATACACCAATTACAATCGCAGCACTAATCTCACTTTTTGTTTGCTTAATCCCAACAACCATCGGCGGATTATTATCTGCCATCGGTATTGCGGGAATGGACAGAGCCTTACGTGCAAATGTAATTACCAAATCGGGGAAAGCTGTAGAAACTGCAGGCGATATTGATGTTCTGCTTCTAGATAAAACCGGTACAATTACCATAGGAAACCGAAAAGCAACCAATTTTTACCCAACTGCTGGCGTTGTAATTAAAGATTTTACGGATGCCTGTGTTTTAAGCTCGCTAGCAGATGAAACTCCAGAGGGAAAATCGATTATCGAACTGGCAAATGAACAAGGCTTTAAACCGTTAACCACACCGAAAGATTCTACTTTCATCAAATTTACTGCAGAAACCCGCTCCAGCGGATTAGATACTGTTGATGGCAGACGCATTAGAAAAGGCGCTTTCGATTCGATCAGAAATATAGTTGAAAAAGCAGGTAATATATTTCCTTCAGATATTGAAGATCACGTAAAAAGCATTGCCTCAAACGGTGGAACGCCATTAGTGGTTTCTGAAAATGAAAAAGCTTTGGGCGTAATTGAACTTCAGGATATTATTAAACCAGGCATCAGCGAACGTTTTGAGCGTTTGCGCAAAATGGGCGTTAAAACAGTAATGGTTACTGGTGATAATCCTTTGACAGCTAAATACATTGCAGAAAAAGCAGGTGTAGATGATTTTATCGCAGAAGCAAAACCTGAGGATAAAATGAATTACATTAAAGATGAGCAGGCTTTAGGTAAACTGGTTGCCATGATGGGTGATGGAACAAATGATGCCCCTGCCCTTGCACAAGCAGATGTTGGTGTAGCCATGAACAGTGGAACCCAAGCCGCGAAAGAAGCGGGTAACATGGTAGATTTAGATAACGATCCAACAAAATTAATCGAGATTGTAGAAATCGGGAAACAGTTGTTAATTACACGTGGTACACTTACAACTTTCTCTATCGCGAATGATGTGGCGAAGTACTTTGCCATTGTTCCTGCGCTATTTATCGCATCGATTCCTGCATTGCAAAGCTTAAATATTATGGGCTTGCATTCTCCAGAAAGCGCAATTATGTCGGCGGTTATTTTTAATGCAATCATTATTCCGATTTTAATTCCACTAGCATTAAAAGGTGTTGCTTATAAACCAATTGGAGCAACCGCTTTGCTTCGTAGAAACTTGTTTATTTACGGGATTGGTGGAGTTGTAGCGCCATTTATAGGAATCAAATTAATTGATCTGCTAGTAGGACTATTTGTTTAACCGAGCTGTCACGCTGAGCCTGTCGAAACGCTTATAAAAGTTCTTCGACAAGCTCAGAATGACAAGCCTGAATCTTTATAATCATTTAAAATCTGTGTAATCACACAAATATCATCATGAAAAATTACATCATACAATCTATACGCTTAACCTTAGTTTTAATCGTATTATTATGCATCCTTTATCCACTAGGCATCGCTTTAGCTGGTAAACTTTCTAAAGGAAACGGTGGTGGCGAAAAAATCACTAAAAACGGAAAAGTTGTTGGTTATGCGTTACTTGGACAATCTTTTACCAAACCCGAATATTTTTGGGGCAGACCATCTGCTGTGGCGTATAATGCAGCAGGTTCTGCAGGTTCTAACAAAGGGCCATCAAATCCAGATTATTTAAAAGAAGTTTCCAATAGAATAGATACCCTTTTAAAATACAATCCCGGATTAAAAAAATCAGAAATCCCTGCAGATATGGTTACTGCTTCTGGAAGTGGTTTAGATCCAAATATCTCAGAACAAGGTGCAACAATTCAAATTGAAAGAGTTGCTAAAGCCAGAAAATTAGATGAGAAAAAAGTTAAAGAGCTAGTTGCCATGAATACCTTAAAACCATTTTTGGGTTTGTTTGGCCCATCATCAGTAAATGTTTTGAAACTGAATTTAGCATTGGATAATTTGTAAGTCTAAATGTGGTCGAGACACAAAGCAATCTTAATCCGTTCGCCACTAATGCTTTCGTTGTAGGATTGCTTCGTGCCTCGCAATGACGATCGCCTCTATGAAATTAATTCTCCGCCAATTCCGTCATTTCGACTAGAGCGCAGCGAAACGGAGAAATCTTTGAACCTTTCAAAAATTGTCCAAAGATTTCTCCACTACGGCCGAAATGACGACCTCTTTAAACAAAAATTTATAAAATCAGTGCAATCACTTTATCACATCATGAAAAAACTAATCACCCTTATCACAACATTAACAGCAACAATAACTGCTTACGCACAAGATCAACCCAAAGTTAAATTTTCGGGCTACTTGGAAACCTACTATGGATACGATTTTAATAAGCCTGAAGACCATAATCGCCCGAGTTTTATTTATTCACACAACCGTGCCAATGAAGTTAACTTAAACTTAGGTTTTATTAAAGCCGCCTACGATAGCGGTGCAATTAGAGCAAACTTAGCCGTAATGGCCGGAACTTATGCAAACGCAAATCTGTCTGCAGAACCTGGTGTTTTAAAAAATATTTTTGAAGCCAATGCAGGTGTTAAATTATCAAAATCAGAAAACTTATGGATCGATGCCGGAATATTTTCTTCACACATCGGTTTCGAGGGCGCTGTATCGAAAGATTGCTGGGTCTTAACTCGAAATATATCATCAGAAAATACACCTTATTACGAATCTGGCGCTAAACTTTCTTATGGCACCCAAGACGGAAAATTTACCGCGACCCTACTCTACTTAAATGGTTGGCAAAGAATTACACGCCAAAATGGAAATGACAAACCTGCTGGTGGCTTGCAACTTACATGGAAACCAAACGCTAAATTTACGTTGAATTACAGTAACTATTTGGGTACCGAAGGCGCAGACTCTGTTCGGGTTAATCGCTTTTATCATAATGTGTATGGCATTTATCAAGTTACAGATAAATTTGGCTTGACTTTAGGTTTTGATTATGGCACACAACAAAAACAAAAGGGCAATAGCAGTAAAAATGAAGTAATTTCTCCAGTTGCAATTGCTCAATATAAATTCGCTGATAAATGGGCTTTAGCTGGAAGATTCGAATATTATGAAGACAAGAATGGAATTTTTATTTCTACAGGAACACCAAATGGATTTAAAACTAAAGGTTATTCATTAAATATAGATTATGCTCCAATTGCAAATGCAGTGATCCGTTTAGAAGGAAAAACTTATGATAGTAAAGATAAAATTTTTAATCGCGAAGGGAATTTCGTTAATGCAAATACAACTTTAACAGCAAGTATAGCGGTAGCATTCTAAAAAATGGATGATGTAAGATGGATGAGGAGGGAGCTTCCATAATCCATATTACATCTTCCGTCTTACCTATTACGCATCATTACATTTTACATCAATGCAAGAAAAAGACGATTCGGTAAAACATTTCCTTGATTTGGTTCAAAAATCCAGAAGAGGAAAACTCAAAATTTATATTGGGATGAGTGCCGGTGTGGGTAAAACCTATCGCATGTTGCAAGAATCGCATGCTTTATTGCGTAATGGAATTGATGTTTGCATTGGCTATGTAGAAACTCACAAAAGAGCCGAAACAGAAGCATTGGTAGGTGGATTACCAACTATCCCCAGAAAAAATATTTTCTATCGTGGTAAAGAGATAGAGGAAATGGATTTACAAGGCATTCTCAACCGCCACCCAGAAATTGTAATCGTTGATGAACTTGCCCACACCAATGCAGAAGGAAGCAAAAACGGCAAACGCTGGCAAGATGTTTTCGATATTCTAGAAGCTGGCATAAGCGTAATATCAGCAGTAAATATTCAGCATTTAGAAAGCATAAACGAAGAAATAGAGCACATTACGGGCATCAGCGTTACCGAGCGAATTCCTGATAAAATTTTAGAAATTGCCGATGAAATTGTGAATATAGATTTAACTGCCGATGAACTCGTAACTCGGCTAAAAGAAGGGAAAATTTATGATCAGTCTAAAATTGCAAGAGCCTTAGAAAACTTTTTCCAATCGGATAAAATATTGCAGTTGAGGGAACTTGCTTTAAAAGAAGTGGTTCATCAGGTAGAACGGAAAATCCAAACGGAAATTCCAAAATCGATTAAGCTAAGGCCTGAAAGATTTTTAGCTTGCATTTCTTCTAATGCCGAAACTGCGGGTGTGGTAATTAGAAAAACTGCTCGATTGGCTTCTTACTATCATTCTCCGTGGATTGTACTTTATATACAAAGTGATAGCGAGAGTTTGGAGCGGATTAAACTGGATAAGCAGCGCCATTTAATTAATCATTTTAAACTGGCTACCGAGTTGGGCGCTGAAGTAATTAAAGTAAAAAGCAATCAAATTACCCAAAGTATAATCAATATGGCAACAGAAAAGGAAATTACCACCATCTGCATTGGCAAACCCCATTTAAATATTTTTCAGGTAATTATGCGAACGGCAATTTTTAACCAACTCTTGCGTAATTTAGCAGAAAAGGAAATTGATTTAGTTATACTTTCTTAAAATTATTAACCACTGAGTACACAAAGAAATATTCACGGGAAAACACAGAGTTGTGTTTTTTAATCTCTTTTTCTCTGTGAAAAACTCAGTGCCCTCTGTGGTAAAAACAAAACAACAACACCATGAAAATTAAAACCAAACTCCGCCTCGGATTCGGGTTTCTCTTTATAATCGTTTTATCCTTCGGATTGATCGCCTTATTTTATCTAAATGAGCTTTCTGATAAATCTAAAGTGATTTTAAAAGACAACTACAAATCACTAAAATACGTTTCATCTATGCGCAACGTACTTGATGAAAACAGATTTCCGCTTTCTGTTCTAAGTAAAAATGCTTTTGAAATTAATCTTAAAAACGAAGGGAACAACATTACCGAACCTGGCGAGAAAGTAGCTTTTTTAAAATTAAGCGAGCTTTATAAAGCATTTCTAAGTTCTAAATCTGCTCAAGAAAATGAAAATACCGTGAAAGCGTTAAGAGCAGAGTTGCAAAACATCGAAAACCTTAACATGACGGCCATTTATCATAAAAATGAACTGGCAAACGAAGCATCTGGTAGAGCGAATTTATACATTATGATTGCTGCAACGCTGAGTTTTTTAATCCTCTTTACTTTTATCGTAAACTTCCCGGGCTTTGTTGCTAACCCATTGGCAGAGTTTAGTTCGGCAATTAGGCAGATTAGTCGTAAAAACTACAAGCAAAGATTGCGTTTTGAAAACGATGATGAATTTACCGAACTCGCTGATGCATTTAACGGAATGGTTGTTAAGCTAAATGAATGGGAAAACAGTAATCTCTCCAAAATTAAATCAGAAAAATCGAGAATTGAAGCCATAATTGCCCAAATGCAGGATGCCATTATCGGTTTAAATGAGCAGGGGGAAGTACTCTTTTTAAATCATTTGGCAGCAAAGCTGATTAGCTTGGATGAAGATAAAATTATCGGTCAGAATGTAAGCGAGCTGATTAAAAAGAATGAGTTATTAAAACGAATCATCAAACCCGAAACGGATGATAAAACTCTTAAAATTTACGCTGATGATAAAGAGTCTTACTTCCTCTTAGAAAGTAGAGAAATCGTTATTCCAAATTATGAAGAACAAGAAGAAAAGACATTAATTGAATCTTCAAAATCTGCAGGAAGTGTTTATGTATTGAAAAACATCACTCAGTTTAAAGAATTAGATGAAGCCAAAACAAATTTCATTGCCACGGTTTCTCACGAATTAAAGACACCTCTTTCATCGATAAAAATGAGTTTGAAGCTTTTAAACGACGAACGAGTTGGTGCAATGAATGAGGAACAAAGTCAGTTGGTAAACCACATTAAGGAAGATAGCGACCGGCTTTTAAAAATAACCAGCGAACTTTTAGACCTTTCGCAAGCCGAAACAGGTAACTTGAAACTGACATTTGCCATAACAAAACCATTGGAAATTGTTCAATATGCGGTGGATGCGGTTAAATTCCAGGCAGAACAGAAATCAATAAATTTGGAGCTTAATTGTGATGAACACTTACCTGATGTAAATGCAGATATTCAAAAAACGGCTTGGGTTTTGGTTAACTTTTTGTCAAATGCTTTGCGCTACAGTTCAGAAAAATCAAAGGTTATTATTGATGTTTTCCAAAAAGACAAATTCATCCAGTTTTCAGTTCAAGATTATGGAAAGGGAATTGATGAAAAATATCAAAAACGTTTGTTCGATCGGTATTTTCAAGTACCTACCGATGGGCAAAATAAATCTGGATCAGGCTTGGGTTTAGCCATATCAAAAGATTTTATCGAAGCGGAACAGGGAAAAATTTGGGTGGTTAGCGCCATTGGAGAAGGAAGTAAATTTTGCTTTACCTTACCTGTAGCATAATATTTTCAGATAGATTAATAACCTAGTTTTAACGAGATGCTACAAAAAGACAAATATAAATCTGCGAGAATCACCTTAATTTGCGGGAGATTTAAAGAGTAGTAAGCTTCCCGCCTACGCGTGAAAGATGACATATAGTAAAGCACTTTATTGTTCGATATGTTCCGAAGGGCATGTTGAACTTGGGGAAAAAAAGGTTTTGCAAATCTTCACTTTTAAACAATATAAGGTTCCATTTCCTTATCTATGCTTTTACGTAATTCCATTAACTTGATGGCATAACCATGCATGGCAATTTCTTTTTCATTTTTAGGCTTAAAAGCTGGAATTGGTTTCGGCTGTCCATCATCATCCACCGCGACAAAAACAATAATGCAATGGGTATTTTTCACAAAATCTGCCTGTCCTACTGGTTTAGAAAAAGCATCAACAGCAATATGCATACTGGTTTTTCCTGTATAAATAATTCGGGCTTCCATTTTTACCAAATGCCCAATATGAACAGGATGAAAAAATCGAATTCCACCAACATAAACGGTAACACAGTAAGACTGACTCCATTGTAGCGCACAAGCAAATGCCGCTTGGTCAATCCATTTCATCATCATTCCTCCATGAACTTTACCGCCATAATTAACATCAGCGGGCTCGCTTAAAAATTGAAGTTCGATGTGGTTTTTAGTTCTTGCCATGATTGCTGGTATATTTCTTCTTCTGCAGATAAAGAGGATTTACGCAGATTTTATTGATAGCAATATGCAAAAATTATAGTTTCTGCGGAAATCATTTTTAAAAAGTTCGTCATTGCGAGGCACGAAGCAATCCTAATGCAAAAGCTATAACCTATAGTTGTACGATTGCTTCGTGCCTCGCAATGACGGGCCTCTTTTATAGAGCAATATAGTCGCAACAAAAAGCTGCGACTATATAATTTTAAGATTAAAACACATTCGTTTATTTCGCCATTATACTTATTGCATAACCACCTCCAGGTGCACAGTATTGAGTTAACTTACTTTTATTGGTCACTTCAATTTTGCGAATGGTATAGGCTTTTGGGTTAGTTTCGTAATGAGCATCTTTAGCATCAGCATAAATTGTTGCTATATATTTTTTACCAGCATCTAAAAAGCTGAAATCAATTTTAGATGTACGTCCAACTTCGTCATTTGTGCGGCCAACAAACCAGTTATCCTTTCCCTTTGCTTTACGGGCATAAGTAATGTAATCGCCGGGTTCTGCCTCCAAAACCTTCGTATCGTCCCAATCAACGGCTACATCTTTAATAAACTGGAAAGCATCCATGTATTTATTATACGTTTCTGGTAAATCTGCTGCCATTTGCAATGGACTGTACATCGTTACATATAATGCCAACTGACGTGCCAATGTAGTATGAACAAAAGATTTATTCTCTGGATTATAGGCGCTCACTTTGGTTTCGAAAATGCCTGGAGTATAGTCCATTGGTCCGCCGATTAACCGAGTAAAAGGTAAGATTGTGGTATGATCTGCATTGCTTCCACCGAATGCCTCATATTCTGTACCTCTTGCAGATTCATTTCCAATTAAATTAGGATACGTACGAGCCAAGCCTGTTGGTCTGATGGCTTCATGCGCATTCACCATAATTTTATATTCTGCAGCTTTAGTAATGGCGAATAAATAGTGATTAACCATATCCTGACTATAATGATGTTCGCCTCGAGGAATGATATTCCCTACATAACCGCTTTTAACCGCATCGTAACTATTGGCTTTCATAAATTTATAAGCCGTATCAATATGTCTTTCGTAATTGCGAACCGATGAAGAAGTTTCGTGATGCATAATCATTTTAATGCCTTTACTTGCTGCATAACGATGCAATTCTTTCACATCAAAATCTGGATAAGGCGTTACAAAATCGAAAACGTAATCCTTTGTTTTACCAAACCAATCTTCCCAACCTTCATTCCATCCCTCAACTAAAACGGCATCTAAACCATTTTTAGCGGCGAAATCAATATATTCTTTTACGTGAGCAGTATTTGCACCATGTTTTCCATTCGGTTTTGTTTTCGAATAATCGGTTACACCCAATTGTACACTGGTTAAATCGTTATATGCCCAAGTACTTTTTCCAGTAATCATTTCCCACCAAACACCAACATATTTTGTCGGTTTTATCCAAGAAACATCCTTAAATTTTGTAGGCTCGTTTAAGTTGTAAGTTAATTTCGAAGTTAAAATATCACCCGCTTTATCACTTACAATTATGGTTCTCCATGGCGATAAGCATGGCGCTTGCATATAACCCTTATCTCCTATTGCATCTGGCGTTAACCACGATTCTAAAATCATGTTTTTATCGTCAAGGTTTAACGACATACAAGAATAGTTAATTAGAGCGGCTTCATGAATATTGATATACAAACCATCTTTGCTTTTCATCATTAAAGGGGTTTGCAAACCTGTTGGAGAAAAAGTTGTTTGCGATGCATTTGGAGTTACTGCAGCTTTCATTTTTCCACGAACTTCTGATAAATTTGAAGTTACAGTTTCATATTCTTGGGTATCGTAATCTCCTGGAAGCCAAAATGCTTTATGATCGCCTGCTAGAGCAAACTGTGTCTTTTCTTCCTTAATTACGAAATAATCCAAGTTTTTTTGCTCCGGAAATTCATATCTAAAACCTAAACCATCATTAAACAAACGTAAACGAACAATAATGAAACGATTGGTAGCGGTTTGTGTTAGCGTTACAGCAAGCTCGTTATAATGATTTACAATTTCCTTTACTTCGCCCCAAACCGGCTTCCAAGTTTCGTTAAACGTACTCGTTTTAGAATCTGTAATCGTAAATCCATCTAATAATGATGTTGCATTTTTTAATTCCAAACCAAGTTTACTGGCTTTAATTACATCTTTTCCTTTATACTTTAAGCTATAGGTTGGCACACCACCAGAAGCCAAAGAAAAATTGGCGACTAGATTTGCATCGGGAGATTTTAATTCCTGACCGAAAGCTGTTGTACCAATAAGCAAAAAGCAAATTAGAGTTAATAATTTTGAGAGATTAAGGGAGTTTTTGATTTGGTTTTTATTCACTGTATATAATTTATTTTTATAATTCTATTTTACTTTGCTATTGGATCAGGGTAACGACCGATTGTCAGTGTCTATCAATCTAATAGTAAAGCATCATCCTCATCGTCTGTTAAACTAAGTTGAATGCTATCATTGCCTGCAATACCTTCAATCGAGCCTCGAATATGCGTTGCATTTAACAGCACTTTTTCCAACTGCTTCTCTCTTGCTTTCCATAAGCGTTCCATCGCATCACGTTCTCTTTGAATGGATAATTTCATGCTCATAAATCCTTCACGGATGGCTTTCCATTGCTCAGAAAATTCCGATCCAGTTAAATAATCGTACAGCATATGCATTTTATCACCACGGTTTTCTTGGGATTTAACCGCACTGGCTAATCGTAAAATCCCATCACGTAAAACATAAGCCACTGCATTAACTTCTTCAAAAGAGCAAATCCAAACGCCATCTCGCTGACCGAAACTATCCATGCCTTTAGGGTAACATTGACTTACAATTACTGCAACATCAACGCCCATGCTGCGCATATCTTTTTTCAGTTTTTCAATCCAGTCGCCACCAAAATCTTTGGTACGTTTACTTTCATAAATAATTTTACCGCATTCCTGTCCAAATTGGTTTCTCACTACTTGCACACAATCTGCACCACGAACGCCTTTGCCTACTTCTTCAATCAAATCGAAAGGAAAATTACTTCTTAGCAATTCTTCCAAAATTAATTCTTGCACCTCGCCTTGCAACTGCATACTTCCTTGTTCAGCTTTTCGCTTCATTTCTTCAGCAAGCTTTTTCTGGTCGTCGAGCTGTTTTTCAAGCTCCTTTAAGCGCAATTGATGCTCCGTATCTTTTATGCTGTTTTTTTCTGCTTCCTGTTTACGAATTTGCTCTACCAAATCATTACGTTGTTCTTGCATTTTACGTTGCATGGAAAGTTCCATTTCCTGCTCTTTTAACAGCAAGCCTTCTTCTCGTTTCAAAAATTGAAGTTCCTTTTCACGAGCCAATCTTAATTTTTCGGCATTATCTTTCGCCGAGCCCTCAAGCATTTGAAGTTTGTTTTCGTAATCAGATGCAATGCTTTTACGCAGATTCTCTTCCAAATCTCCTTTAAGCTTATTTTTTTCCTCTACAAGTTTAGCATCGAACGCTTTCTGTTGCTGTTGTTTTTCACTTTCTAAAGCAACAAGCTTCCGTTGAAATTCCTCGTCCTTTTGCTTTGTAAAAGAAACCATTTTCTCACGCAACTCTTTCTTATAATCTTCGGCCATAGCTTCTTCCATCGGAAAAACATGAGCACAGCTTGGGCATTTTATTTCGGTAGGCATAAATAATTTTTTACTTCAGAAAAAACCGAAGCATTACAAAGATATTAAAGCTTTTTATGAATGTACAAACGAGTTTTGCACCATTTAAATTTACAATACTTTCGACCTTATTTCGTGGCCAACAGTTAAAATTTTACTCACAGGGCATTTTGAAGCTATTTGTTCCAATCTTGTTTTTTGCTCCTCTGTTAAAGTGCCTGTGCAGGTAATTTCTTCTAAAAATATCGTCTCGCCGTTTTCAATACCTATGTTTACTTCAACCTCAATTTTATCAACATCCCATTCTTTTCGATCTAAATACATCCGCAATGTTATGGCTACACACGATGCCAATGAGGCCATTAATAACCCTTTAGGCGCAAAACCCTTATCTGTTCCGCCCAATTCAAAGGGCTCATCAACCACTATTTCGTGCGAACCATTTGTTACCGAACACGCGTAGTGTTCTTTATTTATTGTTGCTTTTACCATATTAATTCTAAAATATTAAACATACCAAATATTCTATTCAAACCTTAATTTATCATTGTATTACACTATTTTTTGTAAAACAAAGTCAGCATTCTATGGCTAGTAAAGCCCCGCCATTCGCTAAAGCCCTCATAAAAAATTCGGGGCTATCGCTTCTGTCAGGTTTAGGATAGCAAGGCAAACCGAAGTAAAATAAACCCGGCAGTAGCGAGCACGAAACCCGATTTAAGCATCTGTCTTTATTTTTTTTAGGTATGCTTGCTTGTTTAACAGGTTTTTTCGGGTAAGTAAAGCAAATGACGGGACTATCGAAACCGATGAAAACCAGAGCCTGCTTTTCAAATTTAAGCAATGACGGATTTATTAAATCTCTCGGTTGCATCATATCAAGGAATGTTTGGGAGCAACCAAAACACTTCTGTAACTACTTTCCAAAAGCAAAAAAATCAAACTTTATTAACTTGGAATTGTTCCTTTTAAAAGCTCATTATTATGAAATACAGAAAGTTAATCGGAAAATATTTGGCTAAGGAATCACATAGCGACGCTAAAATAGCCATCGCATTGGTTGCAGGCTTGGCCGCTGGAGCAATAATAAGTGTATTATTTGCACCGGATAGTGGAGAAGGAACTCGAGGAAAAATTGCCAATGGCGCAAAAAATCTTCGCTATGGATTTCAGGATAAATACAATATTTTGAAAGAAAAGGTTTTTGGAGTAGAAGCCATTGAAGAAGATATTGTGGAACATGAAGTGCCACATTTTAAACATACGGTTGCAAAAAAACGTAAATCTGATGTGAAGGATATTTTGGAAGAAGCACATCAAAATGGTCAGGTACAAGAAGGCCAAGGCTAATATTGGCTTTTAGGTTAAATTATAAACTAATGACTCGCCTGTTTTATACAGCGAGTCGTTAATTGTTATATTTTTGGAGTGATTATATATTAACATCCAAATTTATACCGTTAACCTGCTCATGTTTTTTATCCTCTCTAAGATTTTACTCTTTTTAATTAAACCATTATTTTGGATTACTATTCTTTTGATTGTTGCAATCTGCACAAAAAAGCAACCGAGAAGAAGGAGATTTTTTATAGCAACCATAATTGTATTCTTATTTTTCTCTAATGGTTTTATCGTCGGGAAGATAGCTAACTGGTATGAAGCAGATTATCCTGTTAAACAGAAATACGATGTTGGAATTGTTCTAGGTGGCTTCTCTGGAATTAATGAACGCACACATCAAATCGCATTTAATTGGGCAAGTGATCGGTTATTTCAAGCATTATCACTTTACAAAAAAGGAGAAATAAACAAAATTTTATTGAGTGGTGGAAATGCGAATTTGGTGAACAATAAAATTAAAGAGGCCGATCTAGTTGTTGATTATCTCAAACTGATTGGAATTCCAGATTCTGCAATTCTTTTCGAAAACCAAAGCAGAAATACTGTTGAAAATGCTAGAAACTGCATTGCGCTGATCAAAAAATATAAACCCGATGCCAAGATTTTAGTGATTACCAGCGCTTGGCACATCCCAAGAGCTAAAACAATCTTCGAGAAACAAACCACAAATAAAATAGATTATTACCCAACAAATTTTATTGGTAAATCCTCTTTTAATTTTGGGGATTTTATAATTCCTGATTTGGGTTCATTTGGAACTTGGGAACTTCTTTTTAAGGAATGGATTGGCTTGGCAGTGGATCGGATAAGAAGTTAAGGTCGTTTCATTAGTTCAGTAGTCATTAGTTCGAAAATAAAAACCCAGCCTAACAGTGCTACAAATAATGATTAAATCAAGGCAATTTATAACGTACTAATTAAACGATTGAACCAATGACAATTGAACCAATTAGCCTTCAATCGCTTTCCAAAGCATATCTTTAAGTTCTACCAAACCTTTTTCTGCAACAGATGAAATAAATATAGAAGGGATTTTCGGCAAATCTTGCTTCATTTCCTCCATTAATTCTTCATCCAACATATCAGATTTTGTAATGGCCAAAACATGCGGTTTCTGCATTAATTCTGGATTGTATGTTTCTAATTCTCTTTTAAGAATTTCATATTCTTCTCTAATCGTTCTACTTGTATCGGCCGGAACCATAAAAAGCAATACCGAGTTACGCTCTATATGGCGTAAGAAACGATAACCTAAACCTTTTCCTTTTGATGCGCCTTCAATAATTCCAGGAATATCAGCCATTACGAAAGATTTATTATTTCGATAGCTAACAATACCCAAATTGGGAACAATTGTTGTAAAAGGATAATCGGCAATTTCTGGTTTAGCAGCAGAAACAACAGATAGCAAGGTAGATTTCCCTGCGTTTGGAAAACCAACTAAACCAACATCAGCCAAAACTTTTAGTTCAAGAATATTCCATATTTCTTGGCCTTGTTCTCCAGGTTGCGCAAAACGAGGCGTTTGTTGAACCGAGTTTTTAAAATGGGCGTTACCCAAACCACCGCGACCACCAGGCGTTAAAATTTTGGTTTCGCCATCTTTGGTAATTTCGAAAAGAATTTCTCCTGTTTCAGCATCTTTAGCAATGGTTCCCAATGGAACTTCTAAAATCTCATCTTTACCCTGCTTGCCAAATTTATGAGAGCTTCCACCTGCCAAACCATCTTCAGCGATAATATGCTTGCGGTATTTTAGGTGTAATAATGTCCAGATCTGAGTATTTCCTTTAACAATAATGTGGCCTCCACGACCGCCATCACCACCATCAGGACCGCCCATTGATGTTAAAATATCGCGGTGTAAATGTGCAGAACCTGCCCCGCCCTTACCAGAACGACAACAAATTTTTACATAATCTACGAAATTCGAACCCTGTGACATATTAATTTACGATTTTAGATTTACGTCCCGATAGCTATCGGGATTAGATTTACGATTTTAGAATGTAAAAATCGCTAAAAACTAAACATCCGCAAAAAACAACGGTTGCTTTTTTGCGGATGTTCTAATTTAAAAATTATATTATTTAGTATTGATCAATAACAGCGCAAAGATCATTATATACTGTACTTATTTCGCCAATTCCATTTACTTTGTTCAATTTACCCTGTGCCTCGTAGTATGGCAGAACATGGATCGTTTTATCAAAATATTCTGAAATACGTTTTTTCAACTTTTCAGCATCATCATCTGGTCTACCACTAACTTTATGGCGCTCAGCGATGCGTTTTGTTAACTCTTCCTGATCCACATCTAAAGCAATAACACCAGCAATTTTACTGCCTTTACGCTCTAAAAATAAATCAAGTTCTTCTGCTTGAGGAACTGTACGCGGAAAACCATCAAACACAAATCCTTTTGCTTCAGGGTTTTTATCTACCTCTTCTTCAAGCATGGCAATTGTAATTGCATCAGGCACTAATTCGCCTTCGGCTAACAATTGACTAACTTTTTTTCCTAATTCGGTTTCGCCCTTTACGTGTGCTCTAAAAAGATCGCCTGTTGAAACGTGTACCAACTGATATTTTGCAATCAGCTTTTCAGATTGGGTGCCTTTACCCGCCCCTGGAGGGCCAAAGAGAACTAAATTAAGCATTAACGTGGTTTAGGTTATCTTTAACAAAACAAAAAAAGCCTTACCGCCATGGGGCGACAAGGCTTCATCCAAATAGTGCACTTGTAGGGATTCGAACCCCAAACCTTCTCATCCGTAGTGAGATGCTCTATCCAATTGAGCTACAAATGCAATTATGCTCAAAATATAAAAGAAGTATTGAATCCTCTATCTTTATTGCGTTTCCGTTTGTTAACGGACTGCAAAAGTAAGATTTGAGATTTAAATTAGCAATTATATTTGAAAAAAAATCTAAACCTTACTTCTACAGGTGATGTGTTATGATTTTAACGCTTCGTTAATTGCTTTAAAATCAGGCAACTCACGGGCATCTTCTAAAACTTCAGCATAAATAATTTTGCCATCTTCATCAATAACAAAGGCTCCTCTTTTAGAAACTCCCTTCAAACCGAACAAAAATTCATCGTAAAATGCCCCAAAAGCCTTAGAAACTTCTTTATTAAAATCAGATAATAAAGGGAACTGATATTTCTGCTCTTCTTTAAACTTGGCTAAAGAGAAAGGAGAATCTACAGAGACGCCTAATACTTGCGCATCAATCCCTTCATAATAACTAAAATTATCTCTCATTGTACACAACTGCTCTGTACAAACTCCAGTAAATGCCATTGGGAAAAAGTGAATAATTACTTTTTTACCTTTAAAAGCAGCTAAGGAAACTTCTGTTAAATCAGAACTGTATAATTTAAAATCTGGGGCTTTATCGCCAACTTGTAATGACATACTTTATGGTTAAATGTTTAATTTTTGTTCATCAGTTCAATTGTTCATTCCTCATTAGTACACTCGCACAATGACCTAATGACAAATGAACTAGTAATTTTTCTTCATCTGCTCATCAACAATCTTCAGTCCTTCTTCAAAACTATGTGGATTGTAACCCAAATCTTTTATCGTTTTATCAAGCACAAAACCAGTCCTTATTGGTCGTTTTGCCGTTTGATTTAAACTCTCCGAACTAATTTCCGAAATAATAGATTGATTGAGCGCCCAATAATCGGCAACTTTTCGCACTAAATCTGCAATACTCATGTAATCTTTACCCGATACATTATAAATTCCCCTAGCATTTTTTTCGACAGCCAAAATGCAGGCTTCTGCCAAATCTTCAGCCAAAGTGGGCATTCGCCATTGGTCGTTTACTACATTAATAGGTAATCCTTTTTCTAGTGCACCTTTTGCCCAAAGTACAATGTTACTTCTACTCATATCGTTAGTGATGCCATAAACCAATATCGTTCTTAAAATTGCCCAATTCGCTTTCGAATTTTTCAACAACTCTTCGGCCATCACTTTCGATTCGCCATAATAGCTTAAGGGATTAACCGCATCGTCTTCTTTATATGGCCCATTTGCCCCATCAAAAACAAAATCAGTACTTAAATGAACCAGCTGAATATTTTTTTCTTCGCATAGCGAGATCAAAGTTTGAACAGCATCTACATTTAACCGATGACAAAGCGCTTTATCTGCTTCGGCAGTATCCACATTTGTAATTGCTGCCGTATGAATAATTGAATCTGGCTTGTACTTATCAATAACTTGTTTTACTTGCTCAGGATTCAGAATATCCATTTCTGCATATAGATACCCATTTTGAGTAGGATATCTGTTCTTGCCTTTAGAAGTAGCAATTAGTTTTACTCTCCCCTCCTCTAAAATTTTTTCCGTTAGTTTTTGGCCTAAGAGGCCGTTGCTACCTGTTACAAGCACTGTAATCGTATTCATACTCCCTATAGTTGTAAGATTGGTAAATTGTAATACCTTTGTGACACAAAAACATTAATTCTACTCAAATATAAAAATGAAGTTAACACTACTCTCAATTTTTTTGATGTTCAGCGTACATTCAATCGCTCAAGATGAGTCAAGCCCAAATAAAAACACTAAAAAGAACAGCATTTACATAGAGGCGCTAGGTAATGCTATAGTTTATTCCGTTAACTATGATCGGATTATTCCCATTTCAAATCATCTAAAATTAGCTCCCAGAGTGGGCTTCGAGTTTTTGCCAAGGACAAAAAGAAATAACAAAACCTTTGGAGAAAAATATGGTAATTGGTCTTTTCCATTAGAACTAAATTTACTTTGGGGAAAAGATCAAGGTAGCAAGAATTTATTTGAGGGAGGGATAGGCCTAGGCTTTTTCAGTATGATAAAAGGTTATACTTTAGATCAAAATGAGGAGATATCCACTACTCATTACCAAATGGCTAAAATCTCAACCCTTAGATTAGGCTATCGTCATCAAAAACCAGAAGGAGGTTTAATGTATAGAGCAGGTTTATTAATTAGGTTGTCTCAAGATGATTTCTCGAAAAGTCGTGTTGGTGATGATTTATTTTACGTTTTATGGCCTGCGTTTAGCGTTGGTTATACTTTTTAATGCTAATAGGAAATGCATTAAATGTTCCTCTCTCGTAGACCTTGCAATATCAATAAAGTAATAAAGGCAAGCTAAATGGTGAATGGTTTGAAGTTATCAAAAAATAATATGAAAAAAATAATTTTTAGTTTAACATTTCAATTATTTATATTTTCCTGTTTAGTACAGGACAATACAAAAACAACTTTTTTTAAAGGGGAAGCAGGTGTACTTTTTGGAACTTCTACAGAATATACAGGCGATGGTTATAGCAGTAGGGCAAGAAACCTATACCACATAAGTGCGATGGTGGGAAAAAATATTGATAGTCAATTGTCAATTGGACTAGGCGCAGACTTTAACTTTTTTAGCCAAATATTACAATATCAAAAAAATTTGTTAATCACACCCATCTTTATTCATCTACAATATAGTTTTACAGAAAAGCCCAAAACATTGTTCTTTTATAGCAGTTACGGACTAGCGCCTAAATTTGGAGGTAATTTCTATGCTGGAAATGCTTTTAACTTAGGCTTGGGTTGGAAGTACAAACCGAAATTTTTAGCTCATAAAACGTTGAGTTTTTCAACCGGTTTCAATAATACTAATGTCAAGAATATATATCATGAGTTTATCGATTATAATTATGGCGATTTCAAGTCAAGGTTTGAATACACCAAACTAAACCTAAAATCGCTTTCTTTAAATGTTGGTATATCCTTTTAACACCAATAAAGCGAACAATAAAAAGCTCATCTTTATTTTAATTTACAAACAGCAATATTCTAACCGCATGAAAAAAATAACAACAATTGCATTTATCCTATCCGTGTTTATCTGCAATGCGCAAGATACCACTAAAGTTATCCCAAGTGTCGAAAAGTCAGTTTTTGGAATTCAAACTGGCTGGCTTGGAATATATGGTTATAATGAATCAAGGCTTTCTAATACAATAGCGCTTAGAAGTGAAATTGGTTTCGATGGCGGTTTTTGGGGAGGAAGTTTTTATCCAAAAACGGGTTTTATAGCTGCTCCAATTTTAACAGTCGAGCCTCGTGTATATTACAACCTTAAAAAACGAATTTCGAAATCAAAACGCATCGATGGAAATTCTGGCAACTTTGTATCCCTAAAGACCAGTTTCCACCCCGATTGGTTTGTTATTTCAAACTATAAAGATGTTAGCGTAGTGAGCGATATTTCTATTATTCCATCATGGGGCATTAGAAGGCATATAGGAAAGCATTTCAACTACGAAGTGGGTGCTGGATTGGGTTATCGTTATTACTTTGCAAAAAGTGCAGGTTATTTACAAAACGAAAGCGATGTAGCATTTGATTTGCGTTTGCGAATTGGCTACACTTTTTAACCTTAAAATATTCTCTTTTAAACACCTTGAAATTCAAAATTTTCAGGGTGTTTTTTTGTCCGAAACCGTTACATTTAACCTTGTTGAAAAAATTTATAATATATATTTAAAATTAAGCAAGAATAACTTAACTTTGCCAACCGAATTGGAGCCCCTATAAACAGCTTTAATTCATTGATTGTAATAAATTTACTCACAACAGATATGCCTAACTTAGGAAAAATAGCACAAATTATCGGCCCAGTGGTTGACGTTAGCTTTGCTGATGATGCCCATCTACCTAAAATTTTTGATGCGTTAGAAATAACGAAAGAAAACGGACAAAAAATTGTTTTAGAAGTTCAACAGCACTTAGGTGAAGATCGCGTTCGTGCAATCTCGATGGATTCTACAGATGGTTTGGTTCGTGGAATGAAGGTTCTTGATACTGGTTCAGCAATTAAAATGCCAGTAGGCGACCAAATTAAAGGTCGTTTATTTAATGTAGTTGGTGAAGCGATTGACGGTATTACTGCTGTTGATAAAACAGGTGGTCGCCCTATCCATGCTACTCCTCCTAAGTTCGAAGATTTATCTACTGAAACTGAAGTGCTTTTTACAGGTATTAAAGTTATCGATTTATTAGAGCCTTATGCAAAAGGTGGTAAAATCGGTTTATTCGGTGGTGCTGGTGTAGGTAAAACGGTATTAATCATGGAGTTGGTAAACAACATCGCTAAAGCTTATGCTGGTTTATCAGTATTCGCAGGTGTTGGTGAACGTACTCGTGAGGGTAACGATTTACTTCGTGAGTTTATCGAATCAGGCGTTATCAACTATGGTGATGAATTCTTACACTCAATGGAAAAAGGTGGATGGGATTTGAAATCAGTTGATACTGAAAAATTAAAAGAAAGTAAAGCAACATTGGTTTTCGGTCAAATGAACGAACCTCCTGGTGCACGTGCTCGTGTAGCCTTATCAGGATTAACGGTTGCAGAATATTTCCGTGATGGTGATGGCGAAGGCGCTGGAAAAGACATCCTTTTCTTCGTTGATAACATTTTCCGTTTCACTCAGGCAGGTTCTGAGGTATCGGCTTTATTAGGTCGTATGCCATCTGCAGTAGGTTACCAACCAACATTGGCAACTGAAATGGGTTTAATGCAAGAGCGTATCACATCTACTAAACGCGGTTCAATTACATCAGTACAAGCGGTATATGTACCTGCGGATGATTTAACTGACCCTGCACCGGCAACAACATTTGCCCACTTAGATGCAACTACAGTACTTTCTCGTAAAATTGCTGAGCTAGGAATTTATCCTGCGGTAGATCCATTGGATTCTACTTCTCGGATCCTTTCTCCTGCTGTTTTAGGCGACGAGCATTACAACACTGCACAACGTGTTAAGGAAACTTTACAACGTTATAAAGAATTACAAGATATCATCGCGATTTTAGGTATGGACGAATTATCTGAAGAAGATAAATTAGTAGTATCAAGAGCTCGTCGTGTTCAACGTTTCTTATCACAACCTTTCCACGTAGCTGAGCAATTTACAGGCTTAAAAGGTGTTTTGGTTGATATTAAAGATACCATCAAAGGATTTAACATGATTATGGATGGTGAAGTTGATGAGTATCCTGAAGCTGCATTTAACTTAGTTGGTAGCATTGAAGATGCAATTGAAAAAGGTAAAAAATTATTAGCAGAAGCGAACTAGAAGCCCCACCTATCCTCCCCGAAGGGAAGGAAATTAAGGCGCATTATATAAACATTTTATAATCCTCTCCCCTTTGGGGAGATAAGAGAGGGGCACATGAATTTAGAAATATTAACTCCAGATAAAAAAGTTTTCGAAGGCGAAGTAACATCAGTTACGGTTCCTGGTACTTTAGGCTCTTTTCAGATTTTAAAAGACCATGCTGCTATCATTTCAACTTTAGAAGATGGAGAAGTTATCATTAGAGCAAATAAAGCTGATGAGCAACGTTTCTTTATTAAAGGTGGTGTAGTAGAAGCCATCCACAATAAGATTGTTGTTTTAGCAGAAGGTATTGCTTAAAATAATATAACCTCATTTAAAGCCTTTTCGATTCGTTTCGAAAAGGCTTTTTTGTTTTCTAGCTTTCTTCTAAAAGATTAATAGTTATGGCTAATTATAAAACCATTTACAGGACTCTATTCTTTAAGAGTTTTTAAGCTTTACTTAATTTAAAATTCTTTCAAATTTTAAATTTTCTATTATCAAAAACAAAATTTACGCCGAAAAATACAAAATTTGTAATGCAAGCATAATATTCATACCGTATACCGAATTGATATTTGGTCTAAGCTGTTCGGTATTAAATCACTAATCCTACACCTATTAAGAATTATGTTCTGAAATACATATCTATGTCAGAATTATATTCTTATTTAACTTTTTTCTGATTTCTCTTGCATATTAATGAACCAAAAACTAAATTGGTTTTTATAAACAAGAAGGAAATAATGACAATTCAAAATAACAGATTTATAAATAACTCTACTGCATTTGCAGATGGAAATGTTGTGCTGTTAAATGTCTTTTTTCTTAACCTCCTGCTCCTAAATATTTTACTGGGCAAGAAAACGGGCGGCTTTTAAATAGATTTTAAAAAACTAAATATACCTAAAGCGTCCCGATACAAACGGGACGCTTTTTTTTAAATAACAAAACACAGTATTATGAACTACTATAATTCTAATACGATTATATATCTTGATGGACGGTTTGAAAAGGCTGTAGAAAGTAGTACTGATCTTTATGGCCAGTCGCTTCATTATGGTTACGCTGCTTTTGAAGGAATCAGATCTTACAAAACGCACAATGGAAACCGGATTTTTAAAGCAGCGGCTCACTTTGATCGTTTAGAGCGATCTTGCAAATTGGCAAATATTCCTTTTCCTTGGGATAAGGATGAACTGATCAAAGAAACCTATAAGTTACTTACGCTAAATAAATTAAAGGATGCCTATATCCGTCCATTGGTTTTTTGCCACCCAAACATGAAATTGAACGAACCTACAGGTGTTTCAATTCTAATTTGTGCTTGGGATTGGGATGCTTATTCGGGTAATAAACTATTAAAACTAACCATTTCTGATTACGAAAGACCAAACCCTAAATCAACTCCAATGGAAGCGAAATTGAGTGGAAATTATGTAAACTCAATCTTAGCAACTACTGCCGCAAACATTAAAGGCTATGATGAGGCACTTCTTTTAGATATGCATGGATTTGTAGCAGAAGCTTCTGGAGCCAATATCTTTATCGAAAAAGATGGTAAGCTTTATACACCATCAACAGGAAATATTTTGCCCGGCATCACCAGAGCAACTGTAAAGGAACTTTGTACAGTTTTAGATATCGAATGTATCGAGAAAAAATTAACGGTAGAAGATTTAAAAACTGCAGATAGTGCTTTCCTATGTGGAACGGCTACCGAAATTGCGGGTATAGCCTCGATTGATGACATCGTCTACCGTTCTTTATGGAGAGAATCTATAGGTTATACCATACAACGTGCTTACAAAAACCTTGTGCTTGAAAAAGTTAACTACGAGGTTATTATATAATATTATTTTAAAATAGTTCTTTGCCTTTTTAAAAAGTTAGTATGTTTGTGATTCAGTCGAAGACATGAATTTAAATACAAACATTATTAGCAACCTGATTATTGTCATTTCTCAAAAGAGAGGTGGATATCGTTGCGTATAAAGAAAAAAATATACAAAATCGAAACCGCCTCCAAATAGAGGCGGTTTTTTTTTGCCTCAAAAAAAATAATTGAATACAACCGAATACATACATTTTAAACAATGAGCGAATTAAACAAGTACAGTAAAACATTTACACAAGACCCAACACAACCAGCAGCCCAAGCCATGCTTTACGGAATTGGCTTAACTGATGCCGATATGGCTAAAGCACAAGTCGGTATTGCAAGTATGGGTTACGATGGTAACACCTGCAACATGCACTTAAACGATCTTGCAAAAGATGTTAAAGCTGGGGTTTGGAAAAATGATTTAGTAGGCTTGGTTTTCAATACCATTGGCGTTAGTGATGGAATGAGCAATGGTACCGATGGTATGCGTTATTCTTTGGTAAGTCGCGATGTAATTGCAGATAGCATTGAAACCATTTGTGGTGGCCAATACTATGATGGAATTATCACTATTCCGGGCTGTGATAAAAATATGCCCGGTGCGATTATGGCCATGGCTCGTTTGGATCGTCCATCAATTATGGTTTATGGCGGTACAATAGCACCAGGACATTATAAAGGCGAAGAATTGAATATTGTTTCTGCTTTTGAAGCTTTAGGACAAAAAATTTGCGGTAATTTATCTGAAGAGGATTATCAAGGAATTATCAAACATACTTGCCCGGGTGCAGGCGCTTGTGGTGGCATGTACACCGCAAATACGATGGCTTCAGCAATTGAAGCTTTGGGTATGAGTTTACCTTACTCCTCTTCAAACCCAGCGATTAGCGCAGAGAAAAAACAAGAGTGTTTAGATACTGGTAAATACATCAAAATTTTATTAGAAAAAGATATCAAACCATCTGATATCATGACGAGAAAAGCATTTGAAAATGCCATCCGTTCAATCATTATATTAGGTGGTAGTACCAATGCTGTATTACACTTTATTGCAATGGGTAAAGCCATTGGCGTGGAAATTACACAGGATGATTTCCAGAAAATGAGTGATGTTACACCCGTACTTGCTGATTTTAAACCAAGTGGGAAATATTTAATGCAGGATTTGCATCAATATGGCGGTATTCCGGCAGTGCTGAAATATATGCTAAACGAGGGTTTATTGCATGGCGATTGCTTAACTGTAACTGGAAAAACGATGGCTGAGAATTTGGCTGATGTAAAATCGATTATGGATTACGACCAAAAAATTATCCAAAAATTAAGCGAGCCAATTAAAGCAACCGGTCACTTGCAAATCCTTTACGGAAACTTAGCTGAAAAAGGTTCAGTTGCAAAAATCTCCGGTAAAGAGGGCGAAAAATTTGAAGGTCCTGCACGAGTATTTGATGGCGAAAAGGATTTAGTTGCCGGAATTTCTTCGGGCAGGATTAAACCAGGCGATGTAGTAGTGATTAAAAATGAGGGGCCAGTTGGAGCACCTGGTATGCCAGAAATGTTAAAGCCAACCTCACTAATTATTGGCGCAGGCTTAGGCAAATCAATAGCATTAATTACTGATGGTCGCTTTTCGGGTGGAACACATGGTTTCGTTGTTGGTCACATCACTCCAGAGGCTTACAAAGGCGGATTAATTGGTTTAGTGCAAGATGATGACCCTATTGAAATCGATGCCGTAAATAACACCATTAACTTAATGGTTAGCGAAGAAATTATCGCAGAGCGAAGAAAAAACTATATACAACCCGCTTTAAAAGTTACTAAGGGTGTACTTTATAAATATGCAAAAACAGTATCAGATGCAGCCAGTGGTTGCGTAACTGATGAATATTAAATTTGAAGTCATCCCGACAATAAAATAATATTTAAATGAATGCAACATGCAAATTATCAAAAGTATTCAAAGTAGAATTTATGTAATTAGGGGTGAAAGAGTAATGTTGGATTTCGATTTAGCATCACTTTATGAAGTTGAGACAAAGGTTTTAAATCAAGCAGTTAAGCGTAATATATTACGTTTCCCTGAAGATTTTATGTTTCAACTCACAAAAGAAGAATGGAACAACTTGAGGTTTCAATTTGAAACCTCAAATGAGACTACTCAATCCTCACAAATTGTGATGATGAACCGGTCACAATTTGTGACCGGTTCACAAAAACACAGAGATAATTTACCTTATGCTTTCACCGAGCAAGGTGTAGCCATGCTAAGTGGAGTTTTGAGAAGTGAAAGGGCGATTAATATGAATATTGCCATTATGAGAGCATTTGTAGATGTTCGGAAAATTTTGCTAAAACAAAGCAATATTAATGAGCAGATACTAGAAATTAAAGAGCGACTTGGGGAACATGATGTTCAACTAAATGAACTCTACGATGCAATGGACAATATGCTCGATGAGAAAATTGCTCAATTGAAGTGGAAAGATAGAGAGCGGATTGGATTTAAAATGAAAGAATAATAGAACCGTAAAACATAATTATGGAAACTGCACAAGACACAATACAACAGACCGAGGCCCAAGCAGAAACCTCGAAAAAATTATTCAAGGGAACAGGCTCGCAGGTTTTGTTGAACGGATTAATTGAAGAGGGCGTAACCACAATTTTCGGTTATCCGGGTGGCGCAATCATGCCTATTTATGATGCGCTTTACGATTATGCAGACAAATTGGAGCATATTTTAGTTCGCCATGAGCAAGGTGGTATTCATGCTGCGCAAGGTTTTGCCAGAACGAGTGGCAAAGTGGGTGTTTGTTTCGCCACCAGTGGACCTGGTGCAACCAACCTAGTTACCGGATTAGCTGACGCACAGATCGATAGCACACCTTTAGTTGTGATTACAGGTCAGGTTTTTGCCCACTTATTAGGCACCGATGCTTTTCAGGAAACGGATGTAATTAACATTACTACCCCAGTTACCAAATGGAATTATCAGGTTACCGATGCAAACGAAATTCAAGAGGTTTTGGCAAAAGCATTTTATATCGCTAAAAGTGGAAGACCCGGACCTGTTTTGATTGACATTACCAAAAATGCACAAATACAGATTGAGGAATTTCCTGAATATATAAAATGCAATCACATTCGTAGTTATCGCCCAAAACCAAAAGTTAGAGTAGAATATATTGAGCAAGCTGCCGAACTGATTAACGCAGCTAAAAAACCATTCGTATTATTCGGTCAAGGTGTTATTTTAGGTAGCGCAGAAGAAGAATTTAAAGCATTTATCGATAAAAGTGGGATTCCTGCTGCATGGACAATCATGGGCGAGGGCGCTATCCCAACTTCACATCCATTAAATGTGGGTATGTTGGGGATGCATGGAAATTACGGCCCAAATGTTTTAACAAATGAGGCGGATGTGATTATTGCCATCGGGATGCGTTTTGATGACCGTGTAACCGGCCGTCTGGATAAATACGCTAAGCAGGCAAAAATCGTTCATTTAGATATCGACCCGGCAGAAATAGATAAAAATGTTAAAGCCGATGTTGGTGTTTGGGGCGATTGTAAGGAAACACTTCCACTCTTAACCAAATTGGTTAACGAAAATAAACACGAAGATTGGTTAGCTGTTTTCAAAGATTACAATCAGCAGGAAATAGACCAGGTGATAACGCCAGAACTTTATCCCGAAGGTGAAGAAATTACGATGGGTGAAGTATTGCGAAACATCAATGAAATTTGTGGCGGAGAAGCAATTATTGTCACGGATGTTGGTCAGCACCAAATGGTGGCCTGCCGTTATGCTAAGTTTAACAATACACGGAGTAATATTACCTCTGGAGGTTTAGGCACAATGGGTTTTGGCTTGCCAGCCGCGATTGGTGCCAAATATGGTGCGCCGGATAAAACAGTTATTGCCATTATCGGTGATGGCGGTTTCCAAATGACGCCACAGGAATTGGGAACCATTATGCAATTCGGTGCGGAAGTAAAAATTCTAATTTTAAATAACCGCTTTTTGGGCATGGTTCGCCAGTGGCAACAGTTATTTAACGATAAACGCTACTCTTTCGTGAACATTACAAGTCCTGATTTTGTAGCGCTAGCCAAAGCTTACTACATAGAAGCACAAATGGTTAACGAACGAGAGAATTTGAGAACGGCTTTAGAAACCATGATTAACCATAAGGGTTCTTACCTTTTGGAAGTAATGGTTGGAAGAGAAAATAACGTTTTCCCAATGGTTCCGCAAGGAATGAGCGTGAGTGAGATTAGATTGAAGTAAAGCCTCACCCCTAAATCCCCTCTCCAGAAGAGAGGGGACTTTCGGAAAGAGCAAGACAAAAAGATACTGCAGAAATTAAAGTTCTGCTATAAAATAAAAAATGCTTGCAGATTGAAATGCAAGCCATCCATTAACGAATTGCTAACTCCTCCCCTTTGGGGAGGTTGGGAGGAGCTTTATGAGTACTGAAGATAAAATAAAATATACAGAAGATACGCTTGACTTAGATGGAAAGCAGGAATATACCATTACCGTATATGCTGAAAACCGTATCGGATTACTAAATAGGATTGCGATTATTTTCTCAAAGAGAAAAATCAATATCGAAAGTTTAAATAGCTCTGCATCAGAAATTGATGGCATTCACCGTTTTAACATTGTAATCCACGAGGGTTACGAAGTGGTTAGAAAACTTGCCCGTCAGATAGAAAAGCAAATTGAAGTTTTGAAAGTTTATTTCAATACTAACGACGAAATTATTTGGCAGGAATTGGCTTTATACAAGGTTTCTACAGATGAAATCGCTGAAAAAGTAACGGTAGAAAGACTGTTGAGACAATATGGTGCAAGTGCTGTTGTGATTCGTAAAGATTATACAGTTTTCGCCGTAACCGGCCATAGAGAAGAAACGGATGCATTAGTAAAAGCACTTGAACCTTATGAACTGATTGAATTTGTCCGTTCGGCTAGAGTGGCGATTATTAAAGATAGTGCTGGTTTCCACGAAAAATTGAAAGAATTTGAGGCGGAAGACCCTGGCGAAGAATTAGTAGAAAACGAGTTCTTAGAAAAAGGTGGAAAGATATTTACCATGTAAGGAGATTGAAGATCTTAGATTGACGAGTTACAATTTAAAGAATTGAACGTCATTGCGATGAGCAACGAAAAAGCAATTTTTTTAGAATATTCAAATTAGATTGCTTCGGCTCACACAATCCAGCCTCGCAATGACGAAAAGATAGAAAAGATGAACGAAGTATTTGAATTTATAATAAACTCACGCAAGGCATTTATTCAATTAATAGATGGATTAACCATCGAACAATTGAATAAAATTCCGGATGGCTATAACAATAACATCATTTGGAATTTTGGCCACGTTATAGTGAGCACCCAAACGCTTTGTTATGTGCGCACTGGAATTTTAGCAGATGCCAGTTCGGTAAAGTTTAATGAGTTCTATAAAAAAGATACTCGCCCTACTTATACCGTAACAGTAGAAGAAGTTTTAGAATTGAAAGCTTTGGCGTTAGAAAGCATAGAAAAGATAAAGCAAGATTACGCCAATGGTGTGTTTGCAAGCATTAGTCCATTTTCAACTTCAACTTATGGTGTAGAGATGAAAAGCATTGAAGAAGTTCTGATTACAACAATTGGACATGACAATGTTCATTATGGCTATGCTTGGGCGCTGAAAAAAGGCCTAGTTTGATGGAAGATGTGAGATGTAAAATGGATGAGGGTTTGGAACTCTGAGGGGTATCCCCCTTTGGAGGGGGCAGGGGGAGGATTTAGTTTGAAAAACCGAACCGAAGTAAAATAAACCCGATTGAAGTGGATGCCGATTTTTCTTCGGCAGAAACGAAAAGCGGGACAGAAAAAACCGAAAAGCACAGAAACCTGCTTTTCAAAATAATTTAATCGGTGAAATCACAATATCTGTGAAATCAAGCCGAAAGAAATAAAACATAAACCGATAATAAATAGAAATTAACCAATAAAAACGATGTCAAATTATTTTAACACATTACCTCTTAGAGAAAAATTAAACCAATTAGGTGTTTGCGATTTCATGGACAGTTCAGAATTTTTGGACGGTGTGAGCGCTCTAAAAGGTAAAAAATTAGTAATTGTAGGTTGTGGCGCTCAAGGCCTAAACCAAGGTTTAAATTTAAGAGATAGTGGTTTAGATGTAAGCTACACTTTGCGTAAAGAAGCAATCGAAGGTAAACGCGATTCATGGAAAAATGCCACCGAAAATAATTTCAAAGTTGGTACGTATGAAGAATTAATTCCTACTGCTGATGTTGTAATTAACCTTACGCCAGATAAACAACATACGGCTGTTGTGAATGCAATTATGCCTTTAATGAAAGATGGTGCAACTTTATTGTACTCACACGGTTTCAATATTGTGGAAGAAGGCATGCAAATCCGTAAAGATTTAACCGTGATTATGGTGGCACCTAAATGCCCTGGTAGCGAAGTTAGAGCAGAATATGTTCGTGGATTTGGTGTACCAACATTAATTGCTGTTCACCCAGAAAATGACCCTCAAGGAAAAGGATTAGCTCAAGCAAAAGCTTATGCCGTTGGTACAGGCGGTCATAGAGCAGGTGTATTAAAATCATCTTTCGTTGCTGAAGTAAAATCTGATTTAATGGGCGAGCAAACCATCCTTTGTGGTTTGTTGCAAACGGGTTCTATCCTATCATTCGACAAAATGGTGGAGAAAGGAATTGATGCTGGTTACGCATCTAAACTGGTTCAATATGGCGTTGAAGTAATTACAGAGGCTTTAAAACAAGGCGGTATTACTGCAATGATGGACAGACTAAGCAACATTGCTAAAATTAAAGCTTTCGAAATTTCAGAAGAATTAAAAGACATTATGCGTCCTTTATTCCAAAAACACCAAGATGATATTATGAGTGGCGAATTTAGCCGTATCATGATGGAAGACTGGGCAAATGGCGATAAAAATCTATTGGCTTGGAGAGCTGAAACAGGCGAAACTGCTTTCGAAAAAACACCAGCCGGCGATGCTAAAATCGGTGAGCAAGAATATTTCGATAACTACTTATTGATGGTTGCTTTCGTTAGAGCTGGTGTAGAATTGGCTTTCGAAACGATGGTTCAAGCGGGTATTAAACCAGAATCTGCTTACTATGAGTCGTTACACGAAACACCACTTATCGCAAACACCATTGCACGTAAGAAATTGTTCGAAATGAACCGTGTAATTTCTGATACTGCCGAATATGGTTGTTATTTATTCGATCAGGCTTGTAAACCACTTTTAAGCGATTTCATGAAAAAAGTGGATACTGATTTAGTTGGTAAAAACTTTAATGAAGGTAAAGATGGCGGCGTTGATAACAGAAAATTAATTGACGTTAATGAGGCTATCCGCTCACACGAAGTAGAACAAATTGGTGCTACTTTGCGCAAGGCGATGACTGCAATGAAAGCAATTAAAACAGCATAACCCCAACCCCCTAAAGGGGGCTTTTAAAACACAAAACCAAACCTCGCAGGTTTCTAAAACCTGCGAGGTTTACAAAAAATTATAAAATGCTAACACAACCAACGGGAAGCCATGCTACTCCCTCTCCTTCGGGGAGGGCCGGGGTGGGGCAAACATTAGTAGAAAAAATTTGGGATGCACACGTTGTAAAAAGTGAAGAGGGTTTTCCTGATATTTTATACATTGATACGCACTTAATACACGAGGTAACTTCTCCGCAGGCTTTTGATGGTTTGCGCAAAAGAGGTTTGCCTGTTTTCCGTCCGAAACAAACGGTGGCTACTGCCGACCATAACGTACCGACTTTAGACCAATTGTTACCAATTAAGGAAGAGCTTTCACGCTATCAGGTGGATATGCTAACTAAAAATTGTGCAGAATTTGGAATTGAACTTTATGGTTTAGGCCATCCGTTTCAGGGCATTGTTCACGTAATCGGTCCAGAATTGGGCATTACCTTACCAGGAAAAACGATGGTTTGCGGCGATAGTCACACTTCTACACATGGGGCTTTTGGTGCAATTGCTTTCGGTATCGGAACATCGCAGGTAGAGCAGGTTTTTGCCACGCAATGTTTATTGCAACAGAAACCTAAAACCATGAAAATCGAAGTAAACGGTGAATTGGGAAAAGGTGTTGGTGCAAAAGACATTATCCTTTACATCATCGCTCAAATTTCTGCAGCTGGCGGAACAGGTTATTTTATTGAATATGCAGGTTCGGCAATCGAGGCTTTAAGTATGGAAGCTCGTATGACGATCTGTAATATGAGCATCGAAATGGGTGCGAGAGGTGGATTAATTGCACCAGACCAAACTACTTTCGATTACATTAAAGGTAGAGAATTTGCGCCGGCAGGTGAAGAATGGGATAAAGCTTTAGCTTATTGGAAAACTTTATATAGCGATGCTGATGCGAAATTCGATAATGTTTTAACATTCGATGCTGCAGACATTGCACCAATGATTACCTACGGAACCAACCCGGGAATGGGAATGGGTATTCAAGAAAATATTCCAGCGACTCAAGCTCAACCAGAAAAAGAAAAACTTTCTTATCAAAAAGCTTTAGATTATATGGGCTTTGATGATGATGCATCTTTAATTGGCAAGCCGGTTGATTATGTTTTCATTGGAAGCTGTACCAACTCTCGTATTGAAGATTTACGTGAGGTTGCAGATTTTGTAAAAGATAAACACAAAGCAGAAAATGTAATCGCTTGGATTGTTCCAGGCTCAAAACAAGTAGAGCAACAAGCCATAAACGAAGGTTTAGACAAAATTTTTGAGGCAGCAGGTTTTCAATTACGCGAACCCGGTTGTAGTGCTTGTTTAGGTATGAATGAGGATAAAATTCCGGCAGGAAAATATTGTGTTTCTACATCGAACAGGAATTTTGAAGGCAGACAGGGGCAAAATTCAAGAACATTATTGGCTAGTCCGTTAACTGCAGCAGCTGCCGCCGTAACAGGTGTAATTACCGATGTGAGGGAACTATTAACCCCCGAGCCCCCTAAAGGGGGAACTGAAAGGTATCAGTAAATAGAAAGCGTAAAAAATGTCAACTTTAAATATAAACGATAGAACGGAAAGCCACTTTAGGGATTTGGGTTTAAACGGTAGAAAGTCAAAAGCCCCCTTTAGGGGGTTGGGGGTTTTGGAAGAAATACAGAACCAATTCAATGCCGTATCTGAAAAGTACGACAGACAAAGGCGTTTTCTTATTCCTTGCTTTGATGATTTTTATGGTACTGCTTTAACCTTGTCGGAAGAAGTTAAATCGGTTAAAAACATTCTAGATGTTGGTGCAGGAACAGGCTTAATGAGTGCATTTTTCAATGAAAAATATCCGAATGCTAAAATAACATTGGTTGATATTTCTGCTTCCATGCTTAAAAAAGCTGAAGAACGCTTTGAAGGAAATGAAAATATCAGCTTTTTGAATGCTGATTTTGCGACAGTCGACTTACCTGATAATCATTATGATTTAGTGGTTTCAGGATTGGCCATTCATCATTTACCAAACGAACTAAAGCAACAGCTTTTTGGCAAAATAGCAAAAGCATTAAAGCCTAATGGCTGGTTTATTAATGCCGACCAAGTATTGGGTGAAACAGATTTGGCAGAAAATATTTATACAGAAAACTGGAAAAATCATGTTCAGCAGAACCTGAATTTAACAGAAGAAGAAAGACAAAGTGCATTTGAGCGAATCAAGGTTGACATTATGGCGCCTTTGAAACCGCAATTAGAATGGCTTGAAAATGCAGGATTACAAAATGCAAATTGTTATTATCAGTATTACAACTTTGTAGTATTTGCAGCAAATAAATAATTAAAACGTGATGACACTTTAATCGGTGTAATCTTTAAAATCAGTGAAATCATATTTAAAAATGAAAAAGTTCACAAAATTAACATCGGCAGTTGTGCCTTTAAACATAGAGAACATTGATACCGACCAGATTATCCCTGCAAGGTTTTTAAAAGCAACTACTCGTGAGGGTTTTGGCGAAAATTTGTTCCGCGACTGGCGTTACGAAAACGATAATCAACCTAAAGCAGATTTCGTTTTAAACAACCCTACTTATAGTGGTCAAGTTTTAGTCGCCGGTAAAAACTTTGGTTGCGGAAGCAGTCGCGAGCATGCGGCTTGGGCAATTCAAGACGCAGGTTTTGATGTAGTGATTAGTAGTTTCTTCGCCGATATTTTTAAAGGAAATGCTTTAAACAATGGTTTATTGCCAATTCAAGTAAGCGAAGAGTTTTTAACACAAATTTTTAAGGCTGTAGATAAAGATGCAAAATCTGCTTTAACAGTAGATTTAGAAAACCAAACCGTAACGATTACCGAAACCGGTGAGGCTGAATCTTTCGAAATTAATGCTTACAAAAAATCGTGTCTGATTAATGGTTATGACGATATCGATTTTATTTTGGCACAAAAAGATTTGATTGAAGAATTTGAAATCCCCAACCCCCTAAAGGGGGCTTAAAACCCATAATAAATAGCAATTGTAAAAATGTCTAGTCCGGTAAACATGAACGATAGAAAGTCAAAGTCCCCTTTAGGGGATTTAGGGGTTTCTGTCGCCATTTCAAGTTTAAATCTAAAATACCAACAAAAATCGGTGTTAAAGGATTTGAATTGGAACATAAACCGTAGTGAAAACTGGGTTTTAGGAGGAACTAGTGGCAGTGGAAAAACTTCATTAGCTAAAATAATTGCAGGCTTACAAAATGCAATTGGAGAGGTAAAAATTAATTTCGACACCGGCAGTCATTTACCGGCAGAAGTGTTATTTGTGGAAAGCTGGTATCAATTTAAAAATTTAGAGGGCGTTGCCAATTTCTATTATCAACAGCGTTACACAAGCCAACAGGCGAAAGACACCTTAACAGTTCATGCAGAATTGGTTGGTTTTGGCAAAGAAAACGGACTTCATTTTGATCATGTTGAACCTATTTTGGAAGCCTTAAATTTTGCAACTTTCGCCAGTTCACAATTAATCGAATTATCAAGCGGAGAGCATAAAAAATTGCAATTGGTTAAAGCATTGTGGTTAAAACCTCAATTTTTAATCATCGACCAGCCCTATACGGGTTTGGATGCCTCATCACGAAAAAACTTAAATATTTTATTAGATGAGATTTCAGCTGATGGCGTTCAATTGATTTTAATTTGCAACGATTCAGAATTGCCATCTTCGATAAACCATTTTGCAGAAATAAAAAATGGTCAGTTGGTTGAAGTAGATTCTATTGATACAGTTTCGGCTACTGAAAAACATTCAAGAGAAATTCCATATTTTCTTAAAGAATCGCCTGTTTATTCATCTCAAAACATTATTAAAATGGTTGATGTAAACATCAGCTATGGAGAAAAGCAGGTTTTAAAAAACATTAATTGGGAAGTAAAAGCTGGCGAAAAATGGTTGTTGCAAGGGCATAATGGCTCAGGCAAGTCAACCCTATTAAGTCTGGTCAATGGAGATCATCCGCAATCTTATGCGAACGAACTTTATTTGTTTGGCAACAGACGCGGAAGCGGTGAAAGTATTTGGGATATTAAACAACACATCGGTTTAATCTCTCCAGAATTTCATTGGTATTTCGATGCAACTTCGACCGTTTGGCAAAGCATAGCGTCAGGTTTTTATGATACAGTAGGATTATTTCAGCAATTGCCTTATACAAAAAGTGCTCAGGTTGATGAATTGATAGCGTATTTCGGATTAACTGGAAGCAAAAACGAATTATTAAATACAATGCCATTGGGTAAACAAAGATTGGTTTTATTGGCAAGAACCATTATTAAAAATCCTGAATTACTAATTCTAGATGAACCTTGTCAGGGTTTGGACATCCAACAAACACAACATTTTAACCAATTGGTTGATGAATTGTGTAGTAACGGAATGACTTTAATTTATGTTGGGCATTTTGAATCGCAGCTGCCAACCTGCCTGGAAAAAAGAATATTATTAGAAAACGGCGAGGTAAAAATCGTCGAAAGTTTAAACACCAAAACTCGTCATAACGAAGTACGAAGCAATCTTTTGCACGGTACTATCTAATGGAGATTGCTTCGTACCTCGCAATGACGGCAAATATAATATAATGAAGAAGAACATTTTAGTAATACCTGGCGATGGTATTGGCCCCGAAGTTACCACATGGGGAAAAGCAGCATTAGAGAAAATCGCTGAGATTTTTGGACATGAATTTGTGTTCGATGAAGCACTAATGGGACATGCAGCTATTGAAGTTACTGGCGAACCATTGCCTGATGAAACTTTAGAAAAAGCAAGAAAAAGTGATGCAATTCTCTTTGGTGCAATCGGTCATGCCATGTACGACAACGACCCAAGCTTAAAAGTTAGACCAGAACAAGGTTTATTAAAGATTCGCAAGGAACTTGGCTTGTTTGCAAATCTCCGCCCAATATTACTATTTGATGAACTTCTTCAGGCCTCAAGTATTAAAGCAGAAATTTTAAGAGGAACAGATATTTTGTTCTTCCGTGAGTTAACTGGTGATGTTTACTTTGGTGAAAAAATCCGTTCAGAAGATAGAAATACAGCTTCCGATTTAATGATTTATCACCGTTACGAAGTGGAACGTATTGCACATAAAGCATATCAAGCCGCACAACAACGTAGTAAAAGACTATGTTCTGTTGATAAAGCGAACGTTTTGGAAAGCTCTCGTTTATGGCGAGAAACAGTTCAGGAAATTGCAAAACAATATCCAGATGTAGAAACAGAACATATGTTTATCGATAATGCAGCGATGCAATTGATTAAAAATCCTAAGAAATTTGATGTGGTTTTAACCGCGAATTTATTTGGAGATATTCTTACAGATGAAGCCTCACAAATTGCAGGTTCTATGGGTATGTTGGCGTCGGCATCTGTTGGTGAAAGTACAGGTTTCTTTGAGCCTATCCACGGTTCTGCACACGATATTGCTGGGAAAGACCTAGCCAATCCGCTAGCCTCTATCCTATCCGCAGCCCTCATGCTCGAAATTGGTTTCGGCCTTAAAGAAGAAGCAAAACTATTGGTTGACACGATTGACCAAGTGCTGAAAGAAGGCTTTAGAACACATGATATTGCCGACCAAACTACCAACCGATTTAAAGTTTTAGGTACAGCTGAAATGGGTAAATTGGTAATGAAATTTTTATCCCAAAAATTAACCACAACAAACCAAGCATAATGATACACGACCCGAATAAAGTATATATTTTCGATACCACCTTACGCGATGGCGAACAAGTCCCCGGATGCCAATTAGATACCAATCAAAAAATTGAAATTGCGAAAGCACTTGAATTGCTTGGCGTTGATGTAATTGAAGCCGGTTTCCCAATCTCAAGTCCTGGCGATTTCCAAAGTGTGGTAGAGTTATCTAAAGCCATTAAAAACCCAACAATTTGTGCTTTAACCCGTGCAATTAAAGGTGATATCGATGTTGCTGCAGAATCTTTGAAGTACGCAAAATACCCGCGAATCCACACCGGAATTGGCGCATCAGATATGCACATCCAATATAAGTTTAACAGTACCCGTGAAAAGATTTTAGAAAGAGCGGTTGAGGCTGTTAAGTATGCCAAGAAATTTGTTGAAGATGTAGAATTCTATGCTGAAGATGCAGGAAGAGCAGATAATGCCTTTTTAGCACAAATGATTGAAGCCGTTATTGCAGCTGGTGCAACTGTAGTAAATATTCCAGATACCAACGGTTATTGTTTGCCAGACCAGTATGGTTCGAAAATTCTTTATCTAAAAGAAAACGTTAAAAATATCGATCAAGCCATAATCTCTGTTCACTGCCACAACGATTTAGGTGTTGCAACAGCAAACAGTATTGCCGGTGTTTTAAATGGTGCACGCCAAATTGAATGTACCATCAACGGAATTGGCGAAAGGGCTGGAAACACGGCTTTAGAAGAGGTTTCAATGATTTTGAAAACACATGCTTTAGGTTTACATACAGGAATTAACAGTAAACATTTTACTGAGATTAGCGGAATGGTAAGCCGTATGATGCACATGCCGGTACAACCGAACAAAGCAATTGTTGGAAAAAATGCTTTTGCGCATAGTTCAGGGATTCATCAAGATGGATTTTTGAAACACCGTGAAAACTATGAAATCATCAACCCTGAAGATGTTGGCTTAAACAGTGCGGACATTATTTTAACTGCTCGTAGCGGTCGGCATGCATTAAAACACCATTTAGAACGTTTAGATTATGATATTGAGAAAATTAATATTGATGATGTTTACGAACGTTTCTTGGTTTTGGCCGATGAGAAAAAAGACATTAGCGATGATGATTTACTTTTCTTAATGAGTAATGGCGAAACAGAATCGTACAAAAATGGCTATAAATTAAACTTGCTTCAGGTGGTTTGTGGTGATCAGGAAAAACCTACTGCAAATATTAAATTGCAATACGAAGGCGTTGTTAAAGAAGCAAAAGCTGAAGGAAACGGCCCTGTTGATGCAACTATAAATGCGATTGTAAGTATAATCGATAAAGATATTACGCTTAAAGAATTTACCATCCAGGCGATGCACGGTGGAAGTGATGATGTGAGCAAGGTTAACATGAAGGTAGATTATAATGGTAAATCTTTCGTTGGTTTTGGTTTCAGTACGGATATTGTGAAGGCATCAGCCAATGCATATTTGGATGCAATTAATAAGTTTTTGTAAGGCTAAAGTTAACACACTCATCATTGCGAGGCACGAAGCAATCTTAAAACTATGGGTTAGTATCTTTCGCTTTAGGATTGCTTCGTACCTCGCAATGACGCCTGAAACTTAAACCTGATAGCAGTGGAAATACTTTTTGCGTGCAGCAACCCTGAATATGCTGTCATGCTTCGTGCCTCAGCATGACAGAAGTTTTAAAAAAGATTGCAACGAATAGCAGGACTTAAATGACCAAAAAGCACTGAACTAGCTTTTCAAAAAAATAAACAAATAAAACACAATACTAAAAGCCCCTTTAGGGGTTTGGGGTTAAAAAAATGACTAACACAATAAAAAATACTTTCGATTTTGAAGGCGCTTTTAAAACTTTAGAAGGCGTTGTAAAACGCACTCCTCTTGAGTTTAATGAAGGACTATCGTTAAAATACAATGCAAATATTTATCTTAAAAGAGAAGATTTACAAATTGTGCGTTCTTACAAATTGCGTGGTGCCTATAATAAGATAAGCACTTTAAATGCTGATGCATTAAAAAATGGGATTGTTTGTGCCAGCGCTGGTAATCATGCTCAAGGTGTAGCTTATTCTTGCAAAAAATTAAACATTAAAGGCGTAATTTTTATGCCTGAGATAACCCCCAAACAGAAAATTAAGCAGGTAAATATGTTTGGTGGCGACAATATTGAAATTATTTTAGTTGGCGACACCTTTGATGATTGTTTAAAAGAAGCCTTAATTTATTGTGAAGAAAAATCATCGACATTCATTCCGCCTTTTGACGACGATAAAATAATTGAAGGACAGGCCACTGTTGCAATGGAAATTTTTCAGGATTTACCTGAGTTAGATGCCATAATTGTACCTGTAGGCGGGGGCGGTTTAGCCTCGGGTGTTAGTGCCTACCTGCAAACGGTAAAACCCTCTGTAAAAATATTCGGTGTTGAGCCCATGGGTGCGCCTTCATTAAGCGAAGCTCTTAAAAATGGCGGACCAATAACCGTTGAAAACATAGAACGATTTGTAGATGGTGCGGCAGTAAAAAGAATGGGCTGGATAACCTATAAATATTGTCAGGAACTTTTAAGCTCTACCTACCTAATCCCTGAAGGGCAAATTTGTACCACCATTTTAAAGCTTTATAATGAAGATGCCATTGTTGTAGAACCTGCTGGTGCGTTATCTGTTGCAGCTTTAGAGCAAGTAAAAGATCAAATTGTTGGCAAAAACATAGTGTGTGTGATTAGTGGAGGCAATAATGATATCGAACGGATGCAGGAAATTAAAGAGAAATCTTTGCTTTTTGAAGGTCTAAAACATTACTTTATTGTCCGTTTCCCACAAAGACCAGGGGCTTTAAAACTCTTTGTAAATGAGGTTTTAGGTCCACATGATGATATTACCCGTTTTGAGTTTATTAAAAAAACCAATAAAGAAAATGGACCTGCTTTAGTGGGTATCGAATTAACCAATAAGGATGATTACGCAAGTTTGCTAGAGAGAATGAAAGAGTTTAAATTCGAAATTATTGAGTTGAATCAAGACCAGACTTTGTTTGAATATTTGGTTTAAGGGAACAGAAAGTAAAGCCTTTAAAGTTTAATCTTGCTGTCATTCTGAGGCACGAAGAATCTACAAGCGATGAAATACAATCGTCAATTAAACCACCGCAAAAAAAATGTTAGTGCAGTATGTTCTAGCAGTATTAATTGTTAGGGATTCTTCACTGCGTTCAGAATGACAGACCTAACAAAGCAAAAATAAAGAGATATGAACTTCAAAAATTTAACAAACAAAACATTAATAACCGATAACGATTTAGATTGGGAGGCCTTAGGGCTTGGCGTTAAGCGTAAAATTATGGCTTACGATGACAGCCTAATGTTGGTTAAAGTAGCGTTTGAAAAAGATGCGATTGGAACAATTCATAATCATCCACACTTACAAATGAGTTACGTAGCTAAAGGAAGTTTCGAAGTTACAATGGGCAATGATAAAAAAGTGCTGAACGAAGGAGATGTATTTTTTGCTCCAACGATGGTATTTCATGGTGTAGTTTGTTTAGAAGCAGGACTTTTAGTTGATATTTTTAATCCGCATCGTGAGGATTTTTTGAAATAATTTTTACTAGCTAAAAAATCTTCGAGCATTAAAGTTAATTACCCCATTTTTTTGAATGCCAACTTATTTAGCAAGGTTTTTTTGAAATAAAGAGAGGGTTAAAGAAATTAAATACCTAACCTTTTAATTGCTGATGTTGCCACTAAACTAAAACTTCTACATTTTAAAGCAACATTCTTTAACCGCTCTCTTTTAAAATTATAAACTTTTTACGCTCCCGTTTTTTACTTCCAGCTTTGCGCTAAAAACCATATTTGGATCTAGCCGTTTAGTTATGGTTTCTCTAATTGTTTTAGCTGTACGATTTACTTTTCCTTTAAAAACAACCTTCCCTTTATATAAAACTTTAATTGCTTTATCGAGATTGAGCATTTTATCGTTTAAATAAATAAATAGCGTTTCATCATCATTATGCTCGATGGTAATGGTATTCTCTTTTAAAGAAACTGCAGCTAAATCTCCTGTCTTCAAACCCGTTGAGTCGGTACCGAGCCAATAAAAATCGCTTTAGTGCCGATCATCCTGAACCCAGTTTATTTTCTTAGGTAAGGGGTTTCTAGTATATTTTGCCATCCAATCTAAAGCAATGGTATCCTTTCTATTCATCCAATGTGGCAAACCTTCATAAACTGTTGTAGAATGTGTGTATCCCGCAGTATCTATCAATTTTAAGCTATCCAATTTCTCTCCCCAAGCTTTAACCAATTTATTTCGGTTGTAGGCAGAATCTGCACCACCAACAAATGCAGTAAAAGGCAAATTCCTCAATGGTAAAGCAGAAGCATCTCCTGGATGACCAGCCATCATTGCCGCAGCAGCCCACCGATCTGCCATTCTTGGAGCCAGCTGAAATACACCATCCCCTCCAGCAGAATAGCCCATAATGTAAACCTTGTTCGGATTTACGCCAAGGAAAATAACAGCTCTTTTAATAACGGAATCGAGCATATTATCTATGTGATCTTCGTGCCAAAGGTTCCATGTATTTGTTGGTGCACGTGGCACGAGATAAACCCCTTCTGCCGGAGTATATAAAAGGTGTTGATTTTGCCACTGCTGATCATTAACTTCTGCTGGAGCATTACCTCCTCCATGTAATGAAATAAATAAACTTCTACCAGTTTCAGGTTTCTTTCCAAAGATTTTATAGTCGTATTTCATTACCAAATCCTTATATAAAACCACATTGGTTTTCCATTTATCACCTGTACTTTGTTTGTATTTTGCTAATTCTTTGCTTATCTCGGCACTTTCAAAAGCATCTGCTTCGTTTTTAGTTAAGTGTTGACCATATATTAATTGCGTGGAAGAAATTCCAAGCAAAATCAACAGTAGGGATATTTTTTTTGATAACATATTTATTGAGGTATGATTGATATTTCTAGACTCTATTCCCAAGTTTTTAAACCTTTTTTCATTTTTTCTAACGTTGCGATATAACTTGCATTATTGGATTTTCCGGCCAAAACTACTGCTTTATTCTCAACTGTTATCGCATCTTTCTTTTTACCAAGTTTATACAGAATATTGGCATACGTATCCATATAAACAGGATTGTTGTTATTCTTAAAAGATGTTTTGCTCCAGTTGGCTGCTTCGCTTAAATAAATGGTATCCTTACAATTTTTAAAAACATCCCAAGCTAAATTGTTTAAGGTTTCTGGTGAAGCATCTTGACCATAAGTTTTCATATAATCTACAGCTGCTTGTGCAAAATTTTTCCAATCAGCTATATTAGAGTAATATCTAATCTTACTAGAAATAACCATCTTATCTACATAGTTAGCCATTTTAGGATATTTGTCCATCGCATTTTTCTTAACCAATTCCCAATCAGTTTTACTGCCATTCGAAAGCACTTTTGAATTAATTTCTTCTTCCTCAATAATTGGTTTAAGAATATTTGCTGTTGCTTCAGCGCCCGATACAGAATCTACCTTAGCCATATTGTTATAGAAGAATTTAAAGCCATTATCAGTACTACTGCGGGTAAAATAGGTGATCATTTCTATATTATCTTTAGTAAACATCGATTTTTGTGTGGCAAAATATTCCGATGTTAATACCATAGCAGTTGAGTCGTTTCCTTCCTTAAGCATAGCAATGGCCATATTTCTAATTAATGCAGGTTCTCTATCACCAGCATTATACTTTTTCGAAACAGTATAATATTGTTTGGATGGATCGATTGCATCTTGAGCTAAGGCCACAAATTCATCAGCTGTAGAAGATGCTCCAACTATTCTATGAACGGCTTCCCCATCACCATTAAAAAATAGAAAAGTTGGAAATGCCTTGATCACATATTTTTTCTCAATATCATCTGCAACTGGATGCCAAGCCTTAACGTCTTCATTATCCTTTGCAGTTTTATCGAATTGCAACTTAACACTGATAAAATTCTTATTAAAAAAATCGCCAGCTTTTGCTTGTGGAAAAACATTATTGCTCATCATTTTGCATGGGCCACACCAAGTGGCAAAACAATCGATAAATATCAATTTATTTTCTGCCTTTGCTTTTGCCTTAACCTGTTCCCATGTTAATCCATGTTCAAAATGGATGCCCTTATCTTGTGCCTTTACCAAAAAAGGCAAAATAAGTAATAATAAAATGCTTAGTTTTTTCATTTGTTGTTTTGTTGTTTTTTAATTGATTTTTAGTGCTTTATCTATTCTTCTGGCTACTTCGTTTAAATGTGCCTTTGAACTTTGGTTTGTTGTTTTTGGTATCGCTATGGAAATATCTTTTCTCAGTATTTCTAAATTTTCTCTAGCAATACAGGATAAGTCCTTTGAATATTGAGGATTGCCTAGCATACTTGTTAAAAAGTATATATATGTTTTTTGTAAGCTCCGCCTATATATTGTTATAGGTTTATTATTTATCAATTCGCTCCAGATACCTAATTTCAAATCGTTTAACAATTCATTAGCGGTATAAGCTTCATCTCCTAAGGATGCTTCTGCTCTGAATGTTAAATCGAGTTTGGTATTAATTAGTTTATTGAACATTACATTTTGTAATGTACCAACAATCAAAAGTGGATTATCGCCAGTCCGGGCTAACACATCTTTATCCAGTAACCAGTATGGTGTAGCAAAAAGGTATTTATTCAAAAATGCAACCGCTTCCTTTTGTTTCATTTTGGGCACATATTGATAAACAGCTATGGTATCGTTTGCAACTCTAGGCGTATTATAAATGCCACCAATATTTTTTAATACATGCTCTATATAATTAACATATTGCCCAAAAGGATTGCCATTTGGCGTATATCCGATTATTTCGTGGTACATGTTGGTTAAATCGGTAAAATTTTTATTCGGTTCTTTTGTCCAATTAATTAAATTGGGTACAAGTCTTTGTAAATTTTTAATTCCATATTCTCCAGCTTTCATGGCATTATCTCCTAAATCCTCCTTTTGTGCCCTTGGATCATTTTCATTGGAATCGTCTCCTTTTAAATAAATTAAACTTGGGTTTTTTAATTTTTCTGAGGCCCATTCTGCTAAATAATTTTGTTCTTCAGCTGGAGTTTTAAATTGAGGAAAAAGGCGATAACCCCATTCAATTGCCCATTGATCATAATCACCTATTCTTGGAAAAAGGTCTTTTCCAGTAATTCCATCTTCAGGCTGGGCAACATAATTAAATCGCGAATAATCCATTATCGAAGGTGTATGCCCATGTTCTTCAACGTAAACTTTATCCCTTAATTTCTCTACTGGTACAGTAGAACTTGCGCCCATATTGTGCAAAAGGCCAAGTGTATGCCCAATTTCATGAGAAATAATTACTCTGATCAATTGTCCCATCAGTTCATCGTCAAAATTCATGTGCCGAGCTTTTGGATCGTTTACCGCAGCCTGAATAAAGTAAGTATCGTGGATAACTTTCATAATACCATGTGCCCAGTTTATATGGCTTTCTAGCAGTTCGCCACTTCGTGGATCATAAATGTTTGGTGCATTTACATCGCCCGTAGAAGGTTTATAAACAATTGCCGAATGTGCAGCGTCTTGCAAACTCCAAGTACTATCTTCGAGTGGCGTTGGAGCAATTTTACCAAAAATTGCATTTTTAAAACCTGCTTTTTCTAAAACAGGTTGCCAATCGTTTACGCCCTGAATTAAATATGGGATCCATTTTTTGGGTGTTGCCGGATCGATGTAAAAAACAATGGGTTTTTTTGGTTCTACCAACTCTCCATGCTTATATTTATCCCAATCTTCAGCCTTAGGTTCTAATCGCCTACGCCGAATGAGCTTAACTTCGTTAATTCCATTTACTTCAAAGTTTATAGCGCTCGTATTAAAATAGCCAATACGATCATCAAAGTACCTTGCCTGCATGGGTACTTTTGGTAACAATAAAAGTGAGGTATTAACTTCTGATGAATTGGTTTTGAGTGCTTGAATCTCTATATTGTCAGAAAAAGCTTTAACTGATGTGATTAAACTGTCAGCCCCTCCAAAAAGCTCATTATTGGTAATAAAAGCGGTTACATCAATTACACTTCCATGTAAATTTTGGGTGTAGGCTTTAACATCAAAAGTTGTAATTATTGCTGGTAAGTTAGATCTGCTTATTGCCGAATAAATACCCGAACTTGTATCCTTTGGTACTGATTTATAACTCGGCGCATAGAGTATTAATTTATTCTTAACACTTTTATCAAAACGAATTACTTTTTGGTCATTTAACTGATCTCCGGTTACGATGGTTTCTGCTACTGCCTTTACCACACGGTTTACAACCACTATATCTCTACCCAGCATACTATCGGGTATTTCAAAATAAAATTTATCATTTTGATGATAAGTGGTAAAAAAGCCTCTACTTATTTTAGCACCACTTGAAATCAATTTATTAAATGAGACAAGTTGCCCGGCCAGTTTTTCTTGTTGTGCTGAGGCAGGTAATGTTGTAATAAGGAATATCATCAGCAATGCTGATGATATTCTAATTTTAATGATGATGTATTTTTTGAGAGCGTAATTAATGAATCCTGAATGGGTTATCTTCAGCATGTTGGTTTAGGTTGCAGGAAAATTTATGTGGTTCGTTAGTTAAAAAAATATGGCCTACCCCAAATAAAAGGGTAAGCCACATTTTTAGTATCGGTAATTTATATCTTTAACCTTCCCGAAGTTTTCGTATTTATTTTTGAAGGTTACCTCACCTGTAGCTTCTATATCAAAGGTATAAACCGTTCCATTACTGCCATTGGAAGTTGCAACAGCAATAGATTCGCTATTTTTTGTCTGTAGGGCAGTTACATCCTCACCCGCTGGAAAAGTATAAGCAACCAATGAATTATTGCTGAGCACATCATATTGATATAAAACGTTGCCTACAGCATAATACATTTGGTTGCGAGAAGGAGCATAAGCAAACCCAACACTCAAATACATATCAGGACTGTTTTCTACTGCTTTAAATAGAGTTGGTTTATAACCGCCCTCCATACCATAGATATAGCAGGAATTATTTGTTTTATCTTTAAAAATTGCAATTAGAGTGCTGTTGTAAATGGACCCAATCTTGCCGATTGTTAGCAATTCATGATTAGGATCAATATTAATGGGATCAAATGCTGTATATGATGGATCAAAAGCCATAGTAGAAGTTGCAAAAGTTGTGCTTATATAGCTATCTCTTATAAAACGGTGATTTAAATTATCAAAAAACATTCCTGAACCTCTATAATATGGAAATGCCTGAGCCGCTAGGGTGTATCCATTAGCATCATAGCTTTTATATTCATCGCCAAACTTAATAGACCCAGCAGATACATTCATATAATACAGTTTTCCGTTATTAATTAAGCTTACATTGTTACCCAGATTTTGGTGCATAAATTCTGGTTTTATCACTGCTGGTTTGCTAAAAAATAAAGAAGAGAAATTAGATAATATTTTAAAACTCCCGTTATCTATTAAATACCCTTCATTACCATAGATTACTGTAGAAAAAGCAATTTCTGGATCTGAGTAAGGAACATAAAATGAATAGGCATGATGTGTAGAAAGTGGTAAGTTTGTACCAGTATTAACTTTTGAAAATAGTTTATAATATGCCTTTTCTTGATCTGGATTTATAAAATTTAAATCGGCTGTAGAGCCAGATTGATCTAAAATAAGCCACCCTGTTTGGTAATTTGTTGTAACAAATAATTTAATCAGCTTGCGATAAACAACACCTGTTTCATTATTTGTAATTCTATAATTCAAGGTATAATAATCTCTTTTTGTTTTAATATCAACGGTACTAATATCCAAGTTCCGCGTTTTGGCAAGCACTTGATAAGTAGAGTCTGCAACTGTTTTACCGGCAACGGCCAAACTCCATTCGAAATTTAAGCCACTTTCGTTTGCCGCAACTTTTTGATTTAAAACCGGTGTTATTTTAAGCTGATCGCCCTGTAGAACAACAACAGAATCTGCAATTGTTATGGCTACATCATTCGGAATTTTATAATCATAATTCCCTTTATCCTTATAGCAAGAAGTGAAGAAAAAAGCTGTTAAACAAAGTATAATTAATGTTTTTCGAACATTGTTGGCTTTTATATTTTTGAGCCAATTGTTGTAATTATTTAAATTAGATTTCATCTTAATATCATTTATATCTAACCGTTAATTTGACGGATAAATGTTTGAAAATTATTTATAATTCGGAGATGGTTAAAAATAAATCTCATTACCGTTTTCATCTTTTAGTTTATCATTTGGATGAGCATTATTGTAAGCCTCTAATGCATCACTTAACCTTGATTGATAGACGACTACATAGTTGGCTAGATCAATTGAAGTATCTGGATTAGTACCAAAATAAACGGGCAAAACATCTACTATAAACTGGTATTTAACGGTGCTAAACTCACCTAATCCTTTGTCTACAAATGCTTCCCAATATGGTGGTTCAATTAGTTTATTACTTATGTTAATTGTATAGGTATCTCCCGTAAAATAATTATTATCATAAGAGATTGAATTACCAACCATTAGGGCTGGAAAATCAGTATTCGGTTCTAACCTTAACATTAATTTTAGGGTATTATTTCCTAAATCTGCAGTGCGATAAACCTCTACACCAAGTTTTTTAGACACAAAAGAACCAGCAGGAATTATGTAGTTCAACAATTTATAATGTTTGCCCGCAATTGCAGTTGTGCCGGTATCAACTACGGAAATTTTAAGTGTTCTATCGTGATCAGAAACATTACCTAAAATACGTACTTGTGGCAACCAAATGGTGTCTTTCAAGATGGTTGAATCTCCTAGAAAATAAAATGAATAGTTTTTTGTAAAGTGACGTATTACAGGAGAAACACCACTTGTACTCTTTACTTGAGGCACCAGAAAATAAGCACCGTCTTGATAGCTTGCTGCGGGCACATTATTATTCTTTTTACATGAGGAAAACAAGCCGATTATAACTGCAAAAAAGCAGATTGCAATTATATTTATATATGTTTTATTTGAATATTTCATAATGGATATTTTTAAATGACTAAGATTAACGGTTACCATTAAGGATTTCTAAATCAGGCAACGGGAATACATAAACTCCGGCTGTAGGCACTTTATTAACGTTGTCATTATCTAACATTTCGTTAAGGTTTAGCCTTTTGTAGTAATAAAACAGTTGGCCTTCGCAGTAAAATTCCTTTTGATATTCTTTAAAAATTTCAGTTTTTAAATCATCTGTGCTTAAATCTGGTGGTAAAAGTCTGAGTCCTCTACTTTTCCTTACTGAATTTAGATAACCAATACCTTCAACAGTTGAAGAACTGGCCTCAGCAGCGATGTAATACATTTCTGGCAATCTAATTAACGGTACTAAACCTTTTTCTTTAGCACCATCTTGCCAAAACTTAGCAGGGAAAATATCATTACTATATAATCTCCATAAGTAGTTATACCTAAAATCTGTACTTCCACTACCATTTACGATCTCGTAAATATGCTCTACCGCCTCATCTGTGTTTCCTCCCCTACCAACTTTATTTGTTAAGGAAGTACCACCGTTAGTTCCATTAAAATAGAATGAAATTTGGGTTGTGGTTGCGAAATCGACCTTATTTAAAGAAAAAATTTGTTCTGGCGTAAACGTATAATCAATTTTGTCACGACCGTTTATTTCATTTTCGTTAATAAATCTTAACCTATTGTTAGCAATTACATTTTTAGCATGTAAAAGCGCATTTACCTTATCTCCACGATACAAGTAAACTCTTGCAAGCGTAGCTTCTACGGCTAAATAATTAAAATGACACTTACGGTTATTTAGCCATGAGTTATCCGAAGAGCTACTTTTTAGATCATCACCTTTTAACAAAACCTCTGCTGCATTTAAATCTTTAATTACACTATCTGTTACTTGTTTTACTGTAGATAATGGCGTAACAACTTTCGCAGTAAATATAGAAACGTAAGGAATACTTGCTTTATCGTCTCCAACTAAATAAGATTGACCAAACATGCGCAATAAATCGAAATGCATGTATGCTCTTAGACCAAGCGCTTCCCCTTTAATCAAATTATAATTGTTTTCGGAAAAAACATCTTTTTTAGCATCAATATTTGCCAAAATATTATTTGTGTTGGCAATTGCGTTGTACATATTCTCCCATATATCTGAGATAATATTTTTGATGTGTTCATCTGTATAGTTGCCTGGTTGATCATAAATTGTACCATATTCATCGTTGTGATATTGATTACCACGAATATCGTATCTACGGGCAATAACATCCATAAAACTCATGGTTAACTTATCTCCGTAAAGTTGGCCAGCAGTCATTTTATAATAAACGCCTGCAGTTGCATCTTTAAAACCCTGTTCATTGCTAAAAAGATCGCTCTGAACAACATCGGTTTTTGATTTTACATCTAGAAATTTCTTGCAACCTGAAAATATAACGGTTACGAGAACTACAATTACTATTAATTTTTTCATAATATTCTTCTATTATAAGTGAAGGGTTATGTTAAATGCGTAAGTTCTGTTGAGTGGATAAGAGGTTCCTCTTTCCTTTTCTTGGCTGAATAAGCTAAAAGCATTGTTCATATAAAATTTAACGTCAATCATATCTGATTTGACTTTATTTTTCATACTGCTATTCACTTTTTCGATTACCTTGTTGCTAAACTTGGTGATGTATTTTGATAGCAATGCACCGGGATCTAGAGAAAGTCCTGTTAATTCTATTGCTGCATTTTTGCGCACAAACCTCGAAGTAATTACTTTTTGAACATCGGTACGATGGTAACCATCTAACGTGGTTAAGCCTTTGTAATCTGCAACATCACCAGGGTTTTGCCAGCGCCCATCTAGTGCTCTCCGATCAACATTGTAGTTAACATCGGCACTTTCTAATTTATCAGCAAGCGTTGTGTTGTACTTTACGCCACCTAAAACTACATTTAAGCCAAAATTTAATTTAAGCCACTTATATTGAAAATGATTGTTAAAAGTAATGTTGAATTTTGGTTGCAAATCGCCAAGCGCAACTTGATCTAAAACGTTCCAAATGTAGGTTTGCTTACCATCTTTGGTTAAGAAGATCTCGTAACCATTACTCGGATCAATCCCTAATGATCTTACCGCATATAAAGTACTTATACTTGATCCTTCTTTGTATTGTAAAAATGGAGCTGAAGATGTTTGTTTTGCTAAACTATCAGTAATCACTTTATTTTGATTACGCAAAACATCAGTTATTTCTAACAGCGTATTTTTATTGTGATACCAACTGGTGGATACATTCCAGAAAAGTTGTCTATCCGGATTTTTTATAATAAAAGCACTTAAACTGATGTCATAACCTGTATTCTTGGTTTTTCCCAAATTATTTTGAAAACTGCTAAAACCTGATGATGGAGCGGCGGGGTTGGCCATAATTAAATCATCAGTTATTTCGTTGTAATAGTTAAAATTAACCATCAAACGATTGTTAAATAAACCTAAATCTGCACCTAAATTTAATTTCTTGGTGCGTTGCCATTTTAGATCTGGATTACCCGCAGCAATTAAACTTGTGGGAATAAAATCTAAATACTGACCAGAGGTGTTGTATTTGTAAGTAGTTGTTGAAGCGAAACTATCGAAATTAACAGAGCCTGTAAAACCATAACTTCCACGCAACTTTAACTGGTTAATCACTTTTGGAAGTTTAAAAAGTTTTTCTTTATGTACATTCCAAGCAGCACCAACTGACCATAGTTTACCAAAGCGATTATCTGCACCAAATACAGATGAACCATCGATACGGAAAGAGCCATCAAGTAAATAACGATTATCAAAAGCGTAACTGGTATTGCCGTAGAAGCCTACTGTTCGGTTTATTTGATAACTGCCATCTGGCTTCTCTCCATTATATTTTAGCGCAAAAGAGATATCATCCAATCGATCGCTGGCAAAGCCCTTCGTTTTAATGGTTAATGATTCTCCACTACCCTCTTGTATATTTGTACCAAAAGTTGCATAAACAGTGTGTTGCCCCATCACCTTACCATAGTTTATATTAAAACTTGCCTGTGTGCTTCTGTCTGTGCTATTCGTCTTATCATAACTTCCTTTATCAGAAAAATTACCAGGACCAAAAAACTGTGATGCAGCACGTGGTAAAAATTTATTGGTTTCGCCTGTACTATTTTGAATGGTAAATGTTCCATTCAATTTAAATTCTGGTGTAATCGCATATTCAGCATATACATTATGCCCCATACTTAATTGCTTAGCATTATCAACAGTATTTAGTGTGGTATTCCATAATGGATTAATTTCTGTTGGAACACGTCCATCTAGAGAAACAGGATTTCCATTAATGTCATTAAGAATATAATTATCTACATATTTAGAAATTTGGCCATTTTGCCCTGTTTTTGTCCAATATGGATTTAACTTTGAATATTGGCTAAAATCACCATAGGGCGAATTATTGCTGGTTGTTGAGCCTAAAGAGAACTGATATTGAAAACTTAAACCTTTATACTTGTACTTCATGTTTAAGTTACCCGCTAAATTATCACGATTGGATCCTTTCATTATCCCACCATTTTTACCATAATTAACATTTAGCTGATACACAAACCGCTCGGTACCAGCACTTAAGTTGATGCTGTGTGCCTGATTAAATTCTGGGTGCAATGGTTGAGATAACCAATAGGTATTTACGCCGTTTTGGATATTGCGAAGCTTTAGATTATATAAGTTTGTTAATCGATTTTGAGTAACGAAATTTGGATCCTTGTAAAGACCTGCAATTCGTTCATAATTAAGTTTCTCTTCGGCATTCATTAAATTAAAACTGGTTAAATCTGGCAGATTTACAGTTAAGTTGGCTGTGTACATGATATCCAACTCACCTGGTTTTGGCTGTTTAGTTTCAATTACCATTACTCCATTTGCAGATTTTGAACCATAAATTGCCGTTGCAGCGGCGTCTTTTAAGAGCGTGATTTTGGCAATTCTATTAATGTCCATATCATACACCTTTTGCAAGGTAGATTCGAAACCATCTATAATAATTAGCGGCGGATTACTGATATAACCATACTCACTTTGCAAATCGGTTTGTGCAATACTATTGCTTCCACGTAACTGCACTCTTGGTATTACATTTGGATTGGATCCGTTGATATCATCGGTAGGCATTTGAAATGATGCATCTAATGTTTTTAATGCGGTTAAAATACTTGTCGGGCTTATTTCTCGTAGTTGATCGCCAGTAAAACTCGTAGCCGATCCTGTAAAATTGGCTTTTGGGCGACTGAAAATACCATTTACCACCACATCCTCCATGGTATTGTCTGATTCTTTAATAGAGACATTTGCCGTTACAGTGCTTTTGCTTACATCAACATCTAGTTGCTTTTTATCAAAACCGATGTAACTTAAAATCAAAGTGTGTTTTCCGTAAGGAACTCTGCTAAAATTATAAGACCCGTCTTTTCCTGTAACCGTAGCCATTTTTAAACTGGGTATGGCCACGTTTACACCTTCTACGGGTTGTTTCCGATCATCTTTAACCACACCTTGAATAAATCCAAAAGTAGCTTTGCCTACACTTTTAGGTTCAGGCTTTTGATCGGTTCTTCTAATAACAAAAGTTCCATCTTGGATTTCATAGCTAAACGGCTGATCGGCAAAACATTTATCGAGCACTTCACTTATAGAGGCTTGATTAACATTTACACTAACAGGTTTAGCGCCTGTAAACATTGCCTCATTGTAAACCACAGATACTTTGGTTTGCTTAGAGATTTCTTTGATTACCTTTTGCAAAGAAACATTTTGCATTTTTAGTGTAACCGTTTGTGCCTGCGCCTGGGCGTACACGGCAAGCCATGGTAAGAGCAAGAAAAACATCGATAATTTAAAAACCCTAAATGCCCTTTTTACAGGTGTTTTTGATTTCGATGGATTACAACAACTTACATGAGCATTAACATTAAGTAATTTTAACTGCATAGTTTGATAGTTTGGTTGGTTATAGTTGAATAAATAGTTTAAAAAAATGGCTATAGTTATTCATCAACCGGAAATCAACTTCTTGAAAACCGCTGCAGGATGTGCTAAACTGAAATAGGGGGATTTTTTACGGGTTAACGATCAATCTTTTTTCTTCAAGCTTAAATTTTATACCGTTAGTTTCTAATAATTTTAATACTTTGGATAGTGGCAGATTTTTACTGATTCGACCACCAAATTCTTCTGAGTTAATCGCTCCTTTAAACTCAACATCTACATTATACCATCGCCCAATCTGCCTCATGATTGTTGGTAAATCTGTATTGCTAAATTCGAAAAAGCCAATTTTCCAAGCCATGATCTGATCTATATCTACGTTGTTATTAACCAACATACTTGATCCAGTTTTTAACAATTGAACTTGTTGACCAGGCTTGATTAATTTAAATTGATGAGATTGAAGTTCCTCAACCTTAACACTCCCTTCTAAAAGGGTTGTTTTCGTGCTGGCCTCATCCGCATAAGCATTTACATTAAAATGAGTACCTAAAACTTCAACAACGGATTGATTGACCTGGACTTTAAAAGGCATAGCTTTATTTTTGGCTACTTCAAAATAAGCTTCGCCTGTAATTTCTACCACTCTCTCTTTGCCTTTAAAGCTTGTTGGGTATTTTATTGATGAAGCTGAGTTTAGCCAAACCTGAGTTCCATCGGGCAAACTCAATTGATATTGACCTCCTTTTGGTGTACTTAAAGAATTGAATACTACCTCCTTATTCGCGTCATTCAAATTATTATAAGCAATATGGCCATCATTAAGTTTATTGATTTCTCCATTGCCCTGCTGAGCCAATTTTCCATTGTTCGCACTATCTAAAACTACCTGTGTTCCATTTGATAAAGTAAGAATGGCTTTATTACCGCCTGGTTGGATATCCTTTACCAAACTATTGCCTGGAGATATAACAGTTTTCGATTTATTAAGCACTAAAAAATATGTTCCTATTGATAATGCAATTAAAATGCAAGCTGCCGAGGCATACTTAAACCAAATTTGATTAATAATTTTAACACGAACAGGAACTTCTATTTTATATAGATTGCTGATGCGCTCATTTATTTTTGAAGCAATTCTTGCTTTTAAAGTCAACTCATCTTTAGCAAATTGTTTATCAATAACAATTTCGCATTCATCATTAAAATGATTGTACCAATCTGCAAATTCTTGTTCCTCGTTAGATGTAATGCTCCCATTAAGCCATTTTTCGGCAAGCATTTCTAAACGTTCATTGTATGGTTTTTCCTGCATAAAAGAATAAAGTATTGTGGCTCTTTAATATATAGCCAATTGAAAACGAGGTTTCCGTGACAAGGATTGAAAATATTTTTTAAAAAAATAGAAATTAAATTATTAAGAATATAAAATCTGACCAAATTCTATATAAAAAAAGAAAATAAAATTGTTTTCAATCCCGATCTAAGTCTTTTTACAGCTCTTCTAAGATGAGTTTCTACTGTATTTTCCGAAATACCCATCTTTTCAGCTATTTGTTTTTGTGATAATCCTTGTTCGCGACTTAAAACAAACGCCATTTGACCTTTTTCAGGTAAAGATTTTACCAATTTTGCTAACCGACCTTGTAATTCTTTTAATTGAAGAAAGTCTTCTGTACTATTATCCATTTCAGATAAATCTGAGGAAGAAGCATAACTTTGATAACGCTTCTGTTTTGCCAAAAAATTAATCACCTCGTATTTAACGGCTATAGCCAAATAAGCACTTAAAGAAGTTTGTATAAAAAGTGTTTCATAATTATTCCAAAGGCGAAGCATGATATCTTGCACTAAATCTTCGGCTTCATCAGCATTACCCAATCTATTGGTTGCCGTAACAAAGAGTTTATCCCAAAACCGATCGTAAATTTCATCAAAGGCTTGCCTTTCTCCTTTTTGCAAAAGAGTAACCAATTCCTCATCACTATACGATTTATAAGAAGCCATTATTCAACGCCGTAATCAATTGCTAAGTTAATTAAAACATAACAAAAAAATTACGCCATGATGTAGGAAAAGCAATTCAGATTATAATTACTCAAAAGTAAAGCGTACGTTTTTATAACCCAAGCCTTCTATTATTGGTTTTAAAACAGTTGTAGCATTGGTTTTAGTTTGATTTAAAATGCTAGATTTTTTCACTTCTGCTGTTACTTGCTTCTCTGCGGCCTTATAAGCTTCATCAACCAAACCAGCCTCACGAAAGAAAGCCATTTTAGTATCGTAAACGCGAGAGTTTTTATGATCTATTTTTACATAACAAATCTCTGGCTGTGGTAAATTTACTACAGCTGTATCTGCATCAATATCAATATCCTCTTTAGTTATTTTAGTTAAATCTATACAACCCACAGCCTCTGCTTTAACTATTAACAAAACGCTTGCTTCTGGCAAAAAATCTGTTTTGTTTTTGTGTTCCAGTACGTCACTAATTTGATAGCGAACAAGCTCTAATTTACCAATAGCCTCTATTCTCTCTACTAAAAGCTGATGTTTGCTTTCTACTGAAGTATTGATGCTAAACTTTTTTGAGATAAATAAATAGCCGGCAACTATTAAAATTAGCCAGGGTAAAATTCGAAAAACAGTTTTCATATCAAAAAAATGAGGATAAAATTCTTATTATTTTATCCTGCTTAATCAATTATTAAACCACAATTTTCCTCGTAGCATTTTTGGCAGTTGTTTTGTATTACCGAAATAACAAACACACAAATAAACACTAATCACATGAAAAAGCTAACATTTTTACTCCTTTGCATCACCACAATCGGACTGGTGTCGTGCAAAAAAGACGTTTATGTTCCAGATTCTGGACTACCGAACCAAACTATTGAAACCGTCATCAATGCAAATCAGTGGGTTTATTCTGAAAACAATACCAGATTATCTACAACGGTTAGTTTTCCCGAAATAGATGATGCGACTTTTCGAAACGATGGTATTTTAGTTTACATCTATCCAGATAATTCGGTAAATGAATACAAACAATTGCCAATGGTATTTGATGCTCAAGCCTACAGTTATATTGTAAGGAAAGGTTCGATTACTATAGATATCCAAACCTCTGGTGACAATGTATTGATTCCTAAAAAGCCAACTGCACCGATTGGTCTAAGGGTTGTAATTGTGACTTCAAGCCTGTAATCTTGATTACAAACCCATTTCTTAATAAATAAAAAGGCGATTATAATTAACGACCATCTTTAAATAAAAGATGGTCGTTTTTCTTTTTAAGACAAATTAATAATACATAATCACATATTAATTATTTTATTTCTTGTAGTATTACTAAACTTATAGTTATGTTTGCAAAAAAAAATTTATGAAAAACAAATTTTTATTCATGTGGATAATTCCACTAATCCTATTGGTAGCCTCCTGTAAAAAGGAGAGTTCAATAATTCCAGGAAAAAAATCTAAAATGTTAAATAAGTCTGATTTAATTGGAAATTGGATTCCGTATAAAATTGTTTCTGGAATAACAGATAAAGATAGAATACTTATAATTTCTGATAGTTCTGATCATGTGAAAAATTATTTACCAAGCTATAACATCACTAGTAATTATTTAATCACCAATTACAAGAAATCCACATATAAACTTTATCCATCCAAAAACAATTTTCTCTTGGAATATAATATTTTTGATGTTCCTCAAAAATTTCCTGTTTTAGGAATAGAAGATAATATATTGTCTATACAACGTACAGAAGTTATTGGAATAATTCAAAAAATTGACACAATATATTATAAAAAATAGCATGAAGACTCTAAAAATAATTATAACAGTTACTTTTCTTTTTTTTGTAAAAAATTTATATTCTCAAACGACAATATTAGATTTCACAAGAGTTCCTCAAACATATGCAGGTGATGGAACTTATAATCCAAATTATTTTGATAATAGTGGCTGTTCAAACAAATTTGGGCCGAATCCATTGATTGTAAATGGGTATAATTTAAGATCAGTAGGCGTTTCAAATATATTTCCTGTATATACGAATACATCAACAACATATAAATGGAGTTTATATGCATGGGGAAATACTAAAACAGGGCAAAGATGTAATGTTGGAATTTCAGTGGAATACCCATTCAAAGCAAATAAAACTTATGAAATTGAATTAAACGGTGTTAATGATCATATGGCAGATGGACACGAAAGCTCACCTAAAATGGTGTACAATGGGGTATTTTGGATAAAACTTGATGATAATCCGGCTCTTGTAACAAATGCTCCCGATCCATGTATGGAGTGGTACATGCAATTTGAAAAAAGCGTAGGCCGATATTCAAAACTTATTGCTGATGGTGTCATTGCTATAGAGAATAAAACTTACCGAGTTAAATTTTCACCACTTGAAGCAAAATCTGCTCTAAAAATAATTTTTGATTCTTCACCCACTGCTCCGGATATAATTATTGATAATATTTTTCACTTAAAGAATATCAAAATAACGGAAATGCCTTATGAAGAGGAAGGGCCGAGTTATATAGCATCATATACCAATGTGCCCAAACCCCATCCTTGGAATCCAGCATATGAAATACCAGGTGTTGTAGTGAGACCTAGTAATGGATATGCTTATCCCACAAGACCAAATGTAGTAACACCTAGCATACCAACAAATTTGTGGACACTAAATTCTGATGGGATCGGTTATTCAATATATCTTAGTGATGTAATCTCAAACCTGAATGTATCACAAACTATATATTTAGATTTATTAGGAGATATAACATATGGCCCAAGGCCTGGTCAACAAGGCAGACAAAGTATTGCTGTACCTGGTGCTTACCAAGGCAATAACTATACATATACTACTTTTAACAATGATATTGTAATTACGGTAAAAAATAGCACAAATACTCCCCCTGTAAATCCAATAGATTTTGTTTTAACTTATTATTAAAAATTCTAAAACTCCAGAAAACGACTGATGTTCAACTGAACGGAGTCGTTTTTTTTATGCACGCCTTTATTCAGTTGCAAGGCACGAACATTCACTCCGTTTCTTTCTAACAAAAGTTCATCATAAAACCCTTTGTAATAAACATCTTTTACCTCATAACGCCTACTGTTCCAACTATTGCTCATTTCTGCCCATTCGGGATAAAAAACCACAAACTCTTTATAGGTTTTGAGGCCAAGTTTTTCGGCATCTAATCTTGGTAAAACAACAGCATTGCCCAAAATTTGTGCAGTATAAATGTGTTTTGGATTTTGATAAATATCTGATGGTTTTCCGGTTTGAAGGAGTTTCCCATCCTTAATAATCAATAATTGATCGGCTAAGAATAATCCATCAGCAGGATCATGAGAAACCAAAATTACGGTAACGCCAGTTTCTGAAGCAACCCGCTTAATATCGGCACGAAGTTGATTTTTTAATAAAGCATCTACCTGACTAAAAGGTTCATCTAAGAGCAAAACCTGAGTATCTGCGACCATTGCTTTTGCAATTGCAACGCGTTGTTGCTCGCCACCACTAAGCTCTATAATTTTTTTGTTCTGTAAGGGCAAAATCCTTAAATGCTCCATAATTTGAAGCGTTTTTTCGGATTTGGTTTTAAGATCTGTATTGGATAATTGTGAAGCGATATTATCATAAACTTTGGCATAAATGTTCAATGAAAAATCTTGGGTAACCATTTTCATCTGTTTATGCCCAGGGATTAACTGTTCATCGGGTCCTTTTACTTTTTCATTTTCAAAAAATATTTCACCTTCATCTGCCTTCAGTAATCCATATATAGATTTTAATAAGGTAGATTTCCCACTTCCACTCTCGCCAATTATAGCCACAACGTCTCCCCTATTAATTTCGAAACTAATATTTTTAACACCTCCAGCCTGTTCTGCCTGATATTGTTTGGTTAAATTTTTAACACTAATTATGGTATTGCTCACAGAGTAAAGATAAAGCTTAAAGGAGAAAGACAAAAGCTTACAGCAAAATGTTTTTACGCAAAAAATCCTGTCTCGCCTAACCGAAACAGGATTTATACTATTTATGTGTTGTGTGTGTTTAATTCAATCCGAAAGTTATACCGAAACTCATGTTTCTTAATCCGGCTTGTGCAGGTGTGGTAAACATATCGTTGAAGTAATATTTAGTAAACAAACCTAAACCATCATAACCAAATCTTATTGTACCTCCGTAGCGAACCGATTGGAAATGGTAGCTATCATATTGTTTTTCTTTTCCACGTTCATCGCTAATTTGTTTTACTTTTCCATTTAGCAAGAAGCTAACCTCAGGACCTAAAACAAAATAGAATCTTTTTCCTTTACTACTTTCCTTTGTACGAAACTCGAAGTTTAAAGGAATGTGTACATAACTGCTCGAGAAACGATTTTTAGAGAAAGCAATATTCTCATTTACATAAGTTAACGTTGGCTGGTTTTTCTGAATGGTAATGTTATCTCTTAAGCGAATTAAAGTCCAATCGAAACCACCTGCAACATAAATTTTAAAGTTAGAGTTAAAACGGTATCCGAATTGCAGAACATCAAAAGAGAATGTACTGGTTTTGCCTCCTTTATAATCTAAAAACTGATTGTTTGGAGATAAGTTAAAGTCGCCATTATCAATTAATCTAGAGAAGCCTAAATCAACTCTGGTAAATGTTATGCCACCAACGAAACGACCTTTTTTAGCGTTCTGTGTCGAATCTGCAGTTTTGGTTATTAGGTTCCCTCCTCCGATATTTAAAGTGTACTTACTTTTCTTTTTTATTACTGTGTCTTTTGCTACTGTATCTTGCTGTGCAAAAGCACTTGGAGCCATAACACCGGCAAGCCCGCTTACCAAAAGTGTTGTAAAAATTAGATGTTTCATATGTTGTGTGTTTATTTTAAATGTTCAATTGTCATTAGTTCATTCGTTAAGGTGCATTATCCTTAAATCCTAGTTATTTCTTATTCTTTTTCCCGAATTTAAAAGGACCAATGTTTATCGATGAAAGGGAAGAATCATCATCATCCGTACGGAATTGAATAAACTTATCTTTTCTTTTATCAACTTTGTTTACGATTAGATTTACTACATCGCCAACATTACGGATCCCTTTATTACTTAGGTCGTTTTCGTTAACTACGTCATTTGCTGGTGTCTCAACCATTGCAATCACCTCTTCTTTAGGCTGTTGAATAGCTTCTTCAATTTTTTTCTTAATTATTTCCTGTCTCGGCACTTCAACTGTAGCGATGTATGTGTCTTGCTTTTGCATTTCGGGCGCTGTAACTATCCGTTGCTTCTCTAGTGGTTTAACTTCAATTGTTTTAGCTATAGATGATGAAGGTTTTGTTGCAATAGGTAAAGTACTTTCAACTTGGCTTTCTATTGGTTGAGAAGCTGGTGTAATAGAATCTTTAACAGAATTTGTTTTTACAACAGGCTTAACGCTTTCCCTTCCATTGCTAGCAAGATTTTTATCTGGATTAGCCGTATTTTGTTGTTGATAAACTAAAACCCCAACTGTAGCAATTAATAAAACCGCGGCTGCAGATAACCAATAAATTGGTACAATTCTTTTTTTCTTAGGTTCAATTTCGCTTTCTATGCTGCTCCATAAGTCCCTAGATGGTGTTACTTCTGCATCCGCAAAAGCATCTTTAAATAATTTGTCAAAATCCTTATCCTGTATAGGTTGCATAACCAAATCCCTCCATTTTTATAATTTCTTCTTTTAATATTGCTCTCGCTCTCGATAACTGAGATTTACTTGCTCCTTCTGAGATTCCAAGTGTTTCTCCTATTTCTTTGTGCGAGTAACCCTCAATCACATACATGTTGAAAACCATTCGGTAACCATCTGCCAATTTTTGTATTACTTTCATTAAATCCTGCATCCCCAAAGTTCCAAAATCGAAGCCTGTTGATGGTTGTTCGTAAGCTTCATCTATTTCCACCACATTTAAGCTGCGTAAATTTTTTCGGTAACTTTCAATTGCGGTATTCACCATTACTCTTCTAATCCAGCCTTCAAAAGAACCATCGCCTCTGTAATCTTTAATTTTTTGGAAGATTTTGATGTAGCCCATCTGCAAAACATCTTCAGCCTCCATTCTATCTTTGGCGTAGCGTATGCAAACGGCCAACATTTTAGAAGCAGTTTGCTTATAAAGCATCTCCTGCATCTTCCGGTCGCCAGCTTTGCAGCCTTCCATCAAATCGTTTATCGTATAGCTTCGCGTCAATTTCATTGTGTGTTTGTATATAGAAGATGTGCATTTACAAACAATGGTTGCATGGGGAGAAGAAAAAAGTTAAAATAAGTTAAAGTAATTTTCAAAACACTGATTTACAGCTAAATAAATTACAATTTATTTCTAAATAAATTTGATAGCATTAGAAACAAGGTAGCTT
>NZ_JACRYL010000003.1:312433-320408 GCF_014306625.1 Pedobacter fastidiosus
TGTTAATTTAAAACCAACATTTATTTATTTGTTTTGTTAAAGATATATAATTTGATGTTAGATGTCTGAAATCTTAATTATTAATGGAAGTGCCAGATTGAATGGCGATACTCAAAAGTTTTTAAGTAAGCTTTTGGAAGGCGTTGAACATACTCAAATTAACTTAATTGAACATTATTTCCTGCCTTATAATTATGATAACAAATATCCTGAGGAAGATCGTTTTGAAACCTTTGGCAAAGAAATTCTTTACCACAAGCATCTAATTTTTGCAACTCCGGTTTATTGGTATTCGATGAGTGGTCGAATGAAGAATTTGTTTGATCGCTTAACCGATTGGGTTACCTTAAACAAAGAAGTTGGAAGAAACTTAAAGGGCAAAACAATGAATTTGATGGCCGTTGGAACGGATGCAAACCTGCCCGACGGTTTTACCACACCATTTTACATGACTGCAAATTATTTGGAAATGAATTTTAAAGGAAGTGTTTATTTTAATGCAAATGAAAAGATTACCGATGATGAGTTGTTAGAAATTAGGAAATCTTTTTTTAGTTTTATGGCAGAATAACATTTAAAATTTACACCTCATAACATTACGTTAGTAAAAACAATAATAGCTTAATTAACATGAACGTAGAAGAAGTATTTAAAAACAACGATAAGTGGATTGCCGAAAAGTTGGCAATAGATCCTGATTATTTTACCAATTTGGCAAAAGGCCAAAGTCCAGAGTTTTTGTATATCGGTTGCTCTGATAGTCGGGTTACTGCCGAAGATTTAATGGGTATTCAGCCGGGCCAAGCATTTATTCATCGCAACATTGCTAACTTGGTTAACAATGTAGATTTAAATGTAATGACGGTTTTAAACTATGCCGTACGCCACTTAAAAGTTAATCATATTGTTGTTTGTGGCCATTACAATTGCGGTGGCGTAAAAGCGGCTATGCAACCTGCCGATATGGGAATTTTAAATCCATGGCTTAGAAACATCCGCGATGTTTATCGCATTCATAGAGATGAGCTTGGAAAAATTGAAGACGAAAGCGCACGTTACGATAGATTGGTAGAATTGAATGTTCAAGAACAGTGCGTAAACTTACTAAAAACAGCTGCCGTTCAAGAGGCGATTACACTTCGTGGCTTAACTGTACATGGCTGGGTTTTCGATATTAGGACAGGAAAATTAATTGATCTAAAAATTGATTTTGATGCAATTTTGAAGGACATTAAAGAGATTTATAATCTTTATTAAGAGTAGCAATTTATAAAACAGTTATCAATTAATTGCCTAATTGATAGCTGTTTTATTTGATAATCGGCACTAATTAACGACCCATCCAGCCACCATCAACCGTTAATATTGTTCCATGCACATAATCGCTGGCAGATGAAGCCAAGAATAGCGTTGGTCCTTTAAAATCTTCTGGGGTTCCCCATCTACCTGCAGGAATTCGAGCCAAAATAGAAGTACTTCTATCCTGATCTTCACGCAATGCTGATGTATTATCTGTAGCAATGTAGCCTGGCGCAATTGCATTTACATTTACCCCTTTTGATGCCCACTCATTTGCAAATGCTTTAGTTAAGGAAGCAATTGCACCCTTACTTGCAGCATAACCCGGAACCGTAATTCCACCTTGAAAAGATAAAAGCGATGCGGTGAAAATTACTTTCCCAGAACCTCTCGCAATCATATCTCTGCCAATTTCTCGGGTTAAAATAAATGGTGCAGTTTGGTTTACGGCAATTACTTCATCCCAATATTCATCAGGATGCTCGGCAATTGGTTTACGCAGAATTGTTCCGGCATTGTTTACCAAAATATCGATAATGGGATGATCGGCTTTAACTGTTTTTGCGAATTCCAACGTTGCTTCACGATTGCTAAAATCGCATTGATAAGCATAGAATCTTCTACCCAGCGCCAAAACTTCTTTTTCTATGCTACTATCTTGAAGTTCTAAACTAGCGGAAACTCCAATTACATCGGCTCCTGCTTCGGCCAAAGCCAAAGCCATTGCTCTCCCAATTCCTCTTTTGCAACCTGTAACTAATGCAGTTTTACCTGCTAAATTGAATATGTTTGATGACATTTTTTAGTTGATTATATTTATATCTAGCCTTTCGATATCCTTCGACGAGCTCAGGATGACAAATGTTGAAGGCCAGTATGACCTCGTGTAAATTTATTTCAATTCGGTTATGGCACAATGATCCATATCGCCATAATCAAGATTTTCTCCTGCCATGCCCCAAATAAAAGTGTAGTTGCTGGTTCCAGCACCCGAATGGATAGACCAATTTGGCGAAATTACGGCTTGATCATTCTGCATCCAAATATGGCGAGTTTCTTGTGGCTGACCCATAAAATGACACACACTTTGTCCCTTAGGAACTTCAAAATAAAAGTAAGCTTCCATTCTTCTATCGTGAGTATGTGCCGGCATGGTATTCCAAACACTACCCGATTTTAGTTCGGTCATTCCCATTTGCAATTGGCAAGTTGGTAAAACGCTATTCACTAAAAGTTTGTTAATCACTCTGTGATTTGCCGTTTCTGGCGTTCCCAGTTCTACAATTTCAGCATCAGCTTTACTTACTTTTCTTGATGGATACGTATGGTGCGCTGGAGCAGAATTGATGTATAATTTAGCGGGTTGATCTTGATTTACTGATTCAAATGAAACCTCTTTTGTACCTTTTCCAATATATAACGCTTCTTTGTACTCTAATTCATATTGAATTCCATCAGCAGTAACTACTGCCTTGCCGCCAACGTTTATAATTCCAAGTTCTCTTCTTTCCAAAAAGTAATTTGCTTTCAAATCATCAGGATTCGGGAGTTCTAATTTTTGATCTACCGGCATCGCTCCTCCAACTATGTATCGATCAAAATGAGATAATGTTAAGTTTACCTGATTGGCTTCAAAAACATTTTCGATTAAAAAGTTATCGCGTAAAGTAGCGGTATCCATCTGTTTAACTTCTTTTGGACTTTGAGCATACCGACTTTCGAAATGATTATTCATTATATTGATTTTGAGATGTGAGAATATTTGGATAGATCTGATTTCAAATCAAGCCTTCGCAAATATATTTATACCATGCTTAATAATTGAATGAATACTCAACTTTATTAAAAATTAACGTTGAAATAACGATTAAAGATTGGATCTTTAAAGAAAACGCAACTAAAGGTAATTAACATTTCCTATTTTGGAGGAGTACCCACCTGGCGGAGTGTTTCTTAACTGTTTACTAAAATATTTTATAACCATAACATCGTTACGGCGCTTCGTTATTCCCATCTCGATCGGGAATCCTAAAGTACAACACATACCTACCAAAGCATTAAGATTCTCGCCTGTGCTGGAATGACGGCAGGAATAAACTAATCGGAAGGACGAAGTAATTAAGCGAAAACAAAAACCTCGCATTTTATAAGCCACTTTCGTTGTTATTCTCCAAAACAATTTCCTGTTTTACAAGCTTCTATTACTATGAAGATATTAAAAGCATTATTAGCAGGATTTGCAGGGGCTAGTGTATTAAACATTTTGCACGAAACCGTTAGAAGGTTTGATAAGGATGCCCCAAGAGTACATAGAATTGGCGAAGAAGCGTTATCCAAATCATTACACAAATTAAACTTAAGTGCACCTGTAGGTGATAATTTATATCTCGCAACCTTAGCAAGCGATTTGGTTAGTAACAGCTTATATTTTAGTGCGATTGGTTATGGAAGTAAAAAAAACGTTTTCTTAAAAGGCGCTTTTGCAGGTTTAACGGCTGGTTTTGGTGCAATTAGTCTTCCAAGCAAAATGGGATTAGATGATGCCCCGGTAAACAGAACTGAAAAAACCAAAATCTTAACCGTTACTTGGTATTTAATTGGTGGTTTGGTTACTGCTGCTGTGTTAAACAACATGAAAAAAGATTAAATGCTTTATACAGCAACAAATTTATTGATTGATTTAATTTTTGAGCGCCGATAAATTAATTTTAAAGCAGGCGAAACCGCCAAACGTATTGGGTAACTTTGGCAATTGCCAACTGGTTAACGACGATAATATGCAGGTTGGGTGGATTTTCAAGCAATAAACACATATGATTTTTCAACAAGCAATATCATTAAGAGAAAGACGCAGAGGCTTTCATTTAATTACAGCAGAAATTTTAAATGCTTTACCTCAAATCTCTGAGATTAAAATTGGCATTTGTCAGATTTTTATCCAACATACTTCAGCATCTTTAACTATCAATGAAAATGCAGATCCTACGGTGAGAGCAGATTTTGAAATGTTTTTTAACAAAACCGTTCGCGAAAATGATCCAGATTACGAACATGATTATGAAGGATCTGATGATATGCCAGCGCACTTAAAATCTGCACTTCTTGGCAGTTCGGTAACTATTCCCATAACTAACGGGAGATTAGCTTTCGGAACTTGGCAGGGAATTTATCTTTGCGAACATAGAAACCGTGGCGGACAAAGAAGCATTATCATCACCGCTTGGGGAGAATAAAATTTACTTCTCTATGCCTGGGTGGTTTTCCTGAATAGACTTATTTCCGGTTTCTACTTCAACTTCTTTCATGGTTACCGCATAGTGCGAAGGATAAATTTCTGATCCGTAAGCAACTGCATAAGCCTTTGTAAATTCGGCTCCGAAATATAAAATAATAGAAGAATAATAAGTCCAGAGCAGTACCACAACCAATGAACCTGCAGCGCCATACGTACTGCCAACATTACTTTGCCCAATGTAAAGCGAAATGGCAAACTTGCCTGCCATAAATAAAAGTGCCGTTACAATCGATCCGGCAATTACATCTTTCCATTTTATAATGGCATCTGGCAAAACTTTAAATATTACGCCAAAAATTAAAGAAATTACAGCAAGCGTTACAATTTGATTGATCACGTAAAAAACAATAACAGAAACATCGGCATATCGAGCTTGCAAATTGTTGCTAAAAGTATCTAAAATAGTGGTTACCCCCAAAGAAACTAAAAGCACAAAGCCTAAACTAATAATTACGGAAAAGGAAAGAAAACGATTCTGAATCATTTTTAACCATCCTCTTTTTGGCTTTGGCTTTAATCCCCAAATGGTATTTATTGAATCTTGAATATCACCAAAAATAGTTGTCGCACCAACCAAAAGGGTAATTAATCCAATAGTAAATGCAACCGTACCTTTGCCACTGAGTGAGGCGTTCTTAATAATTTGTTGCAGTTGTAAAGCCGTGTCCTTTCCTAAAAAACCATCAAGCTGTCCATAAATTTGCCCTTCTGCTGCTTCTCTCCCTAAAAATATTCCACAAAGTGAGATAATTACAACCAGTAAAGGTGCCATAGAAAATACCGTATAATATGCTAACGAACCACTAAGCTTGGTTACCTTATGATCGCCAAAACCATTAAATGATGCTTTTAAAATACCCCAAATCCCCTTAAAAGTAACTTTCTCTTTAGCCATAAAATTGATAGATTATATGAAAACTAGAAACTGTTTCCTAACCCTTAAACCCCTTATTTTTCAATTTGTTTGGCAATTTATTTTCGTTCGATTGAAATTCCTTATTAAAAATTCAATATTTTTTTATTAGAAAAGCGATTAATTGTTCATACTAATTTCTAACGAACTGGAGAATTTGAGACCTAGTTCTGCCAAATTTTACAACGCAAAAAAGCCTGATAAAAATCAGGCTTTAGTCTCAACAAGAATATTATGGCTAGCGATTGTCTATTTTTCTTTGATGAATGTGGCAACATCATTAATCAGAATTTCTGATACACTAACGGGAACTTGATATTGTGCGGCACTTGTCTTTTCAGTTTGTGGACTTAACAAGTGATTTAACTCTGGATAAAATTTCAGCTTGGCATTTTTCTTTTTGCTTAAAGCAGTATTCCAAATGTCGAAATCTGTTTTGCTTACTTGAAAATCATTACCACCTTGTATTACGAAAATCCTTTGTTTGCTTAATTTTTTAGCTGCAGCAACTTGATCATAATTATTTAAATCGATCCAATAGCTGGCGGGTAAACCTAAAATAGCAGAATCTGCTTTAATTTTGGTACCGAGTTGTTTAATTCTGCTCTGCTCTATATCCATTATTGCAGTATCCAATCTTTTTTTGTTCACTGCAGAAGTATCTTTAGATAAGGAAAACATATATTTATTTTGATCAATTACGATATCGGTAAATGGCCTTGCAGGTGCTGCAGCTAAAATAATTCCGGCTAAATCTGGAGATAAAGTAGCGATTCTAGGTGCTAACATTCCTCCCAAACTGTGACCAAACAGGTAAATACTTTTTAAATCGGCATTAGGAATCGTTTTTGCCATCGTGAGGGCGGCAACAGCATCATCTAAAACCTCTTCTTTAACTGTAAAAACACCAGCAAATTCGTTTGCATAAATTAGCGTTCTTTTAACGTAACGTAAAGATCCAATTCCTTTGCCCGCTAAACCAGCAGCAAGATCTTTAAAAGGTTTATTTACGCCAACAGTTTCATCTAAATCGCCTGGGCCAGAACCATGAACCATTACCACAACTGGGAAATTTTTAACATTTTTCGGCGTCGTAATTATTGCAGCAAGCTGATGTTTCCCTGAAGTAACATAAACTGATTTTTCAACATATAAATTGGTATCGGCGTAGGCAGGTTTTAAATATTCTTTAGCCGTTTGTGAAGGCACTAGAAAGAGACCAACAATTTTTTGTTCTTTGTTGAAACCAACTAAGAAATTTTGACTCCCATTTGCAAATTTGCCTTCAACGGTTACCGAAAAAAATTCTCCCTGTGTTTTACTTTGAATGGCTTCTAGAGATTCTGCCTTTCCTAATTTGGTGTTTATATCTTCCCAAAGTTTTTTTAAATTTTCTTCGGTGATTTTTGATTTCATGTTCTCATCAAAATATCCACGGGCATCGGCAAATTTTTCTTCCTGCATCAAAGCAAAAAAATTATTTGCGCCATTAAATAAACTGATCACGTTTTGAGAAAATGCTGCTGTGGTAAATAGCAAAGCAATTACGAATAAAATACTTTTCTTCATGTATATATGATGTGTTGTGTTTGGTTGATTTTTTTTTAACACATCAAAGTTAATAATATTTGGTTCTGAAATTTCTTAAAATCAACTAATTTTTTAGTTTTAACTATTTTTAACATTTATAGTTTACTTTTTCCATAAAATTGTGTGGAATAATTACTACGGAAACACAGAAGATATCCCAACAAATGTTTGAAAGCTAAAATAAAGTTCGCCACGGAAGCACAGAATACACAGAATTTAAAATCAGATCTATTATCGGAAACGATTGTTCATGGTCTGTGGAGACACGTATCAAGGCTTATAATAGCCCCAGCCCTCTCCGAAGGAGAAAAAGCTAAAAACCGTTTAGAATAACGAGGAACCTAATGCAAACATAGATAACAATACCATCTGCATTTCTTCTATCGTGGTATCCTTGAATATAACCTCACTTACACCTGCGTTTTGCAATGACTCTGTGCGGTGGCTATTTTTATCGTATGGTGCTAAAACAATAACCTTTGTGCGCCCAGTTATCGAACGCACAAGGTCTTCCATATTTTCATTGCCAGGCATATTCATTTCAAGAATGGCCAGATCAATTCCCCATTTTGCAATTAAATTGCTCTTCTTTTCAATCTTCGCTGTCTCAAACATCTTACATTCTGGCCAAGTACTTTTAAGAACAAGCCTGAGCCCGTCTTGAACGATTCCCTGCGCTCCAGCCATTAGAATCTTCATAAATGACCTCCCTATTTAAAACTATATTTCAACGCAATCTCCACTTCCCCGTTGCTGTAGCTCTGCAGGTCGGAAGTGTTGGTGGTGTACTGGGTGAGGATGGTTAGGCGGTTCCTGTAGGTTGTGCCCGCACCGATGGTGGCACTGTTGGTGCTGTGGTACATCCCGCTCAGCAGGAG
>NZ_JACRYL010000003.1:320460-320843 GCF_014306625.1 Pedobacter fastidiosus
TTCCAGATTTGCGCCCGCATCCAGAATGTCCTTATAATTCTCCACTCCTCGGTACACCACCTTCGGCTCGATGCTGCTCAGCGCAGATCCATTTCTGCTGGCAAACCTGTAGCTTACCGCAGCCATGTAGAGCGACCGGTCCGCAACCGTACGCTCCACGTCACGCTCCAGCAAACGCTTCAGGTTCGGGAGCGTGCCCTGTACCGTAAGGCTCCCGTTGCGGTAGGCCATCCCGAAGTCGCCGTCGAAGTAGAGGCTCCGCTGGTTGAAGCTGTAAAGGCTCGCATCCGCAAGGTCGCCCCTTACCCGGTTGAAGTCTACCCACTCGTCCATGATCCCCGCCGAGAGGCCGAAGTCCAGAAAGCTCTTCCCGCTGTTCAGCG
>NZ_JACRYL010000040.1 GCF_014306625.1 Pedobacter fastidiosus
CAATGGTGTGGACAACGCCCTGGCGGCCAAATTGGGTCGTTTGCTGGAAAGTTGTGATTTTCTGCAGGAACTTAATACATAGCGAATAAATCGGCATTGTAATCACTACGTAACAGGCGACCTCAATGGCACCTTTATGCACGGCGCTGGTATAGCAATATTCTTAACTTAATTCTTTCTTTAACGCTGCAAGTACCAATACTAGCGGAATAATGGAGTAGGGATAATTACAAATAACATAGGAGGCAGTGCAGCTTAAATCGTATTTTAAAACAACAAGCCCTATCCGAGCATCAATACCACCATAGTAAGAATAAACCAAGCAACTCCTTTATAAAGGGGTGTGCTGAAATACTAGGTAGGTTGCTTTCATGAGTAATGATCTTGTAAAATACGTGTAATCCATTAATTAATCTATTTTCACAACATTTGGGGGTTCCAGTTGTTGCTATTACAATCGGTCATAATATTAATCGCGCTTAGATCCGTGAGAAAAATATCAGGAATATTGGCCAAAACTACCACCTGATCAATCAGCTCCTTATCATTATAGGCGATCGCCACAAACCTGAAACCTTTATCTTCCAACATTTTGACTACATCGTCACGAAACCATCTTTGATCTTCAGCATAGCCAATTGTTGTTGCAGAATTATCTGGATTTTCATCAATCATGGTGCAAATTTTAGTTGAATAAAATAACAAAACGGCCTGAAAAATGCACATGGATTCGAAAAAAACCAGCGAAAAAGGATCCCGTAATAAAGACAAACGGTTTCTGCTCCTTATCTATGTTAAACGATGAAGCTCAAATAAGCATGTTCCCCTTTTGAGATGCAGGAACTCTTTTGACTTTTTTAAAGTATTGTTTTCCCATCACTGAGCGAAACTGCCATCTGTCTGCCTGCCATTTTTGGCTTTGTCCGAAAATTAAGTGTCGTTGATTGATTTTTCCGTTGCAGACGCCTTTTCTTAATCATCCTGCCAACGGCTGATGCCCATGGACAGATGTATGTTTACGAATCCCTAAGATAAAAAAGGGCCTTAACCATCAGGTGCCCCCTAGTAAGTATGAGGGGCGGTACATCATGAAAGCTGAATTTCAGATCAAGGTAGGTGATCAACTATATAATGCAAAGGTCGGCGACAGCGTTATGGCCCCAGCGGTTTGCCACATGCTTTTACCAAAGCAGGCGACGAGGCTTCTCGCCAAAAATAGTTAATGCAATGTCAGAAAACAAAAGCAAATAATAGTAGGTTGGTTCTCATCTGATTCCTTTTTCTAATTTTGAGTTTTGACCTGCCAGTATCTTCCAGACTCCATCGCGCCTGATCAGAACAATCATCCTGCGAAACTCAAATGTCTGCCCCGGAAAACGCTCATCTCCGTCAAGTGCCGTCCGTACGTGGGCTATTGCTAAATTTGAGCTGGCATAGTTGATATCTTCAACGGCCCTGGTGTAGTAATGAGTTGCTTTAAAGTAGGTATTGTGTACCACCTGGTAATGGAACTCTATATCATCACGACCTTTGTAATAAGCCCCAAACCAGTTTACCCAGGTGGCATCATTAGTATAATTTGCCGCCAGTCCATTAGGGTCATGACGGTTCCACGCAACTTCGTAATTTTTAATGAGCTTCCTAATGGCGGTGTTTTCTTTGATCGTATCAGGTTGCTGCGCTGCAACTTTAATCGACCCCAACAGGACGAACAAAACAAAAAGGGATATCTTTCTCATTTCTTTTTTAATTATGAACTTTGTAACTGCAAAGCATTCTGGTAAACCGGTTCTGCGCTTACAATATAGTTAACGCAATTCAGAATAAGAAACGCTAACGGCAACCTATTTGAAGATGTAGCTGAAAGCATTTATCCCCGAACCATTTAATGTTATGATAAACAGTCAAATTTTTCTCATATTGATAGGTCAGGGCTTCGTTAGGTAAACTGCCATAGATCCGGGTGCTGTGATCATTTTCCCGAAAACTTGACTGGGTTGTTTAACTTAATTGCGCAGGGATCAGCCCAAAAGCCGAGCTTATCCTGATTATATGTGGATAAACGTAGGCGATTGACCCCACCTCGCCGAAAATTAATTTGCATTAAATCATCAACTATCCTGCTATTATGCATTTGGCGATACGAGGTCAAATAAATTGAATTTTTCACCAGAGTTTATGTTCCTGAAGGGTTAGTCTCTGCATATTTCGATTTCCGCTTATAATTGGCTAATACAAAAACGGTAAATCCAAGAAGCTAGGCCGAAAATAGTACGATGAAAAAAATCTCTCTGATGGATGAATGAAAGTATTCGGGCTGATAAGACAACCGATTCAAGTTATTTATTTTTTCAAACAATGCATTTCTATCTAAATTATTCCTGATAACGTTTAGCTGCTCATGATTTTTATCCCTAAAATAAAAGACATCCTGGGTCAGGGCTACCGGATTAATGGAAGATTCTATGTAGTATTTTTTCAACAGTGTATCTAGCTTTTTAAAGGACTGAAGTAAAGAATCTTTATTTAGTTTATTAAAGAGCTCATATCGTTCAATAGCATTTTGCCGCTGTTGTTCTGCGACAGTCTGATCGTTAAGGGGGCTGATCAACCTATTGTTTTCGAGAAAAATGCAAATTTCATCGTCATATTGCGGATTGATTTCAGACCCTTTAAATATAATTACAGTACTGTCCTTTCTATTCGTTTTTAAGATAATTCTTTTCTGTAATTCTTTCTCATCAGACCCCAGCAGTTTACAGGCAGAGTTGGTCTCGGTTTTTAATTTCTCATACCTAGAGGTAAGCATTTTTAAGGTGTCTATGCTGTAATATGTGGATTGCAAACTAAAATATTCCTTATTTGTCGGGTCGCAAAAAAAAATGTGTCCTTTACCTCAACTACCGGATAAGGTTTTGGGTAAAGAATATTGGTCACATTAAATAATGTTTCTGACTTGTAGGAGTTGTATGGATATAAAAAGGGATTCAAACCATTTAACAATGTTTTTTCCGCATTAAAGTTTTTCTCGGATAATTTTTGCCTTCATCCCGAAACTATAACTCATAAAGAAGGTTAATGAAAAGAAAACGATTGGAAGCAGGATTGCCCCAGTTTTTATCAGATTTGGCAAGGCTAATCGCTGCTTGGAATGATTCCATACCAGTAAAATAAGAACAGTCAGTAAAAATAAGCCGGTTACAAAGAAGTGTGAAATAGATACGTCGTCGTAGAACTTGAAACGATGGAACTCTGTGTAGATATTTATATCTCTTAGGCCTATAAACTTAAAATAACCATATATAAAGTAGGCTAGGTGTATTAGCGCAAGTAAGAAAACAGATTTTAGAAGAAACTTTTTTAGATGATGGCTCATGTTTTTTAATGCACATTATGGTAGCTGACGTTTTTTGGTTTGATAAGTGAAACTTTTCCAAAACTTAATCTGAAACATTTTACGCTGAGTGTTCGATAACTCTTGTTATGACCTAACTTCTCTTTTTGCTATGGTAAAGTATTCAATTTAAACCTAAATTGCGCTAAAATAGTTGTAAGCAGTTTACCATGTACATCTTTTAAATAACTTTTGTGAAGTTTTCTTGTTACTGGAGTTTTAATAACAGGCGAGTTTTTTTAATTTTTGGTTCCATTCACAGTTTCTTTTAATTCTAAGTGATAACTCTAGGTATTCTTATTAGCCTGGTATTTGTGAACTTTAATAAAAATTGCATGAAGTTCTTCAACTATATTCCACTCTGATATTCTGAGTATTAAAAAGGACCGTTTTTTGATACGGATTTGCAAAAGAATGATTGGTGTGTAGATGAAAATGGTATCAAGGGGCTTTATAAATTGCGGTAATTATTTAATTTGTTTATTCGCCCAACAAGCTCAAGTAAAATCAACTTAAATTACCGCCTCGATTTTGGGCTTGATTTAAACTTGCTGAGGAGAAATGGATATATCAATGTATTTGAACCCTCTTCGCCAATTTAACAACAAAATGATTTCTAGGCTTTTAAGGCAAATTAATTTTGGTCAGAGGAAGTCAATCAGCTCTGTTTATCCGGATTTGGCGATACACTGTCAGACAAATTGAATTTCATGATATACCTACTTGTCAGATTCTTAACTCCAAGTAATTCGAGAAAGAATGCAAGTTTCGGGTTAACATATAATTACCTCGGAATTAATAAGGGCAATCAAAAATCCCATGCTACGTAGACGGCTCAATATTATTCGTACAAGAGAAACTGGCTTTTCACCAAATAATTGCTTAATGAATTAATAACCTTACAGCAAGCTAAAATGGGATTTCAATCTGACAAGAGCGATTTACTTGTAAACCAGTCGGGAATTACGATTTTTTTTTGGATCTTCCCGAATGTTAAGACAAGAATACAACTCGAATGGAACTTTAAAATTAAATTTGAATTTAGAAACGAAAGCTTTTTTTACATGTTTAAAGAGGTCCAGAACAATGGCTCGACGCTATCTTGCTTATTATAATCTTGAGAAGAGCGGAAGAATTAGTATAACACTTTTAGGCAAATTAATATTTATCAATTAATCTTTAAAGAAAACGGTAAACAAGTTTGATTTTATTAACCCGCCTCAATTTCCTGCTGACTTTGCTGGTGGGCTGCCAAAAGATCGAGCTCAATTTATGGCGCATTCGCAGGTTTTTACAGCAGATACTGTTTTTCACACAAAAGTCCTGCGACCAGCTTGGTATGGAAAAACCGATTATCTGAGACCCCATCGCCAAATCCATAACGCTAAGATAATTAATGATTTAATTCAAATCTAGTTTCTGGCGAGAAGGGGTCGACCGGTTATGGTTTTTCCACTCTATCTCTGCGAACTGGAAGTTAAAATACTCATTCAACACCAAAATAATGCAACAGCTATTCGTTTTTATCTTAAATTTAGGCGTGTTTTTTTATATCCGCTATGTTTGTCAACAGATTCTCAAAACAGTTTTGAATTTATGGATACCATGTCAACAACAAATGATCTTCCGGGAATGCAGTTAATTTCAAAAATGCTGGATACGATCGGCTTTCCGGCGTTGCTGCTTAAGGTAGAGGGCGGCGCTGTCACAATTGAATTGATAAACCGGCAATTCCGGGGAATGGCCAAAGAATGGAGACTTTTAAAGCGCGTTGTCAGCCTACGTAAATTTTACGCATCAGAAGAAAATTACCGAATAGTGCTTGCAGGGATTATTTTTGCGGCAAAGAATGAGTCAATGTTTTCCAGGGATATGAACCTCGAGACAGAAGTACGCCTTGGGACAAATCTACGGTACTGCGTCGAGAACACTTTTTTGCTCGCTGAGGGCAAGATAGCATACGTCCAGCATGTTCTCAAACCGGTCGAGAATAAAACAAAGGTAAAATCAAGTCTATCGGATTGCGATACGCTGAAGACTCATATACTCGAAAATACTGATGAATCCTTTATACTGCTTGACCGGAAATTTAATATTGTTGACTTCAGCAGGAGAAGCAAATACCTGATCGGGAAATATTTTAACTTCGAGCTTGAAAAAGGGAGACCAATCCTTGGTTATGCGTTAAAAGAAGAGCGGTCCGCTGTTCTCGGCCGGTACAAAAGGGTATTGGATGGAGAAACTCAATATTCAGAGATGGAAATTTTGGCCGGGAAAAACCTGACAGAAAAAATTTCGATCGTTTATAAGCCCCTAATGGGCGAGAGCGGGCAGGTTGAGGGCATTTTCATATCAGCAACCAATATTGCCGAAAAAACAGCGATGCAGCTTGCCCTTGACAGCCAGGCTCTCGAGCTGTCGCTGATCTACAACCACCTTTCTGAGACTGTATTTCTCGTTTCCGTTGAGGATAACAAAAGGTTCAGGTTTACCTCCGTCAACTGGGCATTTCTAGAGAATACTGGGCTGGCTATGGAGGAGGTGATCGGACATTACCTCGAGGAAGTCATTCCCGAACCATATCTCCAGGCTGCTCTCGCCCAGTACCGGCTGGCGATAAAAACCAAGGAAAGCGTTAGCCGGGAAGAAACAGCAGCGTATCCCTCCGGCAAAAGGGTGTCGGTCATTACCCTCACGCCCTACTGTGACAGCTCAGGCAGATGCACAAAAATCATCGGCTCTATCCAGGACATCACCGCCCGGGTGCTGATTGAAAGGGAACAAAAAGAGACCCTGGAAAAGATGGAGCGAATTCTGGACTCCTCACCCGATGTAATCTGTACGATAGACGGGCAGGGGTTTTTCAGGGGCGCGAGCGCTGCTGCCCGGCGGATCTGGGGATATGCCCCAGAGTTTTTAAAAGAAAAACAGGTTGCCGATTTCGTGGACATCAAAGATTTGGGTAACACCGCTACGTTTCTGCAAAAAGTATTGCTGGGAGAAAACACAACCAGTTTTGAGAATGGTATGATCCACAAAGACGGTTCTGTAGTCCCAATGATATGGTCGGCGAACTGGAATCCGTCAGAAAAGCTGATATACTGTACGGTAAGGGAGGCGAGCGAAAAAATGATGACGGAGAAGCTTCTCGTCCAGAGCGAAAAGCGTTTCAGGGCACTGGTCCACGACGGCTCGGATATGATTGCCATTCTGGACGATACTGCCAACTATCTATACGTAAGTCCGTCTTCAAAATCCGTCCTGGATTTTGAGCCAGAGATTTTTATTGGTAGGAATGCTTTCGAATTTATTCACCCCGAAGATATTGAACGTGCAAACAAAGAGTTCGCGACTGTCGCCGGACAGAGGAAGGTATCACTGAGTCCCTTCAGGTTCCTGCACAACAACGGTTCGTGGAGGTGGGTTCAGACGGTCATAACCGACCTTCGCGATGCTCCCGCGGTGAGGGGGTATGTTTCGAACTCCAGAGACGTTACCGAGATGGTGGAGGCCCAGAAGGACATTGAGATCAGCCATGAACGCTACAGATATGTTGGCAAAGCCACCTCGGATGCGGTATGGGATTGGGACATTGCCAGCGGATCTGTGTTCTGGGGGGAAGGTTTTCTGAAACTTTTCGGTTATTCTGAGGATACCCTGAATTCGGATATCCATATCTGGAACAGGAGAATCCATGCACTCGATGTCGATCGCGTGCAGCAAAAACTCGAAGGCTTTCTGGCCTCAGGAGAAGCAAACTTGAGAGACGACTACAGGTTTTTAAAAGCGGACGGAACCTATGCCCATGTGGTGGACAAAGGGTTCGTCATCAGGGATTCAAAAGGTATGCCATTAAGAATGATCGGGGCATTACAGGATATTACGCTGCGCAAAAAGGAAGAGGCCCGCCTCCGTATCCTTGAGTCGGTGGTAACCAATACAATTGATGCGGTGCTTGTCGCAGAGATATGGCCGACCGGTGAGTTTACGACCAGAATTATTGTGGTCAACAGCGCATTCGAACAGCTGACAGGTTATTCTGCAAGTGAGGTTGAAGGACGCAGTCCGTGGTTTCTGCAAGGATCGGGCTCAGACCGGTCAGAACTTAGAAGATTAATCGACAGCATAGGCAATAATAAACCCTATAAGGGTACCATTGTAAATTACAGGAAAGACGGGGGTCAGATATGGGTGAGCTATTCCGTTACCCCGGTAGCGGACCAGATCGGAAATTATACCCATTGGGTAGCCATCTTACGCGATGTGAGCGAACAGAAAAAACAAGAGCATAAACAGTTACTCCTTGCAGATATAACAAATATTTTCAACAGGGACAAGGGGCTGAAAGAAACGGTCTCGGCCGTGGTAGGCATAATAGCAGATTTTAGCCGGGCCGGCTTTGCGGCACTGTGGACAGTTCACCCGATGAGCAGTATGCTCGATCTGGAGGCTTATTATATTGTCGATGACCCGACCAGAAATACTGCGGGTGATGCGCTGTCGCTGGATTTCGGCAGGCAGTATGCCCTTCAGATACAAAACAATGTGAAGGAGGGATTCTGGAAAATTTCGGAACAGCGCGAAACACGCAATGCGGCCGGAATTAAATCCGTGCACGGATTTCCGCTTCACCACCACCGAACCCTGATCGGGGTTCTGCTCATCGGAACGATGAAACCGGCAGATCCAAAACAGCAGATCCTTCCCGACCTGCTTGGAAAACATCTGGGCACAGAGCTGCACCGCAAGAAGCTTGAACAGGATCTTAACCATATTTTCCGCCTCGCACCGGACATTATCTCGATAACGGATTTTGCCGGCAACTTCAAAAAGCTCAATCCCGCGGCTTCCAGAATCCTGGGGTATAGCATGGAGGAACTTCTCTCCAGGCCCTTTAGTGATTTCCTGCATCCCGATGAAAGAGAGGAAACGATCGTCCTGCTTCACGGTCTTCGAAAAAGCGGGAAGTCCTATTATATAGAGGAGCACTACACCACCTCAGATGGCAGAAGCAAATGGCTGGCGTGGACCTCACAGCCCCTTGAAGACGAACAGCTGGTCTATTCCGTAGCCAAGGACATCACCGAAAAGAAAGAACTTGAAGAGCTGCTGCTGAGCACCAACAGCCTTGCACGAATCGGAAGCTGGGAGCTCAGTTTTCCCGAGAGAATAATAACATGGTCTGCCATTACCAGAGAAATCCTGAATGCTAAAATGGATTACGTTCCGGACGCCGAGTGTCCGCTCGGAGAATTTTACCCGCAGGCTGCAATGGAAATGATGGAGGACCGCATCTGGACCTGCATTCAAACCGGCATTCCATGGGATGAGGTTTTACAGGTCCGCAAAGTCTCGGGCGAGCTCAAGTGGGTCAGAAGCATCGGCGGCGCCGAACGTATACAGGGAAAATGCCTGAGGCTTTTTGGGAGTCTCCAGGATATAGACCTTCAGAAGCACGCAGAGATTTCGGCTTCGGATGCACGGGCAGACCTTGAGGAATCAGAAAGGAGATACAGTGCATTATTCCACTTAAGCCCTTTGCCGATGTGGGTGTACGATTTTGAGACGCTCGAATTTTTGGACGTAAACCAGACGGCGTTGAGCCATTATGGGTATACAAAGGAAGAGTTTCTTTCGATGACCATAAGGCAAATCAGGCCTGCCGAGGATATCAGGCTGCTTGAAAAAACGATAAAGAAAACAAGGAAACAGGATAATACAATATTTCAGGGTACGTTCGAACATATCAAGAAAAACGGTGAAATTATCCAGGTGGAGGTCAAAAGCAATACGATCATATTCAAGGGAACCAAGGCAAAGGTTATAATCGCGAGCGACATCACCGAACGGCTCAGGCACTTCGCGGCAATCGAGACGAGAAACGAGCGGCTTCGGGAGGTGGCTTGGATCCAGTCGCACAAAGTCCGTGCCCCACTTGCCAGGCTTATGGGACTTGTAAATATGATCACCGAAAAACAAAGAAGCGAACCGGAAGTCAAAAGAATATTGAACTACATCTGCAGCTCAGCAGATGAGCTGGACCAGGTTATAAGGGAAATTGTCATAAGGTCAGAAGAACTCGATAAGCCGGATTTATGAAGGAAAAAAAAATTTTAATTATAGATGACGATCCGATCATTCTGTTTATGCACCAGAGCATTCTGGAGGATATCAGTCCCGGGGGAGAGATTATCTGTCTTGAGAACGGGAAGGTTGCCTATGAATATATCGTTAAAAATCAGCATGCAGAACTTCTGTTGCTTTTGGACATCAACATGCCTGTTATGAACGGGTGGGCGCTTTTGGAACTGCTAGTTAAAACTCCCGAATGCAAACGGATATCAGTGGTTCTGGTCACCTCGTCCGTCAACGAGTCAGACCGAATCCGGGCATCAGCATATCCCATGGTAGTCAAAGTGCTGTTCAAGCCGTTAAGGGAAAAGGATCTACTTGAATTGTCAGCAGATAAACGAATCAGGTTATTCTTTTAAGATATAAATTCGCAATAATTGACGGTATCTCAAATCGGAAATTAAAACTTAGAGCGGTTCCCTAACATTCACTGCAGATCCTGGTACAGGAAATACGTATCAGAAAATTTTGAGCGGGCCTAATGGCCAGATCGGCATAATAGTGATAAACAGTTATCGCCGCAAATTTTCTGGATCATAATATAGCCGGGCATGATCACACCTTTCCAGAAAGCTGATCGAGTTCCTGTTCTGCGTTCACAATCATTTTTCTGCGAACCTGATCAAAAGTGAGGGGACTGGAAAGTGCCATAATGATGTTATGGATATTATCCTGTGCGGCACCCTGCGCTATGTCATCGAAATCCTTTACCACTTTGTAAGAATTCATGTCACCAAAACCGCAAAGCTCCTTTACTTTTTTTAAAAAATTCTTGAGCTCGTTAGCTTTCCTATCCATGACCCAAAGCTATCAAAATTACTAATAAATCATACGCTTTTTCATGCTTTTTTGGTAAAAAAGAAAATTTTATAAAAAGGTATGCCCAAACCCATACCGTACCTGGCGGGTGATGGCCATACGTCTACTTATTTTGCTTAAATTTCGCGCTATTATCTTCTTTCGGTACTGGAAAACGCAGATTTTCGGGTCAGAAAAATAATTGTGACCAATTCCAGTTTCCTCAGTGGTTACGAATATGCAATTGAGTTAATACCGGTACTACTATGAACCGTGAGCAATTTTGTTTTATACTTAGGTTGGTAAAAATGAACAAGATGAACAGAACACGGGAATTTTAGTTTATGCCGTGTTCACTCGTTAGCAACCGATATTTCAATAATTATTGCGGGAACGCTATTCGATTTTATCTAAAAGCGGGCATTTAGTGGCATGGGTATTGCTGCCTGTCAGCTTTATACCTGAGCTGACTTATGAGCCCTATAAAAATCTTCTGCACAATATTGGTCATAACATTTTTCCCGGGCGTCAGTATACCCAAACGGGATGTCTGATTGCAGACGGCAGTGGTGGCGAAAGGCTTTTTTTTGTTGCCCACCCGGACGGCAATCCTGCGCATTACACCTCCACCGGCACCAATACAAATTACATTGTCTTAAACACCGGACCGTACAACTGTACGAATTATAGTACCAGTACGTTCGCAACGAACCTAGGATCGGTGGGGATGGCATGTACCGTTCTGCAGAACACAGGGCAGGTTACCTATAACAATGGTGTCGTCATAAACGGTTATACGGTTTACCACTGTGGGCTGGATAATTATCTGTGGCTTCTGGGTGCACTATTGGGATGGATGAGCTTTACGTTTATTCGAGAGCATTTTCGGAGCACATAATCTGGTTTCGTTTTTCGCCTCAAAATATGCAGTATTTATTATGGTGGAGATGCAATAGAAAGCCGAACATCCATCGTGCACTCTGGGCAGTGGTCAAAATAAGGTCCTGCACTGAGGATCGACGCATTACCTTACAGAAATACACTACTGACAGGAATATCTAGAAATTTCTCCGCAAGAAAATATTTCTCCGTCACCTCAGCCATCAAGGACAGTTGATGACGGATCCATATAAACAAATTCATGAAAGCTTTTATCTGTAGATCTTTTCATCATTTGGGCAGGCTACTGGATATCTGTGCATGTTTCTCGGAGCAGCCGAGAGCGCTTTTACTTGGAACGCCAGAAAACAGAAGGCTTTTTGAGAAGCTCATGAATAGTTACAGTCATGCCAGGCATAAGGATAATTTCAATGTCGAGATGGGCGATGCTGATAAGCTATATAGCCTGGTTCATCATTTTTCAATTCTCGCCAAAGATCTTTGTGATAAAAAGATCAATCTTTTAACTGTTGAATTTGAAGAGGCGGAAGCAGAGAAAGGAGAAACTGACAATGGCTGATGAAACTATGCTTTCCGGAAAACCTAAGTCCCAGTTCTATAAACTTCCGTTTGATAAGAATACCCGTATATTGAGGTTAAATGTTTTGGAGTTACATACAGAACTTCGAGCCGGGAACCGGCCATATTACATGGTTGAGAGAAAGGTGCTTTCATTTAAGAAAGGGATATCGACAATCAGGGTAAAGCTCGAAAATGAGCCACCTGTAAAAGTTTACTTAAAGGTCGAGTATGATCATTTACTAGTTAGCTGCAATATTGATACGGATGAAAATTATCTAGGAAGATATGCCTACCGTACTTTGAGGGCGATGTTATGGAATGATTTTCATGACTTTGAGGAGTATTATTGGCCGGAATGCTTCAGTGAAGCAACCGGAAGATCCAGATATCTTGAAGTAATCTGTGATAGGTATGGAGTAGACATCAGGCTTAAAAAAGAATTTAAGGGTTTTTTCAGGCCAGATGATTATTTCGTGCACATATCCCAGCGGAAGGCATTGAAGAGAAAGTATGCGAACGATGGTTTAGCTACTTTAAACCAGGAGTACCTTGTTGGTTATTGCCTTGCAAATACCGATTCTGTCAGGTTCCATTCCAACCATTATCCATTTCTGATACCGTATAGCTTTACCCTAAATGCGGATAATAAGACTGTAAAATCTTTTACGGGTTTTCTTTTCGAAGAAGAGGATGGTTTTGAGCAACATGAACTGTCCGCAAATCAAACTGAGCTGAAAAGCATCTGCTACGAAATGAAGAAAATTGCAAGGATTCAGTTCAGGGAATATGGAGACAGTGATGAACGTTCTGAAGAAATAGACGATCTCAATTCCAGCAATAAAAGTAAGATTTTTGAACTTTTCAATAAAGCACTCCCAATGCTATCGATGGAGCCGTTTACACATTACCTGTTTACCTATGGGCTGAGAAATATTCAGAAGAGACCTATGAAAAAGGATATGCAGGTTGCCAGATTCTCAGGTGAAGTACCCCGTTTAAATTTTTCACTTAGTGATAAGGATGATTATTATGAGCTTAAATTGAGGTTCAAGGTGGGAGGAAAAGTTCAGCTTTTTTGCGAGGATAGGATTGCAATGTTTTTCATCTGTTCGTCTTCGAACCCCACTGTTTTGTATCTATTGGAATGCGAAACGGATTCTAGGGTAGTTCTGTTTTTTAGTCGTAAAAATTTTAAGATTCAAATCCCTAAGGGTTATTATAAGGAGCATTTCGAACCGTATGTAGATGAAATCAAAAAACAGTATGAGCTTGAAATCAAATAGAAATAGTGACATGGAAGAAATTAAAAAACTACTCGATTATCAACCTTCATGGCTTTCTGATGAAGAAATTGAAAATGCGGATTCTGAAATGGAATACTTTTTCGTCAACTTCCCATTGCATGAGGCAAGGGCAAATTTATAGGAACTGTATAAAGATTGGGTACATTTGGAAGCTGAATCTCCGGAAGGAGAAGAAATGACTGATATGCTTTTCTTCTGTAACCAGATGATCAGCTTCCTGAACTTTTCTTATATAGTAACCAGGCAGAAATTAAAAAAATGAGAAAATAACAAAAAGCAAAAGTATTAGTAGGAGTTGCTTTCTGTTATCAATAAGTTTTTTTAATCTACTATTGCGAAAGCCGGCCCTCCCGCATTTTCGGCCTGTGAAAGCCCAATCACTACCCCGGCAATTTCACTTTGGTATATACGGAAATGCAATTCCGCCTCTAGGTACTATAGCTCATCCGGTTTGAAACAGATCCTATTTCATTTGGGGGCAGGTGTCTCCTTTATCGCTAATAGCTCATCAAGATATTGAAAAACAATTTCCATGTTCTTATCTTGGTTTTTCAGCTTGTTCTTTATCTTTTCTATCTCCAGACGAATTTGGCTATTATTAGCTACCATACTCCTAAGTCGTGCAAATATGCGGATGAATTAAATGCTCACATTGATGGCAGGTTATCACAAATTGTGATAACCTTTGAACAATCCCTTTGTGCAAGAGCAAGCCCTTAGGATTTGCTAGAAAAATATCTTCTTCGCTAGTGAAGCTGTCCAAGTATTTTTTTCCGCAAAGCCTTGTCATTAAAATGGATTATCCTTAGCCGCTTTGTTTCCTGAAATGATTGGAGCGGTACATTCGCTAACTTAGCGACCCATTCCTCTGCCTTGATCATTTTTATTGTCATTTTTTTTCTCTTTCAGCTTGCGGTAAAGTTCCCTGCTTTCCTGTAGATTGGTATACGCCCTTACTGCTTTTGAAATACTTCCATGCACATCCTGCCATTTTAGCTTACTATCCATCAGTTTTACAGGGACGTTAAAGTCAATATCATTGTGGTGCATTAGGGACGACTTAGCGGTGTTGGGATCCACATTAGGGTATTTTTGGCAGTAGAAACTAACAATTTCCTCTAAGGATAATTCCTTTAGTAGATAATGTATATCGATAAAATCCTTTATCCTTTGTCCGCTATTGACAATAGCATTAATCTTCATTGCCGATATATCCTCATTCGACATCATCCTAATTTCCTTTATGTTTTCGATAGGTTTGATAGATGGATATTTATGCGAAATAAAATCAAAATCCACCTCTCCAATGCTTCCGCTGGCGTAGTTGAACTTGTGACGTTTTACATCCGCACCATAATTGTTTCGCAGATATTCGGCAAGTTCATTGCCATCGAAATCCGAAGAACTGAACAGGTCAATGTCTATGGATTCCCTATGCCCAATCCTCAGCGACAGTGCGGTGCCGCCTACAAGGTAAAATGAGTTGAGCTGATAGTCTTTCATCAGCTTATGGATCAGATCCAGTGTCCCTGGTTTAACTGTTTCTTTGTGTAACATCTGAGTTTTTCTTTGCTCAACTGAAAATATTCGCAAACGGCATC
>NZ_JACRYL010000041.1 GCF_014306625.1 Pedobacter fastidiosus
AACCTTATCAAATTAACTCGGCTAAGGGGAACTTTTTAGATTGGCGAAGAGGGGTCAATTTGAAGCGGTTTATCCAGTATATCACTGACAAAGAGTATTTTGGCAAGTTGTTCTGATATGTAGCCTTTGTCTGCGAAAAGCTTACCAAATACCGCTTTCAAGAAATTTTCGTTTTTCAGTGGCTGTCTATCACCAACATTTGCTTGGGTAATGGCAAAGTTTAAGATTTCCCCTTTATCATTGATCACAATGTGCAGCTTGAAGCCATAAAACCAGCCCATCGTTGATTTTCCAACCTCTGCAATTCCCCTGAATACCTTGTTTCGTTTTACACGCTTGTTATTGCATACCCTGATTGGGGTAGAATCTACAAAGGAAATACCCGTACAATGACCCAGGCAACAGGTTTTCAAAAAGATTGTCATTGGCATCAGCACGCTTTGACTGAGCTCAACAAAACGGCTATAGGATACTGTATTTGGGAATTCTGATCGCATATGTTTCTGGAGATAGAATAGATAGAAATGCTTAAAGCATCTGAAACCACTCAAATGAAGAGTAGGCAAACAGAAATTATTTCGCTCTTGGACATCAGCGCAGGTCGTTTTGAGGGCTTACTGGAGATTTCGGGGGGCTTGACCACGACATTTCGGAAAAATAAGACAGCTCATTTCAGGCTAAATTGACCAGGTTAATATTATAAAAGTTAAATAGTTATAAAAAAGTTGAAGGAACTCTTGCCTGGTCAATCCGCTACGGAATCATATGGTCAATGCTTCCGAAATCTCCACCCTATACGCGTGCATCCACTTTTTATTTCCCTTAAGGCTGGGAAAGCGGTGGAGGAGTTGAAAATGGAGAACAACAGTTTACTCTGGACTACACCACCTGGCTAAGTAAAAAAACACGTCTTTAGCAAATCTCAGCCTGCAGGAGGCTGGAGGCCACAAGAGTTGGCGATTTACATAGCCTTTTGACCCAAAGCGCTTAATAGCGCCACATTTCCGACCTCTTCAAGTGGAGGCGTAAAAGCTTGAGGAGACACTGATCAATCTATATAGACTACCTGTACATCTTCAAGTACTTTTTGAGCTCACATCTGGCCTGGTGGATATAGGTTTTTACAGTGCCAAGGGGAATAGAAAGCTCTAAAGCAATTTCCTCATATCTATAACCCTCGAAATATCTCTGGAATGCGGTCCTATATGCCGGCCTTAGGGCATTCATCGCTTTGCCAATGTCTTCAATAGCAAACTTGATCTCCCCACCGTTTCTGGAAGAGGAGTGCAACAGATTCGGGCTTGCAACATCCTCGTCAGAAATCACCTCGCTCCTGCGCTTAGATTTGGCAAAGCTGTTGTAAAAAGTATTTTTCATGATAACATAAAGCCATCCTTTGAGATTCGTGCCGTTTTCAAAACGGTCGCAGAACCGTACCCCTTGATAAGTGTATCCTGGAGAAGATCCTTTGCATCGTCCTCATCTTTGGTAAACTTCAGCGCATGCGAATACAGTTGTGGCTGTAGTGCCTCTGTCGCCTGGGTAAAATCTAACTGATTCATAGCAATATTTTTTTTAATATTCCTCGGCTACTTTTACAATTGGACCATAACATTATAAACTACAAAAAAATGTTCGCGCTATTTGGTTTTTGTTTTCATCGAATTCGGTATGGAGCAGGCATGATATCTTAAGAAGAATTCCAAACGGGATTAATCATTCAACATTGTAAAGCCTATATTTGCGGGTCTGCCCGAAACGGGGCTGAATGGTAAATGGACATCCCACTTCAACGACATACTACCGGGCAGGAAAGCATCAAAATACTTCATCTGTACCCTATTCAAATACTTTGCGTTAAAGTAACCAAAAGCCAAAGAAATCTGGCTAATGGTTGTCAAAATGTTTATCTGAATTATCAAACTCGGGAGATTTTATCATCAGTTGAGTTTGTGGTGTCCTTTTTCTGAATTAAGTTCTGCTATATCCTATCAAGGTTTCGTCGGCTTTTTTGCGACGCTTCGGGATGTTGTTCAAAATTGATTATCATTTCTCACAATGAAATTTGTTAGAGTAAGGGACGCATCAACACAAGACAAACCTAGAACATCCATTTGCAAACGCAAAAAACCTATTCATCAAAGGAGTGCTGAAATATCCTCTTTTATTCCAAAAATCAGGTTTATAAAAACCAAAATCGATGTTATTTGTTCAGCTATAAAATCTAAAGAAATTGTCCCTTCAATCTATATCAAAAACACGTTGGAGTGTTACGCCCAACCAGATTACCGTATATCCTTATGGCCTGTCCTACATTTTAGCAGTCGTCATCGCCATTATTTTTGCAACAGGTTACCTCGTTTATGTTTACTATCTGCAACACTCCCTGTCCTCCTCCTCGCCGGTGCTAATCGTGCTTGTTGCGGTATTGGTCCTTTTGGTAGCCTGGGCAGGGACATCCGTGGAATTTGATGTTAGCAATGGCGTAATGAGAAAAAAACTTTTCGGACTGCTTCCAGTTTACGCTGTACCTTTTTCCCGCATTTACGGAATCAATCCTGTTTCCAATATGATGGGAGGCTATAAATATTGTCTCTTTAAAAAAGAGAACCGTTACGGCAAGGGCATGTTGGTTTCCTGTTCTTATGGCAGGAACGATGATCCCAATGCAATTGCATTTGTTGATGAGGTGATTAACCCCATACATCGCCTGCTCGAAGCGTATGATGGACCAGAAGATTTTAAGCCCCAGATGATCGGGGATTACAGGTTTTTTAATGTGGAGGGCGCTTCTTATACCATAAGGAAAAATAAGGTTGCCAACGTCCTTTTTGGCCTTACTTTGTTGGGCATTGGCATTCATGAACTCACCCCACAGGCATGGCTGGGTGATGGTATGAGCTTGGGCAGGGTATGTTTCTTTCTATTTACATTTATTGGGGGACCTGCAATTGCACTGGCCGGCCTTTCCCGGGTCACCCTAGAAAGGAGCTCCCGACTGCTGACCCGAAAAAACCCTATCGGACTGGGCAATAAAACCTATTCATTTGATGATTTTAATGGGATCCAGACGGTCAGAAAATCTACCAACTTTATCTACACCGGTACCGATGTCCAGGTGTACTTTGTAATACCACAGACCCAAAAACAGGAAGTGATCGTGCTTCAAAGCTTCTTCAGCCCAAAAAACGTCGAACGGTTCATTGCTGAGCTAAACAGCATTATTCTATAAGCTGGGCAGACTTCTTTATTCGATATATCCCTAAATACACACCAAAATTCCAATCATGATCAAGATACCATCTAAATTACTATTACCAATACTGTTTATTGCCACATCTTCCTTAACAAGCAGCGCACAGGAAGACGCACGTGTAAAAATTATGCTCAGCGTTTCCCACAATGGAAAATCAATTACAGTTCCACTGAACAGTGTGTCAACTTCAGTATCCAGATATTATGATGATGTGGTATCAGTTCCCGCAAGTAAGAGCAACAAGGATTCTATAGCAGTTAAGCCTGCCCTGGTGGGAAGTGCCTACAAGGCTGGGGTCATCTACCTAAATCTAGATGTAAAGAACCTGCCCGATGAAATGCTCAAGCTCATGGCGGGAAGGAAAAGCATTTTCGATGGAACCATAACCATCACCGATAGTTATGGAAAACTGCCCACCAGAACCATCAAGTTTTTTAAGGCATCCCTTTATAGTTTTTCGGATCAATACTCATCAGCCTATTATGCAGATTCAATAGGAAACGTTGCGGTCTCACTCAGCTGCAGCTCGCTATCGATTAACGGGGTCTTGATCGAACAATAAAATAATCAAAATGCGCTACATTATTCCCCTTATTGCCCTAATGACTATCCACACCGATAGTTATTCCCAGGTTAAGCCCATACGAAAAGGCTGGCATTCCCTGAGCATCCAGTGGCTTCTCTTTAACAAAACCAGTCTGGGGAAGGTTTACATCTCAGAGATCGGGGACCGGGAATATAGCATTGAGGGAAAGCAGCGGGATCCAAAGACGGAAGATTATGTTACCATTAAGGGAACCTTTCTCAATAGGGGAAATTTGCTAAAGTTTAACGGTACGATCATCTCAAAAATCAATGGCAACAATGGAGGACAGCCCTGCGAGCTCACCGGGCTTAATTTATTTAAGTCCAGTGGAAAAAGAAAATACTGGAGGCTACAGCACATGTTGAACTGCGACGGACAGACCACCGATTACATCGATATTTATTTCTGATCATAATGAGCTTTTAACAATAACAATTGACATCAAACCAAATGCTATGAAAAACAAAACATTTTTTGCCCTATTGCTCCTTATGACCACTATTGTATCCTTAGTTGGCTGCAAGAAAAAAACGCCAGAAGAACCTGCACCAATTGCCAATTGCGAAACCACATACCAGTTTCTGTTTGGGGATGCCACATCAACGAATGAGCGGACTTCTGCAGTTTACGAAAACGGCCAGCTTAAAGCTTTGGAGTCATCCAGTTTTAATTTTTCGTATGAATATGCCCAGGATAAGATCAACATAACAGCCGCTGGAAAGCCTTACTATAGGATCGACATTGCCAGTTCTCTGGCAACAAGGCTAACAGACTTAACAAATTCCACCGAACAGCGGTTTAGCTATGATGGGAGCCGAAATCTGATCAAGATTGAGTTCTACTTTAATGGTGGCTTAGTGGACACCAAAGTGCTGAGCTACAGCAATGGTAATCTTTCAACGGTGACCCAGACATTTACAGGTACTCCAGGTGCCAAAAGAGTAACCACTTATAGCTATTTCCCAGAAACTGCGGGAAGAGTAGACACTGAAACACGCCATTTGGTTTTTGGGGATGCTGACCCAACAATTCCGCTTTTTTTATTGGGAACGGCTTCCAGCAATGTTCTAAAGGAATCTCACTACACCAATACATCTGATAATTTTCGTTCTGATGTTGTAAAGGTATATACCTATACAAGGGGAAGTAACAACATTGCCAACAGAATTGTGGAGAACAGTCATACCGTAACGGTGGGCAATGGCATACAGACACAGGATGAAACGTTTAAACGAACAGTCCTGGTCAACTCAACCTGCAATTAATAACATCAAGACAGTTCTGCATCAAGTTTGCCTGGCTTTACCGCCAGGCGCATCTGACAACCGAACTTCTTATCAAAGCTCCAAACCCTCAGAGATAAAAAAAAGCATCCAACCCCCCACTTTTCTTCAGAAAGGAAATCTACAGCCACATCTATTCTAAATTCAGTAAGCAAAAATAAGGGGCAACCAGATAGAGGTTTACCCCTTATTTAGTCTAACCAAAATTGAATAAGTAAGAAAACCACTAATTACTCCTTTCAATCAACGTTTACAACTGTATCAATATGGAAAAGTTTAAAAAAAAGAAAAAATTTTTCTATTCCTGCCCATCCTTTCCTAACTGATCGACGAATTACCTCTATTGACATTATCTCGGGGTGATGAAAAAACAGCGCCCTATACTTCCCATAACAAACGGGCTCAAAATCGAGAAGAAACTCAAAAGAATACATTCCATGGAGACAGGAATTTTAAATAGGGTTAGTTATTCAAACATTTGATGATTTATTAAGATAATAGAGTTCAGATTTTTACCCAGCAGAGAAAGCCTATACTAGATTCAATAATCCGGATGTTCATTCCAATACTATCTCAAATCAAATCAGCATAAAAAAAGGGATCACAAAATCCCCTGATCTGCAAAAGAATAATAACCATTATCCCATGTGATGATTATGTGGTCAAAAACCTCAATGCCCAGCAGACTGCCCCCTTCCTTGATCTTCCCGGTCATATCGATATCCGCCCGACTCGGCAGTTTATTGCCAGAGGGATGATTGTGGGCGAGCACAATCCCCCTGGCATTGGCCAGCAGCGCGGTTACGAATATCAGCCTCTGATCAATGGAAACAGCAGCACACCCACCCGAGGCATACCAGAAATTCCCAGAATCCGAAGATCCGTACTCAGCAGGACAATCTTGAACTCCTCCCGAAGCGACAGGTGATCCGGGTTCCAGCTATCCTTCAAAATCGAGTACAGCTCCATACTGCTGCTGGCCATCGGGCAGTCAGAGATCCTGAAACCCGGCCTATAGGCAATTTCGATCTCGCAGATGTCCGAGAGCTGTTTCTGGTGCAGTTGATAATTTTCCATATTTCCTTTCTTTTTATGCACCCCGGAAAATAAAGGACGGCAATTTGTCAATGGCGGTTTCTTCAACCGTTCATGTACCATTGAAAAATTAAAAGCCGCCCATTATAGGTTTGCATAAAAAAAGAATAAAATGTGGAGAAAAATAAGCCGGTAGCCGATCAACAAAATCCTACATCCAGTCAAAGTTTAACCCGCCCTTCTGTAACGGCAAACTCCTGGACAGCTGTTCCTGCAAAGACAATGTGCGGTATATAGCAGAGCAAAAAATTTGAGCAACACCTGCTGCTGAAAAGAGAGATATATTATCGGCACCCAAATACTTGATCAAATCATCCGACCTAACCCCAAATCAGTTCCCAATCCTGAACACACCTAACTCAAAACTTCTGTCAGGGAAGGCAGCGGCATCCTTTTGGAACAAAAGTTACAGCGGACGGCCCGGCCCGAAGCGGACAGCCAAAAAAAATGTTCAAGATAAGATATAGAACACCAGAACCTAAATATACTTTCCAACCTATTTATTATCTGAAACTCTTGCCACCCAGATCTACAAACCTTGCCCTTTTTGGTTCCAAAGCACTTCTACTCCTCCCTCTCGCAGTGCTGCCTCAGCTGCTTGGGGCCCTGGGCCAGATAAAAGAAGAACTTGCCCCATCAGCCTGTTCAGCGCAGCGGGAATCCACCTCGGATACGCAGACTGATTTATCGGGTCCAGAGAAATTCTATAATGGGATCAATAGGCCCCAGATGGGCCAGAATACCCCAAAAGACAGCCCCATCGAAACTGCCTTAGACTTGTACACAACAAACGGAGGATAAATTTATAAGCTTTAGCCAGATTGAGCAAAACAATTTGTCATTCAGTTGTTTTAGATTGATACACACCAAGACCCAGCCCAGACTTCCATGCCCGCTACTCCAGCTAAAGTTGTTATCAATGGTATCCTCATCCCCGTACTGAGCAGTTTCCGATATGGCCAGCAGCTCCACGAACAGCGCTTTTTTGAACTTGCATTCCCCCAGCCCCCGGTCGGCGCTGCGCTGTCCTTCACCAACGGCGACCAGAAAAGCTATGCACATCTGCCCATCTCGCTCCAGTTCGAAGGTAGATCTGGAAAAACGAAATCCGTCAGCGGGACCATTGTAAATCTGGAATATATCAGTGTCGCCGGACAGCGCCCGGAAGTGTTCATCACCGGCACCATGTACCAGCCCTCCGGTCAGATTTCCAGATTCACGCTGTTTCTGATTTCCCTACTGGCGCTTCCCTTTCTGTTTTTGGGAATGCTGGGCCTATATGTCTCCCATCTGGACAGTTCGCTGATAGAGCAGTCGGGCAGGGTGAGGTCTTTTCGGGACCTGATGGGAAGGGGTACGCACCATTACACTTTCAGTATCTCGCCCAGCCGAGCAGTTTTTGACCGGGCATACCACACCCCCATGTTCAGCACCGCGCAGCATAACATCAATGCCCTGTCAAGGGGACCGGATGGCAGTTATAGAACGGACACGACCGGACAGCTGGTAGACTATTATGTTTTTGCCAGCGATCTGTCCAGACTGAACGATCCGAGGGCAAAAGTCGATTTCTTTTATCTCAGATCCGGTCAACAGCGGTACGATAGAAATGAATATTACTATGACGTACTGGTGTATGCCACCGGCCAGACCTGGTTTTATTTCGCCTGGACCACCTACCTTTTGATGGAAGTATCCTGTTTTGCCTCCGCTTGGTACTGCTATAAGATGTACGCGCTTGATCAGCAGAAAAATAACAGGCTCATCTGGTCCCTCTGCCTCCTTGCCGCCGCAGTACTTAATGTAGCCATATTATTATTGATGCTGTAGTCCCAAATTGTGAGAAAAATTTGTACAGGCTATGCTATACGACTGGCGTAGAGAGACTTCTGATCGGGAAGACAGAAGAGATTGGAAAATTTGGCAATAAAAGCTAAAGATAGAACCCACTATTTGGCCTACCGCCATCAGCCTGATTTAACCTTCCCTTTAAGCAAAAACCGCTCATGACCCGCAAAGTCATGGGCGCTTTACAAAAGGCTCACCCGGCAAACAATACGGGACTGAACCCTTATCTGTTCATATGAAGTACCGGGTCGTTTTTCTGGGCCAGCGGATCAATTGCTACATTTTCTCCCGCAGCCATCAGCCATTTTCCATTCTGTCTGACATAAACCAGAAGTGCAATATCATCACTCCCGGGGATCTCCTATCCGTCGGGCGTAGTAAAGGCACTCACAAAACTTTTGAAATGCACAATTGCAGTTGTGGGACTGATGAGCCTCACCGAAACCCCCTTGTTGGTCATCGTGGTATTCCTGAACATGTTGGTGTGGTAAAACTGTGTTGAATATTCCACTTCTTTTAAGTTCTTCCACCACATCCCTACGATATTTACCCAGCTGCAGTCCTGGGTACAGTAGTTCTTCATATCGCTGTGATCGTGCCTGTTCCAGCTGCTGACCATTGCATCGACCTGTTTTTCAATGGCTCTGATTTCGGCCGTTTCGCTCTGGGCATCTGCGGATAAAACCGTCAACAGCATCCCCAATAAGACAAGAATCTTTTTCATGTTTTTTTTCTTCAAAGATATCTCCTCAATACTCCCCAGAAATAGTACAAAAGCGACAACCTAGATCCGCATATGTTCCTGTAGCAGCGCAGGTGCAAGAAGTATCTGTCTGTTGAGCTCGCCGGGCAGTACCTGCGTAAATGCCCTGAAGTCCCGGATGAGGTGCATCTGGTCGTAATAACCGCTTGCATGGGCAATATCCGTCCAGCTCAGGCCCGGACTGCGTTCCTTCAGCCTATAGGCACTGGAAAAACGGAACAGCCTGGAGAATAGTTTTGGAGAATAGCCCATCATCTCCTTCGAGCGGCGCTCGTACTGCCTCAGGCTCAGACAGGAGATCGAGGCGGCCTCGTCTATCGACAGCCCCCTCTGCAGCTGCGCACGCATGGCACCTTCCCATGGCATGGGCGCTGAATAGGGGAGTTTTTTCAGCAGAAAATCCTCCACTATGGTCTTCATTTCCACCGCAGTCTGCCCCCTTTGAAGCTGCTCATTCACATCGTCAATCCCGCGGCCGAGCAAAAGGGCTGCATCAATAGCCTCGTCATAAAGCTCGTGCATGGGCATACCCAGTAGCCTATGCATACCACCCGGCAGGAATGCCACAGATACAATAACATGGTGAATGCCCATCGAGATATTGACCTGGCTTACCTGCGGACCGATAATGACGCTTGGGGGAAGGACGTGGAGAATACCCTTGCGATCACGGGAAATGACGGGATCTCTGGGGTAAAAATGAATGGCATGCTGGGGCGTTGGCGGAAATGGGCAGAAACCGGATAGCCTATTGGACATTTTTGCCTCTACCACCATAATATGGCTGACACAGTTCTGTAGCGCGTTATGTGGTGCGAAGAATGAGGGGGTCATATTCATCCCATGAATATAGGGAAAAATTTAAACAGCAGGACTATCTCTATGAACAGTGATTTGTTAGGTTCCGTGAACAATGCCAGCCGGCATTTACCCATCGAGATTCATCTTTGGGTTATACCGTGAATAAATAGTTTGGAGATTATACCGAGCAGGCAAGCCTATGATAGGCAAAAATCGGACCCAGCGATAAAAATATAATTCGATAAGCATCTGTCACATTGCAGCTTCCACCTAAACCCATCTACGGATCGAAAAATATCCCGGAACTGCCCGAGCGGGTTAATCCTGCATCTCTGTCCTTAAGCCCAAACAAAAGGCAACGCCTTTGTAGGGACTCAAAATGCAGGAATGGCTTTTTTTTGTTTCGGAATATTATTGAGACGGAAAGCACATCGGTCAATGTCATAACAGAAGCTAACAAATAAAGCTTTCTTTTTCGCAAAATCCACGATGACCTGGACCGTTCAGCGATAAACCATTAAGCCTACTTCCGCTTATCCGATGAGTTTTCACTGACAAATGCCTCAAAGGCAATCTCAAATTCGGATTTTTCCAGATAGACCACCCCAACGCCCTTTGGAAGCGCTCCAATTTTCGTAAAAAGAACCAGATTTCTCTCCCTCAGATCAATCTCACAGGTATTGAGCAGCTCCCGAAACTTTTCCGGATTGAGTTTCAGGACCCTGAAATAGACTTCCTCATCAGGATATGGGGCTTTAGTCATTGCAGTAACCCTCTCCGACCTGATAGGAACCCCTGCTTTTCATAGCAACCACCTCGCCGCTCTCCAGATACAGTTTGTAAAGAGGCTGGCCGTTCGCGGGCGAGGTTTCGGTACTGATCATAGAAATCTTTCCACAGAACTTTTTTTTGCAGCCACTCAGCGCAACAGCGCCAAGGACCATTAAATAGAGTATTGTTCTCATAGCTATCGACCGAGGAGCAACAACAGTTCCATTTTCACAAAATACACCAGAAAGTTGTAGTATTTATACTATATCATCAAACATTTCTGTGCTCGTGATAAAAAATGATACTTGCTCCAGAGCGGATCTTGGAACCTCAGCGTCGAAGCACTCAATACACTGGTCTTGGGCCTTTGGATTCCATGAGTAGTGCAGTATGGTGCAATCGGATCTCCAGGTACTGTCTATTCGGATCCCGAACAGTTTGGTGATTTTAGCAACTTGTAAATGATACACGAATAGACCAAACCATTCTTCCGGGGTAGTGTTACCAATAGAATAGACAACAGGTTGGGGCGGGCACGGATGTGGGCGCACTTTCTTTTGGTCCAAAATGGAATCATCCGGACTCCCTGTCGCCAAATCGCCTGGCCAGGCACTTTAAAGGTTATGAAGTTCTGCCCATGAGCGGTATCACTGATCTGGTCAGCTAATGGAAATGGGTAAATCGGCACCATCCGGATAAGTATGAAAAAAATCCATCCTTATATCGATTGCAGGGAGATTGAGCACTATTGAGAAAATTTGGATATGTTTGCCCCTGATAACAAAGATAACATACCTTTAGAAACCGCATCCCTTTCAAGCCCTATGAAACACCTCGAAGAGACAAAAAAACTACTCCACAAATCCAGTTACTTTTACATTATCACTGCGGGCATGGACGGGAACTATTCGTATGTAAACCAGCATTATGCAGACCAGTTTGCTTATGTCCACAAAAAACTTGAGGGCCAGCCCTACCACATCACCATGCACCCCGATGACTGTGAAACCTGCAGGGAAGTTTCAGAAAAATGCTTCGCAAACCCGGGAATACTTTTTCCCGCAACCATCCGCAAGCACGACGGAAAGGGAGGCTACCTGTATACACAATGGGAATATCGGGCGATGTTTGATGAGGATGGAACGCCGGCCGGAATTTTTTGTCTGGGCTATAACATAACCGAATTTGTCGCCGACAGACTGCTCCTGAACGGGGCCAGAAATGAGATCCGGGAAAAAGCAGGCCTGCTCAACAAGGTAGCCTTTCAACAGTCCCATCTCATCAGGGCTCCACTGACCAATATCCTGTCCCTTGCGGCCATTCTGGAAAAACGCACAGACGACAAACAGCTGCTTTCCCTCTGCCATATGATCCTGGACAATGCTTTAAGGCTGGATAGGGAAATAAAGGGAATGGTCGGGGACATCAGCAGTGCGCAATAATATTGAAAAACCCTACCCTTAAGCGGGTCAGTCGGGCTTCTGTGATCCAATGAACTTTGTGCGTTTGCCCCTATTTTCACAAATATTCCTACAGGTCCAAAACAAGATCAGTGGGGTATTTGTTGTCAAAAGTGATCAGGCATGCTTTTAAGGCCCCTCCAATTTACCTCTTTCTTACACCTATATTTCTGTTACGACATGGATTACAAAATTATGATCATAGATGATGATGACACAGCACTTTTCCTTCATGAAACTATTCTTGGGGACTGCGGTACAACCCGGCTTCCCGAAAGTTTCAATAGCGCCCAATCTGCGCTGGAGTATTTAAACCGGGCCGAAAACCAGGCTGCGCAATACCTGATCCTTCTGGACATCAATATGCCCGTTATGAACGGTTGGGAATTCCTTGATGCCCTTGAGACGGCTACCGCCAACAGGAACATTCAGGTGGTTATGGTTACTTCGTCCATTGAGGAAAGGGATAAAAAAAGGGCATTGTCAAAAAATCTGGTGACCGACTTTCTGATCAAGCCCCTGACAGAGCAGCAACTGGGCGTGCTGAAACAGTATGAGCATCTGCAGCCCTTTTTCGAATGACCTTCACCGGTTTTCCCAATTCAACTGACCGGGACTCAGGACAACCAGAATATAACAGGCTAATCTTTGACCGATGCCGAACATGGAGTATTACTGCGGAATAAATCCCATAGACCTTTCTGGGATTTCAGTTAAGTTTTCCAATGATCCAGTCACCGGGCAGCACCCAAATTTTACCGGATTACAATAGCAACCTCAATCGTACCGCCATTACCTGCCAAACGGTACATATAACTTGCAAGCCTTCTATATTTGTTGATGTGACGTCCCCCCGAAAAACTTGGCCATTCTAAAGTAGAAAAATCGGGCAATTATTGATAACTTAAAACAAATAATTG
>NZ_JACRYL010000042.1:0-312 GCF_014306625.1 Pedobacter fastidiosus
TTAAGGAGATTCTCGCAGATTGGTAATCAATTATTCTGCGTACATCTTTTTAAATCTGCGGGAGATTTATTTGGAAATAAATCAGGTTAAAATAATCTGTTGTGTCAAAAACTCGTCATTGCGAGGCACGAAGCAATCTGTCTCGCATAATAGATTGCTTCGTACCTCGCAATGACGAAAACCCCCTTATTAACTATATAATCTCTTTCAAAGGCAAATAAACCTTCTTTTTTAACAGTTTGTAAAAGAGTTAGTTTCCCGCAGATTAAGGAGATTCTCGCAGATTGGTAATCAATTATTCTGCGTACATCT
>NZ_JACRYL010000042.1:375-12468 GCF_014306625.1 Pedobacter fastidiosus
AGGTGGGAGATTTATTTGGAAATAAATCAGGTTTAAATAATCTATTGTGCTTAAAAACTCGTCATTGCGAGGCACGAAGCAATCTGTCTCGTAAAGTAGATTGCTTCGTGCCTCGCAATGACGAAAACCCTATATAATCTATTTCAATGGCAAATGAATCTACGTTTAGTAGTTTGCAAAAGAGTTAGTTTCCCGCAGATTAAGGAGATTCTCGCATATTGTTAATCAATTATTCTGCGTACATCTTTTTAAATCTGCGGGAGATTTATTTGGAAAAAATCAGGTTTAAATAATCTGTTGTGTCAAAAAATCGTCATTGCAAGGCAACAAAATACTCGTTACTTCAAAGGCAAATGAATCTCTGCCAACATGCATCTGGCACTACCACCACCATTTTTTTCGATGGTATAAAGGGGCGCATGAATAATTTTGCTGTACTTTTCTAGTTTAGCTATTTGCTCTTCAGTTAAGGATAGAAATGCTTGTTCAGACATTACCAATAAGCTTTCTTTATTTGCGTTCGAAACCTGTAGCATGTTCCCGGCGAAATGATTCATCTGCTCTAAGCTGATTTCTATAATTTCTTTTCCGCTATCGATTAAGCTCAAAGCTACTTGTTCTTTTTCTCGCGGATTTTTAATGCTATCCAAACAGATCACAGCAAATTGTTCCCCAATGCACATCATCACATTGGTGTGGTAAATGGGGAAATTGGTATTATCTACCGCTTGAAAAGCTACAGGCTGATAACCTGTTAGCATACAAAAATTATTTAAAACTTCTTCATCTGTACGAACACTTAGGCAAGCATAAGCAATTTTATTTGTACGATCCAAAACCATACTTCCTGTGCCTTCTAAAAAAGCATATTGCATTTCATAAAAGCTTAAATCACTTACATGATTCACCTCAAACCTATCTTTTAAACCATCCAATATTTCTTTCCTACGCTCTAATCTGCGGTTTTCAGAAAACATTGGATATAAAAAAACAGAGCCATCATCATGAAAAGAAACCCAGTTATTGGGAAAGATAGAATCTGGTGTTTCAGGTTGCAAAGTATCATCAATAACTGTTACATCAACTCCGTTTTCCTTAAGCAAATTAACGAAGCCATCAAATTCTTTTAACGCTTGCGTTTGTACATCACTCTCGGTTGATGCAACTTGAAATTTATTATTCCCCGCCGTTTGCTCGTTGAATTTAAAATCAACAGGGCGAATCATTAGGATGTGGTTGGTTATTTGGTTCATTTATACAATGGTTCAATAGTCAATAGTTCATTTGTTCAATGGTTCAGTAGTCAATAGTTTACCAGTTCAATTTAATCCGATTTAAGTGTTGGTTAACGTCTACAAGAACCAATATTGTTTTTCTGTTCGTGGAGACACGAACCGAGGCATTGGGTTTAATGGTTCAATAGTTCAATAGTCAATAGTTCACCAGTTCAATTAATACGATTTAAGTGTTGGTTAACGGCTACAAGAACCAATATTATTTTTCTGTTCGTGGAGACACGAACCGAGGCATTGGGTTTGATGGTTCATTTGTTCAATAGTTCATTTGTTCAATGGTTCAGTAGTTCATTAGTCAATAGTTCATTTGTTCACCAGATCATTTAATACGCCATAACCAATGGGTAATGAACAAATGAACGATTGAACATTATAAGTCGTCTCTTAATATTGGTAAACTCATGCAGTGAAAACCGCCACGAGCTCTAGATAATTCTGCCGATGGTATTAAAATTAAAGTATCGGTAATGGTTTCTGCGTTTGCTTTTCCGCTTTCCAAATCCTGAATTAAATCTTTTACATCAATAACGTTAAACCCCGCATCTTTAAAGGCATCAACCGTTTTATCGTTTCTGTCGTAACCCAAAACTACACCTTCCTTAATGGCGAGCAAATTACACGAATCTGTCCATTGCTCTCTTGAATCGTAGGGAAACTGATTATTTCCGCTATAAATAATTTTAGTTGGCTCGGTACTTTTTAAATCATTCTGACTAATGTCATTCAACAAAGCCTCTACATGTTCGAAATGTTTAGGTTCTTGTGGATTGGCTTTAGTAAACTGAATTGCGGTAGTCGCTTCTAGTTTTTCTGGTTCTTTTAAAAAGTTAATCGGTTCGTAGGGATTGTATTTTGGCGAATGTGCAATGGAATTCAAAATTACCCATGTATTGCGCTTAACCTGTGTAAAAACAGTGTCTAAGTGCATATAATCACGTTTACTTGGGATTTTTACAACTGTTACTTTCTCTACCACATCATTATCAAATAATAATTTAATGGCTTCATTTGCGCCATGTTCTGATGTTCTTTCACTGCAACCAATTAATACGTGATTCGGACTCACCATCATCACATCGCCACCCTCTAATGTTGTACTAAAAGCTGGTTCATCGCCAGGGCGCAAAAAGTGCATCGTTACATCAGGAATTTCTAAAATGTTATTACGATAATCATCAAATAGCGGGTGATTGAAGAAAATATAACGCATTAAAAGCGTTTCGCGAACGCGGGCTTTTTTTGCAGGTTTGTTTAATAAAATATGATTGTTAATCGTCGTTCCAACATCTCTAGTAAAGATTAAATTAGGAATCGGTGCAAAAATCATCGTATCATTTGCCAGCGTTCCAGAGATAAAAATCTCCGCCAATTGTTTTGGATCGGTATTGGTTAATTCGATTTGAACTTTATAAGTACAGCCCTCAATTGCACAAACCGCTGCTACCAATTTCTTACGGATGGATTCATTCTCTAGCATTTCGCTTAAAAGATTCTGAATCTCGATTACCGAAGTTGAATTATGGAAATCTGGATGATTCGGTTTATAAAAATTACGATTATCTTCTTCCGAATCTATTTTAGCTAATTTTCCTTTGATCTTTTCAGGATCAAGAAAGTACATCAATAACTTAATGTAGTAATCATATTCGCCTTTACGGATGGTATCTAAATGTACAATATCTTCAAAAAGCCAATCTTGTGCTTTTGATGGTACTACTTTGCCCAAACCGCTATCTGGACTGTGGATTAACAACTTACGCAATCGGCCGATTTCGGTCTTTACGTTGACTTTAAAATTTTGATTTTCTGCGCTCATATATAAGTTAGTTGTACAAAGCTATTAGAAAAATTTAGATATGAGAATTGAGATAATAGTTTTGAGACGGACTTGCATGGAAAAGCCTGTTTATTGCACGAACCTGAGTTTTTAAACCTTATTGTAGCGGTAGCTCCCGATGTTCGATTTTTCATCGAAATATATCGGGACTATAGCGGAAAGAAGGACTTTAGTAAGCGATAAGCACTACAGTACCTTTCCAAATCTTTGTTAATTGTACATATTGATTGATGCTTTCTCCTTTGGTCTTTCAGCTTTCCGCTTTAATCCCTATTTTTACGCCATGAATTTTATTATTGCCGAAACACAGAAAGCCATTCTTGAACTTTACAAGGAAGAAGTTGCCGAAAGTGTCATTAACATACAAGATACCCGTAAAGAATTTGAAGGACAGGCAACGATTGTTGTGTTTCCGATTACCAAAATATCTAAAAAATCGCCAGAGCAAACCGCAAATGAAATTGGCGAATATTTGGTTGCTAACGTTGCTGAGGTTACCAGATTTAACGTTGTAAAAGGCTTCTTAAACTTGAGCATTGCTGAAAGTTATTTCCTTAAACAGTTTAACGAGGAAATTTTAACGGCAGATTTTGGCGTTTATCCATCTAACGGAAAAAAGGTAATGGTAGAATATTCTTCGCCAAATACCAATAAACCACTTCATTTAGGCCATGTTCGTAATAATTTATTGGGTTACTCCGTTTCCGAGTTGCTAAAAGCTTATGGCTACGATGTGATTAAAGTTAATTTGGTAAACGATAGGGGAATCCACATCTGTAAATCGATGTTGGCTTGGCAGAAATGGGGCAATAACGAAACACCAGAAAGCACAGGTTTAAAAGGCGACCACCTGGTTGGAAAATACTATGTTATTTTCGATAAGGAATATAAAAAGGAAATTGAGACTTTAAAAACAGAGGGACAAACTGAAGACGAAGCGAAGAAAAATGCGCCTTTAATTAAGGAAGCGCAGAATATGTTGCAACAATGGGAAGCCGGCGATGCAGATATAATTGCACTTTGGACCATGATGAATGGCTGGGTTTACGATGGATTTGCGGTGACTTATAAAAACCTTGGAGTTGATTTTGATAAATACTATTACGAAAGCAATACCTATTTATTGGGAAAAGGAACGGTTGAAGAGGGTTTGGCGAGTGGTGTTTTCTTTAAAAAGGAAGATGGTTCGGTTTGGATCGATTTAACTGCCGATGGCCTTGACCAAAAATTGGTGCTTCGTGCAGATGGAACTTCGGTTTACATTACACAGGATTTAGGAACTGCAGAAATGAAGCACGACGATTTCAATATGGATGAGTCGATTTATGTGGTGGGTAATGAGCAGGATTATCACTTCAAGGTACTGTTTTTAATTCTTGAAAAGTTGGGTAAAAGCTGGGCCAAAGGTTTATACCATTTATCTTACGGGATGGTTGATTTGCCTAACGGAAAAATGAAGAGCCGTGAAGGAACCGTTGTAGATGCGGATGAACTGATCGAAAGCATGGTTACCACGGCTCGCGAGAAAACGGAAGAATTGGGTAAAACCAACGATTTTACTGAAGAAGAAAAAGAGGAACTATATAAAAATATCGGCTTAGGTGCATTAAAGTATTTCTTATTGAAAGTTGAGCCTAAAAAGCGTTTGTTATTTAATCCTGCTGAAAGTATCGATTTCCAAGGGAATACAGGACCTTTTATACAATATACACACGCTAGGATTAAATCTTTATTAAGCAAAGCTGATTATAAGTTTGAAGTGAACAGCGCTCAGTTTTCTGGAATTTCTGAGGTTGAGCTGGAAATGATTCTACTTTTAACTAAATATCCAGCAGAAATTGCCATTGCGGCAAAGGCTTATAGTCCGGCGAGTTTGGCCAATTATTTATATGAACTTGCTAAATTGTTTAATAAGTTTTACCATGAAGTTCCGCCGATTGTTAAAACTGAAGCTGGCGAAACCAAACAATTCCGTTTAAATTTAAGCAAAAAAACTGCTGATATTTTAAACGCAGGAATGCTGATTTTAGGGATTACTTCTCCTGAAAGAATGTAAGGTTGCATGGAAAATGGAAAATGGATGATGGAAGATGGTGCTTTTCAATTGGGTTTTTTTAATGATATGATCTTGAAATCCGACCATCCTATAAATCCTATTCCTTAATGTACGAGTTGGTTTTACTTTGCCTTGTTGCGTTTGCAGCAGGTTTTATAGATGCTATTGTAGGTGGTGGTGGTTTATTGCAAACGCCTGCCACCTTACTTATTTTGCCCCATTATCCGGTTGCCACACTTTTAGGAACCACTAAAATCCCTTCCATCGCCGGAACTTCTTTGGCTGCATTTAAATATTCAAAGCAGGTTAAATTTAATTTCAAGGTGCTAATTGCTTGTGCATGTGCTGCATTTTGTACTGCACTTTTGGGCGCTTTTTTAGTCAGCCGAATTGATAATGCCGTAATAAAGCCCGTTATTTTGGTGGTGTTGATTTTGGTTGCACTTTATACTTATTTCAATAAACAGTTTGGCATCCATCAAGAGAAAAATCATTCTGTAAAAAAGCAGGTTTTAGTGGCTGCGCTATTTGGATTGATCATTGGTTTTTATGATGGATTGATTGGGCCGGGAACTGGTTCTTTTTTGATCTTAGTTTTTATTGCTGTTTTGGGCTTCGATTTTATTGGTGCAAGTGCACATGCCAAGATTGTAAACATCGCGACTAATTTAGCTGCCATTATTTACTTCAGTTATACGGGCCATATTCTTTTCCAATATGCAATCCCAATGGCTATTTTTAATGTTTGTGGTGCTTATTTCGGTACCAAACTTGCGCTGTTAAAAGGGAATAAATTTGTTCGGGTTTTCTTTCTAATCGTTGTTTTCGGAACGATTTTAAGGTTTGCTTATGACATTCTGCTTAAATAATTTGATTGATTTTTAAATGTTATTGTGAAATAAAAAAGCATCGTTAGATTAAACCAACGATGCTTTTTGCATTCCGTTTTAATGACCAATGAACCAATGAACCAATGAACCAATGAACCAATGACCAATAAACTATTTCTCATTTTCAATTCCAGATTTAACCGGAACTGGTTTTTTCCTACGGAAGTTTGAGAAGCTCATTGGGCTTTTGGCTGGTCGTTCATCTCCGAGTAAAACACCCCATTGCTTGAAGGTTTCGGTACGATCGAAAATTACTTTTAATACGGCAACAACTGGTAGGGCGAGGAACATTCCGGAGACGCCTGCCACACTTCCGCCAATAAATACACCGAGGATGGCAAAAAGGGCATTGATTTTTACTTTTGAACCTACAATTCTTGGCATCAGAATATTGTTATCCAGAAATTGAACGAAGGCGATAACGCCTAAAACGGTAATTACGGGCCACAATTCTTGAGAGGATGTAAGTGTTAACAAAACGCCGATTAAGTTTCCGATTAACGCCCCAACATAGGGGATTAGGTTTAATATGGCGAAGATTACCCCGATTAACAAGGCGTGTTTAATTCCGATTAGCATTAATATTCCGCCCAATAAAATCGTCATGTAAGTAATCTGAATAAGTAAGCCAATTAGGTAGCTTTTAATGATGGATTCGGTTTCGTAAATGGCTTCTTTAACTTTAGGATGGTGGTCTGGTTTGAACCACATAAAAATAAAACGCAATAAAATGTCTTTATAAAAAAGCATTAAATAGATGTAGATGGGCAGTAAGCCGATGAACACAAAAACACCGCTTAATGTTAGGGCTGCGCCTCCTGCTAGTGAAGTGCCCATGTTCATTAAATCGTCGCTTTTATCTTGAATGAATGCTCTTTGTTGCTTATCGTTGTAATGGGTTATTCTGCTGATCCAGTCGCTCAGTGAGTTAATGTGCTGGGTTACATTTGCTTTAATCTGCGGGAAATCTTTAACTAATATTCCGATTTGATTGGAGAAGAACCAAACGATTAGTGCCACAAAAAGTGCTACCAACATAATCGGAAGAATGATAGAAAGGCTTTCTGGGAATTTCTTTTTCTTTAAAAAGCGATATACCGGGAGTAGCATAATGCTGATGAAAAATGCCATCAATATTGGCATAATAATATCTCGACCAATTACGATTACGGCAACCAATGCCATGAGGCCGAGCAGTTCTATCGATCTCCTTACAGTTAAAGGGAAATTATTCATATAAAGTTTTTAGTGTTCCGTATTTTAAACAGAGGCTCATTCAAAATGTTTTTAAGATAGGGTTTTTTAGGGGGGATGTTTAGTTTTTTCCGCAGATGATTGTAGATAAGGGAGGCAGATTTAAGGGGGGGGTGAAGTTTTGCTAGGTGGAAAGGATGTTTTAGAGTTTTTCCCGCAGATTACGCAGATTTAAGAAGATAAAAACAACTGTTGTTAGGGTAAATGGATTTGTTAGTAGAGTTTTTCCCGCAGATGAAGGCAGATAAGGTGCGCAGATTTAAGAAGATAAAAACCACTGTTATTAGGGTAAATGGATTTGTTAGTGGAGTTTTCTCCCGCAGATGAAGGCAGATAAGGGACGCAGATTTAAGGGGATAAAAAAGCGATTGGCCGTTTAATCTGTTACTTAGAACGAATATTTTAAGGGAAGAAAACTGACTTTGCGAAACTTTATTGTTTAGGTAGGGTGAGGAATTTGTGATACAGCGAATTTGGGCTGATGAAACTGAGGTGGACAGAACCGTACTTTACTTAAAACTAATTTTATATTTTATTGGGTTGTAGAACAGAAAAAATTACTTCCTCTCCATGATATAACGATTGATTAGCCTTATTTTTGGAAATTCAGAACATACAAATGAATACTCAAGAAACCATTATTGCTTTATCTACCCCTCCAGGCTCGGGTGCCATTGGCGTAATCCGCCTTTCTGGTCCTGACGCGATTCGTTTAACGAATGAAGTTTTTGCTGGCAAGGATTTAGAAAAGCAGGCTTCGCACACGCTACATTTTGGTTTGTTGAAGGATGGCGATCAACTTATTGATGAGGTTGTGGCGGGTTTATTTGTTGCGCCAAAATCGTACACAAAGGAAAACGTGGTGGAAATTTCTTGTCACGGTTCCAATTATATTATTCAGCAGATTATCAGTTTATTGATTAGCAAAGGGGCGAGAGCAGCGAAACCTGGTGAATTTACTTTACGTGCTTTTTTAAATGGCGCTTTTGATTTAAGTCAGGCAGAGGCTGTGGCTGATTTAATAGCTTCTAATTCTAAAGCTTCGCACGATGTGGCGATGCAACAAATGCGTGGTGGTTTTGCCAATGAGCTGAAAGGGTTGCGTGAACAGTTGATTCATTTTGCTTCGATGATTGAATTGGAGCTTGATTTTGCCGAAGAGGATGTTGAATTTGCCAATCGCGATCAGCTACGAAACTTGGTTACGAAGATTAATTATGTTTTACAACGGTTGATTTCGTCTTTCGAATTGGGTAACGTGATTAAAAATGGTGTGCCGATTGTAATTGCTGGCAAGCCTAATGTGGGTAAATCTACCTTGCTAAATGCGCTATTGAACGAGGAACGTGCCATTGTATCAGACATTGCCGGAACCACTCGAGATACGATTGAAGATGAACTGAATATTGGCGGAATTGTTTTCCGCTTTATTGATACGGCGGGAATCCGCGAAACGGCCGATATTATTGAAGCTCTTGGTGTTGAACGGACGCTCGAGAAAATGAAACAGGCCAAGCTGATTATTTATATGGCCGATGCCTCGCAAACTGTTCCCGAATTGGAAGAACAGATTAGGGGCTTGGTGAAACTGGAAATTCCTTACCTAATTTTGTTGAACAAAGTTGATCTGCTTTCTGCCGAACAACGTGAAGCTTTTGCTGCTTTGGGTGTTGTTTTTGTTTCTGCCCGTGATAAGGTTGGCATTGATGAACTGAAAGTAACTCTGTTGGAGCAAGTAAACCTGCATCATATTAATACCAGCGAAACTTTGGTAACCAACATTCGCCATGTGGAAGCACTAAAGCAAACCGAAAACGCACTACAACGTGTGCTAATTAATGTAGATAATCCGGTAACATCTGATTTTCTGGCCATGGATATTAAGCAGGCTTTACATTATTTAGGGGAAATTACAGGTACGGTTACCACGGATGACCTTTTGGAAAACATCTTTACGAAGTTCTGTATCGGGAAATAAGTACACAAAATAAGTCAAAAAATAGTCAAACAAAAACATATTAAACCACTTAATTTCAATTAGTTAAGTGGTTTTTTATTTGATTAAAAATTTGGATTTTCAGCACTATTTTGAGTAAATTTGTCCCTAGGTTGTCCCCCGAAAAGCTATTTGTCCCCCGTTGTCCAAAATGGGGGGAAATAACTGGGCATAATTAACTCATTTTAACTCAAATCACCTAATATTGGGCGAAATAACTTCCATTATTGAGTGGCATCTTCGAAAAGCCTCATCCTAGATAAAATGCGTTTTTGGGCAATTTAGTAAACAAAGGCTAATCATTTTTTCACCTATCCGGAGTTCAATCACCGGCTAACCTCTAGTTATGAGTTCAAACATCACTGTAGTTCGTGCTTGCGAACATTGTGGTTGTCGATTTAAGGCAAAAAAAACAACAACTAAGTATTGTTCGTTAAAATGTAACCGTACAGCCTACAAACAAAAAACAAGAAACGGGAAGATTGATGCCAGTAATAAAGAGACAGCATTATTATTGCCAAGACATTATGACCTTGCACAGTCGAAAGATTTCCTTACGGTAAAAGATATTGCTTTACTGCTGGACTGCTGTCGGCAAACGGTCTACACACTAATCAAGTCGGGAAAAATCACAGCTACGAATGCGTTGGGAAAGAAGATACTTATCCCCAGGTCACAAATTGATAAACTTTTCTTGCCGGACGATCGATTACCGGTTGTTCCGGATATTCAAAAGATCATGCGGATTGAAGCCTGCTACCACATTGGTGAGGTTGAGCGGAAATATAACATTTCCAATAAAGCACTTTACGAGCTCATCAAGCGACACGAGATACCAAAGCTAAAATGTGGCAAATTCACTTATGTGCCAAAATCTATGATTGATAATTTATTTAAAATTTAAAACTATGTCAAAAGTAACCTTGAGAAAAAAAGAGCTCACTTCCGGAAGGTTCAGTTTCTTTTTGGACTATTACCCGCCAATTCCCCACCCAAAGGATGGAAAACTGATCCGCAAGGAATACCTGAAACTTTACATGGTGGCAGATCCCAGAAACGAGATCGACCGCAACTTCAACAAACAGACTGAAATGATCGCCCAGAACATTAGGGCCAGACGTCAGCTGGATATCCAGAACCGCCAATATGGTTTTCTCTCTACTGAGCGTTTGATGGGCAGTTTCATCGATTTTTTCCGTGATGTGGTCCGTAAGAAGAAAGGGGCCAATTCTGATGTGTGGTACATGGCCCTGCGCTATCTGATCAGTTATGCTGGACAGGATCTGCGATTTTCTGATGTTACAGTGTATTTCTGCGACGGGTATAAGGAATACCTGATGTCTGCTCCAGGGATCAGCAAACGAAAGACGAAAATTTCAAACAACACAGCCCTTAGTTACTACAATAAATTCAGGCTCGCGCTCAAACTTGCCTACAAGGCTGATTTTCTGACCAATAACATCTATGAGAAGACCGATGCAATAAAGGAGCAAGATACCCATCGCGAATTTCTGACCATCGGAGAGTTCCAGCGACTGGCGAATGTGAAGATACGTCCAGAGACGATGAAGAACGCAGGGCTGGTCTCGGGGCTGACGGGCCTTCGCTTTTCAGATGTGCAGGCGCTTAAATGGGGCGATGTAAGGGGAGAGGTGGGAGACTATTACCTGAAGTTCCGACAGCAGAAGACTAAGGGGACAGAGGTGCTTCCGATCTCTGATCAGACTTTTTCGCTCTTTGGGGAGCGGAGGAGTTCTGATGAGCGGGTATTTCAGGAACTAAGGTACAGCAGATTGCGTGGCTTCATGGACAAGTGGCTGGGACTTGCCGGAATTGAAAAGCACATCACTTTCCACTGTTTTAGGCATACATTTGCCACTTTGCAGCTTTCGATGGGAACGGATATCTATACCGTTTCCAAACTGCTCGGACACCGGGATATAAAAACTACGCAGATCTATACCAAGATCATCGACTCGAAAAAGAAGGAAGCGGCAACAAGGATTACCCTGGAACTTTAGTAGGTGTATTTCCTTGTTTTAGGCAGTTGGCGGATCCTGAGGTCCGCCTCTTTTTTGAGCTGGTAACTGCTCATTTTTTTGTTCAACTGCATATGCTCAAGGAGCTCGGTCTTGTGGAAGAGTAAGCGTTTTCTCGACTTGAATGCAGGAAGTTCACCACGGCTGACTTTTGTGTAGATTGTCGATTTCGTAAGCTTTAGGAACATCCCGGCTTCCCTCACGCCCATGACCTCACTGAACTTATCCTCGGACTGCTTTTTGATTGAAAGTACCTGTTCAATTTCCGCTAGCTTCTCAAGTATCAGCCCGAGGGCCTGCGGCATGTTCTTAAAGGTCAGCTTTTCCATGTTCCCGTTTCTAAGTTCAAATATTGCCCGTAAAATCTCTAGGTGCTGACAATCACATTGGATCAGCCTATCGATAGATACCCAGTAGAGAGATTGCAGCAAGTTCATCAGCTCGCAATGCTGCCCAAACCGTTTGGGCAGAGCAAATCTTGAAAGGTCAACACTTCAATGCAAGGGCATGGACATTTTGCCGACCGACACCAAATCTTTAACAAAAAGAACCGTTGTATTAAGAGTTGCTTTTTGGCGGGTTGGCCTCGGAGCCGTTACTGGGAAAATTTAGAAATTTTTCTTGTCTGATTCGCAGGAATTGGCCAAAGGGTGCATATACCAATAAATTTGACCCCCTTTCGCCAATTTTAAATTGACCCCCAGAGTTGTTGCTTGAAAAAAGCAG
>NZ_JACRYL010000043.1:0-743 GCF_014306625.1 Pedobacter fastidiosus
CTATCCGTGTTTCCGTGGCAAACTTTACTTTAGCCTTCAAATATTCGTTTGTTTCGTGCAGACACAAACCGATACACCAGTCCCCATGACTGTGCACTTTAGCATAACCTATAGAAAGGTCTAGCTCCCTCTCTTCAAGGAGAGGGCGGGGGGAGAGGTTTTTTTTACTATCCGTGTTTCCGTGGCAAACTTTACTTTAGCCTTCAAATATTCGTTTGTTTCGTGCAGACACAAACCGATACACTAGCCCCACGGCTCTACACTTTCGCATAATCTATAGAAAGGTCTAGCTCCCTCTCTTCAAGGAGAGGGCGGGGGGAGAGGCCCCCTATTTCACGCCGAGCCCAAAATTCCCATCCAATTTTCAGAAAGACACAAATTTTCACTAATTCTTTTAAATGTATTATTTAAACTACGTTTTAATCAAGGTGAGATTCTGATTTCTACAGCTATAAAATTTGTTGAATTCATACAGTGCTATTTCCAATATTTAATTTTGCCTAGAATGCTTTCCAGCCAATAAAACGTTTTAACAATTTGTTTTTTAATCAACTGAACTCCGGTTCAATAAAGCAAATAAATATTTTAAAGACAATTCAAACCACGATAATTATCTATTTTATCATAGTTAAATCTAAATTCCAAATCAAAATAATACACGTTCCTAATTCTTTGTCTTTTTAAAAATACATTGAAATCATGGTATATATTTCATGATTTTGGGGTATTTTTTTCTCTTTTCT
>NZ_JACRYL010000043.1:805-7558 GCF_014306625.1 Pedobacter fastidiosus
GCTGAATTTTGAAAAGGCTTGTAGATGGGAAACTCAAGCCCTTTAGATTTTGATAGTCGGTGCTTTAGCTTAAGGTTAAAGCGCCAAACTATCGCACTCCGAAAACAAACTTTTAAAACAGTATAAATAGAATAAACCATATAACTGGCCAATCGCTACTTCCTCTCTTCGGAGAGGGCCGGGGTGAGGCTTTTTTGATACCAATATATTATGAAAACTAGATTTACTTATCTCTTATTCCTCCTCACGTTCTCTACCTTAATTGGTATTGGGAATTTGGCGGTTGCACAAAGTGTAAGCGGCACGGCAACAACAACAGGTTGCAGCAGTGGCGGTACCATTACGACAACCCAAACGGGATTGGGCGCCACGCCACAGTACCAGCTTTTATTGGCCGGAACGGTTGTAGCCCCGGTTGCCGGCGATGCAACCCAGTTTACCAACAGCACTGTTTTTACCAGCTTGGTAAGCGGAAGCTATACCCTCAAAGGTAGGGCTAGCGCTGCTAGCACGGTTTATACAAGTTCGGCAATAACAGTAGCCAACGGCTATACCGCAATGAATGTGGTAACCCCAACGGCAACCACACCCTGCGCAACAGGTACGGTAGCCTTAAAGGCAACGGTAACCGGTGGTAAAGCAAATTATATTTACAGCATAAAAAATACCGGCACAAACACGGTAATGGAAACCTCTGCTGCAACCAATGCATTAACTTACACTTTTGCGGCTTTACCCGTAGGGAACTACTTGGTAACGGTTACCGATAACTGTTCCAATGCAGTAACCGGTGCAACTTCTATAACCCAAAGTGGTGTTTTAATTTCAGGTATTCAACCATCAGGCTTGGTTTTGAGTAGAGCAACTAATGGAAGTTGCTCAGCTAAAATCCAATTTAATTCTTTCTATGGTTTAGGCTACGATAGTTCAGGAACTAGACCAGCGTCTGCATCTGATAAAGCTAATTTTACTTGGCGTTTAGAATTTAATGGATTAAGCTATGGTCAAGATACAAATGCAGATGGAAACCCAGATTTAGGTGGAGCAGATTTTCCAGGAACAACTCAATCTACACCATTACCTGGAGGAATAACCGATCGTGCTACAGCACTTGCAGGAAACCCAAAATACATTTTAAAAGATAAATGTGGTAACTCAGTAACTTATGTTCCTACAACTACAGGTATTGATTTCAGGGGAATAAATTGTGGTGGAGTTGGTCAACTTGTAATCCAAAATACATTCTTAGGAGGTAATTTAGCTTGTTATCCAATCAATTTTACATTTACCAATACTACTAATCCTGCTGATGTTATTTTATATTCAATGACATCAGGAAACGCACAAGTGCCAAACTCTTTTGTTTTAGGAAGCACCTATACTATTTCTTATGTTGATGCTTCAGGTGCCACAAGTGGTTTAACATCTTTATCTTCAGTTAGTTTTTCTCCTACTTCTAATAATTATCGGGTTGGAACCATTAATAAGTCAACTACAGTTTACGACTCATTTGGTATGGGAATTACAGTATTAAATGGAACTATTGGACAAGTTATTAGTACCACAATAACCGCAAGTACCGTACCTTCAACAGTTGGTTTAACCAGTAGTTCAACATTAGCTTTAAATGGTGTAAATAATTTAAGCTTTACACCTACACCATATCCTTCTAACACATTGCCGGCTGGTACTTATACCGTACAGTTATCTGGACCTTGTGGAGTTGTCAATCAAACTTTTACAGCAATTGGATATAAAGGTGTTTTAAGTAGCTTAACAACAACACCGGTTTGTGGTGGTTTTAATGTTACTGCAAATACAACTTCGGTTGAAGATGCAAGTTTTTACGAAGTTTATATAGTTTCTGGTCCCTCTAATGTTGGAGCCGTTAGAAATTTGGCTAGTTTAATTACAAGTTTACCGTTTAACGGCTTGGCTTATGGAACTTATGTATTTGGCATCAGACCAAAAAGTGGTGGTGTCTTCAATACCCAAACTGTTACCTATTCTGCAGCCAATGCCATTACTGTAGATAAAGCCAATACAGGTGGTACGGTTTGTAGCTCTGGTGCAACAAACGGTGTCTTAACCATCACGGCGGCTTCGAATTCTCCAGCTCCAGGCGATGTACTTCAGTATGCCTTGAGTACAGACGGTGGCAGTACTTATGGTACTTATCAATCTGGCAATACCTTCTCGGGATTAACCAATACCACTTATTTCTTCAAGGTAAAAGATGCCTGCGGAAACGAGATCACCAGTTCGGCACAGATCAGCGTGGCGGCAGCGCCAACGGCAACAGCCAATGGTCTACCGAGTACCGCACCAGTCTGCAAAACGGCAGGCGGTACTATGGCACTCAATGTAGATGCAGTGGGCACGGGCGTTACCTATACCTGGAGCGGCCCGGGCATTTCCAGCACTGTTGGAGATCCAGCTTACAAAGGTTTAAAAAATCCGGTAATCAGTTTAGACGGACTTACCGCAGGCGCTCAGAGCTATTCAGTTTCGGTACTTAACCCAAGCTGCAGCGCAACGGCAACGGTATCCAGCCTTTCGGTTAATATCAATGCACTGCCAACGGCAACCATCGCCTATCCAGCGGTCATCTGCCAATCTGATGCTGCAAAAAGCGTAACCATGACCGGCCAAACCGGCGGAACCTATTCGGCTCTGCCGGCAGGCTTAACCATAGATGCAACAACGGGAGCGGTAACACCGGGCACCAGTACAGCCGGTACCTATACCGTAACCTACACTTTTACCAACGGTACCTGCCCAAATACGGCAACGGCACCAGTAACCATAAACGCACTGCCAACGGCAACAATCGCTTATCCGGCAACGCCTTACTATGCAACCGGAACGGTAGCCGTGGTACAAACAGGGCAGGGAAGTGGAACCTATACCGCACTTCCGGCAGGACTGAGCATCAATGCCTCAACAGGTTTGGTAGATCTTGGCGCAAGTACGGTTGGTACCTACACCGTAACCTATACCTTCAGCAACGGAACCTGTTCGAACACCACAACAGCTCCGATAAAAATATTGAGCCCGAGCGTAACGGGTACGCCTGCAACCTCCGGCTGTAAATCTGGCGGAAGCATTACCGCGGTACCTACAGGTTTGGGCGCAACGCCACAGTACCAGTTGCTTAAGGGCGGCGTGGTATTGGCACCTGTTGCCGGCGATGCCACTCAGTACACCAATACGGCATTATTTACGGGGCTTTTGAGCGGAACAGATTATGTGATCAAGGCAAAATCTACCCCAACGGCCACGGTTTACAGCAGTGCGAACATTACCGTAGCCAACGGTTATACTGATATGGCAGTTGCTACCCCAACAAAGGTTTTAACCTGCGTTGGCGCAACGACTACTTTAACCACAACGGTTACCGGCGGAAAATCTAACTATATCTACAGCATTGCGCTACAGAGCAGTCCGGGTACGGCAATCGAAACCAGCGCATCAACAAGCGCAACCTCATATACCTTTGGATCATCTACACCTTTACCGGTAGGCACTTACTTGGTAAGCGTAACCGATGCCTGCGGAATTACCGTAACAGGTGCAACAAGTATTTCTAATCCAACGGTTGGCTTGGCAGATTTAAAAATGGGAACCAACTACGTTGTTTATCAAGGTGGTGCGGGCAGCTGTAGTGCAAATATTAATCTGATCAGAGAAAGTGGGTTTGTTTATACCTCAAATGGTATTTCTATTTCTGCTGCAGATGCTGCATTATTTACCTGGAAACTTAAATTTCAAGGAAACCTTTATGGGGCAGATAATACTGGAGACGGTAAAATGGACATCGGTGGAGCAGGACTCTCTCCATTAGCATCCACTACAACTATGCCAGCAATAGCCAATCGTGCTAATATTTTGGCAGATTATGCTAATATGAAGATTGTTTTATCTGACGCATGTGGCAACACTAAAGAATTTAACATAGTTGATTATAACGTAACCAATTCGAGTCTTGCTCCAGGTATTTGCGGAGGAACTGCAACAATAAAAACATTTATTGGAGCAGGTTTAAGTTGCCTACCAATTGATTTTGTTTTTACAAATACCAGCAATCCTGCAAATGTTGTAAGTGTTCGTCAAAATAATAATGTCGATATATTATCTGGAGGATTTATTCCTGGCGCAACTTATACCTATACTTATGTAGATGCTTCTGGATATACATCAGGTTTATATAGAGGTACAAATTCCATTAGTTTTCCAGCTACACAAACTTTTAGTGCCGCTCAATGGTATTTTGGTACTGATAAAAACTTAAATGTTTTAGGCTATGGAGTAGTACGATTAACCTTAGCGCCTAGCAGCCCAACAGATAACTTAACATGGACAGTAACAGCTTCTGATAATCCCTTAGTACCTGTTGGTTATACAAATAGTGCAATATTAAATACCTTACAAAACGGTGCCCAAGGCCAGCCAACATTACCAAGAGTCAATACTACAGACCCACTTTTTTATTGGCCAAAGGGTAATTACACCATTGCAGTAACCTCAGGCTGTGGTAGTACGAATACTAATTTAGTAGTTAGGGGTTATGCAGCCAGCTTAACAGGCAATACTTTAACCCCAATTTGTGGCGGTTTTAACTATGTTCTAAACGGTATTTTTGATGATGCAACAGCCTATCAGGTTAAAATTGCAGCCGGTTCGGCTAGCAATGTGGGAGCAACCAGAGATTTGGCAAGTACTACAGCATCATTACCATTTAATGGTTTAACCAACGGAAACTATACCTTCGAGGTTTACATTAAAGGCGGTACAACCGTAGTACTTACCCAAACGGTAACCCTGAGTTCGGCCAACGTACTCAGTGTAGACAAATCGAACACTGGCGGTTACGTATGTACCGCAGGTGCAAGCAACGGTACTCTTACCATTGCAGCAAGCACACTTGCCCCTGCACCAAACAATACCCTTACCTATGCACTGGGCACAAGCACGGGCGCACCTTATGGAGCGTTCCAGAGTCCAAATACCTTTACCGGTTTAAGTGCGGGCACTTATTTTTTCCAGGTTAAGGATGGCTGCGGAAACGTAATTACCTCCAGCGCACAGATCGGCGTGGCGGCGGCACCTTCCATCAGTATCGATGGCGGAAGCAACCCGGCAACGACCTGCAACACGGGTTCGGGCACTATGCAACTGGATGTAGATGTACTCGGCGCAAGCTCTTACCTATGGACGGGTCCGGGCATTACCGCTTTGAACAAAAACCTAAAAAATCCGGTCATCAATAAAAATACACTGGTGGTTGGTGCAAACAACTATACCTGCCAGATTGTGTTGGGCGCACCCTGCAATACCACCACTACGGCAACTGCGGTAATCAACGTAAACGGCCTGCCTTCGGTGGTAACGGTTGCCCCTTCGGCACCATGTTTCCCGGGTACGGTAGACCTTACGGCTGCTGCGGTAACCGCGGGCAGTACCTCAGGATTAACTTATTCTTACTATACCGATGCGGCGGGTACCAATGTACTCACCAGCCCATCGGCCATTGCCACCAGTGGTATCTATTACATCAAGGGGAGCAACGGAACCTGTTCGGACATCAAGCCCGTAACGGTAACCATCAACCCGCTTCCGGTAGCGGGCATTAGCTATGCTTCTGGCCCATACTGCAAACGCGGTACGGCAACAGTTGCACAGACTGGTCAGGCAGGCGGAACCTATACTTCCGATGCAGGTCTGGCTATAAATGCAGCAACGGGTACGGTAGATCTGTTAAATTCTACGGTAGGTACACATACGGTAACCTACAGTTTTACCAATGGAACCTGTGCAAGTACAACCGCAAATACAATTACCATCAATGCGAACAAACTGCCTACTGCTTTGGCAGATATTAATGCAGTCTGCAGTGCAACACCGGTTGCGCCAACCCTTTCAGATCCATGTGCGGGCGGTTTAACGGCAACAACGGCAACAGCATTCCCGATTACCACAGCAGGAACAACGGTTGTAACGTGGACATTCAACTACGGCAACGGTTATACCCAAACGGTAAACCAGAACGTAATTATTACCCTGCCAGCAACGCCGACCATTTCTCCAGCCAGCAGCACAACTTTCTGTCTGGGCGGTTCGGTAGATCTTTCTGCAACTTCGGCAACGGCTTATCGCTGGTCGAAAAACGGAACGGTTATAATCGGAGCAACCTCACAGATCTACACGGCAACAACTAGCGGAAGTTATACAGTGGAAACCGGAAACGGAACATGTTACTCTGCAGCATCCGCACCTATAACGGTAACGGTTAACCCATTGCCAAATGCACCAACGGTAGCCACTACCCAGCCAGTTTGCGGAACGCCGACTGGAAGCATCAGCATTACAGTAGTAACCGGCGAAACCTACAGCGTAGATGGCGGAACTTATTCGGCTACCTTAACCTACGCAGGTCTTGCACCGGGCGCACATACCGTATTGGCTCAGAGTGCCGGCGGATGTCTGTCGACAGCAACAAATATTACAATAAACCCAGCGAAAGCAACAGCAAGCACACCAGTGTTCGCAGTTGCCCAACCAGTCTGTGGAACGCCGACAGGAAGCATCAGCATCACTGCTGTAACCGGCGAGAAATACAGTGTAGACGGCGGTGCATTTACGGCAGCCACCACTTACGCTTCATTAACTCCGGGCGCACATACCGTTACCTCACAGAGTGTTGATGGATGCAGCTCGGCAGCAACACCGTTTACCATCAGCCCAGCGAAAGCA
>NZ_JACRYL010000044.1 GCF_014306625.1 Pedobacter fastidiosus
TGACATATAATTGGAAGAAGTTAAGTTTCGAAGAGCAAACAACGATTTGTTGCCTTTGAAAGCCTCGGATGATTAGTACTACTCGACTGTGGTGTCGCCACCTTTACATCTGTAGCCTATCGACGTAGTAGTCTTCTACGGTCCTATATGGAATTCTCATCTCGTGGCTAGTTTCGCACTTAGATGCTTTCAGCGCTTATCTATTCCCAGCGTAGCTACTCTGCAATGCCCCTGGCGGAACAACAGATTCACTAGAGGCTAGTCCAACCCGGTCCTCTCGTACTAAGGTCAGCCCCACTCAAAATTCCTACGCCCACAACAGATAGGGACCGAACTGTCTCGCGACGTTCTGAACCCAGCTCGCGTGCCACTTTAATCGGCGAACAGCCGAACCCTTGGGACCTTCTCCAGCCCCAGGATGTGACGAGCCGACATCGAGGTGCCAAACCTCCCCGTCGATATGAGCTCTTGGGGGAGATCAGCCTGTTATCCCCAGCGTACCTTTTATCCTTTGAGCGATGGCCCTTCCATGCAGAACCACCGGATCACTATATCCGTCTTTCGACCCTGATCGACTTGTCTGTCTCACAGTCAAGCAAGCTTATGCTATTGCACTCCGCGTACGGTTACCAAGCGTACTGAGCTTACCTTTGAAAGCCTCCGTTACCTTTTTGGAGGCGACCACCCCAGTCAAACTACCCATCAAACAATGTCTCCCGCTATGCGGGATTAGACACCGAATACAGAAAGGGTGGTATTTCAACGTTGGCTCCACGACGCCTAGCGACGCCGCTTCAAAGCCTCCCACCTATCCTACACATCCTGTAGCCAGTGTCAATGTTAAACTGTAGTGAAGGTGCATGGGGTCTTTCCGTCCCGTTGCGGGTACCCGGCGTCTTCACCGGGACCACAATTTCACCGAGCTCATGGCTGAGACAGCGCCCAGATCGTTACACCATTCGTGCAGGTCGGAACTTACCCGACAAGGAATTTCGCTACCTTAGGACCGTTATAGTTACGGCCGCCGTTTACTGGGGCTTCGATTCAATGCTTCTCCTTGCGGATGACATCCCCTCTTAACCTTCCAGCACCGGGCAGGTGTCAGGCCTTATACCTCATCTTTCGATTTTGCAAAGCCATGTGTTTTTGTTAAACAGTCGCCTGGGCCTTTTCACTGCGGCTGACATTGCTGCCAGCGCCCCTTCTCCCGAAGTTACAGGGCCATTTTGCCGAGTTCCTTAGCCATGATTCACTCGAGCACCTTAGAATTCTCTTCCCGGATACCTGTGTCGGTTTGCGGTACGGGTTTTTATAACCTGGAGCTTAGCGGTTTTTCTTGGAAGTCTGATTACCTGCGCTATCCGCTCACCCGGGGGCTCGCGGTACTATCGACTTTCAGCTAGACCGGCGGATTTGCCTACCGGTCCAATACCTACTGTCTTCAACGATCTATTCCGTCAGATCGCGGCAGTGTCACTACTCCGTCCCCACATCGCAGTTATAAAAAGTACTGGAATATTAACCAGTTGTCCATCGAATTTCCCCTTCGGGTTCTCCTTAGGTCCCGACTGACCCTGATCCGATTAGCGTTGATCAGGAAACCTTATCCTTTCGGTGGGCGGGTTTCTCTCCCGCCTTATCGTTACTTATGCCTACATTTGCTTTTCCATGTGCTCCAGCACCCATTACCAGATACCTTCACTGCGCATGGAATGCTCCCCTACCGATATATTTCAATCCCATAGCTTCGGTGTACAATTTAATGCCCGTTTATTATCCATGCCCGATCGCTCGACTAGTGAGCTGTTACGCACTCTTTAAATGAATGGCTGCTTCCAAGCCAACATCCTAGCTGTCTGTGCAATCGGACCTCGTTAGTTCAACTTAACTGTAACTTGGGGACCTTAGCTGATGGTCTGGGTTCTTTCCCTCTCGGCCCGTGACCTTAGCACCCCGGGCCTCACTGCCGACTATATTATATAGCATTCGGAGTTTGTCTGGATTTGGTAGGATTTGACTCCCCCGCACCCAATCAGTAGCTCTACCTCTATATAACTCAACGTCGACGCTGTTCCTAAAAACATTTCGGGGAGTACGAGCTATTTCCCAGTTTGATTAGCCTTTCACCCCTACCCACAGATCATCCGGAAACTTTTCAACGTTTATCGGTTCGGTCCTCCAGTACGTGTTACCGCACCTTCAACCTGTCCATGGGTAGATCACAAGGTTTCGCGTCTACCTCCCCTGACTATACGCCCTATTCAGACTCGCTTTCGCTTCGGATCCGTGTCTTAAACACTTAACCTTGCCAGGAAAGAGTAACTCGTAGGCTCATTATGCAAAAGGCACGCCGTCACGCCACCTGGACGCTCCGACCGCTTGTAAGTACACGGTTTCAGGTTCTATTTCACTCCCCTGTTCGGGGTTCTTTTCACCTTTCCCTCACGGTACTGGTTCACTATCGGTCTCTCAGGAGTATTTAGCCTTACCGGATGGTGCCGGCAGATTCCCACAAGGCGTCTCCGACCTCGCGGTACTCAGGATACTGCTAGACTGACATTCTATACGTGTACCGGGCTATCACCGTGTACCGCTGGGCTTCCCATCCCATTCCACTTCTGTCTGTCAATGCCACGTCGCAGTCCTACAACCCCACCTATGCCGTAACATGGATGGTTTGGGCTCTTTCCCTTTCGCTCGCCACTACTCAGGAAATCATTGTTATTTTCTCTTCCTCTGCTTACTTAGATGTTTCAGTTCGGCAGGTTTGCTCCATTATGGTGACTGGTCTTCAACCAGCCGGGTTGCCCCATTCGGAAATCTCCGGATCAATTCATATTTGCAGATCCCCGAAGCTTATCGCAGCTTATCACGTCCTTCATCGCCTCTGAGAGCCAAGGCATCCCCCGTGTACTCTTTATTACTTTCTTCTCTCCATAGCCTTTTGCGCCTATGGAAATGCTTTTTTCGCTCTTGTCATGATGTCTCATGCCCAGCATCGTATCGCTACTCCGCAGGGCGAGCACAAACACAACAGTCGCCTATTGTTGTTTGCTCTTCTTTTTTAACTTCTTCCAATATGTCAAAGAACTTTCCGGAGATTACGCAAGGGGTATCAGATTGCAGGTTTCATTGCCTGCGCTCAAGCCCTCAGCTTGGTCTCGTTAGTAGAAAGTACCGGTCTCGAACCGTTTCGTGTGCCCCTCTGGCGTTTCTTTTTTTCTCAATTATGTCAATGCAGTTTACCAATCCTGGTACAGTTTGTGTTTTTTGAAAGCTTTCCGCTTTGGTCCATGGGCCTTGGGCCCAATAGTGGAGAATAACGGAGTCGAACCGTTGACCTCCTGCGTGCAAGGCAGGCGCTCTAGCCAGCTGAGCTAATCCCCCGAAAGGATATCAATGGTAGTCCCGTCCAGATTTGAACTGGAGACCCCTACATTATCAGTGTAGTGCTCTAACCAGGCTGAGCTACGGGACTTTGATCAGGGCGCTCCGTAGGCGGTATATAGTATCTTACCGCTACCGCTTTCCTCTGCTGCCCCAGCCTGTCGCCGTTATGCCGAGACCATGTGTTATGGTACGCCACACCGTTTTCCTCTGGGTGTTTCTTTTTTTCTTTTTATAAGAGTATCATGTTGCGAAGCGGGTAGACGGTGCTGCTCCAGAAAGGAGGTATTCCAGCCGCACCTTCCGGTACGGCTACCTTGTTACGACTTAGCCCCAGTTATCGGTTTTACCCTAGGACGCTCCTTGCGGTTACATACTTTAGGTACCCCCAACTTCCATGGCTTGACGGGCGGTGTGTACAAGGCCCGGGAACGTATTCACCGCGTCATTGCTGATACGCGATTACTAGCGAATCCAACTTCATGGGGTCGAGTTGCAGACCCCAATCCGAACTGTGAACGGCTTTGTGAGATTCGCATCATATTGCTATGTAGCTGCCCTCTGTACCGTCCATTGTAGCACGTGTGTAGCCCCGGACGTAAGGGCCATGATGACTTGACGTCGTCCCCTCCTTCCTCTCTGTTTGCACAGGCAGTCTGTTTAGAGTCCCCACCATTACGTGCTGGCAACTAAACATAGGGGTTGCGCTCGTTGCGGGACTTAACCCAACACCTCACGGCACGAGCTGACGACAGCCATGCAGCACCTAGTTTCGTGTCCTTGCGGACGATCCCATCTCTGGTATCTTCACTAACTTTCAAGCCCGGGTAAGGTTCCTCGCGTATCATCGAATTAAACCACATGCTCCTCCGCTTGTGCGGGCCCCCGTCAATTCCTTTGAGTTTCAATCTTGCGACCGTACTCCCCAGGTGGAACACTTAACGCTTTCGCTTAGCCGCTGACTGTGTATCGCCAACAGCGAGTGTTCATCGTTTAGGGCGTGGACTACCAGGGTATCTAATCCTGTTTGATCCCCACGCTTTCGTGCCTCAGCGTCAATAAGACCATAGTAAGCTGCCTTCGCAATCGGTGTTCTGAGACATATCTATGCATTTCACCGCTACTTGTCTCATTCCGCCTACCTCTAGTCTATTCAAGCCCGTCAGTATCAAGGGCACTGCGATAGTTGAGCTACCGTCTTTCACCCCTGACTTAACAGGCCGCCTACGCACCCTTTAAACCCAATAAATCCGGATAACGCTTGGATCCTCCGTATTACCGCGGCTGCTGGCACGGAGTTAGCCGATCCTTATTCTTCCGGTACATTCAGCTCCCTACACGTAGAGAGGTTTATTCCCGGATAAAAGCAGTTTACAACCCATAGGGCAGTCTTCCTGCACGCGGCATGGCTGGTTCAGAGTTGCCTCCATTGACCAATATTCCTTACTGCTGCCTCCCGTAGGAGTCTGGTCCGTGTCTCAGTACCAGTGTGGGGGGCCATCCTCTCAGATCCCCTAGTCATCGTCGCCTTGGTGGGCCGTTACCCCGCCAACTAGCTAATGACACGCATGCCCATCTCCATCCCATAAATGTTTGATCATTGTACAATGCCGTACTGTGATTTTATGCGGTATTAATCCGGATTTCTCCGGGCTATCCCCCAGATAGAGGTAGGTTGCATACGCGTTACGCACCCGTGCGCCACTTTTCCAAGGGGCAAGCCCCAAGGTATCGTTCGACTTGCATGTATTAGGCCTGCCGCTAGCGTTCATCCTGAGCCAGGATCAAACTCTCCATTGTAAAATGTGTTGTAAGATTCTGACCAGTTTTTAACCATGTTAAAAATGGTCTTCTTTTTGTTTGTGTCTGTTAGACACCGTCTTTAAAATAAAGCAGGGTACTCTGTACTTGAATATGTACTTCATTACCGCCGCTACGCTACATTGACATCTCTTTTAAGAACTTGGTGACCATAAAGCCTCACGGCTGGTCGTATATATCT
>NZ_JACRYL010000045.1 GCF_014306625.1 Pedobacter fastidiosus
TCTGCTTTTTTCAAGCAACAACTCTGGGGGTCAATTTAAAATTGGCGAAAGGGGGTCAAATTTATTGGTATATGCAGGTGGATACAAAAACAATATGTTTTTTTTGATCCAGGTATGATAGAATAGCCTTTGCAGAAGCAATACGTTCTATGGTATTTGTCCCTTTAAATATTTCATCGAGGACATAAAGGTTCTGACTGCTATGATCTGTTGCGTCGATAAGGGTAGACATGACGCTGACCTCTTGAAAAAAGTAACTTTTCCCCTGAAACAAATTATCATCGATACGTATTGACGAATAAAGGTTTAATATTGGTGCTCGGTATTCTTTTGCAAAGCAAGTATATATTGTCTGTGAAAGAAGCGCGTTGATACTGACCATTCTTAGAAAAGTACTTTTACCCGACATATTCGATCCCGTCAGCAGTATACTTCGCTTATCAATATTGATAGTATTGCCGACACAGTTTTTAACCAATGGATGTATGCCGTCTTTAATACTGAAGTGCTTTACCTCCTCGGTAAATACCGGAAGACAGGTACCAATCTCTCCACTTCTAAGGGACGCTACAGAAATTGCGGTATCAATGACTCCAACATACCTGAATAAGTTATCAATTTTTGCCTGGTTTTTTTTAATCAATTTTAAAAGACCGTAAATTGTAAAGGATTCGATCAAAAGGACTGACTTCAGCAAATCGAAAAGGTACAAAGGTAGATAGGCAATATTGGCTTCTCCCTTGACATCGTATCCGAAATAAATTAGATTTATCAGGCGTTGAAAATGCCTAAAAACGTCCGTACTGTCTTTAATATGCCTGCTTTCAAACGGTATCTTCAATTTACTTATATTTTTCGCAGCCCTGATCAATAAATCAAGCTGTGGTAGTGAATTCGTGAAATGTAGGATATACCTTTTGTTTAAATAATTTAGATAAAAAACATTAAACGCAGCAATAAGAATCCCCAAAACAAAAAATAAGGGCCATTTTATCGACATTGCGAAGCTTGAAATCAAAATAACCACATCTATTACTAGCCAGTTGAACCAACGGGGCTGCTCGGGTATCGTATCTGCGAGCAGAGTTGCTACAGAATAGCCTTTTTCAGAACTGAGCTTTAAAAGTTCCATCTGCACCAATATCCTTGTGTCTTCCTGGTTATAAAAAAAAGTTACCTGCCTGTCAAATTGCCTTAACTCCTTTATTTCGGACATAGGCTTTTTTAACCGGTCATAAAGATACTGTTGGCCGACCTTGCTGGTTGTCCGGTCAACAAATGTGAATAACCTGTCAAAATCAATATCGTTCATCGTCTGAACGGATAATTTATGTCCATCGCCCGGGCTCGAAGCACCCGAATAACGCCTTACCTTGTCAAGATTGATATAATCTTCCCTTGCTTTGCCCCATTGTTCATTTAGTATACTAACTTGCTTTTTCCGATTCTTGGCACTGGAGAGGAACGTAAATAGAATGAAGGCCGCAAAAAGCGCTATTAAAAGTAAAAGGTATTCCATGATTTTATTCTAACTGTTACCCAGATTTATAAGCAACTAAATTTCATTACCACTGACGCTGTATTAAAGTTATGATTTATATCCATTAATCAGTACTCTTTGGGACTAGGTCTTGACAATTTTATCTGCGTCGCTCAGTCCCAACTTCCAAATATCCAAATCTCCTGTAATTTCGGCAATAGATTCATAAGCCTTTGCTCTCCACATGCGGAGATATATGCGAATGCGCAATATTCTCCACCAACGAAAGTGTCTGCTGGTTGCCGAACAACTTTGCCATTTCCAGCATAAGATGTCTTCCTGATGAGGAAACCGACACATGTGAGTCAATAACACCCTTGTTGATATCGAAATAATACTGATCTTTGTTCAGCATTTTGACATCATTGAACATAATATTGATGGACACAGACTGCTTCAGCGGTGGGTGTTGTGCAATGGATATCTGTAGATGCCCGATACAGCATCGCTTTTCCCTTGGGAAGGCTTGTTTTTTCCAGATAACGGAGTTCGACCTTTTCTCCGATATATCCTACAACTGATTCATTATCATACTCTCGGCCACATTTTTTTTATCCTGTCGGTTAAATTATTTTTCTGTTCCATATAAGCCCAGTCTAGCAGTTTAGACAAAACAGGATGTCTTTGACATCCTGTTTTGTGTTGATTAAAGAATAATGATAATGTAGGCGATTCCCTCGATTACCAAAATAGCTTCGGTAGGCGTTGCCGATTCATTAGAATTAATCACGCGGTTTTCCAATTCCGGTAAAACGAATTTCATAAGAATACATTTTTATTCCCTACTTACAGTGCATATGCTTAAGGCCTCTGTTTCAGGATAAATAGGCCTATCAAAATGCGAAACCGACATTAATATCCCTGCTTACCCATATTTAACTATTTATAGAATGATGAGTATATGGGAATCAAAAACCAGCAGGCTAATTGAAAGACCATAAATAGTAGCTTTTTAACACAGATAAGACTACCCAGTACATAAAGACCGGTTTTCTATTTCCAAGGGCTAAAAATCGGGAAATCATTTCTGTCCTTTCAAAAATAAACTCGCAAATTTATATTGGGAGACCCATGTATTCAAGGCCACAGATTCTAATCCGCAAAATAAAATCCAAACAATCGAGATTCAACTCTATTTTCAATTGGTATAATCTGCAAGATCAGGAAAGCCTCGGTGTAGAAATCAAATGCCTCAAAAAAAACGGCTGACGTTTTGGAAGGATTGCCAGTGCCCGGGAAAACGGCAGCCGAAAAAATGGGCGGGCGAAGCCCGCCGCCGGGGAATTTCCAGAAAGACCTTTCTACACAACAACAGGCTGTGACCGGAAATCCTTAAGGTTTAAAAAGAAGCCCCTGTATTCGAGCAGTCCCTCCCGAAAAAGATTCCATAGCATGGAAGCACCCAGACTGACTAAAGCAGAATTGATGAATAAATCCTGTTTTGTCAGGGCTTCCGCCAAAGAACAGCTTGGATCGTTCGCATGCTGATCGTTGCCATCAAGCAAGACCCCATAATCTTCAAGCATGGAAGATAAATTTCCAACCGTTTCAAACCTTTCTGATTTTGGCTGTTTGATGGTCTGCAAGGTTGACAAAAACACTTGTCCCGAAGTTCTGCTGTTTCCCAAATCCAAAAGGTAAAGCCCTTGATCTCTTTGAGAATCATGTTCGATTCGGATCAGATGCTCAATGTTTGCTCTGGCCAATAGGGTATCTACACAGGAAACCGTTAGGTTTGCTTTTCTGCTATGCAGTGATTTTGTATCGCTCACCGCTTCAAATCTTTCGGGCACGGCTTTCCATCCGCTTCCAAAAAAGCGGTTCACACGGTTGATGAGCGCAACTCCCTTATTCATCCCAAGTTCTGATTCAGAGAATAGCTGTCTGCCAAGATTTGCGCTCTCTACGGTATCATCATCAAAAACAGTTACCTGTAAGCCTGCATGACCAAGCGAGCAGAGGGCATGGTTGATCCTCGCCAGAGCGGTAAGCATCTGACTGCCGTTACCACCTGCACCGATAAGACTCACGGAAATGGGATTGGTGGGATTTATGAGGTAAGAGTGTACAAAATGTATTCTTTTCTTTTGCAGTTCCATTAGATCAGGTCTTTTAGGGTTTTGGGATATTTTTTTAACGTTTTTATGGGGAATGGTTTTTCGCTAGATACAAGGGATTGCCACAGCTGAACGATATTTGTTTTTGTCGGTGCGCTGTCCCCGAGAAGATGGCTGAAAGCGGACTTAAAAAAGTAGTTCTGCCAGGATTCCATAAATCCTTCGAGAGAGGAGTTGATGTCGATCTCTATTGCTACATTCCCCATACAGACCTCTCCATTTTGATAAATATTAAAAAAGGGTGCGTAATATAGGGTTGAACTGCTAACAGGTCTTCCGTCTTTTGCCAGAGCCCATAGGGACAAACGTTGCTTTGAAGCCTTCCACAAAAGAGGAGGAAGATTGGCTTCACCATCATCAATAGACAGGTCTTTTTTAAAAGAGAGGTTTTGCCTAACTGAATGGGTGTACCAAAGAACATAGCCGTCACGATCGGAATTTATAAACAGCACTTCGGGCGCAAGTATGGATCGGCACTGCAGAAAACCCTGCTTTAATTCTTCGCTGTCTGCAAGGGCATCTGAAAGGGCATGGCTCTCTTGCAGGGAAAGGGGATGCGCATTGATCGGCTTCCCAAAAAAATCCATATCGTAGCCCTCTACGTAAAAACTCTCGTCCTTTGCGGATTTATAGAAAAGAATCGCCTTAAAGGGATCGTATGTTTTTTCGAATGATTCGTTAATGTTTTTCATGTTCAAAATCTATTAAAGTGTCGGTCAGATCATTCAGCAGATCGAAAAAGGTCTCCTCAAACAAGAGGTCATGGGTCTGCTTTTCCTGCGGAAGGTCAAAAAACTGAATGTCCATCGGCTCGTCTATCCAGTTGTATTCCTGTAAAGCTGAATTAACAGTTTCCATGAGTGTATCATAAAGGCAGTCGTTTCTGCTCCATATGAAAGAGAGGTATTGGTCAATCCTTATTCTTTCCTCCTGTTCCTCCTCTGCATCAAAATCATCGATGATCTTGTCCATAACCGTCCTTTCGGGAAAAGTGCCGAACATCGAATATGCCTTTTGCGCAAGGGCGAGCAGATCCTCCTCGACTTTGTCCGAGGGACAAAAAGCCATCATTCTTTTTTTAAAATCACTTAAGGGCTTTTTCTGCTTAAGTCTTTTCAAAATTGAATGGCTTTGCCTGTCCATTTTTTTTATGTAGGAAAGCTGATGCCTGCGGTAGGCTTTGTCCTCCTCCTCCTCGTTTTCCAAAATCCATTCTCCGATCATCGAATAGGTATCATTGAGGTAGCTACAGCAGTCTGCATGGGATGGAATTTTCCCATATTGATAAAAACAGGCGGTTACCGAAAGCAGAAGATCGGCAACTGCTCTTCGCTCCCTGTCCCTCAACAGCCTGTAAAGCGGTTCAAGGGGCAGATAATACAGCGTTGTCTTGGTATCAAAGATTTTCACGGTTGCAAGCGTTGCCCTGTGGGTTTCGTCCTCCAATACCATGAGCTGTAAATCTTCTGCCCGAAAGTCCATTTCGGCTTTGAGGTAAGCGATACATTTCGAGATATTCAGCGGATAGACGAAATCCGAAAAATAGAGCGGTTCGATTTTGTAAAGCCTGCACAGATGCATATACCAATAAATTTGACCCCCTTTCGCCAATTTTAAATTGACCCCCAGAGTTGTTGCTTGAAAAAAGCAGAA
>NZ_JACRYL010000046.1 GCF_014306625.1 Pedobacter fastidiosus
AGCATTTTGGATACACTTTCCATAGGAACACCATTTAACAGGGTTATCGTTGTTGCGAAGGTATGCCTTGCAATGTGAGAACTTAAAGGTTTATCAATCCCACAAACTGCGGCGATTTCCTTGAGGTACTCATTTAGCTTTTGATTGCTTGAAACTGGCAATGCCCTGTCTTTGGTGATGCAATACGGATGGTCATTGTATCTTTCCAATATTGCGATTGCTGGTGGAAGTAGTGGGACAGCAGACCGGGTTCCTGTTTTGGTTCTGTTTGTGTAAACCCATTTTTTGCCGTCTACCCCTAATTTAATATTAGATAGGCTCAATTTTTCAATGTCAGAATAGGCAAGTCCGGTAAAACAGCAGAAGATAAAAACGTCCCGTACCTGACTTAATCGCTCGGTCAAGAACTGCTTTTCTGAAATTCTCGTTAATTCATCCTCTGTCAGAAACGACCGCTCTACATTTTTACTTCTCAGCTTGTATCCAAACATTGGATCGCTGTCAATCCACTTTAAGCTTAACGAAATGCGAAGGATCTTTCCAAAACTTTTAAGATACCTTACCGTAGTGTTGTTTGCACAACCGTTTACCGTTCTCAAGAAAAAATCAAAATCCCTTATAAACGCATGGTTAATATTTTTGATGTTGATATCTGTTGTCTGGTATTTCTCGTTCATGAAGGCCGTAAGATGTCTTTCCAAGACCTGAAAGCGCTTCAAAGTACCAATAGCATATTCACGCCCCACCAAGGCTTCCATCTTTTCGTTATGAACTTTGATGCCTTCCATCAAGGTACGCTTCCGGACTTCCCGCCCGATAAATCTGCACTTAATGCCTTCGGCTGTAATAACTTCGTCCGCATCCATAAAACCTCCTACCTCTTAAGATGCTCGACGTTGGGGCACCGGGGTGTCGCAGTTGGTATGGTTGGGTCAGGCTGCGTTGATCGAAGCCAGATGGAAAGGTGCTAAAAAGAAAAAGCCCTGATCAGGCTGGACAGTTTGGAACGAAACAGGGTGGATACTTTCACTGAAATACACAGTTAAATCCCTATAATTTTCTCAAATTGTCAATTTTGTAATGATTTCACGTAATAACCTGTCAATTTTTTATTTATATCAATATTTTCCAATGGTAAATCCCAAATCGTTGCAATACTGTTAAGGTCAGTAAAGAGATTTTTCGAAAAATATAGCGTCTCGGGACAAAGCCCCTTATGTCCGGGGTTTTGTTATATGCAAAATTGCTTGTGCGGTGAAAAATCAGACCACAACTGAACATCTTACATAGCACAATCTCTCCTTTCGGTAATTAATAAAAGCATACACTCAGTACGCAAAGAAATTTTAATTGCATTTGTAAACGTCACTAAAACACTATAGTCATATTGGAAGTTGCAAAATTAGCGTTGACGATTCGTTTTGATCGGAAATCCATTTACTTATTATAAGACGATTAATGAGGATTGGGAAACATCATTTCATCAACCTGCGTACCCTGACCAGCAACCCGGCACCAACTGCCGTCTTTTTTAACGTATACCTCTAGGCGGCGTACCTTGATGGCTATATCTTGCCCCGCTACATTGAGTTGCACTGCCGCCAGCCAGTTAATTACGGCAGTAGTGGCGTTGTAGATCCGGATGTATTCGCTTCCAGGAATGGTTTTAACTGATTTAAAAATTAGCTTTTGATTATCCTGAGAGCCTTTTGTTTGCTGTGTTGAAAAGGAGATATCGCCTTTTGCACCAACCATGATCAAGTCGTTACAATTGGCTTTGGCTATCAGCGCCGGGTCATGTATAAAACTGCGCAACTCTTGCCTTTCTTTGGCAAAACTGATGGTATCCACCTGTGCAAAAGCTGGGCTCACTAAGATTGTCAAAATCAATAGGATGATTAGTTTTTTCATAATTTTACGATCAGTGTTTGTATTTTCTTGGTCAAAGTTAAAGAGGAAATCTCGGTTGTTTTTGAAAATTAGACGTCCATCACTTTTACATAGACATAAGATCCATTTCCAGAGTCAAAAGACTTTCGTCGTCGACAAAATGATTAAAGCAGCAAAAAATACCCGCAGGTCTATTTACTGCCTGATGATACTTGTATACTTGGGCAGAAACGTATCTTTATAAAAAAGACGCTACATGGATCAGCTTCAATTCGTGTTTTCAAGAGCAAACAAATGGGTGCTGTACCGACATGCCAGCTTTTGGATATGCTGGTATTTGTTCCAGGTTTATTTATATGCTTTTACACCATCGCCGCTGCTTTTGGCCATTAGCTTCGGTGCCCGAATTGGACTAACTGCCATTGAAGGTCTATTTTTTATCTTTCCAACTATGTTCCTTACCTATACCTTACTGTATTGGATTATTCCTAAAATGGTCATACCTGCCAGATATTTGAAAGCCACATTTTGGATTATTGTCCTCCTTTTCATTACCGCTGGGTTATCAGCCCTGATCTCGTTAACCATTTTGGATTATTTGCGCAGGTTGTATTTCACGCGATATTTTGCACAGGCCATATCTGCACCAATGTCATTCGGACTTAAGGTTTTTTTAGCCATGATGGGCGGCTTAAGGGGCAGTATCACCATTGGCGGCCTGGCTGCGGCTATAAAAATGATGAAATATTTTTACGAAAAACAACAGCATGCTTTGTTGCTGGAAAAAGAAAAATCGATTGCCGAATTACAATCACTAAAAGCCCAGCTGCATCCACATTTCCTGTTTAATACACTTAACAATATCTATTCGCACACGCAGGATACGGCCCCGGTTGCTGCAGACATGATTATTGCGCTTTCCGCACTGTTACGCTATATCCTTTATAACTGTAATACTCCTGTGGTTAAACTTGAACAGGAGATAAAAATGATTCATGAATATATCGAACTGGAAAAAAGGCGTTACGGAAACGAACTGGAGGTAAGCATACAAACACCGCCAAATTATTCGGATCTTACCATCGCCCCATTACTGATCCTGCCCTTTGTTGAAAACTGCTTTAAGCATGGTACTAGTGAGGTGTTGGAAAGGCCATGGATGAGCATGACTATCAGTTTGGAGGGACAAATAATGCAACTTAAGCTCATTAACGGTAAGGTTCAAAATAAAAGCGTTCAAACCGGCGGCATCGGCATTAGCAATGTGCGGCGGAGGTTGGAACTGCTGTACCCGGAAAAATTTATATTTGATATAATTGATGAGGAAGACGTTTATATTGTGAATCTTAAGATAGAATTAAAACCAGATACTGTTCCCGCGCAAGAAACTAACTTTAAAGATAATGAACTTACCTATATTTAATTGCCTGATCGTAGATGATGAGCCCCCAGCGAGGGAAGTTCTTAAACGTTACATAGCGAAAATGCCGATATTGCATCTCGTTGGTGAGTGTGGCAATGCATTGCAGGTCATCCCTTTCCTGCATCAGCACCCAGTTGATATTATTTTCTTGGATATCCGCATGCCGCAACTGACCGGACTGGAATTGGTAAGCACACTAACCCGAGCGCCTAAAATCATCTTTACTACGGTTTTTGCAGAGCACGCGCTGGAAAGCTATGAACTTGATGCGGTGGATTATCTACTCAAACCCATTAAGTTTGAACGTTTTGTAAAGGCAATAAACAAGGCTATCACAACAGGGGTACTGCCTGCGATTAATCAGTCAGTTGAAAAGATTATCCGGCCACAAGCTGCTGGGAGAGATAATTTCCTTTATTTCCGTTCCGACCGAAAAATGGTTAAGGTATATCTTAGAGACATCCGGTATATTGAGAGTTTAAAAGATTATGTAAAGATTGTCACCGCGCAAGGGCAAGTAATCACCAAATATTCCATGGTTGCCTTAGAGGCTATGTTACCCAGTTCCAATTTTGTGAGGATACACCGGTCCTATATTATTGCCATTGATCAGTTAAGATCTTACACCACCAATCACATTCAGCTTGGTACAACAGAACTGCCTATTGGTAAACTCTACCAACGGGAAGTTTTTGATACCTTGAAAAAGAGAAACGACAGCAGGTGAAGCTGATCTAAATAACCTAAGGAGAGAAAGAATCATCAAACAAGAAGCTGGACGGTTGACGATGAAAACATCAACGTTGCTGTTAAAGACAACAAATTAACACTTAAGGAACAGTAGATTCTCTTTATCAAAAGGATGAAGCTAGAAGAATTGGGTGGAATGCCCCAGGTGTTTCCTCTGTTTAGAACGGATTGCTAGTCGATTTTGATTACTAATTAGCTAGCAAAGTGGAGATTTCGGTGCTATTTACCATATGATTCCGTAGCGAATTGACCACTTAAACTAATTGCAGTTATTTTTGTAATTAGCTAGTAATTAATTATTTAAGTTGGTAAATTCTAGGGGAAATCGATTGTCTCTAGTTTCTGGAATTGACTGATCCCACTCTCCGAACTTTCCAAGTTATTCTCATATAATTTACAAAAAAATTGTTCTGAAAGTTAAATTTACTCTTGGTTTTGTACTCAATTTAGAGGGTGGTAATCTATGAAGCCAATTTGTTTGCGTATTGTGTTTCATAACCAACAAACTTCCGTGTTCAAGTAGTAATGCAGTTCTTTAGTTTGCTTATGTTTAAATGCAAATTTTCGTTCTGCCCCAAAGCTCAATGATGCAATTGCTCCATTCTTTTCCAAATCTTTTTCGGCATCACTATGCCACGCCATTCCTTCATCTCCATTGTGGTAAAGGTTAAGTAAACAAGAATTAAATAATTTTCCGGTTTATTTTTCAATTATAGATTTTAACGAAGAACTGAACAGGTCAATGTCTATGGATTCCCTATGGCCAATCCTCAGCGAAAGTGCGGTGCCGCCTACAAGGTAAAATGAGTTGAGCTGAGAGTCTTTCATCAACTTGTGGATCAGATCCAATGTCCCTGGTTTAACTGTTTCTTTGTGTAACATCTGAGTTTTTCTTTGCTCAACTGAAAATATTCGCAAACGGCATC
>NZ_JACRYL010000047.1 GCF_014306625.1 Pedobacter fastidiosus
TGGATAAACCGCTTCAAATTGACCCCTCTTCGCCAATCTAAAAAGTTCCCCTTAGCCGAGTTAATTTGATAAGGTTCGCCAAAGGAAAAAGACCCCTTTGCGCCAATCCAAATTGACCCCCTTGAAATTGCAGATTCGTTTGTGCTAAATGGTCTATAGGAATATGTTTTTGTTTAGCTTTTAGCCGAACAAAAACTGTTGATTACAATGTCCAATAAGCCTATCAAAATGAATAAACTCAGACAGATCATCCGTCTATACAGTCAGGGAACCGGGACCAAGCGCATCCATGCAATGGTGTCAACCTCACGCAATACCATTAAAAAGTATATTCGCATCTGGCAGACGCTTGGCATTAGCTATGAAGAGTTTAATGCCAAGAGCGATAGCGAACTGGCCGTCATTTTTACCACACCTGTGGCCAGGATCTCCAGTGCGCCCCGTATGCAGATCCTTCAGGGACTATTACCCGATTACTGTAAAAGGTTAAAGAGAAAAGGTGTTACAAGGGAACACCTGCATGAGGAATATATAAAAAAGCATTCCGATGGTTATGGACGCTCTCACTTTAATAATGCCATAATGGTATACCTGCAGCTCTCCAGATCGGTAATGCATATAGAACATAAAGCTGGTGATAAAATGTATATCGACTTTGCCGGCAAAAAGCTATTTGTTATCGGGAATGATAATATCAGGCAGGACGTAGAGGTATTCGTGGCGATTCTTGGCTGTAGCCAGCTCACCTATGTTGAGGCTGTGGCCTCCCAGAAAAAGGAGGACCTCATCACTGCCTGTGAAAATGCCCTTCGCTATTTCGCAGGGGTACCGGAAGCGATCGTCCCCGACAATCTTCGCTCTGCTGTAACAAGGGGAAGCAGGTATGAGGCTGTGCTGAACGATGAGTTTGCCGCATTTGCGGAACATTATGCCACAACTGTTATTCCCGCACGTGCCTACAAGCCACGTGACAAGTCGCTGGTAGAAGGAGCTGTCAAGCTTATCTACCGGAGTATTTATAATAAGTTGGACGATCGTCGCTTTCAAACCCTGGAGCAACTTAATGCAGCAATCGCCCCTCTGCTCGAAATCCATAACAACAAACACTTTTCGGGCAGAAGCTATTCACGCAGGGAACAGTTTGAGGAAATCGAACGCGAGGCCCTTGCCGCACTTAACCCGGTTCGGTATGAGTTGCACAGGCAGGTGATGGTCACCGTTATGAGAAACGGGCATGTACGGCTGGGCGAAGATGTCCACTACTACAGTGTTCCCTATAACTATGTTGGTAAAAAAGTAAAGTTGCTGTACACTTCCGGCTCAGTAAAAGTCTATTACAACTATACCATGATAGCTTTTCATTCAAGAGTGCGGACAAAGCACCATTATACTACCCAACAGGACCATCTGGCACCACAGCACCGGTACGTATCAGAATGGACGCCTGAGAACTTTATTCAGCAGGCTGAAGAGATCCATAGTGACGTTGCTCATTACATATCGAAGGTGCTTGAGCATAAGAGATATCCCGAGCAGGCCCATAAATCCTGTTCGGGCATACTGAACTTTGCGCGTCGTGTTGGAACGGTCCGGCTAAGGAATGCCTGCCGTTGGGCAAATAATCTTGGCCAGTACAACTACCGTATAATCGAGGAGATACTGCAAAAGCAGCTTGATCAGCTATCTGTAGAAGAACAGACAATAGATATCCCTGAGCATGGAAACATCAGGGGCAAGGAATATTACCAGTAACAATAAAAAGCAATTAGAAATGAACAATGAAACATTAGAGAAAATGAAACAGCTAAGGCTGTTTGGGATGTACGATGCATTCAGGACCAATCTGGAATCCTCGGTAAAGGAATCGCTGACCACTGATCAGTTTATATCCGTACTGGTTGCCAGCGAGTGGGACGACAGGCGCAACCGTTCGGTTGAAAGAACAATTAGGGCTGCTGTATTCCGGTATAAGGCATCTCTTGAACATATTGATTACTCCATTGAACGTGGGCTTGACAGGAACCAGGTACACAGGCTTGCAGCCCTGGATTTCATTAAGGAGCACAAGGATCTTTTCATAACCGGTTCCACCGGTACCGGAAAAAGCTACCTTGCCACCGCCCTTGGATATCAGGCCTGTCAGAATGGATACAAGGTTCTGTATGTTAATACGGCTAAGCTTATGGGGCAGCTAAAGCTGGCAAAGGCTAAAGGTACCATTCTTGCAGAACTGAAAAAGATTGAAAGGGTTGATCTTCTTATTCTTGACGATTTTGGTCTCCAGCCCTTTGACCCACAGTCAAGGGTTACTTTACTGGATATCATCGAGGACAGACACCAGAAGCGTTCGACGATAGTTACCTCACAGATACCGGTGAAAGAATGGTATGATATAATTGGTGAGAAAACCATTGCCGATGCAATACTCGATCGAATAGTTCATCACTCGTTAAGGGTTGAATTATTTGGTGAATCTATGAGAAGGAGAAACTCTAAGATTGAAAACGTATTTTTGTAAAATAACAGTTGTTAAACAGGACTTAAAAGATCGATTCTAAAAAGCCTTTTTCCACAACAACTTCTGCTTTTTTCAAGCAACAACTCTGGGGGTCAATTTAAAATTGGCGAAAGGGGGTCAAATTTATTGGTATATGCA
>NZ_JACRYL010000048.1 GCF_014306625.1 Pedobacter fastidiosus
CGGATCAAGCTGAGAATGACGGCCGTTCGTGTTTGGTATTTCAACCAATTGCCTTAAACTTTGCATAGTCATCACGTCATTCTCGTGAAGGGTTGATTTGTGATCCGAATCAAGAGTAGAGCAAGATAACATGACATTTTTCTGATTTAAAAGTATGCGGTGAATACAATAATCTTTAAAATTATCGTTTATGTATGTGAGAGCGTTAATTTAGATGACGGGGATTCTACTAAGGTGGAATTCCCGTTTCTTTTTTAGTGGCGAATTCAACAAAAAAAGGGACATTTATTAAAAAATGTCCCTTTTCAAGTATATGATGGAGTTAAGAATTTTAGCTTCCTGTTGTTGTAAAATCAACTGGTTTTTTTTCAAATGGTTGATTGAATGATTTATAGGTTTTAGGTTTAAAGATTACATACAAACCAACACCGATTAGAAACATTGCTGTCGTGATTTTTGATAAAGCGAAATCGAAAATCGTGATGTCTTTTAAGGTAAAGATTGCGCCTATTAAAGTTAAGGCTAACCAACCGCCACCTGTAAAATTACGACGATAACCAATCCACAATCCAGCTCCAAGCATTACTGTATGCCAGCTTAAAATCCAGTGTGGCACATCAACTCCTGTGTTTCTAAGTAAGAAAACAGATCCGATAACTACAATTAAAATACCTAGTCCCAATTGTTTATCTGCGTGATTTTTTTTGATTAAAGTTTCCATGATGTTTTGTTTTTATATTCAAATGTATCACGAAAATGAATGCTGGAGAATGGGTTTTCCTCGAATAAGATTATTTTATCGGTGAGTGAAATAAAAATCTCGGTTAAAATATTTTGAGGAAATTTTAAAGTAGTAAAATGTCGGTGAAAAGGTGTGATAAGGGGGCCTCTCCCCCCGCCCTCTCCTTGAAGAGAGGGAGCTAAATCCCTCAATAGTTATACAGATTGTTATTTTAGGGGCTTTAATAAGATTTGCCACGGAAACACAAAAGACACGGAAAAGAATGAAATTGTTGTATTATTCGAAAATCACAAGTCCGTAGTAAAAAAACCTCTCCCCCCGCCCTCTCCTTGAAGAGAGGGAGCTAAATCCCTCAATAGTTATACAAATTGTTATTTTAGGGGCTGAGATAAGTTTGTCACGCAAACACAGATAGTAAAAAACCTCTCCCCCCGCCCTCTCCTTGAAGAGAGGGAGCTAAATTCCTCAATAGTTATACAAATTGTTATTTTAAGGGTTGAGATAAGTTTGTCATGCAAACATGCCGCCCTCTCCTTGAAGAGAGGGAGCTAAATCACTCAATAGTTATACAAATTGTTATTTTGGGGCTTTAATAAGATTTGCCACGGAAACACAGAAGACACGAAAAAGAATGAAATTATTGAATTATTCAAAAACTACAACTCCGTTGCTACTTGCCATGATTACCTTATTGGTTAAGCCTATAAATAGTCCATGGGCTAATAAACCATCTATTTGATTTAACGATTTGGCCAGTTCTTCTGGATGATCAATTAATCCGAAATCTGCATCAATGATGAAATTTCCATTATCGGTAATAAAAGTTTCGTTATTTTTTTCCCTTAAGATACTTGAACCATTAAGCTTTTCAACTTGATTGACTACATATTGAAGTGCTAGGGGAATAACTTCAATAGGTACTTTAAATGCGCCCAACTTCAATACTTTTTTAGAGGAATCGGTTACTATAATTCTGTTTTTACTCAAAGAAGCGAGGATTTTTTCTCTGAACAATGCTCCACCACCGCCTTTAATTAAATTTAAGGATTCTGTAAATTCATCCGCTCCATCTATACTAATGTCGATTGAACCGAGCGTTTGGAGATCGAGCATTTCAATTCCGTAAGACTTAGCTAATTCCTCGGTTCTTTTAGAACTTGCAGCAGCCGTGATTTTTAATCCTTCACGAACTTTTTTGCCGATTTCTTCTATTGCAAACGTAGCTGTAGATCCTGTTCCTAAACCTACAACATCGCCTTCTTTGATAAATTTAACAGCTTCTAAAGCGGCAGCTAATTTTTGAGCATCTTGTTGGGTTTTATCTATCGGTTCCATAGTGTAAAAATAAGGAATTTTATGGACTGGGCCTCACCCCCTCGATAGGTTATACAAAATTATGGCTCGTGGTGACAAGTACCATGGCGCAAGAGTAAAATGTTTCAACCACAGATGCACACAGATAAACACAGATTTTGGAGTGCTTTTTATTTACCACCAATACCACAGATCAGGATCGGCATGGGTTCGTGTCTCCACAAAACGAAATTAGTTTAAGGGTCCGTGGTGAC
>NZ_JACRYL010000049.1 GCF_014306625.1 Pedobacter fastidiosus
ACAACGCCCGCCCTGTCGTTGAAGAAGTTCAGGCCGAGGCCGACCTTCCCATTATCTGAGCCGTGGGTGGCCGTGACCGCCTCCATTGCAGGGGCATATTCTATCGCCGTCCACTGCGCCTTGTAGCCTGCATTGATCTCCCATCCGCTTTCGATCCCAGCCATTGCAGGGTTCGAAAGGTACTGGTTCTGGTAGTACATGCTCCCCATCGGGTTCAGCTGCGCCTGGGCGGAAAGGCCGAGTCCCAGAAGTGTTATTGCTGTAAGTATCTTTTTCATTTTGCTGATTTTTTTTAGGGCCGTTCCGCCCATAATATGCTGTAATAAGGCCCCCTCCCCCTCCGCACGACATTCCATTACGCACCTCGGGGTCCGGGAGCCCTTAATCTTATCTGTTGTCCCTGATGATCGAGATCGTTCCCCTCAGCAGGCCTATGCCATTTCCGAGGTCGATCACGTAGATGTACGCACCCTCTGCAAGCGGCTGGCCGTTGTAGGTACCGTCCCAGTCGTTTTTGTAGCTGCTGGCCCCATAAACCCTTCTGCCCGCCCTATCGTAGATGCCTACCGTATTGTTCGGGTAATAGTCCAGATTTTTTACTACCCAGGTATCGTTCCTGCCGTCGCCGTTCGGTGTAATCACGTTGTTCGGCTCCAGTCTGAAATCATCCGTTACCGTGATGGTGATCTGCGCCACATCAGAGCATCCGCTGGCATTTGTTGCCGTAACCGTGTAGGTGGCTGTCTGTTTCGGACGCACTTTTATTACGCCGGTATTCTGTCCGCTCTGAATGTCCGTACCGCTCCAGCTGTAGCTCGTTCCGCCCGTTGCGGTAAGCGTAACGATATCCCCCCTGGAAATATTGGTTCCCATGTCGCTCGCTACCGATACCACCGGAACCGCATTAATGGTTACCGCTGTTGTGGCCGTTGCCGTGATCGTTCCGTCCTGATAGGTGTAGGTAACCGTATAACTGCCCGGAATACTTGCGCCCAGGTTTATCGTACCCGTTGGGGCATTGATCCTGAGCCCGTTCCCGTCTCCGGTATAGGTTCCGTTCGCAGGTCCCGTTCTGATGATATCCGCGGTTCCGTTTGCACAGTAGGCAGGTTTTGCATAGGCAATGGTTGCAGGCGTAGAATTTACCCTAACCGTTGCTGTTGCCGTTCCCGTACAGGTTCCGTTGCTGAACGTGTAGGTTACCGTATAGGTCTGGTTCGGTGTGCTTCCCGCTAGATCGATCGTTCCCGTAACGGCATTGATGCCCAGTCCCGAAGGGCTTGCACTATAGCTTCCGCCCGTCTGCCCGCTCTGCACAACGCTCGCTGTTCCGGTTGCCTGGTACTGCGGTGCGCCGTAACTGATCGAGGCCGTCGGTGTGGCCGGCTGTGCGTTTACCGTTACCGGTGCTGCACCCGAGGTACAGCCGTCAGCGCTCTTTGCGGTTACCGAGTGGCTTCCGCTGGCAAGACCCGAGTATGTTAAGGCAGAAGTGTAAGCACCGCCGTCAACACTGTAGGTTTCGCCCGTTACAGCAGTGATGCTGATACTTCCCGTAGCCAGGGCACAGGTAGGCTGTGCCGTAACGGCAACCACAGGTGCATTTGCCGGTGCCTTTGCGGGACTGATCACAACGTCCGTTCCCGAAGAGGTACATCCGTCCGCACTTTTCGCCCTTACGATGTGCGTGCCGGGTGCAAGACCCGAATAAGTTGAGGCAGCAGAGTAAGTTCCGCCGTCTATACTGTAGGTTTCGCCCGTTACCGCTGTAATTGCGATGCTTCCCGTTGGCGTTCCGCAGACCGGCTGTGCCGAAACAGAAACCGTTGGTGCGTTCGCCTCAACTTTCGCTG
>NZ_JACRYL010000004.1:0-272562 GCF_014306625.1 Pedobacter fastidiosus
AATAGGGATGCACTAAATCCGCAATAACTTCTTGCTTTCACAGGGTGAGGTGTTTTTGCAATCAAGATGCTGAACTACATTCAGCATGACGAGTGTGTTGGCAAGGTTTATAAGCCTTGGTTCAAACCACAATCCTTATTCCCCTCTCTTCAAGAATAGGGATGCACTAAATCCGCAATAACTTCTTGCTTTCACAGGGTGAGGTTTCTAAATTGTTACCAAAACCCATTAAATCTATCAACTAAAAACCCTATTTTGGCATTGTTAAGCAATGATAAATCGTTTAACGTTATGAGCTTTTCTAACCTAATCTAAACCTATTTATTCTATGGAAAATTCCAGAAGAAAATTCATTAAGCAATCTGCAATATTCACGGCAGCAACTTACGTTGGCACAATGGGGATGAGCGCCAAAAGTTATGGCAGAATTATCGGGGCGAATGATCGTGTACGAGTTGGTGTTGTTGGGTTTTCTGATCGTTTTAAAGACACGTTATTACCTTGTTTCTTAAATCACAACAAAGAATTAAATTTTGATGTGGTTGGTCTTTCAGATTTATGGAGTTATAGAAGGAATTTAGGGATTGCCCATTTAAAGGAAAAATTTGGTCATGATATTAAAGCCTGCAGAAATAACGAAGAGCTTTATGCAACCAAAGATCTTGATGCCGTGATTATCAGTACGGCAGATTTTCAACATGCCTTGCATTTAATTGAAGCAGTTAAAGGTGGTTGCGATGCATATGTAGAAAAGCCTTTTGCAGAAACTATGGACGATGCCAAAGCAGCACTAAAAGCAGTTAAGGCAAGTGATAGAATTATTCAGATTGGCTCACAACGTAGGAGTGGGGAGAACTATCAAAATGCAGCAAAATACATTCAAGATGGAAAATTTGGGCCAATTACAGCCGTAGATTTGGTTTGGAATGTAAACCAGCCAGGGCGTTGGCGCAGACCAGATTTAGTTGCTAAATTAAAAGAAGAAGATATCGATTGGAAGCGTTTTCTATTAAATCGCCCTTTCGAAAATTTTGATCCAAGAAAATATTTGGAATATAGGTTGTTCTGGCCTTATTCTTCGGGGATGCCTGGCCAATGGATGTCGCATCAAATAGATACCGTTCACTGGTTTACCAATTTAAAACACCCACGAAGTGTAGTGGCTAACGGCGGAATTTATACATGGAAAGATGGTCGCAGGAACTGGGATTCTATGGTTGCAGTTTTCGATTATGGTCAGCCAAATTCTGAAGATGGATTCCAGGTTACCTTCACATCAAGAATGCAAAATAGTGTGGGCGATGTTGGTGAAGTTTATTATTCAAATGGTGGGGAGTTAAATTTGATTACCAATAAAGTTTCTCCGAAAGGTGGATTAAGACAGCAAGAAGCATCAGCAATGGGCATGAAAGCTAATCTTTTACCCGAATTTGATTTGAGTAAAACGGAAATAAAAGCTGCAACAGGTGCAAATATGGGTGGCGATGCGCTAACTTCTGGCCACATGAGAAATTGGATGGAATGTGTTAGAAGTCGCAAAACACCAAATGCTCCCGTAGAAGCTGGTTATTCGCATTCAATAGCTAACATCATGACGAATGCTGCGGTAAGAACTGGTGCAAAATCAATTTTTGATGAAAGTAAGCAAGAAGTAATCGCAAACGGAAAAGTTTTTAAATATTAGTAGCAAACTCGTCATTGGGAGGCACGAAGCAATCTATATCCGACCGCATTAAGATTGCTTCGTGCCTCGCAATGACGATAAAGAAATAAATCAACCATGTTAAAAATCAAAAAATATAGTATTCTAGCCCTTTCCTTAATTAGTTTATCAGCAGCTGCGCAAAAAGCAAAACCGTTATTTGATGGCAAAACCCTAACCGGTTGGAAAGCCGTTGCTGGTGCTGCACCATATAAAATTGAAGATGGAGCAATCGTAGGAACCATGACAAAAGGCACTCCCAATTCTTTCTTAATTACCGAAAAAGAATACGGCGATTTTATTCTCGAACTAGATGTAAAATTAGAGGGAGAAACCACCAACTCTGGAATTCAAACCCGAAGCCATATCAAACCTGAAGGAAACAATGGGAAAGGTTTGGTTTTTGGCAGACAAATAGAAATTGATCCAACTGCAAGAGCTTGGACAGGTGGCGTTTATGATGAAGCTAGAAGATTGTGGCTTTATCCTTTGGAGCTAAATCCATCGGCAAAATCGTTATATAAAAAGAATGAGTTTAACCATTATAAAATTGAATGTATTGGGAACGAAACTAAAACTTGGGTAAACGGAACACCGGTTGCTTATGTAATTGATACTTTAGATCAGTCGGGTTTTATAGGTTTGCAGGTACATGGCATTGGTAATGAATTGGGCAATGATGGAAGGAAAGTATATTTCAAAAACATCAATATTCAAACCGAAGGATTAAAATCCAAAGCATTTCCCAAGGGAATTTATACGGTTAATTTAACGCCAAATACTTTATCATCTTACGAAAAATCGGAAGGTTATAAATTGCTTTTCGATGGTAAAAGTAACACGGGTTGGATTGGTGCTTACAAAACAGAATTTCCCGCCAAAGGCTGGAAGATTGCAGATGGTGTAATCAGTGTAGAACCATCTGGCGGTGCAGAATCTACAAACGGAGGTGATATTGTAACTAAAGAAGAGTTTTCTGCATTTGATATGTCGTTCGAATTTAAACTTACGCCAGGTGCAAATAGTGGAGTGAAATATTTTGTAACACTCGAAGAAAAGAACACAGGTTCGGCAATTGGTTTAGAATATCAGGTTTTGGATGATGTTTTGCATCCTGATGCAAAATTGGGAAGGGATGGAAACCGTACTTTGGCATCTTTGTACGATTTAATGACGGCTAAAAAGGAACCTCGCTACCTTCGCCCAATCGGGAGCTGGAACAATGCCCGCTTAATAGTTTATCCAAACAATAAGGTAGAGCATTACTTAAATGGCGTAAAGGTTTTAGAGTATGTTCGTGGTTCGGAAGAGTTTAAAAAATTGGTTGCAATTAGTAAATACAAAGATTGGAAAAACTTTGGCGAGGCACCAAAAGGTCATATCTTACTTCAAGATCATGGAAATAAGGTCGATTTCAGGACTATTAAAATCAAAACATTATAAATGCATCGTCGTTCGTTTGTTAAAAAATCAGCTTTGCTGAGTTCTGGTTTATTGGTTGGTAATCAGGTTTTGGCCGGTTTATATTCAGATCAGATTATCAACGTAGCCATGATTGGATGTGGTGATCGAGGCAAAGGTGTACTTTCTGTAATTAAATCTATGCCAAGTAAATACAGGATTAAAGCATATTGCGATTTACTAGATTTTAGACTTAAAGAAGCGGAGAAATATGTTCCTGCAGATGCAAGAGCGGTTAAAAATTACCGTCAAATTTTAGATGATAAAGCAATTGATGCTGTTTTTATTGCAACGCCTTTAAGCGAGCACTTTCACATTGCCAAAGACGCCGTTTTAGCGGGTAAGCATGTTTATCTGGAAAAAACCATGACTTATAATATCGCTCAAGCGCTAGAACTGAAAAAAATAGTTACTCAACATCCAAAGCAGATTTTTCAGGTTGGTTATCAATATCGATATTCGCCACTCTACTTTAAGGTTAAGGATATGATTCAAAGCGGTTATTTGGGGAAGGTTTCTCAAATAGATTGTCGCTGGGATAGAAATGGCAATTGGCGCAGAGCAGTTCCTGATCCATCATTAGAAAGAAAAATCAATTGGCGGATGTATAAAGAATATTCTGGCGGATTGGCCGCCGAACTTTTATCACATCAAATAGATTTTATTAATTGGGCTTTCGAAACCCAACCTACAGAAATTATGGGTTCTGGCGGAATTGATATTTTTAAGGATGGTCGCGAAACCTACGATAACATTCAAGCCGTACTTCGTTACAATGAGAAGGGCATGATCGGCAATTTCGGAGCAACTTGTGGCAATGCGCATGATGGCTATCTTTTCAAAATTAAAGGCACAAAAGGTTCAGTTTCTCTATTAACGAATACAGGTTTATTTTACCCGGAAGAAAGTGCAAAAAAGGATTTGGGGATTGTTGATGGCGTAAGTGGAGCGACAAAAATCGTTGTCAATAAAGATGGCGGAATCCCAATCTTAGATAAAGCGACTTTGGATGGAACGAATTATGCCTTAGAAGAATTTTATAAATCTGTTACAACTAATAAAGAACCCGCTTCGAATATAAATACGGGTACGCAGGCTGCAATTTGCGTGGCAATGTGCAACGAGGCCATTTATTCAGGTAATAATCAATATTGGAAGAAATCGTATGATGTTTAGTATTCATCAGTTTTGACAAATTTTCCCTATGTCACTAGTAATTTGTCAAAGCTCATTTTTTTTGGAAAGCATTGGCAACAAATTTAGGTTAGTTTGTTCCTGCTTTACTCTGCAATTTTTTTGTGAATGGTAGGATAACCTCGTCGGAACAGCTACCAAAAAAGATTTCCATTCCAATCAGGTTTAGGTGGACAAGACTGTGCAACTATTGAAGTTTTTCAGGCATGACGGATAAAAAAATGTAAAAAAAATGCTTGCACTTTGGTTCTTGTCCTCGCGAACCGAAACAGTGCATTGTTTCCATCTCAATATTTTTTCTGCAGTTTGCAACCCCAAATAGCATTGCTTGCCACGCCACCTAAACCCGATCGGAGTGGTTCCGGTTTTTCACTGGAAAGAACAAAGAGCGGGACTAAACCGAGCTATTTACCAATGCAATTGCTTTCCAAAAACTCATAAATCCAAATAATTCGGCTTTTCCTCCCTAAAAATAAAACTGCCTCTGTCCAAATCCATTTCGCTTGGTGAATGGAAGTGTATCTGGATACCTATTCATAATTAATATTTGAAGAAATAGTATGATGTTTAGTATTCATCAGCTTTGACAAATTTTTTCTATGTCACTACTAAAGTTGTCAAAGCTCAAATAATTAATATTCTTGTTTTGCAGTTTGCAACCCCAAATAGCATTGCTTGCTACGCCACTTAAAACCCGATCGGAGTGGTTCCGGTTTTTCACCGGAAAGAACAAAGAGCGGGACTAAACCAAGTTATCTACCACTGAAATTGCTTTCCAAAAACTTATAAATCCAAATAATTCGGCATTTCCTCCCTAAAAACAAAACTGCCTTTTTCCAAATCCATTTTAGCGTAAACGTGTTGCAAACCATTGGTAAGCACAATCCATTTCGCTTGGTGAATGGAATTATACCGTGAAGCCTGTTCAAAAACCGATGGTGTGATCTTAACTTTTGGGGCTTTGCATTCAATTAACATCAACTTTTCCCCTGCGGTATTGTAAACCAAAATATCGCTGCGTTTTTGTAATTGATTTAAAACCAAGCCTCCCTCAATTTGAATTAGGGTTTTCGGAAATTTCTTTGCTGAAATTAGGTTTTGTATAAAATGCTGACGAACCCATTCTTCCGGCGTTAGTACCAAATGTTTTTTTCTAAGCTCATCGAAAATGAAAACTACATCCTCCTTTTGCGTAATTTTAAAGGGATAGGGTGGTAGATTAAGCGGGGTTGGTTTGAACATCTTAAATGGGCAGTTTTCAGTCAACAATTCCGCAATAAAACAGTGCAGCAATTATTAACAGCCAAAGTTAATATTGTTTATAAACATTTACCTAAATCCTAAAAGCTAAATTGTAATTTTACGGCAATGACTGCTGCCGAAATTATTAAAGATATTAAAGCTAGAAAATTTAAGCCTGTGTATTTGTTGCATGGCGAAGAATCTTATTATATCGACCAAGTAACAGATTATATTGAAGATAAATTGTTGAGCGACGCCGAAAAAGGCTTTAATCAAACGGTTCTTTACGGAAAAGATACGGATATGGCTACGGTTTTGGGGGCCGCAAAGCGATATCCAATGATGTCTGATTATCAGGTTGTAATAGTTAAGGAGGCGCAGGATTTAAAGTGGGCAAAAGAAGAAGGAAATAGCAAGGAGGCAGAATTTGTACTCAACTATTTTGAGAAACCATTACCCAGTACCATTTTGGTTTTGGCATTTAAATATGCAAATTTCGATAAGCGTAAAAAGATTTATAAAGCCATTAGCAAAAGCGGTTTAATATTTCAATCTGATTTGGTTCGCGATTATAAATTGGTGCCATGGATTGAAGATTTTGTAAAAGAAAAAGGTTATAAAATCGATCAGCAAGCTTCCGCTTTAATGGCAGAATATTTGGGGACCGATCTTTCGAAGATTTCTAACGAGATTGAAAAACTGATGTTGAACATTCAGAAAGATGTTGTAATCAACACAGATCTTGTTCAAAAAAACATCGGAATAAGTAAAGAATATAACGTTTTCGAACTGCAAAAGGCGCTTGCCATTCGCGATGTTTTAAAATGTAATAAAATAATCAACTATTTTGCCAGCAATCCGAAAGCCAATCCTACCGTTATGGTTTTGGCAAATTTGGGTGGTTATTTTGCCAAAATTTTAAGGTACCATTATCTACCAAATAAAGCTGAGGCTGCATCGGCTCTTGGAATTCCACCATTTTTTGTGAAGGACTATGAAGTTGCCGCCAGAAACTACAACACAGGAAAAGTTTTCCAAGTGATGAGCTTATTACGGGAATATGATTTAAAAAGTAAAGGTTTAGACAGTACCGGAAATGTAGAGGATGGCGAACTTTTGAAAGAACTGGTTTTTAAGATGATCCATTAGTTGGGGAATTGATAAAGCGTTAAATTGTTTAATAGCTTAGCTACCAATTAACCGATTAATCAATTTAACCAAACAGTTGCCTAACTATTTTACCGTCAATTAACCAATTACCCAACTTTAACATTTAACCAATAACCATGCTACAAGGATTAAGAACAATAGTTTATTACGTTGGCGATTTAGAAGCTGCGAAGGAATGGTATAAAAAAGTATTCGAAATTGAACCTTATTTTGATGAACCCTATTATGTGGGTTACAATGTTGGTGGTTTCGAATTGGGTTTAGATCCAGATGATTCTGGTTTTAGTAACGGTAATCATTCTACAACCTATTGGGGCGTTAAAGATATTAAAGAAACTTTTGCCCGTTTTGAATCACTTGAAGTGGAGATTCACGAAGCGCCTAATAATGTTGGCGGACCGATTTGGGTTGGCAGTATTTTCGATCCATTTGGAAACGTAATTGGATTAATCGAAAACCCCGAATTTTCTTTACCACACTAAATTTTTAATTCAATAGAAAATTTTACTTTGTAACTATAAAGTTATTGCATAAATCGTAACGTAAGATCGCCTCTATCATATATTTACGCTTTATAAATCACCTAATTTGTTATGAAGAAAAAACTACTCACCATTTTCGTGGCTGTTTCTGCTATTACCTTTGCTCAAGCACAGGTAAGGCAAGGAGGAGGCGCACCAACCGACTCTACAAGAAGAACACCAGGCGCTGCTTTGGGTTCGGGAATTAGAGCACAACCAAAACCTTACGATCAGGTAATTACCAATAAAGCATCTACCCGAAAAGGCATGATTACCACGCATAAAATCGAGGATAAATTTTTCTTCGAAATTGCTGATACAACCTTAGGAAGAGATATTTTAGTGGTGAGCCGGATTTCAAAATCAGGTTCTGATGTTAGAGATGCTCAAGGTTATGCTGGCGATCAAATTGGAAGTGCCGTAATTCGTTTTGAGAAAGGACCGAACAACCGCATTTTCATGCGTAAAATAAGTTACAAAACTTATGGTCCAGATAGTACAACATCTATGTACCAATCTCTAAAAAATTCGAATATCCAAGCTATTGCTGCTTCCTTTAATATTGCAGCTTTTACACCTGATAAAAAAGGAAGTGTAATCGACATTACCGATTATTTAAACAGCGATAATGATATCTTTTATTTCAGTTCGCCAATGGCTAAAACCCGTTTTAGACTTGGTGCACAACTTGCAGATAGAAGCTACATTCAAAGCTTAAGAAGCTTTCCAACCAATGTTGAAATTAATACCGTAAAAACCTATTCACAAACGGCGGCTCCATCACCATTTGGTGCTGCTGCGCCAAGTATGGGCGGAGGTGGCGCAGCTTCGGGTTCTTCCACTATCGAATTAAATACTTCATTGGTTATTTTACCAAAAGTGCCTATGAAAGCTCGTTATTTCGATCCAAGAGTGGGGTACTTCGCAGTTGGTTACACCGATTTTGATCTTAATCCACAAGGCGTTAAAGATATAGAATTAATTAAACGTTGGAAGTTAGAGCCAAAACCTCAAGATTTGGCCAAATACAAACGCGGCGAATTGGTAGAACCGATTAAACCAATCGTGTTTTACATTGATCCGGCAACGCCGAAAAAATGGATTCCATATTTAAAAGCAGGCGTAAACGATTGGGCAAAGGCATTTCAAAAAGCTGGTTTCAAAAATGCAATTATGGCGAAGGAAGCACCAACTTTTGCTCAAGATTCTACTTGGAGTATCGATGATGCCCGTCATTCGGCTATCGTTTATAAACCATCAGAAATTGCCAACGCCAGCGGACCAAGTATTTCCGATCCAAGAAGTGGCGAAATTATGGAAAGCCACATCAATTGGTTTCACAATGTGCAGAAATTGGTTCATGATTGGTACATGATTCAAACAGCTGCGGTAGATCCAAGAGCAAGAAAAATGACTTTCAGTGATGAATTAATGGGCGATTTAATTCGTTTTGTTTCTTCGCATGAGGTTGGTCATACACTAGGTTTACGCCATAATTATGGCTCAAGCTCTACTGTTCCTGTAGAAAATTTACGTGATAAGAAATGGGTAGAAGCCAACGGACATACACCATCAATTATGGATTATGCTCGTTTTAATTATGTAGCACAACCAGAAGATAATATCACTTCAAAAGGTTTATATCCACGTATTGGCGATTATGATAAATGGGCAATTGAATGGGGTTATAAGTATTTTGCTGATACAAAAACACCAGCTGCCGACGTTCCAGTGTTGAATAAAATGGTGATTGAATCTGCCAAAAATCGCAGATTATGGTTTGGTACAGAAACCAATGCAGATGATCCACATTCGCAAAACGAAGACTTATCCGATAATGCAATGGTTGCCAGTACTTACGGTATTAAAAACCTTAAGGTTATTTTAACTAACCTACCTGCTTGGACAAAAGAGCCTGCCGATGGTTATGATAATTTATCGAATATGTATGGTCAGTTAACCACTCAGTTTGGTCGTTATATGGGGCACGTTGCCAAGAATATTGGTGGTGTTTACGAAAACCCTAAAACGGTAGAGCAAGCCGGAGAAGTTTACGAACGTACACCTGCATCAACCCAAAAAGAAGCTATGACATTTTTAGATGTACAGCTTTTTAAAACCCCAATGTGGTTAATTAACAAGCCTATTTTAGATAATATTGATGCGGATGGGCTAGAAGTTGTGGGTCGATTACAAAACACAACGATTAGCAGATTGCTATCTACCAATACTTTAACTAAGCTTATTTCTGCAGAAGCTGCGGATGGTGCATCGGCTTACAAAATAACCGATTTATTCTCTGATTTAAATGGTTCTATTTTTACAGAGTTAAAATCTAATCAAGCAATTGATGTGTATAGAAGAAACCTTCAAAAATCTTACGTAGATAAGTTAATTTCTATCCTTAAACCCGCTCCAGCAGCAGCTGCAAATGTAGTTTTTGGTGGTGGAAGAGGAGGTGCAACTTTGCAACCTGGCATTACAGCAGCGCAAAGCGATGTACTTTCTGTGGTTAAAGGACAATTGAAAGAACTTGATACAATGATTAAAACGAGCGCAAATACTGCAACAGGTTTAAGCAAATATCATTTACAAGATCTTTCTGATCGGATCGAATCTGCTTTGGATTCTAAAAAAGATTAGTCAAAAAGGATTAAAGATTTAAAGCGCTCCAACATTGGGGCGCTTTTTTATTTTAAAGCCATTTCATTTTATTAATCGAAGCTAAGTAGTAAATTTAAGTATCGATATGTGTTTAAACCTAAAAGATTCTTCAACAGCGATTATGTAAGAATAGAATGGCTTGTTTTTTCCATAATAGATTTTAACTATGTGGTTATAAACTTTTATGATTGTTATTGCCACTCATTTTAGACTATTTTTATGTTATCAAATAAATTAAAGTTATAACCAAAATATAATAGATATTAAAATGGAAAATGATTCAAATGACATCAGTAAATGCCCTTTTCATAATGGAAGCTTAAAGCAAAACGTTGGTGGAGGCGGAACAAGAAATAACGATTGGTGGCCCAATCAATTAAAATTAAATATTTTACGGCAGAATTCTCCATTATCAAATCCAGATAAGGATTTTAATTACAGTGAAGCTTTTAAAAGTCTAGATTTAGAGGCTTTGAAAACTGATTTACATGCCTTGATGACAGATTCGCAAGATTGGTGGCCTGCAGATTTCGGACATTACGGAGGTTTATTTATAAGAATGGCTTGGCATAGTGCAGGAACTTATCGTGTGGGTGATGGTCGTGGTGGTGCTGGAGCAGGTTTGCAACGTTTTGCGCCATTGAATAGTTGGCCAGACAATGTAAGCTTAGATAAGGCTAGAAGGTTGCTTTGGCCAATCAAACAGAAATATGGCCGAAAAATATCATGGGCAGATTTAATGATTCTTGCCGGAAATATCGCTTTGGAATCCATGGGATTTAAAACTTTTGGCTTCGCTGGAGGTCGTGCAGATGTGTGGGAGGCAGATGAAGCGGTGTATTGGGGTTCGGAAAAAACGTGGCTGGGTGGCGATATCCGTTATGCTCACGGTTCGGAAGGAGTAGAGGGCCATGGTGTATTGGTAAGTGATGATGATGCAGATGGCGATATCCATACTCGTAAGCTAGAAAAGCCACTGGCAGCAGTTCAAATGGGTTTAATTTATGTAAACCCAGAAGGGCCTGATGGAAATCCAGATCCTCTAGCCGCTGCTAAAGACATTAGGGATACGTTTGGGCGAATGGCGATGAACGATGAGGAAACCGTTGCGCTAATTGCTGGTGGACATACTTTTGGTAAAACGCATGGTGCTGCTTCGGCAGATCATGTGGGTAAAGAACCTGAGGCTGCGGGTATGGAAAGTCAGGGCTTTGGATGGAACAACAGTTTCGGTTCCGGAAAAGGTGCGGATACGATAACGAGTGGACTTGAAGTAACTTGGACCACAACGCCAACACAATGGAGTAACAATTTCTTCGAAAACTTATTTGGATTTGAATGGGAACTAACTAAAAGTCCGGCAGGTGCGCACCAGTGGAAAGCCAAAAATGCAGATGCAATTATTCCAGATGCCTTCGATGCGAGCAAAAAGCATTTACCAACAATGCTAACTACAGATTTGTCGTTGAGGTTTGATCCTGAGTATGAGAAAATATCGAGACACTTCCTTGAAAATCCAGAAGCCTTTGCCGACGCATTTTCTCGTGCATGGTTTAAATTAACACATCGGGATATGGGACCAGTTTCACGCTACCTCGGTGCAGATGTTCCGCAAGAAGAATTGTTATGGCAGGATCCTATTCCTGCAGTTAATCATCCATTAATTGGCGAAGCTGAGATAAGTTCTCTGAAAGCAAAAGTTTTAGAAACAGGCCTAAGTGTTTCGGAATTGGTTTCTGTTGCATGGGCTTCAGCATCTTCTTTCAGAGGTTCAGATAAACGTGGCGGAGCCAACGGCGCAAGAATTAGATTAGCGCCTCAAAAGGATTGGGCAGTGAATAATCCTCCGCAGTTGCAAAAAGTTTTAAACGTTTTGGAAGGTATACAAGCAGACTTTAATAGCGGACAGGCTGATGGTAAAAAAATCTCACTGGCCGATTTAATTGTTCTCGCCGGTTCTTCTGCCGTTGAAAAAGCAGCTAAAGATGCTGGTCAAAATTTGACAGTTCCTTTTAGTCCTGGTCGTATGGATGCCTCACAAGAACAAACAGATATTGAATCTTTTAGCTATTTAGAACCACTTGCAGATGGTTTTAGAAATTATAAGAAAGCTAAAGTATCCGCTTTTACAGAAGAATTGCTCATTGATAAAGCAAACTTGCTTAACCTAACAGCCCCCGAATTAACGGTTTTGGTTGGTGGGTTACGTGGGCTCGATGTTAATTTTGATGGTTCCAAAAATGGTGTTTTAACTCAAAAACCGGGACAGCTTACTAATGACTTCTTTGTGAATTTATTAGATATGAATACCACCTGGAAGGCTACATCTGCTGAAAATGAAGTTTATTTAGGTAGTGACCGTAAGACTGGTCAGCCAAAGTGGACTGCTACTCGTGCAGACCTTGTATTTGGTTCAAATGCCGAACTACGAGCAATTGCTGAAGTTTATGGAAGTGATGATGCAAATGAAAAATTTGCAAATGACTTTGTAAAAGCGTGGGTTAAAGTAATGAACTTGGATAGGTTTGACTTACATCACTAGGAACAAATCCTGAAAGGTATTAAATATTGCTGTTCAACAATAACTAGTTGGATTATAAAAAGAATTCGAATCTGAAGTTAATTCTTAAGTTGAACAATATAAAAATAAATTATTTTTAATGAGCTCGATATTTTATCGAGCTCATTTTATTTACATGAGTATCATCTTTTTTCTTAAGAATAGGATTAACTATAAACTGTCTGGATTTGGTAAATAAAAATATATGAAAGGTTTGTTCGAATGTGTTATTTTTGCGGGGATCGGCAGATTGAACTCCATTTCACTCCTTGATGAAATGTTTTCGGACTGTGATATGGCACTAGTTGTTCCATACTGCTTTAACTTTGAAAGTTTAAATCGTATGCACAGCGGAGTGTTAACGGTTTTGTCAACGATCGCCTAAAAAACCGCTTATAAACCACTTTAAAGATGCAAAAAACACAATATTGGCTAGTAAAGTCTGAGCCTTTTAAATACAGTTGGGAAAAATTTAATCAAGATGGTCGCACCTTTTGGGATGGCGTTCGAAATTACCAAGCGAGGAATAATCTCAAAGGAATGAAAGAAGGTGATTTGGTTCTTTTTTACCACAGTAATGAAGGCAAAAACGTTGTCGGAATTGCTAAAGTGGTTAGAGAGTTTTACCAAGATCCAACAACGGATGATGCCAATTGGGTAGTCGTTGATCTTTCTCCGGTAGAAGCATTAAAAAATCCAGTTTCTTTAGAGCAAATTAAGGCTGAAGAAAGCCTAGCGGATATTTCTTTGGTTCGTCAAGGTCGTTTATCTGTAATGCCATTAAAAGCTGAGGAATTTGATAAAATTTTGGAAATGGGAAGCTAATCTTATTATCTCTCTCAATTGAATAGTTTAATATTTTCAACACGCTCCAAATGAAAATTACAATAGTTACAGTTCTTATTGTTTTCTTTGCTTGCCTAATTGTAAAAGAAAGTAAGGCTCAAGAATTTATAAATTACCAGGTAAAAGTAGTTACAGATTCTTTGGGTACGCAAAAAGGAACCCTAGAAAAAATATCAGCAGAGGGAGTTGCAATTAATGATGGTTATGGCAATTACTTAATTATCAAATCTAAAAATATCATCAGTATTCGTTTAAAGAAAAAGGGTACAACTACTTCGCAAGGTCTTTTATACGGGACGGTTTCTGGGGCAGCGATTGGTTCTCTGGCATTTCTTGATAATGGAATTGCATCAGACGATCAACTTGTTGGTTTTTTAGCCATAACCACATTGGGTGCAGTAGTTGGTACAACTTATGGTTTAATTGCAGAATTAAGATCAAATAAATTAATGTTGAGGATTAATAAAGATCCACAGGTTTTTGCTAGCGAGTATCAAAAGCTCGAAAAATATTCTAAAGCCTTTTATATTGATAAACCATAACATCGATAGGAAGATTATCTACAAAATTAAACCGTAATCGTTTCTTCCTTTTTTCTATTGCTAAAGGCAATTCCCAATGTCATAACGATGCTCGATCCTAGTACAACTAAAAACAGAAACGATGGACCAACTTCAGGGATTTTTAATGAAGCCGGCAAATTAAAGTATAATAATATGCTGATTAATCCCCGTGGTGCTATATATATTATTGGTGCAAGGCTCTCCTTTTTAAAGAATTTCAGACAAATAAATCGAATTGCATAAATGGAAGCTAGGATAAAGAAACCATTGGCAAGTACAGGCTGATCATTTAGTTCGTAGATGTTCATCGTAAAACCAAAAATTACAAAGAAAAAGGTTCTTAAAATGAAAGCACTTTCTGCTGAAAGTTGATAAAGCTGAGATAAATCGGCAGTTAAGTTTTTGTATAAAAAAACACTCCTAAACCATGCGTTCTGAATGGTATCTGCATTGTTAAGAAACAAACCCGTACTCAAAATTAACACTAACGAAGATAAATGATAAGATTGGCCAATGGCATAAACCAAAATTAGAATCGAAATAATCAGAAAGAATTTTATATGGTGAACAAGTTTGCCCATAATGTATAAAAGAACGATACAGGCAATTGCAGAGAGTAAAATAATAAGAAATGTACTTAAACCCAAGCTAATAAACGATGAAGTAGAAATAGATGGATTGGTGATTGCAAAATTGAAGATGATGATGCCTAGAATATCAGAAAACGAAGATTCGTAAATTACAAATTCTTTGTTGCTCTTATTTAGTGCGGCTGCAGAAGGGATAGCAATAGCCGAACTGATTACACTAAATGGAATGGCATTGGCAATGCAGGTGTATAAATCTTTGTGCGTAATTTGAAAGATAATAAAAGTAATTACCGAAACAGTAGCCAATAAAATAGTTAGTGCCGATAGGAATGCACTTTTTATAATGGTGTTTTTCTGCTTATCGTACTTCAGTTCTAGTGAGCCTTCAAAAACGATTAAAATTAAACCAACAGTACCCAAAGTTGGTAAAATAGTTAGGAAATTAAACGTGTGGATTTTTAAATTATCAATCAATAATCTTAAGCCGATACCCAATAAAAGCAATAATAAAACCGAAGGTATTTTGGTTTTACTGGCCACTAAATCAAACAGATAAGAGAAAATCACTAATCCGCTTAAAATGATAAGGATGGTATAAGTTGTCATGTTTTCAGCGTATTGTTAATCGCTAAAATAACACAATCATCCTAATGAGTATGAAATTTTTTGTAAAAATTATGCTTTAAAGAAAAGTGCTTTAAGTTCATTTGCATCATCAGGATGCATTTTTCCGCCTAAAACCAAACGTAATTGTCTGCGTCTTAATGCACCATGAAAAAGTTCAAACTCTTCTGGTGTTTCTGGAGTAAGTTCGGGAACAGGAATAGTACGTGCACTTTGATCAACCGCTACGAAAGTGTAATAGGCCTCATTACTTTTTTGGCGGGCACCACTTGGAATATTTTCTGCCCAAACATCTAAGCGAACTTCTACAGATGTATTAAAAGCACGAGTTACTTTGGCTTCGATTGTAATTACATCGCCCAGTTTAATGGGGTGTTTAAAAGAAACGTTATCTACAGATGCGGTTACAACGATACGATTGCAATGTTTTTGAGCTGAAATTGCGGCGGCAATATCCATCCAATGCAGTAAACGACCACCCATTAAATTGTTTAGTGTATTGGTATCGTTTGGCAATACCAATTCGTTCATTATTGTAAAACTTTCTCTAGCAAATTTCTTTTTAAGACTCATAATCGAGCGCAAAAGTAAATAAAATGTGGGTTAAAACAGCATAAACAGCTAGCGAAGTTTTATTGAGTTGTGAAGAAGGAGCGCTTTCTCCGTTTATGAAAAATAAGTGTTTCACAGTTTAGATTTGACAACTTTAATTGCAAGTAGGAAAGAAAGTTGTCAAATCTCAAAAGCTTTTAAAGTAAGTTTCCCCAATTGATCAAAAAAGGTGTTTCATGGTTTAGATTTGACAACTTCAATTTCAAATAGGAAAGAAAGTTGTCAAATCTTAAAAGTCAAAAAATAATTACAGAATATAATACGAGCCAACTGGTGCAAGTTCTGTTTGAGGCTTATCCTCGTACAATTTATTATCATCCAGCATTTGGCATAAATCACATTCTATATTTCTACAAATCGTTGTTGTAGGTGTATCTGTAGGTTTATTTTCAAATGGATCTTGAAGGTGAACTGCCATTTTCTCAACCAATAAGAAAAATGTAGCTATGGCAACAACCAATGGAACTTCCATATATCCAAAATATTCAATTAATCCGAAAGGCAATAAAACGATGAATAAATGGATCGACATATTGATGTACTTGCTGTAAGTAACTGGGAAAATGGTGTTTTTTATTCTTTGCGATCCACCCATGTGGTTACATAAAGCGGTTAACGTTTTATCAATTTCTATCTGTTGATATTGATTAATCCAGCCTTCATTCAAGGCTTTTCTCAAATCCATTGCATGAAGTTCCAATATAGAAACCGTAACATTGCGGTGCCTTTTAATAAATAGCATATCTTCTTCGGTTAAATACCTTTCCAATCCTTTATAGGGACTAAAACCTCTTAAAGATTGACTTAGCGAATAACACCAGGCAATTTGGCGTTTTACAAATTTTGCTTTAAAAGCTTCAATTTCTTCTGAACCATAAGTGTTTTCTACAAGGTACAATATCTGGCGGGAGAGGGTTCTTGAATCATTAACTATGGAACCCCAGATAATTCTTGCCTCCCACCATCTATCGTATGCCTGGTTAGAACGAAATGCCAATAAAAGAGATATAATTGTTCCCAATAATGCCGGTACAGCTACTGGAATTGAGATACGTGTAACATGAAAATTTTGGTATAGAACTACAATGCCAAGCGAATATGCAATAACAAAAAAGAGTTCTTTCTTTATTTTACCAAAAATATAGGTGAGTGGAATATTATTTCGTAACAGCATAATATAAAGTTTTTCGTAATTAATTAAGCGTTTGCTTTTTCCAACTGAGTTTCATGAATTCTAGTTTCAATCAAGTTTTCTGGTGTATGTACAGCACTTGTATCTAACTGAATAACTTCACAACCAGCTCGTTCTGTTAAATATTTTGGATCGATACTGAATTTATTAATCGGACTGAAATTGTAATTCTTCGGATAAGCAATGCAATCAACATCAAAAGCATCGATAAAATTTTTGAAGGCCGAAACCGTACTTCCATAAAAATATTCTATTCCTATGGTTTGAACCTGATCAGAATATTGAACTTTATATTGATTTAGTTTTTCATAAAAGGCATCGCTAACATTTTCGTAATCGCGACTTCTTCTGCTCAACATTAACATATCTGTAATAGAATCTGATAATTTAAAAGCATGAATAAAAATAATTTTTAAGCTTTCTTTAGGTTGATCGTTAACTAATGCATCAATAATTTTTGTGCTTTCTAGATTAAAATCGGTCGGAATTAATATCGTTTTCATAGGTGTTTCTTATTTAAATATTTTATTAATAAATTATTTATACAAGTTTACCTTGATGTTATTATAGCGAAATAAGAACGAGATTAAAATGAGATTAGAATTTTAATAAAGTTCACTGGTTCATTGGTCAGTTGTTCATTGGTAACCCACTGGCTAACAAATAGCAATAAATAGGCGTGTTCACTGGTTCATTGGTCAGTTGTTTATTGGTAACCCATTGGCCAATAAATAAGCAATAAATAGGGGTGTTTACTGGTTCATTGGTCAGTTGTTCATTAGTAACCCATTGGCTAACAAATAAGCAATGACTAATAGTAATAGCTTAATAACCAATGATTAATGACCAATGAACCAATGACTATTGAACTAATGACTAATGAACTAAATATTTATTGGGAGGATAATCTTAATTTCTGTGCCGACGCCTTCTTGAGATTTTATCCCGATACTGCCTCGGTGCAAACGAATGATGTTTAAGGATAATGGTAAACCTACGCCATAACCTTTAAATTCGTTGGTGTTTGATGCCCGAAAGAATGGTTCGAAAATGTGCTGAATATCACTTTGTGGAATTCCAATACCCTTATCTGTAACGGCAATGGAAAGAATATTTCCTTTACTTTCTAAATTTATGCTTATAGGATTGTTGTTAGAGTATTTACAGGCGTTGCTTACAATGTTAGAGATGGCGAGCTTAATTAAGTTTTTATTCACCTTTAATGTAAGCTGTTCCTCATCTTCTGGCAAAGTTCCAAAATCAATTTCGATTAAGCTGTCTGGATGAACCTGATTAACAGATTGTTTAATTTCCCAAAGCAATTCATCCATTCTAACCTCTTCTCGAGGTTGGTTTTTGCCATTAAAACCAGATTGCGCCAAACCTAATAAGCTGGTTAAAATATGTTCTAATCTTTCCGATTCATCTTTAATTTTGGAAAGTGCTTTATGTTGTTTTTCGGCATCATCCTTGGCTTTCATTGCCAATTCCACTTCTCCACTAATTATGGTTAATGGCGTTCTTAACTCATGAGATGCATTGCTGATGAAATTATTCTGAGTTTCGAAAGCAGTTTCCAATCGGTTAAGCATGTTGTTAAAAGTTTGCGCAAGCTCAGACATTTCATCGCTTCCTTTTTTAACATCTAACCGTAAGTGAAGATTTTCTGCCTTAATTTTCTTAACACTTTTAATAATGTTTCTTAAAGGCACCAGCATGTAATTCGAAAATTTCCAACCCACTACAAATGATAATATAACGGAAAGGAAAAAACCAATAATGAGAATTCTTTGCAGATCCTTCAACTCCCTAAAACCAAAAGGATCATTGGCCGAAACAATTACGACATAACCTTTTTGAGAATTATTAAAAAATTTTCCTGCATAGAAATGATTATCAACACGGTATCTTGCCATGAAACCTGCATTAATCTTTTCGTAAAAACTTGCCGGAAGTTCACGGTTTACCTTCTCTTGCACCTTACCAGCCTCAATAATAAATTCTTTTTCTGATGGTAAACGCTCTAGATATTGATTACGCATTTTAGCATAAACATCATTGTTGCCATCCTTGTAAAGCCGTATTTGCGCCGCAATATTAACCCGAGCTTCTAATCGTTTGTAAAAATCTTCGAAAGCGAAATCATTAGAAAAGTACCAAACAAAACCACTTAATAAGGAAATGATTATAGCAGATAAAATGGCAAACAATAAGGTTATTTTCTTGGCAATCTGCATTTATTTCTCTTTTAAAACGTAGCCTAGTCCAACAGCCGTATGGATCAGCTTTTGATCGGAATTCTTATCAACCTTTTTACGAAGGTAATTTACATAAACATCAACCACGTTGGTGCCGAGATTAAAATCAATATCCCAAACATTTTCTAGAATATCTATTCTTGATAATATTTTCGATTTATTTCTGGCCATATATTCCAATAAACGATATTCTGTAGCGGTAAGTACAATATCATTATTGTTGCGCTGAACACTTTTTGCAGTTATATTAATCTGCAAATCAGCAATATTAATAATTTGATCGTTGCTAACAACACCACTATATCGCCTTATTAAAGTTCTAATCCTAGCGAAAAGTTCGGCAAATTTAAAGGGTTTTATTAAGTAATCATCTGCACCATTATCCAACCCGTTAACAACATTTTCTGTTGTTCCGAGTGCGGTTAGCATGATGATTGGTGTATTTGGTTTCTCATTTTTGATGATTTTACAAAGCTCTAAACCATTAAGTCCAGGGAGCATGATATCCATAATAATTAAATCAAAGTGATTATTCTTAGCCATTTGTTCGCCAATTAAACCATCGGGCGCAATGCTAACCTTAAAACCTTCTTCTGTTAATCCTCTTGAAATTACAGACACCACATTAGGTTCGTCTTCTACGAGTAATAAATTCATCTATTGGCAAGTAATCTAAAAATAGGGGAAATACAAAATTTCAGATCAGACTAATTTGAAATTTAATGCTTTTTTAACGCACAGCCGACACAATTGTTTGAAAATCCTTGAAAATGAGCTAAAAAGAAAGCCTCTTGAAAATAAATTCAAGAGGCTGATCATTATTTTACCACGATATTTAATTAGGTTTTTCTGATTTTTCCTTTAAATATTGAAGGCCATTTTCGAAATCTTTGCCAATCATTTTATCCATAGCCAAAAAGCCGAACCATTTGCTAAAAGCAGTTTCGTTTTCACCGCTCATGCTCCAGATAACTTTATTTCCATCACCAGATTTTTCGATATCAAAACGGGTATCTGCTAAACTTTCCATCGGTTTTAAAAATTTAAGCTCAATATCTACCATTTTATTTGGCTCAACCTTAACAATTTTCATGTATCCCGATCCGGTTTCCTTTCCTTCCCATTCATACAAATGATCTGGTTGTTCTACGGTTCCGCTTATTTTTGTTTTTGCAGTCGGTTCCATTTTTGCCCAGGGATTCCATTTATAGAATTCGTTAAAATCTGCAATGTTTTTGTAAATGGTACTGTCTGATGCTTTAATTACCGCACTTCTGGTTACAGAATAGGTTTTGGGAAGGAATAAACTTCCTCCGAAAAAAATTACCGCCAAAACGACAATAATTCCAATTAAGATTCTTAAAAATTTCATATTTGATTTGTTTGGTTATCTAAATCTATAAAGAAAGCAACGCAAATCAAAAGAATATTTTTTAAATGATTTTAATCTTTGGTTGAGGGCTATTAATCTTAAAATGCATTAAATCTGCAATAGATTGAGCCTTTTGCTTAATTGTTGATGCGTTTTCTCCTTCAAACAATTCATCAACGGTTTCGAAAAAAATCTTCTTCCAAGTATCAAACTCTTTCTCATGTAAAGGTGCCTTCTCATTTATAGCAAAGTGGCTAAGCATTGGGTTGCCTTTGTAAATGGCTTTGCCGAACAAAATACTTTCCCAAAAATCGTACATTTTAGGTAAGTGGTGCTTCCAATCTACTTTAACAACATCGGTAAATATCGGTCCTATGGTAAGGTTCTGCTGAATTTTGGTGTAAAAGGAATCGACTAATAAAATGATATCAGATCTATTGTTAATATCGACTTTCATTACAATTGGATTTAATTTTATAGCGAGACAAAGATCTTAAATCAACAATAAAAGAAAGTGATCATCATCATAATCGCCTGCTATTTTGATAATATAAGTTCCATCGTATCATAATTAATCAGGGCTTTAAACTTCATTAAAATATCGCCACCAATAATGCTCATAATAGGGGGGTGGCCAAACTGCTGATAAGTATCGCTAACCGATTGAAGATCAAAGGCTACGGTTTCGTAATCTTTTAGCTTTAGCTTTCCGATTTTAAGCTCAGGAATAGTGGCCTGGATAGTTGTAGTTGTAGTAAAAAGTGTTGCTGCATTAATTTCATCAGAAACATGAAGCGTTTCTGAAAGATGGCTTTCTATTAACCCTTTATCGAACACACTTCTTGATGCGCCTGTATCTAAAACAGCAAAATGCTTCTGCTTAAAAACAACAATTTCCACCAATAGGTGGAAACCGTCATCTTGTAAATTTATAAGTTTTAATGGAATTGAAATTGACTTCATTTAATGATTTTATCAAAATTTTCACCACCTAATACAACTTAGAACAGCTGAGTTGGGTGCATAAATTGGTGAGTTTTTTGTTTTTAAACTAATTTCATTTCAGCCAGTACACTATTCATATTTCTAACGGCATCAGCACTTTTGTTAAATGCAGTTTGTTCTTCTTCCGTGAGTTTAAAGTCGATGATTTTTTCCCAACCACTGCGGCCGATAATTACTGGAACGCCTAAGCAAATATCTTCTTGACCATATTCTCCTTCTAAAGAAACACAGCAGGTAAATAGTTTTTTCTCATCGCGTAATATGGCTTCAACCAAAGCTGCGCCTGCCGCACCTGGTGCATACCACGCAGAAGTTCCAATTAATCCAGTTAAAGTGGCGCCACCAACCATGGTATCAGCAGCAACTTTATCTAAAGTAGCCTTGTCTAATAAATTACTCACTGGCAAACTTTGGTAAGTAGCTAAACGCGTTAAAGGAATCATAGTTGTATCACCATGGCCACCAATTACGAAGCCCTGCAAATCATTTGGATTGCAATCTAAAGCCTGCGATAAGTAAAATTTGAAACGTGAGCTATCCAAAGTTCCACCCATACCAATAATGCGGTTTTTCGGAAGTCCAAGAGATTTTAGTGCCAAATAAGTCATGGTATCCATTGGGTTACTAATCACAATAATGATCGCCTCTGGAGAAAATTTTAATATATTTTCGGCAACACCTTTAACAATGCCGGCGTTAATTCCAATCAACTCTTCACGCGTCATTCCTGGTTTACGTGGTAAGCCTGAAGTGATTACAACAACATCAGAACCAGCTGTTTTACTGTAATCGCCAGTAACACCGATAATTTTTGTATCGAAACCTAAAAGGGTTGCGGTCTGCATCATATCTATGGCTTTACCTTCGGCAAAACCCTCTTTAATATCCAACAAAACAAGTTCGTTAGCTAATTCTTTACGGGCAATATTATCTGCACAAGTTGCGCCAACTGCGCCTGCACCTACAACCGTTACTTTCATATTTCTAAATTTTGGTTTGCTGTTGTTAATTATCAATCGAAGTTAAAAATAAATATAAGCTTAAAAAATGCTTTTCAAAACTTTATAATTATCAAACTGTTATAATAGGAAACCAATTTATGAAATTAAAGAACTTCAAATTTTTGTGCTTGCTAATTCTTTTGTTTTCAAGTGCTCTCTTAACTTCATTCACCATTCTTCCTCAAATTAATGTTATAGAAAACAAAGCTATAGCGAAAATTAATTTTAAAAATTTTCAAGGTAAATGGTATTCTTTAACGAGCATACCAACTGCTCTAGATAAAAAATGGTGTAAAACTGTAGAAAATTATACCTTGAAAGATGACCACCTCGATGTGTTTACTACCTATTATAAAATTGGAAATACAGAGCAGAAATCTATAAAATCTAAATTATTTTTTTACTCGGGTAATCCAGATGGGGGAGATGAAAGCTCAGTTTGTTTGGCCATTAAAAATTGGTTACAGGGTAATCGAACTTCCTGATGATTATAGTTATGTTGTAATTGGCCACCCAGATAAAAAGTATCTTTTTATAATGAGTAGAAAGCCGAATATGGATCAGAAATTAATGACCGCTATTGTTGAAAGATGTAGGCAAATAGGATATGATGTTGATAAGCTGGTGAGCCAAGAACATAATTAATAACGATATAAAATAAACATACATTTTACCAAATGGAAAATAAACCAATCTCCAACATTGATTTTAAAGCTTTCGAAGGCAAGTGGTATTCGCTATATTCTATCCCAACTCTTTTGGATAAAAATTGGAAACAAACAACAGAAACCTATACACTGGTAGATGGTGGCCACTTTGATGTGTTTACTACCTATCACAAAGAAGGGAAAGCGGAAGAAAAATCGATTACTTCCAAACTTTTTTTTGATCCAGAAAAACCTGATGGCGACATGAAAGCCCAGTTTTTGTGGCCTTTTAAAATTGGCTACTGGATTATCGAATTGGCTGATGATTACAGTTATGTAGTTGTTGGACATCCAGATGAAAAATACCTTTTTATTATGGCCAGGGCACCAAAAATGGAAGCCGATTTATTGGTCGATATTATTGAAAGATGTAGAGAAAAAGGATATGATGTAAGTGAATTAGTAACTCAAGAACATTTTTAGATTAGGTTTCGTTCCAGTTTAGATTGAGACGAAAACGTATTTAAATTGATATAAAAATTAATAAATAAGAAAAGAAATGAAAGTATTAATGGTACTAACATCCCATAGTGATTTGGGAAATACAGGTGAAAAAACAGGTTTTTGGATTGAAGAATTTGCTGCACCTTATTACGTTTTAGCTGATAACGGTGTCGATATTACAGTTGCATCTCCAAAAGGAGGTCAACCACCAATAGATCCAAAAAGTGATGCTCCTGATGCACAAACGGAAGCAACTATAAGATTTAAAGCGGATGAAGAGCTTAAAGAAATTCTTGCCAATACTGTTCAGTTGAGTTCAGTAAATGAAAAGGATTACGATGCTGTTTTTTATCCCGGTGGGCATGGGCCATTATGGGATTTAGCGAATGATGAGAAATCTATTTCTCTTATTCAAGAATTTTATGGTGCAAATAAGCCCGTTGCATTTGTTTGTCATGCACCCGGAGTTTTAATCAATGTAAAAACTGCCGATGGAGAGCCACTGGTAAAAGGTAAAGAAGTTACAGGGTTTTCTAATTCTGAAGAAGAAGCCGTTAAACTGACTGATGTTGTACCCTTTTTACTAGAAGATGAATTTAAAAAATTAGGAGGACATTACAGTAAGGGTGCAGATTGGAGCTCTTATGTGAAAAAGGATGGACTTTTAATTACTGGTCAAAACCCAGGATCATCAGAAGAAGCAGCAGAAGTGCTTTTGAAAACTTTGAGAGGTTAGAAAGAGAATTTAAACGGGTGGAATTGCCCGAAATGCGATAAGTATTTCGGCTTTTTTTAAATAATTCTGAGCCAATTGTCAAGTTCTTTATCCGAGATTTCTGATTGCTCTGATTTATCATAAATTGATAACAAATATATTTTACTTTCGACTACTTGTAAGTGTGTTATAACTCTGGCACCGCCAGATTTTCCTTTACCTTTTGATGCAATTGAAATCCGAATTTTGTAGCAGTTATTACCAAGAGATTTCCCCTGTTCCGGATTCTCTTTTAAGGATTGTATTAATGCTAAAAATTCCAATTTCAAGGATGGAAACTTTTTAGCTAAGCGTTTAAGTTGTTTTTCAAAGAAGTGCGTTACTTCAATATTATAGTTCATTCAAAAGCTCTTCGGCAGATTTTAACTTTATTTTTCCTTTTTTCGCTAATTGCACTTCCTCTGCAGAGGATTTTAATTCCTTTATAAATTGAGCTTTTCGGATGCTGATTGCTTCTGTTTTTACAAACGATAACTGATTCAATAATTCCATTACAAAATCAGCTTTTTCATCTTTTACATCTAATAAAACTTTCATATATTTTATTTTTAATAAAGATAAGTATTTTGGATTAAATGATTACGTGGAAAGAATAGATTTAAAATTTGTAATCGGTTGGTGTCTCACTGAATGAAAAAAGTTATTCTTTTACAATTTCCCATTTTTCGAAAGTCGTTCTTAATCCAAGTTTTTTTTCCTCATCATAACTCACTAAACTAACAACACCATCTTTCGCCTCCAAAATAATTTCTACAGGTGATTTAGTTCCATCACTTTGTAAAATATATCCTTTATAATCAGCTTTTCCCGTGATTATTTTTTTATCAAACGTACATTCTACACTTTCAATTACGGTGTCGAAGGTTGCGTTACCATCGTTCAAGCTTTCGCTTTCTACAGTAATTAGTTTTTTGGCTGGGTTAAAAATAATATGAGTAGAAGCAGCAACTTCCTCGCCACTTGGTGTAAGTAATTTATTTGTACTGTATTTTATGGTTTGCTCACAAATTTCTGCTTCTTGATTTGAAAATTTAATTTCCGAAAAGCTGTTAAACAATAAAAATGCACTGCAAAGTAGAAGGTAATGTAGGGGTTTTGTTTTCATAGAGCGGTTGATTTTAGATTTACTAAAGTAGTGAAATTTTATTTTTCCTATTGGTTTGTGTTACACCTACCTAAAAAATTCTTTTATTAGGTTTAGAAAATTTAAAATGTTACGAAGGGATTACAGATCCCAACCAGCGTTGTTTTTTGCCTTACTACTTATTATTAATAAATTTTATGGCTTCTTGAATGTTTTTATCTAAAAGTAAATCATCAAAATTATCTTGCTTTGAAACGGCAATATCAGGAATGATTTGTTCGAAATAATTGCCATTTCTATCTGTATCGTAAGTAGTAGTTAGTGCCATTGTAATATCAAATGGCAATGGCCAATAAATATTCCCAGTAGTAGCTCCGTAAGTTCTTTCTCCAATAAATATGGTATTTTGCCTGCCTTTAAATGCAAGTGCTATTACTTCTCCGGAGCTTGCCGTAAACAATCCAGAAATTACAGCTACTTTGGCATGATCAAGCATTTCTCCCTTGGCATCGATATGTGCCATCTGTTTGCCGTTATCATAATATTTGCCCTTTACTAATTTTATTTTATTCGTCATTTTCTTATTAGCATTAAGCGATCCACCAATGCTATTATCGCCCAATAAATCGTATAAAGCAAGCAACATAGGCCACGAATTGCCACCTGTATTCATACGTAAATCTAAAATCCAACCCTCAATCTTATTATTGGTTTTAAAGTTAGCTATCTGATTATATAGAGGCTGAGCAATTTTGTGAATGCTCTGAGGACTAATGTCAAAAAATATCATTTTTGGCATCAAAATGTAGCCAAACCTTTCATTGAGTACTTTAATTTCAAAAACCGGCTTGCTATTGTATTTGTTTTTCCATTGCTTACTATAATCCTCTTCTGGTATTTTCTTTCCGGTTGCGGCGTATTTATTTTCTTTATAATAGATATTGCAATGTGTTGCACCTATTTTGTCAAACAATATTTTAACCTCAGATAGCGAATTTTCGAAAGTGGCATATTGCTTTAAAGATTGCATAGTTTCAGATTCTGCAACTTGCCAGTTAACCGTATTCCGATGCAAGTAGTTCTTTTTTAGAGCAGAGAAAAGTTCAGCATAAAATACTTTTATACTATCTTGAGGGATCATTTTTTCTTGTGCGCAAAGTTTAAGAGATAAACTCAAAATAAAAAATATTCCAAATAATCTTTTCATTTTATATTTTAAAAAGTGCAGTACTTTATCATCATAGACGAACTTCTTTATATAATGGTTGCAACACGCTGTGAAATTTTAATTTATTAAAAATAAACACCAAAATCATGGTTATTGATGTTTGGTGAGGGCTGAGAAATGCAAAGATTAAAATTCTAAGATCAAAAAACGGGATTACAAATTCCGACTAGTGGAGATGGTTAGTTTAGTAATGCCGTCATTTCGAGCGAAGTCGAGAAATCTTTGAACAGTTAATAAAGTTTTTATATCGGTGTGCTTCAATGAAAAAATGATATTGGTTTTTAATTATTTATTTCGCGGATTCTTCATTACTTGCAGAATAAAAGCAACGCAGCACCAATTTCTTTTGTTGATAAAATTTGACAAATCCCCTTATCAAATTCCTTATTTTTGAAGAACCGTTTATAATCCGAAACGGTTAATTCTTTACCGCACACTATGTACTTAATTTTTGATACAGAAACCACAGGTTTGCCACGTAATTACAATGCACCAATTACCGATACAGATAATTGGCCACGTTGTATTCAAATTGCTTGGCAACTACACGATGAGATGGGACAGATGGTTGAACATCAAGATTATTTGGTTAAACCAGAGGGCTTTAACATTCCTTACGATGCAGAGCGAATTCATGGTATTTCAACAGAATTAGCTGAAGAACAAGGAATCACGCTTGCCGAAGTTTTAGAGAAATTTAACATTGCACTCTCAAAATCGAAATTTGTTGTTGGGCAAAATGTAGGCTTCGATGTAAATATTATGGGCTGTGAGTTTCATCGTTTTGGCGTTGAAAATCGTTTGGCAGAAATGCCTGTTTTAGATACTTGTACAGAAATTACAGCGAGTTTGTTAAAATTGCCTGGCGGTAGAGGTGGTAAATTTAAGTTGCCAACTCTAACCGAATTGCATTCCTATTTATTTGGAGTTCCTTTTAACGAAGCGCACAATGCAACAGCCGACGTGGAAGCAACTACCCGCTGTTTTTTAGAACTGATTAAGAAAGAGATATTTACAAAAGAAGAGCTACTCGTTGATGTTGAATATTTCCCCCGTTTTAGAGAAATTAATCCAGCTTCAATTCCAAGTTTTGGCATTCAGCATGTAAATTTAAAGTCGGCTTCTGATGAAATCCGCAAACGTTTACAAAAAGCTGAAGGCGGAGGGATTTCTAAACAAACCCTTACCGAAAATAAACAAGAACTGGCGGCGGCAACGTTTGTGCATTTGCACAATCACACCCAGTTTTCGGTTCTTCAAAGTACCATTAGCATTCCCGATTTAATAAAAGCTACCGCGGCGCAAAAAATGCCAGCAGTCGCAATGACGGATCATGCAAATATGATGGGTGCTTTCCATTTCGTAAGTCAGGTTTTAAATTATAATAAAGCTGCAGAAGCAAAAAATGCGGCGGCGATTGAGGCTGGAGAAAGACCAACCGAAATGATTATGACCCCGATTGTTGGCGTTGAATTTTTTGTTTGTGATGATCATTTAAACAGAACCGTTAAAGATAATGGCTACCAGATGGTGCTGTTGGCTAAAAATAAAAAGGGCTATCACAATTTGGCGAAAATGTCGTCTATTGCCTATACAAAGGGCTTTTATTATGTTCCGAGGATTGATCGAAAAGTAATTGAGCAGTACAAGGATGATATTATCGTGCTTTCAGGAAATCTTTCTGGAGAGGTTTCGAATAAGCTTTTAAATATGGGCGAAAGCCAGGCAGAAGAAGCTTTAATTTGGTGGAAAGAGAAATTTGGCGAAGATTTTTATGTGGAAATCATGCGCCACAATCAAGAAGATGAAGATCGCGTAAATGCATCTTTAATTACTCTAGCAAAAAAGCATGAGGTAAAGTTGATTGCAACAAACAATACATATTACATCAATAAAAAGGATGCCAACGCACACGATATTTTACTGTGTGTAAAAGATGGCGAAAAGCAGGCTACCCCAATTGGTCGTGGTCGCGGTTATCGTTATGGCTTGCCAAATCAGGAGTATTATTTTAAATCTCCAGAGGAAATGAAAGCGCTTTTTGCTGATTTGCCAGAGGCGATTTTAAATATACAAGAGGTAATCGATAAGGTCGAAATTTACAAACTCGCTCGTGAGGTTTTATTACCTAAGTTTGATATTCCAGAACAGTTTTTAGTTGCTGAGGATGAAGCTGATGGGGGCAAACGTGGCGAGAATAAGTTTTTGCGTCACTTAACTTACGAGGGAGCGAAAATTAGATACGGGGTTTTAACGCCAGAAATTGTCGATCGTTTAGATTTCGAATTAGCCACAATTGAGAAAACGGGTTATCCAGGTTACTTCTTAATTGTTCAGGATTTTATTGCCGAAGCCAGACGGAGAGATGTTTCAGTAGGTCCGGGGCGGGGTTCTGCTGCGGGTTCGGTAGTTGCCTATTGTCTTTGGATTACTAATATTGATCCAATAAAATACGATCTCCTTTTTGAGCGTTTCTTAAACCCCGATCGTGTTTCCATGCCCGATATTGATATCGATTTTGATGATGAGGGCCGTGGTCGCGTAATGGAATATGTGATTAATAAATACGGTTCTAGCCAGGTTGCACAAATTATTACCTACGGAACGATGGCAGCGAAGTCGTCGATTCGGGATACGGCAAGGGTTTTGGATTTACCACTTTTCGAAGCGGATAAAATTGCCAAGTTGATTCCGAATATGAAACTGGCAAAAATCTTCAATCTAGATGAAAAAAGCTTAAAAGATGCTTTACGACCAGATGAATATGAGCGTGTTCAGGAATTGAAAGCAATGGGTCTTTTAAAAGATTTGAGCGCTGAAACCATTCAGCAAGCTCAAGTTTTAGAAGGCTCATTAAGAAATACAGGAATCCATGCCTGCGGTGTAATTATTACGCCGAGCGATATTACAAACTTTGTTCCGGTAGCTACCGCAAAAGATTCTGATTTATACGTTACCCAATTTGATAACTCCGTTGTAGAAAGTGCCGGCTTATTAAAAATGGACTTTTTGGGTTTAAAAACCCTTACTCTGATTAAGGATACGGTTAAATTGGTTAAGAAAAGGCACAATGTAGTTATCGATCCTGATAATTTTCCGATTGATGATGTTGCAACTTACGAGCTTTTCCAACGTGGTGAAACCATCGGGATTTTCCAGTATGAAAGTCCGGGTATGCAGAAGTACATGAAAGAGTTAAAGCCTACAGTTTTCGACGATTTAATTGCCATGAATGCCTTATATCGCCCAGGACCAATGGAATATATTCCGAGTTTCGTAAAGCGTAAAAATGGAGAAGAAGAAATTAAATACGATTTAGATGCTTGTGAAGAATACCTAAAAGAGACTTACGGAATCACGGTTTATCAAGAGCAGGTGATGCTTTTATCACAAAAATTGGCAGGCTTTACAAAAGGCGAGGCCGATGTTTTGCGTAAGGCAATGGGTAAAAAACAAAAGGATGTTCTGGATAAAATGAAGCCCAAGTTTGTTAAACAGGCAGCAGAAAAAGGACACGATGCAGTTACTTTAGAAAAAATTTGGAAGGATTGGGAAGCGTTTGCATCTTATGCATTTAACAAATCGCACTCTACCTGTTACGCTTGGATTGCTTATCAAACCGCTTATTTAAAGGCACATTACCCTGCAGAATACATGGCTGCGGTACTTTCCAACAATATGAGCGATATTAAGCAAGTTGCTTTCTTTATGGAAGAATGTCGCCAGATGGGCGTTGTTGTTTTAGGTCCTGATGTAAACGAATCTGATTTAAAATTCTCCGTAAACGCTAAGGGCGAAGTTCGCTTTGGCATGTCGGCGGTTAAGGGTGTGGGTGAAAAAGCGGTAGAAAGTATTATCGAAGAAAGACTGGAAAATGGTCCTTATGCTACGGTTTACGATTTTGCAAAACGATCTAACACGAGGATTGTAAATAAAAAGGCTTACGAGAGTTTTGTATATAGTGGTGCTTTTGATGCTTTCGGAGGACATAGAGCACAATTCTTTTATATCGGGCCAAACGATAAAATGAATGGGATAGAGAAGATTATCAAGTATGCGAATGACTTTCAGAATAACGAAAATACCTCTCAAGCATCGTTGTTTGGAGGATCAAAAGCTGATTTGATTTTAGAACCCTCATTACCTGTTTCGCCAGAATGGGCGTTAATGGATCGATTAAAATACGAGAAAGACGCCATTGGGATTTTTCTTTCGGGTCACCCATTGGATAATTATAAATTAGAGCTCGATAAATTCTGTACGCATGGAGTAAGGCAATTGAGCATTATAAACAAGGTACGAATGGGCGATACAAACGAAGAGGTTTTAGCCGAGTTTGAGAAGCTTAAAAACCGAGAATTATGCGTTGGCGGTTTGGTGGTAACAGCTTCGCAAAGAATCACAAAAACGGGTAAACCCTTCGGTACTTTTGTTTTTGAAGATTACGAGGATGCTTCGGAAATGGCTTTGTTTGGAGAAGATTTTCTGAAATTCAAATCGTTTTTAACTGAGGGGTATTTCTTGCAAATTAGAGGTAGGGTAGGCGAGCGGTTTGGTAAGGCTGGCGATTGGGAGTTTAAAATTACTGCCATAAATTTAATGTCTGAATTGAGGGATAAATTGGCGAAAAGTTTAACCATTCAGGTTCCAATAGAACGTGTAAACGATGAACTGATGAGAGAAATCGAAGCAATTTTAGCAGACAATAAGGCAAACTCCGAACAACAAAACTGCCAACTTAACTTCGCTATTTTTGATCGTGAAAAGGAGATTATGCTGGATTTACCATCAAAGAATTTAAAAATCAATCCAAATAATAAGTTCTTAGAACAATTGCTAGGGTTGAATGTTGTAAATTACAAGCTAAACTAAGATTTATCATCATTGCGAGGCATGAAGCAATCTTAGTTAAAAATGAGATTGCTTCGTGCCTCGCAATGACGAATGAGTAGATACTCTCAAAGTAATGTCAAATTGACATTATACTGTAGTTGGCATTACAATTGAATACATATATTTGAACATAAAAAAATAATTATGGCATTAGAAATCACAGATGCAAACTTTGAGGAGCTTGTATTAAAATCAGATAAACCCGTATTAGTGGATTTTTGGGCAGAATGGTGTGGCCCTTGTCGCATGGTTGGTCCAGTAGTAGAAGAAATCGCTAAAGAATATGATGGTAAAGCTATCGTTGGAAAAGTGAATGTAGATAACAACCCTCAAATTTCGATGCAGTTTGGTATCCGTAACATTCCAGCTTTGTTATATTTTAAAGATGGTCAAGTTGTTGATAAACAAGTTGGTGCAGTTCCAAAATCAGTATTAGCTGAAAAATTAAATAAGCAATTAGCTTAACCAAACTTAATTAGAACAGCAAAGCCAATTGGCTTGTAACATATTTAAAACCCGAGTCTGTTTACAGGATTCGGGTTTTTTATTGCAAAAATATTTTTGTTTCTTTATTAAAAATTCCTAATCATGTCTATAAACCTATTAACTAACAAAACATTAGGGTTGATATTGGCAGGTTTTTCGCTGAGCGTTCTAAACATTGCTTCTGTTTCAGCCCAAAATCCTGTAGAAACCAATCAACCTTCTGCTGATTATAAACCCGCTTTCGAGGGGCAAACTCGAATTGCTGGTGTAAAAACAAATACTTCATTAGAAATTTCTATACTAAACGAAAAATTAGATCGTCCTTGGGCAATTTCTGTGCTTCCCACGGGAGGATTTTTAATCACACAAAAAGGCGGTACAATGGTTGTTTTAACCGCTACTGGGAAATTAAGCAAAACAATAACTGGCTTGCCAAAAGTTGATGATTCTGGACAAGGTGGATTGTTGGATGTAACTATAGACCCAAATTTTGCTAAAAACAGAATGGTTTATTGGGCTTATTCAGAACCTCAAGATAAAGGTGTTTTACTCGCCATTGCAAAAGGAAAACTTTCTATTGATGAAACTAAAATAGATAATCAAACTATAATTTATCGTGCAACACCGTCTTATGGAGGCAAATTGCAATATGGTTCAAGAATCGTTTTTGATAAAAATGGCGATTTATTCGTAAGTACTGGCGAACGTTCTGGTGGCGATATCCGAATCCAAGCACAATATTTAAATTCTTCGCTGGGCAAAATTCTTCACCTTACAACAGATGGAAAAGCTGTAGCAAACGGACCTTTCGCTAAGAATGTCGATGCTAGACCAGAAATTTATGCTTACGGATTACGCAATCCCGATGGCTTAGCAATAAACCCACAAACTGGCGACTTATGGGAGGCTGAATTTGGGCCAAAAGGGGGTGATGAGGTTAATATAATTAAACCAGGTAGAAACTACGGTTGGCCAATTATAACTTACGGAACTGAATATAGCGGTAAAAAAGTTGGAGATGGCATTCAGCAAAAGGAAGGAATGGAGCAACCTGTTTATTTTTGGAATCCAAGTATATCTCCAGGTTGTATTGCTTTCTACAATAGCAATAGCATTCCAGAATGGAAAGGCAATTTGTTTGTTGGCGGTTTGGGCGGTTCGCACATCATTCGCTTAGTAATTAAAAACAACACGGTTGTTGGCGAAGAAAGACTACTAGAAGGTAAGGGCGAACGTTTCCGTGATATGGTAGAAAAAGATGGAGCACTTTACTCTGTTACAGATAATGGCAAGCTTTTCAAGATTGCTAAAAAATAAATTTTGTTGGTAAAATCCAAGCCTCGCAGGTTTTTAAAACCTGCGAGGCTTTTTTACGACTAATTTTTGGTCTCGAATTGGACGTTGCTTGTATTTCAAATGTTCCTACGGAACGTAAATCAACTTAAACGTTTTTTTTCTACCCATCAAATGTCCCGATTGGACATGCGGTAATCTAACTATTATTACAGTACTTCCCATGGTGGCGCTTGCTGGGTAACATGCTATGTTAGAAATATTTCCGTTCCTTCGGAACGTTTGATCGCAGCTTGAATTTCAAATCCAAATCTCACAGGCTCTTAAAACATGCGAGGTTTCTACGACTAACTTTTGGTGCAGAATCCTGTGTTGTTTATATATCAAACGTTCCTACGGAACGTAAATGAACCTAAACGTTTTTTTTCTACCCATCAAATGTCCCGATGGGACATGCGGTAATCTAACTATTATTACAGTACTTCCCATGGTGGCGCTTGCTGGGTAACATGCTATGTTAGAAATATTTCCGTTCCTTCGGAACGTTTGATCGCAGCTTGCATTTCAAATCCAAATCTCACAGGCCCTTAAAACATGCGAGGTTTCTACGACTAACTTTTGGTGCAGAATCCTGTGTTGTTTATATATCAAACGTTCCTACGGAACGTAAATGAACCTAAACGTTTTTTTCTACCCATCAAATGTTCCAATGGGGCATGGGCTAAGCTAATTACTATTGCAGTACGTCCCATCGGGACGTTTGCTGGGTAACACCATGCTATATTAGAAATATTTTCGTTCCTTCGGAATGTTTGATCGCAGTTTGCTTTCAAATCCAAGCCTCTTAGGTTTTTTATGCTCTATTTTTGGTTTGCAAAAATTGGACGTTACTTATATTTCAAACGTTACTACGGAAGGTAACTGAATTTATGTCTTTTTTTTCTACCCCCATCAAAAGTCGCGATGAGATATTGGCTAAGCTAATTGTTATTACAGTACGTCCCATCGGGACGTTTGCTGGGTAACATCATGCTGTATTAGAAATATTTTCGTTCCTTCGGAACGTTTGATTGCAATCTGCATTTCAAATCCAAGTCTCGCAGTTTCTAAAACCTACGAGGTTTCTAGCTTGAGTAACGTGAATAGAATCAGTGTACTGGCCACCTAAACCCGACCCTAGCGAGATGCCGATTTTTCATCGGCAGAAGCGTGGGCGGGACTGCTTTAGCCTAATTTCTCTGCCATTGCTTTCCAAATAATGCGCAATAAAATTTATTTAAAATGCTTCTTCCATCCACTTATTTACTAGAATCTTTTTGTTAGCTTTACCATATGCAGGTGGTGAACTACGAAAATGAAACGAGTTACGGTAACTTAGAATTACTTGCGCAACAAGTTGTAGAAGGTTTTATTACTGGGTTGCATAAAAGCCCCTTTCATGGGTTTTCGGTAGAATTTGCTGAACATCGACAATATAATATTGGCGATAACGTAAAAAATATCGATTGGAAATTATACGCAAAAACCGATAAACTTTACAGCAAAAGATTTGAAGAAGAAACCAATTTAAGGTGTCAATTTGTAATTGATGTTTCCTCATCGATGTATTTCCCTGAACCAAAAAATAATAAACTTTCCTTTTCTATCCAGGCCACGGCTTCTTTGATGTATCTTTTGAAAAAGCAACGCGATGCTTTCGGATTGAGTTTGTTTACCGATGAAATTTTATTGAATTCGCCCGCTAAATCTACCACCGTTCACCAAAAATATTTATTTACACAACTAGATGAGCTGCTTCAAAAGCCAAAGGTAAATGCCAAAACCAATTTAAGTGAAGCCTTGCATCAAGTGGCCGAGCTGATTCACAAGCGATCTTTAGTTGTAATTTTTAGCGATTTATTCAATACGCAAACGAGCTCTGAAAAAACAGATGAACTTTTTGATGCCCTGCAACATTTAAAGTTTAATAAGCACGAGGTGGTGGTTTTCAATGTTGTTGATCAATCGAAAGAGGTAGAATTTAATTATGAAAACCGACCTTATCAGTTTATCGATATGGAAACTGGCGAAACCATAAAAGTACATACCAATCAAGTTAAAGAAAATTATATAAAAGCTGTTTCTAATTACCGACAGCAAATTGCTTTAAAATGTGCACAATATAAAATTGATTTAATTGACGCGGATATTAACGAAGGTTTTTATCCAATTCTGCAAGCTTACTTAATTAAAAGACAAAAATTAGGTTAGAGAATCTTGTTTGATTAACCTATGACAAACAACTCGCATTACGCGTTGTTAGATAAAAAAGATTTCATTTTTAAACTCCACAATATGTTAGAAAAGGGCGCAACAGCACCAGATTTTGAATTGAATGCAACTCCAGACCAAAAAATAAAACTTAAAGATTTTAAAGGTAAAAATGTAATTCTCGCTTTCTATCCTGCAGATTGGAGTCCTGTTTGTAGCGATCAAATGGCACTTTATAACGAAATGCTGAAGTATTTTGGTAAATATGATGCGCAGATTTTTGGTATTTCTGTTGATAGTGTTTGGTGCCACTTGGCTTTTGAACAAGATAGAAAACTTCATTTCCCTTTATTGGCAGATTTTGAACCTAAAGGAAAAGTATCTAAAACTTATGGTGTTTATGATGATGAGGTTGGTGAAAGCAAAAGAGCCCTTTTTGTAATTGACAAAGAAGGGAAAATTGCGTGGAGTTATTTATCGCCAACAGCGGTTAACCCTGGGGCAGATGGAATTTTAGACGCATTAGAAGAACTTAGTAAAAAATAATCCTATTTATATGAGCACATTAAAACCAACAGTATCCGAAATAGATCATGTTCAAGGTGGCAACTCGGCATCAATAGAGATTGTTGAATTTGGAGATTACCAGTGTCCATATTGTGGAAACGCTTATCCAATTTTGAAAGAGATAGAAGAAACATTTGGCGATCAGATTAAATTTGTTTTTAGAAATTTCCCTTTGCAAGAATCTCATGAATTTGCTTTTAGGGCGGCGCTTTCTGCAGAGTCTGCAGGTTTACAAGGCAAGTTTTGGGAAATGCACGATGCGCTTTATGAAAATCAATATCGCTTGGCTGATGATTTATTCGAAGAACTTGCTGAAACTATTGGCTTAGATTTAGAAAAATTTAAATCCGATTCAGAATTAGACTCTACAAAAGAAAAAGTAGAAAACGATTTTGAAAGTGGAATCCGTAGTGGTGTAAACGGAACTCCATCATTCTATGTAAACGGAACAAAATTCGATGGAGAAGCTACTGATTTGTATCAAATGCTAAAAGAAAGTACCGAATAATTTATTCAGCAAATGGCGCCATTTGTCCGCAGGAACATGCACAATTGGCGTCGTTTATGTTGAATTTTTTCAAAAAATATTGGTAGAAACCAATCCTATCTTTCATTGCAGTGTTGTTATCGCCATTATTGCATTCTAGTTTTCCGTTTATAATATTGATTGTCATTCCAAAGCCCGATTTATAATTTTTTTGAGCATCGCTAGATGTCGGAATCCATTTTCCAGTAATTACATCGTGAGCAGAAGGTTTTAAGCTTTGTGGTGTCATCCAAAAATAAATAGCAGTTTCGAATGCTAGTACTGCATTAGAACTAACCAAATCCGGATTATTCAATAGTGTTTTTTTATTGCCAAAAATACAATCAGAAGCAAAACCATAATTGCCGTTATAACTCAGTTGCAAAGGTCCGCGGCCAAAATATTTCTTTCCAACTGTAGCAGGATAAACTACATTTTGAGTAATGTAATCTGCATTTTTATTGGATTCTGTAATCAACATTAAACCATCATCAAATTTGTTATTTACACCGTTTCGGGTTTCATGAGCCATGTGTGCGAACAATGCGGCCAATTCCTTTTTATTAATTGTTGGGTTTTCATTAGTGCAAAAACTGCCATAATCTATGTCTAAAGTGGTGTAGGGTTTTGTCTTTGCCCAAGTTTCATTCCAATCTTTATCTTGCCTAACGGTTGTTGCTTTATTGGTTCTTTTATCCGTCCGAGTGATTTTGTAAATCCAGTCTCCACGCTTTTCAATTTTTATTTTAATGAAAGACATTTCCGAAACTGCTTTGGAAAAAGCTGAATAGGTATAAAACTTATTCCGTAGAGGGAAGCAAGAATTAAAATCTTTTTCAGAAATTACCGGCTTAGATCCTACATTTTCAGTTTTACAATTAAAGCCGAAGCAAGAAAAGGCCACAACAATTACAATAAGAACTCTTAAGCTAAAATTTATTCTTGTCATAATTAGTAAACGAATTTTTAGTGGAGAAAGTTTGTTATTTGCTATTACAATGCGTGAAGATAAAAAAAACCTCATGTATTTTGCAATACATGAGGTATCAGATAAGGGTAACCGGAAAACTAAAAAACTAATTATGAGTTTTTAGAATTTAACAAAACGGAAATCGCTTCTTGTGTTTTGTTATTTCAAAGGTGCGTTTCATTTATGAAGTTTTAGTGAAGAAAACTTCACCCTACATTTTGATGACGGAATACTTTTACGATGGATAAAACAATTAGGCCATTCATTGTATTATTAAAGTAATTGATCTTTATGATTAATTATTTAAACAAAATTTCCATGAGTAAAAATGTTGCAGAACAATTGGTAGAAATGCTAATTGAAGTTGGTGTAAAAAGAATTTATGCTGTTACAGGCGATAGCCTCAATTATTTTAATGATGCGGTTAGGCGAAATGGAAAAATAAAGTGGATTCACGTTCGGAATGAAGAAGTTGGAGCCTTTGCAGCTGCAGCGGAAGCTGAGCTAGATGGAATTGCTTGTTGCGCGGGAAGCTGTGGCCCAGGTCATGTTCATTTAATTAACGGTTTATATGATGCGCACCGATCTCATGTTCCGGTTATTGCAATCGCTTCTACCATACCAACAGGCGAGTTTGGAATGGATTTTTTCCAGGAAACCAATACTATAAAACTTTTCGATGATTGTAGTTACTACAATCAAATTGCGACTACTGCAGAACAGGTTCCGAGAATGTTTCAAACGGCTATTCAGCATGCCATCCACAAAAAGGGAGTTGCTGTGTTTGGTTTGCCTGGTGATGTTGCCCAATTGGACGCTGTAGAAAGTGTAACTTCTATGCAACTCTTTAGAAACAAGCCAGTAATCCGTCCTTCTGATTATGAATTGACAGCATTATCTGCTTTGCTAAATCGTGAAAAGAAAATAATGCTTTATTGCGGAATTGGTGCTGTTGATGCGCACGATGAAGTAGTTGAGCTTGCAGCTAAATTAAATGCTCCTGTAGGTTTTTCTTTCAGAGGAAAAATGGGTATTCAATATGATAACCCATATGAGGTTGGAATGACAGGTTTACTGGGTCAGCCATCAGGATATCATGCCATGCATGAGGCTGATGTTGTTGTGCTTTTGGGCACCGATTTTCCATATGTGAACTTTATGCCTGAAAAAAATAAAATCATTCAGATTGATGAAAGTCCGGAGCGTTTGGGCAGAAGAGCAAAACTGACGATGGGTCTTTGTGGCGATGTGGCCGATTCGATTAAAGCACTTTTGCCTTTATTGGATCAAAAGGTAGATGATCACTTCCTCAAATCTCAGTTGGAATTTTATAAAAAAGTGAAAGAAAATCAGCAGGTTTATATTGAAGATCAGGGATCGGAAAATAAAATCCAGCCAGAATTTGTTGCTGATACCATAAATCGATTGGCTAATAGAGATGCAATCTTTACCGTTGATACAGGCATGTGCTGTGTTTGGGGAGCTCGTTTTATTGATGGAACTGGAGAGCGCAAAATGCTGGGATCATTTAATCATGGTTCCATGGCCAATGCAATGCCGATGGCAATTGGTGCGGCTTTGGCCCATCCAGAAAAACAGGTAATCGCACTTTGTGGAGATGGAGGTTTATCTATGCTTTTAGGCGATTTGGCTACCATTAAACAATATAATTTACCGATAAAGCTTATCGTTTTTAACAATAGAGCTTTAGGTATGGTAAAATTGGAAATGGAGGTTGATGGTTTGCCCGATAATGAAACCGATATGATTAACCCTGATTTTGCATTGGTGGCTCAAGCCATGGGATTTAAAGGCCTTACAGTTTCAAAACCAGAAGAGGTAGAAAGTGCAATTGCTAATGCCTTTGCTGAAAATGGACCTATTTTGTTAAACATTATGACCAATCCAAATGCCTTAGCAATGCCTCCAAAAATAGAATGGGCTCAAATTAAAGGGATGACAGAATCTATGACCAAATTAATGCTGGGTGGTAAAATGAGCGAAGTTTTCGATACCATAAAATCGAATTACAAACATTTAGGGGAGGTGTTATAAAGTCTTTCTACCCGCCTAACATTTACCACCCCTTCACCCCTCATAAAATAGGAGGGGAATTGTAAGTGCTGAGGGAAATTTCATGTTTAATTTTTTATTGTAAGTGGTTTTAAACAAGCCGTTTAAATAATGCTTTAACAATTTCAATATGCAATGTCCAGCTCCCCTCCTTACTTTCAAGGAGGGGTATGGGGGTGGTTTCCTTTTTCGTAACAAATCTTATTTACAAATTTCCCCTTAATTCTTGTTCACGCTCTAAGGATTCAAACAAGGCTTTAAAGTTCCCTGCACCGAAACTTTGAGCACCTTTCCGTTGAATAATTTCAAAAAACAGAGTTGGTCTATCTTCTACAGGTTTGGTAAATATTTGAAGCAAATAACCTTCTTCATCGCAATCAACTAAAATGCCCAAGCTTTCCAGTAAAGAAATCTCTTCATCAATTTTTCCTACACGCTGAGGCATCATATCGTAATAAGCTTCGGGTGGTGCGCTTAAAAACTCTACTCCACGAGATTTAAGTTCCTTTACTGTGGCTACAATATCTTTAGTGGCAACTGCAATATGCTGAACACCTTCACCCTCGTAATATTCAAGATATTCTTCAATCTGCGATTTCTTTTTACCCTCGGCAGGTTCATTAATCGGGAATTTCGAAAAGCCATTTCCATTGCTCATCACCTTACTCATCAAAGCAGAATATTCGGTATTGATCTGTTTATCATCAAATGAAAGAATATTAACAAAACCCATTACATCCTCGTACCATTTTACTGCATCATTCATGCGGTTCCAACCCACGTTGCCCACGCAGTGATCGATGTATAGAAGGCCTGCATCGGCAGGGTTGTAATCACTTTCTAGAGCTCTATATCCGGGCATAAAAGTTCCAGTATAATTTTTTCGCTCGATAAACATGTGAATGGTTTCGCCATAAGTGTAAATCCCACTCATTTTAACCTCACCATGTTCATCTGTTAAGGTTTTTGGCTCCATGTAAGATTTTGCCCCACGTTTGGTGGTTTCTTCGTAAGCGCTATAAGCATCATCAACCCAAAGAGCTAAAACCTTTACACCATCGCCGTGTTTTTTTACGTGCTCTGTAATGGGATGGTCTGACTTTAGTGCTGTGGTTAAAATCAATCTTATTTTTCCTTGTTGCAATACGTAAGAAGCTCTATCTCTAACTCCAGTTTCTGGTCCGGCATAAGCCAAACTTTGAAAGCCAAATGCTGTTTTATAATAATGTGCAGCTTGCTTAGCGTTGCCTACATAAAATTCTATATAATCGGTTCCGTTAATTGGCAGAAAATCTTGTGCCTTTGATATCTTTTCTGCGAATGTTAATGTTTCCATTTTAGTGTTGTTTTAGGTTAACCAATGTTTAGTTTACTTTGGTTAACAACTTTCTTGTTAAATCCTATTATCTTATTTTACTCTATGTTAATCTGCCAGCTTTTATGATAATTTTCATCCTCAATATCCAAAGCATCCTGCGTAAGCATTAAGGGTTTAAATGGATCAATCATCACAGCCAGTTCATCTGTTTTTTCCTTTCCGATAGATTTTTCTACCGTACCAGGATGTGGGCCATGCGGTATTCCCCCTGGGTGAAGTGTAATTTGTCCTTTAACCACACTTTTGCGACTCATAAAATCTCCGTCAACATAATATAAAACCTCATCACTATCTACATTACTGTGATTATAGGGCGCTGGGATAGAATCTGGATGATAGTCGTATTTGCGGGGAACAAATGAACAAACCACAAAGTTATGTCCTTCAAAAGTTTGGTGTACCGGTGGTGGCTGATGTAAGCGACCAGTTATTGGCTCAAAATCGTGAATTGAAAATGCGTATGGATAATGGTAGCCGTCCCAACCAACATAATCAAAAGGATGTGTTCCGTAGGTGTATGGGTAAATTAATCCCTGCTTTTTAATTAAAACTTTAAAATCACCATATTCATCATGCGTTTGCAGATTTTCAGGCAAACGTAAATCACGTTCGCAATATGGAGAATGTTCCATTAACTGACCATACTGATTCAAATATCTCTTTGGTGGTCTTAGCGGACTAAAACTTTCTACAATAAAATGCCGATTATCTTCAGTATCAAATTCTATTTGATAAATCGTTCCTCTGGGGATAATCAAGTAATCGCCATAAGAAAATTTAATTTCTCCGAAGCCAGTTTTTAACTTGCCAGAACCTTCGTGAATGAAGATCATTTCATCTGCCTGACTATTTTTATAAAAATAATCAGTCATTGATTTTTTTGGCGCAGCCAAAATAATATGCAAATCGCTATTAACCAAAACGGGTTTACGACTTTTTAGAAAATCATCTTCTGGTTTAATTTTAAAACCAATTAAACTGGTATGTTTTAAATGTTTTTCTCTTGCAATTATGGGCTCTACACTATAAGGTTCGCCCAAATGTTTTACAATGGTTGGCGGATGGCAATGATAAACCAGCGAGTATAAACTGGAAAATCCTTCGGTTGATACCAATTCTTCGGCATAAAGCTTACCATCAGGTTTGCGGAAAACTGTATGACGTTTTGCAGGTATTTGCCCTAATTTGTGATAAATAGGCATAACATATTTTAATTACGGTTAGAAAATTCTAAAGAATAAACAATCAAAACGGCAAGGCGTTTCAATTAAAAAGAAAAGGCAAGAAATTATAGAGAATATTGAGCCATGATCAGCTTGGACAGCATCTTGTAGCGACGAGCAGCGATTGCATCGTTAACTAAATTGATATGTAATGCTTTTAAGATCATGGTTATAACGCCACTAAAGTAAGTATTTTATTGATAAGTTTAAATTTTAATTATCTTTAATACCAAACCTATTGTAATTATTTATGAAAATATTTTTAACGTTTTTACTCAGTTTAAGTATCTGTTTTACTTGTATAGCACAAAATAGAGCTAAGTATAAAATCAAGATTGTAGAAAAAAGTGGTAAAGTTAGTCGTGGTAATTTTTATATGGCCGCAGATGATGGATTGACAATTATTAAATTTAACCGTGATACCGTTAAACTTAAAGCAGAAAACATTAGTGCACTTTACATTTCTAGAAAAGGTGTTATTGGGCCATTAATGATCGTTGGTGGCTTAGCTTTTGTGGTATGGTCTGCAAGTAACAATAATGCCCTAGAATCTGCTGTTATTCTTCTTGTTGGTGCGCCAATAGGGGTATCTGGGGGATTACTGGTCGGCCAATTATTAGCCAATAAAAAATACTACAAAAAGTTAGAGGCAAAGGATTTCCCCTTGATAAAGGAAAATCTGCAGAAATATACTCAGATAAAATAAAAGCTTATACCTTTTAAATCGTATTTCAAAATTACTAGCTTTACGCCGTATTTTAACCAAATCTATATGAAATTAGTATCCTATAAAACCGAAGATAGAGAGCACTTGGGTATATTTGTTAATGGTCATATTTATAATCTAAACAGTTGTGATAAGTTGATTCCTGATAATATGAAGGAATTTTTAGAGGGAGCTGACGTTTTAATTGAGCGAGCTAAAAAGATAGATGATCAGATAAAAGAAGGAAGTTTAGAAGCTAAGGAAGAGATTTTTTATGAGGTTTTAGCACCCGTTCCACACCCAACAAGCTGTAGAGATGGTTATGCTTTTAGGCAACATGTTGCAGCCGCTCGTCGCAACAGAAAGGTTGATATGATTGCGGAGTTTGATCAATACCCAATTTTTTATTTTACCAATCATAATGCCATTCAAGGCCCAGGTGAAATTGAGTGCATGCCAGATCATTTTGAAAAATTGGATTTTGAATTGGAAATCGCAGTCGTAATTGGTAAAAAAGGAAGAAACATTAAAGCTTCGGAAGCCGATGAATACATTGCTGGTTTTATGGTAATGAACGATATGAGTGCCCGCACCCTCCAAATGGAAGAAATGATTTTGAATCTCGGTCCTGCAAAGGGGAAAGATTTTTCGACAGTTATTGGTCCGTGGTTGGTTACGCCAGATGAATTGCAACAATATAAAGTTCCTGCGAAAGATGGTCATGTAGGTAATGCTTACGATTTAAAAATGACCTGCCGCGTTAATGGAATAGAAGTTTCTAAGGGTAATACGGCTGATATGGATTGGACCTTTGCCGAAATTATAGAGCGTTGCGCTTACGGTGTAGATATTTTGCCTGGCGATGTAATTGGTTCAGGTACAGTAGGTACAGGCTGTTTCTTAGAGTTAAACGGAACAGGTCTTCTCAATAATCCAGATTATAAAGTGCAGTGGTTGCAACCTGGAGATGTGGTAGAAATGGAAATCACAGGATTGGGTGCTTTAAGTAATACAATTAAAAAGGCGGATACAGATTTTTCGATTTTAGCATTGAAGAAATCTTAATATGAAGTCCCATCTCGGCCTGTTAATTGCTTTCTTGATTTTTTCAGTTATATCATTTATCGGCTGTAAAGAAACCTTTACCTGGTTTTTAGAATGTATACCTGCATTTATCGGTGTCTTAGTACTTTTACTAACGTACAATAAATTTAAGTTTAGCAACTTCACTTACACCGTAATCTTTATCCACTGTTTAGTGCTGATTATTGGTGGGCATTACACTTATGCTGAAGTTCCATTATTTAATTGGATAAAAGAAACTTTCCATCAATCGAGAAACAATTACGATAAGGTTGGACATTTTATTCAAGGCTTTGGGCCAGCATTAATCATCAGAGAGATATTTGTCCGAAAAAATGTCGTAAACGGGAAAAAGTGGTTAAGTTTTATAATTATTTCAATTGCTTTAGCTATTAGCGCATTTTATGAGTTAGTCGAATGGTTTGTTTCTGTAAATAGTGGAGAATCAGGCGATGCCTTTTTAGGTACTCAAGGCTATATATGGGATACGCAATCTGATATGTTAACCGCATTAATCGGTGCAATGACTGCAGTTTTTCTATTCTACAAAATTCAGGATAATTCAATCGAAAATTTAAGTTAAAATGTTGACTCTAAAAACTGAGGATTTATCTCCCGTTCAATTACAGGATTATTTACAATATGCAATTGCGCCAAGGCCTATCTGTTTTGCCTCTACGATAGATAATGATGGCAATATTAATTTAAGTCCATTCAGTTTCTTCAATATGTTTAGCACTAAACCGCCAATTTGCATTTTTTCTCCTGCAAGGCGTGTGCGAGACAATACAACAAAGCATACTTTGGAAAACGTTTTGCAAGTTAAAGAATGTGTAATCAATATTGTTAATTACGATATGGTGCAACAAATGAGCTTGGCAAGTACAGAATATGCAAAAGGTATAAACGAATTTGAAAAGGCTGGTTTTACGATGTTAAAGTCTGATTTAGTTGCTCCACCAAGAGTAGCAGAGGCGCCAGTTCCAGTTTGAATGTGTTATTAACGATGTAATTTCTTTGGGCGATAATCACGGCGCAGGAAACCTTATCTTGGCAGAAATAAAGCTTATTCACATTAATGAAGATGTTTTAGACGAACAAGGAAAAATTGATCAAAAGAAAATTGATTTGGTTGCTCGTTTGGGTGGAGATTGGTATTGCAGAGTAACTGAAAATAATTTATTTAAAGTTGCAAAGCCACTAGCAAAATTAGGAATTGGTGTAGATCGGTTGCCATATGCTGTTCGATATTCGAAAGTATTAACAGGGAATGATTTGGGGATGCTGGGAAATGTAGAGCTTTTACCAAATGAAGAAGAAATTGATTTAGTTAATCAGTTGGCAGAAGTTAAAGAAGTATTGGATGCAACCATTGGTGATGCAACCAATAGAGAAAGAGAACTTCATGAATTGGCCAAAAGCATGCTTAAAGATGGAAAAGTTGAGCTTGCTTTAAAAGTTGTTTTGCTTTAAATTTAGGATAACTAAATCTGTTTTTATGCACACCATAGTTGGAGTAGATCAATACATTGCAAATTCTGCCGAATTTGCAATTCCAATTTTAGAACATTTAAGAAATTTGGTCCATCGGGCAGATGCCAGAATTGAAGAAAAAATTAAATGGAGTATGCCTTTCTTCGATTTTAAGGGTACAGTTTGCCACATGGCTGCGTTTAAAAATCATTGTGCTTTTGGTTTCTGGAAAGCATCTTTAATGGATGACGAATTTAAAATTTTTAAAGAGCGTAATGAATCAATGGGTTGGTTGGGCAAAATTAAATCTTTTAAAGATCTTCCTCCTGATGAAATTTTAATCGCCTACATTCAACAAGCTATTGAGCTAAATGAAAGGGGAATTAAGTTGCCAGCGAAGAAAAAAATAAAGAAACTAAAGAATTTGTTGTGCCAGAATATTTTTTGGATGCATTAAAACAAGACCCTGAAGCAATGGCTACTTTTCAAAATTTTAGCGTTTCGAATAAAAAGGAATATGTTTTTTGGTTAGAAGAGGCCAAAACTGAAGCAACAAAGTTAAAGCGATTAGAAACATCAATAGACTGGCTCGCAGAAGGAAAAACCAGAATGTGGAAGTACAAAAAGTAGCGGTTAAAGTATCGTTACAATCTTCATAAAGCGACTTTTATAATAGTCGTTAAAATCGGTTATAGTTACGCCATGAGCCTTGCCAGAAGTGGAGTGGATAAACTTAATGCCATCACTGTCAATCGAATAAATAATCCCAACGTGGCCAATTTTTCTTACTCGTGGGTTTGTTCCCGTAAAGATTAAAACGTCGCCAACTTTTGCATTTTCTAAATTAGTTTCCTTACCAGTCGAGCTAAATTCTACTGAAGAACGAGGAACTTTGAAACCAAAATTGCTAAATACGTAACTCACAAAACCCGAACAATCAAAGCCAACTTTTGGATTGCTAGTTGCGTAACGATAGGGGATTCCTAACATACTTTTGGCAAAATCGATAAGGCTAGTAGAGTTTGTAGTTGACTCTTTTTGAGTTAAATTTGCTGTTTTAGGCAAATTTGCAGTCAGTTTTTTTACCAGTTCTTGGTATTGAGCAGGAAGAATTGTTTGTGCTTTTCCTGTGCTTGCAAATAAAATGAAAAATGAAAATATTACTAATGCTTTCTTCATATGGGAATTCCAAATATATAAAAAATAATTAAACTCCATTAAAGACTTGTAATGAGCTTAAACAAAAATGCCCCAACTTAGAGCTGAGGCATAAAAAAAATGTAAAATTATTTCTTAAATGTTTGGGAACATGGTTTGGGCTTTTTCACCTATTAATGGCATTGGCTTTTTTTGCCCATTAATTGCGCCAATCAAACCAATAATCCAAACGATAAACAGTGCTAGGTATAACACACTAAATACATAGCTTAGAGCAACTGATGGAATAATAAAGAGAATTATGTTTCCTGCAATTCCTGCGATTATATATATAATGTTAATCAAAAGAGATTGCTTTAATTGATAACTTCCAAGCTCTGTTTTATTGTCCTTGTGCATAGCGAAATATGCAATTAACCAGCCAATAATTGTGAAGTAACTTACAATTCCGGCAGTTTTGCCATTGTCAGTTGTTGTGATGTTTTTGTTTGTTTCCATATATTAAAATTTAGTTTTTGGTGGATTTTAAAATAGGGAAACTGATGCGAAGTAATAAAAAATATTTTAGATTAAGAAATTTAAATTTTTTTAGTATTTAAAGCACGTTTAAATGCCTGGGAATAAGGTTTGTGCTTTTTCTCCAACTAATGGAATTGGTTTTTTCTCACCGTTGATTGCGCCAATCAAACCGATAATCCAAACAATTAGTAATGCCAATTGAACCAGATTTACCAAATAGAAAATCGCATAAAAGCCAGTGGAAACAACTATGAGCCCGAAAATAAAGCTTAAACCCCAACTAATTACGGTTACCACAATGTGGAACAATAATGTTTGTCTTAATTGGTATCTACTCAGATCAGTTTTATTGTCTTTGTACATTGCAAAGTAGGCAATTAGCCAACCGATAAACCAAAAGTAACTTACAATTGAAGCAGTTTTACCATCGTCTGTTGGTTTAGGATTTGGGTTTGGATTGAAGGGGTTTTGGGGTTCCATAGTTCTGATTTTTTTAATTTATTGATGATCAATATTCTAAGTAAAGAATAATTTATTGATAATCCATAAATAAAATCCGACTATGGAGTGGTTACTGCAACTGGTAAGATTTTGCCGTTAAAAAATTTACTGCCTGTTTTAGCAAAATCAGCAATATATTTTCCCATTTCAAAAGCCATAATCGGACTTTGATAACCGGGAAATGCAGCCTCCAACATTTCAGTTTGAGCAGAACCTAAGGCTAAGCAATTAATTTTAATTCCTGTGTCAGCCAATTCAAAAGCCAAGCATTCTGTTAAGGTGTGTAATGCAGCTTTACTTGCTGAATATGCAACTAAACCAGGGAATTTAACGCTACCTTGAAAGCCACCCATACTGCCAATGTTCACAATATGGCTTCCCGCTTGCATTAATGGCAAAGTATTTTGAATCATCTTAAAATGAGAAATCACATTGCTTTGCAACATTTCGCCTAAATCATTTTCAGTAGTTTCTAAAAACGGTTTGTTAATTAAAGAGCCCGCATTGTTGATCAAAATATCTATGGTACCCAAACGCTCTTTCAAAAAAGGAATCAATGCTGCATAATCATCATTTACTAGATCAAATTCTACAGGTAAAAGCGTACAATCAGGGTTTATGCCTTTTGCAATTTCTAAAAGTTTACGAAGTTTATCAGCTGAACGGGCAATTGCAACGATTTTATTATCGTTTTGTAAGCTAAATTCTAACGCAGTTTCAAAACCTATTCCACTACTTGCGCCGGTAATTATAATGTTCATTATTTTATTCAGTAATTTTTAATCCTTATAATGGATTTATAAGTTCGACATTGCTAATTATTTTATAAAAATCGGCTATGTTGTTTGTAATTAATTTTCCGTTAACCACTTGTGCCGTAGCATAGACGATGGCATCAGGCAATTTGATTTTATTTAATTTTCTTAATTTTATCGTTGCATCAACAATTTCTTCCGTTAATGGAACAACGTATAAAGAGTCGATAAGTTCAAGAATAAAATTTTCTTCATCCTTATTTTTAAATGCAAATCCCAATAATTCCATTTTAGAAATTACGGAAATGGAATAATTAGCATTTTCAAAAAATACCTTCTCTGGGGCTAATAATTTTTTGGAGAGATAAATGATGATATTGGTATCAAAGATTACGTTCCCACTCATCTCTTAAATCTTTTTGCCATTCAGATGGATTTTTAATGTCGGTGAACAAATTATTACCTTCCGTTGTATCTAATATTTTCTTAAGCTTAGTATAGGAGCCTTTTGGTTCTTCTACCATCTCAACGTTAGTTTTTTTGATGTCAACATCTTCAACAAAAGATAATGCCTTTAGCATTTTCTCTAAAAGAACAGCATTTTGTTCATTATCTACTTGTACCGTGATGGTTGTCATAAAGTAAAGTTAATAAATTTAATCTTCCATAACCAATTGGCTCACCGGATTTTTAATTACATATAAACCATCATTAATCAACTTTGTATGATCCAATTCTTTCCCTGCTTTAATTTCTAAATGAATTAAAATTTCCTTTTCCAATTGATGAAACCGTTTTTTATGAAATACAATTTCAAGAATTTCTAAAGCACAAAGCCAATCTTGTCTGAATTTAGTTTTGAGTTCAGCAAAAATTTCCGGTAATTTTTCCAAGCTTTCTGCAGTTTCCCGAATCGTTCTCACCGATTTATATAAGCTATGAAGCTTCAATGTTTTCTCATCATAAATAATTTGATGTGTTTTCTCTCCACTAATCAAAGTTATTTCCTCATAAGCATCCTTATCGGCAGCACCATTATAAACAGAAATAATTTTTTCGCCAACGGCCATATCGTAATCTCCCCATTCGGGTTTAAACAAAATATTGCCATTGCTTTCCGTTACCGTACAATCATTAAAAGCAATTAAAATAACTTTTTCATTTTCAATTATAATGTTTTTTACTACACCAATAACCTTTATTCCGCTCTCAAATACAAGTTCGGTTTTAGAATCCAATGTTAGGTTCAAGGCTTTCAAATCTTCTTTCCCAAAATCTTCTAGCGCTTTAACCGAATCCTTTAAAAGACCAACAGGAGATGAAAAACCGTCGGCATGATAATCTTTTCCATGTCCATCGAGTTGTTTTCCATTAAAGGCCAAAGCAGAAAGGCCAGTAGTTTTTATAAAAGTGACTTCGTCCTTTGCATCTATACCAATGTCGGTAAAAACACCACTAACCTGAAGGCCAGAACTATAAACAGCTGTTGCCACATTTTTACAGGCAATCGCCTTCATTATGCTCTCCGTTCCACCCTTTCTAAAAGCCATGGTATCTGCAAAAGCTTCTAAAACATCAATTAAATTTTGAAAAGTTTCCGTAACAAAAAGCTGAGGTTGTGGTTTCGTAATATCGTAAGGGTAGTTTACCGTGTAAATATTATACCAAAGCTTTTCTACATCACTTTGCATACAGGTTGCACTTTCTCCAATAGAAGAGAGTAATCCAGCACCGTAAATTTTAGGGTTTTCCAGTGTTCCAATCAATCCGTATTCTACTGTCCACCAGTGTAATCGGCCGAGCAAAGCCATTTCAGAAGGCTCACCCATATTGGCACTAATGTATTTTAAGTCTTTTTCGGCTTTTGCAATTTCCCTTTCGTTGGCATCGGCAGCTTCCTTTAAAATGGAAAGCTTTCTTATGGCTTCATAAAGCTCAAAATCTTTTGCAGAAAACATTGCTTTTGCGCCAATTGAACCGAAATAACTGAGGTAATTGTTGTAATCAGTATCTGCAATTATTGGTGCATGGCCAGCACTTTCATGAATAATATCTGGTGCAGGCGTATATTCTATGTGATTAATTTGCCTAATATCTGCAGCAATAACCAAAACACGATATGCTTGGTATTCCATAAATGCAGCAGGCGGAATAAAACCATCTACCGTAACTGCACCCCAACCAATTTTGCCTAAATTATCATTCATGGTTTGCAAATCGGGAATATATTCAATGCTTAAACCAGCTCTTTGCAAGCCTTTTATGTATGGATAATAGGCAACATTTTTAAGATAGCTGTAATTTTGTCGCATTACATATCGCCAAACCGCCTGATCAATCGGGGTATATTTTTCGTAATTCTGAGCTACAATAAATTGCTTCAAATGTCTGGGCAATTTCGCTACCTGCGCATTATTAAAATCACTCATAGGTATTATAAAAAGTTAGTCGATGGCTAAGTTAGGCGGTTAAATTTATCTAAGCAAGAAAGGCGTTATATAAATTAACAAGCAGGCGTAAATAAAGTTCTGTTGGTTAAATGAATATGTTTTTTGCAAATTTGAAAAGGTTATTTCAGCTTTTCATCGGAAAATCCTGTCGGGCTGTTTGCTAAATCTTTTTCGGAAGAAAAATCCTCAAAAGGATATCGCTTCCATCCCGTTTAATATTCAAATTACCTACTGCTATTTGGGGTTGCAAAGTGCTAATATTCAAACGTTCCGAAGGAACGAAATTAATGGGTATTTGTTTGGTTACCCAGCAATCGTCCCTAAGGGACGAATTAGAGCTTCTGTTAAGTAAGAGGTCATAGAAAGATTGGACAGTCGTGTTTTGAACAACCGATACCACTTGTAAAGCAAAGTCTTTATTGTTTTAAAGTAAATCGGGCTGTTCGCTAAATCTTTTTCGGAAGAAAAACCCTCAAAAGGATATCGCTTCTATCCCGTTTAATATTCAGTTTACCTATTGCTATTTGGGGTTGCAAAGTGCTAATATTCAAAAGTTCCGAAGGAACGAAATTAATGGGTATGTGTTTGGTTACCCAGCAGCCGTTCCTAAGGGACGAATTAGAACTTCTGTTAAGCAAAAGTCGTAGAAAGATTGGGAAATCGTGCTTTAAACAACAGATACCACTTGTAAAGCGAAGTCTTTGCTGTTTTTAAAGTAAGATGCCCTTTTTTGCTAAATCTTTTTCGGAAAAAAAAACCTCAAAAGGATATCGCTTCCATCCCGTTTAAATAGATGTTTGTGCTGTAAAATACAAAATTTGGGCAGTTTGCTATGAACCGAAAATAGTTGTAAAATTTTAGCCACCTAAACCCGACTAAATGGAAAACCCAAAGGTTGAGGAACGAAACCGAGGATTTGAAATGAGGGCGGGACTGAAGAAACCCAAATGCCACTGAACCTGCTTTTCAAAAAAATTAATGCTTTTTAACTTCTTTTTTGCCTCCAACCTTTTTAACGCTGAACGTAAAATAATGCTGATACAAGTAACTGAAAAGTGCCATTAAAACTGATACAACTATTCTTGAGAGCATTGCCAAAGTGGGATAATCTCTTAAAAGTTCTAACAAAAATTTTAATAAAACATAGTTAGCAAGTATATTAATGAATTGAAGGTTTAAAAAACGAAAAAATTGAACCCTTCCTTTTAGTTCGCTGTGGGTAAATATTACATACTTGTTTAGTAGGAAACTTGTTGGAATTGCAATACAATAATCTACCAATAATGATGCGGTTTCTCTTTGTAAAACAATTATTCCAAAATTTACCTCTTCTGTTTTAAAAATGAAAAAATAGGCAAAATAATAGCTTAAGATTCCTAATAATAAAGTTCCTCCTCCAGTTGCTAAATATCTAAAATTGTGAGGCGATATAAACTTTTTAAAAGGTGGATAAAAAAAATCTATAAAAGCTAAAATCGCTTGACGCATGGATAAATGATGTTGTTTAGCGCAAAGGTAGTTTTTTAAGACAAAAAAAGAGCCTTGATTTTTTATTTCAAGGCTCATATTAATAACAATAGGATATTTTTTATTCGTTTGTACCTTTGTATGTGGGGTCTGCATGGACCATGCCTTCCATTGCTTTATCTAAATTTAAATCTAATCCTTTCGCAATTCCAAGTCCTAAACTCATATCGGCTCTAAACCAATGGCAAAGTTGGCGATTAATAATTTCATCTTTTTTAGCTCCATTTATACCACCCATTGCGCCAACAATGTTTGCAATTGTATTCTTTTTAGCTTCGGGATCCATTAAACGGAAAAGGTTTCCGGGTTGCGTATAATGATCGTTTTCTCCTTCGGCATTTCGATCATATTGATCAGCCATTAAAGATTCTAAAGGCCAAGCTGGTTGTTTGTAGCTTTCATCAACTTCAATATCATCAAAACTATTAGGGAAATAATTTGGATTAGAACCACCATTTCCATTAACAGTCATTAACCCATCACGTTGATAATTATTAGTCATAAACGGACAACGATTAACTGGAATCTGCTCATAATTCCCACCTAATCGATATCGTTGTGCATCTGGATAAGAAAGAATTCTTCCTTGCAGCATTTTATCAGGCGAGTAATAAATTCCATCAACCACATGAGCAGGAGCAAAGGCAGCCTGTTCTACATGCGCAAAGTAATTATCAGGATTTTCATTTAATTCTAATTCGCCAACCTCAATTAAAGGGTAATCGCCATGTGGCCAAACCTTTGTTAAATCGAATGGATTTAAGTGATAGGTTTTAGCATCATCAAAAGGCATAATCTGAACTTTTAAAGTCCATTTTGGGAATTCTCCTTTTTCAATCGATGCAAACAAATCGCGTTGAGAATGATCAGGATCCTGAGATTTCATCGCAACCGCCTCATCATTCTTAAAATTCTGAATGCCCTGTTTCGTTTTAAAGTGGAACTTCACATAAAAACGTTCATTTTTATTATTGTAAAAAGAGAAAGTATGACTACCAAAACCATCCATGTGACGATACGAGAATGGTGTTCCTCTATCGCTCATTAAGATTAAAACCTGATGTAAACTTTCTGGGTTTAAGCTCCAGAAATCCCACATCATGGTTGGGCTTTTCATATTTGTTTGTGGATCGCGTTTTTGGGTATGGATAAAATCCCCAAATTTTTTCGGGTCTTTTACAAAGAAAACAGGCGTGTTATTGCCAACTAAATCCCAATTTCCATCTTCTGTATAAAACTTTAACGCAAAGCCACGTGGATCACGCTCACTATCTGCTGATCCTTTTTCGCCACCAACGGTAGAAAAACGCAAAAACGTTTTGGTTTGCTTACCAATTTCTGAGAAAAGTTTTGCTTTAGTATATTTTGTAATGTCGTGGGTAACAGTAAAAGTACCATAAGCACCAGAACCTTTCGCGTGTACAACACGTTCAGGAATTCGCTCACGATTAAAATGAGCCATTTTTTCATGTAATATGAAATCCTGAAGTAATATTGGACCGCGAGGACCAACAGTCATGCTATCTTCATTGTTCGCATAAGGTATACCAGAAGCACTCGTTAGTTTTTTCTTTTCGCTCATTATTTAAGTTTTATTGTGTTTTGCGATATAAAAGTGAGGTAATTATTCCAGCATATCAAACTGTTATTATCTATTGATGCATAGATAATATTGATAAGTTTTAATATTCTCAACAAATTAAATTTAAGAATTTTTAGCGGCTATTCGTGTAAAATATAGGTTGGGCAACAAAATCTATAACTGTACAATAGTTATACGATGGATGAGGTTGAATGCTAACGCCAACAATATTAAGCTTATATTTTTGATCGATAATATTGAAACGGTGGCCAAGGGAGGGTACGCCACAATCTAATAAGAGATGGCAAACTATATCCAAACTTTTAGAATATCCGAAATCTATATTTTCACTCATAGATTTGTTTGGGAAATATTTAGATAGTCTTTTCGAAAATTTATCGCCATTGCTACTCTCATGGCTTTCTAAATTATTTCTATTTAAATCTACTGCATGGCCTCTACTTAAAGCCGTTAACTTATCATCAGGATAGAACAACGGAAGATTTTTTATGCCTTGGAGGTGTTTTAACAAAGAAGTATAGTAAGAATTATTTTTAGAGATTTTAAGTTCATTATAATTTCTGTACTGCCTTACACTTGCATTGTATTTATCTATATAATCTTCTAAAAAAGTATAGTAGAATTTCTGGCCATCCAATCGGATTAAATTCATGTAAAGAATTACACCCTTTTCTTCTTCAGTTAGGTAATTTGCAGCGGCTGCAGTGTTTGCCTTTCTAATTTCAGTGTTGGTCCAATCTTGCGCATACGAGCTTCTGGCAAAAAACAAAAAAAGGCTTGCGGTTAAAATAAGGCGGTACATGGGATGGTTTTCTTGTATAACGCCAATTGAAAGTTTTTATTTTCGTTATAATTGATTTTGCCAGAAAAAATATTTGGTAAGCAATTAGTTACACGTTTAGAACCTTGCAGAAACACTAGGTTTTGTACTTTTAACATCAATGAATACAATTAAAAAATCTTTCCTACTATTTAGCTTTTTGTTAATCTCTTTCTGTTTAAAGGCTCAGATTGATTCGGCTATGTTAAAACAAATTTCAAAGCAGATTCAGAAAGATTATGCACCAGATAAACGCTCTATTTATTTCAATATCCAGTTTAAGGGAGATACAGTTTTGGCCGAAAGTACATCAGAAATTGCCTTGACAGAATGGAATAAGCAAGTGAAAGATTTAAAAGGTACTAAAGTGAATGTTCCATTACCAGCTAAATCTTTAAATGGAATGGAATATGGACTGGCAAATTTATCAGTTTGCAACAATAGAGCGATGCCTCAAAACGCTGCAGAAATGATGACGCAAATGATTTTGGGAACTCCAGTTCAAGTGCTTAAAAAACAAGGAGCTTACTATTTGGTTCGAACGCCTGATGGTTATTTGTCGTGGACAGACGGTACAGCAGTTAGTCTTTTGAATAAGCAGGATTTTGAAGCTTGGAAGAAGGCTAAGAGGATTATTTTTACCGAAGATTTTGGTCATGCTTTAAGTAAAGTTGATGCAACTGCCGAAAGGGTTTCTGATTTAGTTAAAGGAAATATATTAGAAGTAAAAGGAGAGGAAAAGAATTTTTATAAAGTAGTTTTTCCCGATAAACGAATTGGTTTTGTTAAAAAAAGAGAAGCTAAAATATTTATCGATTGGCTTAAAACCCCAAGTCCAAATGCTGATGCGATTTTAAAAACCGCTAAAACATTAGTTGGCGTTCCTTATTTGTGGGGTGGAACATCGATAAAAGGAGTAGATTGTAGCGGATTTACCAAGACAAGTTACTTTTTAAATGGAATTGTAATCCCTCGAGATGCATCTCAACAAGCACTGGTTGGAGAAGATGTTGAGGTGCTGGAAAATGATTCAATCAGTATTTCGAAATGCTTAAAAAATTTAAAGCCTGGCGATTTATTGTTTTTTGCGGCGGCTAAACTTCGTGGGGTAACTGGTGGCAAAATAACCCACACTGCAATTTATATGGGTGATGGCGAATTTATCCAAGCCGCAGGAATGGTGAGAATAAATAGCTTAAAGTCTGATGCAAATAATTTTGATGAACGCGAAAGTAAAACTTTAGTAAGCGCTAAAAGGTTTTTAAATCAAATTGGCCAACCAGAAATTACAAGAGTTGATCAACATAAATGGTATGTAAATTAATTTATAGATTTAAAGAAGTTCCTTTAAAGAGATCGTTTTCTAAGTCAATTTTTGTTTTGATTTTTGTCATATTGAGCCTGTCGAAATGCTTCAAAGGCATTTTTATAGTTCTTCAACAGGCTCAGATTGACAATTAATAGTATGATTCGACCTCAAGAACGCAAAACTGATTAGCTTAAAAGGCAAGGTTTATAAGAACATCCCACCCGATGCCTCAATGCGCTGAGCATTAATCCATCTTGCATCTTCTGTACATAAAAACGCTACTACACCACCAATATCATCTGGTAAACCAACACGACCCAATGCCGTTTGTGAAGCAATTCCAGCATTCATTTGTTCGTTATCTCTAACTACTCCACCACCAAAATCTGTTTCAATAGCGCCTGGAGCAACTATGTTTGATCTAATTCCCCTTGAACCTAACTCTTTAGCTTGGTATTTGGTTAAAGTTTCCATTGCACCTTTCATTGATGCATAGGCAGCGTAACCTGGCAAAGCAAAACGAGCAAGACCGGTAGAAATATTAATAATTCCACTTCCATCATTTAAAAGTGAAAGTGCTTTTTGAGTTAAAAAGAAAGCACCTTTAAACTGAATATTCACTAATGTATCAAATTGATCTTCGGTTGTTTCTGCGAATGAAGCATGAATTCCAATCCCCGCATTATTCACTAAAAAATCGAATTTTTCTGCATTGAAAACTGATTTTAAGATAGATTTTACTTCTGTGAAAAAAGCATCAAATGTTTTAGTGTCGGCAACATCTAGTTGAAGTGACACCGCTTTTACGCCAAGCTTTTTAATTTCTTCGACAGTTTTATCTGCTTCGTCTTTTTTCGATTGATAAGTTACGATGACATTAATCCCTTTGGAAGCGATTTTTAAGGCTGCGTTTTTCCCTAATCCGCGACTACCGCCGGTAACTAAGGCAATTTTATTTTGTGTTTCCATTTTCTTTTAATTTGTTAAACAAAATTAGATGGAAAATAGATTTAAAAATGGTGACAGCTTAAGTAAAAATGGTGAGTGTTTAAGTTTTATATGGTGATAACTTCCGCTTTTTGAGCTAAAGACTGAAAGTAGGCTTCGCGATATTGCTTGGGGGTTTGGCCAGAGAAGTGCTTAAAAAACTTTGTGAAGTTAGAAGGATCGTAAGTTAGCGTTCTCGCAATTTCGGCAATTGGCGTACTTACATTCTGCAACATCGATTTAGAAATATCCATTAAACGCTCTTCAAAGAAGTAGCAAGGCGGAAACCCAGTTGCCGATTTTATGGTATTGCTTAAGTGAGTAGGGTGAACATGAATCAGTTCTGCAAAATCTCTAACCTCAAACATTTCAGTAGCCCTTCCAGAAACTACATCATCCAAATGTTTATCTAATTCCTTCAAAAAATCTGCTGCGATTTCATGTTGACGGGCAAAAAACTTCTTCGGGATTTTCATAACGATGATTTTGAGATTAAACAAATATAATATTCAATGCATGGATTATGAAATTAGACGAGTGCGTTTTAGCTTTTGTGACTAAAGAATTATTTTATTTTTTTGCCAGTTCCTAGCCAAATTAAACTATTAACGATCATTTTGCTTTCCATTTCACTATCAAAAGTATTCGATAAGGTTTTATTCGTTTTATCGTATTTATGTTCGTAATCCATATCGTTGTGGCCCATATTTACGTAAACCATTTTGTAATTTTTATTACTCCAAACCACAGGGTAGTAGCCACTCCGCCAAATTTCATATTCCTTTGGCCCCGTTCCTAACGGAAAACTGGTCGAATCGATGGACAGCAGAATTTTAATATCAGGATTTTTTCTTAAATCATTTTGCCATCGATACCACTCGTTGGGCGATGCTTTAAAAGTTTTAGGCAAGTTTCTCGTAACGGGATGCTTTTTGTTTTCTACTTTTAAAATTGCAGATGTTGGTCGCCAGGTATTGCTTCCGTATTCTCCTGAACCTAAAAAAGTATTGTGATACCAATCCCAATCGGCTGGATAAGTTGACTGAGCCAAAGCAAATGCGGAGAAATGAAAACCCATCCAACCACCACCGTTTTCCATATATTTTTTAAAGGCTTCTCGCTGTGCAGTAACTTCTGGGCGGGTATCTAAAAATAACACAACCTCGTATTTTGATAAGAATTCGGCATTCAAATTATCCCAATTCGCTGTAGAATCATAACTGAAATGATATTTATCCGCCATTGCTGGAAACCATTTATTCGCTTCGTGTACAAAACTGATGTGTGCTAAGTCACTTTTGGCGGTATAAAATGCGATTACACGGAATTTGGGTTTTTTGGATTGGGCAAGAGAATATATGAAGCAATTAAGAAGAAAAAGTAATGCTAAGATCGATTTTCGAGAAATGTTCATTTGGATAGATTTATCTACCTAAATTAAATAAAAGTATCCTCAACTATAAAGTATAAAATGCTAATCGAACTAAATATAGGTTTGAACATTAATTCAATCGTTTTAAATAATTGATATTAGATATAAAAAAACCACGAGCTATTCACTCGTGGCTATATTTAAAATCTTCAACTTAAGTTTTCTTAAATGTTTAAGGTGGTGAAAACTAGGCTAACAAATTTTTCCAGCTCACCGCTTTACCAATTATGTTGCCCAAATCTGCAATGGCAACACGTTCTTGTTCCATGCTATCGCGATGACGAATCGTAACTGTATTATCCTCTAAACTCTGGTGATCAACAGTAATACAAAATGGCGTACCCACAGCATCCTGACGGCGGTAACGTTTACCAATGGCATCTTTCTCCTCATAATTACAGTTGAAATCAAACTTTAAAGTATCCATAATTTCACGAGCTTTTTCTGGTAAGCCATCTTTTTTGGTTAATGGGAAAATAGCCACTTTAATTGGCGCCAAAGCAGGGTGAAGGCGTAATAAAGTACGGCTATCCTGTTTATCTTCAGTGCTTAAATCTTGCTCTTCAAACGCATTAATCATTGTTAACAAAAACATCCTGTCTAAACCAATTGAAGTTTCAATTACATAAGGAACGTAATTTCCGTAAGGCTTACCATCTTCATTTAAATCATTATCGAAATATTGCAATTTCTTGCCAGAAAACTGTTCATGTTGCTTTAAATCGAAATCAGTTCTGCTGTGAATACCTTCAACTTCCTTAAATCCGAAAGGGAATTCGAACTCGATATCAGTAGCTGCATTCGCATAATGAGCCAATTTTACATGGTCGTGGTAACGATATTTTTCAGGAGGAGTTCCTAAAGCCATGTGCCATTTTAAACGAGCCACTTTCCAATATTCAAACCATTTTTTGTCTTCACCTGGGCGAACGAAAAATTGCATTTCCATTTGCTCAAACTCACGCATGCGCATAATAAACTGACGGGCAATAACCTCATTTCTGAAAGCTTTACCAATCTGTGCAATACCGAAAGGAATTTTCATTCTTCCCGATTTCTGTACATTTAAAAAGTTAACGAAAATACCTTGCGCCGTCTCCGGACGAAGATAAACTTCATCACTACCTTCTGCCATTGCACCAAATTGAGTGCTAAACATCAGGTTAAATTGGCGAACATCTGTCCAGTTTGATGTTTTAGAAATTGGACAAATTACCTTATAATCAACAATTAAATCTTTCAGCTGTGCTAAATTCTCAGATTTTAATGCAAGGTTCATTTCAACCTCAAGCGCTAAGCCTTTCTTAACAAATTTCCAGCTGGCTTCACCAACAAAAGGATATTTAGCATGATCTAAAATTCCAGTTTCATCTTTAAAACTTGGTATCCAGCTTGCTTGCCCTTCATCACTCAAACCCAAAATTTCTTGTTGAAATTCTTCAAATTTAGCTTTGTTTTCCGTAGAGAAATTTGCTAATTCTGAATATAGTTCATCAATTTTATTTTCTAATAATTGATCAGCACGGTAACGTTTTTTCGAATCCTTGTTGTCGATCATCGGGTCGTTAAAACCATCAACGTGTCCACTGGCTTTCCAAACTTTCGGGTGCATAAAAATTGCAGAATCAATGCCTACAATGTTCTCATGCATTTGTACCATGGCTTTCCACCAGTACGTTTTAATATTGTTTTTTAACTCGGCACCCAATTGGCCGTAATCGTAAACGGCACTTAAGCCATCATATATTTCGCTGCTTTGGAACACAAAACCGTATTCTTTAGCGTGTGATATTACATTTTTAAATTGTTCGTCGTTATTCTTTTGTGCCATAATGGTGGCAAAGATAATTATTTTGAGCTGAAAGACTAAAGACCAAAGATTAAAGTAAAAAGCTAAGGTCAAATGTTCTTAAATGTCTTACAGGATTCAAAATTTTAGAAAAGCAATTATGGTAATTCTTTGGTTTCAGCAGTCCCGCCCTCGCTGCAATCTTTTAAAACTTTTGTCATTCTGAGGTACAAAGAATCTGCAAGCTTTGAAACAGATTCTTCGTGCCTCAGAATGACAGCAAATTAATGGTCTGTACAATTCAAAAGTATTTTCGCTAAGTCGGGTTTATGATGGCAAAACTGTACATCTATCTACGTTTTAAAGCATGGTGCTAAGAACACCTTCTTACATCTTCCATTTTTTTCTATTTTTGAGCCATGAAATTTCATTACCTACTTTTTCTAGTTTTTATCACCGTTTTTTTTGCATCATGCAAGCAAGAAGAAAAAGTTCATCATTATATTAAATTTAATAAAACTGAAGAATTGTATCAATTCCTAAAATGGTCGCCCGAAAATCGTTTCCCATTAATTAGTGCCCACCGTGGCGGACCAATGCCCGGTTTTCCTGAAAATTGTATCGAGACTTTTAATAATGCCACAACATATAATCCTGTAATTATAGAATTTGATATCGCTTACAGCAAAGATTCTGTAATGGTAATAATGCACGATGATAAATTGGACCGGACTTCTACAGGAAAGGGAGAAATTGGAAATTATACCTACGAAGAATTAAAAGCCTTCAATTTAAAAGATGATGAAGGCAAGGAGACGAATTTCAAAATCCCCACTTTAGATAGTGTTTTAAGCTGGAGCAAAGGCAAAGTTTTACTGACCATCGATCTTAAAAAAGGCATTTCTTATGCCAAGGTGATTGAAAAAGTTAAACGATATAAAGTAGAAAGCAATTCGATCATAATCACTTACACAGCCGATCAAGCTAAAGAAGTTCATCAATTGGCGCCAGATTTAATGATTTCGGCATCTGTACAAAAGAAAGCGGAATTGAAACGATTAAATTCAATGGGAATTCCGAACGATAGAATTGTAGCTTTTGTGGGTGTTAGAGCTCCAGATAAAGAACTATATCAGTATCTTCATAACAGAAGAATTACGACTATTTTAGGCACAATGGGCAATATTGATAAAAGTGCAATTGCTAATCCTGCTAAGCTGGTTTACTACCATTTGATAAATAATGGAGCAGATATTTTGTCGGGCGATAATTTGCCACAAGCTTCAGAGCAATTGGATAAATTTAGATATAATAAAAAGTTGAGTTCGGTTTACGTTAATTAATATAAATTCGTCATTGCGAGCACGAAGTTAAACGGCAATCCCTTTAGGACAATCTTAAAGCATTGGGTTTATCGCGATTATAATGAGATTACTTAATTTTTCACAATCACCACTAGCCTTTTTTAAAAACTTCGTGTACTTTGCGAATAACTTTGTGTTCTTTGCGGTTAAATATAAGAAATGAGTATTTCGGTAAAAAATCTTTCCAAACATTACGATAAGCAAAAAGCTGTTGATGCGATTAATTTCGAGGCCAAGCCAGGTCGTATTTTGGGTTTTCTTGGCCCTAATGGTGCTGGTAAGTCAACTACTATGCGCATGTTAACTGGTTATTTAGAACCTACAGCTGGCGAAATAGAAATCTCGGGAAAGAATATTTTATCGCAAGCCATTGATGCCAAAAGGCACATTGGTTACTTGCCAGAAAATACGCCGCTTTATAGTGATATGTATGTTAAAGAGTTTCTTAGTTTTATTGGTGATGCTTATAATCTTCCGAATTTATCCGTTAGGGTGGAGGAAGTAATTAAAAAAGTCGGCTTAACGCCAGAGCAACATAAAAAAATTGGAATGCTTTCTAAAGGCTATCGTCAAAGGGTAGGATTAGCACAAGCCATTATCCACAATCCAGATGTATTAATTCTAGATGAACCAACATCGGGGTTAGATCCAAATCAATTGGTTGATATTCGTGCGCTAATTAAAGAATTGGGAAAAGATAAAACGGTTGTTATCTCAACGCACATTATGCAAGAAGTTGAGGCCATTTGCGATGACATCATCATTATTAGCAAAGGAAAAATAGTGGCCAATAACTCTCTTGAAGGAATTAAAAAAGCGCATCAAAATAGCTCACTAGAAGACATTTTCAGAAAACTTACCGCTTAAATTATGTTTAAATTCAAACTCGCCCTAGTTCTATTTATTCTTTTAATTTATTCAAAATCTCAAGCTCAAAATTCTCCACAGATTAGCGTAGGGGCAGAGCTGGGGTTGCCATCAGGTAATTTTACTGCACTTTCTGGATTCGGAATCGGCGCATCCTTAAAAGCTGATCTTCCAGTTTCGGGAAATCTTGCAATTACATTCAATGGTGGTTATATGAACTTTTTTGGTAAGCGAAATCAAATTATGAGCATTCAAGATTTAACTTATGTGCCATTAAAAGCTGGATTAAAATATCAATTAAGTGAGAGTTTTTATGCCGAAGGCCAGCTCGGTGCTGCGCTCGCTTTAGATAATGGGCAAAGAACACTCTTTGTTTGGTCGCCCGGAATTGGAAATCTATTTCGCCTTTCCGGTAAAAATAAACTGGATTTAGGGATTCGATACGAAGTTTGGACTGGGAAGAATGATAACTTGATTATTTTAAATACCTCCAGCAGTAAAGGTTTTGTAGGCATTCGCTTCGCTTACGTTTTCGATTTATAAACTATCCTGCATTATTTTTACAACCAATGGTTGTGTAGACTATTTTCCTCACATTGGGAAAATAGGGTTTCTTAGTGGGGAAAAAAGTTCCCAATTATTTATTATCCAATTTCTTAGGTTCTACGCTTAAATGTGTTTTTTAAAAACTTTTCCTGTTGATTACAAGGTTATTAACTAATTTTTTAGGTGTTTGTTGCTGATTTGTTTCTAATGGCATTGGCTTTGCCTAGCGGGAGATTAGATATACAATAAACAACTAATTTAAAAAAACAACATGAAAAGTCTAAAAATTGCCATTCTCTTCGTTATCGTTTCTTTTTCTGCTTTTAAAGCAAATGCTCAATCAGAAACATTCAAACCATTTAAAGTCGACATCGCTTTTGGTTACGCTGTACCTGCAGGTTCAGGCAGTAAAGGTGGAGTTCTATTTGCTGTAGAACCAAAATATGCTATCAACGATCAAATCACTTTAGGTTTAAGATTAGAATCTGCATTAACTGCGTATTCGTTTGAATCTAACGGTCAATCTTTTACTGGTGATATTAAATCAACAAGTTCTTATTTAGCAACAGCTGATTACATGTTCAATACTAAAAGTGTAAGACCCTTTGCTGGATTAGGTTTAGGTATTTATAGCGTTGCTGGTGTTAGCATTAGTGATAATAGCCAAAATATTGCTGTAGGTTCTACAACTAAATTTGGTTTCGCTCCAAGAGTTGGTATTGAAACAGGTCATTTCCGTACTGCAATAGAATATAACTTTGCTGGTAAAGACAATGGTATTAAATACAATTACTTAGCTTTTAAAGTAGGTTTCTTCTTAGGTGGCGGTAAAAAATAATTTTATTAAAACTTTGTGTTTAAATGGCTCCAAATTTTTGGAGCCATTTTTTGTTTGATCAAATTTACATCACTTCTTTTTTGAGTGCCATAAGCAAGTCAATATCTGCCTGTCTCATCTTTCCTTCACGATTTGGTGGACAATTTAAAATCAATATATTATTTTGCGCTGTTGCTTTTTTATAACTTTCTGCTAAAACTTTTACTGATTTATAAGTAGTATCCTTGGTATTATAAAACCATCTCGAACTCATACAAATTGTAGATTCCCACGGCATATAACATTGTTTGCCATCGTGAGAGAATGTTTTTGGATCTGGATTGGCTGGTAAATACGGATCGCCAAGTCTAAAATCGCTAGGGAAATAACGAATCGGAAAACTTTCTTTTTGCTTATCTGGCAAAACTGGATGCGCATCTTCGTTTTCTGGTAAACCAATAGTCCAGTTTATTCCAATTTGGCATTGTGGGGCTTTAGATTTTATGGCATTGTAAAGATCTTGCGCTGGCCATCGTTTGTTTGGTTTTAACCAACCTCCATCAAACCAAAATTCTACAACTTTAACCTTTGCATTTTTGGTAATCTCTAAAAGTTCACCAATTTGATTCACCATATATTCATTATAGGCTTTATCGAGGGTTGCATTTTCAACGTCTTCATTTTGTTTCCTATCCCAAAGAGAATAATATAGGCCCAAACCAATATCATACTTTTTGCAGGCTTTGGCAACAGCTTCCACCACATTTGTTTTATTAGTAGAAGATTCTACATCATAATCTGTGTACTTACTGTTCCATAAACAAAAGCCATCATGGTGTTTCGTAACGAGAATAACATATTTCATTCCAGCATTTTTGGCCGTTTTTACCCACTGTTCTGCATCAATTGCCGATGGTTGGTAGGAAGTAGGGGGAAGAGTTCCATCAGACCATTCCACATCATGAAAAGTGTTCATTCCGAAATGGATAAACATTCCGTACTTTCTTTTAATTTGTTCTAATTGGTACTGATTTGGTTTTAAAGAAGCAATTGGGGAGATGTTCGGTTTTTCTTGAGCATTGCAAAAGCAGAACATCAGCATCGCGATGATCGATAAAAATAGTTTTTTCATAAAATTGGGATTAGGTAAAAAAATAAATAGCTTAGATAAGCCGTAAATATATTTATTTTCGATTTTCATCTTAGTAACTAAGGAGTTACAAGTGCAATCAGGCTTTATATTTTTATAATTCTAAACTCAGCTCATGTTTCAATACATATTTTTTCTCTTTTTATATCCATTCCTGCTGCTTTTAAGCGTTTTTGTTGGCGCACGTTACGCCGCACATCGCCTGCGCTTAAACAAATCTTGGAAAAATATTGGGTTAGAATCTAGCTTAATGAGTATTTATGCGCTCTTGATATCTTTTGCGTTAGTGGGCTCTAGTAACCACGCAAGTCAGCGAAATGACGAAATTTATGCTGTAGCAGATAAGCTCTCATTGGTGGTTAAAAAATCTAAATATTACGAACCTGAATTGAGAAAAGGGGTACAGAACTATCTTAAGGCATTTTTTGAAATTCACAATCACAATTTAAATCCAGATGCTAAGCAGAGCGAAGGAATTGTGAAAGAGATTGTAAAAAATGATCAGCAGTTCGATTATTTTTTAATTGAATACATAAAACAGAAGCCAGAATCTAAAGCGGAAATATCTGAAATTACAACCGAAACCAGCAATTTACGTTCTGCATATATTCGCTTAACCATGAATTACGGGAAGAGTACACCATCATTAATCATGAGTATTCTAATACTTTATTCGTTCATGATGGCTTTTTTGATTGGTTTTATGAAAAAAGTGCACAGCAATCAAACCTTTATTGTTACCTGTATATTTATAATTATCAGTTCCGTAATGGTTGGGGCTATCTGGGATCAAGATCATCCGGGGATTGGATTAATTACGCCGAATTATCAAAGTATAACAGATGTAAGCGATTTATTTAAGGCTTATTTACTTCGCGATCATCTTTAATTTGCTGGAATATTTAGTTAACTTCGACGTTTTAATCGCACATGTACGCAGTTTTTAAACGCGAATTATTCAGTTTCTTAAGTTCGATGGTTGCTTATATAACCATCGGCATATTTCTACTGGTTTCGAGCCTTTTGCTCTGGTTTTTTCCAGATACATCATTGCTTGATTATGGCTATGCCGAACTTGGTGGTTTTTTTAGTTTGGTGCCTTATCTTTTTATGTTCCTGATTCCGGCAATTACCATGCGATCTTTTGCTGAGGAAAGACGAGAAGGAACTTATGAGCTCTTAATAACTAAGCCAATAACACTTTGGCAAATTATTATGGCTAAATATTTTGCAAGCTTAGTCTTGGTTTTGTTTGCGCTTATTCCAACATTGGTTTACTATTATTCCATTTCTGAGTTGGGTTTTCCTAAAGGAAATATAGATTCTGGAGCCGTAATTGGCTCTTATATCGGGTTGTTTTTATTGGGTTCAGCATTTACATCCATCGGAATCTTTGCTTCTTCACTCACAAAAAACCAAGTTATTGCTTTCGTAATTTGTGCCAGCCTATGTGCTTTTGCTTTTCTAGGCTTCGATTATACCAGTCAGATTATCGCCTTGCAGAAATTTGAAACTACAATTACAGCTTTTGGCATTAACGAGCATTATATTTCTATAAGTAGGGGCGTTTTGGATACTCGAGATCTGATTTATTTCATCAGCTTTTCTGCTCTTTTTTTATTGTTTACCAAACTTATAATGGGAGGTAAGAAATGATGAAAAGGGAAAATAAATGGATCAATTTTATTGGTGTCTTAGTCGTGTTAATCATTTTAAACTTTGCTGGGCAATACGTTTATCATCGGTTTGATTTTACAGCAGATAAAAGGTTTACCTTAAGTGATAAAACAAAAAGCATCCTTCAAAAAAATGAAAAGCCAGTAATTATAACTGTTTTTTTAGATGGTGAACTGCCCCCAGCTTTTAAGCGATTGCAAACTGCGGTGAAGGATTTATTAGCTGATTATAAAGCCTATTCTAAAAGCGAAATTAAGGTTGTTTTTGTTGATCCAATAGCAGGTCGAAATCAGGCTGATCAAGATACAGTAATTACCAATTTATATCAGCAGGGCATCGAGGCCACCAATATCAGTGTAAAAACAGAATCAGGATTAACCCAAAAACTGGTTTTCCTGATGGCGATGATGGAAAGTGATGGTAAACAAATTCCCATTAAATTATTCCAAAATTTAGAAGCTGGAGCAGGTTATGAAGATAATTTTAACAGATCCATTGAAAATTTAGAGTACACTTTTACATCAAGTTTAAAGAAAATAGTAAGTGGCGAAAATCCTAGGATTGGATTTACTGAATCAAATGGAGAACTAACTGATTTACAGCTTTATGATGCTAGGTTTACACTTTCAAGTAGTTACGAAGTTGGTCGTGTGGATTTAAATACCATTGAAAAGGATGGACTTGATAAACTTAAATTGCTCATTATTGCAAAGCCAAAGAAACCCTTTACCGAAACTGAGAAGTATAAAATAAACTACTTTGTGATGAATGGCGGGCGTGTAGTTTGGAGTATTGATCAGGTTAACGCTGAGTTGGATAGCTTAAAAGGCAGAAATGGGCAAATGGTTTTTAATAATAATTTAAATTTAGACGACATGCTTTTTATGTACGGCGCCAGAATAAATTATAATGTAATTGCCGATCGTAATTGTGTAGATATTCCAATATCAACAGGAAGTGTTGCTGGGCAAAGCCAAATGAGGTTGGTGCCGTGGCTTTATTATCCAATTTTATTGCCAGATACTGTTCACAGTGTGGTTAAAAAATTAGATGGCATAAAATCAGAATTTCCAAGTACAGTTGATACTATTGGAGTTAAAAATGTTAAAAAATCTTACATATTAACAACTTCTTCATTCAACAAGGTATTTAATGTGCCAAAACTGTTTACCTTGCAAATGGTAGCCGAAGAACCAGATCCTAAAACCTTTCAAAATCCTCCACAAAATGTTGGCCTAATGTTAGAAGGTAGTTTTCCTTCTGTTTTTGAAGGACGACCTTTGCCTGCTGGAATAACAAATCCTTTTACGTTGGCTAGTAAGAGTAAACCAACCAAAATGATTGTAATTGGGGATGGTGATATTTTTAAAAATCAGATCGCTGAAAAGGACGGCTCACCATTTCCTTTAGGGTTTGATCGATTTACACAGCGCACTTATGGAAATAAAGCGTTATTATTGAACATTGTAGATTACTTTACCGATGAAGACAACCTCATCGCTCTGCGTAATAAAGAAGTTAAAATTAGATTGCTGGATAAAGCAAAGTTGAAGATTGAAAAAACAAAATGGCAATTCATAAATATTGTGGCGCCTTTGCTATTGTTAATATTCTTCGCAATTTTTCAACATTATTACCGCAAGTACAAGTACGCTAAATAATTTTTATATTTTTGAAGAAGACTAATTGATATCATGAGATTTATTGTATCCACATCAACTTTATTAAAACACTTACAAACTGTAAATGGTGCATCTAGCAGCAGTACAGTTTTGCCTATACTTGAAAACTTTTTATTCGAGATTAAAGACGGTAACTTAACCATCTCTGCTACAGATTTGCAAACCAGTATGACAACCTCTTTGGCTGTAGAATCAAAAGAAGAAGGCAAAGTAGCTGTGCCATCTAAAATTTTATTAGATACCTTAAAAACTTTACCAGATCAACCAATTGCTTTTAATATAGACGATGCTACATTTGCTATAGAAATTAGCGCAGGCGATGGTAAATATAAATTAAGCGGAGAAAATGGAGATGATTTTCCGAAAATTCCAGTTGTTGAAAATGCATCATCTGTAAATTTACCTGCTTCAGTTTTAACAGAAGCCATTACAAAAACAATATTTGCGGTAAGTAACGATGAGTTGCGCCCTGCAATGACAGGTGTTTATTGCCAGTTATCTCCTCAGCACATTACATTCGTTGCTACTGATGCGCATAAATTGGTGCGTTATCGCCGTATGGATAGTAAAGCTGATAAAGCAACTTCATTTATCTTACCTAAAAAAGCATTAACACTTTTAAAAGCAGCATTGCCATCAACAGATATCAATGTATCAGTTGATTATAATGCTACAAGTGCTTTCTTTAAGTTCGAAAACATCAATTTGGTGTGTCGTTTAATAGACGAACGCTATCCAGATTATGAGGCAGTAATTCCAACAAACAACCCAAACAAATTGGTTATCGATAGAGGATTGTTTTTAAATACTTTACGTCGTGTTGTAATTTTCGCTAATAAAACTACTCATCAGGTAAGACTAAAAATAAACGGAAGCGAGCTTAATATTTCTTCAGAAGATTTAGATTTTGCAAATGAAGCTCATGAGCGCCTAAGCTGTCAATATGATGGTGAAGACTTAGAAATTGGCTTTAATGCACGTTTTTTGATAGAAATGTTGAGTAATTTAAGTGGCGATGAGGTTACCTTAGAACTATCTACTCCAAATAGAGCAGGTCTTTTAATTCCACAAACAAATGATGAAAATGAAGATGTTTTGATGTTGGTTATGCCAGTTATGTTAAATAACAGTTATTAATACATTATCTTTTTAGTTAAAATTATAGGAAATGGCTTGGTTTTTGACCAAGCCATTTTTGTAAACTGCCAAATACAAAACATCCTATGAAAATCTATACTAAGCACTCAATCTCTCTAAATAAGTTATTTCTATTTTTAATACTTTCAAGCGTATTTATTTCCTGCAAAAAACACGATCCAGATGTAATAGTAAGAGGTGAGGCAAAAGTTAAAATGATTAATGCTGTACAAACAGAATCAAATCAAGATGTTTATTTCGATAGTGAAAAACTTACTTCAACCGCACTTGCATTTGGAGAAAGTAGCGACTATTTAAAAGTTGGCTCTGGAAGCAGAAATGTTTCTTTTATGGGAACCAATAATATTTCTACAAAAGCCTCTATTAACTTTACCCCGTCAATAACCTATTCGGCTTTTTTAGTGAGTGATAAAACGGGAAACCGGGAAGTAGTTAGCTATGAAGACAATTTAAGCAGTACCGAAGTAGGTAAGGCTAAAATTAAGCTGATTAATTTAACACCATATTTTGCTACTGGGATTAATGTAACTGTTCAGGGCGGAACTCAATTCGTTAATGGTCTGCTATATAAAGAAGATTCAAACTATTTTAATGTTGAACCCGGTATAAATTTACGATTCAATGTAGTTGGTTCAGGAAGTATTAAGACTATAGATGGTGCCACATTAGAAGCTGGCAAAATATACACCATTTGGTTTAGTGGAATTACCGCTTCAGCTCTAGAAGCGCATCTTATTGCTGATAATTAAATCTTCCAAACTAAAATCCTTCTGCTATCTTTACGTTTTAATTGTATAGCAATTCTATATGAAACATTCACAATTTGTAATTTCAAAAATTTTACTATTTCTGAGTACTTTACTTTTGTTAAGCGCTTGTATCAAAAATGATAGTACAATTGCTGGAGATGCTAAAGTTATTTTTTCTAATTATGTAAGCACTGGGTTATCCAAAGATTTCTATCTGGATAGTGTAAAATATGGCTCTTCAGTAAGTTATGGCTCAAGTACAGCTTACGTAGTTATTCCAGTAAATACATACTTGCCAGATGGACAGACCTACAAATTCTCAGCGAAAAATTTTAATACAACCTTAGGCCTTAAAGGCTCTTTAAGTCAGCTGATTAAAATCGGTAAAAACTATTCGGTTTTTTACACGAAAACAAAAGGTACTATGCCAGATTCTTTATTGCTTTTTCATGAAGATGATTTGAAACCTGATGTAAACAATACACGACTTTTTTTTATTAATCTTGGCTACACGCTAGGTTCAAAGGTTGTTATAAGAGATAGCTTAAATACTTTTACTAAAACTTTAGATTATGGCGAAATGACGGATTATATTCCAGTTCGGTTCGCTGGTAAGAACAAAATCTACGTCAATCTAGTTGATTCAGCGAACGTTGTTGATACATTAAAATCAAATAGATTTTCTACAGGTAAAATCGTTACCATCGTGCTTGATGGTAATAAAGGGGGTAAGTTACTCGAACGCCTCATCGCAAATAATTAATTGTAACATTAATATCTTCGATTAGTCTATTAATCATTTTGATATTCCTATTTTTGCCCAAAATCATACACATTGGAATTACTACAACAGCTTTTAGATTTTATCCTTCATATAGACGTTCATTTAGCAGAAATTGTTAATGAATACCAAACCTGGACTTACTTAATCTTATTCTTAATCATTTTCGCGGAAACAGGTTTCGTAGTTACTCCATTTCTTCCTGGCGATTCTTTATTGTTTGCTATGGGCGCATTAATTGCGGGCGAGCATGAAACTGGTTTGAATATTTGGCTGATGCTGATTATTTTAATCATTGCAGCTATTCTCGGTAATACCGTTAATTATAAACTTGGAAGTGTACTGGGAGCTGGTGTATTTAAGGAAAAAAATAAAATTTTAAAGCTTAAATATTACCACCAATCTCACGAATTCTTTGAAAAACATGGTGGAAAAGCAATTATGTTGAGTCGTTTTCTTCCAATTTTTAGAACAATAGCACCATTTGTAGCAGGGATAGCTAAAATGCCATTCGGTCGGTTTACTTATTATAACATTATTGGTGGCGTTGCTTGGATTTTTGCTTTATTGATGGGCGGTTATCTATTAGGTCAAATTCCAATTATTAAAAACAATTTTGAGCTAGTAATAATATTCATAGCAGTTGTTACTTTTGTACCTGCTGTTTGGGCTGCAGTAAAAAGCAGAATGAAACCAAAGAAAATTGAAGAAATTATTGAAGGTGAAGATTCAAAAGCGAGCTAGATTTCTCTTCCAATGATTGCACCTTTCTCAAATTTTTTATCTGCATCATTATTCTCTTTCTTTTCATCGGGGATAAGATCTATTTTTATTAAATTTTTAAGTTCGGGCTGGCCAGCATCTACCCATGCAGAATACCAAAAAGAACCAATTTCTAAAATTGCAGAGCGCATTTGCTTTTCTACCATTTTTTTCATTGCATCATGATAAGCCTTGGAGTATGCCACAGAGTATTGTTTAAGCACTGTATTGTTCCTTTCGGAAAAACTATATTTTTTATCTGAAGGAAAAGAGGCATTTAATTGTGCTTCGAAAGTTAACACAGTATCAACAAGACTGTGCGTGTGTTTAAGAATTTTCCAAGCTTCTTTTAATGGATTTTCGACGTAAAAAGCTTTACCAACCACAAAGCTATAATTCGTTGAAAATAGTTCGGGCAAACGGCTTTCCCAAAAAGCATGTATGCCAACCTGATTTGTTAACTGCCCATTGTGATTAGAAGTGGTGTGCAGGGGAACGTGAGCATCACCGATATAATGGCCTAAATCTGCAGAGTATTTTAAAATCTTGATCGAATCTCGCGTTTTAAAGGCCTTAACCAAGCTGAAGTAAGTTCGTTGAACTTGCCACGGAACAATGCCATTCTCATTCAGTTTTTTTAGAGAATATTTAGCAACAGCATCATTCCATTTCTGTGGAATGCTATCAATTTCCTTTTCATAATTTTCTACATCCAAATAATGTCGTGGTGCCTCTAGTGTATCGGCATATCTGCGTTTATCAGGATCTACAGCATGTTCGGTAATATATTTGATGTTCTTTTTATAAAAACGAATCATACCGTTTGGTAGAGTAAAAATCGCTAAATTATTTATTCTTTGGTGGGCAAAAAAGCCCCAAGAAGTACATAGAAATAAAGGGATGATTAACGCAATTAAAATCGTTAATCTTTTCATAGAATGAAGATAAGAAGATTACTCCGTGAAATAATCTTTCATACTATAAATATTTTCACGTTTCTGTATTAACTGACAAATAATTATTTCGATTAAGATTTAAGGATTTCCACGTTTCACAACATGGAGGATATATCTACATTGATCGCGTAATAAAGTATCTTTTGCGGTTGATATGAGGGGCAAATCTTTCGGCATTTGCCACACCAGGCTTCCATAAGTGTCACAGTTAGTTTTTTCGCTGTATGTATGCTCTACTGACATGTCGACCATCCCTCTTGTGGTTATACTAAAACCGCTTATATTGCCTTTCTTTATTGAATAAAATGCGCTGTCTAGTTTCGGAAATATAAACTTGGGCATGTTGCTGAAGTTGATATCCTTTTGAATAAAACTATTTTCCTTTTCGTTGTCGTGCAGGAAATGAAATTCCTCCACTTCTCCAGGATGATCGAGTTGAGCCTTTCTAAATTTTATAATCGTATCCATATGTTCAACAATTAAATCATTTAGTTTTTTATACGAAGTAAAATCAGCAATAATGGCTTGATTGAAACTGGCTTGTTGAACTAAATCAATTTGTTGCCTTCTATTTTTACAAGAAACTGTTACCGAAATAAGAATAAAAAGGATAATAATTAGAGCGTTTCTTGTTTGCATGCTAGATGATAAGTTAGAGCATTAAATAACAATTGATTTATAGATGTAAAATTATCAAAATGTTAGATAATAAATAAACGAGTTTCCTAAATTCACAACAAATAAATTTTTTATGGAATTATCTTGTCCAATATCTGCAGAAAGAGTTAATGAAAGTGTAATTCGAATTGTTGCTTTTTTGGTGGCTTTGATTACTTTAAGTTGTATCCTATTTTCCAATTATTGGGCAATGCTTTTTCTCGTCTTTGATTTTTCGATAAGAGCATTTACCACAAGAAAACTGAGCATTTTGAAGGCAATATCAATTCGATTGGCGAAATCGTTTTCACTCCCTCCAAAAATGACCGATTTAGCGCCTAAAAAATTCGCGGCAACTTTGGGTGGCGTTTTCAGTTTGTTTATTGCTGTTTTTTACCTGCTAAATTTCCAAACCATTGCTGATATTCTATCTGTAGTTATGCTATGCTTCGCCTTATTAGAAAGTCTGTTTGCGGTTTGTGTGGGCTGTTATGTTTATTCTTTCTGGCAGATTTTCGTTAAAAATAACCAGGAATAGATTTACTTTTTTAACGCTTCTCTAACTTTCGGTGCAATTTGAGTTCCGAATATTTCAATTGATTTCATCATAGCTTGATGTGAAGGACCACCAACATCCATGTGAGCTGAAAAACGCGTTAAGCCAAAAGTTTCTTCCATGGCTAAAATTTTATCTACTGATTCACTTGCATCGCCAATAATTAAAGCTCCACTTTTACTTCTACCAGCATCAAATTGGTTTGGTTGATAAGGTGGCCAACCGCGAGAACGGCCAACTCTATTCATTTGCGCAGAATATAGTGGATAGTAATAATCTGCTATTTCTTTGCTGTTTTCGCCGAATAACGAATGCATATGAACGCCAACCTCGAACTTATTCATATCGTGGCCATATGCTTGATAAACTTTTTTGTAGTAATCAAATAGTGGTTTAAATTGAATGGGCTGACCGCCAATAATGGCAAACATTACCGGTAAACCTAATCTTCCAGCTCGCTCTACTGATTCTGGTGTTCCGCCAACAGCTACCCAAATTTTTAAATGATCGTTTACTGCACGAGGTAAAACTTCTTGATTTACCAGTTCCGGTCTGAATTTGCCTTTCCAGCTTATTTTAGGGTTTTCATTTATTTTCAAAAGTAATTCTAACTTTTCTTCATAAAGCTCATCGTAATCTTGCAGATTATAGCCAAACAAGGGAAAAGATTCAATAAAACTTCCGCGACCAGCCATTAATTCTGCTCTGCCATTAGAGATCAAATCTATCGTAGCAAAGCTTTGGTATAACTTTACAGGGTCTGAAGAGCTTAAAACCGAAACGGCGCTACTTAATTTAATATTTTTGGTTACGGTTGCTGCGGCCGCTAAAATTATTTCAGGACTAGAAACGGCATAATCGGGTCTGTGGTGCTCACCGATTCCATAGAAATCCAAGCCAACTTCATCCATTAATTTAATTTCTTCTATAATTTCTTGAAGTCTTTGTTGAGCGGGTTGAACTTCACCTTTTGCATTAATTTGCAAATCGCCGAACATGCCAATACCTAATTCCATAATTGCTAAATAATTTTAACAAAGTTAAGTGCTTAGTGTTTAGAAATTTTTGATGTATGGTAAGAAAAGAAGGATTTTACCACGGAGAGCACAAAGTTTGCATAGAAAATAGGAGAGTTAAATGTTATAATCTAAGTTATATTGATAGATGTAATTTTGATACGGCCGTCATTGCGAGGCACGAAGCAATCCTAATGCTTTGGGTTTTTATTCCATGCAATAATGTTAAGGTTGCTTCGTGCCTCGCAATGACGACAAAAGTCCTTACAGGAGTTAATATCATCGCACTCTAACGCCATGGTTCGTGTCTCCACGAACCATTAATTATAAATTTTTATTCTATTTTCTTGCCCTTCATTGCTGTAGAAATTGCAGCATCCATAACACGTTCCGCAAATGGGCGGGTAAATTCGTTAAGCTCATCAGCTTTTTTCAAAATCGCATCTTTTTCTTGTGATGCCAAAGCAGTTTTTAACGCTTCAATATGAATCTTTGTCTCTGCAATTTCTGATGCAGTTAAATGCTCCGCATGTTTTTCGATGAAACGCTCTGCCGTATAAAGCAATTGTTCACCTTCGCTACGAGCCTCGATTAACATACGTTGCTCAACATCACTTTTTGCATGTGTAATGCTATCGATTAGCATTTTCTCAACAGTATCATCACTTAAGCCATAACTTGGTGTAATTTCGATTTCTTGTTTTACGCCAGAACGTAATTCTATAGCCTGAACAGTTAAAATCCCATCAGCATTAAGCAAAAAGTTAATATCCACTTTTGGTAAACCTGCTGGCATTGCCGGAATTCCTTTTAAATCAAATTCAGCAAGTTTACGGTTCTCTTTAACTAAGTCACGCTCGCCCTGATAGACCGAGATTTTCATATTTATCTGTCCATCAAGAGAGGTGGTATATTGTCGGCCAGCTTTTGTAGGTACTTTGCTATTTCTAGCAATAATTACATCCATTAAACCACCCATGGTTTCGATGCCCAATGAAAGTGGCGTAACATCCAACAACAAAATATCCGAGCGGTTTCCCGCCAAAACATCCGCCTGGATAGCGGCACCAAGTGCTACAACTTCATCAGGATTGATGTTATCTTGAGGTGTTTTACCAAAGAAATTTTCTACAGCTTGTTTTACAAATGGCGTGCGGGTAGAACCGCCAACTAATATGACTTCATCAATATCATTTGAAGTTAAACTGGCATCGGCTAATGCATTTTTACAAGCCGTTATCGTTTCTTCAACCTTAGCAGCAATTAATTGCTCGAAAGTTTGTTTATCTAAAGTGCACCAAATCTCTCCAACCTGTTCATTAAATAAATTTTGTGTTGATAAAGCTTTTTTTGCCGATTCTGCCTTTAAGCGAAGTGTTTGCATTAAAATATTATCTTCAGCAACCTCTGCCAAATTTAAATTATTCTTCTCAATCCAATAGTTTAAAATTAAACGGTCAAAATCATCGCCACCTAAATATGTGTTTCCATTGGTTGCTAAAACTTCGAAAATTCCATTCTGAATTTGAAGAATAGATACATCAAAAGTTCCTCCGCCCAAATCGTAAACAGCTATCGTTTTTTGCTGCGATGGATCTAAACCAATTCCATAAGCCAAACTGGCTGCGGTTGGTTCGTTAACAATGCGCATCACATCTAAACCGGCAAGTTTTCCTGCATCTCGTGTAGCTTGGCGTTGACTATCGTTAAAATATGCCGGAACGGTGATTACTGCTCGGTTAACAGGCGTTTTTAAAGCATGCTCTGCTCTTGCCTTTAATTCTTTTAAAATCTCTGCAGATAATTCGATGGGTGTGTAAAAGCGATTTCCGGCTTGAATTTTTACTAGAGAATCAGTATCATCATCAATTATTTTGTAAGAGAAAATGGCTTTATGGTCGGCAACGTCATTATAAGAACGTCCCAATAATCGTTTTACTGAAAAAATGGTATTGGTAGGATCAGTGGTTAAGAATTCTTTTGCTTCATTACCTACAACAACATCGTTTTGATTATTAAAATAAACTACAGAAGGTACTAAAATGCCCTTTCCTGCATCATTAATAACCTGCGGGTTTTTATCTGGATTTATAAAAGCAACCAAGCTATTGGTTGTTCCCAAATCTATTCCAACTATAATTTCTTCTTTCTGTAATGAACCTGTGGCCAGATTGATCGATATTTTTGCCATGGGGCGAATTTACGGAGATTGTTGCAATGTTTTAAGGTTGAAATGTTTTAATGTTGTAAAGAAGTTGGAAGCTTGGAAACAGCCAAGTTCAAAATCTATCTATCTTTTTTTGGAAATGTATGGTTCGGTAATGCTTAGCAACTGAATCCCTGCTGTACACTATAGCCTCGCAGAAAATGCTCGGGCTGTCGTTTCCATCAGGTTTATTAACAAAAAATTAACTGCTTCTAGGCCAAAATACTATCTCTTATTCTTTTCTTCAATCCACAAAGAAAAATACTTTGTACTTTGGGCGTTATGATGACTTAAAATTTGGCCAAAGAAATTCTTCTGACGATGGGAAGATAAATTCAGATTTTCTACATGATTAATGAAGTGGTCAGCAAACTTTTTTATCAAATATCTTTCATTGATAATCTGTACGCCATTTTGTTGAGCATTAAGCCACAATGTTTTATCTTGATATAACCTTACAGTTTTATCTATAAAACATTCTAAATCATCTTCAATAATTCCATTCCAAGTCAAGTTGCCTTTCATCGCTTCCGCACCAATTGACGTAGTTGCAGATGGCGTTCCAACTTGCATTGCATCAATAAATTTCCCCTTCATACCAGCTCCAAATTGGATGGGCGCAATTAGAATTCTATGTTGTGAAAGGGTCTGTCGGGCATTTTTAGCTCTTCCATGAACATAAAAATTCTCGCTTTTATGCTCTAACTGCAATACTTTTGGAACTACGTACGCACCATAAATATTTAGGCTTGCTTTTGGTAGTTTTTTGCGTAATGCTGGCCAAACGATTGTTTTTAAATATTGGACCGTATTCCAGTTAGGCTCGTGGATAAAATTACCTATAAATACAAAGCCTTCTCTTTCTTCGAAGGGAATCCATTTTTGAATAATTTCAGATGTGATTTCTTCTTCTAAAAATGGCAAATAGTAAAGTAAAGAACCATCTAAATTAAATTGTTCTTGAAGAATTTTCATCTCCACTTCAGAAATAATTAAAGATAAATCGCAACGTAAAATAGAGGCTATTTCTCGCTTTGCGGTATCTGAAAATAAATCTGCCGGAATTTGTTTTTTGTTGCTTTGTTGCCTTGCCTGGCGGAGAAAATGTAAATCTTCAGTATCTAGAATTAAAAAGGCGTTAGGGCATTCCTCTTTCACTCGCCAGCCGTATTGTTCTTCAATCATAAAGCGATCGAACATTACAATAGCTGGATTAAGTTCTTTTAAAAAGGTATTAAAACTTTCATCATTGAGTTTAATTTCCTGCTCTTTAACATCGATTTTGGAAAAATCATAACTGAAATCGCTTTTTGATGCCGCTGTGGCAAAAGTGATTTCATAACCTTTGTGCAAAAATAAATCAACTAATTGAATCATCCGTGTTCCTGCTGCCGATGAAGTAGGTTCAGGCCAGACTAATCCAATAATCAATATTTTCTTTGCTTTCATATTTGTTTACCTGCAAAATAAGTGCTTTTTTTTTGCTCCGGCAGATAAATGTGATTTTTGCTAATTAAAATTTAAAATCTGCGTATATCTTCTAAATCTGCGTGAGATATTAAACGTATATTAAATATTCTTAATTTTGCATTTCAATTTACATCACCGAATGTTAGGATTAAAACTATTAACAGACCCACGTTGGGCAAATATTGCTGAGTCTAATTTGGAAGAGATTTTATCTGATCATGCTTGGTGCGAGCAAAAAGCCGCAACAAATGCGATAACCCTAATTACCCAAAATTCAGAACATCAAGATTTAGTTGAAGAGTTAACAGCAATAGCGATAGAGGAAATGCAACATTTTCAAATGGTTATTAACATTATCAAACAAAGAGGATATACACTTAGTCGAGAACGTAAAGATGATTATGTGGGTAGATTAGTTAAGTTTAGTAAAAAGGATGGAAGTAGAAACCAAGCTTTTATTGATCGGCTTTTATTTGCTGCGATGATTGAAGCCAGAAGTTGTGAACGCTTTCGTGTTTTGTCTCAAAATATCAAGGATGAAGAATTGGCAAAATTCTACCATGAATTAATGGTTTCTGAAGCCGGACATTATACTACTTTTTTAAACTTTGCCCGAAAATATACAGTTGATGTCGATGTAGATAAACGTTGGAAGGAATGGCTTGATTTTGAAGGCGATTTGATTCAGAGTTTCGGGACAAAAGAGGCAATACATGGATAACCCCCCAACCCCCTAAAGGGGGCTTTGACTTTCTATAGTTGATGTAAACGTACCATAAATAAGCTTAAAAAAATACGCCTCGCTTTTTCATCATGCTTTGATTTCCCCCTTTAGGGGGCTAGGGGGTAATTTCCTTTTTATGGATATTCCACAGCCATATTACAATATCTTGATAGCTATCAATTCCTTTTTTCTGGTTATTAAGTTTTAAAAATCGATCAAAGGCAGCATCCATATATCCAAACATATCGCCATTATACTTTCGCCAGAATTCTTTTTCAGTTTTAAAATCTGCTAAAACTCCAGCAGATAATTTATCATAAAGTAACTTATAATCATCTGGAGATTTCATTCTAATTTCGAACAAAATATACCTCAACATTTCATAGTTCGCAGAATACTTGTAGTAAACATTATTACTGTTACTTGCGGTTAAATAGCCTAAAAGATTTGCCTCATCTTCATAAGCAATTCCTAATTGATGCGCAATTTCGTGGCAAGTAACATAAGGTTTCACAAAATCAGGTAAATTCATGTTGATGTTAGCTTCACCACTTAAAGGTGCATAATAACCCTCAATACCAACTTTGCTAATTATCCAACTGTTCAGTACAGATTTAACGCAAGGATTTTTGTATCTGAATACAGCATTTTGTCTTTCTCTTAATTGATAAGCAGAGGCAGATAAAGATTCCAGTTCTTGAATGGTGTAAGTGGGTATTTTACCTTGTTTTGTGGTTTGAATTTTTTGATCATTCGTTTTTTGTACAAAGTAGTTGCCCAGTAAAACGAGTTCTTTAACATTGTATTTTTTATTTCCTATTCCAAGTTCTTCACTAATAGTTGGCCGACTGTAATTTAGGCCCCAAACAATTTTAAAAATAATATTTAGAATTAAAAAGAAGTTTAAAACTTGAAGAGGAACAGTAATTCTGTGCGATTTATGAAGTTCTTTCTTTCGAATTTTTTGATAGAATTTGATGATTTTATAGAATACAAAAACGATGAGCAAAGCATAAATGATATCGCCAATGGCAAAAGGAAATATCGAGGAGATAAATCTTAAACTTGAAGAAATAATAGGATAGAGGCCTGCTGAATAATATTTTTGAACTTGGGAGGGGAATTGGCCAAAAAAATAAATTAATATAGTTATACTGATTGAAACCAAGAGTGTTTTATATACCGAATGCTTGAACACTATTGATAATGGGCTTTTAAAGATTGAATTTAATTACTTCCATAAATCTTCAGCAACGATTTTCACACCTTTGCCATTTTTGATGTCTTCTCGTGCTTGCAATATATCTTTAACAAATTCTGGATTATATGGGCTTTCTTCAGTTTCAAACTCAATCCTTAAAACTTTCATAACAGCTTTTAAGGCTGTTGCCTGTTCCTCGTTTTTTGGATGTGCGATTAAAGTTTCCACTTTTTTTCCTATTAAACAAATATAACAAAACTATCTTGCAAAAGTTAAGCGTTTCCCAATCTGATCCGTTGTGAATTTGCCATTTTGATAAGCCAAATTTCCCGACACAAATGTGTGCGTTATACTTGCTTGGAAAGTGTCTCCTTCAAATGGCGACCAGCCACATTTATAAAATACATTGAGTTTAGTTACTTTGAATGGATCGTTTAAATTTACCAAAACTAAATCGGCCCAATATCCTTCACGAATGAAGCCTCGTTTTTCTATATCGAAACAAATTGCCAAATTATGAGCTGTTTTTTCAACGATTTTTTCTAAAGAAATTTTGCCTTGTAGGTGCATTTCTAATAAAGCGGGCAACGCGTGTTGAACTAATGGACCGCCAGATGGTGCTTTAGAATAAGATTGTTGCTTTTCAGCTAAAGTATGTGGTGCATGGTCTGTTGCAATAACATCAATATTGTCTTCCAAAACGCCTTTTAAAATTCCTTTTTGATCGTTTTCTGTTTTTACGGCAGGGTTCCATTTAATAAAATTCCCTTTAGTAGCATAGTCTTTATCATTGAACCACAAATGGTGCACACAAGCTTCTGCAGTAATTTTTTTATCTTTCAATGGAATCGTATTATCAAACAAAGCGATTTCTTTTGCAGTTGAAATGTGCAAAATATGCAAGCGGGTTTGATATTGTTTTGCCAATTCTACGGCTAATGAAGATGATTTATAGCAAGCTTCCGCGCTCCGAATTAATGGGTGCATATCTATTGTTAAATCATCACCATATTCCGACTTAAATTTAGCCAAGTTCTCACGAATAGTTTGTTCATCTTCACAGTGCGTGGCCACTAATATTGGTGCTTTACTAAAAATGTTCTCTAAAGTTTTTTCATTATCCACCAGCATATTTCCGGTTGATGAACCCATGAAAACCTTAATTCCACAAACATTTTTAGGATCGGTTTTTAAAACTTCTTCTAAATTATCATTGCTGGCACCCATATAAAATGAATAATTAGCCAATGAAGTTTCTGCAGCGATTGCATATTTATCGGCAAGCAGTTTTTGAGTTAAAGTATTCGGAACGGTGTTAGGCATTTCCATGAAAGAGGTAATTCCACCAACTACGGCTGCCATACTTTCGGTAAAAATATCTCCCTTATCTGTTAGTCCCGGCTCACGAAAATGAACTTGATCATCAATCATTCCTGGTAAAAGATATTGTCCTTCGGCGTTGATTTCCTGAGCTTCTGGCGCAGATAAATTCTGACCGATTTTCTCTATAAATCCATCTTTAATCAATACATCGGCGACAATTTTTTGTCCCTCGTTTACAATTGTGGCGGCTTTTATCAGGTAAGAATTCATAGTTTCAAAGGTAGTAAATTAGTATTAAGTTGCGAGTATCAAGAATCAAGATTTGGGCGGATGAAAGGTGGAAACTGAGTTTTTAGCATAGGTTTAAGTTAAATAAACGTGACAGTAGCGGGCACGTAGCATCAGCCCTCGCGGCTGATTTGCGAAGTAAAGCGAATGGCAGGACTACCATAACCGAAGAATTACTGAAATTGCTTTTCTGAAAATTTTAAACCTTTAAGAAATATAAGAACATTTAAGTGTTTTGTGCATTGGTCTTTTCGCTTTGGTCTCTAAGCTTTTAGCCTTTCGGCTTAAAAAACCTATCTTTGTGCGCTATGGCAAAATCGTTTGAAGAATTTAAGTTAAATAGGCAAATATTAAATGCAGTTGCCGATGCAGGTTACACTGTAGCGACACCCATTCAGGAAAAGGCAATTGCTCCTGTGCTTTCTGGACAAGATATTTTTGGAATCGCAGAAACTGGAACTGGTAAAACTGCCGCATTTGTATTGCCGATTTTAATGCAATTGAAATATGCTCAAGGCGATAATCCAAGAGCTTTGATTTTATCGCCGACAAGAGAATTAGCTATGCAAATTGCAGAACAGGTTAAACTTTTTTCTACTTATACCGATTTACGTTCGCTTGTGATTTTTGGTGGAATTGGTCCGAAAACACAAAAGGAGCAAATTGCGAAAGGAATTGATATTCTGATTGCCACACCAGGAAGATTTTTGGATTTATATTTAGCTGGCGATATTAACACGCAAAGTCTTAAATTTTTGGTTTTAGATGAAGCCGATAAAATGATGGATATGGGCTTTATCGGTTCTATTCATAGAATTTTAGAAATTGTTCCTCGTAAACGCCAAAACTTGCTTTTCTCTGCAACAATGAGCGATTTGGTACAGAAAATTGCTGGTGATTTTTTAAATAATCCTTTAGTAATTGAGGCATCAGCGCAAGCTACCCCAGCGGCGAATGTTACACAGGCTTTATATTATGTGCCCAATTTTAAAACTAAAATAAATCTGCTTCAGCATTTATTAAAGAATGACGAAACTTTTAATCGTTTAATTATTTTTTGTAAAACGAAAACCGTTGCAGATAATATTTACAGTTTTATTGAGCGAAGATATGGTGCCGAAAATGTTCGTGTAATCCATGCCAATAAAGGACAGAATACCAGAATTAACTCTATTAACAGTTTTAAGGAAGGTAACATCCGAGTTTTGGTTGCAACAGATGTGGCCAGTAGAGGGATTGATGTAAGCGATGTAAGCCATGTTATTAATTTTGATGTGCCGATTATTATTGAGGATTATGTACACAGGATTGGTAGAACTGGGAGAGCTTTTTCTAAAGGTGATGCGATTACTTTTGCTACCGATGCAGAGAAATATTACATCCGTAAAATTGAAAAACTAATTCGCCAATATATTCCTGTTGCCGAAATACCTGAAGGTGTATTTATTGACGAAACTCCATATGAGGAGCGTCAGTATATTGCCAAAGAGATCGATTTGCAAAAACGTAAAGAAGATCCTGATTTTAAAGGTGCTTTCCACGAAAAGAAACATGCTGCAGCAATTGAGAAAAAGGTAAGAGAGAAAGCAAAGGCTAAAGCTGGAAAAGAAGTTAAGAGTTTTAAAAAAGGTAAAAAATTCGATAAGAAAAAGTAATGAATGTAAGGATTACACCTTTAAATATTGTAACCTCTATTGCGTTTGCATTTTTGGTAGTAAGTATTTTCCAAACGAAAACTACAGGGCAACATTTTGATATGGGTGGATTTTATAAACTCATTTTAGGTTGCTTAATCGTTGTAACGTTTATTACAGATTTGATTTTCCGTTTCAGTTTTAAAAGTTTAAAGCGGATTTGGGTTGTTGAGTTGGTTTTTATTGTTATCGCTGCGATTTTGATGTTGATTTTGCAAAAAGTAGCGTAATTAAATCGTAAAAATATCTGTGTAGCCCTTTCATTTATTTAATCAAACCAAAAATTAAGCATCTTTGCAACCGTAAAAAATAATCGATAATCTGTGTAATCATTTCATCGGTGGAATCAATTTTTAATAATGAGAAAAGAAAAAATAACAATAACTGTTGAATTGGATGAACAGAATAATCCAGAGAATTTGCTTTGGGAAAGTACTGACGCTGGCAATACAGACAAAGTACCTGTAAAAGCAATGATTTTAGCACTTTGGGATCACAACTATAAAAATTCAATGCGCTTAGATCTTTGGACAAAAGATATGCCTGTTGATGAAATGAAACGTTTCTTTTATGAAACTTTGCAAACCATGGGCGATACTTTTTTAAAAGCAACAAACGAAACTTTAATTGTTGAAGATCTTCGCGATTACTGTGCGCACTTTGCTGATAAAATGGGGATTATTGAGGGACAGTAGGATAGTCATTGGTTCATTGGTTCATTGGTTATTAGAAAATGCAAAACAAGTTAGCTACAAAACTGTGGTCTATTAGCAATTAATTCATTCAAACAAATAAACAGTTAAACAAGATATGTTAATTCTAAATAAATTTTACGCCTGGTTAGGCATTTTGTTATGTGTGATAGCTGGCTTCTGCCCAATGTTAAAAGTGCCCATTAAAGGCAATTGGAACTTGTATCAGTCTGATGCTCGTTTATTTTTAATTACTTATGCAATTATAGCCATATCGGTTCTTTTTCTTTTCATCAGAAAAATTGGCGCATTCAAGTTTATGAGTTTCGTTATGGCAATTTGGTATGTATTAGCAGTAGTTGCCGTGTATTTTACAGCAAATAATTATACAAAATACGGTTTTGCAAATAAACTAATTGGTAGAGTTGTTCATTTCCAATGGGGATGGATTGTACTTTTAGTTGGGGTATTATTTATGCTTTTCAGCGTTAAACGCGGAGAAAAAATTACGGCTTAATTTAGCCCTTAAATTGCGAGGTGAGTTTGCTTACCTCGTAACCTTTTGCCTTACACCTGGCAACAATTTCATCATGAGTCTTTTTCGGCATAGTTTGATTCCGACTCATGATGAATAGAAACTTATGGTCTGGATGACCAACAACCACGTAAGAATAATCTTCAGCAAGCTCGATAATCCAATAGTCTACTTTAATAGGCCATATAAATTGTGCTTGCAATTCTCCATTATTTCCTTCTTCCGATGGAAACATTTTCGAATTTCTTGAATAAATCTTTTCCTCTCCAGGCTTTTTGTAAGTTGTTAATACGTTATAGAAACCATCTTTATTCAAGGTATATTTTGTTGTTGTTTCTCTGCTTCCTTTATCAAAAATAGTAGGGATTGAGTATAAGGAATACCAAGTTCCGGCATATTTTTTCAGATCTAATTTTGCCACTGGAGCATTTTTATCCATCGGCAAATAACTTAATAATAGAAATAGAATGGAGCAGATCGTTTTCATAACATCAATAGGTTTGATGTTATTTACGATTTTTGAATAAATATGGATTTATACGGCTAATCTAGAACGAAATAATCATCAGCGTCAGTTTCCAAAGGAATGTAAAGTCTTTCCCATTCATCGCCATCTAAAATTTCCCAAGTGTGGCCACTGCCCATTGTATCGTTAGCAATTAATATTGTTCCCGGTTCTATAATAAATGTATTTCCGTTGCTTACTTTAAATCTCAACTTACCTTTTAATGTAATTACGTATTGCCTTCTCGGCGCTGGATGAGGAACTTTTTCATAAGCATCAACTTCTGTTTGGGCAAAGAAATAATTAACGTTTATATGCTGTCTGACAGGGATTTTGCCAATTTCGAAATCGCATTTTCCATCTTCAATATTAATTAAACGGATGGCTTTTAAGTAGTTTTTGGGTTTAGTTTCGGCTTGATCGTTCTTCATCTTGTTCTAAATCTGTAAGTTATAGGGTTTTAAAATTTTAATTCTGTCTGTCCTTTTTTAGCTACCTCATGTTCGTGCTGTAAGAGCCATTTTTTACGCCATAATCCACCTGCATAACCAACCAATTTTCCATCGCTTCCAATTACTCGGTGGCAGGGAATAACAATAGCCAGACTATTTTTGCCATTTGCAGAGGCGATTGCTCTAATGGCCAAAGGCTTATGTTCAGAAAATTTTGCATAAGATATCGTTTCAGCGTATGGAATAGTCGTTAAATTTTGCCAAACCTCTTGCTGAAAATCCGTTCCTTTTTGTTTTATTGGGAAATCAAAAGTTTGTAATGTTCCATCGAAATATTGTTTCAATTGATCTGCTACTTTCTTGGTAAGCTTATTCTCTGGTGTTCCTTCCACGTCTTTCTCAGAAAAGGTTACTTCGCTCACGTAATCATCATCAGCAATAATGGTTAATTTGCCAACAGGCGATTCTATAATGGATGCGTAGTTCATAATTTTACCACAGATAAAATGTAGATTCTTGTTTTTGAACTAATACGCAACTGAAAAGCTTGTCTGTGTTCATCCTTTTTATCTGTGGTTATTTAGTTTTTTTTCTTGTACTCCGGATCTAATATTCAGGCACTAAACCTCTAAACAAAATTACAACAATCCAACAATTTATGCGCTCATTATTTATCAATAAAAGTATCTTTGCGGTTATGCAACTGGCCAAAGAGGTTAAATATTTAATCCATAAGGAAGTACTTTTAGAATGGCGCTCAAAATACACGATAAACGGTGTTTTGTTATATGTTGTATCTACAATTTTTACTTGTTATTTATCTTTTGTAAGTCTTGGCGATAAGTTGACTTGGAATGCGCTGTTCTGGGTTATTATGCTCTTTGCATCCATTAATGGTGTTTCAAAAAGCTTCCTTCAAGAAACAAAAGGTCAACAGCTTTACAGTTACATTCTTGCAAGTCCGGCTGCGGTTTTAATCTCCAAAACAGTTTATAACATATTGCTAATGTTGGTTTTAACCACAGTAGCTTTGGGTTTTTACGCTTTGGTTTTTGATACATTTACACCTCCAGATTTATTATTGTATTACGTGGCGGTTGTACTCGGTAGCATTAGCTTTTCAACTGTTTTTACCATGGTTTCAGCGATTGCCAGCAAAGCTGGAAACGGCGGAATGTTGATGGCAATTTTAAGTTTCCCAATTATTATTCCAGTGCTTATTTTGCTTATTAAACTGGCCAAAAATGCGGTTGATGGTTTGCCATGGGAAAATAGTTATGATGAAATTGCAATGCTTTTGGCTGTTAATGTAATTATGGTTGCTACCTCTTTATTGTTATTTCCATACCTTTGGCGGGATTGATAAAATGAGTGAATTATAGAATGATAGATTGAGTGAATGTGAATTTCTAACTCACTCATTTCCCAAAGAGATGCCTTTGGAACAAAATTAAATATTATGAATAAAACTTGGTGGAAAATTTTAGGTTCAGTGCTGGTCATTTATACTGCAATAGCAGGATTATTGCTTGGTGTGCCTCGTTTGCCTATTTTAAATGAAACAATCAGGAATTTGTATTTCCATGTTCCAATGTGGTTCGCAATGATTGTGCTCTTTTCAATCTCCGTATTTTACAGCATAAAATCATTAAGTAGCAAAAGTGAAATTGATGATATTAAAGCTGTAGAAAGTGTGAACGCAGGGATTATTTTTGGAATTTTAGGATTAGTTACCGGTGCAATTTGGGCTAAATATACTTGGGGCCAATTTTGGAGTTTTGATCCCAAACAGAATTTCGCAGCCATTTCAATTCTTCTCTACTTTGCCTATTTAATTCTTCGCAATGCGATAGATGAAGAACAGAAAAGAGCAAAGATTTCGGCCATTTACAATATTTTTGCTTTCCCAATGATGGTGGTTTTACTTTTCGTTTTACCACGTCTAAAAGATTCTTTACACCCAGGGAACGGTGGTAATCCTGGCTTTAACAGCTACGATTTGGATAGCAGAATGCGGATGGTTTTTTATCCAGCTTGCTTGGGTTGGATTTTAATTGGTTTTTGGGTTTATACCATCCGTTTCAGAATCCGCACCATCGAAAATAAACAACAACAGAACTAAAATAAAACCGTCGCGATTTTCAAAATCACAAAGTGAAATGAATAAATCAAGACCTTTAAAATAATTATATAAAGATGAAAAAGTTACTTTTCTCCCTGATATTAACAATGGCGACCATGCAATTATTCGCACAAAACAATGGTGTAGAAATGGCCGATGCGTTGCGTAGTAATGGCAAAATTTACGTTGTTGTGATCTGTATTGTTATAATTCTTGTCGGTTTACTGTCTTATCTATTCTCATTAGATAAAAGATTAAAAAAAATCGAAAAAGAAAACTTACCTAAAAACTAAGTTTAGGCTGTTTAAAGCTATTTTTATACTTAAAATAGATTGGTGTTGGCTTTACACTAAGTGTTTTTTCATTTGGATATATGCGTTTTTTTTAGGCAATTTTGCGGCATACTAAATTCATAAAAAATAAATAATGGCTAATCTAGCAGACGAGAACAAGTTTTTTGCAGATGTATGCAAGAACTTTGACAGTGCGGCTCAATTCACCAATCATCCCGATGGTTTATTGAACCAGATTAAAGCGTGTAACAGTGTATATCGTTTCCAATTCCCAATTCGCCGAGGAAACGGTTTTGAAGTAATTGATGCTTGGCGTGTAGAACACTCGCATCACATGAGCCCAACCAAAGGCGGTATTCGCTACAGCGAAATGGTTAACGAGGATGAAGTTATGGCGCTTGCAGCCTTAATGACATACAAATGTGCCATTGTAAACGTTCCTTTCGGTGGTGCAAAAGGCGGTATCAAAATCAACACGAAACAATATAGTGTTGCTGAGTTAGAAACCATCACTCGTCGTTATACGACAGAATTAATAAAGAAAAATTTTATCGGTCCCGGTATTGATGTTCCTGCTCCTGATTATGGATCTGGTGAACGTGAAATGAGCTGGATTGCAGATACTTACATGACTATGAATCCTGGTCAGTTGGATGCTTTAGGTTGCGTAACAGGTAAACCAATTGCTTTACATGGTATCCGCGGTCGTAAAGAAGCTACTGGTCGTGGCGTTGCTTATGCCGTACGCGAATGTGTTGATGTTGCTGAAGATATGGCGAAAATTGGCTTAAAAGCTGGTTTGGGAGATAAAAGAGTAATTGTTCAAGGTTTAGGTAATGTAGGTTATCATTCGGCAAAATTCTTAGCAGAATTCGGTGCAACCATAGTTGGCCTTTGCGAATTTGAAGGTGCAATTTACAATCCTAATGGCTTAAATGTTGATGAGGTTTTTGCACACCGTAAAAATACAGGCTCAATTTTAGGTTTCCCAGGTGCTAAAGATTTCAAAAATTCAATGGAAGGCTTAGAGCAAGATTGCGATATTATCGTTCCAGCTGCTTTAGAAAATCAATTTACAGAGCTTAATATTCGTAATGTAAAAGCAAAAATTATTGCTGAAGGTGCAAACGGACCAACTACTCCAGAAGCCGAAGCAATCTTTACCGAAATGGGCGGAATCATTATTCCAGATATGTATTGCAATGCGGGTGGGGTTACCGTTTCTTATTTCGAATGGTTAAAAAACCTTTCTCACGTAGCTTTTGGTCGTATGGAAAACCGTTATGCAGCTAACTCTAACGCAAATTTAATTGCAACTTTAGAAAACTTAACGGGCAAAACCATTCTTCCTGAACATCGTTTAATGATTGTTAAGGGTGCTTCAGAAATGGAATTGGTAAACTCAGGTTTGGAAGATACCATGATCCATTCTTATCACGAAATTCGCGAAACGTTAATGAATAAGCCAGCAACTCAAACTTTGAGAACTGCAGCATTTGTTAATTCAATCGATAAAATCGCCGTTTCTTATATGAACTTAGGTGTTTGGCCATAGTAAGCTGAAAGTCGTAAGACTAAAGCTTAAAGCAAAAAATCCTTGCAGATGTAAATTTGCAAGGATTTTTTATTTTCTTCCTTATTTGGTGATCCACCAACCAATATTAAAAAATGCTTATTAAGCCACCAAATATTTGAGTGAGTAATTTATATTTTGAAAATGGTCGGTTCTGTCTTTGTAGGAGAGGCTCGGTCCTGCTAATGCTCCAAGCACCAGAAAATGGTGGCTTTTCGCGTATATCAGGTTTATTAACAAAAGATCGTTTCAGGCATGGAGTTCTCAATTATTATTATCCACTCAAAGAATCCATTAAACTTACCTCGAAAGTGGTGGTTTTATTACCATATTAAAATTAGAATTTAATAAAGTAGTTAATCCATTCTGTGCTAAATTTAAAATCTGTACCAGCGAATTTGCATTTTCATTTGTGAAAGTTAATTCAGATTCTAACTTAATTTTATCTTTTTCTATTGCTCTTCCCCTAATTTCTAATTTTTTAAACAAATTAATTCGACTAATCAGCACATTGAAAGGTTGTTGTTTGCCCAATTTTTCGAAATTCAATTTAAAATACAAGAAATCATCTGAGGCCTCTTTTTTAACTTCCAGATTTTTATTTTTAATTGTACTCAGCTGTACATTGTTTTGATTGGCCTTAAAATAAAAAGAAGAAAATGGAATTATTGGTCCGCTTATTTTGCCTGTCGATGAATTTAAAAGGCCATACTTTTTTAAATAATTAGCCATTTCAGTAGCGTTGGCATCCATATTTATAGAAATATTCGGAACCATATTGTCCTGAAGAATCTTCTTTTCAACCCGCTCAAAATTATCATTGTATTCATAACCAACAACAGTATCTACCTGCTTTGTCGAGCTTAACCATTCAATATCAATATAATCCTTATAAAAGCTTTTTAATGTATTTGTAGATAGGGCAGGACTTTCAATCGCTGGTTCTTTCTTGGTAGAATCCGCTTTGTATTTGGCATTTATCCAAAAACTTATCGTGCTTTCCGAACTTAAAATTCTGTGCTGAGGTTTTAATGCCGGCTCAATTATTTTACTAATAAATTCACTGGTAAAATCGACTTTTCCATCAGTAAAATTCATTTTACTTAAACTCTGCTCATTTTGAAAGCATAAGTGATCAGAAATATCCGTTAAATCTGCAAACTTAGTTTCGCCAATCTTAACTGTATTTTTCTGGTTTAAAAGATCCCTTAAAATGGAGACCGATGCGTCCTTTTTTGGTGCAAATGCAAAAGCAACTTTCTTATTATCGAATAGAATAGTTAAAGTTGAATCTGTTGACTGATAAAAATTATGTTCTATTTTGGTCAATTTGGACGACAGCTTACTCTCGGCAAACTTTTGAAAAGCTACGGAATCACTTATTTTGAAAGTAGAGAAAAAGGTCGATTTATCTTTGCCTTTTAAGCCATAAAAATAAATGTTTGCAGGGATTTCCAATCCTGTTTTTAAATCTTCAATCTTTTGCTTAAAATCTTTTTTGCCCGATCCAGCATATTCTTTTGGGTGTTTAAGGTAACTTATCGCAAGTGTTTTAAACAATCCATCAACGCTAATTTTAATTACTGCATTTGTATTAGCTGGAATTAAAACATTGTTAGACTGAATCTCGCGATATTTAAAAAATGCAAAATAGGAGATCAGCAACAATACTACGATTGTTGCTGATATTATTAAAAATTTCTTCATCAGGTGCTCTTAACTTTTCTTGCCACAGAAACACAGATCTCCACGAAATTTTTTCTATCAAATCTGTGTTTATCCTTTTTATCTGTGGTTAATAGTTTAATTATTTAGTCGCGTTTTCAATTAAAGAAAACAGATACTTTAAAGCATTTTCATGCCCATTGGGAATTTCTGCACTAATTTCTCCAGAAACGACATTGCCTTTTATCGGGTTAGATTTAATGTAAAGATTTCCCATTTTACTTAGCGTGCTGTTCAATTTTTCTGCATTTTCTTCACCACCCATTTCATCAACCGGAAATTTTCCAACCATGTTTTTCGAGTTAAAGAGCAAAGTAAAATTGTTTTTGCTTAACAGGTTTTTATGTTCCTTGCTAATCGACCCTTGGTATTGGTTATTGCTAATGCTCTGCATTTCGGTTAAAGAGTTGCCAAAAAACACAATGCCATCCTTAATCATGAAGTAAATATCAATCGGACTTTTCTTTTTCTCAATTTTATAAATATTCTGATCAACCGAAACATAATTTTTATTTACGCCGTATTTAATTAGTTTATTAATCAATCTATTATCCTCTGATGAGAACATGAAAAGAAAATCAGGCAAAGTTTCCTTTTTAGTTTTGGTAACTTCCTTTCTATTATAATCATCGTCATAATCGTAAGTGGTATAAGTAACATCTTTAGTTGTAAGTCCATTAACAACTAACAGAGCATCACCTTTAATCACATTGCTTACCGCTTCTTCATCTAACAAAAGTGTAAATAAATCAGTACCTAAATCAATTTCCTCATCCATTTTACCACCTAAAAAAGAGCCGTAAGTCTGTTTTAAAAGTTTAGGAAACTCCTCCAAGTAAGCTTTAGTGTCAATAGAATAGCTTGTAAAACCGATGGCTTTTTCGCTGTTTATGTATTTCAAAAAGTTTTTATTCAACTTTCTGTTCATTATCTTCTTGTAAGAATCTGCTTGTTCCTGAGCCAATTCCAAACCTGTAGAAATGCGGAAACTAGTTTTATCCATGTAAAGTTTAGCATTTAAACTTCCGTAACCTTTCATAATTCCAGCTTTGCCATAAGTTCCAAATTCTGGCGCAATCGAATTATATGCATCTTGTAGGCTCGATACCCAAAGCTCTGCAATGGCCTTATCATCCAAACTGGCGGTATAAGATTTATTGTTTGAAATGGATTCGTATTCGCTATTAAAAATTTTGTCGGCCTGTGCATTCATCCACACAAAAGCCAATTGTTTTTTCTTAGCCTCTTGTTCTGCTCTTTCTGTTTGATAAATGTCGTATTGATCATCAACACTTGCCGTATCAACAGACATAGTGGTACCTTCAGCTGGCTCATCCATAATTGGCGCTTCTTCCACTTTAATCTTCTTAGTCTTTATAGCTTTTTTGCTCTTTTTAGGCTTTATAGCTGTTTTTTTACTTAAAGATTTTTTCTTTGTTGATTTTTTTGATCCTACTTTTTTCTGAACCTTTTCCTGTACTGCGGGAACTACAACTTCCTCTACCATAGGTTCAGCAGTTGTTACATAAGTAGTATCTGTTACAATAGTTGCACTATCTGTTAAATCATCATAATTATTTTGATAGCGAATTTCTTTAATTCCGTACTTAGCAGATTTTGTAGAATCTGCAAAGAATGTGCTTCTAATGCTTCCGGTAACAAAATAAAGTGTGTTGTCATTCCATTTTATAATGCTCGTACTGTCAGGCATAACCATTGTTTTTATCCCATTTACAGTTTTAATCTTTTCGTTTTTGTTATTAATTAAGCCTTCAAATTTTGAAGCATCTTTTAATGGAATCAAAAAGCAGTTATAAGTTATACTATCGTTTAACTGATTGAAATAGTACATATTTTTGTTCAGGTTTATCCCAAAGTCTTCAATACTTTTAAATTCTTTGTCAAGAGATTTCGAAGTTTCCGTTAATAATTTTTTGCCTAAAAAAGATTCATTAAAATCTTTAACAAACATTAATTTGAAAACATTGTCGCCTTTAATTGTAGCCACAGCAAAAGCGTTGGATGGGATTTTCTTGACTAAATCTTGAGCTTTGGCAAGATTGAAAATTAAGAATAGGGAGATCGCAAATAGAATTTTTTTCATTAGTTGTAGATGTTAAGGTGATGAAAATTGCTTAAATAAGCAGATTTCAAATTATTTAGATAGTTGTATTTGGTTGGAAACATTAATTTTTCCGTTTATTAAATCCATTATACTGCTTTTTAGCATTACCGCTTTTTTAGATTTCGATACGTTTGATGCAGGATTGCTGGTGTTTGTTACAGGAGATTCGAACCGATAGATGCTGGTGTATGTTGCAGTATTAAAGACGGCTTTATCCTGATTTTTAAGTTTGTTAAACTCTGTTTTAGCTGTGCCAACTGCCTGATATTTTCGGCTAAATGTTTTGGTTAACTTATTATAACTGTAAGATGAGGTGTTTGTTGCCTTGATTTTTTGTTGGGCTAAAATGTTCTTTGTAATGTTATTGATGTTCGAAACATCCTTAAAAGAAAAACTAATCGTGGCGATGTAATTGGTAAAATCACTAGTGCTTTTAACATTTGAGATTCCCTCAGATTTTTTAAGATAAGTCACAGCTTCATTTAATTCTTGCTGAATTTTTGTTTTGCTGGGAACTTTATAACCTTGAATGCTATCTAAGAGCATAACAGAAGCCACCTTAGTTCTGCTCTGACTTAAATTAATGGTTAGAACCACATCGCCAGTACCATCATTTTTCATGGTAATTTCTTCAATAACCTGAAAGCAAGAACTTAGGAGTGGAATAAAAAAAACGATTAGTAAAACTGCATAGAACTGCTTAAGGTTCATAATCTTTAAATTAGGTGCCGGAATGTAATTTTTAAAAGGATTATCTGATGTTTCAAACTTAAGAAATTATGAGCGCAATTTTAGCTGTCTGTTAATTATCCAAGTCTTTTTCTTAGAACCATTACAAATAGTTGCAAAACTGGTTTTAATTTATATTAAACTATCAGCTAATTGTCAATATAAAGACAAGATAAATGTAAAAGAACCATCGCTAAGCCTATTTTTCTATCTTTGTTGCCAGCTTTTACACCAATAGAGAAATGAAAAAAAGTGCCATCATTGGATTGATTACAATCGCGATTTCTGTAGGGATTTTATTCAGCTTAAATGCGAATACGGATACTTACTCTAATTTTAAACAGGCTTCTGCATCTGATAAAGAAGAGCATGTTATGGGTTATTGGGAAAAATCAAAAGGTACTTATTACGATGCTGTTAAGGATGCTAATCACTTCTCTTTCCACATGAAAGATGAAAAAGGAGAAGTTCGCGAAGTTGTTTATAGTGGTACAAAGCCTCAAGATTTTGAAAAATCTGAAAAATTAGTTCTTATTGGTAAAATGGATAAGGATAAATTTTACGCCTCAAAAATTCTAATGAAATGCCCTTCAAAATATAATGATAACCTTGTTGAAGTAAATAAAAACGGTAAGGTGGAAGAAGTGAGCAAAGACGGCGAGAAAAAAATATAAAAATTTAATGGATATTCAATTTGTAGGCGAAAACCTGTTGCCGGGTAAAATCGGGCAGTTTTTTATTGTGTTGGCGTTTTGCGCATCGTTGCTTTCAACAGTAGCGTATTTTTATGCCAGTCGCGATAAAAATTTAGAAGATAAATCTTGGCGAAACCTTGGTAGAATTGGGTTCTTAGTTAACTGGGCGAGTATAATTGGTATCGGAGCCATTTTATTCTATTTAATTTTAGGTCATTATTTTGAATATTATTATGTTCAATCTCACTCTTCAAAACAACTTCCTGTTTATTATATTATATCTGCATTTTGGGAAGGTCAAGAAGGTAGTTTTTGGCTTTGGGCTTTCTGGCAATCGTTTTTAGGCGGACTTTTAATTTGGAAAGCCAAAACTTGGGAACGTCCTGTTATGACGGTAGTGGCCTTTTCGCAAGTTTTTTTAACCTCAATGCTGTTGGGTGTAGAGATTTTCGGCGAACGCATCGGAAGTTCTCCTTTTATATTATTGAGAGATGCAATGGATTTAAAAGCACAGGCGCCAGTTGTTTTTGCTAATCCAGAAAATTATAAAAATTACCTCAAGTTTATAACTGATGGTAAAGGATTAAATCCATTATTACAAAACTATTGGATGGTTATTCACCCGCCAACCTTGTTTTTGGGTTTTGCCAGTATGGTTGTGCCTTTTGCTTATGGTATAGCTGGTTTATGGAAAAAAAGATATAAAGAATGGATTAAGCCTGCCATGCCGTGGACGCTTTTTGCGGTTATGGTATTAGGAACAGGAATTATAATGGGCTCTTTCTGGGCTTATGAAGCATTAAACTTTGGTGGTTTCTGGGCTTGGGATCCTGTAGAAAACGCATCGTTAATTCCTTGGCTTACTTTAATCGGAGCCGTGCACGTAATGATTGCTTATAAAAACACTGGTCATGCTTATTTTACTGCAATTGCATTGGTGTTTTTAAGTTTCTTGCTGGTACTTTATGCTTCTTTCTTAACCAGAAGTGGAATTCTTGGCGACACATCCGTACACTCCTTTACGGATATGGGGATGTTTGGCCACTTAATTCTTTATAACGTTGTGTTTGCTGTTTTGGCAGTTGTGCTTATCGTTGTCAGATGGAAAGAATTACCGATCACTACTAAAGATGAGGAAACTTATTCTCGCGAATTTTGGATGTTTATTGGTGCATTAGTTGTAACCATTGCTTGTATTCAGGTTATTTTCTCCACCTCAGTTCCGGTTTTCAATAGGGCTTTTGGAACAAATTTTTCTCCGCCAATTGATGCTGTAAAATATTATAATCAATGGCAAGCACCTTTTGCTGTTTTAATAACATTGATTTCTGGCTTTTCTCAATATTTAAAATATAAAAGGACCGATCCGAGAAAATTCTATAGCAGTTTAATTTCTGCAATTCTTTTCTCCGTTGTACTCACAGCGGGCTTGGTTTACATCACAGGTATTTACACCAATACCATGTATATTTTAATTACTTTTAGCTGTATGTTCGCGGTCCTTTCTAATGCCAGTGTTCTTTATCAAGCATTTGGAGGTAAGGCAAAATTGGCTGGTTCAGCGATTGCGCACATTGGTTTTGCCTTTTTAATTTTGGGGGCATTAATTTCGGCGGCTACAAACAAACCAATCTCAATTAATACCAATAATTTTATTCCAGTTAAAGATTTCGAGAAAACGGAGAAACCTGGCGAGAACATTATGTTATACAAAAACGAACCTAAAAAAATGGGTAAGTACACGGTAACTTATGTAAGCGATACCACAATCGCTCCGAACACGATATATCAGCTAAACTTTAAGGTTTATGGTGAAGATGGGAAAGTTAAAGAAGATTTTAACCTACATCCTCACGTTCAGGATAATGAAAAAATGGGCTTAATAGCTTCACCTGATACCAAACATTATTTAACTTATGATGTGTACACCCACATTACAAGCGCCGCAATAAAAAAAGAATCTCATGGTGATCATGAAGGTCATTCGGATGATGAAAATTATAAAGAACCAAGAATTGTAAAAGTTTCTGCAGGCGATACCATCCACACTTCAAGCGGGATTGTAACGGTTAAAGAATTAAATAGAAACCCGACTGCTAAAGATTTAGTATTAGCGCAAGGCGATTACGCTGTTGGTTTACCATTAGAAATTAATGCAAGCGGCAAAATTTACAATACAGAGCCAATTTTCTTAATTAAAGGAAATAATACGTTCGATTTTGCCCGGAAAGTAGAAGGTGTAGATTTGAAATTCCGTTTCTCAAAGGTACTTCCTGATGAGAAAAAGGTTGAGCTACAAATCTTTGAAAAACCTCAGCAAGCTAAAGATTGGGTGGTTTTTAAAGCCATAGAATTTCCATTCATCAACTTGTATTGGGCCGGAACAATTGTAATGGTTGTTGGATTCTTGATTTCAATTTTTAGAAGACGAAAAGAAGCTAAAACCGTATAATAAAACTGCATTTTACTACCATTGCTGTTTAATGAAATTACTTATTAAATGAAAATTGTTCTATTAGGTTCTGGAAACGTTGCTACTCATTTAGCTAAAGCTTTAATGGCTGTGGGCGAAGATGTGGTACAGGTTTATAGTCAGAATTTAGAACATGCAAAGCTTTTGGCTAATGAATTAAAAACTACTGCTATTGATCACTTAGATGAAGTTTCTTTAACTGCTGATCTTTATATTATAGCCGTGAAGGATGATGCCATTGAAAGTGTTGCCAAAAGTTTAAAAAATGTAAGCGGATTAGTGGTACATACTTCAGGTACTACCGATTTAAAGATTTTATCTTCGAATGTGAAAGATGCAGGTGTTTTTTATCCACTGCAAACCTTTTCAAAAAATAAAGCGGTTTCATTTAAAAATATCCCAATTTGTTTAGAGGCTAATTCGGATGATAACCTAAAGAGATTAAAAACATTAGCAAATAAATTAAGCAACCAGGTTTACGAACTCGATGGCGAAAAACGTAAGGTTTTGCATTTGGCAGCAGTTTTTGCTTGCAACTTTACCAATCATCTTTACGTACTTGCGAATCAGTTGTTAGAAAAAAATAATTTAGATTTTGAGATTATAAGACCACTAATTGCTGAAACCGCAGATAAGGTAATGGAAAATTTACCTGAAAATGTGCAGACTGGACCAGCCATCCGTAAGGATGAAAATACAATGAATCAGCATTTAAATATGTTGGCAGACCTGCCTGAATTGCAGGAGATTTATCAAACATTAAGTAAGAGCATTAAATTAACGCACAAATAGTTCTTTTTACGCTTTTGCTTGTTACTTTTGCAACACAATTATGAGCATTTATAAATTAAAAATAAATTTTGAAGAAGCAGATCACGAATCTATAGAATTACCTATAGCTGCAGGAGAATCTGTTTTAGATGTTTGCCTAGATAACGGAATTGATCTTCAGCACAACTGCGGTGGAGTTTGCGGTTGCAGTACTTGCCACGTTTACGTAACTAAAGGCATGGATAACATCGAAGAAATTTCTGATAAAGAAGAAGATTTTATCGATAGAGCAGTTCGCCCAAGAATTACTTCTCGCTTAGGCTGTCAGTGTGTAGTTATTAACGGCGATATCGAAGTAACTATTCCAGATCAATCAGATTTTATGGGTCACTAAAAGTCCAAAGCCTTTAGATGCAAGTCGGAAGATTGGATCGAAATTTTAACTATTACAAATTACAACATTAACAAAACATGAATAACGATAAATTTGCTTTACCCTTTTATTGGAACGATTATGAAGATATTGCAATGTCTTTATATGAGAAATTTGGTGATGATTTCAATGAAACCAAAATCTATAGAATTCGTTTTACGGAGTTGCTAGAATGGGTATTGGAATTGCCAAACTTTAAAGGAACTCGCGAAGAAAGTAGCGAAGGTCATTTGGAGCAAATTCAAACCGCTTGGTGTTACGAGTGGCGAGATAATCAGTAACCGCCCATCCCCTTAATGGGGAGCTACAGGCGAGTCGAAAATGGCAATTGCAAAAAAAAACATGGAACAGAATACTACTAATGGTTGGGGAAAGTCTCCTTTAGGAAATTTGGGGATTATTTCTACCTTCATTTTTGATGTTGATGGTGTATTAACCGACGGAAGTATTCAGGTTACAGATAATGGGGAAGGCTTGCGAACTTTCAACATTAAAGACGGTTATGCCATGCAATTAGCTGTTAAAAAAGGATATAACATCTGTATTATATCTGGTGGTGATGGAGTTGCCATGGCGAAGCGCTTCAGCAATTTAGGGATTACCGATGTTTATTTAGGGGCTGGAAATAAAGTTGATATTTTTAAGCAATATCTTATTGATAAAAATATTGTTGCTGAGGAAGTGCTTTACATGGGAGACGACGTCCCTGATTTAAATGTTATGAAATTGGTAGGCTTGCCAACTTGTCCGGCTGATGCTGTAGAAGAAATAAAAGCCGTTTCTAAATTTATATCTCCATACTTAGGTGGTAAAACCGCTGTACGCGATATTATTGAGAAGGTGATGAAAGTGCAGGGAAAATGGAATGATGCACATCCAAATGCATCTGATTCTGGTAAGTAGGAAATTCTAAATTATTTTAATTTAACAATTCTTTCTTTTTAAATTCTTCAGATTTCAGGTTTCATTGTGGGCAAGCAAAGCTCGTCAGCTTAGCGGTTGCACCACTAACAAATGGAATTACAATAGTCGAATCCATATTATTCCGCTAAAAAATAAATCTCATTTGATTAAGTTGTTTTTTACTTTGAACATTACATTAGCAACAACTAGAATTATCGTGATTTGAAGTTGTTCCACAACAAGCAATCTTGTCAGATTTATCTTCATTGGCTGTTTCACTACCACAGCAACTATTTTCTGTTGTATCGCAACAATTACCATCCTCTAATTTGTCGGCATATAAAGTGATACTGTAAATGCCTGAATTAGTTTTTCTGGATTCTGTAAGGTCTTCAGAACTTATGTACTTTAAAAGTAACTCATCAGGTAATTCAATTAATCTTTCCTTTTTAATTTGAATGTTTTTAAAGCCGACAGATTTAATTATTCCCAAATAGGTGCCTTTTTCGCTAGCTCCTGCAACACAACCTGCATACATTTCTGCAGCTGTTAAAATTCCATTAGGAATCTTTCCGCTGTAAACAATATCAGAAATACTAAAATGTCCGCCAACTTTTAAAACTCTGTGAACTTCTTTAAATGCTTTTTCTTTATCGGGTATAAGATTCATTACACAGTTGCTTATTACAACATCTGCGGTTTTATTCCCAATGGTTTGCATATTTTCAATTTCACCCAATATAAACTCTACATTTTGATAACCCAATTTCTGATTGTTCTGCAAAGCACGAATAACCATTTCAGGCGTCATATCGATTCCAATTACTCTTCCGGCTTCGCCTACAATTCTACGGGCAATAAATACGTCGTTACCTGCGCCTGATCCTAGATCAATAACGGTATCGCCCTCGTGTATATTGGCAATTTCTGTTGGAATGCCACAACCCAATGATAAATCGGCATCTTTTTGATAGTCTGTAACATTAGTATAATCCTCCGTCATAGTATTACTAAACTCGGCTGTTGTACAACAAGCTGTATCCGTTGAGCAACAACCTACCTGAATATTCCCCTTCGCAATATCACCATAGGATTTTTTGATTTCTGCTTTAATCGTTTCTGTTTTCATTTTGTATTTTTTAAGTATTTATAAGTTCGGTTACGGAGGAAAGTATTTCATTAAATTCTTCATCTGCCAATTCAAAATGCGTTTCGTTACCAATTCTTTCAATCACATTAGTGGTTTTTACCATTTCCTGATAAGTTTTATAGCAAAGCAAAGCCTGTTTCATTGCATTAACATCTGCATCATTTAATATTATGGTAACAGCAATATCCTCTTTCCTAGTTTGAATAACTCTTGGTACGCCACCATCTAAAAACATTGGTTTTTCTGTGTCGATAACAGTAAAAAAGGCTAAGCGTTTCCAAAAAACTAATTCTGGAGATCGATTATAGTATAGCCTTTTGATTATATGATGCAAGGTAATATGGTCGTGATGGCCACTTCCGCCATGAACAGGATAGGTAATTATAACTGTTGGCTGGTAATGCTTAATCCATTTTGTTACTTCATTTTCAAGTATTAAAGGATTTAATTTTGATAGATTACCATCTTCATAGTCAAGTATTGTCATTTCAGAAATGCCTAATGTTATTTGAACTTGATGCATTTCTTTTTCTCGAACCAATCCCATTTCCTCAACGGATAAGCCCAAATGATATCTTACTTTGGTTGCTCCACCTTTTGTTAATGTTAAAAGGATAACTTCATTGCCTTGTAGAATTTGTTGGTGAATTGCTCCTGCCGGACCGAATGATTCATCATCGGGGTGCGGAAAGATGTACATTATTTTCATTTATTACCTTTTCTATCGTTGGCAACATTGCCATTTGGTAGCAACACGGTGAAACACTTAAAAGGACGCAAAAAAAAGGTTGAGCCGTTTGACTCAACCTAAAAGGGAATACTAATTACATTTTTTTTCGCAACATTTAGGTGTTGCTTTTGTTGTTGGGCAACAACTTGATTTGTTACAACATTCGGTTTTTGCTTTTTCTTTAATCTTTGCTTTCTTTTCATCGCCACCTGCGTAAACAGAAAAAGAAGTTGCAAGAGCTAGTAAAGCAATAATCGTAGCCTTTCTCATTTGCAAAATAAATTAAATTACAGACAATATTATCTGCGATAGTAATGACTTGCAGTGTTTAAAAAGGACGCAAAATAATTTAAGAACAACCGCAATTTTTATTTTCGGGATCTATAATATTGCCATAACGATCACTTTGATAAGCACAACAATTTAAGATAAGTGCTTTCAGTTTTTCCTTACCACGTTGTACCCGCGATTTTGCACCAGAATAGGAAATATTCAACTTGCTAGCTAACTCTTTTTGAGAAATATTTTGAAATTCGGTTATGAGCAAGGCGTCTCTATAATTATCTGGCAATTTATTGATGAAAGGTTTTATACAGCAGTTGGCAATTGTCTCATTTAACGTTTGCGTATCTTCTTCGGTAAATCCCTCTTCAATTTCTGGATTATCAATCACTTGCTTTCTGGATCTAAAATAATCAGCAATGGCATTCTTAACGATGCCGTAAAGATAATGCCTTAGATTTTCGGCCTTACTTATTCTATCAATGTTGAGCATGATTTTAATAAAAACATCTTGTAAAATATCATCCGTATCTACAGTATTACGTGTTTTGTTAAATATAAATGCTTTCAATTCTTGGTGAAAATCAGCCCATATCTTAGTTATTTCAGTTACCATAAATTATTATTGCTAAACAGTAAGACGCATGATAGTTCAAATGGACGCAACAATTTTGAAGCTTGCAAATAAATATTGAAAAATGTTAGGCATCAACCAGTAAAACTTTCAAATAAGATTATAATTATCAGACATTAAAAATTTGCAATAATTAAGTTTATAACCGAAATTTACATTAAAATTAATCAATCGATTGATTAATTTTAAATTAATAATTTTTTGTAAATTGTATCATATGAGCACTTACCTTGTACCTGTCGATTTTTCTAAAACAGCTAACCACGCTGCAAAATATGCTGCCCGATTAAGTTGGGCCATGGAAAATTCTAAAATAATTTTGCTGAACGCATATTATGTTTCTGATTATGAAATGTTTTTGCCTACACCCGATTTGTTGGTAACTACTGATGATCGTATTGCTGAAGAAATTACAAAAAGGAGAGAGGCTTTAGATCATTTAAAAATTAAATTGCTGGAAATTAATCCAGAAGCTGACATTGAGGTATCGTTATCACGAGAAACAATTTTAAGGTCTATAATTGAGATTGTTAATCGCCAGCCGATAGATTTAATTATTATTGGCAGTAATGGTAAAAAAGCAAAGGATGAAAGTGACATTGGTTCAAACGCAATTAAAATTTCAAAGTCAAGCCCGGTTCCAGTTTTGGTAGTACCACCTAAAGCTGAATATCAATCAATCAGAAAAGCAATTTTGGCCTGCGATTTCAAAAAGGTTAAAGAAGCGATTCCGATGAACGCACTTAAAGATATTTTAAGTAAACATGCTTTGGAATTATTGGTTTTGAATATTAATTCTGGAGAAAAAATAGATGTTGATGAAGATCATTTCTTGCATGATATGCTTAGAGATTTTTCTCCTTCCTATCATTATTCTGACCATCCTGATACAATAAAAGGCATTGTGCAATTTGCAAAAGCAGAAGAAGCTCAAATTATAATTGCCTTGCCGAAAAAATATAGTTTCTTCGAAAGTTTATTGCATGAAAGTGTTTCTCACCGGTTAACGATTAAATCTCATATACCTGTTCTTTTGTTAAAGGATTAATTAATCAGGTAAATATTAAAATTGCAACAGCGAAGTTACATCAGTTAATTAAACTTTTGAGTTGATTTGTATTCAAACCTATCTAAAAATTCAAAAAAACATGAAAAAATTAATGATGATTTGCGCATTGTTGTTCTCGGTAATAACTTATGCGAATGCACAACAAGGTGGCGGACGTATGGGCGGTACACCAGAAGAAAGAGCAAAAAGAAACACAGATCAATTGGCTGAGAAATTAAAACTTACCGAAGATCAAAAAACAAAAGTTTTAGCTATTTACACTGCTCAAAATGCAACAATGGCTAAAGCAAGGGAAGAAGCTGGTGGCGATATGTCTGGTATGAGAGAGAAAATGGGTAAAATGATGACTGATACCAACACTAAAATCGAAGCTCTTTTAACTGACGAGCAAAAAACTGCTTTCAAAGCTTTACAAGAAGAACGTAAAAAACAAATGGAAGCTCGCCAAGCTGGCGGCGGTGGAAATAACTAAGAACCACAAAATATTTTTAAAAGCGACCAATGGTCGCTTTTTTTGTTTTATGCCATTTTAAATTATTTTTCTTCTTTCTTTGCGATAAAAATAAAATTCATGTTAATCAATACACCAATCATCCTTGCGTCAAAATCGCCTCGCAGACAAGAACTTTTAACCTTAATGGGTTTAAATTTTAAAGTCGAACTTAAAGATGTTGATGAAAGTTACCCAGATGGTTTAAGTCCTGCGGAGATTGCTGTTTACATCTCCGAGAAAAAGGCAAGAGCTTTTAATGCCAATGGAGAAATTGTAATTACAGCTGATACTATTGTTGCTTTAGATGGAGAGATTTTGGGTAAGCCAGAAGATCGAGCTCATGCGCAAGAAATGCTTAGAAAACTATCAGGAAGCAAGCACGAAGTTTATACTGGAGTTACCATTGTAAAGGGAAATCGTACTCATTCTTTTTATGATCGTACTGAAGTGTATTGCAAACAAGTAAGCCATGAAGAAATCGATTTCTATATCGATAATTATAAGCCTTACGATAAAGCAGGAAGTTATGGTGTACAGGATTGGTGGGGAATTGTAGTTGTACAAAGAATCGAAGGGTCTTATACTAATGTTATGGGTTTACCAACTGAAAAATTATATAATGAGTTGCTAAAACTTATATAAAATGATTTCCTTTTATGGAATTCTATTTGGTTCTTCATCATGTATCCAAATATACGAAGATGAAAAACCCAAAGCCACAGATTAGTATTGCCGAACCTTGCTCTCAAAGTTGGGATGAAATGGGAATTAAAAATGGACACAATTTTTGTGAGGCTTGTAGTAAATCTGTAATCGATTTTACAGGTTATACTAATGCAGAAATTATTAAAACCTTGGCAAATTCATCAACAGAGGTTTGTGGAAGATTAACAAAAACCCAAATAAATCAGTTAAACTATCATTTAGTAGTGGCGCCAGCAAATAAAAACTGGATGAAATACTTAGGTGTAGTAGCCATTGGGGCAAGCATTTTTATGCAAACTGCAAATGCAGCTCAAGTGAAACCTAAAACTGAAATTGTAAAAAGTATTAATCCAAATAAGGATAATATAAAACCTACAACCGTTAACAAAATTAATGGTTACGTTTTGGGCGAGGATAAAAAGCCACTATCAGGAATCCGATTAATTATTCCAAATACGAAGTATTATGCAATTACCGATAAAGAAGGTAGATATGAGATTGTATTTAAAAACGGTTTAGATCCTAAAAATAACGCGTTGGTCGTACAAAGTGCTCGTTATGCAGCGACAATGATCTTAAATTTTTCGAGAGAAAAACAGGTTAACTTAATTTTGAAAAAAGAAGATTTTATGATTGTTGGTAAGATTGCTTATACTCCAGATCAAGGGAATAAAATTTTATAATTGAGTGGCCAGAACACCCATTTTTAAATCATAGGTTGATAAAACCAATTTGTTAATTTTTAAGCGACCGAGAACATAATTAGTGATCAAAGTCGCGATAACAATCATATCTACGCGTAAAGGTATCATTCCAGGCATTTTCATCCTTTCATCATGCGTTGCATTAATCAATTGTATCGTGGTAGCAATATAATCACCATAGTCGAACTCGTAAGTTTTAGCTGTTAGAATATCAATATTTGATTTGTTTTTCTGAATGATTAATTCTGCGAAAGTTTCGAATGCACCTGCAGAGCCTATAAGTTTTTTGGGTTGATGAATTTCGCAGACCTCAAATAAATCTTCCAACTGATTTTGAATATGATTTAGAATCGCATTTTTGTCCTCATCAGAAATGGAGTCGGACTTAAAAAACTGTTGCATTAATCGTGCTGCACCAATATTATAGCTTTTCTTCCAGATTAACTTTTCTGCATCGCACAGAATAAACTCTACACTTCCGCCACCAATATCCATTATAAGGGATTTCTCTTGAATGGCCCCACTTAATTTTACCCCTTCGTAGATCAGTTCAGCTTCTTCATCTCCAGTAATGGTTTCAATTTCGATATCAGCGAGTTTCTTGGTTTCTCTCACAAAGTCTTTTCCATTTTCTGCACTTCTAACGGCAGAAGTTGCTGTTGCTTTAACCTTATCTACATGATAACTCAAAATGGTTTTGTGAAAAGCTTTAAGTGTATGGATGCCTCTTTCAAAAGCTGTAGGAATAATAATATTATCGTTTATTCGGCCTTCACCCAATTTTACGGGAACATTGGTTTTATAAAGAATCTTGAATTGATCACCTTTGGTTTCTGCGATTAATAAATGAAATGTGTTTGTGCCTAAGTCGATAATAGCAATGCGCATATTGTGTTTTTAAAGTTTTGACAACTCTTATAGCTTACTAGAAAATGAGTTGTGAAAGCTAAAATACAAATAATTGAATAGTTTTCTCACCGCTTTGACAACTCTCATAGCCGATTAGAAAGGGAGTTGTAAAAGCTAAATAACGAATAACCGAATGCTTTCTTTACAGCCTTGACAACTCTAACAATCATGTGTAGAAAGAGATGTCAGAACTAATATTAATCCACAATTAAATAAAAAAAACCGATGCTTGCGGGCATCGGTTTTGATTTATTGAATAAATAATTTACTCAAAATACTCTTTCATTCTTTCGAAGAAACTTTTATCGTTTTTACCAGGTTGTGGCTTAAAGTTTGGCGAATCGCGAAATTTTTCTAAAGCATCGCGTTCTTCGCTACTTAAAGCTTTTGGTGTCCAAATGTTGATGTGAATAATTTCATCACCTCTATGGTAAGAGTTTACTTCTGGCAAACCTTTTCCTTTTAAGCGTAATAATTTTCCACTTTGAGTTCCTGGATCGATTTTGATTTTTGCTTTACCATCAATAGTTGGTACTTCAATGCTTATGCCTAATGCTGCATCAACAAAACTTAAATGCAAGTCGTAAACAATATTATTACCTTCTCGTTTTAATGTTTCGTGTGCAGATTCTTCAATTAAAATAATTAAATCTCCCGGAACGCCACCATTTGGAGCTGCGTTTCCTTTTCCGCTCATGCTTAATTGCATGCCCTCGCTTACACCAGCAGGAATATTTATTGTAATGGTTTCTTCACCACGTACAACACCATCGCCATGGCAAACAGTACATTTAGAAGTAATTTGTTGTCCGCTTCCGTTACAAGTAGGGCAGGTAGATGCAGTTTGCATTTGACCCAAAATTGTATTGGTAACTCTGCGAACTTGGCCACTACCACCGCAGGTACCACAGGTACTTACAGATGATTTATCTTTTGCGCCAGAACCATCGCAAGTTTTACAAACAACAAGTTTGTTGACCTTGATTTTTTTCTCGGCACCATGAGCAATTTCTTCAAGCGTTAATTTAACTTTTATACGTAGGTTAGAGCCTTTAGCTACTCGGCGACCGCCACGTTGCTGGCCACCACCGCCTCCGCCAAAAAAGCTTTCGAAAGGATTATGTCCACCAAAAATATCTCCGAAATTACTGAAGATATCATCCATGTTCATGTTACCACCGCCGTAACCTCCAGATGCACTGCTTCCAACCCCTGCATGACCAAATTGATCATAGCGCTGTTTTTTCTCCGCATTACTTAAAACCTCATAGGCTTCTGCAGCTTCCTTAAAATTATCTTCAGCAGCTTTATCGCCTGGGTTTTTATCTGGGTGATATTTAATAGCCATCTTACGATAAGCCTTTTTTATCTCATCCGCAGGTGTGCTCCGCGTTACGCCTAATACGTCGTAATAATCTCTTTTACTCATCTTTATTTAAAATGATTGAATTTTGAATGAGAAATTATTGAATTGTTAATTCACTCACTCAATAATTAATTCTTATGCGCCAACTACTACTTTAGCAAAGCGGATTACATTATCGTTTAATGTATAACCTTTTTCAACTTCATCAATTACTTTTCCCTTAAGGTCTTCTGTTGGTGCAGGAATATTGGTAATTGCTTCGTGGAAATCTGTATTAAATTCTTTGCTGATGCTTTCTACGTCTTTTAAACCTTTTTGCGCTAAAGTATTCTTCAATTTAGTGCTAACCAATAAAATACCTTCTTTAACAGGGGCAATATCAGTTGCAGTTTCCATTGCCTTAAGCGCACGGTCGAAATCGTCTAGAACAGTTAAGAGAGATACAATAACATCTTTCCCAGCAGTTTGCAACAATTCTACACGCTCTTTTTGTGTACGACGTTTGTAATTATCAAATTCTGCATATAAACGCAGATACTTATCGTTAAGGTGTTGAACTTCTTCTTTCAATTTATCTTCTACAGATAATTCAGGAGCTTGTTCGGTTTCATTTGTGGAAGCATCAGTGTTTTCTACGTTTTCCGGAGTAGTATTTTCTGATGTATTTTCAGTATCCATTATATTTTCTTCTTTATAGTTATTTTTCTTCTTATTAAACATATACTAGGCTGAATTTTTTGTGGTAATCTCAACTATTTTGCCATAAACGGAAATCAGCCAAGCTGGCAGATTTATGTAAGTTTATCTGAACAGTTTGGCTGATTGACTGACAAGAGATTGACGATTGTATATTTACGGTTTTAGATTGGCATAGGCTAAATCGTAATTCGTAAATCTACAATCGTAATTATGTTAAGCTATTTGTGCATCTTCATGAACTACGCCACTTTCGCATTTAATAATACGAGAAGGGAATTTGCGAATTATTTGATAATCATGTGTAGCCATTAAAACTGCAGTTCCGGCTTGGCTAATTTGTTTTAAAAGGGTTACAATTTCTTCGGATGTTTCTGGATCTAAATTTCCTGTAGGTTCATCAGCAAGAATAATCTCAGGATCGTTCAATAATGCTCTTGCAATTACAATTCGCTGTTGTTCTCCACCAGAAATTTCATGAGGCATTTTTTTGATTTTTGATCTCAAACCAACTTTATCCAACACATCTTTAATACGTTCGTTAATGAGTTTGGCATCTTTCCAACCTGTAGCCTTCAAAACAAATTCTAAGTTTTTTTCTATGGTTCTATCGGTTAGCAACTGAAAATCTTGAAAAACAACACCCAGTTTCCTGCGGAGAAATGGAACTTGACTTTCCTTTAAATTTTTAAGATCGAAACCTGCAATGTTTCCTTCGCCGTTACCGATATGTAAATCGCCATATAATATTTTTAACAGGCTACTTTTGCCCGAACCCGTTTGCCCGATTAAGAAAACAAACTCATCCTTTTCTATATGCAAATTTACATTTGAGAGCACTAAGTGTTTCTGTTGAAAAACATCAACATTGTTTAAATGAATTACTGCGTTTCCTGCCATGTTATATTTCTAATTTAGCAATCTGCCCGAAAGGCAAATTCTTGACCATTTCCATTATGTATTCAAGTTTATCGCCTAAGCCTAATTTATCCAAAGATTTATCGGGTCTATCTACTCTAAAATAAGCGAGCAAAGTAAACTTCTCATCTCGAAGTTGTACGTAATCTGGAATTTTGGCTATGCCTTTTACTTTAATGATATACATTGAGTCCAAAAATAGCATTTACAAACGATAAGAGAAAGGGAGAAAAACCTTTTTATCGGATTAACATGATCCAGCCTGTATAGGTCTCGAAATCGGAATTGAAATAGATGCTGTAATAATAGGTTGCCGTTGGTAAATCCTTGCCGTTATATTTTCCATCCCAAGGTTTAAACTTTCCGGTGCTTTGGTAAACCAATTGACCATAACGATTTGTTACTTTGATTATCGGGTTCGGAAATGCCTCTGCAGCAGGGATGTTCCATGTATCATTTACAGAATCTCCATTGGGAGAAAATGAATTGGGAATTACAATTTTTGGATACACCTTAATAAAAACATCATCTGAAGCACTTAGGCAACCAGAATTAGATTGTGCGTGAAGCGTATAAGTAATATCTGTGGGAGGATTAGCAATAGGGTTTAACTTAGTTGGATCATCAAGAAAGTCTGAAGGAGTCCAATAATAAGATACATTATCTCCTGTCACTTTTCCATTAAGAGTCAATTTTTGGCCGTTTAAGATTTTTTGATCATTCCCGGCATCTGCTGTAGCATTTTTAATAATGTTAATGGTTACCTGTGTGGTTTCAGAACAAGTTCCGTTAGAAACAGTTACGGTATAAGTTGTGGTTTCTAGAGGTGTTGCGGTTGTTTGTGAGCTATTCGGATTAGATAAACCTGCAGTTGGAAACCATGAATACGATGTTCCGCCGAAAGCCTCTAAATTTAAAGTATTGCCTTGGCAAACGGTAGCCGAATAAAAATTGGCGCTTGGTATAATAGGATTTAGAACTTGAACATTAACAATTGATGATCTCGAACAACCATTTGTAGTCGCGGTAACCGTGTAATCGCCCGTCATGTTTACGGACGCATTTGCAATTATTGGGTTCTTTAGCGTTGACGTAAAACCATTTGGTCCCGTCCAAGCAAAGGTTGTTCCTTCAGTAACATTAAGCTGAATGTTCGAGCCAATGCAAACAGGTCCATTACTACTTGCAATCGGATTCGGCAACGCTGTAACTACAATGGTTAATGGAGCAGAAGCTATTCTACAGTTTGTTGAGGTTATATTAGCTCTTTCTGCAGCAAGTAAGCGGTACAGATAAGTTCCAGTGCTTGCATTTGCAAAGTTAACAGTAGTTTGCTGAGCAGTTTCGCCTGGTAAATCATTCCAGCCATTTCCTGTATTTATTTGCCATTGATAAACTGGGTCAGTATATCCAGATGAAACTGAAGCAGCTAAATTAAAGCTTGCAGACATACCTTCGCAAAGACCTGCTGTGCTCGGTCCATTATTTATTGATGGGATTATTGTTGGTCCGCAGGCTCTAAAGGTAATGTCGTCAAGCGCTAAATCGTTTCCACCGCCACCAGGGTTTTCATTTGTCATTTTAATCGTAATGATCCCAACATTTGCAGGTGTTGTAAAAATTGTTCCATATTTCACCCAATTGGAAGAACTTCCTTCTAAAATATCACCCGTAGAAAATTCTTTAATAGAAACTCCATTATTCTCAATTGTAAACTTCACATTGGGTTTTATTCCTGTTCCGCGAAGAATATTGATAATGTAGGAAGCAAATTCGTAGGTGGTATTAGGGCATAAGTTGTTTACTGTAGATTGATAAAAAATACCCTTATTGAAATTTGCATTAACCACCATCATGTAGCCGTTAGCATCTCCAGTATGATTTGTAATGTCTTGTAACCAGCCTTGATTTAATCCTGCAGTGCTTTTAACAATTGTGTATTGCCCATCGTCTGGTGTACCAGCAATGTAGGTATAATTCGTATTTGCTGGAATTGCATTTCCAAAAGTTGACGTTCCATTTCCAAAATCTGTGCCTGCACCCATCACAGGATCACCTAAAGTTCCAGTACATACTTGGGCATATAGCTGTTGATTAAAAGAAATTAATATAATTAAGAGGAGAATTCTAATTAGACAACGCATTGTTTTTTGGGCATTTAGCGAATATCTGAATAAAAATCATAATAACATATATTTATAGAATGCTAGTTTAAGCTGTTCAAAAACTCTACGGTATTTACATTATCGGCATAATCCCAAAGTTTTGGATGCTGGCTTTGCCCGAAAGTAAATGTACTTGTCTTAAGCGGCGATTTTGTAATTACACATTGGATGTTTTCAGCTTTCTCCGCTAGTTTATCTTCAACATCATTTAAGGTTTTATATTCCTCGTAAAATAAAACTGCCAATGGCGAAGTTAAACTTTCATCTTCCTTTAAAAGTAAAAAGCCATTATCAAAGTGCTTGGCAGCATTTACCAGATAAATTGATTTGTTATAATCATAATTGTTGTTGTACTTAAAATGATTAATTATAGGTTGATAGCTTTCTATCCCTTCATAAAAATTGGCGATTTCGTATCCTTCAGGAAAATAAATTTTGGATACATTTCTACATCCCAAACCGAAATAATCGAAAATATCAGCACCTAAATTTTGAATGTCTTCTTTGGTTTCTGTACCGTCTAAAATTGCTACACTATTTCTGTTTTTGCGGATAATGTTTGGCACCTTGCTAAAGTAGTAATCAAAATATCGGGATGAATTGTTACTTCCTGTAGCTATAACAGCATCAAAATCCTTTAATCGTTCAACGTATTCTATATGATTTTCAAGTGTTGGTTCAATTTTTATTAATTCTGAAAGCAATGCCTTAATCAGTTTATCATCAGATGAAGATAATTTGATCAGCGCAATATTTCCAGTAGCCAAAACACATAAAATATCATGGAAACCAACCATAGGGATGTTTCCAGCTAAAATTAATCCCACTTTTTTAGGCGAGGAACTAAATTTGATAGATTGAAACCAATGGTCTATATCAGCATCATTTAGCATTTCTGCAAAAGAATTTAAAGATTTTTTTATATTTTCCGTAGTAAACCAAGCATTACTATTTTGTGCGCTATAAATTGTATTTTCCAGTATATCAGTAGGATTGGCAAGTAATTTGCCTAGTTTTTTAAAGGCATTAATTACTTTATCGTGTGTTAAGGCTGACATATTTAGAATTATTATTAAGTGATATATGCTATATTTGCATCGCAAAGGTAAACTAAGCAAAAGAATTAGACGAAAACATGGCAATTAAAATAACAGATGAGTGTATAAATTGTGGGGCTTGCGAACCGGAATGCCCTAATAACGCAATTTACGATGCCGGTACTGCATGGCGTTTTTCTGACGGAACCAATTTAAATGGTATTATCGATTTTGGTAACCAACAAATTGAGGCTGACGCATCGCAAGAAGCAGTTTCGGATGAAGTTTATTATATCGTATCGGATAAATGTACCGAGTGTAAAGGATTTCATGATGAACCACAGTGTGCTGCGGTTTGTCCGGTAGATTGTTGCGTAGATGATGAAGATATCCGTGAAACAGAAGAAGAATTGTTAACCAAGAAAGCTTGGTTGCATCAAGAGAGTTAAGCTTGTAGCTTTACAATCTTAGTATAAAATGAAAGTCCCGATGTAAATCGGGACTTTTTTATTGAGATTATTCTACCGCTTGATAAATAAGTGATTTGAATTTATCATTTAATTCTCCATGAGAAAATGGCCACTCTTGGATATAAATTTGAGCTACAATTTTTTTCTTCGGATCTACCCAATAAGTTGATCCGAAAAAGCCTCCCCAGCCAAAAGAGCCAGCAGTTTGTCCTAATTTTGTACTTCCTTTATTGGTCACGATTTCAAAACCTAAACCGAATTTATTATTACCAAGAGAAAGGTTTCCAATTTGATTCATTGTCATTAATGAAACACTTTTTTTGGAAAGGATTCTTTTGCCATTATAAATCCCATCATTGAGAAGCATCTGTAAAAAAATACCATAATCTTTCGATGTTGAAACCAAACCTGCTCCACCAGCAAAATATCCGTTATTATTTATTGGATAATTTACAGTTGCGCCAGGAAAAGTTCCATCTTTCCAGGGCTTTACTAGTTTTGTTTTCGGGTCTTCCGTGTAAACCGAAGCTAATCTTGCCTGTTTTTCTTTTGGTAAAGCGAAGTAAGTATCACTCATTCCCAAAGGTTTAAAAATTCTATTCTTAAAAAACGTATCCAAATTAACTCCAGATACAACTTCAACAAGTCTGCCCAAAACATCTACACCGAGACTGTATTGCCAATTAGTGCCTGGTTGTAAGGCTAATGGGAGTTTTGCCAATTTATCAATTTCGGTTTTTAATAATTTTTTATGGATTACAAAACCTGCTTCCACACCTGCTTTTTCATAAATTGCTTTCATTTCTGGCGATCCAATTTGGGCATAACCTAGGCCAGAAGTATGCGTTAATAATTCGCGAATGGTAATTTCATGTTTAGCAGGTTTAGTTGTATAACTGCTATCGTTTTTATTAAATTTATCTAAAACTCTAGGATTCTTGAATGCTGGGACGTATTTTGAAATCGGATCATCAAGGCCGATCTTACCTTCATCAAATAAAATCATTACTGCCACACTCGTAACCGCTTTTGTTTGTGATGCAATTCTTAAAATATCATTGGTTTTAAAAGGACGATTTACATTATTTCCAAAGGCTTTATTGTACACCGTTTTTCCATTTACCAAAATATTTGCAGTTATGCCTTTTATCCATCCGCTATCCAGATACTGCTTAAATAGATTGTCAATTTTAGCTAATTCTTCGCTCTAAATCTTTGTTTTAGTCGGATTTGATTGAGCTAAAACCGAATTTAGTCCAAACAATAAAAATAGCACTGTGGCATAAAAATGTTTTTTCATTCTGTTTTATTAGATCTTTGTTTAATCTAATTCACTTTTGTTGGGTATAATTAGAACAGGGCAAGCTGATTTACGAGCAACGTGTTCTGCAACACTACCCATTAAAAAGTGGTATAAACCGGTTCTACCATAAGTTCCAATTACAATTAAATCAGAGCCCCACTCATCAGATTGCTGAATAATTCCATGCGCAGCAGTATCAACAATGCTTAAATAGGAGGTTTTTATCCCATTGCCAAATTTGTTTTCTATTTCCTTTAATAAGATATGGCTGTTTTCTTCGCTATTATCGTAGGTTTCCAAGAAAACTGGAGCTAATGTTAAATCAGAATTCACGTTAGCAGGTACAGGTTCTATTATATTGACGAGTGCTACTTCTGCTCCAAATTTTCCTGCCATTTCATATCCTGCTTTAGCGGCTTTTTCTGAGCAGGTACTGTTATCAACAGCAATTAATATTTTTTTAAAATTCATAATGAGCAGATTTAAATATTACATTATAAAAATAACAAATTAATGAGCAATATGTTAGGCTATGGATGTAATTTATTAGTTTTACAATTCGTTTACGAGCAAATTTTAAATGGAAAATCAATACGGTATTTGTAGAGTAGCAGTAGCACCTTTAAGGGCAGATGCATCAGATAAAGCAGAAATAGTTTCACAATTATTGTTTGGAGAGCATGTAGAAATTATTCAGAAAGAAGAGCGTTGGTGGCTTGTTCAAAATGGTTATGATGGCTACGAGGGCTGGTTAGATTTTAGACAGTTGGCGCCAATTTCACAAGATCAGTTTGTAGAAATGCATGATTGCAAAATACTTTCTCCATTAGGTTTTAATCACGCTTTAACAGCAGAAGATGGAACTTTATATCATTTGAGCCCTGCAAGTAATCTTCCGTTTATAAAAGATGGTTTTTGTTATGCGGGAGAAGAGAGGTTTAAACTCAATTTTGAAGCACACAATAGTAAAGAGCATGATTTTAAATCTGAAATAACTTCAACAGCAAAATCCTTTTTAAATACACCGTATTTATGGGGTGGAAGACATTTATTTGGTTTGGATTGCTCAGGTTTTGTACAAACCGTTTTTAAATTATTAGGTATAAAACTAAATCGAGATGCTTCTCAGCAAGCAGAACAAGGAGAGTTGGTTGGTTTTTTGGCGGAATGCAGACCTGGAGATGTCGCCTTTTTTGATAATGCAGAAGGGAAAATTACACACGTTGGGATTATGCTTAGTCCAAATGAAATTATCCATTCATCGGCTAAAGTAAAAATCGATCCAATTGATGATCAGGGAATTTACAATAAAGAATTAGGTAAATACAGCCATAAACTACGGATTATAAAACGCTTTGTGGAATAGCGATTAAAGTTGCATCATTCTTAAAAAAGATTTATGGCAACTCCTTTCAAAATTTCAATTAATAATCCCTGTAACCAGCAATGGGATAATATGCAAAAGAACCAAGATGGAAGGTTTTGCAATTCCTGTCAAAAATCAGTGATAGATTTTACTGAGTTTTCAGACGAAGATTTGAGAAATTGGTTTACCAAAGCGAACGAAAATGTATGCGGTAAATTAAATGCTAATCAACTCGATCGTCTAATCATTACTGAAACAAAGTTTTCAATACATAGGTTTAGGCCTAGTTTAATAGCGGCTTCCTTATTTGCATTTTTAAGTTTTCCAAAGTTAAGTAATGCCAACATAAAAATTATTTATCCCACTTTCCAAAGTGATAAAAGATCCAATCAAATTGATTTGATTGAAAGTGATACATTGATAGATTCTATCGTTACGATTAAAGGGCGAGTTATTGATAAGGATAATAAACAGCCAATATTCCTCTTAAGTGTTGTAATTAAAGGTGCTAAAAAGAGCGTTGTTACAGACAATAATGGCAATTTTGAAATTAAGTTGAATAAAAATAAGTTTCCTGATAAAGTTACTCTTGACTTCAGATATATTGGTTATGAAAGCAAGGAAATAAAAGTGAATTTGAAAAATCAAAATGAATTATTTATCGAAATGAAAGTCTCAGAAGCTATGCTTGGAGGTTTGGGAATTAACAGAGAGAAAAGTACTTTCGAAAAAATAAGGGCGATATTTAATGCTTAAATATCAGCGATATATAATCGCCAGGCACCCTTTACAGTTCACAAAAAATGATATTCCTTTGTTATTTATGGAAAAATAACTTTTCTGTCATCTGTTATTTATAATCTCAGATCTATGTTCAGTACGCCCTTAGTAGATATTCCTAGACCTTGTACTCAAAATCTACAAGAAATGGGAAATACAGAACACGGAAAATTTTGTAGTGCCTGCAATAAGGAAGTTATAGATTTTACTAAAATGAGCCAAATCGAGTTGCTCAATTATTTTAAAAAGTTTACAAATGAAGTTTGTGGAACGATTAATCCGAATCAGTTAGCGGAGTTAAATTTAAGACGAAGTAAAAAATATAGTTTAAAGCCATTGAGTTTGAAAATGATGATTGCTTCTAGCATTACATTTTTAAGTTATACTAAGGTCTTTCCAGCTTCATTAATAAGTACGAATCAAGTTTCTGGCATTGAATCTCCAAAGCGTAAAAATGTAGAAAAGGGAGATTCATTAAGTTATAAAATAAGAGGAGCCGTATTTGATATTGAAAACAATTTACCCATTGGAAACGTAACTGTAAAGTTAAAAAATGGTTCGAGAGCTAATCAAACCGATGAAGAAGGGAAATTTGAATTTATTGTAAAAGGTAGAAAAGAAGATAAAATCGTTTTATCCGTTAATCACATTGGATATTGTAATCAAGAACTGGAAGTGGTGCTTGGAGAGGTGAAATCAGATTATAAGATTTCTATAAAGGCAGAAGAGTGCTCGCTTGATGATATAAATGTTGTTGGAACAAAAGACATTAGAAGACAATCACTGGTTGGAATGATAGAGTATATTAAACGACCTTCGTTTTTTAAACGAGTAATCATCTGGATAAAGAAAACGCTTTAACGCTCCATTTCCCAAACCATAACCTGCCGATCGTCTCCAGTAGAAATTAGTAACCTTACAAAAGTAACGGACGCGTTCTAAAATTTACATCCTATTTGAGTATATTTGTTTAACGTCAAATTAAGAATTATGGAGCCTAAAGTTCGTAAAATTGCAATGGTTGTGAATAAATATAATATGCACGAACATGACCAATCTTTAGAAGATTTGAAATATTGGCTTACTAAAACTCCAATAGAAAGAGTATCTGCAGTCACTTTTTTAATTCAGCAACACTTAAAGCCCGGTCAGAGAATGGACAAAACAAAGTTTAAAAAAATTCAAATCACAAAATGATACTTTCAGATGATTTTGAAGATTTTTTGAAGCTGTTAAACCATTATGATGTAGAATATTTGGTTGTAGGTGGCTATGCTATGGCTTTTCATGGAAAACCCAGATATACCGGAGATTTAGATGTTTGGATAAATATTTCTGAAACCAATGCTTTAAGAATGGTTTCTGTTATAAACGATTTTGGTTTTGCATCTGTAGGATTTACTGCTGAAGATTTTTCTAGACCTAATTTAATTAATCAAATTGGCTATCCTCCTTTAAGAATTGATATTTTAACCAGTATAGATGGAGTGGAGTTTGATGAAGCTTATGAGGTAAAGTTAAAAATAGAATTAGATGCTGGAGTTGATGTTAACTATATTGGACTTGATGAATTGATTAAAAATAAAAAATCAAGTGGAAGAAAAATTGATATTTCAGATGTATCCGACTTAGAAAGTGAATTATGAAATATCCCATTCCTCCATTTCCCAAACCATAACCTGCCGATCATCTCCGGTAGAAATCAAGTATTTTCCATCATTGCTCCAGATAATTTTATTGATGGAGTGCGTATGGCCGATTCCTGATTTTTCTAAACTTAGAATTTTATAGAGTTTAAAATTTTCTGCATCCCATAGTTTTATGCTTTTATCTTGGCTACTCGTTGCAAAATAGGGTAGAGTAGGATGGAAAGCAATTTCATAAACAGTAAACATATGAGCTGGAATGGTTTCTCTGAGCTCGTAACTTGGGAAGTCCCAAATCTTTAGCTGTGCATCTCTACTTCCGGAAATTAGATATTTCCCTTCAGGATGATATGATAATGAAGTAACTGGCAATGAATGATCCTCTAAAGATTGTTTCAAACTGTAATCATTCAAATTATAAATCCTGATTAAATGATCTTTACATCCGAAGGCAACTTCTGTTTGATCGGGAGAAATGGCAATGGCTCGAACAGTATCATAGGCAACTTGGAAACGATAAATCTCAGAAAAATCTTTAAGCGACCAAACAGCCACCGAACCATCTTCGCCAGTAGTTAAAAGCTCGTTTTTACTAGAAACGGTTTGAATATTAAAAATAGGTTTGTTATGTGCATTTATTCTTGCAATTACCTTTTGCTCCAGAAAATCGTAAACACTAAATGCTCCACTTCGTTCGCCAATAAACATCTGATTATTGTAATTATGGAGACAATACACTGAGCTCTGTACAGGTAATTTAACCATTATAAAAGCCATCTCCTTTAAGCTCCATTCTACAACCCCTTTATCGTTTCCTGCGCTAAAAAAGATTCCATCTTTATCCGAATTGGCTAAAGCATAAACAGGATTTTGATGGCCAGAAAGGGTTTTTAGGTGTTTAAGCATGGTTTAATGTTTAGAGGTAAAATTCCAAGGTTTAAGCATTTGCCTTAAGCCTTATTTATGTCTACTTTCTAAATTTTTCGCAATATCCTGTATCGATAAACCTTTTTCCTTCAGTAAGAATAGTAAGTGAAAAATAAGATCGGATGCTTCACCAATTAATTCTTCTTCAGTTTCTGCTAATGCGGCAATTACGGTTTCAACACCTTCTTCTCCAACTTTTTGAGCGATTTTATTTAAACCCTTGCTTCGCATTTTGTTGATATAAGAACCCTCAACCGGATTTTCGTATCTATCAGTTATGATGTTTTCCAATTCAAAAATGAAGTTCTGATTATATTCCGTTTTAAAACAGCTGCGACTTCCTGTATGGCAAGTTGGGCCGACAGCGTCAGCTTTGATTAGGATCGTGTCGTTATCACAATCAACAAAAAGTTCTTTAACATATAAAAAGTTATTGCTGGTTTCTCCTTTTGTCCAAAGGCGATTTTTTGAGCGTGAAAAGAAAGTAACTTTACCTTCAGCCTGTGTTTTCTCTAAAGCCTCGGCGTTCATATAACCCAGCATTACAACCTCTAAAGTTTTATAGTCCTGAATAATTACTGGAACCCCCCAGCCCCCTGAAGGGGGAGTTTTGCCAAAATCTATCTGGCTAATGTCTATTTTTTTTTCAATCATTTTGTATTTTATTGGTGCTTTACCTTATTGAATGGTAATGTCCCCTTTAGGGGATTTAGGGGTTTATATTCTAACCGGGATATGATTCCGTTTTAATTCTTGTTTCAAATCTGGTATTAAGATTTCGCCATAGTGAAATACCGAAGCGGCAAGTGCAGCATCTACATTTGCTTTTTGAAAAACCTCAGTAAAATGTTCCATACTCCCTGCACCTCCAGAGGCAATAATTGGGATGTTGATCATTTGATTTACTTTGTTTAGTAAGCCGCAATCGAAACCTGCTTTGGTACCGTCATGGTCCATCGAAGTTAGTAAGATTTCTCCAGCACCTAAATCTTCAGCTTGCTTAATCCAGTTTTCTGTTTCCAGTTCTGTAATCAATCTGCCGCCATTTAGGTGAACCATGTTTCTACCGTCAACAAATTTAGTGTCGACAGCCAAAACCACAAATTGAACTCCGAAAGCCTTTGCCAATTCTTCAATAAGTTTTGGATTTCTAACTGCTGCAGAATTGATGCTGATTTTATCTGCTCCGGCATTTAATAAAGCCCCCGCATCGGCAATTTCAGAAATTCCACCACCAATTGTAAATGGAATGTTCAGTTGGCGAGCAACGGATTTAACCATTTCAATCATCGTTTTACGACGCTCGTGGGTTGCTGTAATATCTAAAAAAACTAGTTCATCTGCACCTTGTTGCGCATATTGGGCCGCCAATTCTACAGGATCTCCAGCATCTCGTAAATCAACAAAGTTTATACCTTTTACCGTGCGACCATCTTTAACATCGAGGCAAGGAATAATACGTTTTGATAAACCCCCTCCGCTCCCTAAAGGGGGAACTGCAATGCGTTCTTGTATGGTTTGTTTTATTTTGCCCAAAACTTGATTTAAATTATTATAAAGTTCGTGATTTTTAAATCTGATTACTTTTATTCCAAGCTCTTCAAGATTTCTTTGCCTTTCAATATCATTAGTTAAAACTTCTGGCTTATTGTGGATGCCACCATCTAATTCTATCAAAAGTTTAATTTCGTGGCAATAGAAATCTGCGATATAAATAGAAATCGGATGTTGTCTTCGAAATTTTAAGCCTAATTGTTTACCTTTTATTTGCTCCCAAAGCAAGCTTTCACTTTCTGTAACCCTATTTCTTAAAGCCTTTGCATTTTCAAAAATCAAGTTTGAAGCCCCATAAAACATACTTGGTTCTTCTAATCTTAATAGTTCAAAATCATCTTCAATTTGTTGATACATATAATTTAGCTTTTATGCTTTTCCAATCTGAGTGGCAAAGTCCCCTTTAGGGGATTTAGGGGTTTATATTGAACTCAACATCTTCAAATTCCACTCTTTAATTTCTTCGATGGTAATTCTATCTTCGTAAATTGCTTTCCCTACTACAACGCTTCTAATCGGATATTTAGCCAACTCGTAAATATCTTCCATCGAGCTAACGCCGCCTGAAGCAATTAATTTAATCATTGGAGAATGCTCAAGTAGTTTTTTGTATAAATCTACTGCTGCGCCTGCAAGTTTTCCGTCTTTGCTGATATCCGTACATAAAAAGCGAAAGAAGCCTAATGCGAGACATTTATCTACATAGTCCATTAATTTAATCGGCGAACTTTCCATCCATCCAGAATATTTAATTACTTCGTCTAAAACATCAATAGCAATTACTATTTTATTTGCATAGTTGTCCTTTTTAGCAAAAGCTTCACTTAATTCTTGTAAAAAATCTGGATTGGTAATCGCTTGTGTACCTACAATAACCCGGTGGATTCCTGCATCAAGCAAATTTGTTACCTGTTCAATTGTACGGATTCCGCCACCATACTGCACTTTCATTTCGGTTTTTTTGATGATTTCGAAGAGCGATTTTTGATTGCTAAAATCGCCTTTAGCACCATTTAAATCAATAATATGGATGAAATCTGTTCCGTTTGAACGGTATTTTTCTATCATTTCAGCGATAGAAACATCGTATTCAGTTTTTTGGTTATAATCACCTTCACGTAGGCGAACAACCTTTCCATCCAAAATATCAATAGCAGGAATTATGTACATTTTATAAGCTTAAGTTTGAAAAATTTTTTAATATCTGTTCGCCAGCTTTGCCCGATTTTTCGGGGTGAAACTGAACGCCATAAAAGTTGTCTTTTTGTACTGCTGCCGAAAACTTCAATCCGTAGTTTGCAGAGGCGATGTCAAAAGTAGGGTTATATTCAATAAAGTAAGAATGTACAAAGTAAAATTGCTCATTATCATCAACAGATGTAAATAATGAATTGTTTTTATGCTGAACCGAGTTCCAACCCATGTGAGGTATTTTGATATTCAGCAACTTATCGAATTTTTTTGTTTTTACTGGCACAATATCTAAAAGCTTGGCATCACCTTCTTCAGAATGTTCTGTAATCAGTTGCATACCAACACAAATGCCCAAAACAGGTTTTTTTAAAGCTTTAATTGCATTTACCAAGCCAGTAGCTTTTAGCTTTTCCATTGCTGAGCCTGCATGGCCAACACCCGGAATAATGATGTGGCTGTATTTTTCTAAATCAGCTTCTGTGTTTACCATGCCATATTGCACATTCAAACGTTCTAAAGCCGCGGTTAAAGAGAAAATATTGCCTGCACCGTAATTTATTATTCCAACCCCCCTGCCCCCTAAAGGGGGTGTTGAATTTCTATCGTTCTCGTTATTTTGCATAAAACCTTTTTAGATTCTTAACTTTTTTTTTGCAATGCTATTTCCACCTCGCCTGTTGCTCCCCCTTTAGGGGGCGGGGTGGGTTACAGCAACCCCTTTGTACTCGGCAAAACCATCTTCTCTGCATCACGCTTTATGGCCATTTTTATGGCTTTTGCGAAAGCTTTAAAGATAGCTTCAATTTTATGATGCTCGTTTTCGCCTTCAGCCTTGATGTTCAAATTGCATTTTGCAGCATCACTGAAAGATTTAAAGAAATGATAAAACATTTCAGTCGGCATATCGCCAACTTTCTCGCGTTTAAATTCGGCATCCCATACAATCCAGTTTCTTCCTCCAAAATCAATTGCAACCTGTGCTAAACAATCATCCATCGGTAAGCAAAAGCCATAACGCTCAATACCTAATTTGTTACCCAAGCCTTTAGCAAAAGCTTCGCCTAGCGCAATTCCGGTATCCTCAATGGTGTGGTGTTCATCAATATGTAAATCGCCTTTGGCAATTACTTCTAAATCTACACTTCCATGTCTGGCAATTTGATCTAGCATATGGTCGAAGAAGTTTAAACCTGTTTCGATTTTAGCTTTTCCCGTCCCATCTAAATCTAAATTGATGGTAATATCTGTTTCGTTGGTTTTGCGAACATGGTTAATTTTTCTACTCCCTGCCTTAAGCAAATTGTAAATATCTTCCCATTTTTTGGTTTCCAATACAATTACATCCAACAATGTTTCGTGTTTATCCAATGCTTCGGTAGATCCCAATGCATCATTCTGACGAAGAAAAATGGCTTTTGCACCTAAGTTTTTCGCCAAAACAACATCATTCAACCGATCGCCAATTACGAACGAATTTTTTAAATCATAATCTTCGCTAAAATACCTTGTTAGCAAAGCTGTTCCTGGCTTACGCGTTGGTGCATTATCTTTTGCAAAAGTGCGGTCGATTACAATTTCACTAAAATGTACACCTTCACCTTCGAAGGTATCGAGCATAAAATTATGGATAGGCCAAAAATTCTCCTCTGGATTTGATAATGTACCCAAACCATCCTGATTAGTAACCATTACCAATTCAAAATCCATTTCGGAAGCAATTTTCGACAAATAATATATCGAGCGTGGATAGAATTTAAGTTTTGCAAAACTGTCTACCTGTTCATCGTCTGGCTCAATATTTAATGTTCCATCGCGATCTATAAAAAGTACTCGCTTGGCATTTAATGAGGGCGTTAAATTTTTGGCGGATGTATTTTGATTCATTTTTAGTTTGTTTATGTGTTTAGGTATTAACTAAAACGGTCGTCATTGCGAGGCACGAAGCAATCTATTTTAGCGAGAGAGATTGCTTCGTGCCTCGCAATGACGGGATACCGAAAATAAAAAGTACTTTTTTTATCTTAAAAGTTTTTTAGGATGGTTAACAGTTTATCATTTTCTTCTTTCGTACCTACTGTGATTCTCAAACAGCCTTCGCATAAAATAACTTTAGAACGGTCGCGGACAATAATACCTTGATCTACCAACGTATTGTAAATTTTAGTCGCATCGGTTACTTCAGCCAATATAAAATTCGCATCAGATGGATAAACCTCCGTAACTATGTCCAGATTATTTAATTCAATAGATAATCGATCTCGTTCAGAAACTGATTCTTTAATCCACGCATTAACCTGGGCGATGTTTTTAAGTGCTTCGAAAGCTAAATCTTGCGTAGCTTGATTGATGTTATAAGGTGGCTTAATTTTATTTAGAACATCGATAACTTTTGTTGAAGAGAAAGCCATACCCAAGCGCAAAGCAGCCAAACCCCAAGCTTTAGAAAAAGTTTGCAGTATAACCAGATTTGCATACTCTGTTAACTCTTGAATAAAAGTTTTTTGTTTTGCGTAATTGATATAAGCCTCATCTATTACCACAATCCCATTAAAGTTTGCTAAAATGGTTTCAATATCGGTTCTATTTATCGAATTACCTGTAGGATTATTTGGTGAACAGATGAAGATAATCTTTGTGTTTTTATCAATCGTTTCTGCGATTTTTTCCAAATCCAACTGGAAGTTTGGAAGCAAGTTTACCTTCCGAATTTCAACATCATTGATGTTTGCTGAAACCTCATACATGCCGTAAGTTGGGGGCAAAATAATCACGTTATCTTTCCCTGGATTACAAAATGCCCTGAACAATAAATCAATGGCTTCATCACTTCCATTTCCTAGAAAAGTATTCTCAATAGGAACCCCTTTAATTTTGCTAATGGCATCCTTCAAATCCAACTGTAAAGGATCCGGATAGCGGTTGTAATTGGCGGGTAGGGGGGAACCGTAACTGTTTTCATTGGCATCTAAAAAAACAGATGCTTGTCCCTTAAACTCATCTCTAGCGGTAGAGTATGGTTTAAGTTTTTTTATATTTTCTCTTACTAATTCGTTAATATCCATTTTTAAGGTACAAGATAAAAGGTAAAAGGGTTGGCATTTAGCCTTAATTTCCACTTTAACCTTTTAATGTTTTTAATCTAAGCGTAATTGCATTTTTGTGTGCTTGCAAGCCTTCTGCTTGTGCAAGCGTTTCAACAGTAGCCCCAATATTCTTTAAACCATTGGTTGATAAATGCTGAAAGGTTATTTTTTTAAGAAATGCATCAGTTGAAACACCCGAATAAGCTTTAGCAAAGCCACTTGTGGGTAAAGTATGGTTTGTTCCTGATGCATAATCGCCTGCGCTTTCTGGAGTTAAGTTTCCTAAAAAGACCGAACCAGCATTGATTATCAACGAAATAAAATTTTCAAAGCTTTCAGTGGCCAAAATAAGGTGTTCTGGTGCGTATTCATTCGAAAAATCCATTGCTAAATTTAAATTATCAACCAAAATAGCATAAGAATTGGCAATTGCTTTTGAAGCGATTTCTTTTCTAGGGAGTACAGTAAGCTGAATTTCAATTTGTTTTAAGGTTTCTTCTATGATTTCATTTGAAGTAGAAACCAAAATAGCTTGACTATCAGTTCCATGTTCTGCTTGAGCCAATAGATCTGCTGCAACAAAAACTGGGTTTGATGATTCATCAGCAATCACTAAAACTTCTGATGGGCCTGCTGGCATATCAATAGCAACCTGGTTTTGAACTCTAGTTTTCGCTGTAGTAACATACCGATTTCCTGGACCAAAAATTTTGTAAACCTTAGGTACGGTTTCTGTTCCGAAGGCCATTGCAGCCACTGCTTGGGCGCCACCAATTAGATATATCTTTTCTATTCCTAATAGCACAGCGCAGTAGGCCAAATAGCAGTTTGTTTTTCCATCACTTTGTGGAGGAGAACATACAACAATTTCTTTGCATCCGGCAATAATTGCAGGTGTAGCCAACATCAAAAATGTACTTGGCAATACGGCTGTTCCGCCAGGAATGTAAAGACCAACTCTCTCAATCGCTCTAGCTTCTCTCCAGCAAATAACACCGGGCATGGTTTCCACTTTATCTTCAGTTTTGAGCTGAGATTGATGAAAGGTTTTAATGTTTTTATATGCCGTTTCGATTGCCGTTTTTGCTTCAGCCGGAATGTTAGATGCAATTGCTTTTAATTCTTCGGTATCTAAAAAAAGCTTTTCTAATTCAACTTTATCAAATGCTTTTGCGAAATCAATAAGTGCTTTGTCGCCTTCAGATTTAACCGAATTTATGATCTCGGTAACCCTTTCCTCAATCAGTTTATCGTCTTCAATCTGCCTTGAACAGAGCTCTTCAATTTTTGATTTAGATAAATCTGTATAATTGTAGATTTTCAATGTTTTATAATTTAAAATTAACTAATAGTTAATATGAATTTAGATGATTTTAGGTGATTATTTTCTCTATTGGCATCACTAAAATACCTTCAGCGCCTGCTGCTTTCAAGCTATTGATTTTATCCCAAAAATCTTCTTCTGCAATTACCGAATGCACCGCAACCCAGTTCGGTTCGAACAAGGGAACGATTGTAGGACTCTTAACACCCGGTAGTAAATCGACAACTTTTTGAAGGTTATCTTTAGAGACATTAAGCACAACGTATTTGTTTGATTTTGCACTTAGAACAGAACGTATTCTTTGCAATAATTCTGCAACTTCAGGGTTATCGAGAATGGATTCGTTTCCGATTAAAACAGCTTCTGAAGACATCACATCTGCGAAAGGTTTTAGTCCGTTGCTCTTCAAAGTTCCGCCTGTAGAAACGATGTCACAAATGGCATCGCTCAAGCCTAAACCTGGGCCAATTTCTACGGAGCCAGAAATTGTTCTAATGTCAGATTTTATGCCTTTAGATTGAAGGAAATTTTCTAGGATAACTGGATAAGAAGTCGCAATTGCCTTGCCATTTAAATCTTCCAATTTCTCAATATCGCTATTGTTTTGGATGGCGATTTTTAAAGTGCATTTCCCAAACCCCAAACGTTGTAGATATTCTACCCCAGCTTGGGTTTCTGTAATTACATTTTCCCCAACTATCCCCAAATCTGCAATCCCATCTTGAACGTATTCTGGAATATCATCATCGCGAAGAAAAAGAATTTCTAAGGGAAAATTAGTAACTGTTGAGATTAAGGAGCTCTTGTAGTTTTCGAAAGAAAGACCACAATTTTTTAATATTTCTACGGATTTTTCGTTTAACCTACCAGATTTCTGGATAGCGATTTTAAGTGTTTTCAATGTATTGAATATAGAATGAACAAGAAATAATTTTACGGAAAAAAAGTTTTGAAGTACAAAACAAACATATCATATCGCCTATTGGCGATGGTGCAAATGTAAGTGATGATTCAAATTTAATTCCATATTATTTATGCTCGTATCAATACTTTAGCTGATCAGCGATGGCAAATATAAAGATAGAATTGGTAAAACAAAAAATTATGGCACTTAATTTGTCCTTTATGGGTTTTTAAATTGCATTACAATTATTTTTGATCATTAATTAATACGTATTGAAGAATTTCCGCTTTCTACTGATTCCCCTTATTTTAACTATCTCAGCTTGTGGTTGGTTTAAAAAACCACCAGAAATTGGAAGAGTTCTATCAGAACATTTTCAAAATAAAATGTATAAAGACTTTGATACTGTTGCTTATGATAGTGTTTTTGTTCATGTAATGGATAGTTTATCTAGATCTTTCGTAAATCCAAAAACAATCAAAGCCTTTTATTCTAATTTTAATTCTCAGCCCAAATTAGTATCCAAATTTTATATTGATGGAAGTTTAGATAGTTTGGGTTATTATTTACAGAATAGTACAGTTCATGGTTTTAATCCGAAGCTCTTTAAAACTGAAGAAATAAAAAGCTTGATTGAAGAATTAACAGCAAATAAATTTAAAAAGGTCGATGAAAGTTATCCTGTGATTGCAAAATTAGAACTGTTAACTGCCAATGCTTATTTAAATTATACCAATTATTTGAGGTTCGGAGTTGTAAATCCTCGCAATATTTTTTCTAGATATTATATTAAAGTTAAAAGGCCTGATAGTGTTGGTATGATGAATTTATTGGCTTCGGATAATTTACTTGATACTTTAAGAGCGGTTCAGCCCAAATCAGAGCAATATAAAGCCTTACAACAAGCATATTTAAATGCGTCAGGCGAAGATGAAAAGAGAATCTTGCTTTTAAATATGGAACGTTTTCGTTGGAAAATGCCAGAAACAGGCGAGAATTACGTTCAAGTTAATATTCCTGATTTTAAATTAACTTGGTTCGATAAGCAAGATACGGTGATTAGCATGAAAGTTTGCGTTGGAGGTAAACGCGAAACAGGCTACGAAGATAAGATGAAAGCTTTTGCGAAATCTGGCAATTTGGATGATAAGCCAAAAAATCATGAAACCCCATTATTGTTCAGTAAAATTAATTCTATCCAAGCTAATCCAATTTGGAATATTCCGGTAAGTATTGCGCAAAGTGAAATTTATTGGATGGCCAGAAAAGACCCTTATTATTTATCGAATAGTAACATTAAAGTTTATTACAAGGATAAATTAATTGGTGAACCAGACACCATTAATTGGAACAAATATTCGAGAGATAAATTGCCATTCAAGTTTAAACAAGGCTCTGGTGGAGGAAACGCATTGGGTAAATTCAAGTTTATTTTTGATAACAGTTCCAGCATCTATCTCCATGATACAAATAACAAAAATGGTTTCAACTTAACCAATAGAGCAATTAGTCATGGTTGCGTACGAATAGAAAAACCATTAGAATTTGCAGAGAAATTAGTTGGTGATAGTTATACTTACGACAAGTTAAGAGCTGAGGTTGATTTACCTCCAATTGACAGTACGCATGTAAAATGGTATAAAAAGAGGATGGCCGCTAAAGCAGATACTACTAAATCCTTCCAGTTAAAACCGGCTTGGTTCGGTCCAAAAAAAGCTGTCCCATTAATTATAACCTACATTACAGCTTGGTCTCAAAATGATAAAATTGAATACCGACCAGATGTTTATGGCATGGATGAGAAACTTTGGGTGGCTATGAAAAAGTTTAGATTATAGAAATTATTATTCGCTTTGATTGGCCGTATGATTGTTTCGGCCAGATATCAAATATTTATAGAAATCAAATTTGGATTTAAATTCCAAAATAATATATTTGTTAATAAACATTTAAACAAATAAAGCAGGCTGCAGGATATAAAATTAACGCTCAATCCTGATCGCTGTAGCCGTTCCTATATCCCTATTATTTAAGATAAAATTGCCTGCATTTCTTTATGGATTGCTGTTGCAGCTTTTGTCTGTCTTTTATTTGCGTTGTAAATGCAATATAGGAATTTCTACATCTCATTTTTTTTAAACAAAATATTTCAAAAATTAATTTTAACAATGGCTATTAATCTACAAAAAGGGCAAAAAATCGATATTGGATTATCCAAAATTACTGTTGGTTTGGGCTGGGATCCGAATGAGGGAACAGGCTTTGATTTCGACTTAGATGCTTCGGCATTTATGATCGATTCTAATCGCTTAATTCCAGTTGAAGAATATTTTATTTTCTATGGCAATACAGATTCTCCAGATCAGGCCTTACACCACACGGGTGATGATCCAACTGGTGGAAATAGTGCTACTGGAGATGATGAAAGCATTCAGGTTGATTTATCGAAAGTTGATGCCAATATTCAAGAAATTCTTTTTGTGGTAACTATTCACGATGCCATTAGCCGCAAACAAAATTATGGGCAGGTGAGAAATTCTTACATCCGTATTGTAGATGACAATAGTGGGGAGGAAGTAGCAAAATACGAGCTTGGAGAAGATTTTTCTATAGAAACAGGCGTTGAATTCGGTAGACTGTACAAACGAGAAGGTAAATGGAAATTCGAAGCCTCAGGCATTGGTTACCGCAAAGATTTATCTTTTTTTCTCTCTAAATATTTCAAAGGTCAAATTATAAAATAACCAACAACGCTCTTTATGGCAATAAATTTAGTAAAAGGTCAAACTATTGATCTTCGTAAAAATGATAAAGGTGAATCTTTCGATTTATCAAAAGTTACCATGGGTTTGGGATGGGATGTTCGACAAGCAAAAACTGGGTTTTTAGGTAAGCTTTTTGGTGCTAAAGAAGAAGAGTTTGATCTCGATGCCATTGCTTTCTTGCTCGATGGTAATGATAAAATCATGAATTTGGGCAGAACGGTAAATCAAAACGGGCGACAAATTGGGCTGTTTGAGGGCGATGCTATTTTCTTCAATTCCATGCGCCATCCATCCGTCAATATTTGGTTAACAGGTGACAATAGAACTGGAGCAGGTGATGGGGACGATGAGCAAATTATAGTGAAATTAGATGCGCTGGACAATATTTATCAAAAGATTGTTTTTGTAGTCTCCATTTATCAGGGAACGCAAAACAACCAACATTTTAGCATGGTAGAAAATGCTTTCATTCGTGCTGTAGATGCCAATGGAAAGGAAATAACACGTTACAGCCTTTCTGGAGATGCCTCTTTAAATGGCATGTGTACTATGGTTTTCGCCGAGGCTTATCGTAAAGATGGAGGCTGGAAATTCAGAGCAATTGGAGAACCTCATCAAACTGATAGTTTCTTAGAGGTTTTGAAGAAATACGCAAACTAAAAGAGTAATATAAATGGATGTTATTGAGTGAACTGAGAATATCATCCAATAAAAAAATTAACCAAATATGGCAATTAACCTGCAAAAAGGACAAAGGGAGGCAATAAGTGCCCCACAATTTACAATAGGACTCGGTTGGGATACCAACAGCGCATCTACAGGTAGCAGCTTCGATTTAGATACTTCAATTTTCGTTTTAGGTGAGAATAAAAGATTATTGTCTGATGCTCACTTTGTGTTCTACAACAACTTAAAAACACCAGACGGCGCAGTGGAACATACTGGCGATAACTTAACTGGTGATGGCGATGGAGACGATGAGCAAATTAAGGTAGATCTTTCTAAGATTGGTGCTGGAGCAGCAGAAATATGCATCGTGGTAACTGTGCATGATGCGGAAAACAGAAGACAAAACTTCGGACAAATCAGAAATTCTTACATCAGAATATTCGATGGTGCTAAAAATGAGATCCTTAAATATGAACTTGAGGAAGATTTCTCGATAGAAACGGCTGTAGAATTTGGAAGAATTTATAAACGTAACAATGAGTGGAAATTTGAGGCGATTGGCGTAGGGATGAAAGATGGACTTGAATTTTTCTTGAATAAGTATAACTAAAACTGAACTAAACAATGGCAATTAATTTATCAAAAGGGCAAAAAATCGATCTGCGTAAAGAGACTGGCGCAACTTTAACCAGTTTCTGTGTAGGTGTAAATTGGGGTGCAATAGAAACCAAAGGATTTTTAGGATTATCAACTAACAAACAAAGTGTAGATTTAGATCTAAGTTGCATTTTAATTGATGAAAACAATAATCTGTGCGATCACATTTATTCGCCACTTTATAATATCGATTTTTTGCAAAAATTTGGTTTGCCAAAAGGAAAGTTAGTTTCTTTAGATGGTGCTTTAAGACACACAGGAGATGATTTGCAAGGCGATTCTGGTGGTGATGATGGATTAGATAATGAGATTATTACCGTTGATTTATCGAAAATTGATCCAAAGGTGTCTAAAATTTTCTTCTTTTTAAATAATGTGGGTAAGGAAGATTTTTCTCAAATTCCTTATTCCAAAATTAGAATGTACGAGGGAACGCCAACGCATGTAAAAGAAGTTTTTGCATCTTATAATGTTTCTTCAGAACCAAGTTATGCGGGTAAAAAAGCCTTAATTATGGGTAAGCTTTACAAACGTAATGAGGAGTGGAAGTTCGATGCCATTGGCGATCCAACGGCTGATACTTTTTTAGGGCAAACTATTCATTTGATCATTAAATCCTATCTATAATGAACATTCAAAATATCGAGGGTTTATCTGGCGATCAAATTAGAAGTTTGGTAGCACAAGGTGGAAAATTTGTGATGTATAAATATTGCATTTCAGTAGTGTTGATGACATTTAACAATCCATCCGATTTTCATTTTATCCATCCGGGAAAAAGTAGGATTACGCCCGGTTTAGGGCATTTGTTCACCAACCTGTTTTTAGGTTGGTGGGGCATTCCATGGGGTCCAGTTTACACCATTGGCAATATTGCAACCATTTTAGGTGGTGGAAAAGATTATACAGCCGAAATTTTGGCGCACATTAATCAGAACGATCCTACTTACGGAACGGGTACGAGCTATAACATCCCAGGACAAAATAACGGCGGAAGTCCTTACAATATTCCAGCCTCAAATAACGAAAACACCAACACTTATAATATTCCTCAATAAAAAATATGAGAAGATTACCAGTTTACCTTTTGCTAGATACATCGGGTTCGATGAGTGGAGAGCCCATTGAGGCTGTAAAAAACGGTGTTCAGGTCATGATCAGTTCCTTGAGGCAGAACCCACAAGCTATTGAAACTGCTTTTTTAAGTGTAATTACTTTCGATAATGTGGCGCAACAAATTATTCCTTTAACTGATTTGGCATCTTTTCAAATGGTCGATATTAAGGCCACAGGAGTAACTGCATTGGGTGAGGCGCTAAAATTGGTTTCTAATAGAATTGAGAATGAGGTTATGAAAACCACAACCGAACAAAAAGGCGATTGGAAACCTTTGGTTTTTATTATGACGGATGGTGTGCCCACCGATGATTGGTTGCCTGGATTGAACGAATTTAAACGTCAAAAAGTTGCCTTTACAGTAGCTTGTGCAGCAGGATCTGGAGCTGATACGGGTGTTTTAAAGCAAATAACTGAAAATGTGGTGAGTTTAGATACTGCTGATTCGGCAAGTATTGGCAAGTTTTTTCAATGGGTTACAGCATCAATTGGTGTAACCTCTACCAAGGTTGAAGATGCTGGCAAAGAAATCAGTTTGCTTAAAGAACTTCCACCACCACCATCTGAATTAAATATTGTAGTTTAATAATTATGAGAAGATTACCGGTTTATTTTTTAATTGATACCTCAGGTTCTATGTATGGAGAACCGATTCAAGCTTTAAATAATGCCTTGAGTGGGATGATCAATACGTTGAGAGCTGATGCGCAAGCCTTGGATTCGCTATGGTTAAGCATGGTAACTTTCGATCGGGAGGTTAAGGAAATTGTTTCGCTTACAGAACTGGCCTCATTTCAACTTCCAGAAATTACCTGCCCACAAAGCGGACCAACACATACAGGCCAGGCTTTAGAGATGCTGTACGAAAAAGTGCAGGCTGATGTAATTAAAGGAAATCCAAACCAAAAAGGCGATTGGAAACCTTTATTGTTTTTGTTTACCGATGGAAAGCCAAGTGATTTGCAGCTGTACCGAGAGATGATACCGAAAATTAAATCGCTAAACTTTGGTGCAATTGTAGGTTGTGCTGCTGGTCATTCGGCAAATGATGCGCTCTTAAAAGAACTTACGCCCGATGTTGTGCATTTAGATACTGCCGATAGTTCTACTTTGAAGCAGTTTTTTAAATGGGTTTCAGAAACCATCGAACAGGGGAATAAAAGCCAGGGAACCGGCGAGAGCGTTGCCTTACCGCCACCACCAAATGAAATTACAGTGGTTATTTAATATGGGATTTTTTGGAGCAGTAAGTTTAATTATCTCCATAATTAGCTTAATCGTTAAATTCTCATCAAGCGGAAACGATGATAACACTTATCAAGATCATGAATCAGCAAGAGAAGTAGATCTTTTCCCTGAAACTACTCTAGATGGAATTTTGAACTGTTATGAAACTTTCAGGGTGCCTAATTTTAACATCCGCCACTTAGAATTCGATTTACGAAATGCAAATAGTGGAAAGTTTACGGTAAAGGCAAGTCAATTAGAAGGGAATTGCTTATACCTTAATGTTCAGTTTTTCGACGTATTTGATAGGAAAAGTAAAAGTGGAGAAATTCAGGAGTTTCAAAATAGCGTTAACACCTACTTTTCTATAAACTATTTGGAAGATACCAATAATGTGATTATTTATGGAGGTTCAAATTTCAATCAAAGAATAAAAGAGGGTTATAAAACCGTAGCAGCAGAAATTCGTAAAGTAATTTCTCCATGATATTAGCCTTTAAAATTTTTGTAAACGTTTTGATAGTCGGATTATTCCTATACTCAAAATTATTACCGCACCAAGATAAACTAAACAAGCCATACAAAAGTGCCTTTAATTTCTTTCAAAGCATTTTTCAGCCTGTACTAAGTTTGCTTAAATCTTTAATAAAACCATTTCAAGTAGGGCAGGGATTGGCTGTGGATATGACGCAGATCGCACTGCTCATTTTGCTCTTACTGTTAAATAATTATTTATAATATGAGAAGATTACCAATTTACTTTTTAATAGATATTTCTGAATCAATGGTTGGAGATCAAATTCAGCAAGTTGAGGAGGGAATGGCAACCATCATAAAAGCCATTAAAACAGATCCTTACGCCATAGAAACGGTGTGGATTTCGATTATTGTTTTCGCCGGACAAGCTAAAACATTGGTTCCATTGCAAGAAGTGGTAAGTTTTTATCCCCCAAAATTCCCCATTGGTGGCGGCACATCTTTGAGTAAGGGTTTGGGGCATTTAATGTTTCAAATGAGAAAGGATATTGTTAAAACAACCATGGAGCAAAAGGGCGATTGGAAACCAATTGTCTTCCTTTTTACCGATGGCGTGCCAACTGATGATACGAAAACTGCTATTTCTGAATGGAAACAGAATTGGCAACGAACCGCAAACATGGTTGCCATTTCTTTTGGCGATAGCACCGATACCCGAGTGTTATCAGAGCTTACCGAAAATGTTCTTCAGTTTAAAAATGCAGGTACAGAAGATTACAACAAGTTTTTTAAATGGGTAACTGATTCGATTAAAACGAGCAGCATTAGTGTAGAAAATAATGAATCGGGTTTTGAATTGGCCAAATTAGATGGCGATACACTTTCTAAGATCGATATTTCGAAAGCACCAATAAACAATCAATATATCGATAATAATTACGTGGTTTTATCGGCTAAATGCCAAAATACCAAGCGACCGTATTTAATGAAATATCGAAAGGTAATGAATGAATCTGGTTTTGAGGGGTTGAATTTACAAACTCAAGCTTATCGATTAGTTGGCGGTTTTCAGGTAGATAATTCTTATTATGAATTCTGCGATGAAAGCGCAAAGCAGCAAAAAGTAAACAGCGAAGAGCTAATTGGGGCGCCTGCTTGTCCTTGTTGTGGCAACCAATTTGGTTTAGCTGTTTGTGTTTGTCAGAAAATTCATTGTATTGGCAATGAAACGAGCAGTACTTGTCCTTGGTGTGGCAATGTAGGTAGCTATGGTTATGGCGAGGGTGGTTTTGATGTAGGAAGAGCTCAAGGCTAAGGTTATAAGCATGTTCGAAACCAAGCAATATATAGAAAGCCTGCTTCATGAAAATAATATTAACGTATTATCAATTAGGCAAAAACTTTTTGAGGAATATGTTAATGATGAATTTAATATTGAAGCGGTCAAACTGATTAAGGAAAAGCAGAAAATTATGATGGATAAATGGCTTTTGAAAAATAAGATAGAGGATATTTTAGCCAAGCAAATTATTATTCCTAATGCTACCGTGGGAAAACCTTATCAAGCAATTTTGGATTTTAATCAGCCAGATTTGCAAGATATTTCAGGTTTTGAGTTTGAAAACTTAACGCAATACGGATTAAATTTTGATTCTGAATTGAAGATAATCGAGGGAAATCCAAGTCAGAGTGGAGATTTTAAGGTTAAAATGAAATTTAGTGTTTTAGGAGAAGAGGAAAATACCGAGCCACATGAAAAATGGCTTTCACTTGTGATTAACGCCAACCCTAAATCCTTATGGAAAAACATAGCCAGCGATGAAGGGAAAGATGAGGATTGGAAAGCTAATAATTTTTGGAAAGCAGATAATGTTTCAGATTTTCAGCCGATTGGCGATAAACATATTGTAGTTGCTTCCAAAAGAGGAAGAAGCCATGCCAATGTTGGATCTTTTAGGGATGATGATTTCGGCTTTAAACACTATGAGGATAACGGTTGGAGCGTAGTTTGCGTTGCGGATGGTGCGGGAAGTGCAAAGCTGGCCAGACAAGGATCTAAAATTGCATGCGATGCGGTAATCGAATATTTTACTGCAAATTTGAATGACGAAAACTTAACAGCCTTTGATGAATTGCTCTTAGATCATCACCATAAAAAAGGAGAAGATACTCAAAAAAAGATTAGCCATTTTGTTTACAATAACCTTTCTAAAGCGGCATTTTATGCACATCATAAAATTGAGGAATTTGCGACAAAGGCAGAATCATCATTAAAAGATTTTCACAGCACACTAATTTTTGCCCTATTTAAAAAGTATGATTTTGGTTATGCTATTTTAACTTTTGGTGTGGGCGATTGCCCAATAGGTTTGCTAAATAAGGATTTAACCAATATTAAGTTGATGAATTGGCTCGATGTTGGCGAGTTTGGCGGTGGAACAAGATTCATCACCATGCCCGAAATCTTTAACAGCGATAAGTTTTCTACCCGTTTCGGATTTACATTAATCGAAGATTTTTCTTACCTCATGCTAATGACAGATGGAATTTACGACGCAAAATTTGTAGTGGAAGCCAACTTGGAAAAACTCGAAAAATGGAAAGATTTTGTGGAAGATTTACAAGGCGATAATGAAGATAAGGTTGCAGTTTCATTAGACGCATCAAACAACGAAATCGCCAATCAATTATCAACTTGGATGGATTTTTGGAGCTCTGGAAACCATGATGATAGAACTTTAGCTATAATTTTTTAGAACGAAAATATGTCTACAATCACGGTAAAATCAGCATTAACGGGGAATTCCTATCAATATGTAGATAATGGCGATCCTAAAAGTGGTACAGCCAAGAATGTATATTTTAGTCCAGACAGGAAATATGTTGTAGCTATTTTTAAAGAGAAACAAGATTTTAATCAAAAGGAACGTTTAACAAAAATCGTAACAAAATACCTGAACCAAATTCAAACCAAAGAAGCTGGGCAATATTATTTGGATGAAATTTATCGTTGGCCAACCGATATTATTGAAGCAAAGGATAAGATTGGAATCATCGTTCCAATTTACAATTCAAAGTTTTTCTTTTCAAAAGGATATTCCTCGAGCGATCTCATCAAGGGAGAAGAAAAAAATGGAAAATGGTTTGCTGGAGCTAAATTTAGAAATAGGCAATTTCCTTTAAATTTAGATCAAGCTGAATTAGGGAAGTGGCTAAACTATTTCCAAATCGGTGTTAACTTGTCACGTGGTGTAAAAAAAATGCACCAAATGGGACTTTCGCACTCTGATTTATCATACAACAATGTTTTAATCGATCCATCTACGGGTTCTGTCTGTATGATAGACTTGGATGGATTGGTTGTTCCGGGTTTATTTCAGGCAGAAGTGATTGGAACCGCCGATTTTATCGCTCCAGAAGTATTGGCAACCAAACATTTAAATAAAACAGATCCTGCAAGAAAGTTACCAAACCGTTTGACAGATTTGCATGCTTTGGCCTGTTTAATTTATATGTACTTATTACATCGCCACCCGTTAAAAGGCGGGAAAGTTCATGATTTGGATACCGAAAAAGACGATTTGTTGAGCATGGGAGAAAAAGCTTTATTTATTGAGCATCCAACTAACGCTGCCAATCGCCCCAAAATGAATCAAATTTCTAAGTGGGATACGTATTGGGCCGATGTAAATAAAATACCATATACCATTACTGGTCCATATTTGAAAACCTTGTTTGATAAGGCTTTTATAGATGGATTGCACAACCCGATGCAACGGCCAACTGCAGAGGAATGGGAGATAGGCTTGCTAAAAACTACCGATTTGATGCAGCAATGCAGTAATATTTATTGCGAACAAAAATGGTATGTTTTTGATAACACTTCAATACCAAAATGTCCGTTTTGTGGTACAAGCCATAAAGGAACATTGCCGATTTTAGATCTATATTATCAATTTAAACCTGGAGTTTGGAAACCAGAAAATCATCGATTAATGGTTTACAATAATCAATACTTATTTCAATGGCATGTAAACAGAAATGTAGTGAGGAACGAAAAATTAACCGCCGAACAAAAAATCCCTGTAGGTTATTTTACTTTCCATGAGGGGAAATGGGTTTTGGTAAATCAAAAATTAACTTCTTTGATTGATAAAACCGAAGAAAAAGAAATTCCCATTGGCTCGATGGTAGAATTAACTGATGGGAAGAAGTTATTACTATCAAAAGAAGATGGAGGAAGAGTGATTTTGGTAACGCTGGCTAACAAATAATTTATCAATCGTAATTTGTTTTGATTGCTGGTAAAGAAATCCCTTACTTTGTGTTGATTTTACACAAATAGAGGAATGATCAATCAAAACATCAAAATAGCTGTAGATGCCATCGTTTTTGGTTATGAAAAGGGAACATTATACGTTCTCGCTATTCAGCAACGCTTTGGTAAACTTGCTGATAGTTGGGTTTTGCCAGGTGGATTTATCTTGGATGATGAACCGTTGATTAACGCAGTGGAACGAGAGCTTAAGGAAGAAGCTGGCATAGCTGTGAATTACTTGGAGCAGTTGGGTACTTTTGGAGATGATGTTAATCGCGATGATCGTTTTAGGGTAATTTCAGTGGCTTATTTTGCTTTGGTAAATCCCAAAAACTTTGTTTTAAAAGCCGATACAGATGCCAAGGATGCAAAATGGTTTCCGATAAATGAAATCCCAAAGTTAGGTTTTGATCATGATGATATGGTTAAATTGGCTCATCAAAGGTTAAAGAGCAAGCTCACTTATCAACCCATCGGCTTTGATCTTTTAGATGCTGAATTTTTGTTCTCTGATTTGGAAAATTTGTATTGTACTATATTAGAACAAGATATCGATAGAAGAAATTTTAGAAAAAAAATTCTAAGTTTTGGAATAGTTAAGGAAACCAATAAAGTGGTAAAAATAGGTGCTAGCGGTCGTCCAGGCAAGCTTTTTAGTTTCGATAAACATAAATACAATCAACTTTTAAAGGAAAATTTCCAATTCGATATTAGGTTTGCGTAAAATAAACGCAAATTAATTTTTGAATTGTAAAAATCATTTTTATATTTGTGTAAATAATACGCAAATATATGTTGAATTTAAATCAAGGTTTCACTCCGCTAGGCGAAAATAACCAAATCGAATACAAATCTTTCTTGTTTGCAGGTGGTGAACCACACATTAAAATTTCAAATAATTTTGATGCAAATATTCCAATCACTATTACGCAAAGAATAAACTCTTTTAATGATCTCGGGATGATCTGCATAACTGTCGATGCCTTAAAAAGGATGGGTGTAAAGCAGATTGATCTTTTCATTCCATACTTTCCTGCGGCAAGGCAAGATCGGGTTATGATTTCTGGCGAGCCTTTATCGGTTAAGGTTTATGCCGATATTATCAACGCAATGGGCTTTGAAAGTGTTACCGTTTTCGATCCACATAGCGAAGTTACACCAGCTCTTTTAAATAATTGCATTACCATTTCTAACCACGAATTTATTAAGCAGGTTATTGCAAAAATTGGCAACGAAGTACAATTAATTTCTCCTGATGGCGGCGCTTTAAAGAAAATTTATAAGGTTTCTGAATTTTTAGGCGGTGCAGAAGTGGTAGAATGTTCAAAAAGTAGAGATGTTAAAACCGGAAAACTTTCGGGCTTTAAAGTATATGCTGATGATTTAAACCGATCCGATTGCTTAATTGTAGATGATATTTGTGATGGTGGCGGAACTTTTATCGGCCTTGCCGAAGAGCTAAATAACAAAAATGCTGGCAAATTATACTTGGCCATTAGTCACGGAATTTTTAGCAAAGGCTTTGATGAATTGAGTAAATACTTCGAGCAAATTTTCACAACCGACTCTATCAAGGAAGTTGAGCATGCAGGCGTAACTCAAATTAAATTACAGAACATTTTATCTTAAGAAAATGAATACGATACTTCCTCCGCAAAATATTCCATCTAATGGGATTTCTATATTTTTAGCTGGAACAATTGATATGGGAAATTCAATTGACTGGCAGCAATAGGTTGTTGAGAAATTGACAGCAGAGAAAGCTTTAAGCGGGCTAAATATATTTAATCTGCGGAGAAAAGATTGGGATAATAGCTGGACTCAAAGTATTGATAATGAGCAATTTTGTGAACAGGTAAACTGGGAATTGGATGCTATGGAAAAAGCAGATATCATTTTGCTTTTCTTATCTGGCGAATCGAAATCTCCGATATCGATGATGGAACTCGGGTTGTTTGCCGATTCGGGTAAATTAATGGTTTGCTGTGAGGCTGGTTTTTGGAGAAAAGGGAATATAGATATTGTTTGCAAACGTAAGGGAATCCCACAATTTCAAATATTATCTGACTTAACCTCGGCAGTAATTTCTGATTTGAATAGTAGGGTAATTCGTTAAGTTAAATATAAACAATGATGAAATACGATATAGATTGGTTAATTCAAGAAACCGAGAATAAAAAAGTCGATTTCTTAATGTTTTGGGGGCACCAGAAAAGCAGGGATAGTTCTATCATTAAAACTTGCTTGAGCCAATGGTGGGAGGCAACTTTTATGGAAAATGGCTTAAGCTATTTAACTGCTGAACATTATATGATGGCCAAAAAAGCAAGGTTATTTAACGATGAGGAGGTTTTTGAGAAGATCTTAACCAAAAAATTGCCTAAAGATGTAAAGGATTTAGGGCGACAAATTAAAAATTTTGATGCCTCAAAATGGGATGCTTATAAATTTGAAATCGTAAGGCAAGGTAATTTTCTCAAATTTTCTCAAAATGAAGATTTAAAGTCGTTCTTACTACAAACAAAAAATAAGGTTCTGGTAGAGGCAAGTCCTGTGGATTTGATTTGGGGAATAGGTTTAGCGGAGGATGATTTCAATGCAAGAATTCCTAAGAATTGGAAAGGCGAAAATTTGTTGGGCTTTGCCTTGATGGAAGTGAGGGATGAGATTTATACTAAATATTTAGATTATGAGCGCAGTTAAACTTATTGATGAACTTAAATTACCGCCATCTCTTTATAAATACAGATATTATTATCAAGATTCTATTCAGAAAAAGGTTTCAGCAGCTGTGAGTTCATTATATTCTATGGAATTGTACATTCCTTCTGCTGATACTTTTAATGATCCTTACGATTCAGCAATACCTTTTCGATATAATCCAAATGATTTAACAGAAGAAAATATCTATAAAAAGTGTTTACAATTAGCTGGACAACAATTTCCTAACGAATCTGCTGAATTTTTGCAAAATTACGCATATAAGAATCATAGAAAAGGCCTTTTAAATAACCCAGATCATATAGAACAGTTTGACATTGATACCTTTAAGAGATCTTGTAAAGATTTTGGAATATTTTGTTTAACTGAAGACCCAGTGAATACATTGATGTGGTCGTATTACGCAGATTCTCATTATGGTATTTGCATTGGTTATGATACCGAAAAACTTATTTCCTCTAAAATCTTTGGAATGGGTGGGAAAGTTATTTACAGAGATAATTTTCCTTTAATTCCTCTCTTTCCTGATGAGAACCACCATCACTTTCTTAATTTATTTTACACTAAATGGAATGTCTGGTCACATGAAAATGAGTATAGATTGTTACATACTTATAAAAACGGCAAAGTACATAAAATTGATTCTGAGTTTATTACAGAGGTAATTCTCGGATGTAAATTCAGAGAAGAGGATAAGCTTCCATTTGCTGAAAAATTGATAAAAATTTATCCTCATATTCTTGTAAGTGAGATTAAGATGAATAAGGAGAAATTTGAATTGGAGAAAAAAGAAGTCATAAATGGTAAGAGTACTCTTTTTTAAATTTAACAATATTTATATTGAATTTCAATCATGAGAACATTAGTTATCGGAGATATTCACGGCGGTTTAAAGGGTTTGATCCAATTATTTCAAAGAGCCGAAATTACGCCAAATGATAAATTAATTTTTCTTGGCGATTATGTTGATGGTTGGAGTGAGGCTGCTCAAACCATCGATTATCTTTTGAAATTGGAAGAAAACCATCAATGTATTTTTATCAGGGGAAACCACGATGTTTGGTGTTACGATTGGCTGAAGAAAGCGACAATCGATGAGGTTTGGTATCTCCACGGAGGAAAAGAAACAATAAAAAGTTACGAGAACTTAGAAAATTCTGCAAAGCAAAATCATTTAAATTTCTTTGAGCGGATGAAAGATTATTACATCGATGAACAGAATAATCTATTCATTCATGCAGGTTTTTCCTCTATGCATGGTCCAGAAAAAGAACGCTATTCATCAAATTATTCTTGGGATAGAACCCTTTGGGAAATGGCGATTACCATGGACACCAGAATTAAGAAAGATTCTGCATTGTACCCAAAGAGGTTGCTGCTTTTTAACGAAATATACATTGGCCACACACCAACACTTTATTACAATGAAGATATTCCGATGAACGGATGCAATGTTTGGAACATTGATACAGGCGCTGCATTTACCGGAAAATTAACTGGCTTAGATATTAATACAAAACAGTTTTGGCAAAGCGATTCACTTCAAAAGCTTTATCCAAACGAAAAAGGAAGAAATAAAAATTAACAATAAAACATAAAACCATGAATCCATTATTATTAACAGATGGCTATAAAGTAGATCATCGCAGGCAATACCCAGACAACACAACCTTAGTTTATTCTAACTGGACACCAAGAAAAAGCCGATTGGAAAATGTAAGCCATGTCGTTTTATTTGGCTTGCAATATTTTATTAAGAAATACATTATTGAAGATTTCAATCAGAATTTCTTTGCGCAGCCAAAAGAAGATATCCTAAAAAAATACGCTCGTAGAATAAATAATTATTTAGGCGAAAATTTGGTTGGAACAGAACATATTGGCGATTTGCACGATTTAGGCTATATCCCGATGGTTTTTAAATCGCTACCAGAGGGCGCTGAAGTTCCTTTGCGGGTACCCATGTTTACCATGTACAACACCAAACCAGAATTTTTCTGGCTAACTAATTATTTCGAAACATTACTTTCTGCGGTGGTTTGGTTGCCATGCAATTCTGCTACCGTTGCGAAACAATACAGAATAATATTGGATAAATATGCCGCTGAAACGTCGTCTGTTCCTGAATTTGTGGATTGGCAAGGTCACGATTTTTCGATGCGTGGCATGGGCGGAATAGAAGCTGCTATAACTTCGGCGGCTGGTCATTTATTAAGTTTTACAGGTACAGATACCATTCCTGCCATCGAGTTTCTGGAAGAATACTACAATGCAAATTCCGATTTGGAGCTGATTGGCGGATCGGTAGCCGCAACCGAGCACTCGGTAATGTGTATGGGTACAAACACCGGCGAATTGGAAACTTTTAAACGTTTAATTTTAGAAGTTTATCCGAAAGGAATTGTTTCCATAGTTTCTGATACTTGGGATTTATGGAAAGTTTTAACCGAATATTTGCCTCAATTAAAGGAAAATATTATTGCAAGACCAGGTAAAGTTGTTATCCGTCCAGATTCTGGGGATCCTGTTGATATTATTTGCGGTAACCCTAATGGTAAAAACGAGAACGAGCGAAAAGGTGTTATTGAGCTGCTTTGGGATGTTTTTGGCGGCAAAACCAACGATAAGGGTTTTAAGGAGCTGGTTCCACAAATCGGTGCAATTTACGGCGATAGCATTACAACAGAGCGTGCAACACAAATTTGCGAAAAATTAAAGACTAAAGGTTTTGCATCAACAAATGTGGTTTTCGGCATTGGTTCGTTTACCTATCAGTATAACACGAGAGATACTTTTGGCTTTGCCATGAAAGCAACTTACGGTGAAGTAGATGGCGTTGGTAGAGAGATTTTCAAAGATCCAATTACTGATGATGGTACTAAAAAATCGGCAAAGGGATTACTCCAGATTTTTAAAAATGCTGCTGGCGAATACGAACTGAAAGATCAGTGTACTTGGGAGGAAGAAGCGCAGGGCGAATTGAAAGAAGTTTTTAGAGATGGCAAACTATTGATCGATTATTCTCTTGCTGAAATTAGAGAAAGGCTAAAGAATAGTTAACTTCGCCAAGTTTTAATCGACTAGCTTTTTTGTTGGTCGATTAATTTTTTTTAAAGATTACCATGCAAGAAAATTCCAATTTTAACCATCAGGCAGATATAGTTAATAGTGCCACTAGATTTATAAATTCTTGGTTTAAGCAATCAAAATCGATTACTGAAGAATTGAATGATTTTTTCATTCTTCCAAATGGCAAAGTAATTGGTAAGGATGTGATCCTTAGTAGACTGAAAGGTATCTTCGGTAAATCTGACGAATATGTTGGTGGAAGGTATGATATTATTGATGTTAATTTAGAATTGCTGAGCAATGGTAAAGGAATGGGATTTGTTGAAGGCGTTGCGGGTTATAGAGATGTACTTCAAAAAGAATCAAAGATAGTAAGCGGACCATTTAAACTTTTTTTCGCTTTGCAGGGTAGAGAATGGAAGATTGTTAATATTGAATTTCCGGGGTTTATTTATTAATAAACTATCCTTTTAGTTTTTTATTTGTAGATTGTTATTCTTTATTGAAATTATGAGAAATCTACTTATTATTATTTGCGTTTCAACATTAGTTTCTTGTAATCAAAACTCAAAAACTATCAAGTTAGATGACAGTGTTGCAGTGGTTGCTCCAATGAAAAAAGACTTATCAAATGTAGGTCAGCCGCAATTCCCATTATCAGAAATAACTAAAGATTTTCTTACTTATTGGACCTATCATACGCACTATGTTAAACTTTATAATAAATTTTTGGCTTTTGACGAAGCTGGAAAGGAAATCAAAAAATTAGCTTTTCTTGAAAAATTGAAGTCTGGCAATTATCTACCGTTGTTGTTAAACTCTAAAAATGACACCTTAAATTATAAATTAACTAAAATTCCTGCAAAATCGTTTAAAGATTTATCATCTGTGATTAGCAATGATGCAATTACTGAAATTAAACATTTTAAATTGGAAGGTAAACCAGTTCCACCTTTCAAGTTCAAAGATGTTAACGGAATCGAATATTCATCAGCCAATACAAGAGGGAAAATTGTGCTTTTTAAATGCTGGTTTATTGGTTGTGTGGCCTGTGTAAAAGAAATGCCAAAATTAAATCAGCTTGTAGCTTTCTATAAAAATAGAAAAGATATTGTTTTTATAAGTTTGGCGCCAGATAACGACAAAGCCTTAAAAGAGTTTTTTACCAAAACAAAATTCGATTATAGTATTGTTGGTAATCAAGATCAGTATATTTCTAAAGTTCTAGATGTTAATATATTTCCAACGCACATTATAATTAGTAAGATTGGAAATATCGTTAGCGTAGTAAATAATGGTGATGATGTTGAAACAATTTTGAATGCCCAAGCCAAGCTATAATATTAATTGCTTTCAATTTTCCACTATCCATATTTTTTCTATCTTTGATTTTTAATGAATTTCCTTTATCCGGGCTTTCTTTTCGCACTATTATCGGTTGCTATCCCGGTCATTATTCATTTATTCAATTTTAGGAAATTTAAAAAGGTTCATTTCTCTAATGTTCAGCTTTTAAAGGAAGTAGAGCAACAAAATTCTTCAAGAGAGAAACTCAAAAATCTACTCATTTTACTTTCCAGAATTTTAGCCATAATCTTTTTGGTATTGGCATTTGCCCAACCTTACATTCCCCAAAACAATCAAAAAAATAGTGGACTAAATAATTCGGTCAGTATTTATATTGATAATTCATATAGTATGGAAGCCGTTAATAAAGATGGCAACTTACTTGATGAAGCTAAAAGAAGAGCTAAAGAATTAATTAAGGGTTTTGGATTAAATGATCGTTTCCAGCTCTTAACCAACGATTTTGAAGGCAAGCATCAGCGATTGCTTAATGAGGAAGAATTTTTGAAAGCCTTAGATGATGTCAAAATTTCATCAGTTTCTCGAAATCTTCAGCAAATTTTAAACCGACAAGGAAATGTTTTAACGGGTTCGGAAAATAAATACAGTTTTGTAATCTCCGATTTTCAGAAAAACATTTCAACAAATCACAAGCTTGAAACTAAACCAGAGATTCAGTATTCATTTTTAAAACTAAACGCAACAACTTTGCCCAATGTTGCTGTAGATAGTGTTTGGGCACTTTCGCCAAACCACCAGCCCGGTGCAAACGAGAAAATAGTAGTACAGTTAAAAAACTATTCGGATGAAGAAGCCGTAAACATTCCTTTGAAGTTGAACATCAACAATCAACAGAAAGGTTTAAGCTCGGTAAGTATTCCGGCAGGGAAGATAAAAAGAGATACCTTGAGTTTTTCAGGATTAAAATCAGGTTGGCAAAAAGGAATTATAACGATTAAAGATTTTCCGGTAACTTTTGATGATTCTCTTTCTTTCAGTTTTAAAGTTGATGAAAATTTACCTGTATTAAGCATCAATGGAGCAACCGCAGGAAATTACATTAAATCTCTTTTTGGAGTTGATCCATATTATAAACTTACCGAAAATGCAGAAACTAATGTTAACTATAGCGGTTTCTCCAACTTTGGTTTAATTGTATTAAACGGATTAAAAAATCCTTCGACTGGCTTGGCGCAACAGCTCAAAACTTATTTAAATACTGGTGGTTCTGTGGTAATATTTCCAGATCTTGATGCTGACATTCAAAATTACAATTCATTTTTGAGCAACCTTTCCTTGCCCAATATCCAAGCCTTAAACACTATAGCTACTAAGGTTGACAAAATAGATTTAGAAAATCCCATTTTCAAAACTGTATTTGAGCAGGTTCCTAAAAATTTAGATTTACCAACAGTTAACCGGTATTTTTCTTTCGCAGAGAATAACAAATCGAACAAAGAGAATATTATGGAACTGCCGGGTGGAAAATTGTTTGTTGCGAAATATGGAATTGGTAGTGGGCAAATTTATTTGTCAGCTACAGGTTTAAATGCAAACGATGGAAACTTTGCACGTCACCCCGTTTTTGTGCCCTTAATGTATCGCCTAGCTTTAAATGGCGGACAGGAGCAAAAATTATATTCCAGTTTGGGCAACGATAATGCCTTAACGAGTAAGCAGATCAGCTTGGGTAAAAATCAAACTTTAAAACTTACTTCTAAAAATTTCGAAGCGATTCCTGAAGTCCGTCAGGCAGGTGGAAAAACAATTATTTATACGGCCGATCAAATAAAAACCGCTGGCTTTTACAATCTGGAATTAGCCGATTCATTACTGGCAGTTTATAGTTTTAATAATAGCAGAACAGAATCTGATCTGCATTATCTAAGTAAAACCGAGTTAGATCATTTGGCTGAAAAAAGTAATCTGAAGATATTCGATACGGATAAAGATGCCGTAAAATTAATTGCTGGCGGAAACAAAATCGGACAGACTTTATGGAAACTTTGTCTAATTTTGTCGCTGATTTTTATTGCAATCGAAATTTTGCTCATCAGATTTTTTAATAACCCTAAAAAAACAATATGAATCTCCTTGTTAAGAACATAACAATCGTCGATCCGCAAAGTAATTTTAACAAACAGCAATGCGATTTGCGGGTAGTTGATGGTAAAATTAAAAACATAGGCAAACTCGAAGCCGAAAAAAACGAATCTGTTTTTGATGCTGAAGGTGCTTTCTTAACTCCTGGATTTTTCGATTTAAACTGCGTTGCCGGAGATCCTGGTTACGAAACCAAAGAAGATATTGAAACATTAACGGCAACCGCCAAAGCGGGAGGTTTTACAGGGTTGGCCTTATTGCCTCAGGCAAATCCAGTGGTACAATCAAAATCTCAGGTAGAATACATTATCAATAAAGCAAAAAACAATCTGGTTGATGTAATGCCGATTGGTGCCATTAGTCAAAATAGAGAGGCTAAAGAACTTGCCGAGCTCTTTGATATGCAAAGAGCAGGTGCGGTGGCCTTTTCTGATGGAGATCGGGCATTGCAAGATGATGGTTTTATGAGTCGGGCTTTGCAATACGCCAAAGGTTTCGACGCTTTATTAATGGTTTATCCCGAAAACAAATCGATTGCTGGGAAATCGCAAATTAACGAGAGCAAAAATTCTGTACTTTTAGGTATGAAAGGTTTGCCTGCCTTGGCAGAAGAAATGCATATTGCCCGCGATATTTTCTTGGCCACTTATAACGAAACTAAAATTCACATCAATAATATTTCTACAGCGGGTTCAGTTTCGCTAATTCGTAAAGCCAAAAAGGATGGCGTTCAAGTTACTTGCGATGTAACAGCGCATCATTTGGTATTTACCGAAGAGCTTTTAAATGATTTTGATAGCAATTATAAGGTAAAACCACCATTGCGAGGTAAAGCCGATGTTAAGGCCTTAATTGCAGGTTTAAAAGACGGAACAATAGATGCAATTACTTCTCAGCATCGCCCAGAAGAAATAGAATTTAAAAGTGTTGAATTTGAAATTGCCCATTATGGAATCATTGCTTTGCAAACCGTTTTGCCATTATTGTTAAAGGCTGGATTGGATGTAAGTTTAATTGCCGAGAAATTAGCCATTAACCCACGTAAATTATTAAATTTAAATATTCCGGTAATTGAAGAAGGTGCAGAGGCAAATTTCACAGTTTTCGCTACTGATGAGAAATGGATGTACAATGCTTCTAGCAATTATTCGAAATCGGCTAATAATCCGCTAATGGGTACCGAATTGACTGGAAAAGTAATACTAGTATATAACAACAATCAATACCAAGAAAACTAAAAGTTAAAAGACTAAAGCTGAAAGCTATCTTAGGTCTTAATACTAAATACTTGATACTAATAAAATGGATAATAGAGTAAAAAAGGCGTTAATCGCTACAGTAAATAAATATGCTGAAGTTTCGGCAATAAATGTTGAAGGTTTCGAAAAAGAACTAATTGCTTCATTTGAGCTGGAAGTTAATTTTTTAGATAAGGCAATTGCATTTGATGCAGTTTTCGATTCTTATCCAAAGTTTGAGGAACTTAGAGAGGTATTTTTTGATTTGTTAATGGTGAATTTCTTCAGTAGCGATGTTCAAAAATTAGAGGATGATTATTTGGAAGGTGATGAATGGGCAAATATTGAGGAAGAAACGATCGATAGAGGAACCGAACTTTTAAATCTTCTTTTATACATTAAAGAGTGCAAGGATGAAGAATTGGATCCAGAATTGGGCGATTTCCTTAAAGAATTCTTATTGGTAGAAGATGATGAATTTCAGGATGAGTTTGAGATCTATGAAGAACTGATCAGTAACCAACAATTGGCAGAAAGTAGCGTTGAGGAAATTTGTAATACCGCTCCTACACTAAATGTTAGTGAGGAGATGAAAGAATTATTCGTCCCTTTTATGGCATTTTTCCTTGATACTGAGGGAAGTGCAGAAACAAGTAAAGAATTAATTCAATTTAGCAGTAACAAATCGTTTGATTCTGCTACTTATACATTGATTACTACAATTAATAACTAAATTATACTCAAATGGAACAACAGATTGCTCAAGAAGAAAAAAAACCTAATGCATTAGCGTTTCAGGTTGCGATAACTTTTGCACTATACACTTTGGCTTTGGTATTTGTAATGAATCTCTTAGGGATGAGTGCACAAATTGAAGGCACACCGATATGGCAAAAAGCAGTTTCTATGATACTATCTTATGGAACTTTTATTTTAGCTATTTATTATGCTCAAAATAAACATAAGCAAGATTTAGGAGGTTTTATAACCTATGGAAGAGCATTCTCTACAGGGTTTAAAGTTGCAGCTTATTCTGGATTGTTCATCGGTTTATTAATGATGCTTTATTACGGTTTAATTGATAAAGGTGCATTACAAGAGATTTTGGATACACAAATGAAAGCTGCTGGAGATAATGAACAAGCAGTAAAAGGAATTCAGATGATGAGTAAGTATATGATTTATATGATCGCTTTTGGTTCTGCAATTACTTACACTTTATTCGGATTAATAATTAGTTTGATTACAGCTGCGGTAGTTAAAAAGGAACGTATTTAATTTGGTTGACAAATAATCAAAATTTTATACGTGTAATTTTTTAAGATTTGCACGGTATTTAACAACTTAATGCCAAACTTATATATAATTTCTGGATGTAATGGAGCAGGAAAAACAACTGCATCATTTACGGTATTGCCAGAAATGTTAAATTGTAAAGAGTTTGTTAATGCTGATGAAATTGCGAAAGGTATATCACCTTTCAATCCTGAAAGTGTCGCTATTCAAGCTGGTAAAATTATGTTAACCAGGATTGATGAATTGTTAAATAATCAAAAAGATTTTGCCATTGAAACAACATTAACAACAAAGTCTTATCTTAATACTATTGCTAGAGCTAAATCCGTAGGATATAAAATTACGCTTTTGTTTTTTTGGCTTAACGATGTAGAATTGGCAATCGAAAGAGTAAAAATAAGGGTTTCGGAAGGCGGGCACAATATTCCTGAAGAAGTTATTAGAAGACGATATTTTAGGGGGATGATGAATTTAAAATTATTTTGTGCAGAAGCTAATTATTGGTTAATTATTGATAGTTCGGATGGTCGTTTGCAATTTATCGCCGAAGGAAATTTAAATAAGGAAATAACTATCTTTGAAAAAGGTATCTGGTCTAAACTTAATCTAATGTCTAATGGAAAATAATCTGATAAGTAATATTGAAATAAGAGAAAAGATTAGAAATGGGCTTAATCTCGCTTTTGAAAAGTTAGTTGCCCAAAAAAAGAAAAACAGTGGAGTTTTTGTTTTTTCTGATCAAGGAAAAATTATTAAAGTAAAAGCCAAAGACATAAAATTATAATAAATATCAAAATTTTGAACGTGCACGTTTTATCATTTAATTTGATGAAATTTGCACGTTTTATTTTAACAAACCTCGTAGGTTTTAAAACCTACGAGGTTTATGCTTGAAAAATGGATATATCAGTTGTAGTACCCTTATTTAATGAAGATGAATCTTTGCCAGAATTAACGGCATGGATTGCCAAAGTGATGAACGACAATAATTTCAGTTACGAAATTGTGTTAATTGATGACGGCAGTACGGATAAATCTTGGGAAGTTATAGAATCGCTAAGAGAACAGAATGATGCTATAAAAGGGATTAAATTTAGAAGAAATTACGGAAAATCAGCTGCGTTAAATGTTGGTTTCGAAGCCACACAAGGTGATGTGATTATTACCATGGATGCAGATTTGCAAGATAGTCCTGATGAAATCCCCGAATTATATCGCCGTATAAAAGAAGAAAAGCTTGATTTAATCTCGGGCTGGAAAAAGAAACGCTACGATCCAATCACGAAAACAATTCCTACAAAATTATTCAATGCGGCTACCCGCAAAATGAGTGGAATTGAATTGAATGATTTTAATTGCGGATTAAAAGCTTACCGGAGTGATGTGATTAAAACCATTGAAGTTTACGGAGAAATGCACCGCTATATTCCAGTCATTGCAAAATGGGCTGGTTTTAATAAAATTGCCGAACAAGTTGTAGAGCACAGAGCTCGTAAATATGGAACAACGAAATTTGGTTTCAGCAGGTTTATAAATGGCTTTTTAGATTTACTTTCCATTTTCTTTGTCGGCAAGTTTGGTAAACGCCCAATGCACTTTTTTGGTTCTCTGGGTGTGTTGAGTTTTTTAATTGGAACATTTATGGCGCTCTGGATGATTGGAGTAAAGCTATATCACATTGCTGCTGAAATTCCATATAAAAGAGAAATAACCGATCAACCTTTGTTCTACATTGCTTTAGTTGCAATCGTTGTAGGCTCGCAAATGTTTTTAACTGGTTTTGTTGCCGAATTAGTTACCCGTAACGCACCTGAAAGAAATCAATATTTAATAGAAAAAAGAACCCCCTAGTCCCCTGAAGGGGGAACTAATAGCATGGGTAAAAATACTTAAGCTAAAATGGCTCAAAAAATAATAGACTTTAATAATAGCCCAATTTTGGATCTGGGTTTTAACTCCCCCTTTAGGGGGTTGGGAGGTATATGTTCTTTTCTATAATAATCCCACTTTATAATCGCCCGCAAGAAATAAATGAGTTGCTTAATACGCTAACTAAGCAAACCTATTTGCAGTTTGAGGTATTGGTAATCGAGGATGGTTCTAAGCAAGATGCAAGGGCGATTGTAGAAAGTTTTAGCAATAAGTTGGATGTTCGGTATTTCTTTAAGGAAAATGAAGGGCAGGGATTTACACGGAATTATGGTTTCGAAAGGGCGAAGGGAGATTACTTCGTCATATTTGATTCTGATTGCTTAATCCCCGCAAATTATTTAGAAGAAGTTAAAAATTACCTTTACGAGCATCATTTAGATGCTTACGGCGGGCCAGATGCTGCGCATGAAAGTTTTACTCCAGTTCAAAAGGCAATAAGTTATGCCATGACTTCTCCATTTACAACAGGAGGAATCCGTGGGAACAAAAATCATATTGGTCAATTTCATCCGCGGAGCTTCAATATGGGGGTTTCGAGACAAGTTTGGGAAAAGGTTGGGGGTTTTATTCTAACCCGATTGGGCGAAGACATTGAATACAGCATTCGGATTCATGAAAGCGGGTTCAAAATCGGATTAATCCCTGATGCTGTAGTATACCATAAAAGACGAACGAGCTTTAGCCAGTTTTATAAACAACTACACTTTTTTGGCAGAGCGAGGATTAATATTTATAAACATTTTCCATCGCAACTAAAGCTTGTCCATTTCTTTCCCGCAGTTTTTACAATCGGTTTTATAATTACTATTCTTTGTAATATATTATATTGGCCTTTGGGCTTTGTTTGCAACTTTTTCCTTTTACTATACTTTATGTTGATATTTTTTCACTCATGGTCAGTAAATAAAAGTTTAAAAGTTGCATTTTTGAGCATTATATCTTCATTTATCCAATTAACCGCTTATGGCTTAGGATTTATACAAGATTTTATAAAGAGAGTGGTATTTAAACAACAATGATAAATTATCTAAAAGAAAGTACGTTTGCCGTTAATGAAGTAATTCAAAAGGCTTGGGGCATTACCAAAAAACATTATTTTTCTATAGCTACGCTATGTTTCTTAATGTTTATTACGGCAAGTGCATCCAGTTTGATGGCGTTTTTTATTAAAGATGTTAGTAAGGTTCTTAGTTTTGTAATGGTAATAATTTTCATTATGCTTTATTTTACCATCAACCTTTCTTTGTTTAAATACATTTTCCATTTGATGGATGATGAAGAAAATGATGTAAAAATTGTTGATACCTTACCAACCAGACTCCAAATTATTAGATTTCTAATTGCAACCTTATATTTTGTAGGATGCATTTTGGGCGTTTATTTGGTTGTTATCTTAATTGCCTTTCCATTTATTTATACAGGCATAAATATTAGCATCGTTAAAAACGTAGCCATTTCGGTTGGGATTATTGCCATTTTTATTACCTGGCTGAGAATTTCATTTTTTCCATTTTTTATAATTGATAAAAATGTTGGCCCATTCGAATCTATCAAACTAAGTTTGGCCACTACCAAAGGGAATTTTACCAAAATATTATTGCTTCTAGTTGTTCTCGGTGGTGGTTATTTAATTTACCTTTTACTAAACTATTTGCACTGGCCTCTTGTTGCATTTATTGTAAATATTTTAAGCTCATTTATTATTGTTCCACTATCTAGTGTTGCATTAACCGTGGCTTACCGCAAAATTTCTAGTGAATATCAAGGCGATGAGCATCCAGATATTTTACATAATATTGTTTAACCTCTAAATCCCCTAAAGGAGAATTGCAAACTGCATTATACTATGCGTATTAAAATTAGCAAACTGAATATTAACATTAGAAAGGAGAAGCCCCTTTAGGGGTTTGGGGTTATGGGATTAAAATCAGCATTAAGTAAACCGTTTGCGGCCTTTGCAGTTTGGCAAATAAACAAGTGGAAGAATAATGCCGTAAAAGCTCAAAATATAATACTTCAAAATCTAATCGAAAGCGCCAAAGAAACCGCTTTTGGAAGAGATCATAATTTTGCTGAAATTAAAAATTATTCTGATTTCAAAAGCAATATTCCTGTTCGAGATTATGAGGGATTAAAGCCTTATGTTGATCGAGTTGTACATGGAGAGGAAGATGTTTTGTGGAGAGGAAAGCCATTATACTTTGCTAAAACTTCCGGTACAACTTCTGGCGTTAAGTATATTCCACTCTCAAAAGAATCAATGCCTGAGCACATTAAGGCTGCTCGAAATGCTATTCTAACCTATATTAACGAAACGGGTAAGGCCGATTTTGTTAACGGAAAAATGATTTTTTTACAGGGAAGTCCTACGCTAAGTTTAAAGCACGGAATTAACGTGGGTCGACTTTCTGGAATTGTAGCACATCATGTGCCTAGATATTTGCAGAAGAACCGTTTACCATCTTACGAAACGAATATTATAGAAGACTGGGAGCAAAAAGTTGATGCCATTGTGGATGAAACCATTAACGAGGATATGACTTTGATTTCTGGAATTCCACCGTGGGTACAAATGTATTTTGATAAACTTTCGGAAAAATCTGGAGGTAAAAAGATAGGAGAAATTTTTAAAAACTTTAGTCTCTTTATTTACGGTGGCGTAAATTTTGAACCTTACCGAGCGAAAATAGAACAGAGCATCGGCAAAAAGATCGATTCTATTGAAACTTATCCAGCCTCAGAAGGATTTATAGCGTATCAGGATTCGCAAAAAGATATGGGATTGCTTTTACTTGCGGATGCAGGGATTTTTTATGAATTTATTCCTTCTGATGAATATTACAACGATAATGCAACTCGATTATCGCTTGGAGAAGTTGAATTGAATACCAACTATGCATTAATTTTAAATACGAATGCTGGTTTATGGGGATACAGCATAGGTGATACGATTAAATTTGTGTCAAAAAATCCGTATAAAATTGTAGTTACAGGTAGAATCAAGCATTTCATTTCTGCCTTTGGCGAGCATGTAATAGGTGAAGAAGTAGAGCAAGCGATTTTAAGTGTTGCAAATAATGAACAGGTAGAAATTACTGAATTCACTGTTGCACCGCAGGTTAGTCCGAAGGAAGGATTGCCTTACCATGAATGGTTTATAGAATTTTCTAAAGCACCAAAAGATCTAAATACTTTTAGTAAAAAGGTTGATGAAGCACTTCAGAAGAAAAATATTTATTACTTTGATTTGATTGAAGGAAATATTCTTCAGCCTTTAATTATCCGTACTTTGCAAAAAGATGCTTTTGTAAATTATATGAAGAGCGAAGGTAAGTTAGGTGGGCAAAATAAGGTGCCAAGGTTAAGTAATGATCGGAAATTGGCGGATGGGTTGGAGAGATATATTGTTTAATTGTTTTATTGTTATATTGTTTGCATGATTCCCTAATGCAATTCAAAACAATAACAATGGAAACGAAATATTTGCAATTGAATCAAATTATAGCTTATAAAAAATCATTTCATCTTAGTAATCTGATATGGGAAATTACATCAAATTGGGATAGCTTTGCTAAGCACACCATAGGGCGACAGTTTGTGAATGCTATCGATTCAGTTTCGGCTAATTTAGCTGAGGGCTTTGGAAGGTATCATAAAAAAGATAAGATAAAATTTTATTATTACAGTTTTGGATCAGTAAAAGAGTGTTTAGATTGGAATGAAAAAGCAAGAGTAAGAAAGTTAATCAATGAGGAAACTTATTCGAAGATTTTTGCAACTTTGGAGATATTGCCTAAAGAAATTCATCAATTAATTAAATTTACAAACGAAAAATTAAAGATTTGATTAAGTTTTAGGCTTTAACAATTTTTAACACGAGAGAAAGAAATAACAATTGAGCAATATAACAATACAACAATTTCCTAAGCGAATCGCTATATTAGGTTCTACAGGAAGTGTAGGTACACAGGCGCTTGAAGTGATTAGAGAGAATCCTACAGTTTTTAAGGTTTCTGTATTATCAGCGCTAAAAAATTCAGCATTACTCATTCATCAAGCTTTAGAGTTTAAGCCTGAGGTTGTGGTAATTTGTGATGTAAATAAATACGATGAAGTTAAAAATTCACTTTCTGGATTAAATATTAAAGTTTTCGCTGGCGAAGAAGCATTAACAGAAGTTGCCATTCATCCATCAAGCGATGTTGTTTTAACCGCATTAATGGGCTCGGTTGGTTTAAAGCCGACTATTGCCGCTATTCAAGCAGGTAAAAATATCGCATTAGCCAATAAAGAAACACTGGTTGTTGCGGGCGAATTAATTACCAAACTGGCCGAAAAACATCAAGTCAAAATACTTCCGGTAGATTCTGAGCATTCTGCCATTTTTCAATGTTTGGTAGGAGAGGAACATAATGAAATTGAAAAAATTTACCTCACTGCATCGGGCGGACCATTTCTTGGCAAGAAAATAGATTTCTTATCTTCAGTAAAAAAGGAACAGGCTTTAAAACATCCCAATTGGGTAATGGGTGCAAAAATCACTATTGATTCTGCATCTTTAATGAACAAAGGTTTAGAGGTAATAGAAGCTAAATGGCTTTTTAACCTTAATGTTGATCAAATCGATGTGATTGTTCATCCTCAATCTATCGTGCATTCGCTTGTGCAGTTTACAGATGGTTCCATGAAAGCGCAAATGGGTGTTCCTGATATGAAATTGCCAATTCAGTATGCAATAAATTATCCCGATAGGCTAAAAAACAATTTCAAACGTTTTAACTTCTTGGATTATCCAAATTTCAGCTTTGAAAAGGCAGATCTCGATACCTTTAAAAATTTAGGGCTTGCCTTTGATTCGTTAAGAAAAGGAGGGAATATGCCTTGTATTTTGAATGCCGCAAATGAAGTTGTTGTAGAAGCTTTTTTAAATGATAAAATCGGTTTCTTGCAAATGAGCGATGTTATTGAACGGTGTATGCAGGAAATTAAATTTATAGAAAAACCAGAATTGAACGATTATTTAGAAACTGACAAACATAGCCGTATCTTAGCCGGCGAATTAGTAACAAAAAGTATATTTTAACATCTAACAGAGAAATTTTATAAGAAAATATGAATGGATTGATTATGGCGGGGCAGTTGTTGCTCGGATTGTCTTTATTGGTAATATTACACGAATTGGGGCATTTTTTGGCAGCAAGGGCATTTGGTATTAAAGTAGAAAAGTTTTATTTATTTTTTGATGCTTGGGGGTTTAAACTTTTTAGTTTCAAAAAAGGTGATGTAGAATATGGTATTGGCTGGTTGCCCTTGGGTGGCTATGTTAAAATTGCCGGAATGATTGACGAAAGCATGGATACAGAGCAAATGGCTCAACCTGCTCAACCTTGGGAATTCCGTTCTAAACCAGCTTGGCAGCGATTAATTGTAATGCTAGGCGGTATTATCGTAAATGTTATCGTCGGTATTTTTATATTTTGGATGCTTACTTTTACATATGGAAAGAGCTATACTATAAATGAAAAATTAACTAATGGTATTGCTGTAGGGAATATTGGTAAAGAAATTGGTTTAAAAAATGGCGATAGAATTTTGGCCATTAATGAGAATAAGCTAATCCGTTTTGAAGATGCAATTTCTAGCAAAGTTTTATTTGATGGTGCTAGATTGACAGTTTTAAGAGCTAATCAAACATTATATATTTCTGTTCCAGATACTATCTTAAACAAGCTTTCTAAAAATGATAAGGAAAACTTTATTTCTCCAAGATATACAATGGAACGAATTGATAAAGTTTCTGTTCCAGATCCTAGGATAGATGAGCAATCTTTCATTGGTAAAATACTGGATAAATTATTTGGAAGAAAATTTGAAAAGCCTATTTATCCGGCCTATAATGCAGGAATTAAACCTGGCGATAGTATTCTATCCGTTAATGAAAAGACTATCACTTTTCTTGATCAGTTTAAGGATGAGGTTTCTGCAAACAAGAATAAGAAAGTTTCTATTACTGCGTTGCGAAATGGTAAAAGAATAAGCTTTAGTCCTACAGTTAGTAAAGATGGAACAATTGGTGTCATTCCCAATGTAAAACTGCCAGAGTCTGCGCATATCGATTTCAGCTTCACTCAATCTTTACCAGAAGGAGCAGCTATGGCTTGGAGTACGTTTGTAGATAATGCGAAAGGTATTGGTAAAATGATTACTGGGAAATTGAGTGCTCGTAACATTAGCAGTCCAATCGGGATTGCAAAAGTTTATGGAAGTACTTTTGATTGGGTTAAGTTTTGGACCTTAACAGGCCTAATATCAATGGCTTTGGCATTTATGAACTTATTGCCTATTCCGGGTTTAGATGGTGGCCATGTGGTATTCCTTTTAATCGAGATGGTACAACGTAAGCCTGTAAGCGAAAAAGTATTAGAGAAAGCACAAATTGTTGGCTTTGTTATTCTAATCTGTTTAATGGTGTTTGCTTTTGGTAATGATATTTTAAAATCCTTCGGTAAGTAAAACTAAGTTTATATAAATTTTTCAGATGTAAGTTTGATATCTGTAGCTTACAAATTTATCAATAGGGGATATGAAAATTTTTCAATATATAGATCGCATTAATTTATTGCACAAACTTTTAAGAGAGAGTAAGACAGGTAGGCCTGAAACCCTAGCTCAAAGAATGCACGTTTCAAAATCTAGAATTCTTAGAATAATAGAAGAATTAAAATTAAACGGAGTTCCAATAAAATATTCGAGGCAGACTCAAACATATTATTACACTAAAAAATATGAGATGCACGCATCTTTAATATTAAAACCATTGGATGAAATAGAAATCCAAAATATAAATGGCGGGTATTTAAATTCTATTAATCTCAGTGCTTTTTTTGTGCATTAAAGAAGTATAATTTAGTAGTCTCATATCAAAGGGTTTGTTATGAGAAATCTCTTAAAGAGTAGAAACCACTAAATTAAATTATTATGAAAAAGTTAGAAATTAAAAATTTTAATGTTAAAGAATTAAAAATTGAAGATCAAAAAATAGTAAATGGCGGCGGGTTTGGTCCATTTAATTCTGGAATTAACTTGGCATTAAGGCTTTTCGGGACCTTTAATAGATATGGTAAAGATGACAGATATAATTCTTTAAACATGGTTTAAATTAATCTTTAGAATATGAAAGTCGTTATTACTATTTTTATCCTCATAAATTTAATAAATGTTTCGTCACTTTTATATCGAAGATTTATTAAAGGAGAAGAGAAAATTCAGTGGAGAGAATATTTTTTTCTTTGGTAATAGAAATTTATCAATGATATTTTAAAATCCTTCGGTAAGTAAAACGAATTTTATATAATTGCCGCTGATGTAAGTTTTGATAAATTCAAAGTCTTATATCAGCGGTTTTTTAATTTAAGAAAGATGAGTGCGACAAAACAACTTCCCAATTATTTTGAGTTTTACGAATTGCCAGTTCAGTTTAATCCTGATTTGAATGCGGTTAAAACCAAATTCTATGCTTTTAGCAAAAAGTATCATCCAGATTTTTTTGCTAATGAAAGCGACGAAAAGCAGCAGGAAGTTTTAGATTTATCTACTTTAAATAACAAAGCCTATCAAGTTTTAAGTAATCCACAAAAACGACTTAAATACGTTTTAGAACTAAAAGGTATTGTAGAAACAGATGAAGGATACCAATTACCGCAATCTTTTTTAATGGAGATGATGGATGTAAATGAGGCCTTGATGGATTTGGAATTTGAACCGGATGCAGAAAAATTAGAACAGGTTAATCGAGATGTAGATGCAATTGAGCATCAATTGGTTGATGAATTAGCAAATTTAACTACACAGTTTGATTCTAAAAATGAAGATGCCGAGCAAATATTGTTAGCCATTAAAGATCTTTATTATCGCCAGAAATACATTAGCAGGATCAGAGAGCGTTTGCCTAAAGATTAGTTAAACATACCGCTTTTTTAAAATCAATTGATCAAAACTGTTTTGGCTTCAATTTCTGACCAGCGAACATCACAATTTCAGTAATTCTATTTTGTCTGGTTTCTGGTCGTTTGGCTAAAACAATCCATTGGAGCATCGCTTTTCTGACCGATTTACTCAAGCTTAAAAAAAAGTCTTTCGAACCATTTTTTATTGTGAATTCTTTATCTAAATCCTCTGGAATTAAGAGTTCTTCAACTTCATCTAGAATTGTCCAAGATCCGTTTTGTTTTGCTTTTTCAATGCTTTCAAAACCTGCGGTCATCATCATTTCTGCTTCAATGAGATATGCAATTTTCACTTTGTTTACTTTAGACCAAGTTCCGTTTGGTTTTCTTTTACTGAAGAACTGAATAAACTTTTCATCATCTACAGTTTTTCGAATACTGTCAATCCAGCCAAAACAAAGGGCTTCATCTACAGCATCACCCCAGGAGATACTCGGTTTTGCAGATTTCTTCTTGTACTGAACAAGCCAGACGGCTGGTTTTGAACTATGATTTTTTTCTAACCATTGTCTCCATTCTTGTCGGCTTGCTGGGCAAAAAATTTCTATATCTTTTTCCTTTTTAATCATGATGTAAATTAAGAACCAAACTGCCTTAAATGATGATCGAAATGTTTCCATTGCATCAGCGCCCATTCGTTTGGTGTAAGTGGTCCAAAAAAAGCTTGCGGATGTGCGGTGCATTTTGAAGGTCCGCCTTCAGAAAATGCCTTTATTTGGCTAATCACTTTGACTTTTTCCGTTTCGAAATCTGGATTACCCGTAATGATGTAGCTTTTATCAGTTGCACTATTTTTAGGAAAGGGTTGTTCACTAAAAAACTTTGGCTTTAAGAGCTTGCCAAAAAGGCGACCGACAAATCCCAGTCTTTCAGGATTATGAAGTCCCATTGCAGTTTCCAAAGAAGCGTTGCAGTGCGCCAACATTTGATTTACATTCATTTTTCCCCATTGCTTTTGAGCAGTTGGCATTAAATTTTCAATTCGTGATAAAATTCCATCAGTATCGGAAGGATTGAATAAGTTATTCATTTTTAATTTTTTGTTTATGCCACAAAACTAATGGAGCGTAATGACAGCCCTATGTCAGGGGTTGAAAAAATTAATGGTAACGTTCAAAATATTCTTGTAAAGTCATTTTATGTGGCGAGAATTTCTCGGTAAGAATTTCCAGTTTTTTAATTCTATCTATCCTGAAAAACCTAAACTCATTACGCAAACGACACCAAGCTAATAACAGCCAATTTTCTTGCGTACTTACTAATGCAAATGGTTCTATCAATCTTTCGGTAGTATTATTTGCTTCATTGGTGTATTCAATTTTTATCAAATAGAAATTTGTGAGCGCAAATTGTAAATCAGACAGGTTATGGCTATTTCTTTCGTTGTTGTAGTTTTGGTTAAATCTTGTTCGTTCTGCAAGTAGATTTGCTTTATCTTTTATTTTATGACCTAAAACGGCTTTGATTTTTTCAATCGCATCTAAGTAATCTTTAACAAATGATGAATCTTTATTTTTTAATACAAGTTGTTCGGCTAGGATTAAGGCATTGGCTTGAGTTTCGGTAAACATAATTGGTGGAACCCTGTAGCCTTCCATTAAAGTATAGCCTTTCCCGTCTTCAGTTATTATCGGAACTCCCGATTTCTCTAGTGCTCTAATATCTCTATAAATCGTTCTAACACTTACTGTAAATTTCTTTGCCAGTTCGGTAGCGGTCAAAAGTCGTTTGGTTTGCAATTGGGTTAAAATTGCAGTTAACCGCGAAAGCCTCTTAGTGTCGTTTTCGTTCATTCTTTAGGATTTCAAGCCTGGAATTAATTGTTGTAGTATAATTTGATCTAGCTCCTAGCTAAGATATAAAATAATAATAAATCAAATTTTTTAGTAATTACTAAATCGAAATCTGTTAATTACGGGTTTGTTTTCAAGAAGATTCTATGATTTTCAGCCAAAAATAAAGACTTTAAAAAGAGAAAGCCTTAACAGTCAATATGTTAAGGCTTTTTTATTCTCTGTACCCAGTGCCGGAATACATTTATCAAAATGTTAGAGTTTACAAAACTTTAATAAAGACAATAGAAATGCCTATTTAATGCAATTAATGCACTTTATTGATATTTTAAAATAAAATGAGATATAGTAGGATTTAGTTAAAACTGTACCTAAATTTGTACCTAACAATCAAATCGGGTACAGTATGGCAAAGCCTAAATTTTATTTAGATACTTTAATAAGCGCAAAAGGAACACAAGCAATAAAAATGCTTTATTCATTTAATGGGCAAAGGTTAAAATACCATACACAAGTAAGTGTAAATGAAAAGCATTTTCAACCTAAGTGCAACACAAGCACCAACATTAAACCAATTAAGACAATTGCACCCTACGGAGAACAGCATAATAAAAGACTTGCAGATATTGCATTAGATGCTGTTAATATCGTTACAGAAACCAAAGGCGAAAACTTAAATGTGAAATATATTCGTGAGCAATTGGACTTAATCTATAAACCAAAGCCAGCCGAACCCGAACCAGCCCCCAAATTTAAGCACAATTTAATTAGCTATTTAGAGCAAATGATTGCTGACAGCATAAGTGGAAAACGTTTAATTTCAATTGGTAAAAGTGCAGGAAATAGATATACTCGAAACACAATTAAAAATTACGGAATTACAATCTCTGCTATTAGGAGATATATGCAATTCCATCACATCAGCATCTTACCCCTAGAGGAAATAAATAAAGATTTCTATGAGGCTTTTAGATTTTACTGCTATAACGAAGAAAAAAAGGAAGTAAGCACGTTTGCCAGCTACATAAAAGATATTAAAACCGTAATGAGCGAAACTGGCTCAACTGAATTTAAAGCCAAAGATTTTATAATGCCCAGCTACGAAGCTGACACGCTTTATTTAACATTAGAGCAAATTGATAAAATAGCAAGTTTAGATTTATCAGACTACAAAAAAACAGTACAGCATATCAGAGGCAAAATAATTGAACAATTAAGTTATGCCTCTTTAGATAAAGCAAGGGATTTATTTTTAATTGGATGTTTTACAGGATTACGGTTTAGCGATTTTAATACTTTAGAACCTAAAAGTATTGATGGCAGTTTTATAAAGGTTAAACAGATTAAAACGGGAGGCAGAATAACTATACCAATAATGAGCCGTTTGCGCCCGGTTTTGGAAAAATACTCAAACAACCTACCTACACTATCAAATCAAAAATTTAACGATTATATAAAAGAAGTTGCAAAACTTGCAGACTTAACAGAGGAGCGCAAAGTAACGGATACCAAAGGCAATACAAAAAACGAAACCATACATCCTTTGTATAGCCTTATTACCTCCCATTGTTGCAGACGTAGTTATGCTACCAATATGTTTAAAGCAGGTGTACCGCCAATGCTTATTATGAGTGCAACTGGACACAAAACAGAAACCAGTTTTTTAAAATATATCCGGGCAAACAATGAAGATAAAGCAAATTTATTGGCAGAAACATTAAAAAAATTAGGATTGTAGCGCATGGAAAAATATATAAAGATGATGGATAGTACAATTCTTTCTTTTGAACGAAAGTATCCAAACTGTGCCGAATTTATTAAAGATGAAATTCCGAATATAAAAAATGAAACCCTAGCATCTATAAAAAGATACCAAGAGGATATTGAAGTATTAGGCAATGAAAAAGTAACCCCCATATTGGAGGCTTTTTTAATTTCTGCAATAGAACTATATAATTTAGGAATTGACTATTTACAACCTCATAATGATAATGATTTCAAGAGTGCTGCCGATAGTATATTGTTAGGAATGTTAGAAATAATGTGGATTAAATCTCTTTTAAAGGAAATCAAGCAAACTAATTCAATTCCAAAAGATAATACAGTTTTTGAAAATTTAACTGATGCTGCGGTTAATGAAAAAGCAATGTATCAGATACTAGCACTTTTGGTTGAAGCTGATTTAATTGATAGGGAAACTAATAACTTCAAAGACAGCGCAAACGGACATAAAGGACATTTTATAAGCACGATTATTTTATTCTTTGAAAAGAACTACCTAAAAAGAAAACCAACCCATGCGGAATATCTAAATATTTGTAAAAACAGTTTTAAATTAGAGGTAAGTATCGGTACTATAAAAAAGACTAATGCACACCCTTATAGTTCTCTTACAATCCCTCCATTTAACTCAAACGATTAGACAGTTTAGACTTTAAGAGATAAGTCTAAACTGTCTAATCAACATATTCTTTTTAAATAAATTGCAGTAAGATATTTGCCTCTGTACCAATTATACAGCAAATGGAAAATATCATTCTTACTTCAATTAACCTACATAGTTTAGAGTTAATTATTCAAAAAAGCGTTACCGCAGCAATGGCGTTATCTATGCCAGAAAAAACGTTAAAAGAACCAGATCAAACATTTTCAATCCCAGAGTTAGCGGAATACCTAAAGGTTACTAAAGCAACAATACACGCCTATAAGAAGCGAGGTATTTTCAAATATTACCAGACTGGCAGAACTGTATTTTTCAAAAAATCAGAAGTTGATGCAGCTTTAGCCATTGGCAAAAAGAAAGGGTAATGGTTGACTGGATTAAGTTAGAAGCCCAGCACCCAGACCCTAAATTGCTGTTGAATAGTTTTGACTTTACAAGGGATGTAAATATCTATACAGCCGAAATAAAGACAAAGTTTGATAAAGCAACTATTGGTAGAGATGGTTATTCAGTAGAAGCCATGACGGTTAAGCTATACCCATCCGGTAGGATGTGGCTAACTGGAAGTTTGCATAAACTTTGGCACGGCAATAACTATTCTAGTTTTACGTATCCAGAACTAAAAGCTTGTATTGATTATGTATGCAACCAGTTTGGCATAATCCCAGAAAACTGGAATATCTTAAAAATGGAATATGGTGTAAATATTTCAACCAGCTTTGAGACAACCAGCTTTTTAAATCGCTTAATTGGCATAAAATACCATCCTTTCAACAGAATGAAGCCAACCCAGAAAGTAAGCGGACACGATTGTTATTTTACTGATTGGGCTGCAAAAATTTATAATAAAGGGAAACAATATAACTTATCATATCCATTATTAAGAATTGAAAAAAAAGTAATAAAAGCCCGGTATTTACAAAAGCTTAAAATCAATACCCTAGCTGACTTAACCCCAAGTAATTTAAGTGTTTTAGGCAATGATTTATTGCAAATGCTAAAGCTTGTATTGGTTAATGACAAATCAATCAACCTAAACCAGCTCACAAGCCGTCAACAGATTGCATTAGCTAATTATCGCAACCCAAATTATTGGCAGAATTTGAGTAGATACGCAGCCCCAAAAGCCCGGATAAGATTTGAACAAATGAGTTCAAATTATGGGAGTGAAAATTACTATGCAGATGTATTGGAATTGACCCATTTAAAACTAATTCAACTAAACCCAAGAGGCAACATTTGCAAAGCTGTTAAGGAGACAAAGCAGAAAACAAATGCTATCCCAGAAGTCAATAACAATTCTCTAACCACGGCAACATTTGCAAATAGGTTTTAAAAAAATTCAAGGCAACAAATGTTCAATTCAGATAAGAGTTTGCAAACGTTGCTTTTCACATATTAACAAATAGAGTAATCAATCTAATTTTTCAACAACAAAAACAACAAATAAAATGGAAACCCCAACACTAAAAACAGAAGTTCAAACAAGGGTGCTAGACCAGCTAAAAAACAAATTTGGCTCTACACTCCCAGCCCCAGTAAACGATGATATAATGAAAACATTTTCAGCGTTTCCAGACATTGAATTAAAAGCAAGTGCCAACCCAGCAAATTTCAGTTTATCCGATGTAATTCTAACAAGCACAGAGCGTGGAACAAGTTGCCATCATAACCCAGAGGAAATTATAAAGAATTTGGAAAAGAAATATGCTCCCGGAAGCCCAGAAGCAGCCAAAATGCCTACACAATTGGAGGTGAAAATTTGGGCAAAGGATGAAAGTAAATTATTCGATTTTCTGAATAATACTAATATTCCATCAGCAACACGTTTAGAAGTTTCAGAGGTTTGGGAAAGAAAGCCAGACCCAGAAGCTGAATATGTTAAAAAACTTTCTGATAACAGCTTAACATTAGATGAACGCCTAAAAATGATTAGGGATCATGATGGAGAGCAAGATCCGGCAGAACTGCAAGCAAGGCAAACAGAAAGAATAAACCAGCTTAATGATGATAAAATAAGCACATTAGAAAAACTGGACATTTATTTCGATTAGAAACCAACGTTATTTAGTGCTAAAAACGTTCAAGAGGCAACATCAATGTTAGCGCAACAGTTTACAGGTGCGCTAATTTGAATGCTTTAAAAAGCCTTAAAATACCACAATTCCAAACGACACAATTATGACCCACAAGCAAAACAAATTTATATCTGAATATTTAAAATCTGGCAACGCAACAGAAGCAGCAAAATTTGCCGGATACTCTGAAAAAACTGCATATAGTGCTGGGCAAAGATTGTTGAAAAATGTTGAAATCCTTAACGAAATTTCCAAGTACCATAACAACGCAATTGCAAATGCTGAAATAACAGTAGCAGGGGTAATTACAATGATTAAAAATATTGCTTTGAATGGAAAAATCGAGGGTAATAGATTGAGGGCAATGGATTTGTTAATGCGACATTTAGGGGCTTATACAGATGAATTAAAAATAATTTCATCAATGAAAGACCATGAGATTGATGAACTTGTAAAAAGATTAATAACTAAATTAAATTAAACATGAGCGATAAAAGAGAGTTTTTAAAAGCTTTGTTGACAGGAAACGTGAAAAGGGCTAATGAATTATTTGAAAGGCTTAAACTAATTAATAAACCGGATAAATGGATAACTGCATTTGAAAAGCATGGCATTGTGAAATGCCAAAATAAAGTGTTTACAGAAACCGAATTTAGAACCTACATAAAATTATTGAGAAATGAATTTAATTTGAGAGTAACGATTTTTAAAACTAAAGAGCGGAAAAGATAAAAACCTGCCAGTTTACAAGATTGGATTATCGGGTAAAAAATCTTTTGGACTACACTCCAACACCTCCGCTAATTTGTTGAGGTGTTTTAAATTATAGTGGTTTGAATACTTTGAACTTTCAACCATACCAATAAACCCTACTGAAACATTTAATTCATTGGCTATATAGCTTTGACTGTAACCTTTTGTTAGCCTAAATTCTTTTACTTTTGCTATAACGTAATCATCAATTGATGCGACCATTCTCACTAATAGATTAGTGAAGCAAAATCACTTTAAAACGAAAATCTGACAATCACTTATAAGTGAGTTATTTTTTATTACTTTGTTAAAAAAAGTATTATGAAAAAAATAACGCTACTGCTTGCACTCATATTAATCTATTCTTTATGTTTCGGACAAATAAAAAAACTGGAAATTCCTAAAAAAGAATTAATTGGTAAAATTGCCCCGGGTGGAAATTCAACTATCTCAATAGAATGCTATAAGTATGAAGATAGCACGTATTTATTTAGATACTTAGATGCTAAATTTTCAAGAATTACAGAATGGAAACAATTCAGCATAAAATCAACAGAGGATTTAAATACATTGTATTCATATCTACAAAATGGCTTCAAAGAGATGCCTAAAGAAAATGTTTTATTAGATATTGGAAACGGTTATTTGCTTTTGAACTTTAGCAAGTTTTTAGGTGGTAAAGTAGTTCGCATCTACCATTCTACAACCTTAGATGAAAATGGAGTTGTTGGATATACTAATATGTACACCGTAAAACAAATTGATAAACTATTCGGCAAGGAATAATCTTTTAAAGATTTATAGAAATTTTTGTACCCAAAACCGTACCCTAAAATAACAAAACCCTCTCTAAATAATATAGAGAGGGTTTTTTGTACCCAGTGCCGGAATCGAACCGGCACGGTTTCCCACAGGTGTTTGAGACCAGCGCGTCTACCAATTCCGCCAACTGGGCATTATTATTTGGACCGGGTTGCAAATGTAGATAACGAAAGCCTAAATCACAAAATTATTTTCAATTAGATTTGTGATAAATTGTAAAACGTTCTAAATGTTTGTGTTGGCTTCCACAGGTCTTTCGTCTTTTAACTTTCTATCTACTATAAATGGGGCAAATGGGAGGAGAGAAGCCAAAAAGATTAATACGGCCTTGCCAAATTTCCACTTTTGTTCTTGCCAAGCTAAAATTAATGTTGCAGCATAAAGCACAAATAATAATCCATGTGCCCAGCCTGTGTATTTTACAACCTTATCAAAATGGAGTAAGTATTTTATAGGCATTGCGATAAATAATAAAAGGAGGTAAGAAATACCTTCAGCTACTGCCACCTTACGGAAAATTGAAATGGAACTATTCATGGTCTGATTTTGATTTGCATCGAAAGTAAAGTAAAGCATTTGGCATTCAAAACCTAAAAAATGATTTTACAATCTGGTGTTGTTGTATGCCCTTGGTTTATCAATTAAAGCATTTTTAACAATATTGGAAATAAAAATTGAAACAAATTTTCGCTTCAAAGGTTAATATATTAATCTTAACTACTTTATAATTAAGATTTAATGAATAAAAGGGGTAGAAAATGGGAAAGCGAATTTGTGTATTAGAAGATAACGACGATATAAGAGAAATCATTTCATTTGTTTTAGAAGATGAAGAATATGAAGTGTTTTCTTTTTCGAGTATAAAAGATTTTGAAAAAGGGGTCAAAGGACTTCATCCTGATGCATTTTTGCTTGATGTAATGCTGCCAGATGGAAATGGACTTGATGTTTGTTGCGAATTGAAATCGGAAAATGAAACCAAGAATGTGCCTGTATTAATGATGTCGGCAAACTTTTCGGCCACTCAAATGCGCAAAAGATGTACTGCAGAAGATTATATTCATAAGCCTTTTGATATTTATGATTTTGTAAAGCGTATAGATGCTCAAATCCATCACAATTAAAAAAGCGAACTGGTTCCTAAATAATCATTAACTAGTTTAGTAATTGCACCTCCAAGTTGTACTGCGTTTCCTATTCCAACACCCTTTACGGAAGCTAATTGTTCTGTATTTCGTGGTAATTTTGAGGCAATAAGAATCAATGTCTGATCAGAAAGTACAGTATGTTCAGGTATGTTTTTCTGCTCTCCATGTATCCTACGCCAGTTTACCAAGCTCTTATATAATTGCAAATTCGAAATATCTTTGGGTAGAATTGTTTTTTTAGGAGCGAAGAATGAATTTTCCGGTTTTCCATTTTGGCTAGCGGAATGAAGCATTTTTATATGCGATTTTACCGAAAAAGAATCCCAATCAGATTTAAATAAGGATAACTTTACGGAAAGGGAATTTTTACATTCAGTAATCAAACCCATAACTTTATCGGAATTAGGATCGTTGTAAAAATTAAGGTTAATGATTTTATTTAATTCTAAAATACTGGCTTCTAATTTTGGAATAAAATAATTAGATGCTTTCTTTAACCTTTCAATAAACGATTTTTCTTGATCAAATGGCTGTGAACTTGATACTTTAGAAAGCTCTTGTCGCACAAAACCTTCTGCAATTTTAAAAATTTCTAATTCTATTTTCTGATTTAAAGGTTCGAAAAGTTGTTTAAAATCTTTTTGCTCATCCTTATCTTTAAAATTGCTTTTTTTAAGGATCAACCAGTCGTTTTTTATAGATAAGAAATCCAATAAATCATGAATTAAATTCCAACCATATTCGTTTTCAAACTGTTTTAAAGCCGATTGATCTGAATTTGTGATAGAAGATTTTTGGGTAAAAGCTACAACTCTAGGATCGGTGATTATATTTTCAAGCTTAACAGGCGATTTTAAAATCAATCCTTCCAAGCTTCTACATCTACTTAAAGCAACATAAGCATGGCCATGTGCGAAGGCAGCACTAACATCTATAATGGCTTTATCAAACGTTAACCCTTGACTTTTATGGACGGTTATTGCCCAGGCCAACTTAAATGGAAACTGAGCGAATGAGCCCGTGTTTACTTCATTAATTTTATTTTCGGTATCGCTTAAATTATATTTTACATTCTGCCAGATTTCTCGCTCTACTTCAATTTCACTGCCACCATCCATAAATTGCACTTTTATCGTATCATTTTTTATGCTAACAATTTTTGCAGCCTTTCCATTATAAAATTGTTTTTTGCCCGATGAATCATTTTTAATAAACATGACCTGCGCACCGGCTTTTAAGGTTAAAATTTCATCCACTGGATAAGCATCCTTAGGGAAATCGCCTGTAATATTGGCCTTAAATGAATGGATTTCGCCTGAAAGTTTTTCTAAACAATTGCTGTTAATTTCGGTAACTAAATTATTGTGGGTGGTTAAAGTGATGTATTCGTCTTTCCAAACATCATTTAGTGTTGAGTCAAAGCGCTCGTTAAGTTTGCCTAAAAGTTCTTGATCAATATTATTTTCCCTTATTCTATTTAATATCTCCAAGAAAACCGGATCAGATTGCCTGTAAACTTTTTCTAGTGTAAAGGTGGTTATGTCAATGGCTCTAAAAGCTTGACTATCGAAAAAATATGGACTTTGATAATAGTCTTTTAGGATGTGCCAAGCATCGTGAAAAATAGGAGAGAGCTGGTATAAATCGCCTATCATAAGAAGCTGTATGCCACCAAACGGGCGATTAGAGCCTTTCACTTTTCTTAGTGTAAGATCAATAAAATCAATTAAATCTGCCCGAACCATACTAATCTCATCAATGATTAATAATTCTAGGCATTTTAATAGTCTAACTTTCTCTTCTGAATATTTTATAGCCTGATTATGTTCCCCATTCTCCGTTCTTAATGGAATGAGCGGACCGAATGGAATTTGAAAGAAAGAGTGTAAAGTTACCCCGCCAGCATTTATTGCGGCAACAGCAGTAGGGGCAACAACAGCAAAATTTTTATCTATTGTATTTTTTATGTGCCTGAGTAATGTCGTTTTACCCGTACCTGCCTTTCCTGTTAAAAATATAGGTCGATTTGTAGAAGTAAGGAAATCTAAGATAATTTGATTGTCGGGACTCGGGCTATTCATAATTGTCAAAAATAACCTAATTGGACATAAGTTTATGAATCAACTTTTAAACAATCGAAATGGAAATTTTTTAGGATTTATAGAAACTCACTATCGGTAAAATAATATCAAAACATAGATTTATGCAAACGATTGCTCTAAACCGTTTTAGTAAGTGCTTTATTGGAAAAAAATCACATAAAGTTATTATGAATAATGCTCCAGTTTTGCGCCAAATTTTTTTAATATTGGATGTAAAATCAAACCGAAACACAAAAAAAATATTCATCAATCAATTGATTTATAGTTATTTAAAAAAAAAATTATATCTTTTCAGCAACAACCGTCACTCATAAAAAACCAAAAGACTTTTTTTAAAAGCTATCGATAAAAAACTATCACCAAATGGAGGAAAAGTATGCGTAATAAGGGACAAACAAAATTGTAATTCGTTAATTGCTTTCTATCTTTATCTTATTAAAAAACCAAATTTATTTAAGCGCTCAAACGGCGGTTTCCGATAGTTTTATGAGAAAACTTTATACTTTTTTAAGTACATCAATATTTTTATTGGTCTTTTCTTTTTCTTCTTTTTCACAAGATGTTCATTATCAAAAAACAGATAATGGAATAATTGTACAGCCAAGTATTAATGGTGTAAATATTGGCAAACAGATAAAAATCGAAGTCATTTCCGATAAGATTATTCACACGGTGGTAACACCCGAAAATAAATTTTCATTGGAACCTAGTTTAATGGTTATCCCTGTTAAATCTAAACCAACTTGGTCTGTAAGCGAAATTGCAAACTTTATCCAACTCAAAACACAATCGCTTTTAGTAAAGATTAATATTGCTTCTGGTCAAATTCAATATCAGGATCTTAATGGCAAAAGTATTCTCGAAGAAAAGGTGCAAACAACAAGGTTATTTAAACCTGTTTCAAACGATGGAGAATCAAGTTATGAAATAGAACAAATTTTCAATTCTCCTAAAGATGAAGCCATTTATGGTTTAGGGCAACATCAGGATGATATGATGAATTATAAAGGCAAACAGGTTTTGTTGCTTCAAAATAATACAGATGTTGCCATTCCATTTTTGCTGAGTAATAAAAACTATGGTATCCTTTGGGATAATTATTCAATTACTAAAGTAGGTGATGTTAGAAATTATCAACCCTTATCGAGTCTGCGCTTATTTTCTAAAGAGGGCGATCAAGGTTGGTTAACCGCAACTTATGCAGATAAGAAAACCGGAAAGGAAACCATTAAAAGAGCCGAATCGGATATTGATTATTCCTTTTTAAGCGATATGAAAAAATTTTCAGATAGCTTTAAAATGGCGGATGGAATTGTGAAATGGGAAGGCAAAATTTCATCAGGATATACTGGTCTACAACATTTTAATGTTAAATATGCAGGTTACATTAAGATTTGGATTAATGGTGAATTGCTCGTTGATAAATGGAGACAGGCTTGGAACCCAGGTTCGGCAGTGGTAGAAACCGAAATGCAAAAAGATAAAAAATACGATGTAAAAATTGAATGGATTCCAGATGGTACAGAATCTTATCTAGCCATTAAATGCTTAACGCCAATACCAGAAGAAGATCAAAATCAATATGCCTTTTTATCCGAATCGGGGAATGAAATTAACTATTATTTTATATTGGGGGGCAATGCCGATGAGGTAATTAGCGGTTATAGAACGCTTACAGGAAAGGCGGTTTTAATGCCGAAATGGGCAATGGGTTTTTGGCAAAGCCGAGAAAGATATAAAACCCAAGAGGAACTTTTGGGTGTGGTTAAAGAATTTAGAGATCGAAAAATTCCGATTGATAACATTGTGCTCGATTGGCAGTATTGGAAACCAGATCGTTGGGGTACGCATGAGTTTGATAAAAGTCGTTTTCCAGATCCTGAGGGGATGATTAAAACCCTGCACGATACCTATCATACTCGTTTAATGATTTCGGTTTGGCCAAAATTTTATACAGGCAATTCCAATTATGATTTGATGAATAAAAATGGCTTCCTATATAAACGAAATATTGTTGATGGGAGAAAGGATTGGCTGGGTTATCAATCTACTTTTTACGATGCTTTTAATCCTGAAGCTCGTGAAATGTTTTGGAGTTTGATGAATAAAACACTCTACAAAAAAGGCATTGATGCTTGGTGGATGGACGCTACTGAACCCGATATCCATTCTAACCTACCAATTTGGGAGCGTAAACAAAATATGACGCCAACTTATCTTGGTTCGGCTACAAAATATTTTAATGCCTTTCCATTGCAAAATTCAAAAGGCGTTTACGAAGGGCAACGTAAAGAAAATCCAGATGATCGGGTATTTATTTTAACGAGATCTGCTTATGGTGGTTTACAACGATATGCTGCGGCAACTTGGAGTGGGGATATCGCTTCGCGCTGGGAAGATATGAAATCGCAGATTTCTGCTGGAATTAATTTTTCGTTATCTGGTTTGCCATATTGGACTATGGATATTGGAGGCTTCTCCGTTGAGCGTAGATATGAAAACCCTAATCCTGCAGATTTGGCTGAATGGCGAGAGTTGAATACCAGATGGTATCAGTTTGGGGCTTTTGTGCCATTGTTTAGGGGGCATGGTCAATTTCCGCTTCGCGAGGTGTATAATATTGCTCCAACCGATCATCCAGCATATAAAAGCATTTTATATTACAATAAATTGCGCTACAGATTAATGCCTTATATCTATTCTCTTGCTGGGCAAACCTATCAAAAGGATTACACCATTATGCGAGGTTTAGTTATGGATTTTGGAGCAGATGAGAAGCTAAAAAATATAGCCGATCAATATATGTTTGGTCCATCACTGCTTATCAATCCGGTTTATAAATACGGTGCCACCAATAGAAAAGTTTATTTGCCAGAGGGAAATGGATGGTACGATTTATATACAGGGGGTTACGTTAAAGGCGGACAAACTATTACTGCTAAAGCGCCTTACAGTCAAATGCCTATTTACGTAAAAGAGGGTGCTATTATTCCTTACGGACCAGAAATTCAGTATACTTCAGAAAAACCTAATGATCCAATTACGTTATATTTATATACGGGTAAAGATGGCACATTTACGCTATACGAAGATGAGGGCACAAATTATAATTATGAAAAGGGCGCCTTCTCCACAATCGATTTTGAGTATAGTGAAAGTGTCAAAACGCTTACCATTTCAAATCGGAAAGGAGCTTTTAAAGGGATGTTGGAGAACAGAACATTTAACGTTATCCGCATAACGGCTAAAAAGGCAAAGGCGCTAAACTTCAATCAAGCTCCAGATAAAACGGTAAGTTATGCTGGTAAAAAGATCGTAATTAAATTTTAATCAATCAATTGGGTCGTTATTAAGATTTATCAGATTAGATAGATGATGTTTCAGAAAAATATACTTTATTTTTTGCTGACTGGCTTAACAACAGCATGGAGTAGCCTTGCATTTGGGCAAAATCCACAAGGGTTTTTCCTAAATGATGCCGTACGTAAGAAAGTAGAACAACCAGATTATGTAAAGCATAAGCCATCGGATAAGCCTGTTTCACTGGCGGTTAATTTAGATGCTAAGCAAACCAATGGCTTGATTTCTAAATACATTTATGGTACGAATTCGAATACGTATATGGGCCCGATTGTAGATCAAACTGAACTGTTAGAAAATATCAAAAACCTTTCTCCAAAAATTATCCGTTTCCCAGGTGGCAATTTAAGTAACGTTTACTTTTGGAATGCTTCAAAAAACAAAAGGCCAGCAGATGTTCCACAGGTTATTTTATATGGAGATGATCGACCAGTAAAGCCAGAAAATTTGTGGTATGGAATAAGCGATGATCAGAATTCCTTTTCGCTTGATCGTTATTATCAATTACTTAAGGCAACAAATACTGCGGGTATTATTTGCGTAAATTATAGTTATGCCCGTTATGGAACAGGTAGTGCACCTGTTCAAAATGCCGCACATTTGGCTGCAGATTGGGTGCGTTTTGATAAGGGTAAAACCAAATTTTGGGAAATCGGCAATGAAAATTATGGAACTTGGCAAGCGGGCTACAAAATAGATACTCTTCAGAATAAAGATCATCAGCCAGAGTTTATTTCTGGTAAGCTTTATGGAGAACATTTAAAGGTTTTTGCCGATTCGATGAAAGCGGCGGCTAAAGAAATCAAGTCGGAAATATTTATCGGTGCGGTAATGATAGAAACTGCCAAAGATAAATCGTGGGAAGGAGGAATTACAAAAAACTGGATCGATGGTTTGCTAAAATCAGCCGGTTCAGAAATTGATTATTATGTGCTCCATAGTTACTATACGCCATATAATCAAAATTCTACACCAGAAATTATCTTGAATTCTGCAACAACTGAAACGGCTAAAATGGTTAGTTATATGAAAGAACTCTCTTCAGTTTATCATTTACCAGAAAAACCATTGGCATTAACGGAGTGGAATATTTTTGCATCTGGCGCCAAACAATCTTGTTCTTTTATTAATGGGATGCATGCAGCTATTGTTCTTGGCGAACTTTCTAATTTAAAGTTTGGAATGGCTAGCCGTTGGGATTTGGCAAATGCATATTCCAATGGAGATGATCATGGTATGTTTAACAAGGGTGATGAACCAGGGGTTCCACTTTGGAATCCAAGACCCGTATATTACTATATGTATTACTTTCAGCGATTTTTTGGAGATGAGTTGCTTAAAACAAATTCCCCTACAAATGGTGATGTTTTGACTTATGCTTCGAAATTTTCTAGTGGGGAAATGGGCGTAGTAATTGTAAACAAAGGAAGTTCTGAACAAGTTATCGAATTGGATATCGCCAATTTTAAACCCTTAAAAACCTATTTTCTTTATAGTTTAACAGGTGGGAATGATAATGGAGCCTTTTCGCAAAAGGTGCTGGTTAACGGAGAAACGACCAAATATTCAGCAGGTGGACCACCAAATCCTAAAAAGGTAAAAGCGCTCTCTGCCAGCTCAACAGGTAAAATCAAATTCGAATCTGCACCGCTTTCGGTTCAATATCTTTTGATAGAATAAAATATTCAAATGAAAATATCAATCTTAAAAATATTTGCAAGCTTATTCATAATTATAGTTTGCCATGCGTTCACTTCCTCAGCACAGATAAGTGTTGAAAAAAGGCGAGAACATATTCTGATTGATACTAGTTGGCGTTTTGCTTTTGGACATCCTTACGATACAAAAAAAGATTATCAAAACGGAACCGGCTATTTTTCTTATCTGGCCAAAACAGGTTATGGCGATGGCGCAGCAGATCCGGCTTTTGATGATCGAACTTGGAGAAAACTTAATTTGCCACATGATTGTGCTGTAGAACAACCCTTTAATGAAAAGGCAAGCTTTAGTCATGGTTTTAAAGCAGTCGGTAGAAATTTCCCTGATGCCAGCGTTGGTTGGTATCGCAAGTCGGTTTTTATTCCTGCAAGCGATTTGGGGAGAAAGATAAGTATTGCATTTGATGGTGTTTTTAGAAATTCTATTGTTTGGGTAAACGGAAATTATTTGGGTACCGAACCGAGTGGTTATTTAGGTTTTGAATATGATATTACGGATTATTTAAATTATGGTGGTGAAAATGTTATTGCGGTAAGGGCTGATGTTACTATGGAAGAAGGTTGGTTTTACGAAGGTGCTGGAATTTATCGCCATGCCTGGTTAAATAAAACCAATGCGCTACACGTAATCCCTAATGGAACTTTTGTTCGAAGTAATTTAAGTGCTAATAAAGCGATTGTAACTGCAAGCGTAACCCTAAAAAATGATGCTTTGGTTTCAGCGAAATTCAATATTCAACAAGATGTTCTTGATGCAACTGGAAAGGTTGTCGCCTCTCAAACACTTTCAAATCTTGACTTAAAGGTATTGGAGGAAAAGGAATTTACGCTGGATATTCCCCTCGAGAACCCTCAACTGTGGGATTTAGAAAATCCTTATCTGTATTCCTTATCCACTACCGTGATTAAGAACGGACAGATTGCTGATTTATATAAAACTCCCTTTGGAATTAGAACAATTAGGTTTGATGCCGAGAATGGATTCTTTTTAAACGGAAAGCGAGTAGAGATTAAGGGAACCAATAACCATCAAGATCATGCAGGTGTTGGTGTGGCCCTGCCAGATGAGCTCCAATATTTCCGAATTAGCAAACTCAAGGAAATGGGTAGTAATGCTTATCGGTGCTCACACAATCCGCCAACCGTAGAATTGCTAGAGGTCTGTGATAAACTTGGGATGTTGGTGATTGATGAAAACCGTTTAATGGGCATAAACGATCAACATCTTAATGATGTTAAAAGACTAATCGTTCGCGATCGTAATCACCCCAGTATCATCAGCTGGTCTATAGGAAACGAAGAATGGAACATAGAAGGTAACATAACCGGGGCTAGAATTGCCAGTACCATGCAAGCCTTTGTAAAAACTATTGATACCACGAGAGCTGTAACTGCGGCAATAAGTGGAGGGATTGGAAATGGGATATCAACAGTTATCGATCTTTTAGGTTATAATTATGTCGCGACAAAAAATACCGATGAACAACATCAAAAATTCCCCAAGCAGTTTAGTTGGGGAACAGAAGAGGGATCTACCGTAGCCACAAGAGGTATTTATGTTGATAACAGGGATAAAAATGAGCTCGCTGCTTACGATGTTAGGCAAAATGCAAATTTTTTAAGCCTCGAAGACGGATGGAAACACTATGCTTCCCGCCCTTATTTAGCTGGAATGTTTATTTGGACGGGTTTCGATTATCGGGGTGAGCCCACGCCTTTTGGATGGCCATCTGTACTTTCTTATTTTGGAATGTTGGATTTATGTGGTTTTCCAAAAGATAGTGCTTGGTTCTTAAAATCATGGTGGAGTGATCAGCCCACACTTCACCTTCTGCCACATTGGAACTGGAAGGGAAAAGAAGGTAAGCCAATTGAAGTTTGGGCTTATAGTAACTGTGATGAGGTTGAGCTTTTCCTCAATAAAAAAAGTCTTGGTAAAAAGCCGATGGAAAAAAATGGACACCTGAGCTGGACAGTAAATTATAGTCCGGGTGTATTAGAAGCCGTAGGATTTAAAAATGGAAAAAAAATATCCGATGTTGTTAAAACGACATCCGATCCTAAAAGTGTTTCTGTTAAACAAGAAAATATTGAGGTTACGAAGTCAGATATTGCTGTGCTTACTGTAAATGTAAATGATGCTTTAGGGAATTTGGTGCCTACAGCAAATAATGAAATAAATTTCGAAATCACCGGTCCTGCTGAAATTATTGGGGTAGGGAATGGAAATCCTACTTCTTTGGAGAAAGATCAGTTTTTAGAGGAGATCGGTATTGTAGGGATCAGCAACCTTAAAGAAAAAACAATCTCCCACTTGGAAGATGTAAGCGAACTTTCTACAGATGTAAATGGTTGGGTTGATGCTTTCAAAGAAGATAGAAACCAAGAATTTGGAAAAAAAACAAAGTCACTGATTTATAGAGGAGATTTTGAACTTCCAGAATGGAATGATCAAACCAAAATTACATTCTTTTACAAAAGCATTGGCAAGGAACAATCAATTTATATCAATGGCAAAAAAATAGCGGATAAGATTTCTGCGGATAAAAAAGGAAATATTTTCGTTCTTGATCGATCTGTTATAAAGCCCGGAAAAAATACGATAGCGATACTTGCAACACCCTTATTAAAAGTGAATAGTTGGGATGTAATCAATTCAGATCCGGGTGCTTTTCAAGTATTAAAGCCTGCGTTAGCATGGAAACGCAAGTTATTTAACGGCTTTGCTCAAGTAATTGTTCAAAAAGCAGGCGAAAAGGGGGATGTTTATATATCAGCTACATCACCAGGACTGAAGTCTGCCAATTTTAAAATTAAATTATAATCCAATATAAGAGCGGATCATCTAAAACAAAAGATGAAAACATAATCTGAGTAGTCTTTTGGTAACATTCTCTTTATCTAGAGTATTTTCGGATTACGTAGATAGTTAATTATTTTAAAAACGTTGGTAAAAAAGTACAACATTAAGTTTAGTGTGTTTTTAGATAAAAATGTTGATAATGATTGTTTTAATTCGGTTTTCTATAACCAACAGTAGTTTTAAGATTATCTTAAGTTAAAATAATATTATAAATATACTTCACAATGATGTTAAATTTGAATTAAGTAAACAAATAACTAAATATAAACATTATGAGTAAAACGTTACGAGCAGCTATGCTGTTTGTCGTATTTCTGGCATCGCTATTTCCAGCGCTCGCCCAGAATATTACAAATAGGCAAATTACAGGAACTGTTTCAGATGAAAAAGGTGTTACCTTGCCAGGAGCAGGGGTATCTATAAAAAATTCTCAAACTGCCGTTTCCACAAATTCTGACGGTAAATATGTGATTACCGTTCCTTCAGGTTCAGCAACCACATTAATCTTTTCTTTTATCGGTTCGGTGAAGCAGGAGATTGTAGTAGGCGATAGAAGCGTGATAAACGTTGTTTTGAAACCTGCATCTACCGATTTATCTGATGTAGTTGTAATTGGATATGGTAACCAGAAAAGGGGTGATGTTAATGGTGCAATTTCTTCTGTTAAAGCCGCAGATATTGCAAATGTACCTCAGGTTAGTATAGATCAAATGCTTCAGGGCAAGGCTTCAGGATTAACCATTACGCAAAACTCTGGTGCTCCAGGGAGTTCTACCTCTGTACGTGTACGCGGGGTAACCTCTTTGAGTTTATCCAATGAGCCTTTATACGTAGTGGATGGTGTTCCAATCTCTGGAGATGCAACCAACCAATCTACCAGCGGAAGAACGGTTGGTTTGTCGGCTAACAATGGCGAATCTGCAGTGAGTCCACTTTCTTCTATTAACCCAAGCGATATCGAATCTATCGATGTTTTAAAAGATGCCTCTGCAACTGCAATTTATGGTAGCCGGGCGTCCAATGGTGTAATCATCATCACCACAAAACGTGGTAAAAATGGCTCAGCACGAGTTACTTATGATGGATATGGAGCCATTTCACAACAAGGAAAATTTCTTGATGTAATGAATCTTCAACAATATGCCGTTTTACAAAATGCATTAGCAGATGTTACTGGTGTACAGAGAAGGGCAGAATTTGCAGATCCAGCTTTATTGGGTAAGGGAACCGATTGGCAAGATGAAATTTTCAGAAATGCAGTAATGCAAAATCATCAATTGGGTATATCTGGTGGTAAAGATGGTTTGGATTATTATATTTCAGGCGGATATCTTAAACAGGATGGTACAATTTTAGGAAGTAATTACAAGAGATATACTTTTCGTTCAAACATTAATAGCCAGGTTAAACCATGGTTAAAAGTTGGAATGTCCTTATCGGGAAGTCGCTCGAACGAAAATCAAGGTTTGTCAAATAACACAGGTGTTGTTTACAACGCTTTATTAAGTGCTCCAGATCAAGCGGTAAGAAACCCTGATGGCTCTTTCGCTGGTCCTATTCCAAATTCAAACCAACAAGGCGGACAAATTAATCCTGTTGCTCAGTCATTAGATATTACCAATGTTTTAAATCGCAGCAATCTTAATGGAGCGCTTTATGGCGACATTAAATTTACCAATGATTTAACGTTGAGATCTGAAGTAAATGGTGATTTTAACTATTCTGCAGCAAGAGTTTTCACACCAACTTATCAATATGGGATATATGGAAATGCAACTGCTAGATTACAAGAATACAATTCAAATACCACTTATTGGGGATGGAAAGAGTATTTAACTTATGCACATACTTTCAATAAGAAACATAATTTAACAGCATTGTTAGGTTACGAGGTTAACCAATCTACTTGGGGTGGAACTGATGCATCTATTCAGAAGTTTTTAAGTAATGATTTGCAGACGCTGGGTTTAGGTGATCTTAAGACTGCAATTATTGGAGAGTATAAAGATAGCCAAGCGTTAGAATCTTTTTTTGCTAGGGGTATTTATACTTATAATAATAAATACAGCATTACGGCAACTGTTCGTTCGGATAAGTCATCGAAATTTGTTCAAGGTAAGCAAACAGGTTATTTTCCTGCATTTGCCGTTTCATGGCGACTATCTGATGAGCCCTTCATGGCTGGTATAAAAGATATTGCCGACAATATCAAATTTAGAGTAGGTTATGGTGAAGTGGGTAATCAAAATCTTCCTAATTACCAATATGGTTCTGCATTAACTCCAGTAGTTACTGGTTTAGGTACCGGTTTTGCAATAGATAAAGTTGCTAACCCGAACTTAACTTGGGAAAGTGCGGTACAAACAAACGTGGGTGTAGATTTCAGTTTAATTAAAGGAAGAATTGATGCCTCTTTTGATTACTTTAACAAAACATCCAAAGATTTCCTTTTCCAAAAGCCATTACCAGCATATCTTGTTGGGCAAACAGCAGCTTATTCAGGAACGGGTGTAATTAGTCCGCCATATATTAATGGAGGAAAAGTAAGTAACAAAGGTTTTGATTTTACTTTAAATAGTAAAAACTTAACTGGTAAATTTAAATGGAATACCACAGTAATATTCTCAAAATATAAAAATGAAGTTTTATCATTAGCAGATGGTGTTCCATTTATTGATGGTAAAATTAACGTAAGTTTCCTTCAAATGACGGTTACCAGAACACAGGTGGGTGGATCGATAGGTGAGTTTTACGGTTATAAAGTGAAAGATATTTTCCGCACTGATGCGCAGTTAAGGGCAGCTCCAGTTCAGTTCGGCAGACCTTTAACAAATAATAGTGCTGGTACTTGGTTAGGAGATATTCAGTTTGAAGATTTGAACGGTGATGGCAAAATTGATGAGTCAGATCAAACTTCATTAGGAAATCCAAATCCAAAATTCACTTATGGAATTACGAATAGTTTTTCATACAAATCTTTTGATCTTTCGATCTTTTTAAATGGCTCTTATGGAGCGAAAATTTTAAATGCATTAAATTATCAATTATCAGGATTATCTGGACTTTATCAAAATCAACTAGCCTCAGCTATTGATTTCTGGAGCCCAACCAATACAGGTTCTAATATTCCAGCACCTCGAGGTGGAGACAATCCAAACTTAAAAAACTCAGATCGTTTTATAGAATCTGGTTCTTTTCTACGCGTTCAAAATGTAAACTTGGCTTACAGCCTTCCATCAGAGTTTATTCGTAAAGCAAAGCTGAACAGGTTAAAAGTATTCGCAAGCGTACAAAATCTATATGTGTTTACAAAATATAAGGGTTTAGATCCAGAGGTTGGTAACCAGAATTATAATGTGTTTCTAACCAATGTAGATAGTGGTAGATACCCTATTCCACGCACATTTACTTTTGGAATTAACGCAGAATTTTAATTATAAGAAAGAAATATGAAAACATATATAAAATATTCACTTGCAATCGCTGTACTCATTATGAGCACGGTAACCAGTTGTAAAAAAGAATTTTTCGATCGTCCGCCACAAAGCGCCATTACGTTGGATAATTTTTATAAAACAGCAGATCAGGTAAAATCAAGCACTAATGTTCTTTATAGCGCAGCTTGGTTTGGTTGGGTAACTAAAGGGGGATGGGCCATCACAGAAATGGCTGGTGGAAACGGTCGTTCGTATTCCTCAGATGTAGCGAATTTTGGAAACTTCTCTGTAACCGACGGGAATACAGAACTTGCAAATGCTTACAATTCGTTATGGATTGTGGTTGCGCAATCTAATGCAATCATCAATAATTTGCCTGAGAAAGTGCCTGCATCCGTAGATAGAAAGGTAGTTAACCAAGCTTTGGGAGAAGCTCGCTTGTTTAGGGCATTATCTTATTTTCATCTAGTTAGGTTATTTGGAAATGTACCAATTATAGAAAATACATTGGATTATGTAGAAAACTTTCAAGTTAATACTAACCCAGTTCCAGATGTTTATAAATTTATTTTAAACGATCTTAAGTTCGCCGAAGCCAACCTTATTCCACAAATTAGAAGTGGTAATTCTATTGCTCAAGGTCGTGTTTCTAGCGGATCTGCTTCGGCACTTTTGGCAAAGGTTTATCTGTATATGCAAGATTATACCAACGCCCGCCTTGAGGCAGAAAAGGTAATCAATAGCGGAGAATTTAAGCTTTATGGCGTTGATGTTCCTGGAAAAGAGTTTAAAGATTTATTCTTGACAGCAAATAACAACAACGAAGAATCAGTAATTGCACTTCAATGGGCAGGTGCTGGAGGTTATGGTAAAGGAAATCCTTTGCAAGCTTCTTGGGCAGCCAATACCTCAATTACAGGAACAGGCGATGGATACGGAGTGTTAGGAGTTACTTTTGATGCCTTGTATAGTTTTCAGCAAGATGATAAACGCTTTAAGCCAACTATTATGGTTACAGGCTCTTTTTATCCTGAAATTAATCAGGCAACTGGAGGTTACACACAAGCCGCCAATCAAGGGCAAGGTACGAGTGCATTCGTTAAAAAATATGTAGTAGGTACACCTGCAGATAATGGTGGTATAGGTTCAGCACAATCGTCGGCCAACAATACCTACATGATGCGCTATGCTGAAGTTTATTTAATTTTGGCTGAAGCCATAATGGGAACTTCAAAAAATAGTACAGATGTTCAGGCGCTAGCTGCCATTAACAAAATAAGAAGCCGTGCAGGCCTTGGTAATTTAACACAAATTAGACGTGGCTATTTTACGGCGAACAATACGCCAGGTAAGCCCGGCAATGCACCGGCTCAGTTCTATCGTGATGATATTTTAGAAGAACGCAGACGCGAATTTATGTTTGAATTTGATTATTGGTTTGATCTGGCTCGTTTAGATGGGTACAATGTTTCTAGCCATCCAAATGCAATTACAATTATTAATCAACAAGATCGCGGAGCTGGCGATAATAGCGTGCCTTCCAATAGCTACGGAAATGGGTATTATTCAATGACGAATAGTAAATTCCTATTCCCTTATCCAGCAACAGAAGTAGCATCAAATCCTAAATTATTACAACCACCAGTACCTTATGTTTTTAAATAAAATGAACATGAAAAAGATAAATAATCAAACAAGATTCACTACGCTCCTATTATTTGTGGCAATAGTGGTAGGTTTTGCTTCATGTAAGAAAACCGACGAGGGTGCTGGCGGTGCACCAAAAATTACAAGAGTAAGGTTAATCAGCAAAACAGATACCCTAAAAAATGTAGTGCACAGAATTAATTTAGATTCTAACTTGGTTTATAACGAAACAAGACAGGTTAAATTTGATTCGACAGTTGTAGCCGGAAGATTGAATAATCAATATGCTATAGTTGGAGAAAATCTGATGACAACACTTTCAGTTTCATTCAACGGCTTGCAGGTTAATTATAATCCAGCATTGTTAACGGATAACAGCATTATTATTTCTATACCTGCTGAAACGCCTTATGGACCAAGTCAAAGCAATAAATTAATTGTAACCACTAAATTTGGAACTGCAAGTTTTGATTTTCCTATTCTGCAACCTCCACCAACAATCACCTCTTTTAGCCCGGTTGCTGCAGGCGCAGGAGAAACTGTAACGATAGTTGGAACAATATTCGAAGGGGTTACGAAAGTTACTTTTGATTCTATCCCAGCTCAAATTGTTGGAACACCAACCAAAACTCAGATTCAGGTAAAAGTACCTGCAGGTGTTGTTCAGTCGCGTATTTTGGTAACTACTCCCGGTGGTACCACTCGTTCTGCTGGCTCATTCGGGTTCAAAGCTTTGCTTTATGATGATTTATTCGCAACTGGATGGGGTTCTTATTTAGGATACAACAGTACCATCAACTTAGCAAGTACAGTTCGTGTTAAGCGTGGTACAAATGCCATTGCAACAACCTTTACCGATGCCTATGGTGCACTACAGATTGGTTACAATGGAGCAACAATTAATGTTACAAGTGCAGGATTAACTGCTATAAAATTTTCTGTATACGGTGGAACAGGAATAGTAGCAGGAAGCAGAGTTCAGTTGGTTATCAATGGAAATTATGGTAACGCTGTTGCCATAACACTCGTTCCTGGTGTTTACACAGATTATACCATTCAATTAAAAGATGTAGGTAATCCATCAGTCATTACCGAATTTGTACTGCAAAGTTTAGGCAATGCAGTACCGAGTACAATTTATGTAGATGATATAGGATTTATTTAGTGCATAACAAAGTTACTGCCCTGATCTTAAACAGATCAGGGCTTTTTTTAATAAAAATGGTCAAAAAAATACACTTACTAATTGCTTTCGCACTTTTTATTAATGTGGCAAACGCACAGCAGTCATTCGTTAAGCAAAAAGGTCATCAGTTTCTGATTGGAGAAAAACCATATTATTACATCGGTACCAATTATTGGTACGGTGGATTATTGGCTTTACAAAAGAATCCAGCAAGAGGTAAACAAAGATTAATTAAAGAGCTCGATTTTTTGAAATCAAAAGGTGTAAATAATCTTCGTGTTTTGGTTGGCTCTGAAGGTGAGGGGAAAATTAACGGAGTAGATCGGGTTAAGCCTGCCTTACAAACTCAACATAACGTATATGATACCGAACTTTTGAAGGGACTAGATTTTTTATTGATGGAAATGGCGAAGCGAAAGATGTATGCCGTTTTGTACCTGAGCAACAACTGGGAGTGGAGTGGTGGCTTTATGCAGTATTTAAACTGGAATGGCCAAATTGATAGCGATACCTTAAAACGAAAATTAACTTGGGATGAACAGCGTGATTACACCAGTAAGTTCTACTCATGCGATGCCTGCAAAATCGATTATCAAAAACAAGTCTATTTTATACTTCAACATAAAAACGCCTACACTGGTAAAAAGTACATTAATGAACCCGCTATTATGGCTTGGGAATTGGCTAATGAACCACGGCCAATGAGGACAGAAGCCATTGTAGCTTTTAAAAACTGGATCGCAAATACTGCGACCTATATCAAATCCATTGATAAAAATCATTTGATTACAATTGGTACGGAAGGTTTTATGGGTACGGAAGAAAACTGGGATTTGTTTAAAGAAATCCATGCCAATAAAGGCATTGATTATTTAACGATCCACATTTGGCCAAAAAATTGGGGCTGGTTTAAAGATGCTCCAACCACTGAGAATTTACCTGCAGTTATAGAAAAAACTTCAGCATACATTAAGCAACACGAAAGTATTGCTCAACAAATAAATAAACCTTTGGTAATTGAAGAATTTGGTTTGCCAAGAGATGGTCATGCTTTTGATCCATCGACTGCAACAAAACTTCGTGATGAATATTTTGGAAATATTTTCTCGATTTGGGCGAAGAGTAGGGCTAAGGGTGGCGCAATAGCAGGCTGTAATTTTTGGTCGTTCGGTGGTACATCCCGACCAACCAATGGCCAGCTGTTTTGGAAAGATGGCGATGATTTTTCTGGAGACCCGCCACAGGAAGAACAGGGTTTAAATTCTGTTTTTGATTCTGATCAATCGACTTGGAAAATTATTCAAACCTATTTAAAAAAGTAACCATCCCGATTTAAACAATACCAAACCAATCAGTTTATAAATTAAAATGAAAAAATATTTTTTAATAATCGCAGTTTTCGTTTCAGCAATAAGTTTAAAGGCACAAAAAGTAGATTTAAACCAAAAAAAGGTTGATGCCATTTTGGCTAAAATGACATTGGAGGAAAAAGTTGGGCAAATGACCCAAATTACCTTAGGTGTGGTGGGTACGCAAACCGATGGTGAAATAAATCCTGAGGCATTAAAAGATGCAATAATCAAACATAAGGTTGGGTCAATTTTAAATGTTACCAACCATGCTTTAACGGTAGATCAGTGGCATAATTTGCTTACTAAAATCGCCGATGAAGCTAAAAATACAAGATTAAAAATTCCAGTTTTATATGGTTTAGATGGAATCCATGGTCAAACTTATACCTTGGAATCAACGCTTTTTCCACAAAATATTGGAATGGCTGCAACTAGAAATTTGGAACTGGCCAAAGCGGTAACCAAAGTAGCGGCTAAAGAATTAAGAGCAAGTGGCGTACGGTGGAATTTTGCAACTGTTTTAGATTGTGGTAGACAGCCTTTATGGTCACGTTTCCCGGAAACTTATGGTGAAGATGTTTTTATTGGAAAAACAATGGGCGCTGCGGTAATTAAGGCTTATGAGGAGGATGGATTAAACAAAACAACAGCCGTTGCAAGTTGTATGAAACACTTTTTGGGTTATTCAGCCTCCAGAAATGGCAAGGACAGAACACCAATCTATCTGCCAGAAATAGAAATGAGAGAGTATTATCTGCCTCAATTTAGAGAAGCAGTAAAAGCTGGTGCATCATCGGTAATGATCAATTCGAGCATTATAAATGGGATGCCAGTTCATGCAAGTAAGTATTTATTAACAGATATTTTGCGTAAAGAATTGGGTTTTAATGGCGTTGCTGTAAGCGATTGGGAAGATATTAAACGTGTTTATGCATGGCATCACGTGGCCAGTACACCAAGAGAAGCGGTTGCTATGTGCGTAAATGCTGGTGTAGATATGAGCATGGTGCCAAGCGATTTTACTTTTTATGATCTATTGATTGAAGCGGTTCAGAAAAAAGAAGTTTCAATGGCTCGTATTGATGAAGCTGTTAAAAGGATTTTAATGCTGAAAATGAAGTTAGGCTTATTTGATAATCCTTATCCCGAAGAAAATGCAAAAGCGAATTTTGGCAAAGCAGAATATCAAACACTTGCTTTGGATGCGGCGCATGAAGCAATGACTTTACTGAAAAATCAAGATAATGTTTTGCCTTTATCCAAGAGCAAAAAATATTTGGTTGTTGGTCCTGGCGCACAAAGTATTAGTGCCTTAAATGGTTGCTGGAGTTATACTTGGCAAGGGAAAGAGGAACAATGGTATCCAAAAGATAGTAAAACCATTTTGCAAACCATAAAAGAAAAAGTTGGCGAAAAAAATGTTTTAACCACCACAGCTAAAGGTTTTGAAAGCCCTGAAAATTTTGATGCAGATGCGCTGACCAAATCTGCAAAGAATGCCGATGCTATCATTTTATGCCTTGGTGAAAATGCGTATGCAGAAAGCCCTGGAAATATTGCAGACTTAGCCTTAGATGAAAATCAACAGCTTTTAGCAAAGGCAGCAATTGCAACTGGAAAACCAATTATTTTGGTTTTAACAGAGGGCCGACCAAGATTTATCACTAACATCGAACCTAAAATTAATGGAATTTTAATGGCTTATTGGAGCGGTAAAAAAACTGCAGAAGCCATTGCTGATGTGCTTTTTGGCGATTATAACCCAAATGGTAAACTTCCATTTAGCTACCCAAGAAGTAGTGGGGAAATAGTTTTATATGATAGAAAGCCTGCAGAAGACATTAGAGAAGTTTTTAATGATGATGTACACACTGGCTACAACCCATTATTTGCATTTGGTACGGGTTTAAGTTATACCAATTTTACCTACAGCAATTTAAAATTGAGTACCAAAAACCTAACCGGTGATAACAATTTGCAGGTATCTGTTATGGTCAGCAATACAGGTAAAATGGATGGGAAGCAGACTGTAGAATTATATTCGAGAGATCTGTATGCTAGCATTAGCCCCGATATGAAAAGATTAAGAGCTTTTCAAAAAATCGATCTAAAAGCTGGAGAAAGTAAAACGGTGAGCTTTACATTAAATAAAAATGATTTGGCTTTTGTAAATACATCGTTAAAAACAGTAACCGAAGCCGGAGCTTTTAAAGTAATGATCGGCGATTTAAGTGATGAATTTCAATATAAATAGCAATGAAAAAATATATCTATTCTTCGTTAATAATTTTGCTTTTTAGCATCAATCAAGCTTCTGCACAAAAGAATTTGATTAGCAATGGTGGCTTTGAAGATGGTTTAAATAGCTGGGGAGCTGGTAATGCCAAGGTTAGTACGGTAATCCGGAAATCTGGTGAAGCCAGTTTAGCATTGGTTTCTTATGTTAAAGGAAAATGGGAGGGAATTGATCAAAAAGTTAAACTTCCAAAAAACTCAAAAGCAATTGTAGTTTCAGGCTTTTATAAAATGGATGAGGTAGAACAAGGCGCAAATACTTGGAATACAGCTGTAATAATTTTAGAATTTACTGATGGAGATAAGAAGTTAGGTGAAGGGATTCCATTAGTCGAAAAAATAGGAACGGAAGATTGGTCTGCTTTTAAGAAAAACTTGCGAGTGCCTGATGGAGCAACAAGTTTCAGAATAATGATTGCACTAAGCGAAGCCTCGGGAACTCTTTTTGTTGATGATTTAAATGCAAAGGTAATTTTAATTGAAGATTTTGAAAAAGAAACCGCGGTTTCAAAAACGAATTAACAATGAATGTTAAAAAAATATTTAATGGTATTGCAATATGTGCTATTGCATTCTCTTCTTGCAAGAAAAGTGCAGAGATTATTGAGCCTGTAGCTCCGCCTGTAACACCTATTGTACCCATTACTCCAGATCCAACTTTAGCAACAGTTAAAACTTGGTTAGTAAATAAAAATGCGACAGATGAAACAGCATCTTTGTTTTATAATTTAAAACAAAGTGCAAAAACTAACGTGCTTTTCGGCCATCAAGATGATACCAAAAGAGGCGTTACAAATGCGACAACCCAATGGGCAAATGAGCAACAGTTCTCTGGCGTTTCCACAACTCAAAGTGATGTAAAAACCATTACCGGTTCATATCCTGCGGTTTACGGACATGATTTTATCCACATGACAAATTTTGCAACAGGGAATTGGTTTGATTACGAAAAATCTATCGCCCGCACTTTAACCATTGAGGCTTATAATCGTGGCGGAGTAAATACCTATATTTGGCACTATGCAAATCCAGTTTCAAAAGGTGGGTTTTACTGGTCTGATTCTCCAGTTACGGCGGTTAATCAGGTTTTGCCTGGTGGAACAGCAAATGAAACTTTTAAAGCTTCGTTAAAAATTGTAGCTGATTATGCTAAAACACTAATCGGTGCAGATGGAAAATTAATTCCGATTATCTTTCGTCCTTTTCATGAAATGGATGGCAACTGGTTTTGGTGGGGAAGTGGCCACTGTACATCTGCCGAATATATTGCGATGTATCAATATACGGTTAAATATCTTCGAGATGATTTAGGCGTAAGGAATTTTCTTTTTGCTTGGTCGCCAGATCGGAATTTTACTTCTCAATCGCAATATCTAAATTACTATCCGGGTGATGATTATGTAGATTTGGTGGGTACGGATAATTACGAAGACATGAAAGCGAATGTTTCGCCAAATATTGCTGCATCTAAATTTAAAATCGTTTCTGATTATGCAAAAGCTCACAATAAACTGGCTGCATTAACCGAAACGGGTTTGCAAAACCTAACTAGAAATGATTGGTTTACGCAACAATTATTAAAGTCCTTAAAGAATCAAAATTTAGAATTTGCTTATACCTTAGTTTGGGCCAATACCAAAGATGCTTATTGGACACCCTATGCCGGCCACCCTGCTGCAAACGATTTTCTGAGCTTTAAAAATGATGGCTTTGTACTTTTTGCAGATAAGATGCCTTCAGTATATCAAATTAAATAATTTTATATGAAAAGAGTTGTTTTCCTACTTCTTTTGGCCTGTTTTTGTAGCATCGGCTTTGCACAAAATATTAATTGGGTTAATCGTAATGGCGCATTAAAAGTTGTTGGCGGTAAAATTTTAAACAGCAATAATATCGAACCTCAACTCCGAGGTGTGAGTTTGTCATGGAGCATTTGGGGAGGAAAAAAATATTATAATCCAAATGTTGTAAACTGGCTTCAATCTGATTTTAACATCAGTTTATTGCGGGTTTCCATGGCGGTTCAGCCAGATAGTGGCTATTTGCAAAATCCGGTTGAGCAAGAAAAGCTGATTACCAAAACCATTGATGCTGCAATTAAAAAGGGATTGTATGTGCTTGTCGATTGGCATGATCACCATGCAAATGAGCATTTGGAGCAATCAAAAATGTTCTTCGCCAAAATGGCCAAAAAATATGTGGGTAAACCGAATGTCATCTATGAAATATTTAATGAACCAGAAAAAATAGAATGGAAAACGGTTAAAGATTATGCTGTTGAAGTGATTAAAGAAATCAGAAAATACGATGCTGAAAATATAATTGTTGTGGGTAGTCCGCATTGGGATCAGGATATTGACATTGTTGCTAAAGATCCGATTAAAGGTTTCAATAATATTGCATATTCTTTCCATTTTTATGCCTCAGAACCCACTCATCAAGAACTTTTAATGAAACGAGCTGATGAAGCAATTGCTGCTGGGTTGCCTGTTTTCGTAACTGAGTGGGGTGTTGGAGAAGCCAATGGCGATGGGAAATTTGATGTTGAAAAAACGGAGAAGTGGTTTGCTTGGATGGAAAAAAATAAATTGAGTTGGGCAAATTGGAACATTACCGATAAAAAGGAAACCACCGCAATATTAGCGCCTGGAGCATCTCCGGCTGGAAAATGGAAACTAGATATGCTTACTCCGGCAGGTATCTATATTAGAACTCAACTTAAAAAATTTATTAAATAATATTCCTTTTATGAAGCTCAGATTTCTTCTATTGATTGCATTTTTTTCTAGTTCAGTTGCCTTAGGACAAGGAAATAATTACGTTCAAAATTATAGCAAATTCGATGGCTTGGCATTAACGCCACCAATGGGATGGAACAGTTGGAACAAATTTGCCTGTAATGTAGATGAAAAATTAATTAAAGAAACGGCTGATGCCATGATCAGTTCGGGTATGAAACAAGCCGGTTATACTTACATTAATATTGATGATTGTTGGCATGGAGATCGCGATAGTTTAGGTTTTATTCATCCCGATGCAAAAAGATTTCCCTCAGGAATGAAAGCCTTGGCCGATTACATCCATAGTAAAGGCTTGAAATTAGGTTTATATTCTGATGCCGGATCTCAAACTTGTGGCGGCAGACCAGGAAGCAGAGGTTACGAATTTCAAGATGCACTAACCTATGCAAGTTGGGGAATTGATTATTTAAAATACGATTGGTGCAACACCGATGGGTTGAAAGCTGAAGGTGCTTATAAAACCATAACGGCTGCTTTACGCAAAGCGGGCAGACCAATGGTTTTGAGTATTTGCGAATGGGGAACAGATAAACCTTGGGTTTGGGGTCCGGCGGTTGGCCATTTGTGGCGCACCAGCGGAGATATTTTTAACTGTTTTGATTGCGTTGAAGACCATGGAACATGGAAATCGTGGGGTGTAATGCAGATTTTAGACAAGCAAGATGGCTTGCGTCAATATGCTGGCCCGGGCCATTGGAATGATCCCGATATGTTAGAGGTAGGAAATGGAAAACTTACACCAGGCGAAGATAGAGCACATTTTGCAATGTGGGCCATGTTAGCGGCACCGTTAATTGCTGGAAATGATTTGCGGAACATGAACCAAGAAACAATAGAAGTTTTAACGAACAAAAATATTATTGCAATTAATCAAGATGTTTTGGGGATTCAAGGCTTTAAGTATTCAAAACTAAACGGATTTGAAATTTGGTTTAAGCCTTTAAATAATGGTAATTGGGCAGTTTCATTTTTAAATCGATCTGCAGAAACTAAAAAGATAGATTTTAATTGGAAGGCTGAAAAAGTTAAGGATGAAGTTTTTCAGAAGGAATTAAATGCTGATGCTATTCTGTATAAAATTAAAAATGCATGGACCGGAAAATCTGTTGGAACAACAAAAAGCAGTTTGAAAACAGAAGTTCCATCTCATGATGTTTTAACTTTGATTTTGGAAAAGTAAGTTAATCTTGGCTTTTTCGGTCGGTGAGATACCAACCGATAGATAAAAAACGGAAGTTCCATCTCATGATGTTTTAACTTTGATTTTGGAAAAGTAAGTTAATCTTGGCTTTTTCGGTCGTGAGACACCAACAGATAGATAAAAAAAACTAAACAAAATTATTGGGCCTATCGGTGGATGAGACACCAACTAATAGATGAAAAAAATTAAACAAAATTGTTAGGACTATCGGTTGGTGTCTCACCGACCGAAACTTAAATTCAGGAAGTTTCAAGTTTTACCTGGTAATTAATCCTCTTTAAAAAACTAAATAAATACCCTCGTTCCAGAGAAATTTTCTCTAAATTCTTTAGGTGTACAATGTTTCTTTTTCTTAAACAGGCGATTGAAGTTTGAAATATTATTAAATCCACATTTATAAGAAATCTCCGAAACAGAATGCGTGGTTTCAATGAGCATCCGAGTAGCGTGACCCAATCGGATTTCATTTAAACTATCTATAAATGTATTTCCGGTACGTTTTTTAATAAATCGGCTAAAGGAAACTTCTGTCATGCTCACCAATTTCGATAAATCTTTTAAGGTAATTGGCTTATTAAAGTTTGCGTTCATAAACTCGAAAGCCTTATCAATTCTTCTGCTGTTGTAATTTAAAACTTGGTCGTTATTAAAAGTAGCATCGGATAATACCCGCATACTTTTTGATGAGGATAAATCGTGTAAAATGCTCATTAATTCTAGAACAGAATCAAATCCTTGGAGCTGGTTAATATCCAATATCCGTTGATGAACCTTTTCGATGGTTTCTCTCGGGAATAAGATTCCCCGAACTGAACGTTCGAACATTTTGCGAATAAAACTGAGCTGATTTCTGCGCAACATTTTATCATCAAAAAGATCTTTATGCCACTGAATAGTAACCTCAGTAATCTCCTCGCTTTTGCAGTTATGGGTTGTCCAAACATGAGATAAATTAGGCCCAACCAATACCAATTCCATGTCGGTAATTTCTTCAATATTATCACCTACAATTCGCTTTGCACCTGGAGCGTTTAAAATTAAATTAAGTTCAAACTCTTCGTGAAAATGTAGCGGAAAATCGAAGTCTTGTTTTACCCTCGAAAAAATAGTGAAACAATCATTTTGAGTGAGTGGCGTAATTTCTTTAATGATGTTATTCATAACTTATAGGTTCAAAAAAAATATCTTTAAGATAAAAGAACATTGATGCAATGTAACAAAAATATATTTGTTTATTAATATTCTAAGGAGTTAATAAGGTTTAAATTATGTTTATTATATACTAATTGGTTAAAATAGTATTATTTTTAATTCAATTGATGGACTATTTTAGACTATTATTAAATGAGCCAAAATACTAACCAAGCCTTATTAGAATGATGAAAAAAATACTGCCATTTTTCTTGTTTTTTTGCATTTCATTTATTCCTGTTTTTGCTCAATCAATTGATGGAAAAGCAACGCAACAGACTAAAAATTTGTTTAAAAATTTAACGAAGTTGTCTGGTAAGGAAGTGCTATTCGGGCATCAAGATGATATGGCTTATGGAGTGGGTTGGAAATATCAGAATAATAGGAGTGATATAAAAGATTTAACTGGACAATATCCTGCAGTTTTTGGTTGGGATATTTCTGGTTTAGAAACCAATCAAAAGCAAAATATTGATGGCGTTCCATTTGAAAAAATGAAACAATACATTAAAAAAGCTTATGATTTAGGTACGATAAATACTTTAAGCTGGCACATGGGTAATCCAATAAATGGAAAAACCTCTTGGGATACCAGTTCAGTTGCCGTTAAGTCTATACTCCCAAATGGTTCAAAACATTTACTTTATAAAAGCTGGCTGGATAAGTTTTCTGTATTCATTAAGTCATTAAAAGGTACTGATGGAAAGGCAATCCCAATTCTATTTAGGCCGTTTCATGAAAATGGCGGAGGTTGGTTTTGGTGGGGAGCAAAATCTTGTACCCCGCAAGAATATAAAGCTTTATGGCAATTTACTGTAGAATATTTAAGAGATAAAAAACAGGTTCATAATTTGATTTATGTATTTAATCCCTGCGATTTTAAAACACAAGAACAATATTTAGAGCGTTACCCAGGTGATAATTTTGCGGATGTGCTAAGTTTCGACTACTATCAATATGGAGGAATCGAAAAGGGAGAATCATTTATCCAAGATGTTGCTAGAAACTTAGCCATTCAAAATAAAATAGCCAAAGGAAGCAAAAAATTAAGTGCGCTTGCAGAAACTGGATTTGTCGAGATTCCTGATGCTAACTGGTGGACAAATGTTTTTGCGAAGGCAATTTTAGAAAATAAACCATCTTATGTTCTGTTTTGGCGCAATGCTGGCTATCGAGAAAAAGAAAAGGATAATCATTATTATGCGCCATATCCCGGACAAGTTTCCGCTCCAAATTTCCTAGAATTTATAAAGGGTAATAAAATTCTTCTTCAAAAGGGATTAAAAAAGTATTCAATTTATAATTAGAAAAGCATGAAAAAATATCTTCCCTTGTTGCTTTTCTTATTTCTTGCCACGTTCGGGTTTTCCTATGGACAAAAATCTGTATTAGAAAATAATATTATAGATCCTAAGGCAACTACAGAAACGAAAGCCCTGTTTTATAATTTGAAAAACTTGGCTGGAAAAGGAGTGCTTTTCGGTCAGCAAGATGCTTTAATGTATGGGGTTGGTTGGAAAGGTGAATATGATAAGAGCGATGTTAAGAGTATAACGGGTTCTCATCCGGCACTATTCGGATGGGATTTGGAATCTATTGCCAAAGATGATTCGGAACAAAATCAACTTCAAAATGCCGAAAAACTTAAAAGTTATTGCTTGCAAGCATACAAAATGGGTGGAATAAATACATTGAGCTGGCATGTTCAGAATTTTGTGACTGGAAAGAATTTTTACGATACCACAAAATGTGTTTCCTCTATTTTGCCTGGTGGCGAAAAACATAAGGAATTTACCAAATCTTTAGATAAAGTTGCCTCGCTAATTAAATCTTTAAAAACCGATAAAGGGGTTTCCATTCCAGTAATTTTTCGTCCATTTCATGAGAATACCGGCAATTGGTTTTGGTGGGGAAAGCCTTTTTGTACCCCGCAAGAATATAAAGCTTTATGGCAATTTACGGTTCAATATCTTCGAGATAAAAAGCAACTACATAATATAATTTACGCTTACTCTCCAGATAGAACTTCGGGTAATTTTGAAAATTATATGGAGCGCTACCCTGGCGATGACTTCGTTGATGTACTTGGTTTTGATAACTATTACGAATTTAAAGATTTAGATGATGAACGATCAATTGATTTAGCCGTTAAATCGATCGGGCAAATTTGCGCTTATGCAATCTCTAAAAATAAGATCGCGGCGCTTACAGAAACGGGACAAGAGAAACTTGTTCAGCCAAAATGGTTCACAACTATTTTTAACAAAATAATGAACGATGCTGAAGCTTCAAAAATATCTTATTTGATGGTTTGGCGAAATGCGCATACAGGTCATTTTTATGCGCCATATCCTGGTCACCCGAGTGAAATCGATTTTAAAGAATTTTATAATAACCCAAAAACACTTTTTCTTAAAAATATAGGGGATATGTACGATACGAAGAAACCAATAATAGTACCTAACTAAATAATTTACAGAATAATAACCAAATATGAAGTTACAATTAATAGACGTTTTAATCATCATCCTCTACCTCGCTACAATGATTTTCATTGGCTTTTGGTATCGAAAAAAAGCCAAGCAGAACAAGGAAAGTTATATGATGGGTGGAAAATCTCTGCCTTGGTATAAGCTTGGGCTGAGTGATGCATCAGATATGTTCGATATAAGCGGAACCATGTGGATGGTTGCTTTATGCTTTGTGTACGGCTTAAAAAGTATTTGGATTCCATGGCTTTGGCCAGTATTCAATCAGGTTTTTATGATGATGTTTCTAAGCAAGTGGTTGCGTAGAAGTAATGCAAATACCGGAGCAGAATGGTTGCAAACAAGATTTGGAACCATCGGGAAAGGTGTAAAAGGATCTCACGTTGTAGTAATTGCATTTGCATTAATTAGTTGTTTTGGATTTTTAGCTTATGGTTTTATCGGTTTGGGAAAATTCATGGAAATTTTTATCCCATGGGATTTTGTAAAAGCTTATGTACCGTTTGATGTTCCAGCCAAATACGTTCCGCATTTCTATGGGATTGTATTTACGCTTTTCGCTATGTTTTATTCCATTTTAGGTGGAATGCACAGCATCGTTTTGGGCGATATGATTAAATATGCCTTTATGACGATTGGCTGTGTGGCCATTGCAGTAATAGCGATGAACCATCTTCATGGACAAACGTTGAATGTTCCTAAAGGTTGGGATGATCCATTCTTCAGCTGGAAATTAGATTTGGATTGGAGCAAAATCGCTGCAGATGCCAATAAAAAAATTGCCGATGATGGATTCAGTTTATTTGGAATCTTCTTTGGAATGATGTTGTTGAAAGGTGTTTTTGCATCATTGGCAGGCCCAGCTCCAAATTATGATATGCAAAAGGTTTTAAGTACTAGAAGTCCAAAAGATGCGAGTAAAATGACGGGCTTTGTGAGTATCATTTTATTGCCAATTCGTTATTCGATGGTGATCGGTTTAACTGTTTTGGCATTGTTATATTACAATCAAATTTATTTAAAAGGCCCGGATGGCGTTACCGATTTCGAACGGATTTTACCTGCAACCATCAATAATTTTCTTCCCGTTGGGATCTTGGGAATTGTACTTACAGGTTTGTTGGGCGCATTTATGGGTACTTTTAGCGGTACGCTTAACGCTGCTCAAGCTTATATTGTAAACGATATTTATTTAAAATATATTAACCCTTCTGCAAGCACCAAAAAGGTAATCAACATGAATTATATTGTTGGTATTGTAGTGGTTGCAATTGGGGTAATTCTAGGTTTTTTCGCCAATAACGTAAACGATATTCTGCAATGGATTGTTGGCGGCTTATACGGCGGTTATGTAGCTGCAAACTGCCTTAAATGGTATTGGTGGCGTTTTAATGCAAATGGTTTTTTCTGGGGAATGGCCGTTGGTATAGGGGCAGCCTTGGCAATGCCTTATGTAACGCATGGCTTGCCGCTCTACTGGTGGCCACTATTATTTGCACTTTCTATGATTGGTTGTATTGTTGGTACTTACGCTGCACCTCCAACGGAAGAAGCTACTTTAAAATCGTTTTACAAAACCGTTAGACCATGGGGTTTTTGGAAGCCAATCCATGCCTTGGTTGTCGCAGATGATCCAACTTTTCAAGCCAACAAAAGATTTAAGCTCGATATGTTTAATGTAGTGCTGGGAATCATCGCCCAGCTTTGCTTAACCATTTTACCTATGTATTTCATCTTGAGCATGCACACACCACTTTTTATAACCATTGCCATTTTAGCAGTAATCGTATTTATTCTGAAAAGAACATGGTGGGATAAATTAGAAGATTAAAAAAGATAATAAAATATTTTTATGATAGATTTTGAAAAAAGAAGACAGCAATTAGAGGAAGCACACCAAAATTTAGTTGCAATTAAGAATAAAAAAGCAGGTTTGGGAAATGGGATTTTCGACAGATATGAAAACCCTATTTTAACATCAGGTCATGCGCCTTTAAATTGGAAATATGATTTCAATCCGCAAACGAACCCCTATTTGTTAGAGCGAATTGGGATTAATGCAGCCTTTAACGCCGGTGCAATTAAGTTTAACAACAAATATATTTTAGTTGTTAGGGTAGAGGGAACAGACCGAAAATCTTTTTTTGCTGTTGCTGAAAGCGATAACGGAATAGATAATTTTACTTTTTGGGATGAGCCTGTAAAACTTCCAGAAACGAGTGAGCCTGATACCAATGTTTACGATATGCGTATTGTTGCCCATGAAGATGGTTGGATGTATGGTTTGTTCTGCACAGAAAGAAAAGACCCGAATGCGCCGGCGCACGATCAATCTATGGCTGTTGCGCAGTGTGGAATTGTGCGTACCAAAGATTTAAAAACTTGGGAACGTTTGGCAGATTTAAAAACACCATCTCCACAGCAGCGAAATGTGGTTTTGCATCCAGAATTTGTGGATGGTAAGTACGCTTTTTACACTCGTCCGCAGGATGGTTTTATTGAAAGCGGAACCGGTGGTGGAATTGGATTTGGATTAAGTGCATCCATTGAAAATGCAGTGATCGATAAAGAAGCAATCGTTGATAATAAAAATTACCACACGGTTTACGAGGCGAAAAATGGAATGGGTCCAGAGCCAATTAAAACACCACATGGCTGGTTATTTTTAGCGCATGGTGTAAGAAATACCGCCGCTGGATTACGTTATGTGCTGTATATGTTTATGACAGATTTAAACGATTTAACCAAAGTAATTTATAAACCTGCTGGATATTTTTTAGCTCCAGAAGGAGAAGAACGAATCGGAGATGTATCTAACGTAGTGTTTAGCAATGGATGGATTTTGGATGAAGACGGAACAATGTTTATTTATTACGCCTCATCCGATACGAGAATGCATGTTGCAACCAGTACATTAGATATTCTTGTAGATTATGTAATGAATACGCCTGCCGATGAATTGCGTTCGGCCGCTACGGTAAATAGAATTTTAACCAATATTGAAAAGAACAAAGTAAGTTCAGTAATTTCGGAATAGGTTTGGAATTAGATTTAGCAAAATATAAAGAAGAATTAAGCTCAGAATTGGAAAATATTCTGAGCTATTGGAAGAATTTTACTGTTGATAATGTTAATGGAGGCTTTGTAGGAAAGATTGATAATGACAATAACATTGATTATACAGCGCCGAAAGGAAGTGTATTAAATGCTCGGATTCTTTGGTCTTTTTCCTCAGCTTATAATTTAAAAGGGAATGTTGATGATTTAGCAATTGCTGATCGAGCCTTTCAGTACATTATAAACCATTTTATTGATGATGAATTTGGTGGTGTTTATTGGTTGCTAGATGCAAAAGGAAACCCAATCGACACAAAAAAGCAGGTTTATGCCATAGCTTTCACTATTTATGCCTTTAGCGAATATTTTGTTGCCAGTAAAAATAACCTTGCTAAAGAAAAGGCTATTGAGCTGTACAAAAACTTGGTCGCCAATAGTTATGATGCTGAAAAGGGTGGCTATTTTGAAGCATTTAGTAGAGAATGGAAATCTTTGGATGATTTAAGATTGAGCGAAAAGGATGCGAATGAAAAGAAAACGATGAATACACATTTGCATGTTCTAGAGGCTTTTACAACGCTCTATAAAATTTGGCCAAATGAACATTTGAGGCGAAAAATTATGGAGCTTATCCAAAATTTCACTTCACATATTATCAATGAAAAAACTGGAAATTTAGTTTTGTTTTTTGATGAAAACTGGGTTCCAAAATCAGACATAATTTCTTACGGACACGATATTGAGGCCGCCTGGTTATTGCTCGAGGCTGCAGAAGCGGTGCACGATGAAGCATTAGTTGAAACCATAAAAACAATTTCAGTGAAGATGGCCTATGTTTCTAAACAGGGCTTAGATGCCGATGGGAGTTTATGGTATGAGGATGAACCCTCTAAAAAACACATTGTAAAAGAAAAACATTGGTGGGTTCAGGCAGAAGCTATGGTTGGTTTTTTCAATGCATGGCAAATATCGAAAAACGAACAATTCTTTGAAATTAGCTTGAAAAACTGGTCGTTTGTAAAAGATAAAATCATCAATTACGATAAAGGCGAATGGTTTTGGGGAATTACCGAAGTTGGAGAAATTATGCCAAACGAAGATAAAGTAGGTATATGGAAATGCCCTTATCACAACAGTAGGGCATGTATAGAGCTTATCCGTAGAATTGGATAAAATTCAATACTAACAGAATACATAATTCATTAAAAAAGTAATTTTCTTTCAATTCTTTTTCCTGCTCGTTTTGCAAAAATGCCACCGACTAGCCTAAAAAGAAAACCAGATTTTTTTAGTAGCGTTTTCTTAACCACCGTAGATAAAAGTTTTCCGATAGGATTATTTGCGACGGCACTTTTATTCATCACGCTTCCTAAACTAGATTTGTGTTGAAACATTTTAGAAGGAAAGCTTTTTACTATCCCTTTTGAATTCTTTTTCATTGCCTGCTCTTTCTCTATTAAGTCAGATTTTAAAAAAAGCATATATTCTCTTAACGATTTCTGATTGGTGATTGTAATCTTTTTATTCATAGGCTTAAATTCATATTAGTTGAACACGAACAAATGAGAAGTGGTTTTGAGAAACTTTATATAAAGTATTCTTAGAAGTTTTATTTTCTACTATGCTTTGTGAAGCTTTTTTTAGTCTATTTTGCAAACGAAAAATTATTGCTAATTTTAAGATTCCAATCCCTAATCGGATCTAATGAAACTAACCAAGCACATCCCGTTATTTATTGTCTTCCTATTTTTTTCGCTGAACGCGTTTTCACAATCGCTTAATGATAGTCTTTTGAACGAACTCAATTTGGTTCTTCAGAAAAAGGAAATCTATATCGAAAAAAAGCAGGAGCGCATCTCAAAGCTTAGAAACCAATCTTTTGGAGCAAAAAATCATCAAGAACAATTTAAAATTTACGAAGCTTTATACGAAGAGTATAAATCATTCAGTTACGATTCATCTTATAATTATGCCAAAAAACTAGAACAAACCGCAGTAGCTTTAAATGATCCTTTACGCATCGCATCTGCAAAAATGAAGATGGGTTTTACACTTCTTTCTTCAGGAATGTTTAAAGAAACGCTCGAAGTTTTAAATAGTATTAATGTCGATATTATCCCAACGGAAGATAAAATCGCTTACTACTTTTTAAAATCGCGAAGTTATTTTGATTTGGCTGATTACAATAGAAATCCAGATTATACCAACATTTATAATCCCAAAGGTATTCAGTGTATAGATTCAGCCTTGAAAATTGCTAAACCAAACTCTACAAGCTATTTGGAACTGCAAGGTTTAAAAGATTTAAGAACAGGAGATTATAGTGGTGGCGAAAAGGTTTATAAAGCTTTATTGGACGCCCCAAATTTAACGCCTCATCAATTTGCCATAAATGCCTGCTGTTTAAGTTTTATTTACGAAAGCAAGGGATTAGAAGAAAAGTCTGTTCGGCTACTCATCCAAGCGGCGATTACCGATCTGCAATCAGCTACCAAAGAAACGGTTGCAAGTTATAAACTGGCTGATCTGTTATATAAAAAAGGAGACATTACAAATGCCTATATCTACATCAAACAAGCTATGGATGAGGCAACTTTCTATGGCGCCCTGCATCGCCAGGTAAAGATCAGTAATATTTTACCCATTATCGAGGCGCAATGGATTAATCAAATCGAACACCAAAAAAAGCTCCTTTACATCTACTCTTCCATTATTACTTTGCTGGTGGTTTTTGTAATTATTTTTGCCGTTATTATTTTCCGTCAGCTTAAAAAAATTAGGCTGGCAGATGCCATTATTAAAGAAGCGAATATCAATCTTCAACAAACTAATGAAGCCTTGGAAGAGGTAAACAAAAAGCTCAGCATTGCCAATACCATTAAAAACGAATACATTAGTTATTATTTTAATATCAATTCGGTTTATATTGAGAAACTTGAAAATTTTAAAACTTCTATTGATAAAAAACTAACGAGCAAAAGATACGATGATGCGATACGGGCGGTGAATAGCCTAAATTTGGAAAATGAAAGACATGAGCTCTTCAATACTTTCGATAATGTTTTTTTAAGATTGTTTCCTGATTTTATAAGCAAGTTTAATTCTTTCTTTAAACCGGAAGATGAAATCCAGATTCCTAAAGGCCAGCAATTAAGTACCGAACTCAGAATCTTTGCGCTGATTAGAATGGGGATTCATGATAATGACCGTATTTCTAAAATTTTGGGTTATTCTGTAAATACAATCTACGCTTATAAAAATAGAATAAAAACGAAATCAATCATCCAAAACGATGAGTTTGAAGATCGAATTATGAAAATCGAAGCGGTTTAACTTCCGAAGTTTTAAGGGCTGGGAGCGTTGAAGAACTTAAAAAAAAATTAAAGTATTTCTCAAAGAATGATAAAATTTCTCTCCAGCATAACCCAAGCAAAATTTTGTTAGACGTGTTTATTCTTTTATGAAAAAGCAATATCACTTAATATTAGTTCTATATTCCAAGTATGTTAATTGGTATTTAATATATTGATAATCAGATTTTTAACGTTTGTATTTTCCATTTAATTTCTATATCGGCTTTTGATAAATTGTTTTTGATTTCAAAGCCTCGTTTCTTTGAATTGTGAATTGGGCAACAACTCAATCACCACAAACCAAATTATAAACATATTGAGCTAATGGAAAAGATCTACTCCCTAAGGAACTGGTGTCTGCTATTTTTGTTATTCTTATCCAATTGGGTATTCGCCCAAAACGGTGTGGTAACAGGACAAGTAAACGACGAAAAGAACCTCCCACTACCTTCAGCAATTATTACTGTAAAGGGTACAACAATCAAAACCGCTACAGATGTAAACGGTTATTTTAAACTTTCTGGCGTTCCAACGGGTTCGCAAACCTTGGTGGCAAGCTTTATTGGCTACAATAATTTAGAAAAGCAGGTAACCGTAAACACATCAACAAATTTAAGTTTTCAACTTCAGCCATCTTCCCAAATACTGAATGATGTTGCTGTTATTGGCTATGGAACCATTCGCAAAAGCGATGCAACAGGGTCATTAAGTGTGGTTACCGCAAAAGATTTTAATAAAGGTGCTGTAAATTCTATTCAGGATGCAATCGTGGGTAAACTGCCCGGAGTTGTAATTACCTCAAATAGTGGCGCACCTGGAAATACATCTACCATTCGCATTCGCGGTGGGGCATCTTTAAATGCCAGTAACGATCCATTAATTGTAATTGATAACGTTCCGATAGATAATACACCAATGGGCGGTTCTGCCAATATTTTGGCAAGTATAAATCCTAACGATGTGGAGAATATCACCGTTTTAAAGGATGCTTCAGCCACTGCTATTTATGGAGCTCGAGCATCAAATGGGGTTTTATTAATCACCACAAAACGAGGTACTAAACAGTTTCAGGTAAATTATGGCTTAACCACTTCGTTATCGGTTTTGCCAAAGTATGTAGATAATTACACAGGCGATGAATTTAGAGCTGTTGTAAATAAAGTTTACGGTGGCCAAACTGCAATTACTTCTTTATTGGGCTCGGCAAATACAAATTGGCAGGATGAAATTTATCAAAAGGCTTTTGCGCAAGATCATAATTTAAGTGTTTCAGGAACAGCCAAAAATCTTCCATATCGATTATCTTTAGGTTACAACAATTCTGATGGTGTTTTAAAAACTTATAATTTTAGCCGTACAACTTTGGCTTTGGGCTTGGATCCGAGTTTGTTTCAAAATCATTTAAACATTCACTTAAACCTAAAAGGATTATATAATACCAACAATTTTGCCGAACAGGCCGCAGTTGGCAACGCTGTAAATTATGATCCAAGTCAACCGGTTTTTAATGGTAACACAAGGTGGAGAGGCTATACAACGTGGACAAGCGATCGTACTCCAAATGGCCCACCGGTAACTTTAGCAACTGCAAATCCTGTTGCCATGTTAGATTTAACAGATAATACTTCGGTAGTTAAAAGAAGTATTGGGAATGCACAATTTGATTATAAACTTCATTTCTTTCCAGATTTGCATGCCAACTTAAACCTTGGTTATGATTACGAAAAATCGGTTGGGCATAATAACGTTCAAGACAATACACAGTGGGTTTACACTCCAGTTGTTGCTGGCGGTCGGTTAAGCAATTACAATGAAAGTCGAAAAAACCAGTTGGTAGATTTTTATTTAAACTACAATAAGGATGTTAAATCGATAGAAAGTGTATTTAACGTAACTGGTGGTTATTCTTGGTCGCATTTTTACAGAGAGGGCGGAGGCACATCATCTGATGTAGCCATGACTTCCATTCAACCACCTAACGAGTACATAACAGAATACTATTTATTGTCTTTATTTGGACGATTAAACTATACTTTCAAAAACAAATACCTTTTAACTTTTACCCTTCGTGATGATGCGACGTCGAGGTTTGCGCCTGATAAACGTTGGGGCTTATTTCCTGCAGGTGCTTTAACCTGGAAAATTAAAGAAGAAAGCTTCCTTAAAAATAGCAATACTTTATCCGATTTAAAATTAAGATTGGGTTATGGAGTTACAGGTCAGCAGGATTTGAATAATGGGAATAACTATCCTTATTTAGCAAAATACACCATTAGCGATCAAACTTCTAGATATCAGTTTGGCAATACATTTTACAATACTTTGCGTCCTGATGGTTATGATGCAAACATAAAATGGGAAAGCACTACTACATCGAACATTGGTTTAGATTACGGTTTTCTTAATAATCGCTTAACAGGTTCATTAGATGTTTATTACCGTAAAACGAAAGATTTATTAAGCATTGTAAACGTTCCCGTTGGAACCAATTTTACAGCTACTGTTTTAACCAATATCGGTAGTATGGAAAATCGCGGTGCAGAGTTTAGTTTAAATGCCGTGGTGATTCAGAAAGAAAATTTTAACTGGCAATTAGGGTATAATATCAGTTATAACAAGAATAAAATTACACGTTTGGCTTTAAATGATGATCCGAATTACATCATCCAATTGGGCGGAATTTCTGGAACAACCTCCGGAACCATACAAGCTCAAAAAGTAGGTTCGCCAATTAACTCGTTTTTTGTGTATCAGCAAATTTATGATGCAAATGGAAAACCTGTAGAAGATTCTTATGTAGATCGAAATGGCGATAATATAATCAATAGTGCCGATCAGTATATCTATAAAAAACCAGATCCAACAGTTCAAATGGGGATAAATTCGAAACTGACCTATAAAAAATGGGATTTTAGTTTCTCTGGAAGATTAAGTCTTGGAAATTACAATTACAATAATGTTGCTGCCGGAAGTACTTATCGCGGTTTATATTCTTCGTTAGGTTATCTATCTAACCAAACCAAAGCAGCAGAAGATACCCAATTCACTACAGCTCAACAAACTGTTTTATCTGATTATTACATTCAGAAGGCTTCGTTCTTCCGTATGGACAACATTACATTGGGCTATTCTTTACCAACTTACGTGAAAAATAAGTTAAAAATCCGTCTTAATGCCGGTGTTCAAAATGTGTTCGTAGTTACACAGTATAAAGGCTTAGATCCAGAAATAAGTGGAGGGTTGGATAACAATTTCTTCCCTCGAGCGAGGATTTACCAATTAGGATTAAACTGTAATTTTTAATCATTAGATCAAGAAAACATGAAACTTCATAAATCAATACTTAGCATATTTTTACTTTCAGCAACGCTGATTACAGCTTGTAAAAAGGATTTGGATGTAAAACCAAAAGATCCTAAAATTATTTCTTCGGCTACGGTATTCGATAGTCCTGAATCTTACAAACAATTTTTGGCAAAATTATACGCCACACTTTCATTAACAGGGCAAAAGGGCGAATTCGGTGCTGCAGAAATTTCTGCTCCAGATGAAGGCACTACAGCTTTTTTAAGAGAATATTGGTCTGCACAGGAAGCAACTACAGACGAATGCATCAACGCATGGGGCGATGGTGGCTTGGTAGAATATCATGGGCACAATTGGTCTGATCAGAATTCTTACGTAAAACTGATGTATCAGCGTTTGTTCATCAATATCAGTTATTGCAATGAATATATCCGTTCGGTAAACGATAAAATGAGTGGTTTAGATGGGTCGCTAAAAGCAGATGTAACCCGCTATCAGGCAGAAGCAAGATTTTTAAGAGCTTACTTTTACTGGTGTGCAATGGATTTATACGCTAACGTTCCTTTTGTAACTGAAGCTGATAAACCAGGTGCTTATTTGCCAAAACAAATTAAAAGAGCCGAATTATTCGCCTATATAGAAAGTGAGTTAAAAGCAATTTTGCCAGCATTGGCTGATGCCGGAACAAACGAATACGCAAGAGCTGATAAGGCTGCTGCATGGGCATTATTGAGTAGATTATATTTAAACGCTGAAGTTTACACAGGCCAAGCCAGGTATACCGATTGTATTACCTATACCAACGAGATTTTAAACTCTGGAAAATATGCCTTAAATGCGAGTTATCCGCAATTGTTTTTGGCTGATAACCATAAATATAGGCAAGAAATAATAATGCCTATTGCTTGTGATGGAACTAACTCGAGAAGTTATGGCGATATGACATTTATTATTCACGCTGGAGTTGGAGGTTCTCAAGATGCTGCAAACGATTATGGAATTGCTTCTGGAGGTTGGGCAGGAAACAGAATGACAAGTTCTTTTGTGACTTCTAAATTTGCTGATCCATCTGGAGCGACAGATAAAAGAGCGATTTTCTACACTAAAAATCAGACATTAACGATAACGCATCCAACAATTTTTACAGAAGGATATATATCTGCAAAGTTTAAAAATATAACTTCAACAGGCGCTGTTGGCTCGAATAGCACCTTTGCAGATACCGATTTTCCTTTGATTCGCTTGGGCGAAATTTATTTAAACTACGTTGAAGCAACAGTTCGTGGTGGAGCAGGTGGCGATGCTGTTAAAGCTTTAAAACTAATTAATGATTTGCGCACCAGAGCCTATGGAAATACATCAGGAAATATTTCTACTGCGCAATTAAATCTAAATTTCTTGTTGGATGAACGCGGAAGAGAGCTTTATTGGGAAGGCCATAGAAGAACAGATTTAATCCGTTTTGGAAAATTTACTGGCAGTGGCTTACTGTGGGATTGGAAAGGGAATGTTATAACTGGAACAGGCACTGATGCCCGCTACAACATTTTCCCAATTCCTGCTTCAGATTTATTGCTTAACACAAATTTAGTTCAAAATCCAGGTTATTAAATCTCCCAATCATGAAAAGATTAATATATTTCATCCTATTTTTTGTAACTGCTTTTACAGCCTGCAAAAAGGATAATAACATTGTTGCAACAATAAAAACCAATGTTGGTGCACCAATTATAACGATTCCGGTAAATGCTTCAGCAATTGTAATTACTGCTCCCGATACCACAAAAGCCTTTAAAGTAAAATGGAAAAAGGCAGATTTTGGCGTGGCTGTGGTTTTAAATTATACGGTTCAGCTAGATGCTGCTGGCAAAAATTTTGCAAGCGCCGTAAATATTGGTAACTCAAACGCCGATTCAGTTTCTATGTCGCTTGGGAGTTTAAATACTACTTTGCTAAATGTTCTAAATCTAACTGCAAATGCAAAATCAGATGTAGAAATTAGAGTTACCGCAACTTTAAGTAATAACAACAAAATCACTTCGGTACCAATTAAAATTTCGGTTACAACGTATAAAGAGCTGGCGCCAGATAAATTATTTGTTCCTGGAGCTTACCAAAATTGGGCACCAGATGTTGCGCCGTTTATTCGTTTCGTAGCCGACTCTAAATATGAAGGTTTTGTTTATATGAGTGTGGCCGATCAATTTAAATTTACCTCTGCTGCGGATTGGAACCATATTAATTATGGTGATGGTGGCGCTGGTAAATTAACAACCGATGGTCTTGCTGGTGGTGTAACAGTTAGCGCACCAGGTTATTACAAACTTAATGTAGATACCAAAAACTTAACTTATTCTACCGCTTTAATCCAATCTTTCGGAATTATCGGTTCTGCAACTTCAGGCGTTTGGGACAATTCTACACCAATGACTTATGATAAAACCAATGGCGTTTGGAAAGTTACTGCAAACTTGGTGGCAGGTGCGCTAAAATTCAGAGCAAATAATGTTTGGGATATCAATTTTGGTCCGGCAGATGTAAATGCTTTTACAGGCACATTAATTCAAACCAACGATGCCATCACCATTACCGCAAATGGAAATTACACCATCACTATTGATTTTAAACAAGCTACAGCCAACAAATATTTGTACACGGTAGTTAAAAATTAGATTCGTACAAGGAAGAACGAAATTAAAAGTTCTCGTTCTTCCTTTTTAAATTCTTAAAATGAAATTTAGAAATATATTCTACCAATTCATATTCGCACTTGTTTTTTCGCTTTCTGCTTTTAGTCAAACTAAACCCGTTATACAAATTGGGCAAGTAAAGGATGTAAAAATTGGGAAACAGGATGTAGACATTACTTTAGATAATGCCTTCGCTAAAATAAGTGTCTATTCCTCATCCGTAATCAGAGTTAGGATAGATCAGAAAGTATTAGATGCTGATTTTTCGTATGCAGTTGTCGGGAAACCGTTAGATGTAAAATCCGTGATCACACAAAATGATCAAGAGATAAGCATCACCACAGATTCTTTGAAAGCCGTTATCCAGAAAAAACCTTTCAGTATAGCATTTTACACTTTGGATGGAAAAGTAATCAATGAAGATGAAAAAGGGTTAACCACCTCTTGGGTTTCATCATCAGTTACTAATTATAAAAAAATGCAGGCTGATGAACATTTTGTGGGCTTAGGAGAAAAAACTGGAAATTTAGATCGCAAAGGAAACGGCTATACTAATTGGAACAGTGACGTTTATGGCTACGCGGTTACTGCTGATCCACTATACTCTACTATTCCATTTTACATTGGTTTGCACCATGGGCTAAACTATGGGTTGTTTTTAGATAATACATATCAATCTGATTTTAATTTTGGAGCAAGCAACAATCGTTTTTCATCTTTCGGTGCGAGAGGAGGAGAACTAAACTATTATTTTATCTACCATAAAAAGGTAGCAGATATTATCCGTTCTTATACTTATTTAACAGGAAGAATGCCTTTGCCTCCGATGTGGTCGCTTGGTTATCAGCAAAATAGATATAGTTATTATCCAGAGGCCGAAGTGATGCGCATTGCAAACACATTAAGAGAGAAGAAGATTCCTGCCGATGGAATTACTTTGGACATTCATTATATGGACGCTTACAAGCTCTTTACATGGAATAAAGATCGTTTTCCAAACCCATTGAAAATGAATACCGATTTAAATAAATTGGGTTTTAAAACAACTGTAATTGTAGATCCTGGAATTAAGGTAGAAAAAGGCGCAGGTGCTTATGAACGAGGTATTAATGATAATATCTACATTAAATATCTAGATGGAGAACCCTACACAGGTCAGGTTTGGCCGGGTTGGTGTAATTTTCCTGATTTTACAAGCATAAAAGGAAGGGCTTGGTGGCGCAATGAAGTTAAATTCTTTTCGGCATCTGGTGTAAGTGGCATCTGGAACGATATGAATGAAATTGCGACTTGGGGACAAAAAATGCCAGATAATGTGCTATTTGATTACGATGGAAAACAAACAAGTCACTTACAGGCACACAATGTTTATGGTTTGCAAATGGCCCGTTCGAGTTATGAAGGAGCCAAAGAAGAATTTAAAGAACGGCCATTTATTTTAACGCGTTCTGGTTATGCTGGGTTGCAACGTTATACCGCAATCTGGACTGGTGATAATCGGGCAGAAGATGATCATATGCTTGCAGGTGTGCGTTTAATGAATAGTTTGGGCTTAAGTGGCGTTGCGTTTTCGGGAATGGATATTGGCGGGTTTACCGGAAATCCAACTCCAGCATTATATACAAGATGGATCGAATTGGGGGCATTTACGCCTTACTACAGAAATCATACAGCTTTGAATACCAAATCATCAGAACCATGGAGCTTTGGTGAAGATGTTTTAGATATTGCTCGCAATTACATCAGTTTACGTTACCAGTTGTTGCCGTATTTATACTCAAATTTTTATGAAGCCACGCAAAGTGGATTACCAATAATGCGTTCATTGGCAATTAATTATACTCACGATCCTAAAATTTTGGATGCTCAGTTTCAAAATCAATATGAGTTTGGAAACGCCTTTATGGTTGCGCCATTTGAAAGCAGTAAAGAATATGGTAAAATTTATTTTCCGACAGGTAATTGGTACGATTTATTTACCGATGCAAAATTGGCTGGAAATCAAGAGAAAATTATTCAGTTGAACGCCAATAAACTTCCTGTTTTTGTAAAGGGAGGAAGCATTATTCCACAACAATCGTTGATTCAAAATACTGGTGAAAAACCCACGGATACGTTGACCATTCATATTTATAAAGGCGATGTTGCAAATAGTTTCGTGTATTACGAAGATGATGGCAAAAGCTATAATTATGAAAAAGGTGGCTTTTATAAACGCCTAATTACTTTTGATCCAGTAAAAAAACTGATCAATTTTAACCAAGTAGAAGGAGATTACAAGAGCCAGTTTAAATTTATAAAACTCGCTTTCCATGGTTTTGAAAGTACATCTGGATTTAAAATTGAGAACAAAAAAATCGATTACACTACAAGTAAGTTTGCTTGGATGGGCGCTGCAAACAATACCGATCCTCAAGCTAACCCATATCCACCTGAAAACTGTTTAATAAAATTTTTTTTGATTAAAAATGAAGCAGGAAGCATTTTAATAAATTATTAAGAATAAGAAATATGAAACTCACAAACATCCGTACCCGAATGAAAATATTATCGCTACTCTTTCTAGTTACTATTTCGGCTGTTCAATGCAAAAAATCTGGACCTGATTCGCCCACACCAACGCCACCAATTGTAACGCCGACAGATGGTTATAAAGATCCTGTAGCTTATGGAACACCATTTGCAAAGGTGCCGAATACTCTAGATGCAGTGGTTTATGAGGTAAATCTTCGCTCTTTTAGTCAGCAGGCAAATTTAAAAGGTTTGCAAGATCGCTTGGATAATCTTAAAAGTTTGGGCATAAATGTAATTTGGTTAATGCCAATTTATCCCGTTGGGCAATTAAAATCGGCAGGCGGCTTAGGCTCCCCTTATGCGGTTAAAGATTACAACGCCGTAAATCCAGAATTCGGTACTTTGGATGATTTGAGACTGGTAGTTGAAGAGGCACATAAGAGAGATATTGCCGTAATTTTAGATTGGGTTGCAAATCATACTTCGTGGGATAACGCATGGATTAGCAATAAGGCTTGGTACAAACAAGATGCAAATGGAAATATAATAATCCCGCCAGGTACAAATTGGAATGATGTGGCTGCCTTAAATTACGATAATGCAGATATGCGCAAAGCAATGATTAGGGCAATGAAATATTGGGTTTTAACGGCTAATGTAGATGGTTATAGATTTGACGCGGCAGATTTTGTGCCAACAGATTTCTGGAAACAAGCTCTAGATACGCTAAAAAAATTCGATACCAGAAAGCTGATTTTATTGGGTGAAGGAAGTAAAAAAGAACAATTAACAGCAGGTTTCCAACTCAATTATGCCTTTGATTATTACAACACTTTAAAGGGGATTTTTGCTGATACGCAAGCACCAAGCTCCATTTTTGCAACCAATACCAATGAAAATAATACCTTGGTTAGTGGAAGTTACAAATTGCGATACATTACCAACCACGATGTTACATCTTCTGATGGAAGTGCAATAACCATTTATAAGGGTAAGCAAGGTGCTTTAGCTGCATTCGTTTTGGCCAGTACAATGGATGGAACGCCGCTTTTATACAATGGACAGGAGGTTGGTTGCCCTAAAAAGATTGATTTTTTTTACAAAGATGCAATTGATTGGACCACAAATCCAGATATGCTTGATGAATATAAAAAGCTAATTGCATTTAGAAAAACCAGCGAAGCTGTAAAAAGAGGAGCGCTAACAGTTTTTAATAATACAGACATTATTGCTTATGAAAAAGTTTCTGGAACGGATGATGTTGTTATCTTAGTTAATGCTAGGGCCACGGCAATTAATTACGCTTTGCCTGCAACTTTACAAAATACAACTTGGAAAAATGCACTTACTTTGGATAATGTTGCCCTAGCTACTCAGCTTACGTTGCAACCTTATCAATATTTAATCTTGAAGAAAAACTAATTTCAAATACACAAATGGTTTTAGCAATAGGCTCTAGCATTAATTTGTTAGAGCTTTTTGTTTTAATTTATTTTTAGTGTAGCGTTTCCGCAGTATCATTCGTTTTAGAAATAAATTATTACTTATGAAACCAAACGCTAAAACCTTTTTGTTGCTCTTCATTACAATGGCTATGTTTTCGGCTTTGTTTTTTACCTGCAAAGAGCCTGGCCTGAGGACTAAAAGCGTCGATGAACAAATTCTCAAAGTACTTTACTCGGATATAGAAAAGCAAGCACATCAATATCCATGTGAAAATGCTGGCGAATGGAAGTTTGTAGAGGTTGGATCAAGACCTTGTGGTGGAGCATCAGGATTTATTGCCTATTCTTCAAAGGTTGATGAGAAAGCCCTTTTTGAAAAGATAAAATTATTTACAGAAAAAGAAGCTATTTATAATGAGAAATATAATGCTATGGGGCCTTGTGCAATTATTGTGGCGCCAAAAGGCGTGGCTTGCGAAAATGGAAAACCAAAGCTCACTTATTAATCATTAAAAAGATAATCTTAAAATTCTTATCAAGTAAAAACACCTTTCTGTAACGGTTTTGAACCTTTCCACATATCATCCTTTATAGAATTAAAACGTTTATTAATCTTTACAAACTAATCAAAGCAAGTAACCCAATTATTATGAAGAGGCTCTCAATTCTTTCCATTTTGCTACTTTTTGTTGTCTTACACTTTTCATGCGAAAAAGATGTTCAAACAAAAATGTGCTATCAAGTAAAATACATTTCCGCTTATTGTCCAAATCAAGATGCTTCTTTAGTGAGCTTTACAGCTAAAAATAAAGATGCTACGCCAATATTAGATAGTAATGGAGATGTAATCGATTATCAAGCTGCATTGCTTAACGTTCCTGAAAAATTTAAAGTTCCAGGGAAAATTTTCTATGTAAAATACCATTATAAAGATGGCGAAGAAGAAAGTGTTCCTTGTCCGGCAATTACACTACCTGTAAAGGTTTTGTCTGCAGATGGAGTATCAGCAGAAGATTGTAATTCAAACTAATTAAAAGCTGTTGTGTATTCCAGTTTATGGTAGCACAACAGCTTTTTTAATTTATTTTACGTATTCCTTAATAAAGATTTGAGGGTTATAATACCTTTCATTCAATTGTGTTTTGTTCATGGTAAGCCAGCTTGCACAGCCGTAATCATCAAACTTCTTTCTAATCTCTAAGTGAAGGTGATGATAGTCTCCACCATATTTTTTGCTTTCCGCAGGCGTAAATAATCTTGCTAGTTTAGTGTGTTCATTAACCTGCTGACCAGAGTTTACGTAAACTTCCTTTAAGTGTTTGTAGGTTGTAAACATAATGGTTCCATTTTTCAGTTGGTGCTTTATAACAACGGTACGTTGGTTTTCTGTTAAATGGATAGAGCAAACAACGCCATTTGCCATTGCAAATACACTTACTAATTTATCTTTCGGCTTTGCCGGATTAACATCTATAGCGGTGTGAATATGGCCTTTTAAAAAGCTATCGCGATGATCGCCAAAAATGCTAATGATTTTTAAGTTTTTTACATTTTTGCGGTCTCCACCCTCGAAAGGCAAAAACCATTGATCGGCAATTTTAGCAGGAGCAACATCTACGTAATAGGGTTTCCATCGATTTTTATCGCTCTCTATGGTTGGCGTTTGAAAAAAAAATGCAGAAAAGAGAATAAAAAGAATTGATCTCATGCTTAGATTGGTTTAAAAAAACAAGATAAGATTTTATTCTTTATGGTTGTTGATCAAACATCAATACTGAATCCTTGGTCCGTGTCTTCACGTACCAATATTTAGGCCTTCAATAATCTTCTAATCATTTTTTCTTTAATTCAATTACTGTAATCTCTGGCCAAATACCAATCCGACCAGAAAAGCCAAGAAAGCCAAAACCTCTGTTTACATTAAGATATCTTCCGTTTTCGGTTTTGATACCCGCCCAATGTTTGTAACGATATTTTACTGGACTCCATTTAATTCCGAAGGCTTCTATTCCAAACTGCATCCCGTGGGTATGGCCCGCTAAAGAAAGCTGAATTTTTGAAGGATTGTTTTTAACTTGGGCATCCCAATGAGAAGGATCGTGAGATAAAAGAATTTTGAAATCATCAACAGATGTGTTCTGTAATGCTTTTTTCAAATCGCCACGTTCTCCAAAACCTATTCCCCAGTTTTCTATTCCGGCAAGAATAATTTTTTGATCACCTTTGGTTAATTCTACGTGCTCATCCAACAGCAATCTAAATCCCAGTTCTTTATGATAATCTTTTAATTGTTGGAGATTTTGAGTTTTAGCCAACTCTGATGGCCACTTTACATAGTCGCCATAATCGTGATTTCCTAGAACAGAGAATTGCCCGAAAGGTGCTTTAATTTGCGAGAAATGGCCAATATAAGGTTTAATCTCTTCTGAAGCATTGTTTACCAAATCACCTGTAAAAACAAATAGATCGCTCTTTTGAGCATTAATCATATCAATTCCTTTCTGTACCGCTTTTGGATTTGTAAAACTTCCGGCGTGTACATCAGAGATTTGAGTTAAAGTAAAGCCATCAAAATTTGATGGTAAATCATCAAAATATAAAGTATGCTTAATCACTCGGTACGCATATTTCCCTTGGGTAATTCCGTAAGCAAACAAAGCAATGGTTAAGCAGAACATTACAAAAGCAATATCTACCCAATAATTGCTTCTTGTTAGCCAATGATAACCTTCAGCTTGGAAATTTGAGGTAAGTGCTAAAACAAATCTATAGAAATCGCCCAAGAGCAGAAATAAAGCAAAAACAAACTCCGCAACAAAAACAATTAAAAAGGCGTGACTAACAATCTGAAAAAAACGATTCATGCCTTGAATCCGCATTTGTTGGATGGCATAAAAAAGCGTAAAGGTTAAGCCAACAATGAAAATCCAAAAAATAGGACTTAAATATGTAGAACTATTTAAGGTGCTTAAGCCAGATAAAACGTAAGCATTAAGCGCTAAAAATAATAGGGTAATTATGAGGATTGGTAATAAACTGAGTCTTTTCATTAAAAAATGCAATTAAAATTTAAGTAAAATTAGATTTTAAACGCAGATTAAAATGCTTGTAAGCTGTGGTTTACGTATTTTGACTGTTGTTTGATTAATGTTAATTCGCTTTAGTCCACTTAATCATTACCGATCTTAAATCATCAAGTGTAAAGGGTTTTGCCAAAAAATCTTTCATTCCAGCATTTAAACAAGCATCTTTATCCGTTTGCATGGCATTGGCACTGCATCCAATTATAACAGGAGGCTGAACGTTTCTTGATTCATATTGCTTCAAAATTTCTGATGTTGCGGTTAAGCCATCCATTTCTGGCATTTGCATATCCATTAAAATTATATTGAAATGTTCCTCATCTACTTTTTCTACAGCCTCAACGCCATTATTGGCAATCTCATATTTATAACCAGATTTTTGAAGCATTTTTGAAACTACAATCTGATTAAAAACATTATCCTCAGCTATTAAAATGCGCATTCCAGCTATGGGAAGATTATTTTTATTTGGAATAAGGTTTGTGTTTTTGGCTAACAAACTTGTATGATAGGCTTCTACCGGAATTGTAAAAGTAAATGCAGAACCCACATTTATTTGGCTTACAGCAGCAATTTCTCCGCCCATCATTTCTGCAAGTTTCCTGCAAATAAGTAAGCCTAAGCCGGCTCCACCAAATTTTCTGGTAATGGTTGGGTTAATTTGAGAAAAAGGTAAGAAAAGTTTTTTTATATCCTCCTCGGCAATTCCGATTCCTGTATCTTTTAATATGGAAGTAAGAAAGCCTCTGCCATTTTGAATAGAATATTTTACAATCAGCTTAACATATCCTGATTCTGTAAACTTGACGGCATTGCTTAATAAGTTGATTATGATTTGTTTGTATCGAATTTCATCTGTAATAATATATTCTGGCGTGGTCGATTCTACTTCTAGAATTAAGCTTATATTCTTCTTGCTGAAAAGAGGTTTTACAATATCTTCCGCATCTTTAATGCAATTTCTAAATTCAAATGGATGGTTATGGATTTCCATTTTATTCGCTTCAATTCGTGAAATATCGAGTAAATCATTCACAATATCAATCATGATACTGTTACTTGCCTGCAAAGTATTTAAAAGTTCGGATTGCTCGGTGTCCAGTTTAGTTAATTTTAAAAGTTCAGATGCACCAGTTATGCCGTTTAATGGTGTTCTAATTTCATGACTCATATTGGCCAGAAATCTCGATTTAGCCTTGGTAGAAGATTCTGCCTCTTCTTTGGCAATTAACAGTTCTTGTTGAGACATTTCCAAGCGTTGTTTACTTTTCGTTAAAAGAAAACGTTCATAATCTGATACTTTTCTGTACACGATTAACATGAAAATCATCATGAAAGAAATATTCAAGAAAGCGAAAATTAAATCGAAATTTCTAGCAGAATCATTTGGGTAGGGAGTAATTAATGATGGAAAAATATGCTCTAAAACAATGCAAGATCCAGCAGTAGCAATAAAAAAAAAGACAAATAATAATTGAAATTTTTTTGAAAGCGAGAGAATCGCAACGCTTAAATAAAATATTAAAAAAACTGGTGTAGAGCCAAGTGAGCCTCCATTTAAAAACCACGATGGAAACATGGTTATGCAATTGAAAATGAAATACCAAAATCGGCCGTTTTCCGAAATTTTATCTTGTAGTGCAAAATAGTAAAACGTGGAATGAACAATAATGTAGAAAATAATTAATAAGTTATTTAGCCAGGTTAATCCTAAAATTAAATTGCAAATTATGCTAATGGCAGAAACAATAACCAGGCATAAGCAAAGAACTGCGAACAACTTTGATTCGATGCTAATTTTACGATTCCCAATATTTAATAGACTGATATTTTTTAGCATTAAAAGTTGTTTTTTAGATAAATATAAAGAATTGCAGTAATTTTTGTACGTCAATAAATATTTACTGTTAATCGTTGTATTTATCGCTTGTTTTATATATTACATACTTTTATTAGCTTTGTGCAAATATGCTATCCAAAAAAACAAAATACGCCATCAAAGCACTTGTTGCACTTGGCAAAAATATAGAAAAACCGCCAATGCAAATCTCGAAAATTGCAGAGGAAGAGCATATCCCTAAAAAATTCTTAGAACAAATTCTTTTAGATTTACGTAACGCAGGCTTTTTATATAGTAAAAAAGGTGCTGGAGGTGGTTACAGTTTGAACAAAAAACCAGAAGAAATCTTATTGGTACACGTAATGCGAGTTACTGATGGTCCAATTGCGATGGTTCCCTGTGCCAGTTTAAATTTTTATCATAAATGTGATGAATGCGTAGATGAAAAAACTTGTGGAATTAGAAGTGCATTTATCGATGTTAGAGATGCTACACTTAAGGTTTTAACCGAAACCAGCATTGCTGATGTAATTGGTAGAGAAGATACCCTAAAGCTAGGAATCGATAATCTTTAAAATCTAGATTTCTCGTCATTGCGAGGCACGAAGCAATCCTACAACTCTGGCTAATTGAAAATTTAATTCATCCGTTTGTTTCAAACAGATTGCTTTGCAAATTATCTGCATGGCAATGACGACAGTATATTAAATTTTCTTTATTAAGAATTCCCAATAAAGTCATTAAATAATCTTTTTTAATAAAAATTACGACTATTCCTATATACTTTATATATTTGGCAGATGAACTTCAGTTTTATACAGAATCAAATTTCTACCCACATGATGTGCTATTGTTGTAAAACAAAGTAGAAGAGGGTATTTTAATAATTTATAGGTATAAAATATTGGATGCTTCTCAGTAAAAGAGAGGCATTTTTTGAATAAAGCTAACAACACATATGCAAAGTTTCAGAACAGAACTCGAAAACAATATTGTCGAGCAGGACATTATCGATTTAGAGAATAAGATTAAGGCTTTTCGCGATGGAACCATTCACGATGAGAAATTTAGAAGTTTACGTTTAGCTCGTGGAGTTTACGGACAAAGACAGCCAGGCGTACAAATGATTCGCATTAAGTTGCCCTTTGGAAAAGTAACCTTTAAGCAACTTTTGCGCATTGCCAATATTGCTGATGAATATGGAAGTGGAAACCTTCACTTAACAACCCGTCAGGATATTCAATTGCACTATGTAAGTTTAGATAGAACACCAGAGCTTTGGGCAAAGCTAGAGCAAGATGATATTACGCTTCGCGAGGCTTGCGGAAATACCGTTCGGAATGTTACTGCATCACCAAATTCTGGAATTGATGCCGATGAACCTTTCGATGTTTCGCCTTATGCACACGCAGTTTTCAAATACTTTTTACGGAATCCGATTTGCCAGGAAATGGGCAGAAAGATCAAGATTTCATTCTCATCAAGCGATAAGGACACAGCTTTTAGTTACATTCATGATTTAGGATTTATTCCAAAAATTGATGAAAATGGTGAACGTGGCTTTAAGGTTCTATTTGCAGGTGGTTTGGGTGCACAACCTTTTCTGGCCAATGCCGTTCACGAATTTTTGCCCGAAGATCAATTGATTCCTTTCACCGAATCGGTTCTACGTGTTTTCGATCGTTACGGTGAACGTACCAATAGAAACAAGGCTCGCTTAAAATATTTAGTTCAAAAATTGGGTTTAGATGAAGTTTTACGTTTGGTTGCTGAAGAGCGTATTGCCAATAAAGTGAAAACTTTCAAAATAGACACCACAACAGTTCCTCAGCCCATTTTGCCTTTAGAGCAAAATTATACCGAGGTTGAAATCTTAAACGAAACCCATTATAAGCATTGGTTGGCTACAAATGTAGTGGAACAAAAACAAGCTGGATTTTATGGCGTTTACGTTAAAGTTCAGGTTGGCGATATTAAAACAGACAAAGCTCGTGCTTTTGTAGATGCCATTAGACTTTACGTTGCTGATGAAATCAGGATTACTCAAAATCAAGGCTTGTTATTAAAATTTGTACGCAAAGAAGCGTTGCCTTCATTGTATTCGTCCTTAAATAAAATTGGTTATACAACCGCAGGCTTTGATAGTTTGGCAGATATAACCACTTGTCCAGGAACTGATACCTGTAATTTGGGGATCTCCAATTCAATGACTTTGGCTGAAGTTTTGGAAGATGTAATTTATACCGATTTTCCAGAATTAATCTATGAGAAAAACATCAAGATAAAAATAAGTGGCTGTATGAATTCTTGCGGTCAGCATGGTTTGGCAGAAATTGGTTTTCATGGAAGTTCTGTTAAAGCCGATGGAAAAGTTGTTCCCGCAGTGCAGGTTATGCTTGGTGGGGGAACAGTTGGAAACGGTGTTGGTAGAGTTGCAGAACGTGTAATTAAAGTTCCATCGAAAAGAGCAACTAGCGTTTTGCATTTCATTTTAAATGATTTCAAAGCCAATAACTTAGAAGATGAAAACTTCCATCAGTATTATGATAGAAAGGGTAAAGATCATTTTTATCAACTGTTGAAACCATTGGCAGATTTAACCAATCTTCAGGATGAGGAATTTGTAGATTGGGGGCATGTAGAGCAATTTGCAACGGCCATTGGTGTTGGAGAATGTGCCGGTGTGGTAATAGATTTGGTAGCTACGCTATTGTTAGAGTCTGACGAGAAATTTGGATGGGCACAACAAAATCTAGAGAAAAAAGCTTATGCTGATGCTATTTATCATACTTACAGCACATTCGTTAGTGCAGCAAAAGCATTGCTTTTGGATAAAAATGTAAACAGCAGTACACAAGTTGGCGTAATCAGAGAGTTTGATAATCACTATGTAGAAACGGGCGAATTCGATTTGCCGACAAACTTTTCAGATTTGGTTTTGCAAATCAACAAAAACGAACCGACAGCAGAATTTGCAGAGAAATATTTTAACGAGGCTGATGCTTTTTTAAGCCAGATTAAGGAAAAAAGAGCAGTAGCAGTGAAGTAGATTTGAGAGATTTGATATGAGATTTGAAAACTTTTTAAGCGCCAAACGTAATATGCCAAACGCTTTTAATTCACTCATTCAAAAAGCACTCATTCAATAATTTAAAAAATTATGATTAATCAAAATAAAGAATCAAAAATTACACTTTTAGGCGCTGGTCCGGGCGATCCTGATTTACTTACGCTAAAAGGTGTTAAGGCACTACAAACAGCTGATGTGGTATTGTATGATGCTTTAACAAATGAAGCATTATTGGAACATGCTCCAGCTGATGCGATTAAAGTTTATGTAGGTAAACGCTCTGGAGAACATTCTTACCCTCAAGATACCATCAATAAATTAATGATTGATTACGCATTAAATTACGGGCATGTTGTGCGGTTAAAAGGTGGCGATCCATTTGTTTTTGGAAGAGGATATGAGGAATTGGATTACGCGGCGTCTTATAGCATTCCGGTAAGTGTAATTCCAGGTATTTCGAGTTCAATCGGCGTTCCAGGTTTACAGCAAATTCCGGTTACGCACCGCGGAATGAGCGAAAGTTTCTGGGTAATTACAGGCACAACAACTTCTGGTGAGGTATCAAATGATATTTATCATGCGGCGCAATCAAATGCGACTGTAGTTGTTTTGATGGGATTGAAAAAATTATCTAAAATTGTAGAAATTTTTAAAGCTGCTGGTAAAGGTAATTTGCCAACGGCTGTGGTTCAAAATGGCTCGGCTGAGGATGAGAAATTAGTGGTAGGAATAATAGATACCATTGAAAATTTAGTGGCACAAGAAAATGTTAAAGCCCCAGCACTGTTAATATTTGGAGAAGTGGTTTCCCTTCATCCATCGTTTAAAACTTTAGTTAAACAATATGCAGCTATCTCCTAATCAAGAAAATAATGCGGAAACTTTTTCTGATGAGGAAAAAGGAAATCAGCTATTTCCAGTTTTTATAAAACTGAACAAGCTCCGTACATTATTAATTGGTGCAGGAAATATTGGTCTGGAGAAATTAACGGCAATTGTAAACAACAGTCATCACGCAAAAATTACGATTGTTGCAGAAATTATTTCACCAGAGGTTTATACACTTATCGCAAATTATCCGCTAATAAAAGTAAAGCAAAAAAGTTTCGATGTTGATGACTTGAATGATATCGACATTGTTTTCGCCGCTACAAATAACATAATTTTAAACGAAGAGATTAGAGTGGTTACACATGAACGCGGCCTGCTCATTAATGTAGCCGATAAGCCAGATTTATGCGATTTCTACTTGGGTTCTATCGTTCAAAAAGGAGATCTTAAAATTGCGATTTCGACCAATGGAAAATCTCCAACCATCGCAAAGCGATTAAAGCAGATCTTGAACGAGGGAATTCCGGCTGAGCTTGATGAGACCTTGCAAAATATGAGTGCCCTGCGGCAAACTTTAAATGGTGATTTTTCAGCGAAAGTTAAGAAGTTAAATAAGGTTACTCAAAGTTTAATTAACCCTAAAAAGAGTTTTGCCGAACGAAACATTAAGTGGTTAATTTGGGTTGCAGCGGTTTTGCTAATCGGTGCCATTGGTTTCTCTTTGTGGAACACCGAGCCAGAATTTCAAACTTTCCTAATCAATATCGATCCTTTATTTTATTGGTTTTTGGGTGCGGGTTTTGTTTTTGCTTTAATTGATGGGGCTATCGGAATGTCATATGGTGTAACCACTGCATCTTTCTCTTTAGCAATGGGCTTACCGCCTGCATCTGCAAGTATGGCCATCCACATTTCCGAAGTGATGAGTAATGGTATTGCCGGTTGGATGCACTATAGAATGGGAAATGTTAACTGGAAATTATTCAAAATATTAATTCTTCCTGCAATAATTGGCGCTGTTTTAGGGGCTTATATTTTATCCTCTCTAGAGCATTACAGTTCTTATGTAAAACCTGTTGTTGCAGTTTACACCTTGTTTTTGGGTGGCGTAATCTTGATGAAAGCTTTCAATATCCGAAGAAAAAAAGCAAGTGAAAAAATTAAAAAAATTGGATTGCTTGGTTTCGTTGGTGGTTTTATTGATGCTGCATTTGGCGGCGGATGGGGATCAATCGTTTTATCTAGTTTAATTGCAGGTGGAAGGCACCCGTTATTCTCTTTGGGAACCGTTAAAATTAGTCGTTTTTTTATTGCAACATTAAGCTCGTTAACATTTTTCACCATGTTGGGTGGTAAACATTGGGAAGCTGTTTTAGGCTTAATTATTGGTAGTGCTATAGCATCGCCAATAGCGGCAAAGGTTTCAAACAAAATTTCTGCTAAAACCATTATGGTGGCAGTTGGAATTATTGTTATGATTGTTAGCTTGCGCAGCGTAATTGTGTTTATATTAAAATTGATTTAAGTGATGGAGAATCTAGAGGTGATAAAACAAGAACTATCAGGGTTGACCACTATAGATAAGTTAAAATTTTTGGCAGATAAATATGCCGATAGAATAATCTTTTCAACCAGTTTTGGCTGGGAAGATCAGGCGGTAACACATTTAATTTTTGCAAATAATATCCCAATTAAGGTTTTTACCTTGGAAACCGGTCGCTTATTTCCTGAAACCTATTATGTTTGGAACCGTACTTTAGAAATTTATAATAAGCCAATTCATGCCTACTATCCTAAAAACGAATTATTGCAGGATCTGGTCAATACAAAAGGACCAAATAGTTTTTATGAGTCGGTAGAAAACAGAAAAGAATGCTGCTCCATTCGTAAAATCGAACCTTTGAAGCGAGCACTTCAAGGGAACGAAATTTGGATTACTGGCATTCGAGCCGATCAAAGTGCAAATCGTGAAGATATGCATGATCTAGAATGGGATGAAGGAAATCAATTGATCAAATTTCATCCAATATTCGATTGGACGCTAGATGATGTTAAAAGTTATATCAAAGAAAACAACATTGTTTATAACACGCTACATGATAAAGGTTTTCCAAGTATCGGTTGCGCACCATGTACAAGAGCAGTACAACCCGGAGAAGATTTTAGAGCCGGAAGATGGTGGTGGGAAGATCAAAGTAAAAAAGAATGTGGCTTGCATGCTACAGCGGTTGAAAAGGTAAAAGACTAAAAACCAAAGCAGATAGCGATTTGCTTTAACCAGTGGTGAAGTTAAACTCTGAGGAGTATCTCCCTTTTGAGGGGTTGGGGGAGGAATTAAATAAACGGTTCGTGGAGACACGAACCATGGCGATGGGATGTCTATGCACCCTGTAATTCCCCTCTTTTAGAGGGGTGCCCGTAGGGCGGGGTGTTTCTTTCAAATAGCAGAAAACCTCACCATTTGCAAGGCAGAACTTGACGCGGTTCACTGCATCCCTCTCCTTGATCCCGATAGCTATCGGGAGAGGGAAATTGTTAGACAGTAGGTTTGCATTAGCCGAAGCACAAAACTGAAATCCCTCTCTTCAGGGAGAGGGACAGCAAAAAAAAAGCCAAAGCCCAAACATTGATAGGGTGAGGTTTTTAGAGTCATCACAATGACAACAAAAAAGACAACAATAAAGTATGAGTACATATAATTTTGATTATTTAGATGAATTAGAGGCCGAGGCAATTCACATTTTACGTGAAGTTGCGGGGCAATTTGAAAAACCTGCCTTGTTATTTTCTGGCGGTAAAGATTCAATTACTTTAGTTCGTTTGGCAGAAAAAGCTTTTCGTCCGGGAAAATTTCCTTTTCCTTTAGTTCATATTGATACAGGTCATAACTTTCAGGAAACAATCGATTACCGCGATAAAATGGTAGAAAGAATTGGCGAAAGATTAATCGTTGGTTCCGTTCAAGAATCTATCGATCAAGGTAAAGTGGTAGAGCAGAAAGGTAAAAATGCCAGTAGAAATGCATTGCAAACCGTTACTTTATTAGATACAATTGCGAAATATGAATTCGATGCCTGTATCGGCGGTGCCCGAAGAGACGAAGAAAAAGCCAGAGCAAAAGAACGTATTTTCTCAGTTCGAGATGAATTTGGACAATGGGATCCGAAACGTCAGCGCCCAGAACTTTGGAATATCTACAATGGTAAAATCCATAAAGGAGAAAATGTTCGTGTTTTCCCCATCAGCAATTGGACGGAGCTTGATGTTTGGAACTACATCCGCAGAGAAAATATAGAATTACCCAGCATTTACTTCTCGCATGAACGCGATGTAATTACCAGAAACGGACAATTAATGGCCGCATCGCCGTTTTTAAATATGGATGATGAGGATTTGGTATTCAAAAAGCAAGTGCGTTTCCGTACTGTTGGCGACATGTCTTGTACGGCTGCGGTAGAATCTGAAGCGACATTAATTGATGATATAATTTCAGAAATCAGTGCTTCAAAAATTTCTGAACGTGGTGCACGTTTGGATGATAAGGTTTCGGAAGCAGCAATGGAGGACAGGAAAAAGGGAGGATATTTTTAAGGGAGATTTGAGTATTGAGATGTGGGATTTGAGAATTTTGCATCTGTTTAACATATCACATTTAAAAATAAAAAGAAATTCGAGTATTGTGATATGAGATTTGTTGGCCTTACACCTGTCTAACATCTCATATCTATTATCTCAAATCTATAAAACATGAACATATTAAAATTTTTCACAGCAGGCAGTGTAGATGATGGTAAGAGTACCTTAATCGGTCGTTTGTTGTATGATACAGATTCCATTTTAGCCGATCAGTTAGAAGCTTTACAAAGTTCTAATCGTAAAAACGATGATGGTACAATAGATTTAGCAATCCTTACTGATGGCTTAAGGGCCGAACGGGAGCAAGGAATTACCATAGATGTTGCTTACAAATATTTTCAAACGGATAAACGTAAGTTTATTATTGCAGATACTCCTGGACATATCCAGTACACCAGAAACATGGTTACAGGTGCATCTACGGCAAACTTGGCGATCATTTTAGTGGATGCTAGAAACGGTGTTGTAGAGCAAACCATCCGCCATTCTTATTTGGTCTCTTTATTGGGGATTAAACACGTTGTAGTTTGTATTAATAAAATGGATATGGTTGATTATAGTGAATCTGTTTACACCACCATAATCGACAAATACAAAATTCTGGCACAGCAACTTAAGCTTAAAGATGTAACCTACATTCCGGTTAGCGCACTTAAAGGCGATAACATTGTTCAACTTTCAGAGCGGATGGCTTGGTATGAGGGAGAAAGTTTATTACACTTTTTGGAAAAGGTAGATACCGATAATCTTGATAAATCTCAATTGGCAAGGATGCCTGTTCAGTGGGTTATACGCCCTCAAACGAAAGCTTTACATGATTATCGCGGATATGCAGGTCGGGTTTTAAGTGGAACATTTAAATTGAACGACAAAGTAACCGTTCTGCCTTCAGGAGCAAGTTCAACTGTAGAAAAAATTGAGTTTTTCGATCAATCTCCAGAGATCGCTCATGCTGGTCAATCCGTTATTCTCCATTTAAAAGATGATGTAGATATTAGTCGCGGAGATACTATTGTAAATGCTTCGGCTTTGCCACAAGAATCAAAGTTGATTGAGGCCGATTTATGTTGGATGGATGGAAGGGCTTTGGATACTTCAATCATGTATTTAATTCAGCATAACAGTAAAACAACAAAATGTAAAATCAGCGAAATCCTTCATAAAGTGGATATTAATACTTTAGAAAAACATCAAGCTGAAGAATTTAAATTAAATGATATTGGCCGTGTGATTATCAAAACGGCTGATGCTTTGGCTTTTGATTTATACGATGATAACCGTGCAAATGGATCTGCAATTTTAATTGATAGTCGTACAAACTTAACTGTAGGTGCACTTATGTTTAGAGCGGCAGTAGAATAGTAAATATATTATAGGTGATGTGAGATGGAAGATGTTTTTGGCAAAACCCTAGAGAACCACAACCAAATATAATAATGAGAACTCTAGATTTTTAAATTTAGAGTGAAAGATCCAGAGGAGTTCTTTTGGTACAATTTCAGCGGGGCATCGGAAACGATAGCCCCGTTTTTCTTTAAAGGTTGTTGATGCCTTATTTTAATTTACCAGTTTAAGTCCAAAAAATAATATCCTGATGCAGGAATTATCTTATGGAAACGATTAAAAATTATCATCGTGTTAGTACATTAGAAATAACAAATCAAAATCTCTAAAAATTAAACCATGAAAAGAAGTATAATTTACCTTGCACTAATCTCCATTCCTTTTGTATTTGCTTGTAATCAAAGTAATAAATCTAGCGCTGATTCAGCTGAAAAAAGTGATTCAGTAACAAACCAAACCTGTTATGCCTCTTCATTCGAAAAGGATAGTGCTGCTATGATTGTTAAAACATATTCATCTGGTAGAGTAAAAGGATCATTGTTAATTAAATACGGGAGTAAACCTGAAAACAATGGATTAATAGAAGGCAATTTTAAAGGCGATACACTTTACGTTAACTATAGATTCAATACTGGGGGAGATACTACAAACGTTTTTACAAATCCATTAGCCTTTTTAAAGAAGGATGGAAAGCTTATAATGGGCGTAGGACAGATTGAAACGACTTTAGGTCGATCGTATTTTGTGAAAGGAAAGCCGATTAACTACGTGGCTGGAAAGTTTACTTTTAATGAAGTAAATTGTAAGTAAATAAACTATAATATAGATTTTCTTGCTTTAAAAAAGCTTTTGTAAATTTTTTTTAAAATTTATTTGCATATAATAAGTATACTTATTATAATTGTACATATAATTTAAAACGATATGATACAAAGAACATTTTCAACCACGACAAGCATGATTACCAAAAAGCAAATTTGGAATTTAATGTCAAACGTAGACCAATGGAAAAATTGGGATACTTCAGTAGAAAAATCAGAGCTGAAAGGCAATTTTGAAACTGGATCAACTTTTTTATTTAAGCCAAAGGGCGGGCCTAATGTTAATATCAAACTTATAAAAGTATTACCATATGCTTATTTTAAAGATGAAACTGTTTTTCCTTTAGCAAAAATGAACGGGGAGCATTGGTATGAGGAAACCCCGGATGGATTAAAAATTACGGTGACAATGACTATGAGAGGAGCATTGTCTTTTCTATGGAATAAAATAGTAATGAAAGGAATTGTAGCGCAATTAGAAAGCGATATACTTTTACAAATAAATAGTGCAGCGAAAAATTAAAACTTAGAAATCATGATACAAAAAACATTTTCAGTAACAACAAAAGAGGTAAATAAAGAACAAATTTGGAAATTAATGTCAAATGTAAACCAATGGAAAAATTGGGATACCTCAGTAGAAAAATCAGAGTTGAAAGGCAATTTCGAAACTGGGTCACATTTTCTATTCAAGCCAAAAGGTGGACCAGATATTAATATTAAACTTATAGAAGTGATACCCTATGCTTATTTTAAAGATGAAACTGTTTTTCCATTGGCGAAAATGAACGGGGAGCACTGGTATGAGGAAACTGCTGACGGATTAAAAATAACTATAACAATGACCATGAGGGGAGTACTATCTTTTTTATGGAATAAAATAGTGATGAAGGGAATTGTAGCACAATTGGAAAGCGATATACTTTTACAAATAAAAAACGCAGCGAAAAACTAAAATGGAACATAACGAAAGATATTGGATAGTTGTAGCTTCAAAAGATCACGTTAAAAGAGGCATAGATGGAGGTTTTATGCAAGCTAATCATGGTAAACTGCCTCCATTAAAGAGATTAAAGGAAAATGATTGGGTAATTTTCTACTCATCAAAAAAAATAATGGAAACTGCAGATAAATGTCAGGCGTTTACGGCAATTGGAAAAGTTAAAGCTGAGGAGCCTTATCTTGTTAACGTTTCAGAAAATTTTAAACCTTATAGGAGGAATATAAATTTTTTCCATTGCGATGAAGTTTCGATATTGCCGCTGGTTGCCGATCTTGAATTTATTGAAAATAAAAAATCTTGGGGATATCCTTTTAGATTTGGATTTTTCGAGATCAAGAAACCGGATTTTGATTTAATTAGTAAAAAAATGATGGAAAATGTCAGATAAAAATTTTAGTGTCAAAAATGCTGATGATAGCTCAGGGTTTTTGCTTTGGCAAGTCACAGCACTTTGGCAACGCGGAATAAAAAAGGCCTTAAACGTACATAACCTTACACATTCTCAATTTGTGCTATTGGCTAGCTTGCTTTGGCTCTCGCGTCAAAGTGAAGAGGTAACACAAATTGATTTATCGGCACACAGTAAAATCGACCCGATGACAACCTCTACTGTTTTACGAACTTTACAAACCAAAAAATTTCTGAAACGCAAAGAACACGTTACTGATACGAGAGCCAAAGTAATTGAACTTACTGATGAAGGTGCTAGTGTGACTAAAGTTGCGCTGAAAACTGTAGAAAAATTTGATTCTGATTTTTTCTCTACGCTTGGGGAAGGCCAAAAGGATTTTAATAAAATTGTGCTCAATCTAATTTCCAAAAATAAATAAACTAAATCTGTTAATCGTTGGCAACAGCGAGTGCCATTTAAGGCTATTAATTGAAAAAATCACAATAAGTAAAAATATTTTAAAATAAATTACTACAATTCCTATAGACTTTATATATTTGTTTAATTAATAAGAATTATAACGAGCTAATATTTTCTGTCATGATTTTAAATAAAGTAGAAAAAGCGAACATTGAACCAAGAATTACACTAATAGGAGCGGGTCCTGGTGATCCTGATTTATTTAGTTTAAAAGGTGTTAAAGCATTAAAAACAGCTGATGTTGTTTTATACGATGCAAATGTGAACGAAGCTTTATTGTGTCATGCTCCAGATGGGATTCCGAAAGTTTACGTTGGTAAACGCACTGATGATGAAGATTTCTCGCAAGATGCGGTAAACAAGCTAATTGTAGATTATGCTTTAAACTATGGTCATGTGGTTCGTTTAAAAAGTGGAGATCCATTTTTCTTTGCTAAAGGCTATGAAGAAATAGATGCTGCAGAATCTTACAGCATCCCAACTGAAATTATTCCGGGTATTTCTAGTGCGACTGGTGCGCCAAGTTTACAGAAAATCCCAATGATTTATAAAGACTTAAGCGAAAGTTTTTGGGCAGTTACCGGTACAAATTCAAGAGGAGAAATATCAGAAGATTTATATATCGCGGCTAAAACTAAGGCTACAATTGTTGTTTTAAACGGAATTGAAAAAGTGGCAGAAATTGCTGCAATCTTTCAAGGAGAAAATAAAGGCTTACTACCTGTCGCAGTAATTCAAAACGGATCTTCACCAGATGAAAAAATTGCTATCGGCATTGTAGATACCATTGCAGAAATTGTTGCCGATAAAAAAATAAATGCTCCAGCATTATTGGTTTTTGGCGATGTAGTTTCGTTACATCCGCAGTTTCAACCCATCAGAGATTTTTACGAAGTTATTGCTAATGAATATTAAGGTGTAATCAACCTAATCTAAACCACATATATTTGTTTTGTTGTTGAAACCGCTGGCGAAAGTTTAGCGGTTTTTTTGCGTTTGGGAAGTTTCCCGCAGATTACGCTGATTTAAATGTGATATGAGCAAGCTTTTGTTTTTAAGCCTGATTGAAACGGCAGCCACCAATTTTTCTATTGGTGCTACAGTGCAAAGCAGGGCTGTAATCTGCCACAAAGTGATGACCTTACGCTTTCAGAAAAAAATTGGCCTAATTATTTATTAAGTCTTAATTCTTCCAAAAAATTCTAAATCGAAGAGAAAAACCACTCTTCAAAATTTAATATTCTAATATTTCCAAATCAGAAAACAATTACTAACTTAACGAAGTTATCTACACCAAATATTTGATGGAAATTATACATGTTAGTGCCGAGTGTTACCCTGTTGCAAAAGTTGGCGGTTTGGCCGACGTGGTAGGGGCTTTACCGAAATATCAAAATAAGTTAGGCCACATTGCCAAAGTGGTTGTTCCTGCATACGATACCAAATTTATCCGCGAAAATGATTTCGAGGTAACTTACGATGCTTGGGCAAATTATGGCAATAATCACTTCCAATTTCGTGTGTTTAAAGAGAAAACCAATAAGCTTGGTTTTGATTTATATATCGTTCATATTCAAGGTTTAACAGATAGACCAAATGTTTATGGTTACGCTGATGATACCGAGAGATTTATTGCTTTTCAAATTGCTGTTTTAGACTGGATTGTACAATGGGAGCATCGTCCGGATGTAATTCATTGTCATGATCACCATACTGGCTTGATTCCTTTCATGGTTACAAATTCAGTAAAGTACGCAACTATCAGTACCGTTCCAACGGTTTTAACCATTCATAATGCACAATACCAAGGGCAGTTTGGATGGGATAAATTATACTACTTACCCGCTTTCGATTTATGGAAATCTGGTTTGCTAGAATGGGATAAAGACATAAATCCATTAGCATCTGCAATTAAATGTGCCTGGAGAGTAACCACAGTTTCGCCAAGTTACTTGGAAGAAATGATGAATAATGCTCGTGGATTGGAAAGTTTATTGCGGCAAGAGAGATATAAATGTGTTGGGATTTTGAACGGTATTGATACCGAAGTCTGGAATCCGGAAACCGACCCAATGCTTGGAAAAAGTTACAATATTAAAACAGTTGAAGCAGGTAAATTAGCAAACAAAACGGCGCTTTGCAATGTTTTTCAATTAGATCCATCTAAGCCATTATTTACTTTTATTGGTAGATTGGTAGATGAAAAAGGAGCGGATTTACTGCCTGATATTTTCTACACTGCGCTACAGCAACACGGCGATAATATCAATGTGTTGGTTTTAGGCTCTGGCGACAATTGGGTTGAAGGAAGATTGAATCAGCTTAAAGATATTTTCGGTGGAAAATACAACGCATACATTGGTTATAACGAGCAAGTTTCGCATGAGATGTATGCTGGTGCAGATTTTCTCTTAATGCCATCAAGGGTGGAACCTTGTGGTTTGAATCAGCTTTATGCATTAAGATATGGAACAGTTCCTATTGTGCGTAGAGTTGGTGGTTTGAAAGATACAGTTGTAGATATTGGCGATGGAGGCTTTGGAATTTGTCATGATCAAACCAGTATTTGGGATGTTACCCACGCCATAAACAGATCAATAGAATTATATAACGACAAAAAGAAATTTAAAGCGGTGCGAAAAACAATGATGAAAATAGATCATTCTTGGGACAGGGCAGCGCTAAATTATACAGAATTATACCAAATATTAAAATAAGCTTAAACGTATGACTGACAAAGTTTTAGGCGTTATCCTCGGCGGTGGCCAAGGCTCTAGATTATCGCCATTAACACAAACACGATCTAAACCTGCAGTACCAATTGCTGGTAAATATCGCCTTGTAGACATCCCAATTTCTAATTGCCTAAATTCTGGCATACATAGGATGTTTGTGTTAACACAGTTCAATTCAGCATCCCTAAATAAACACATTAAAAACACCTATCACTTTAGCCATTTTAGTACGGCTTTTGTTGATATTTTGGCGGCTGAGCAAACTGTACAAAACTCGGGTTGGTTCCAAGGAACTGCTGATGCAGTTAGGCAATGTATGCACCACATTGTTTCGCATGAATTCGATTATATTTTAATTCTCTCTGGAGATCAATTGTATCAAATGGATTTTAAAGATATGATTGAAAAACATATCGAAGCCAATGCAGAAATTACCATTGCAACCATTCCGGTAACGGCAAAGGATGCAACTGATTTTGGTATTTTAAAAGCAGATGAAGAAAATATGATTACTTCATTTATCGAAAAACCAAAAACAGGATTAGATGAATGGATTTCGGATACAGGCGAAGAAATGCAAAGTGAAGGACGTAACTTCTTGGCTTCTATGGGTATTTATGTTTTCAATCGCCAATACTTAATCAATATTCTGAATGAAAATGAAGAAGAAAAGGATTTTGGTAAAGAAATTTTACCTAGAGCAATTGAGCAAAGTAGAGTTTTAAGCTATCAATACGAAGGTTACTGGACGGATATTGGTAACATATCTTCGTTCTTTGAAGCCAATTTGGGCTTAACCGATGAATTGCCAAAATTCAATATGTTCGATAGTAATCATACTATTTTTACTAGAGCAAGGATGCTTCCTCCATCTAAAATTTCGGGCACTACTTTAGAGAAAACGATTATAGCCGAGGGCTGTATTATCCAAGCCAGTAGAGTGGAACATGCTGTTTTAGGGATCAGATCTAGAATAGGTAAGCACACCGTAATTACCAATGCTTACATAATGGGAAGCGATCGTTATCAAACTTTGGAAGAAATACGATCTGAAACTGATGCTGGTCATTCGTTAATTGGAATCGGCGATCGTTGTTACATCAATAACGCCATTATTGATAAAAATTGCAGTATCGGTAACGATGTAAAAATTAATGGAGGTCCACATTTAGAAGATGGCGATTTTGAACTTTATGCTGTAAAAGATGGCATCGTAGTAATAAAAAAAGGAGCAGTTTTGCCAAGTGGAACTGTAATTTAAGATAATCATTATCATTAACTAGAGCCAGTTTAGATTTTTCTAAACTGGTTTTTTTATTGCAACAATTTGCCAAATCCTAGCTTTCAGTTGGCTGAGGTTTTTTTGAAAGCGGGCGTTCGGTATTCTTTGGGATCTGCAGTTCTGTGCAAAAGGCATTTCTTTTGAACTTTTAATTCCAAGTCCTCGCTGCGCTTTGGGCTTTTCATTTTTCTAAGGGAATCCGCATGCGACAATCAGGCTTAAAAAACAAAGAAGCGTTTCAAACATGATGCATCAAAAACAAGATAGATGCTCAAAAACCCAAAATAACTCCAACATTTTCTGCATCGACTTGTTAGTTAATAAACATATAAATTGCTTATGGCAGATCAACACCTTTATCAAACCGGAATTATAGGGAACTGTGCTTTTATTGCACACGTAAATAAAAACACAGATATATCTTGGCTTTGCTGGCCACGATTTGATAGTCCTTTTATTTTTGGAAGTTTGTTAGATAAGAAGAAAGGAGGAGAATTTTCTATTCTACCTCAAGGAGAGTTTACTTCTAATCAATATTATATAGAAAATACAAATGTTTTAAGAACGGAAATTACAGCCGAAGATGGGAAATATCGAATAACAGATTTTGCACCTAGATTTCACCTTTACGAGCGATATTTTAAGCCTTTAATGTTAATCAGGAAAATTGAGCCATTAGAAGGGAGTCCAAGAATTACCGTAAAATGTGATCCTGTTTGTGATTATGGACAAGGAAAAATGAAAGCCAGTATTGGCAGCAACCATATCGATTATTTGGGTTGCGATGAAAATACCAGATTAAGCACAAATGTATCTTTAAATTACATAGTCGACGAAAAGGCATTTGTGCTTAATGAGGCTAAGTATTTAATTTTAACTTACGGACATAATCTTGAAGCACCTGTTGTAAGTACAGCAGAGCGGTTTTTGAGAGAAACAATAGCTTATTGGCGCTTGTGGATTAAACATAGTTCAATCGCTGGGTTTTACCAACCTTTTGTAATCCGTTCGGCATTGGTTTTAAAAATTCATCAGTACGAAGATACGGGAGCAATTATAGCAGCAAGTACTACCAGTTTGCCAGAATTCCCTGGAAGCACGCGAAACTGGGATTATCGCTATTGTTGGCTTCGCGATTCTTATTATGTTTTAACCTCGCTCAATCACATCGGACATTTTGAAGAAATGGAAAAGTATTTCAGTTACTTATCTGATATTTCTCACGCTGAAGATGATCGTTATCAGCCACTTTATAGTATAACCGGAGAAAGAAAAATAACAGAAAATATTTTAGAGCACTTAGATGGTTACGAAGGTGAAAAGCCAATTCGAATTGGTAACCAAGCTTATGAGCATATTCAGAACGATATTTATGGTCAGGTTTTAATTTCTATGTTGCCTTTATATACCGACCATCGTTTTGTATTTTCAGAAAGAAGCGATTCAGTAAAATGGATTGAGGGCGTGTTATCTAAAATCGAAAGAACAATTGATGAAAAAGATGCCGGGATTTGGGAATTTAGAAATATAGCAAACGTACATTGTTACAGCAATTTGTTTCAATGGGCTGGAGCAAATGCGGCTTTAAAAATGGCAAAAACTATTGGAAATCTAGATTTTGAAAAACGGGCTCAGATTTTGATCGATAAAGCTGCTTCACATATCGAAGCTTGTTACGATCCCGAAAGAAAGGTTTATACAAATGCCGTTGGAAGTAAGCATTTAGATGCAAGTACTTTACAATTAATTATGATGAATTATTTAGATCCTGCTTCAGATCGTGCGAAAGATCATTTAATTGCCTTAGAAAGAGAATTGAAAACAGAAGATGGATTATTCTATAGGTACATTCATGAGGATGATTTTGGAAAACCTAAAACCACATTCTTAATTTGTGCATTCTGGTATGTTGAAGCTTTGGCTTGTGTGGGCAGAATGGATGAAGCCATTAAGGAATTTGAAAATATAATAAAATACTGCAATCACTTATTACTTTTTAGCGAAGATGTTGATGCAAAAACTGGAAGTCAGTGGGGGAATTTCCCGCAGGCATATAGCCATGTTGGTTTAATGAACGCGGCTTATCGCATTGCTATTAAATTAGATAGACCAATATTTTTATAATATTTGGAATAATTTTTTCCCGCAGATTAGGGAGATAAACGCAGAATACATCAGCGAAAATCTCCTAGATCTGCGGGATTTTTTTTAAAAATATTCAGATTGAGTTTTTCGAAATGCCAATTAAAAAAATCGGCAAGCTCAAAAGAACAATTACCTAAATTCGGTCAATAAATTCTTCCTTAACCAAACTCCAAAGCAACTTTCTTACTTCTTTAAAATCATTCAAATAATACTTGGCTTCAGAAATATTATTTCCAACTTTAATCGTGAAAGCATTATCTGGCAGTGCCTTAAAAATATCTTCATCAGTATGGTCATCACCAAGTGCTAAAATGAAATCGGGATTTTTATTATAAAGCCAATTCAAGGCAGCTTTTCCTTTATTAACCTCCATGTTTTTAAACTCGATCACTTTATTACCAGGCATTAACTGTAAACCTTTATCTGCAGCCAAAATCTTCATGTGACTAACTATTTCATTGGCTCTTAAATCTCCCAAACCTTCCTCAGCTTTGCGGTAGTGCCAAACCAAAGAATAACTTTTTTCTTCGATAAAAGAACCCGGAGTTCTATCTGTATAAGTTTCTAATTGTGATTTTATTTCCTGTTTCCACTGATCGGTAAGTAGGGGAAGGCTGTTCCATTTTTCGCCCTGCGATTTTTGCCAGGCGCCATGTTCCGCAATTAAATCTACTTTTAAATGCCCAAACCAAGTTTCTAGTGTTTCATGTCTTCTACCGCTAATAATTACAACTTTATTGGCTTTATCAATCGTTAGGTTTTCGATAAGGTCGTACAATTCTTCATCTGGAGATGCGTCATCTATATTTCCTGTAAAATCTACAAGTGTTCCGTCATAATCTAAAAAGAGCACTCTATCCTTTGTCTGTGCGTGTTTTGTGGCAATAATTTCGTTAACAGAATTTACTGCATGTTTTGTTAATAATGATTTTTGAGAATCTTTCACTTCGTTTAATCTTAAAATAAAATTATTTACCCAATGCTTTACATTGAATTTTTCTACAATCGCTCGCATGGCAACCATGCGACGGTTTTGTTCTTCCATTGGCATTTTTAAAGCCACAACTATAGCATCCATAATATCACCAAGGTTATTAGGGTTTACCAATAATGCATCAGTTAATTCTTTCGATGCACCTGCCATTTCGCTCAGGATGAGTACACCATCTTCATTATTTCTACTGGCAATATATTCCTTGCTTACCAAATTCATACCATCTCGCATGGGCGTAACAAGGCAAATATCAGCAGATGAATAGAGTGCAGATAAAACCTCAATTGGAAAAGAACGATAGAAGTAATTTACTGGAATCCAATCCATAGATCGGTATCTAGCATTTAAATTTCCTACAAATTGGTCTATTTGATCTCTTAAATCGCTGTATTGTTGAACGGTATCTCGTGAGGGAACCACAATCATGAACAGTTCTATTTTGCCAATATATTCTGGATGGATTTGTAGAAGCAGTTCTAATGCTTTTAAACGTTCCAAAATTCCCTTGCTGTAATCCAATCGATCTATAGAAAGAATAATTTTCACCTCTTCTTTGCCATGCCTAAAGTAATCGATTTCCTTTTTAACTTCATCAGTCGAGGTTAAGTTGGAGAATTTTTCAAAATCAATTCCCATTGGGAAAGCCTCTACTACAATTTGTCTTTCGTTGCTGCTTAAAACATTTGAGGATGAATTTACAGGCAATAAACGAGTAGCGGTACTGATAAAATGTCGAACATCATCAAAGGTATGGAAGCCAATTAAATCTGCTCCGATAAGTCCATTCAATATTTCTTCACGCCAGGGAATCAGTCTGAAAATTTCGTAAGATGGAAACGGGATGTGCTGGAAAAATCCAATGGTTGCTGTTGTTAATTTTTCTCTCAAAATACCTGGGAGAAGGAGTAATTGATAATCTTGAATCCATATTTTATCTCGGCGATTTAACACTTGCATTGCACTCTTGGCAAACTTCTCGTTAACCGATTTATAACAATCCCAATAGCTCTGTTCGTAATGCGCATAAGTAACCAGGTAATGAAATACCGGCCATAAAACTTCGTTTGAAAACCCCTCGTAATATAAATTGATTTCTTCCTGTGTTAAAAAAACTGGATAGAGGTTAAGTTCTGCTAATTTTTGTATCACTTCTTCTTGGCGTTCTTCAGGAACTTCTATTCCCGGCCAGCCTATCCAAATTGAGTTTCCAGATTTGTAAACATCTCCCAATCCCGTTGCAAGTCCGCCCTCACTTGGAATAAAGGTATATTCGCTGTTTTCTTCGATTATTTTAACGGGAAGTCGATTCGATATTATAACTGTCTTCATGCTTGTATTTGATGTATCCACATAAATAAAAGCGTGTAATTCTGTTTTTGTTTGAAATTAAGGTTTAAAAAACATTCAAATGATTTAAAGGAAAGACATTAACCATAGATGAAAAGGATGAACACAGATAAGGAAAAATTAATTTTAATATGCGTTTATCTGTAAAATCTGAGGTCGAAAAATCTACACGTAATTAAACAGCAAAGAAAATGTAGTTTGCTCATTAGGAGTAGAAACTACTTCGATACTGCCTTTGTGCATTTTCATAATATTGCGACTGATTGTTAATCCAATTCCTGATCCATTTTTGCGAGTGGTGTAGAACGGGACGAAAATTTTCTCTATATCTGCTGATTCTATACCTTTTCCGTTATCAGTTACATCTATGTACAATTTAGTGTTTTCTAAACGATAGCTCACAGAAATGTGTGGGTTCTCATTTTCCTCAACCGAATAAATACTATTTGTTATTAGGTTAATAAGCACTTGTTCAATCAGTTTTAAATCCAATTGAACTGTAATTTTAGAGGAGGTTTGTTCTACCTCCAAAACCACATTTTTAACTTTGGCAAAAGGTTGCATTAAAACTTTAATGTGCTTTAAAATTTCTCCAATAGTATGCGATTCTAAATTTGGGGTGGGAAGCTCTGCGATTAATCGGTAATCCTTTACGAAGTCCAATAAACCTGAAGACCTTCTTTTAATCGTTTGAAGAGCGGTTTTTAAATCCTCCATTTCTTCGAGATCAAGATTTTCTTTATCTGTAACCATACTATTTATCGTGTCGGATAAGGAACTGATTGGCGTAATAGAGTTTAATATTTCATGAGAAATTACGCCAATTAATCTGTTCCAAGCTTCGGTTTCCTTTTGTTCAATTTCATCCTTAATGTTTTGAAAACTGATAATGGTATAGTTTTTTCCATAAAGGTTTAAAGGAATAACTTCGGTAGAAAGCTGGATGAGTTTCTCCTGTATTTTAAGTTCTAAAAACCGTTTTCCTCCAGATGAAATTTGTTCAACCTCGTTGGTAAAACTTGGTAAATGTTGTTTTAATCTATGCCAGTATTTATAAGCTGGAACACCCAAAAGAGAAGATGCGGCTTGATTAAAAAAAGCAATTTCTTCGTTTTCACCCTCACTTTGAGAGCGATTAATAACAATTACACCAACAGGAACCTGCTCTAGAATAGTTTTGATAAGTTGAAAAATCGCTTCCTGTTCTAGCCTGATTTGCTTATGAACTTGCAAAATATCGCCAAAAGATTCATATAGTTCTGGGAAGCTTCCTCTAGTCGCTTTGTTTTTAAAATTTAATGTATGATCCCTAGTTTTTACAGCTAAAATAAAACGCTTTATATCCGATCGGATTTCGTTAATATAGTAGTAAAGCGAAACGATAGACCCTAATAATATTAAGCCTACTCCAATTATTGTAAACCAAAGCTGAGTGTTGCTTATTAAATAAAATAGGAGATAGGCCAGTAGGTTTATAACCAAGAGCTTAATAATCAATCGAAAGGTAAAGCGTTTGTAAAACATTTTTTTAAAGCTAAAAGACTAAAGGTAAAAGACCAAAGCTGAAAGACCAAGATGAAATACAAGTTTAGTCTTTAAGTTATTCGCTTTGAGCTCAGATCCCAAATTTTTCAATTCTTCTATATAAAGCTGCTCTTGTTAAACCTAAATCTGCTGCTGCTTTTGATATATTTCCTTTGTGTTTATCGATGGCTTTTTGTACCATCATTTTTTCCATATCGCCCAATGCCATTTCCTCATGCATTGCATTGTTTTGAGCAAACCGTTGCGGACTTAACTGTAAATCGTCTTCAGTAATTTCATTTCCATCGCTCATAATTACAGCACGTTCCAATACATGTTGCAGCTCTCGAACGTTTCCTGGCCAGTTATAATTCAGTAAAACCTCTTGAGCTTTAATTCCTAAACTTCGGATTTCTTTATGGTATTTAGAACTAAAAACCTGCATGAAATGGTTGGCTAAAAGTAAAATGTCGGTTCCGCGTTTACGTAAAGGAGGCAATAAAAGCTCTACAGTGTTTATTCTGAAAAGTAAATCCTGTCTAAAAGTATTTTTCGATACCATTTCATTCAAGGGCATGTTTGTAGCGGTAATCAATCTAACATTTACTTTACGCTCTTTGCTCTCGCCCAAGCGGGTTACCGTTCGGTTTTGCAAAACGCTTAACAACTTTGCTTGCAATGGCAAGGTGAGGTTTCCAATCTCATCTAAAAATATCGTTCCACCATCCGCCAATTCAAAACGACCAGGTTTATCTTCCTTTGCATCGGTAAATGCACCTTTTGCATAACCAAAAAGTTCACTCTCGAAAAGGTTTTCATTTAACGACCCTAAATCTACATGCATAAAAACTTGGTTTTTGCGTTGCGAATTTCCATGGATTTCGTGAGCGAAAACCTGTTTCCCAGTTCCATTTTCTCCTAATATTAAAATGTTTGCATCCGTGGGAGCAACTTTTAATAACGTGTTTTGAAGCTGTTTAATCACATCTGCTTCGCCAACAATATTTTCAAATCCTCTGGTTAAATCTTTTTGTAATGAGGAATGAATTTTCTCTAGCTTCTTTACTTTTCTGGTTGATTCGCGAAGTTTTGATGCTGCGGAAATGGTTGCAAAAAGCTTCTCGTTTTCCCATGGTTTTAGAATAAAATCTGTAGCGCCCTTTTTTATCGCTTTAACTGCAAGTTCTACATTTCCAAAGGCCGTCATTAAAATTACCACATAATCCTTATCAATTGATAAAATATGTTCCAACCAATATAATCCTTCACGACCATCACTCGCACCTTTTTGATAGTTCATATCAAGCAAAATGATGTCTACTTCATTTTTACTCAGCAAAACATTAATTTCTTTTGGCGATTTACAGGTAATCACTTGCTTAACCTGTTGTTTTAAAAACAGGCGGGCACTTAGTAAAATATCATCATCATCGTCGATGATTAAAACTGTGGCGTCTAACATAAGTTGTTTTTTAAAAAACCTCTCCCTATTAAAGGTGGTGGTGTTTGTTTTTTTGTGCTGTCCCTCTCCTTGAAGAGAGGGAAGTAGCGGTAAAGTGGTATTAACCTATTTCAAGCATAAACTCTATAAAAACCTCATCCTATTAAAGATAGGGGTAGTTGTTTTTTGTACTGTCCCTCTCCTTGAAGAGAGGGATTTAGCTGTAATTTGGTTTTAACCTATTTTCAGGCATAAATTCTTTAAAAAACCTCACTTTATTAAAGGTATGGGTAGTTGTTCTTTTGTGCGATCCCTCTCCTTGAACAGAATGAAATAATGGTAAAGTGTTTCTAACCCAACATTTTAACCGCTTTGCTATTTTCTGCTCTTCGCCCCCTCTCTTCAAGGAGAGGGGATGAAGGGGTGAGGTTCTTTCTCCACTCAAAAATACTCAAACTGTCCGATGTCGCACATTCACTGTTCGGAAATGAACAGTTAAAAATCAATAAAAATTTTATAATTCTGATAATCAGTTATTTATGATGTAAATTCCTTTTGGCACAAGCTTGGTTAATAAGGAAATCAAACAGTACAACCGAACAATGGACAAGAAAATAGAGAAAAAAAGATTTAGCACTAAAACCCTGATTATTATTGGTGGGGCAATTGCCTTTGTGGCAGTTGTAATTTATGGCTACACTTTATCACTAAAGAAAACTTACAATGCCGATGCCGATAAATTAACCATTAGTAAAGTTGAATATGGTGATTTTGAAGATGTTGTTTTATTAAACGCGAGTGTTGTACCATTAACTTCTGTAATTGTAAGTTCATCAGAAGGCGGAACAGTAGCGGAAATTTTTACCGAAAACGGTGCCTCTGTTGTTAAAGGAACGCCATTATTAAGAATTTCAAATTCAAATGCGATGTTGAGTTATACTTCAAGCCAAACAGCAGCTACAGAGCAAATTAATCAATTGCGTAAATCAAGATTAGATTTGGAGCAAAATCAAAGGGTTTTAAATCAAGATGTTTTAGATGTTGAAAATAGCCTAAGAACTGCAAGTCGTCAATATAGATTAGATAGCACACTCTTTTCGAAGAAAGTAATTACTCAACAAGAATTTAATAAATCGAGCCAAGATTATGAATATTATCAAGGCAAATTGAAAATTGTTCGCCAAGCAATTAAACAAGAAAATCAAAGTCGTAAAATGCAACTTTCTCAAATCGACCAATCGATGGGACAGATGAATGAAAGTTTAGAAATGATTCGCAAAAATATTGAGAATATGACCATCAAGGCGCCCGTATCTGGCAAGCTTTCTTCTTATGATCCTGTGATCGGTAAATCCTATAACTCGAACGAAATGATTGGGAAAATAGATGTTTTGCAAGGTTATAAACTGCAGGCTGGCGTTGATGAGTATTATATCAATCGTGTTAAAGAAGGTCAAACTTCAACTTGCGAATTCAATGGTAAAACCTATAATTTAACCGTGAGTAAAGTTATTCCGGAGGTTACTGCAGGTCAGTTTCAGGTAGAAATGGTTTTTAAAGGACCTGCGCCAGAAGGTTTGCGTCGCGGATTATCATTACAAACAAAACTTACCTTATCTGATAACAGTAAATCTTTATTACTTGCTCAAGGCCAGTTTTTCCAAAGTACAGGCGGTTCGTGGGTATTTGTGGTACAGAATGGTAAGGCAACGAAGAAAAACGTTAAAATTGGAAGAAAAAATTACTTGTACTACGAAATATTAGATGGATTGCAAAAAGGCGACGAAGTAATCACCTCATCTTATGATCAATTTAACCAGTACGACCAAGTAGAAATTAGTAAATAATAGGCCCCACCCGACCTCCCCAGAGGGGAGGAAAGCAAGGTAGAAATAATACGAACAAGCTAGAATATTAGCACAAAGAAATTTAATAATCACATTCCAAAAGCCCTCCTGCTGGGAAGGGTTGCGTGGGGCCAATACTAAAGAGCTATGATTAGAATAGAAAATCTAGAAAAAGTTTACAAAACTGAAGAAGTAGAAACGACTGCTTTAAACGGAATTAATCTTCATGTAAAAGCGGGAGAGTTTGTTTCCATCATGGGGCCATCAGGCTGTGGCAAATCTACTTTGCTAAACGTAATGGGTTTATTGGATAAACCGGAAAGCGGAAGCTATAAGTTTATTGATACCGAACTTTTGACCTTAAATGATCGAGAACGTTCTAATTTCCGCAAAAGAAATATGGGCTTTGTTTTCCAAAACTTCAACTTAATTGATGAGTTAACCGTTTTCGAAAACATCGAGTTGCCATTGATTTACAACAAAATCCCGGCAGGCGAACGTAAGACTTTAGTAAACGAAATTATTGAAAGAATGAATATCGTAAACAGAAGTGGTCATTTTCCTCAACAACTTTCTGGTGGTCAACAACAGCGGGTTGCGGTAGCAAGAGCCTTGGTTACAAAACCGAAATTGGTTTTAGCTGATGAGCCTACTGGAAACTTGGATAGCTCGCATGGTAATGAAGTAATGGAATTGCTTTGCGAACTGAACGAGACAGGAACCACCATTGTGATGGTAACACACTCAAGTCATGACGCAAGTTTTTCGAACAGAATAATCAATTTGAAAGATGGTCATGTGATTTCTGAAAAAATAAATAAAAGCAGAAACGAGGAATTGATTTAGATGCCTAGCACAGCCTCCCCAAAAAGGAGGAGCTTCAAACGCATAAATAAAAACAGTGTAATTGAAAATTTTAGTTTAGTTAATGATAAGCCTGCCGACATCTTCCTGGATGGGAAGATTCGGGAATGGCGATTAGAGACTAAAGCTGAGAGACCAAAGACTAAAGCGGCTGGTCAGGCCTTAAATATGGCACACCGCAGAAATAAATTGCACTTCCAGCTACCTCTATTCAAGGAGAGGGCCGGGGGTGAGGTTACCTACTACTTGATACTATAATATGTTCAAATTAAACTTAAAAATCGCTTTGAGAAACCTTTGGAAAAATAAAGGATTCTCTTTGATAAATATCGGGGGTTTAGCCATTGGTTTAGCCAGTTGTATGATTTTGCTTTTGTATGTTGCGTATGAATGGAGTTACGATAAGCAGTTTAAAAACAATGATAAAACCTATGTGGTTTACCAAAGCGTAGTTGCCAACGGTAAAACCTTTAGCTGGGGTTGGACACCTAACGTAATGGCCGAGGAGCTACAACAAAAATTTCCTAGTGTTAAATATGCTTCGCATTCAACATATCCAAGGCCGAATTTAGTTTCCGATGGAGAGAAAAAAATAAGTAGTAAAGTTATTTATGCAGACCAAAATTTTCTCAAAATATTAGATTATAAATTTATTAAGGGAAATGCTGAAAAAACTTTAACAGATGTAAATACCATTATTCTTACTAAATCTTTTGCCGCAAAATTATTTGGAAATGAAGATCCAATTAACAAAACAGTTAAGCTGGAAAATCAGGATGTTTTAAAAGTTGAAGCCGTAATAGAGGATGCTCCTGCGAACAGCAGTATAATTTTTGAATGCATAATGCCTTGGCAATTATTTCTAAAAAGAGAAACCTGGGCAAAAGAACCTAATTGGGGGAATAATATGTGCCTTACCCTTGTTCAATTAAAGAACAACGATGCCTTTTCTAAAGCAAACGCAGATATTAAAGATATTTACAAAAAACACAACAAAGAGATTACTGCCGATGCTTTGCTTCATCCTTTAACCAAGTGGCATTTATACGGCGATTTTGAAAACGGAAAATCCATTGGTGGCAAAATAGACCAGCTAAAAATATTTTTATTGTTAGCTTTTTGCATATTACTAATCGCTTGTGTAAACTTTATGAATCTGTCTACCGCCAGATCTGAGCGTAGGGCAAAGGAGGTTGGTGTTCGTAAGGCAATTGGCTCAACACGTAAATCTTTAATCAGCCAGTTTTTTTTAGAATCGTTGCTTATCACATTTATTTCGACTGTTTTCGCTTTTATTTTGGTTGAAGTTAGCTTACCATATTTTAACGGACTATTAGATATTAAGCAAACCATCGATTACGAAAATGGCATGTTTTGGCTGGTATTATTTGGGTTGATGATTTTTACAGGATTTATTGCCGGAAGTTATCCTGCATTATATTTATCTTCTTTCGAACCCATCAAAGTACTTAAAGGCTTCAGCGTAAAAACAGATTCATCAGTTTCTGTAAGAAGAGTTCTAGTTATAGGTCAATTCGTTTTTGCCGCCTGTCTAATCATTTGTACTGTAGTTATTTATCAGCAATTAAATTACATCAAGAATAAGCCGATTGGCTACAATCAATCTAATTTAGTTCAAATTGATGTGCAAGGTAAAATGCGTGATGCAGGTAAAGTTGAATTACTTAAATCACAGTTGCTCAAGTCGGGAGCTACAGTTAATGTAACTACTTTTAGTTCGGATTTTACGGAGGGTGGTAATAATACAACTGGTGTATCCTGGGAGGGTAAAAATCCAAATGAGTTAATTTCATTTAACCATAGGGGTATAGGATATGATTTTACCGAAACTGTTGGTACAGGACTAGTGAGTGGAAGAGAATTTTCTTCAAAGTTTCCAAATGATACGAGCGGTGTAATGCTCAACGAAGCTGCGGTAAAAATGATGGGTTTAAAAAATCCACTTGGTGCCGTAATTGACTTTTGGGGTAGCAAATTAACTAACGTTGGTGTGGTGAAAGATTTTGTAGTAGAAAGTGCCTATCAAAAAGTTGCACCTATGATTTTTTATTTAAATCGTACTGATAATACTAACGTCATCATCGCCCGTTTAAGCCCTGATGAAAATATTAGTACATCACTTGAAAAAATTGATGAATTGGTTAAACAAATGGAACCTAATTATCCCGTTAACCGCAAATTTGTTAATGAATCTTTCGAACTAAAATTCCAAAATGAAAAACTTTTAGGAACACTCTCTAATTGGTTCGGTGGCTTTGCAATTTTTATTTCTTGTTTGGGATTATTAGGCTTAGCACTTTTTATGGCCGAGCAACGTAAAAAAGAAATCAGCATCCGCAAAGTTTTAGGCGCTAGCACAGGTAATATTCTTACACTTTTAAATAAAGATTTCATAAAACTGGTGGCCATTGCAAATATAATTGCGTTTCCATTAGCTTATATCATTATAGATAAGTGGCTTTCTGCTTACGAATACCGAGTTTCTATATCGTTTTTACCTTTTGCCTTAGCTGGTGGCATATCGATTTTAATTGCTGTTTTAACAGTTAGTATCCAATCAGTAAAAGTAGCGAAGGCAAACCCAGTTGATGCTTTGAAATATGAATAATAGCCCCACCCAGCCTCCCCAGAGGGGAGGAGCTGCAAATTTTTATACCTTTTGAACCGAATAATAATGTTAGCAGAAATGAATTTTTTTAACCACAAACTAAAAGTCCTCCCTACTGGGGAGGATTTAGGAGGGGCTATATGTTCAAATTAAACTTAAAAATCGCTTTGCGAAACCTATGGAGAAATAGAATAATCACATCGATTAATGTAGGTGGTTTGGCTATTGCTTTGGCTGCTTTTATTTTGGTGGTGATGTATTTCACTTATGAAACCAGTTTCGACAAGACAAACCCTAATTACAATAATATTTATGTTGTAGGTAGGATTTATCCCGATTTTAAAACGAATTATACGTCTCCGCCTTTTGCAAAAGCAATAAAGCAGAATTTCCCTGAGGTAGAAAATGCAGGAATTACAAAACGAGGCTTTTTTGAGTTTACAATGAAGAATGGCAAGAATACCTTATTTGCTAAAAACTTTATGCAGGCTGATTACAATGCAGCTAAAATTCTTGATTTGAAACCTACCGGTGGTTTAGAAAAACCCGCTGGCGAAGTTGATAGACTTTCTTACCTGAGTGAAGAAAGCATGAAAGTCCTCTACCCAAATAAAACAGATAACAAACCGGAAATGGTGGGTATGGGCTCGAGTAACTCGGGAATTACGAGCAAAATTAATGGCTCAATAATTAATAATTTGCATTCTAACATCACTTTCGATGGGATCTCAATCGGTAATGAAATAGGACAGGGTGAAAATTATGGAATGAATAATTACACCACTTATATTCAAGTAAAACCCGGCACTGATGTTGCAAATCTAGAGCAAAAAATCACGAAATTATACAGAAATGAATTATTAAAAGGCGAAACAGATCAAAAGACAATCGAAGAAATCAAAAGTATATCTACGTTTTTAGACCCACTCTCCAATCAACATTTAAAGCCTAAAGCGGGCAATGATGCGCCTTATAAAATATTAATAGCCTTATCGGTACTTGGAATTTTAATTTTGGTTATAGCCTGTATTAATTTTACCAACTTAAGTATTGCTCAGGCAACTAAGCGAGCTAAAGAAGTTGGTATTAAAAAGGTGATGGGTGCCTATCGTTTCCAACTTACGACACAATTTCTTGCCGAAATTTTTATTCAATGCCTTTTCGCTACAGTTCTTGCCTTAATCGTAGCAGAGCTGGTATTACCATACTTTAATAACCTGTTCCAAATTAACTTATCTGTTTGGCATATCGATAATGATTTAATTTGGCAATTGCCATTAATTCTATGTTTGATAACACTTATCGCAGGTATTTATCCAGCCATTGTTTTATCAGGTTTTAAGCCTGCCTTAGTTTTAAAGGGTAATTTCTCTACCAGTAAACAGAGTTACTGGCTGCGAAATAGCTTGTTAGTGTTTCAATTTAGCATTGCTGTAATTTTTATTATTGGCTTATTCATTATCAACTCCCAGCTCAAATATATGCGCAGTGAGGATTTAGGATTTACAGCCAATCAGGTCGTTTATATAAAAAACCAAACACTCTTTAACAATCCAGTAAAATTTGGATCGCTTAATTTTGAGTCGGTTAGAGATAAGATTTTAAAAATTCCAGGAATAAAATCGGCAACTGTAGCCACTGATGTTCCTGATGGTGCCGAAAATGGAACAAATGGTTACACATTTGAAGGTGTACAATCAAGCCTTGATTTTGTAGATGTAGATTTTGATTACTTCGAAACGCTTGATATTAAATTAAAACAAGGTCGTTTTTTCTCACAATCATTCAGCACTGATACCGCAAATTCAGCTGTAATAAATGAAAGTGCTGTTGCAAAATATGGCATGAAAAATCCTGTCGGCAAGACAATCAAGGGTTGTAATATCGATTATAAAATTGTCGGAGTAATTAAAGATTTTAAAGCACAAGGCTTTGAAAGTGCAGTTCAACCAACCATTTATACAATTAAAAACCCTTGTGGGAATTACAAAACTCAAATTATGCTGAAGATTGAGGAAAACAAAATGGCCGATGCTTTAGCTACTTTGAAAGCACAATGGCCACAGATTAATCCAAAGGATGGCCAAGATTTTAGGTATGAGTTTTTAGATGAACTTTATGGCAAACTGTTCAAAAAGCAAGAACAACTACAGTCGGTATTTTTTGCCGCGGCTTTACTAACTATTTTCATTGCCATTTTAGGCTTATTTGCTTTTGCAAAATACATCACCAATGGTCGAATCAAAGAAATTGCAGTGCGTAAAATTTTAGGTGCGAGCGATATACAAATTTTCAAATTAATCAATCGTTCGTTTTTGGTGATGGTTCTTTTGGCTAATGTTATTTCGTGGCCAGTAGCTTATATCCTCACTAAAAAATGGTTAGAAACCTTTGCGTACAGAATCGATTTGCCAGTTTTGCCTTTTATGAGCAGTGCTTTAATCACCATTTTATTAACAGTAATAACAGTTAGCATTCAGGCTAAAAAAGCAGTAAAAGCGAATCCTGTTGATGCTTTGAAATATGAATAAAAGCCAAAAGCTTAAAGACCCAAGACTAAAGCGATTTGCTTGAGTCTTTAATAAATACACGTAATAACATAATAGCAATTCCAGCTCCCTCTCTTCAAGGAGAGGGCGGGGGGTGAGGTTACTAAATACTTGATACTGACATGTTCAAATTAAACTTAAAAATCGCGTTGCGAAACCTTTGGAAGAATAAAACTTCTTCATTCATTAACGTAATTGGTTTGGCTATCGGCCTTGCAGCCTGTTTAATGTTGTTGTTATACGTTTCTTACGAATGGAATTTCGATAAGCAGGCCAAAAATTGGCAAAATGTTTATGTAGCCATGACGAATGTTCCTGGTGAGCATAATAAAATTGCAGGAACCTTTAATGGTACAACAACAGCTTTGGGCCCGCTTTTAAAAGAAAATATGCCCGAGATAAAATATGTTGCCAGAATGGATTATGGCAAAAAAAGCTTAATTGCTAACGGACAAAATAGCTTTAAAAAGGATTCTAAATTTGCCGAACCCAACATTCTAAAAATGTATGATTATCAGTTTATCTCAGGCGATCCAAAAACAGCACTAAATAATCCGCTTTCAGTTATTTTAACAGAAAATACAGCCAAAACGCTCTTTGGAACTGCTGATGTGTTGAATAAATCTGTCCGTTATCAAGATAAAGAAGACCTAACCATTACTGGTGTAATAAAAGATTTGCCCGAAAATAGTTCTAACCGCTTCGACTTCTTAATGCCCTGGTCATTCTATGAGATTGTTGATCCCAGTGCCAAAGATTTGAATTGGAACAATTACAGTTTTATAACCATGGTTTCGCTAAATCCTGATGCAAATGTTGATTTGGTGAATCGTAAAATGGAGGCACTCGTAAAAGCCTATACGCCACCAAATTCGCAACCGCATTTTCTCTATCAATCTAGCAAATTGCACTTATTTGGAAAATTTGAAAATGGGAAAAATATAGGAGGCGATATTGAGCAAATCTGGCTTTTTATGGGTTTAGCTTTTGGCATTTTATTAATTGCCTGCATCAATTTCATGAATATGGCTACGGCCAAATCAGAGAAACGAGCTAAGGAAGTTGGTATTAAGAAAACAATTGGCGCAAATCGTACCTCGCTAATTTTTCAATTTTTAACCGAATCTATGGTGCTCACTTTTGTCGCCGTTGTTTTGGCTATTGCTTTACTCGAAATTTGTTTGCCCTCATTTAACAGACTTTTAAATATTAATCTGGGTATTTCGTATTTTAATGCAGCAAGTTGGGTAGGTATATTAGGAATTGTAGTGGCCACAGGTTTAATTGCTGGCAGTTATCCGGCTTTTTACTTATCATCATTCAACCCGATTCAAACTTTAAAAAGAAAAATCAAAACACGAGGCTTTCTTTCAATTAGCTTAAGGCAAGTGCTTGTTGTAGGCCAGTTCTGCTTTGCAATTATTCTGATTATATCCACTTTGGTTATCTATCGCCAAATTCAGTATATTAAAAATAAACCAGTTGGTTTTGATGTAAATGCGCTGGTCGAAATTCCTCAAGACGGAGAATTAAAAACCAAATTCGATTTGTTTAAAACTGAACTGCTAAAATCTGGTGCTGTTACTTCGATGTACCAATCTACAGTTAGTCTTTCTCATCGTGGCCGCAATTTTATGGATATGAAGTGGGATGGAATGACCAATCCTCAAAATACAGTAATGTTTAATCAGGTAGCTACATCTTACGATTTTATCAAAACGAACGGCATTAAATTATTGCAGGGAAGAGATTTCTCGAAAAATTTCGCATCAGATACCGCTGCCGTTATGGTTAGTGCATCAGCCGTTAAAGTATTTGGCTATAAAGACCCAATTGGGAAAAAAGTTATGGTCTTTGGTTCAAACGCACATATAGTTGGTGTTTTCGATGATTATGTTTGGGATTCTCCTTATAAATCGAACAATCCGCAGATTGTATATTTAACTTCAGGACAAACAGGTACAATTACCATGCGCCTTAACAATGCGAATAATTTACAAAGTAATATTGAAACCATTAGCCGAATTACCAAGGCATTTAATCCTTCATATCCTACCGAAATTACATTCATCAACTCCTTGTATCAGGAGAAATATAAATCCGAAAAAACCCTAGGTATTCTTTCAAACCTTTTCGGCGGATTAGCAATCTTCGTTTCGTGCTTAGGCTTGTTTGGCTTGGTGGCTTACAGTGCCGAGCAAAGAACCAAAGAGTTTGGCGTACGAAAAGTGCTTGGTGCATCGGTTGCTAATTTGATGCAATTACTCTCGCTTTCTTTTATAAAAATGATTTTAGTTGCGATTGTTATTGCTGTACCGATCAGTTATTTTGCTATGGGAAAATGGCTTTCTAACTTCGAGTTTCACACAGAAATAAATTGGTGGATAATTCCTGTTGCAGCTATCGGAACATTGTCTATGGCATTAATTACCGTAAGTTTTCAGGCTTACAAAACAGCAAAGGCAAATCCTGTTGATGCACTTAAATATGAATAAAGCAGAAAGCTTAAAGACCAAAGACTAAAGCGATTTGCTAAACCTTAAATCTTTGCCACAGCATAACAAAATAGCACTTCCAGCTCCCTCTCTTCAAGGAGAGGGCGGGGGGGTGAGGTTACTAAATACTTGATACTCAAAAAATGTTCAAACTTAACTTAAAAATCGCCTGGCGAAACCTTTGGAAAAACAAAGGTTATACATTTATAAATGTTCTTGGCCTTTCAATAGGAATGGCTAGTTGTATTTTGATATTTATTTTTATCCGTTATCAAATGAGTTTTGATGAGGATTTTAAAAATGAAGATAGAATTTATCGTATAACTACAAATTGGACTGCTGCGGACGGCTTTTCAGAATCGCAAGGTGTCCCAAAACCTGCCCCAGATGCGTTGAAGAATGACTTTAAAAATCAAATTGAAAAGGTTGGAGCTATTCGTCAAGATGGTGGAATTATAAAAGTGAAAGACGATGCCGGAAAGGAGCGCATTAAATCTTTGGAAGATGTTTTTTATGCCGACCCAGAGTTTTTTCAGATTCTGAGTTTCAATTGGCTGCAGGGAAATCCCATTCAATCGCTAAGTGAACCCAATACAGTTGTATTATCAAAAAATATGGCTACCAAACTTTTTGGCGATTGGAATAAAGCTGTGGGTAAAACAATCAATTATCAAAATAGAGAAAACTTTACGGTTACAGGGATCCTCCAAGAGATGCCAGAAAACACTTCTTTTCCGCTAAATATTGTAGTTTCTTATAAAACCTTTAAAAGTTATAAAGATGAAAAGTTTACCGAGTGGGGAAATACTTCTTCAAACGATGAATGCTATTTCCTCTTGAAAAAGGGTGTTTCGATTGATGAAATAAGAGGTGCATTACCAAAATTTTCAGAAAAATACTTTGAAAAGGATGCTATTTCCAAAGAAGAAATTAGTGCACAAGCATTAGCTGATATTCATTACAATGAAAATCTGGGAAATTTTGCAAATAAAACAATGCCTAAAAAAGAGCTTTATGGTTTGGCTATAATTGGAGCATTTCTATTGTTAACAGCTTGCATAAACTTCATAAATTTAGCTACCGCACAAGCAGTAAGTAGAAGTAAAGAAGTGGGTGTTCGTAAAGTGATGGGCAGTTTAAGAAATCAACTGGTTGTTCAATTTCTTACCGAAACTTTAACAATATGTGTATTTGCATTGCTTGTAGCCTGTGTTTTAACGGAAGTTGCCTTGCCTGGAATGAAAAGTTTGTTTAATGAAAATATTTCCTTCAGTATTATTCAGCACCCAATAATTTTCGTTTTTATGATTGGATTGGTGATTATCGTAAGTTTTCTTGCTGGCTTGTATCCTGCAATGATTATGTCGGGCTTTAGTCCGGCTTTGGCCATTAAAAACAAGATAACCGCAAATGCTGGAGGTTTAAGCTTGCGCAAAGTATTGGTTGTACTTCAGTTTACCATAACCATTATCTTAATTATTGGCACACTAGTCGTATTAAGACAAATGAAATATACGAGAGAAAAGCCCCTTGGATTTAATCCCTCTGCTATTGCCATGGTGAGTGTTCGGAATGATAGTTTAAGTTTATTGAAATACCAGATTTTACAAGATAGAATTTCCAAAATACCGGGCGTTTTGTTGACTAGTTTTTGTAGAACGCCACCATCTTCTAGCAACAATAATGAAAGCAATTTTAGATATAATGGAACAGAAAAGGCAAATTTTCAGGTGAATACAAAAGTGGCTGATGAGCATTATTTTAAAACATTTGGGCTAACGTTTGTTGCTGGGAAAGGCTTTTCTAAAAGCGATACCATTAAAGAATTGGTGGTTAATGAAACTACATTGAGAAAACTTAATGTGGTAAATTTTAATGAAGCCTTAGGTAAACAAATAACCATATGGGGCAAAAAAGGAACTATCGTTGGCGTAGTAAAAGATTTTAATAACCTCAGTTTACATGAGCCAATATCGCCAGTGATCATAACATCATTAAAAGAAAACTATCGAAATCTAGCCATTAAAATGGATAGTAAACAAATTATATCTGTAATGCCTCAAATAGAAAAAATATGGAACGATACCTTTCCAGAAAATTTCTACAAATCATCTTTTGTTGATGATGATATTAGTCAATATTATGAGCTTGAACGCATAATGGGGATTCTATTCAAAGTTTTCGCTGGTGTAATTATCTTTATTTCGTTTATTGGCTTATTTGGAATGATTTCTTTTGTTGCAACACAAAGAACCAAAGAAGTAGCCATTAGAAAAGTTTTAGGCGCATCAACAATCGAGTTGGTAAAAATGCTTAATGGTTCTTTTTTAATGATGGTATTTATAGCAAACTTAGTTGCTTGGCCCTTAGCTTATTTAATTGTTTCAAAATGGCTGGCAACTTTTACCTATCGGATAGATTTAAGCATTTGGCCTTTCATAATTGCTATGGCCATTTCTATGATTATTACGCTGGTTACGGTAAGCATTCGTTCTTATAAAGCTGCGGTAGCGAATACAATTGATTCCTTAAAATATGAATAAGCGAAAAGGATAAAGACTAAAGCGATTTACAAAGTCTTTTAAAAAACGATTGAAAAAATAAATTAGCACTTCCAGCGCCATCTCTTCAAGGAGAGGGCGGGGGGAGAGGTTACTAAATACTTGATTCTAACATGTTCAAACTTAACTTAAAAATCGCCTGGCGAAACTTATTTAAGAATAAGATTTATGCTGCTATAAATATCGGAGGATTGGCGCTTGGTTTAACGGCGTTTGTATTGATGCTACTCTATATTAATCACGAGGAAAGTTACGATTCATGGTCGCCTGATTTAAAGAATGTTTATCAGCTCAGAGAAAAACACGATCAATTTACACCAGATAATAAGGAGCATTGGAACGAGCTTGCAAATAGCAAAATTGCGGCATTATTGCGAGAAAAGATGCCTCAGATACAGGCAATAACTAAGGTATCGCCAAATTGGGATTTTGTTAAGGGCTATTCCATAAAAATTGCAGGTGCCGATCCTATTGTGGTAAGTAAGATGACCGATTCTGATAGTAGTTTTTTTAAAGTTTTTAAGTACAATTTCATTCATGGTAATGCGGAGAGTGCACTTAATAAACCAAAATCAATTGTTCTTAAACGAGATTTAGCCTTAAAGTTATTTGGAACAGAAAAAGTTTTAGGCAAAACTTTAAAGGTAATGATGTGGACTTCAGATCCTGGTCAAGATTTAACCATAACAGGTGTAGTAACTGATCCATCTACACCACAATCTGTAAATTTTAATGCTTTAATGAGAACTGGAGAGAAAGATTCAGATCCAAAAGGAATAGGAAATACAAATTATTGCGAACTCTTTGCTAAGCTAAATGAGGGGCAGGATACTTTAGCATTAAGCAAAACGCTTCAATATGTTTATGTAGATTTTAAAAAGGCTTTAATGAGTCAACAAAAAATCAACTTTAAAGATGTTTATAAAAATGGCAAAACTGCCGGGCTAAAATTTGTATCTATAAAAGATGTTCATTCAAATCCACCTTTTCAAATCAATTGGAAGGAAAAGCTCAAGCCTATTATTGCTATTGCGATTTTTCTTTTATTGGTATCAATTATAAATTTCATAAATCTTGCAACTGCTCAATCTGTACAACGCGCTAAAGAAGTAGGGGTTAAAAAAGTTTTGGGTGCCTACAAAAAGCAACTTATTACTCAGTTTTTATTAGAATCTTCATTTCAAACCATAATATCCTTATTTCTTAGCGTAATTTTAATAGAAATTGTTCTACCTGGTTTTAACACGCAATTTAATGTTGAGCTAAGTTTTTGGCATAATCCCAATCTTTCAAGCTTAATAGGACAACTGTTTGCGGTCTTCATATTTGTAACCTTGATGGCTGGATTTTACCCGGCCTATATTTTGTCTAACTACAAGCCGGTCTCAGTACTTAAAGGGAATTATGAAAACGGTTTGAGTGGACTTACTTTGAGAAATGTTTTGGTAGTTTTTCAATTTGTAATCTCGGTTACTTTCATAACAGCAATAGGCGTAATGCATAAGCAAACTCAATACTTAAATAATAAAGATTTAGGTTTTGAGCGTAGTAATCTGATCAACATCAGGACTAATTATGAAGATAATTTGGCCAATAGAATAATGAAAATTCCAGGTGTAACTTACGTAGCAACCACCACCCAAGTTATGGGAAATACTTTTAATGTTCCTGAAAAAATAAAGTATAAAGGAAATGATATTAACCTTAATACGGTGAGTGTTACAATGGATGCTTTGCCAGCTTTAGGTGTAAGGATTATACTTGGAAGAATATTTTCTAGAGACTATAAGCAAGATACTGTAAATGCTGTTGTATTGAATGAGGCTGCCGCAAAGTTAATTTCTAAAAATCCTATTGGGGAGAAATATGAAGTGTTTAATGGTTCAAAAAATGTTTCATTTCAGATTATTGGTGTCATTAAAAACTACCATAATGAGGGATTTAATAATCAGGTTTTACCAACTTTATACAAGGTTACAAATTTGGGCGGAGCTGCAACTACTAATAATCTTCTAGTTAGATTTAATACATCAGCAAATTCGGATATTATTAAGAAAATTAAAAAGGAATGGAGTATTTTATATCCCAATTATCCAATGGATTATACCTCTTTAGATGATGAATTTACCAAAATACTTGACGAAAATTCTAGATTTATGAACATGATTATTCTTTTTAGCATCATTTCGGTTTCACTCTCGCTTTTAGGTTTGTTTGCACTTTCTACTTTTGTGGCTAAACGCAGAACAAAAGAAATCGCAGTAAGGAAAGTGCTTGGTGCATCGAATCTTCAAATTGTAAATATGCTTAATAAATCTTTCTTGATTCTTGTAATTTCAGCAAATTTAATCAGTTGGCCTATTGCTTATATCATTATAAAAAAATGGCTCGATGGCTTCGCATATCGAATAGAAATGCCATTTTTTCCTTTTATAATGGCTACATTAATATCCATTGTAATTGCAGTTTTAACGGTGAGCATTCAAGCAAGAAAAGCAGCGGTAACCGATCCTGTAAATGCACTTAAATACGAATAAAGCTGAAGGACAAAAGACTAAAGCGATTTACAAAGTCTTTTAATAAACGATTGAAAAATAGATTAGTACTTCCAGCTCCCTCTCTTCAAGGAGAGGCGAAGGAGGTTTCTAAATACTTGATAATTAACAAAATGATAGAACTTAAAAATATAGAAAAATATTACGCCACAAAAGGCATTAAACATTATGTACTTCGCCACGTAACTACGAATATTAAGCAGGGCGAATTTGTATCTATAATGGGTCCATCTGGAGCAGGGAAATCTACATTGCTTAATATTTTGGGCATGCTCGAAGAACCAACTTATGGCAGTTACGAATTTATGGGTGAAGATGTAACCACCTTAAACGAACGTAAAAGAATTGAGCTTTATCGCAATCACATCGGCTTCGTATTTCAGGCTTATCATTTAATTGATGAAATGACGGTTTATGAAAATATTGAAGCACCACTTTTATATAAAAAAATTGGTGGCTCGGAACGTAAAAGCCGCATCGCTGATTTGTTAGATCGCTTTAATATCGTGGCCAAAAAGGATCTTTTTCCAAATCAACTTTCAGGCGGGCAACAGCAGTTGGTTGGCATTGCCAGAGCTTTAGCTGCTCAACCAACAATCATTTTGGCTGATGAACCAACGGGTAACCTACAATCTGCTCAGGCCGAAGAAATAATGGCCCTTTTTCAAAAATTGAATAGAGAAGAAGGAATAACCATTATTCAGGTTACGCATTCAGAGAAAAATGCACAATATGGAAATCGGATTTTGCACATTGCTGATGGGGTAGTTAAGGATGATATCGCAATAGCCTAGCCAAAGTCTAATATTGATCCGATAGCTATCGGATTTAATTCAGCATCTTTCCTATTGTTCGTTGGTGCAACAAACGGAATAAATTATTTATATCTGTGTTTATCCTTTTTATCTGTGGTTAAATTAACTTTGTTCCATGCAAAAATCTTTTACCGATCAAATGGGGCGGGAAATAGCCATAAATTTTCCGCCCAAGCGTATTATTTCTCTGGTGCCTTCTCAAACAGAACTTTTGTTTGATTTAGGTTTAGATAAAGAAATTATCGGATTAACTAAATTTTGCATCCATCCGATAGAAAAATTTGCCGAGCGAACCAAAGTTGGAGGAACCAAAAAATTAAACATCGATTTAATTAAAGATTTAAAACCCGATTTAATTATCGGCAACAAGGAAGAAAATACGCAAAGCGATATAGAAGAGTTAGCTGAACATTTTCCAGTTTGGATGAGTGATATCTTTAACTTAGACGATGCCATGAAAACCATTAGTCAAATAGGCGCATTGGTGGATAGAGAACCCGAAGCTTCTTATTTAAATCACCTCATCTCCGCAGGTTTTAATGATTTAAAAACATTGGCACTTCAACATAATATAGATAAAAAAGTTGTCTATCTAATTTGGCGAAAGCCTTTTATGGTTGCAGGTAAAAATACTTTTATCGATGATATTCTCTTGAGCAATGGAATGACGAATGTGATCAAGCAAAGCCGTTACCCTGAAATAAGCTTAGATGAGCTTAAAAACACCAATTGCGATCTTGTTTTACTATCTTCTGAACCTTATCCTTTTGGCGAAAAACATATTGATGAAATTCAAACTGCTATGCCAAATGCAAAGGTTATGCTTGTAGATGGTGAAATGTTTAGCTGGTATGGAAGCAGATTAGTTAAGGCCGTACAATACTTTTTTGAATTTCAGAAAGAACTTTATTAAGTATTCCTTGTTGATTCTTTGTAAATTGAATCATTAAAACCATCATCTCAATATTTCATCATGAAAAAAATATCAATATTAGCGCTCTTTGTAGCTGTAATTTCTGGCTGTGGCTCAATGAGAAGTGCATCCAGTAGTAGTGTTATAACACTTTCAGGCAGTATCCAAAAGATGAATATGTCTACTTATCAATATGGAACACACACCATAAGCGCCAATGGTAAACCCTATGCGTTAAAAAGTTCGTCAGTTATTCTCGATACCTATTTAGATAAACAAGTAACCATTACAGGAATCAAAGTTGCAGGTTATCCGTTAGAGGGCGGACCAGAACTTATCGAAGTTTCGGAAGTTATATTGAAGTAGAATATAATGATCTATTAGGAGCGCAAAAAATCTTTCTCGTTTAAAATTAACGACTTAGCTTTTTAACCGAAAATTATTTAAGAATTTCTTGCGTTTCCTTTTTGATAATTCATTCTAATTTCTATCTTTGCAATCCAAAATAAATCCTAATTGCGGATGTGGCGTAATTGGTAGCCGCACCAGACTTAGGATCTGGCGCTTCACGGCGTGGGGGTTCGAGTCCCTTCATCCGCACTAAAAATGAAGCCGTTCCGATTTAAATCGGAACGGTTTTGTTTTTTAAATAACATTGGTTAAAATATAAAAATCGATGTGCTGTTTTAATTAGAGCGATATGTGCCATTTGTCTCAAATCATATCTCGATTCTTAATCTAATTGCATATCTCAATACTCATATCTCAAAAAAATGAATATTACACAGGAAAAAACCGGCAACTTAAATGCTGTTGTAAAAATCAAAATTGCACCTGCAGATTATACTGAAAAAGTAGATAAAGCCATTAAAGACCAAGCTAAGAAAGCACAATTGCCTGGTTTCCGTAAAGGAATGGTGCCTGCAGCTCACATTAAAAAAATGTACGGTAAAAGTATTTTGGTAGAAGAGGTTAACAGCTTGTTAAACGATACCTTAACCAATTACATTGCCGAACAAAAATTAGAAATCTTAGGTCAGCCACTTCCTAAAATGGATGATGAAAGAGATTTTAAATGGGATAATACAGATGAATTTGAATTTGACTATGAACTAGGTTTAGCGCCTACTTTTGATGTAGAAATTACATCTAAAGATAAGTTTATCGAATATGTAGTTAAAGCGGATCAAGAAACTCTAGAGGGTCGCATCAAAAATATCCGTCGTAGTTATGGTAAAATGAGCAATCCAGAAGTTTCTGCTGCTGATGATGTTTTGTATTCTGAATTAACTCAATTATCTCCAGATGGTTCTGTTTTTGAAGGTGGCATTACAAGTACCGCTACAATTCGTTTAGATCAAATTAAAGACAAAAAAATCCTTAAATCGTTAATTGGTTTAAAGCAGGATGATGAAGTTGTAATTGATTTACAAAAAGCATTGGAAGATGTTGCAATTATTTCTAAAGCACTAAATATCTCAGAAGAAGATGCTGCCGAATTAAAATCTGACTTTAAATTGGTTGTTAAAAATGTTAACCGTTTAGAAGAATCAGAATTAAATCAAGAATTTTTCGATAAATTATTTGGCGAAGGAACAGTAACTGACGAAGCTGGCTTCAGAGCAAAAATGACTGAAGAAGTAGAAAGCATGTTTAAGCAAGATGCTGATCGTAAATTATCAAACGATATTTATGAGCAACTTCTAACTAAATACAATTTCGAATTACCTGATGAATTTTTGCGTCGCTGGTTAAAAGCTACAAACGAAAAATTAACAGATGAAGAGTTGGCAGAAGGTTATGACGATTTCGCTAAAAACCTAAAATGGACTTTAATCGAAAACAAAATCATTAAAGACAATCAAATCGAGATTAAATACGAGGATGTTGTTCAAGCTGCTAAAGCAAAATTAGATGCTCAGTTTAGAATGTACAGCCCAAGCCCACTTCCTGAAGATCAATTGGCACAGTACGCTGTTCAGTTTTTGCAAGAAAAAGAAAATGCAAATCGTGTTTTCGAAGAGGTGAAAGCTTTAAAAACTTTCGAGCAAATTAAATCAATCGCTACTTTAGAGCAGAAAGAAATTGCTTACGATAAGTTTATTGAATTAGCGAAGAACTAAACATAAAGCACTCTGAATAGGGTGTTTTTAAAAGGATTGTTCTATTGCTTATATTTAGCAATTGCTCAATTTTAATTTCAATCACTCGAAGTTTGGCAGTTATCAATCATATTAACTGATAAATTACTTGATATAGCTGACCGATTGTCAGTTGATAAAAAATATAGATTTGCAGAGCAGCTCAATGGGGCTGCTCTTAGCATATCTAATAATATTGCAGAGGGTTCTGGGTCGGTTTCAAATAAGGAATTCACTCATTATCTGAATATTGCGCATCGATCAGCATTTGAGAATGCAAATATTTTAGTAGTTTTAGAAAGAATAAAATACATTTCTGACATTGAACTGAATGATTATCTGGAAGATTTAGATAAATTGGCACGGAAATTAACCAACTTCAGGAAATATTTATTAAAATAACTCGCGTATTTGTTAGGCTATCAAACGCTTATCGCAAAGCGCCAAACTCATAACCATGAACATAGATTCACAAGAATTCAGAAAATTTGCCGTTAAACATCAGGGTATTGGCGGTTTACACGTAGATAAATTCATCGCACAGGCAAACCTTTCGCCACAATCGATGACTCCATATATTATTGAAGAACGCCAGCTTAATGTGGCACAAATGGATGTTTTTTCAAGATTAATGATGGATCGTATTATCTTTTTAGGTGATGCGATTTACGATCAGAATGCAAATATCATTCAAGCACAGTTGTTGTTCTTACAATCTACCGATGCTGAAAGAGACATTCAGATCTACATCAATTCTCCAGGTGGTTCGGTTTACGCAGGATTGGGTATTTACGATACCATGCAATACATCCAACCAGATGTTGCAACAATCTGTACCGGTATGGCAGCATCAATGGGTGCAGTATTATTGGTAGCTGGAGCAAAAGGAAAACGTGCTGCGTTGCCTCACTCAAGAGTAATGATTCACCAACCATCAGGAGGTGCACAAGGTGTGGCATCTGATATGGAGATCAACTTGAGAGAAATGTTAAAATTGAAAAAAGAATTGTACGATATTATTTCTGAGCACTCTGGTCAAACTTACGACTGGGTTGAGAAAGCTTCAGATCGCGATTACTGGATGACTGCTGATGAAGCAAAAGGATTTGGTATGGTTGACGAAGTATTATCGAGAAACTCTAAAAAAGATGGCGAAACAAAATAAGGAATCCCGTTGTTCATTCTGCCATTCTGGCAAGCATGAAACGTTAATGCTGATTGAGGGAATGGATGCATTTATCTGTGATAAGTGTGTAACCCAAGCCAATCAGTTATTGGCACAGGAACTGGGAACAAAGAGTACCAAGAATATACAATCATCAATTTCGCTGTTAAAACCACTTGAAATTAAAAATCACTTGGATCAGTATGTTATTGGTCAAGATGACGCGAAAAAGGTTTTGTCTGTAGCGGTTTATAATCACTATAAACGCTTAAATCAAAAAATCGATAAAGATGAAGTTGAGATTGAAAAATCTAACATTATGTTGGTTGGCGAAACTGGAACGGGTAAAACGCTTTTAGCTAAAACAATTGCCAAAGTTTTACACGTACCCTTCTGTATTTGCGATGCAACCGTTTTAACTGAAGCTGGTTACGTAGGTGAAGATGTAGAAAGTATCTTAACTCGTTTACTACAGGCTGCGGATTACGATGTTGCTTCGGCAGAACGCGGAATTGTATATATTGATGAGGTAGATAAAGTTGCTCGTAAAAGTGATAATCCATCTATTACTCGTGATGTATCTGGAGAAGGTGTGCAACAGGCATTACTTAAAATTTTGGAAGGTACAGTTGTAAATGTTCCACCTCAGGGCGGACGTAAACATCCTGATCAAAAAATGATTCCAGTTAACACAAATAACATTTTATTTATCTGTGGTGGAGCTTTTGATGGGATAGAACGTAAAATTGCTAATCGTTTGAGAACTCAAGCTGTTGGTTACAAAGTGAAGAAAGACGATACCGTTCTAGATCTTAAAAACCTTTACAAATACATTACACCTCAAGATTTGAAATCATTTGGCTTAATTCCAGAATTAATTGGTCGTATTCCAGTTCTTTCTCATTTAAATCCATTGGATAAAGAATCTTTGAGAAATATTTTAACAGCGCCAAAAAATTCATTAATTAAACAATACGAAAAGCTTTTTGCTTACGAAGATGTTAAATTGGTATTTGAGGATGATGTTTTAGATTTTATTGTAGATAAAGCAATGGAGTATAAATTGGGAGCAAGGGGTTTAAGATCCATTTGCGAAGCCATTATGCTTGATGCGATGTTTGATACTCCAACACAGTCAGATGTGAAGGAATTGCACATCAATCTAGATTACGCAGTAGAAAAATTTGAAAAGGCCGACTTTAAAAAGTTGCAGGCCGCATAAAAAAAATCAAATCCTCTCGCGAAAAACGAGGGGATTTTTTTTAACTTGTAAAATTGGTAGTCGTTAAGATTTTTAACGTTGCCGATTTTTGTAAATACGCTTAGTGTTTTTCACTCAGCGCTAAACTTATTATTATGAATGAAGAAAAAGACGTAAAAAAAGACGAGGCCACTGTAGAGAAATCAAAAAAGATAAAAGAAGTAGAAAGCCCAGTAAAATCGGGCTTGAAATCGAAAGATGAAATAGTTAAAAATTGGTTGCCAAGATACACCGGCAGACCTTTGGATCAGTTTGGTGATTATATTCTGTTAACTAATTTCAGTAAATATTTAACGATGTTTTCTGAATGGAACGATAATGCGCCAATTATGGGCTTAGATAAGCCTATGCAGAGTGTTACAGCAAACGGAATTACATTAATCAACTTTGGGATGGGGAGCCCATTGGCGGCCACCATGATGGATTTATTAACAGCCATTAAACCTAAAGCAGTTTTGTTTTTAGGAAAATGTGGTGGTTTAAAAAAGAAAAATCAACTTGGCGATTTAATTCTACCAATCGCTGCCATTAGGGGAGAAGGAACATCAAATGATTACCTTCCGGCAGAAGTGCCAGCATTACCAGCGTTTGCTTTGCAGAAGGCGATTTCTACCACTATTAGAGATCATGGTAGAGATTATTGGACAGGAACTTGTTACACCACCAACCGTAGGGTTTGGGAGCACGATAAAGAATTTAAAAAGTATTTGAAAACTTTAAGAGCAATGGCCGTTGATATGGAAACTGCGACAATCTTTACAACAGCATTCGCAAACAAAATCCCTGCAGGTGCATTGCTTTTGGTTTCTGATCAACCGATGATTCCAGAAGGCGTAAAAACTGCAGAAAGCGATAGCGCTGTTACAGAAAAATATGTTGAAACACATTTGAGAATCGGAATTGATTCTTTAAAACAGCTAATTAATAACGGATTAACCGTTAAGCACTTGCTGTTTTAAGTTCGATTTGTCGTCATTGCGAGAAGGAACGACGAAGCAATCTTAATGCTATAAATTAGGGATTTCAGATCAGCATCAGCTGATCTTTTTTTATGCCTTTAGATCTGGTAAGTAACCATGCAGGATTAAGTCGTCAATGTTGTTTATTTTATAATTGCTACCATTGTGAAGCAACACAACTCTGTTAGATACGTCCAATATTGATCTGTAGTAATGATCTGTAATTATAAAACCTTTAAATTGCTTCATATAGTGGATTTGTTGCTTTACTTCATCAACCAATAATGGCGCTAATTGAGAGAATGGTTCATCTAACAATGCAAATTTAGAATCGCTGTAAATCAAGATCAAAGCTTCTAAAAATCTGCTTTCTCCTCCTGAGAAATTTCTAAACTTCTTTTTTAAATTATTGTAAACAAATTGAATTTCAAGCAATTTCTGCTGATGTGTTTTGCAAAATATTTCTATTGCATCTGATACAGTAATTTCATTTGGGATAAAATTATCTTGTGGCAAATAAGAAATTTCCTTTGATAAATAGCCTTTAGTTAATAGTTTGTCATCAAGTTTTAAATATTTGTTATCGGGTTTTATGCTTCCGAAAATTATTTTCAACAGGGTTGATTTACCACTTCCGTTTCTGCCCAACAAGCCAACAACTTCACCAATTTTGCAGTTGATAAATACGCCATTTAGTATTGTTTGTTCACCAAATATGTGGGTAACACTGTCAATAAAAAGTTCCTGCATAGCAAACATAAAGTAACAACCAAGATAAGGATAACAACATCATATAAAATTATATTGGCTAATATTTTACGAAAACTTAAGCCCATGTTTTTATAGAAATAAGAAGCTTTCTTAAAGAAAAAAAGTTCGACAATAAAGCAAAATGCCCATCCAATTGGCTTCATAATTAGGGCCATAGCATAAGCTCCTGGTTTATTGAATCCGTCTATCACAAAGAATAACCCAATAAGCATGCTGAGTAAAATATTCCAGAGCAATAATGGCTTATAGACTAAAAGGGATTTTTTAAGGAGCGCAATAGACATGTTTAAAGATATAGAATTAATACATAAGCTCCGTAAGCAAAAAAAGGACCGACAATTTGTCGATCCTTTTAAATATTCTAAATATTCTATTTGAAAAATCTCTTAACCTAAATAAGATTTTAGGATTTTACTTCTAGAAGTATGACGTAAACGTTGTAACGCTTTATCCTTAATCTGTCTAACACGCTCGCGAGTTAAGTTAAATTTTTCTCCAATTTCTTCAAGAGATAATGGATGATTAGAACCTAAGCCAAAGAATAAAACGATGATTTCTCTTTCTCTCTCTGTTAAGGTAGATAAAGAACGTTTAATTTCCTCTGATAAAGACTCGTTAATCAACGAACTATCAGTATTTGGCTCATGGTTTTCCAATACATCCAATAACGTATTTTCTTCACCTTGAACAAATGGAGCATCCATCGAAACGTGACGGCCAGAGTTACTCAAAGTGTCAGAGATTTTATCAACTGTAGTTTCTAAAATATCTGCCAATTCTTCTGGAGAAGGTTCGCGTTCAAATTCTTGCTCTAATTTAGAGAAGGCTTTACTGATTTTACTTAATGAACCAACTTGGTTTAAAGGTAAACGAACAATACGACTTTGCTCAGCAATTGCTTGCAAAATAGATTGGCGGATCCACCAAACGGCGTAAGAAATAAATTTAAAACCTTTAGTCTCATCAAAACGCTTAGCGGCTTTAATTAAACCTAAGTTTCCTTCGTTGATTAAATCTCCTAAAGTTAAACCTTGATTTTGGTATTGTTTTGCAACAGAAACAACGAAACGTAAATTGGTTTTGGTAAGTCGCTCTAATGCAGCTTGGTCACCCTCACGAATCTTCCTTGCTAAAATTACTTCCTCTTCTGCTGTTATTAAATCTACTTTACCAATTTCATGTAAGTATTTATCTAACGATTGACTTTCACGGTTGGTAATGGATTGCGTTATCTTGAGTTGTCTCATTTATACGTATTGTGTGCTCTTTAATTATTGAGTGTGCAAAGCTACGAAATTGTATAGCAATTTGAAAGGATAAAATGCTGAAAATGTAGGTGTTTGCATAAGTATTATACAGTTTTACTTACAACAAAAATCATTCCAATAAAGTTTTTGACATTATTTTGTTAGATAAAGGTATTATAATTGATTAACGAATATAATTTATTGTAAATCAATAAATATATTATGATTTATAATAAATAATTATTTATGTTTGACCTGTAAATAATTAAATAAATATGACGATTGCCAATTTTCTGTATCAGGATATAAAAAACTTTGGTTCAGATTCTTGAAGGATTTTTGAGGCTAAGAACTTTTGTCAGATTTTATTAAAAACTAATTAATTGATCACCGTAATTTTTATTAAATGAAAACGCAGATAAAATTTATAAAACTAGCTTACTTGGTTATCTTAACTTTAACCTTCGCTTTTGGATTTATTTATGGTGGTAGGGAAAGTTTTGAAGAAGGATATAATGAGGCCTCAAACATCGAAGGAAGCAAGAAGTTGTCACCTATGCTTATAAAAGCTAATAATCCATTGTTTTTAAATCTCAAAGATCACGTTTCGGGTGATTCTCTAAATCTTAATATTAGTTATTTAGCCGACGTGCGAGTATTTAAAAAGTCGCAAGATACCACTAGTCTTCTAGACGCTTTATCATTTTTAAAAGGTTGTATATTGTTAATCATTACATTTTTTGCTTTACGGGTATTGGTATATCTGTATAGATTTATCGATTCGATTCAGCGTGGAGATGTTTTTAGCACAGAAAATATTAAACGCTTATCCTTGATGGGGTATTATTGTATGAGTATTCCTTTTGTAATACTTGGTTTAGATTTAATAACCTATACCATAAATAAAAGTTTTTTTAAAAATCTTCCCTACAAGGTCGTTTATCAAGGTGATTTTGACTTTTGGCTTTTAATTTTTGGTCTAACGCTTTTAACTATTGCCTTTGTTTTTAAAAAGGGTATTGAAATTAAGCAAGAAAATGATTTAACTATTTAACTTTACATCATCCCATGCCAATAATTATAAATTTAGATGTAATGTTAGCCCGTCGCAAAATGTCGCTCACCGAGTTAAGTGATCGGGTTGGGATTACAATGTCAAACTTATCTATCCTTAAAACAGGTAAAGCAAAAGCGGTTCGTTTAGAAACATTGGAGGCCATTTGCAAGGCTCTCGAATGCCAGCCGGGAGATATTCTCGAATTTCGTGCAGATTAACTTACGACGTTTCGATGGGGAGAATGAGGCATAACTTCGTAAGTTTAGTTGGGAAGTGATTTTGCCAAGAACAATTTACCCAAGTTAAATAAACCTGATAAAACGAAAATACTTTTTGTTGATTACATCTAAAATCTCGGGTGACATAAACAAAAAGATTGGAGGGATAGCAGGACTATCGAAGCCGAGGAACACAGAACCCTGATTTTCCAAATTGTATTATTTTGATGGGGTCTTATGGGGTTATAGTAACCATCACGTTATTGCGAGGTATGGAGCAATCCTAATGATTTCACGATTAAATCCGTAGTAAGATTGCTTCGTGCCTCGCAATGACGAGAAAAGTAGAGAAACAAAAAAACCTTCCAGTTCGCACTGAAAGGTTTTAATACTTTATAATTGTGCTCTAAGCTAATTACGCTTGTTCAGCCAATACTTTAGTTACTAAATCTGCAGCTTCTTTTAAAGCAATTGCCGAATAAACTTTAAGTCCAGACTCATCAATTAATTTTTTAGCTTCTACAGCGTTTGTACCTTGTAAACGGCAGATAATCGGAACAGGAATGTCGCCAATTTCTTGGTAAGCATCAATAACGCCTTGTGCAACGCGATCGCAACGAACAATACCACCGAAAATATTAATTAAAATTGCTTTAACATTTTTGTCTTTCAAAATAATATTGAAAGCCGCTTTAACTGTTTGTGCGTTTGCAGTTCCACCAACATCTAAAAAGTTAGCGGGCTCACCACCAGCCAATTTAATAATATCCATAGTTGCCATTGCTAAACCAGCACCGTTAACCATACAACCTACGTTACCATCAAGGTTAACGAAGTTTAGGTTACTTGCGCTAGCTTCAACTTCCATTGGATCTTCTTCCATCGTATCACGCATTGATGCGTAATCTTTATGGCGGAATAAAGCATTTTCATCTAAATCAACTTTCGCATCAACAGCAATAATTTTATCATCACTAGTTTTTAATACCGGATTGATTTCGAACATTGCAGAATCAGTTGCGTCATAAGCTTTATACAAAGCAGTTACAAATTTAACCATTTCTTTATGTGCAACACCGCTAAGCCCTAATTTGAAAGCTATTTTACGAGCTTGGAAACCTTGTAAACCAACTTTAGGATCTATATCTTCCTTAAAAATTAAATGTGGCGTATGCTCAGCAACTTCTTCTATATCCATACCACCTTCGGTACTGTACATAATAATGTTACGACCTTTTGCACGATCCAACAACACCGAAACATAGAATTCTTTAGTTTCTGAAGCACCTGGATAATAAACATCCTGAGCAACTAAAATCTTACTCACCAATTTACCTTCTGGTCCGGTTTGAGGGGTAACCAATTGCATCCCAATAATATCGGTGGCACGTTGTTTAACTTCCTCTAAGTTTTTGGCTAATTTTACACCACCACCTTTACCGCGTCCACCTGCATGGATTTGCGCTTTAATTACAACCCAATCAGAGTTATAATCAATTTTCAGTTGCTTGGCGGCCTCAACAGCTTGCTCCGGAGTATCGGCAACAATTCCTTCTTGAACGTTAACACCGAAACTTTTTAATATTTGTTTACCCTGGTATTCGTGAATATTCATTTGCTACAAAATTTGCCCAAAGCTACAATTTCAAACCCTTTAAACAAATAGCAAATGCCGATTTTTTCGAGAAAATGAACGTTTTATGTTAATCGGTAAATACAGCCCCGCCAACGCTACAATCTTTTTATTTCTAGAGTTGACAACTTTAATAGCAAACGGGACAGAAAGTCGTCAGCTCTTACCGAATAAAAAGTATTTCCGCTTATCTCGGGTTTATTTTTCAAAAATTGTAGTTCTTGGCAAATTGGTTCCGGCAGGGTTTTAAAGAACTAACTTCCAGCAAATGGAGTTCCGAAGATCCAACTGCCAGTTCTGCCCAGATTAGAAACAGTGCTAATAGAATCACCAAAAGTAATATCGTTCTAAAAGTACCAATTTTCATATTTCTAATTACAAGCTCTGTCGCCAAACCCGTGCTTAACAACAATATTCCGGCAGTAATAAAATCCGTTGGAGTCCATTTTACTTCGCTTGTAAACTGCATAGCGATTAATGGTATGCTCAAGATTAAAGCTGTAACGATTAAAATAATTGTAATTCTACGCTTCGAGGAGCTGAGTAATTCTTGATTTTTCATGATGTTCATATTAATGGTTTTGTATAAAAAATACTTAACCCTTGCTTTCCCGATGCAAGCATCGGGAATAAACTAAATCCAACAAAAGTTTAGCAAAGGCGAGCGGTTAATTATAAAAGGATTTGATTTTTAACAGATTTAAGTATTCTATCTTTTTCTTATAAATTAAAATAGCAAGGAGTAATAATAACACGATGTAAAAATTAGGCTCATCCATTCTTTGGGTATCTTCATCAGGGTCTAAATTTTTGTTTCCCGATAAAATTTGTTCCTGCTTTTTTTTCAAGGCCATTTTTTGCGCTTCATTTTCTACAACTATATAGGAAGTTAGTGGACATAAAATACCTGTTCGCATACTCGCTTTTATTATCTCCAAGTGAGAATTATCCGTTGATGATTTTTTGGTCAGATTTTTTAACCACTTCCCTTGTAGATTTAAGCCTAATAACCAAACATTTTTATCGTCAATTAAGTCTTTCTCATTTTCATCAGATGTTAAAATGATTGATGGTTGATCATCATTAGCCAAATAGTTTATCCCATTCGGCAACATTAAAACACCCTTGTTTTCCATTACTGATGTTTTGTTAACCCTGTTTTTAGGATTTGAGATTAATGAATGTTCCCATAATTCATTCGCTTCATCGAGCTCATAAAAATTATCAGATTCAGGAAAGGCCATCCTATAATCAGCAAAATCACTTTGAACAATACTATTTTTAATACTATCTGTAACTGAAATAATTATTGGAAATGAATGAGGTTTAGTATCGTAATCATTGATCAGGATCTTTTTTATTGCACCTTCCAAATAATAACCACCATCAAATGTTTTTTCTGTCAACTGTTTTTTCCAGTCGTGGCTATAAGAGATTTCATTAACAACGGAATTGGTGAAATCAAGTTTTACACGCTCTGGATTAATTTTATTATCTACAACAAACTTTTCAATCCTGTTATAATAGCTTGATTTCTTTCGATCTTTATTTTTTGAAATATCAATTATGAAATGGTATTCTGGTGTTCTTTTAACTAATTTAAGTTTTGCCTTTTCAACTTTGGGAATATAAGCGGCCCCATTTATGGATTGGGTTTTGATATTATTATTATCGATTTTATTTCCAAGCTCAACGGTGTGCCCATCAATTACAATAATTAAAGGCTCTTTATGAATGAGTTCCATTCCACTTTTTCTTGTTTCTTGAGCAGAAAAAGGAAATATTTTAAAGGCAACTTTATTCCCGGTTAAATAATACAAAATGCCAGGATCACGATTTTCATTTCTTATCTGAGAAAAAACCCACATTGCCGATTTTTTTTCAGCCAATAAGCCATATTCTTTCCTGTTGCCAATGTTTAGGTAATAATTAGTTATCCAGCAACCATTGGGAAGGTTAAGGGTGGTTTCAAAGCTTGCTAAGTTTGTATTTTCAGGATTAGTGATTTCTAAATCGATATTACTTTTCCAAATCTGTTGTTTAATATCGAATATGCTTGTGGTTTTTATTTTCGATATTTTAGCTTTTGCAGAAAAGGGCTCAACAAAAGCTACTTCTGGTTTTTCCGTTCCTTCAAAAATTGCTGTTAAGGTGTTTATTTTGGTTTCGGATAAAACCATATTATCTAACACCAACCAATTGTAGTAAGCACTTAAGAACGGAATATTTCCATCGGAAGCGCCACGATTTCTGCCTTTATTCTGCTCAATAGTTTTAAGTGTAGCCAATAAAGATTTCTTATTTATTTTATAATTTTTTGAATAATTGGGATTATAAACATATTCCAATGCAGAGTTAAGAATATATTTATCCCTTAAATAGACACTCGATAAGGCAATTGGAATAACCAAAATCGATAAACAAACAGCTATATTTAATTTGAGTGAAGTGTAGGTTTGTTTCAGTATAATAAATTCACTGTACAATTCATTGCTCTGAAAAATGAATAAAAATAATGGACTAAGCATTAAAAAACCGATTCCAATGGCTACAACTGCAACAACAGCCAACGGTAAAAAAGGAAGAAATACAAGAAAGAAGTATAAGGTATAGGGAAAACATACGCAGAGCCCAATAAATCTAAATAGTCTAAATTTTATATTTTTAAAGTTTGGTAAGCAAATTAAAATCCCATTTATTAAAGCAATAACAAAGAACCAAATATTGCTGAAGTCACCAAAAATAGAATTACCGATTCCATAATGCGATGAAAGTAAACCACTATTAAAGAGCAAGCCTAAAATTGGAAGAATAATGCTGAATAAAAATTTGAAATAAACTTTAAATTTTAGCAACGTTTGAGATTTCAGATTAATGAGGATATAGATACCTCTGCAGATAAAAAAGAGGAATAATATTGATGCAATTATTGATAGAATTATTAATGTGTGCAAACCAAAATTACTTTCTGTTCTTTGCCATAGGGGAAGGATAATTTGTATAAACACATATCCCAACAAAGGAATAGAAATGCCATATAAGAAACTTAGCCAGGCAGATGATGATTTGCTTTTTTTGCTGGAATAAATAATCAAAATAAACAAAGAATGGATCAAAGTGGGCATCAAAAAAGTACCTGGGTATAAAATGGTATCTACATTAATCATCCATCTAGCAATTGAAAATGGAATTAACGTTTCCGCTTCGCCACCATAAAAATATAAGCTTACAGAATAAATAACCAGAGTTGCCAAACCGTAAGAAA
>NZ_JACRYL010000004.1:272597-306797 GCF_014306625.1 Pedobacter fastidiosus
TGGATAGGGCTATTTTTTTCTTGATGCTTAAAAAAATATAAACAGCTTGTAGGCAAGTAAGCGATATTAACAACAGGGAAAAATCTATCCAAAGTGATTTTACTTCAGTAGACAATTGACTTTTGATTATCTGAAATTGGCCATAAAAAAGAATCAACAAAATTAATGATGGAATAATATTAATTACAATTAGCCATTTGGGATTAAGCAAGTTTTTCATTTTGAACAGCGTATTTATTAAGTAAATAGTTAATTAGTTTATAGGATGAAATCAAAAAGAAGAGGTAAATAAAAGTTCCTTCAGATTGGTGTATTAAAGATTGATATGGTTTAGGGAATGCGATGAATTTATTTATAAATATGGACGATGTTATTCTCGAGACATTTACAAAAATTGTTAAAACCCATCCGAAAAATAAAGTTATCGGGAGCGTTGCCATCTTTAAATTTTGATTTTTAAAATGATTAATGAGTAGGCAATACGTAACTAAAAAACTTATAAGCATGAAATTAAAACCCGAACACGCCTTTTCTATAGTGATGTTCAAATTTGAGTGATAATAGCCTAGATTTTGAATATAAGTACCTTTAGAGCCAATGATTAGGGATAAAAAATAATTAGTGGGGCCTAAAATAAAATTTAGGTTTTGAGTGCTAATTGTAGCATAAAAATATTTCAAAATTAGAAGTGTAAAAAGCCCCAAGCTGTAAAAGAAATTGTTGTTTATTTTCTTCATGATTATTTATTCAACCCAAAATATTCTGCCGTATTCCAATCCTGTAAATTCCACGATAGCCAGCTTACTTTTTCATAGCGTTCCTTAAAAAATCCAATCCGCTGATCGAGTTTATTAATTAGAACATCCTTCGGGTTTGCATAAATAGCCAGGCGGGTTTCAGATTCATTACCGGCGGATTTAGAGATCTTATTGCGATTTTTATCCAGTAATGGCAGGGTTTTTTCAGACAAGGAAATTAAGTAATCCGGATCTATTGAAACTGAGTCTGTATGATTAAGATTGTATTTCACAATTAGAACATCCCAATTTACAGTGCTGAATACAAGTAGTAATGCAAACCAGATATTTCCATTCGTTTTAAAGAGATAGAACAACGTTTTTTGTTTGGCAACTTTAACATAAACGGTAGCTAATCCAATAATACAAAGAATGGCAAATACCAAAACCCCAATTCGTTTATGGGTTAAGCCATGAAACTCGATATAATAACCATCACGAATAAATACAGAAATAATTAGGATGCAGTTTTGAATCATCCATGCGAATGCAAGAAAGCGCAGTGTTTTACTTTTGCTGTAAAAATTTAAGTTTCCTCTAAAGAAATATATTATAACAGCCATTGCCATTACAATACTGAAGATCAAAGAATTTGTACCTTGATGGAGCTCGCTTGAGAAATTACCAGAAGGCTTATAACCAAACCATAAAGTGGTGATATCAATTGCGTTTAGGGATAAAAGCAAAAGATTTAAGGAACCGAAAGAGATTAATCCAATAATGTACTCTGTTTTTAAAGCCAATTTTTTGTGCAAAAGGCCACCAGTAAAAATCTGTATAAACTCGAACCAAGCTGATTTTTGGTTTAAATGTCTTCTAATTCTTGATAACTGCTCTTTGCATTTAAACTCTGCGTTTTGCATACTCTTATCAAAAAAAGATAATAATATTCCACTTGTTAAAATTAAGCCGAAACAAAAGAAAGCGACCTGTGGCAAGTCTAAATCTTTAAAAAGGAAATTTATGATATCTCCTAAAGAATCTGCAATGCTATTCAAAGCCAATTCTACATAATGCGCAAATACATTGCTTGCTGCAGAATATAAACAGGTAAATACGGTTACAATAACAAGCGGAATTAAAATGTACTTTAATAATTTAAAAAAGGGTTTTAAATTAAAATTGCCAATTCTAACATCTGCTAAATTCTTTATGGCATTAAATGGTACTGTCACCATTTGCAAGAAACCTGCTAACATGGCTGTGAAAACTGTTCTAATTTGTTGATTATGAGCTATGCCAATAAATAAAAGCAAGCTGATGTAATACGTAACTAGTGTTAAATCAGAATTATTAATTACAACCAAGATGCCTGCCAATTGATGTGCTAAGGCATATATTTTTAATTTCTTACTCTTAATCACTTCAGGATTAGTAAAAGTTATAATCAACAGGTAAACGCTGTAAATAAGTAAGTTTAGTGCTAATCTTTCTTTCCAAAATAGAAAGTTAAAAAGCAAGCCACCCAATAGGGTAGACAAAAGCAGGAAGTTGGATTTATTTTTCATTTTTTATGTTTTGAATTAGAATTGAGATTGGGTAACCAGATAAAAACAGGCAAAAAAAGCAGGGATATTTGCTAAAAGAATCAAGAGCGAGATGGTAATATCCTTCCAATGATCTTGATGGATAATCATAGTGCCCAGTAACATTAGCAAAACAATTATATTGGCAAAAAATGCAATTACAGTGTATAGAAGGCCAAAACTCATCAAAAAACCTTCTTTGGTTAAAATGTAGAGGATTGTAATTAAAACCCCACTTACAAATGAGTAAAGGGAAATTTTTCTAGAAAAGCTGACAATGTAAAGCGGGTAATCATTTTCTGTTTTCATAATTTAAAAGTGCTTTGTATTTCAAAGTAAATAGTTAAAAAAAATAGATTATAGTTTTTTGATCATTTTTTCAAGCGCATCTAAATGTGCCTTAAATACCTGTTTGCCTAAAGGAGTAATCGAGTAGGTGGTGCTGGTTTTTCTGCCGATGAACCCTTTGTGCACCTTAATAAATTCTGCCTGTTCTAAAGTATTTAAGTGAGAGGCTAAATTCCCATCTGTTAATTCTAGCATTTGCTTTAAGTCGTTAAAGCCAATTTCGTTGTTTACTACAAGCATAGACATTACGCCCAATCTTATTCGGCTATCGAATATTTTATTTAAATCTGCTATGGGGTTTTTCATTCTTATTGGCCTCTCTCATATTTAAAATACATTACCAATCCGTAAATGATGTGTAAAATACCAAAACCTACAGCCCAAAAAATTAATCCATAACCCACATAAAACATACAGACTAAGCCTAAAAAAACTTCGCAAAAACCAAGGTATCGAATATCGCTGTACGTGTATTTACTTGCGTTAATGAGTGATAATCCATAAAAAATTAAACAACTCGGTGCAATAATGCTATAAGTATTTGGGTGATTAATAAGCAAAGCGATAATAAATAATCCGCCGGCAACTAAGGGAACCAATAAATTAATTAATAGTGATTTTGATGTCTTATCCCAAATTGGAAGATTATTCTGTTGACTTTTTCTATAGGTGAATAAAATTCCGCCGGCTAAAGCAATTAGGAGAACAAAAACACCAAGCTTTATCAAATTAAACTCTAAGTCCATTTCACCATCAACACCGTAGCCGTATCCTCGCTTATTAATATATTTATCAATCTCTTCATTAGCAAAATAAGCACCAATTAAAGCGATAACGCCAGCAAAAACTCCAGATAAACCGCTCAACGAAATAAATCTCGATGATCTATCCATCATTTGTCTAATGTCTTTTAATGCATTTAATTGTTCCTCTGGATTGCTCATTTTGAAAGTGCTTTGTTTTTCAAAGTTAAATAAGAAATTGGTAATTGCAAATTTTATTTTTAATAAGGTGATTTTATTGATTTCTTCCTTCGGGATGATTACACAGTTTAATCGACTGCACATATTTAAGGTTTGTTTTTAACTTTGATCTTTTAGCTTTAGTCTTTCCTCTTTTTGCTTCAGTCTTTCCGCTTTTTTACTAAATTTGAGCATGCTAAAAGCCACTGATATTAGAAAGTCGTACGGAAATTTACCCATTTTAAAAGGTGTTAATTTCGAAGTGCAAAAAGGAGAGATAGTAAGCATAATTGGCCCATCTGGAGCGGGAAAGAGCACATTACTGCATATTTTAGGCTCTTTAGATAAACCTGATGAGGGTACGGTAGAATTAAAGGATACAATGATTAGCAATTTAAGTGGCGATTTGCTAAGCAGTTTTAGAAATCAAAATATTGGTTTCGTTTTTCAGTTTCATCATTTGCTTCCAGAGTTTAGTGCTTTAGAGAATGTTTGTATTCCAGCGTTTATCGCTAGAAAATCCAAAAAACAAGCTGAGGATAGAGCTTTAGAATTATTGGATCTTTTTGGATTAAAAGATCGGGTTAATCACAAGCCAAATCAGCTTTCTGGTGGCGAACAGCAACGCGTAGCCATTGCGAGAGCCTTGGTAAATAATCCATCGATTATATTAGCTGATGAACCTTCTGGAAATTTAGATTCTGAAAATGCGTCGGCATTGCATCAACTTTTCGTTAGTTTGAGAGATAACTTTCAGCAAACTTTTGTAATTGTTACGCATAATGAACATTTAGCAAAAACGAGCGATAGGGTGGTAACCATGAAAGATGGGTTAATCGTATAAGACCAGGATTTTTCAGGATGATAAGATCATAGCGCAAAGGTCTTTGTGGTCAACTTTTAAATATTATTTATTCAACACAACTTTAATTTTGAAAATACTTATTACAGGTGGAAATAATTCTAAAGCCCTAAAGCTTTTAAAAGCGTTTCCCAATCATTTTGTTTTGCTGGCAGATTATGGAGAAATACCAATTGTTACTACAGATAAATATGCTTTTACGAGTTTGGGGGTGTTGAACAAAGAGAGCATTGCACACATTCTTTTAAATTTTTGCATCACCGAATCTATCGATTGTATTATCCCACTACACGATTTTGAGATCCAGCCTATTGCAAAGTCTTCTGTTCTGTTTGGAGAATATGGCATTCAGGTTTTACTTCCCGAGGCGGATAATATCGATGAATATTTTAAAGAAGGAAATAATATTTATTCAGATTTTGCAGTTTTCATAGCTGGTGAATGTATTTTTTCTACTAATCAAGATCTTCCAAAAACAGATTACAAAGACTTGAACGGTATTTTCGGTTTTGATAATCAGGATTTTAAACTTTTTACAATATAATATGGATGCATATCAATTAGCGAAAGATAAGCAGGTTGTAATTTTTGAACTTGATGATGTAATCTTTCCCGAAAAGGATTATTTATTGCAGGTATATTATCTTTTTGCGCAGTTTATAGAATATGCTGAGCAAAAGAATGCCCAAACTATTTTAGAATTTATGCGTGTAGAATACGAATCAAATGGAACGGATCATCTATTTGAGAAGACTGCCACTGAATTCGATCTAGCAGAAACCTATCAATATAACTTTGATTTATTGCACCAAAATGCCCGATTGCCATTAAAGCTTTTGCTCTTTAAAAATATTTTGGAGTTTATGCAGGAGTTGGTTATAGATCGTAAAAAGATATACATTGTAACTGCAGGAAATCCTGAACAACAGCTCAACAAAATTAAGCAAACAGAGTGGAATGGACTCGAAAAGTACCTCACTGTTTTCTTTGCAGATGAGCTGGGGCAACCTAAATCAGAAATTTTTCTAAACATACTAAGCAACAACAATTTATCATCAAATGAGGCGCTAGTGGTTGGTGCAAATAAATTTGATGAGGAGCAATCCAAATTAATTAATTTGCCGTATATTGTGTCACTAGAAATTTACAGATAATATAAAATATGCTTAGAAAATTTACTGCGCAAAATGCCTTTTTGTGCTTTATGTTAATTGTGTTGGGGATTACAACATCTTGTAAAAAAAATGATGCTGCTGCAGATGCAGATTCATCCATTTCCGAAAGTAATACCTTACAAACACCAACAACCAATCGAGATTATTTAACCCGAGATTCAATTTTTCTCTATGCAAAGCAAACCTATTTTTGGAATGTAGGAATGCCTAGCTATGATACTTTTAATCCCCGTAAGTATTCAACAAGCGAACAAGTTGTAACTGCGATAAGAGGTTTATCAAGCAATGGCGGGAAAGATAAATATTCTTTTATTGATGATGGATCTGTTGCTGGTCAATTGGGCGGAGTAGGTGGAGATTATGGTTTTTCTGCAAATTTTGATTCAAATAATCTACTTCGGATTAAATATGTTTATGGGAACTCACCTTCTGCTACTGCGAATTTAAAAAGAGGATTTACAATTACCAAAGTAAATGGCACTCCTGTTTCTCGAGCTTCTCAGGCTGATGTAGATTTTTTAAATGCAGCTATCTTCGGAAGTAATCCTTCTATTACTTTAACAGTAGAAAAGTTGGATAAAACAATTGCAGAGGTTACCGTAAACCGTGGCACATATGCAATTAATCCAATTTTATACACCAATACTTATACTGTTGGAGCTAAAAAATTAGGATACATTGTATTTAATAGCTTTACAACAAATGCTTCTACATTGCTTGATCAAGCTTTTGCGAAATTTACAGCAGATGGGGTAACAGAGCTTATTGTAGATTTAAGATATAACGGCGGTGGCTCAGTTGGTACGGCAGATGTTTTAACAAACTTGATTGCTCCATCGGCGCAAACGGGTAAGATAATGTACACTACTTATTACAACCAAACCATGCAAAATGCACAGGCTACAATTTTGGAGAACCAAAAATTCTATGCACAAGGCACTGATGGGGTTACGAGACTATATTCGTTTTTCGATTATTCCTTTAAGCCAACCATGGCGGCAGGAAATCAAGAATCGTTCAAAAAACGAGGGTCTTTAAATGTATCTCGAGTGTATTTTATTGTAACAGGCTCCACAGCATCAGCAAGCGAGTTGGTAATTAACAATTTAAAGCCGGTAATGGACGTTAAGTTAATCGGTCGTAAAACTTATGGTAAGCCAGTTGGATTTTTCTCTCTTCGCATCAATAAATCAGATTTATATATTCCTCAATTTCAAACTAAAAACTCTGTAAACTTTGGTGATTATTTTGACGGTATGACGGTAGATAAAGATATTGCAGATGACCTTAGCAAAGATTTCGGTGATCCTTCTGAACCCTTGTTGGCTCAAGCTTTATACTTTACGGCAAACGGGAGCTTCACTTCTTATTTAAAAGACAACTCTCTAAGCAGTACTTCTGCCGCTTCGAGAGCTTTGATTGATAACACCAACGATAAATTAAACCACGAGTTTAAAGGTATGGTTGAAACTCGAAAGATGAAATTTAAATAATAATTTTGTTTATAAATGGAAAGCCAGCATTTTAATGTTGGCTTTTTTATTAGCCTAAATATTACACGAAACCTGTGCTAAAGGTTGTTTTTTTTATAAAAAATTAATAAGCTTGTTTAACATTAATCGTTAAAGAGATACCATGCCGATAGAAATTGTAGAAAAAGAACATATAAGCTACTTAAATATTATAAACGCCAACGAAGATCATACCGATGAATTAAAAACTAAGCTAGCTGAGGCACAGCGTTTAGGAAATGAATTTAAGGCGAAAGCAGTTATAACATTTAATACTACAATAGGACCAAAAAGGGTCGATACTACAGTTTGGGCAGTTACCGAAAAATATTTGCAGCTCAAAAATAACATCCATATTCCGTTAAAAAGTTTAATTGACATTGATTTTTAAGCGACGATAAAAAAAGGAAATAAATCATCCCAAGCATTTATTCACCTTAGCTTAAATATTAATGAGTACGCTCCATAAAATTGCTTTAACATTTATAAAATCAATTGGCCCAGTAACTGCCAAAAATCTACTTGCTTATTGTGGCAGTGCCGAAAATGTTTTTTCAGCAAACCGAAAACAATTGTTGCAAATTCCAGGAATTGGAGAAAAAACAGTCGAAGCAATTTTAGGAACAAATGCTTTAGTTCGAGCTGAAGAAGAGCTGAAATTTGTTGAAAAACATGATATCGAAGTGCTTTTCTTCTCTGATGATAATTACCCAAAGCGCTTAAAAAACTGCTTTGATTCGCCAATACTATTATATTTTAAGGGCAAGGCAGATTTAAATCATCCTAGGATTTTAAGCATTGTGGGTACTAGAAATGCTACAGAATATGGGCGCAATTTATGTAAGCAACTAATTGAAGTATTGGCACCATACAATGTTTTGGTTGTTAGCGGTTTGGCTTATGGGATAGATGTTGCGGCACATAAAGAATGTATCGCAAATGATGTAGCTACAGTTGGCGTTTTAGGTCATGGGTTAGATAGATTATATCCACAGCTCCATAAAAATGTATCTCAAAAAATGGTTTTGAATGGAGGCTTGCTAACCGAATTTCCGATACTTACCAATCCAGATCGCCAAAATTTCCCACAACGGAATCGGATTATTGCCGGCATTGCAGATGCAACCATAGTTGTAGAAGCTTCATTAAAAGGTGGTGCATTAATTACAGCAGAAATCGCAAATTCTTATAATAAAGATGTTTACGCATTTCCAGGTAGAACGAATGATTTATTTTCGGAAGGATGTAATTTTCTAATTAAGACCAATAGGGCAGGACTGATTAACAATGCTAACGATTTAATTTATTATTTAGGTTGGGATAATGAAGTAAAAGAGAAGAAAAAGCAAGCTCAAACCGCTTTACATATCAACCTTACAGCTAATGAACAAAAAGTTGTAGATGCGCTTAAAAATGGGCAGTTGGCGATCGACGAGTTATCAATAGAATTGAATATTCAACAAAGCAAACTCGCAATCGTAATCCTTACGCTAGAAATGCAGGGAATTATTGTTTCTCTGCCAGGAAAGATTTATAAACTTGCGTAATAGTTAGCCTTCCTTTCGACTGGAGCACCGTATAGTGGAGAAATCTTTGAACTTAATTTTAACAATTGGCAAAGAATTATCCTGCTTCACTCAAAATGACGACTAAAAATTAATATTGAAGCTTTACTATGCTAAATCACCGTAAACCCAAAATTCAAAATTGAATTTTACCCAATAATCAATCTATAATGCCTATCATTTTTATAGATTAAGCAATAAAATTCTATTATATTTTAATAATCGAAATTATGTTTCAAATAAAATATAGTTTATAAAATACTTAATGCCTTTGCTTAATTTTGCTTCCATGTGGTACAATAATATTTTAGAAACCATTGGCAACACGCCACTGGTAAAATTAAACACGATAACAAAAGGAGTTCCTGGAACAATTCTGGCCAAAATAGAAACAACTAATCCTGGTAATTCAATTAAAGACCGTATGGCGGTTAAAATGATTGAAGATGCTGAGAAAAGTGGTAAACTAAAACCAGGTGGAACTATTATTGAAGGAACTTCGGGAAATACAGGAATGGGCCTTGCAATGGCTGCAATCATTAAAGGCTATAAATGTATTTTCACCACAACAGATAAACAATCAAAAGAAAAGGTAGATGCTTTGCGAGCTTTTGGAGCTGAGGTAATTGTTTGTCCTACAAACGTAGAACCAGAAGATCCACGTTCTTATTATTCGGTTTCTTCTCGTTTAGAGCGTGAAGTTCCAAATTCTTGGAAACCAAATCAATATGACAATTTAGCCAATTCCCAAGCACATTACGAATCTACTGGTCCCGAAATTTGGGAACAAACGGAAGGTAAAATTACACACTTAGTTGTAGGTGTAGGTACTGGTGGTACAATATCTGGAACAGGAAAATATTTAAAAGAAAAGAATCCAAATATTAAAGTTTGGGGAATTGATACTTATGGATCTGTTTTCAAAAAATATAAAGAAACTGGAATTTTCGATAAGGATGAAATTTATCCTTACATAACTGAAGGTATTGGAGAAGATTTCTTGCCAGCGAATGTAAATTTTGATGTGATCGATTTATTCGAAAAAGTAACAGATAAAGATGCGGCATTAATGACGCGTGATATCGCCCGTAAGGAAGGTATTTTTGTTGGAAATTCTGCTGGTGCTGCAATAGGTGGTTTAATTCAGTTAAAAGATAAATTGAAACCAGAAGATATAGTCGTGGTTATTTTTCACGATCATGGAAGCCGTTATATGGGCAAAATGTATAATGAAGATTGGTTGCGAGAACGTGGATTTTTGCAAGATGAAAAACTAACTGCCAAATCAATTTTAGCTAAAAAAGACTCGACAGAAATTGTAACACTTGATGCTACCAAATCTGTTTTAGAAGCCATCAACACCATTAAGTCGATGAATATTTCTCAAATTCCGGTCACTCAACAGGGAATGATTGTTGGTAAAATTGCTGAAAGTGACATTCTTACCGCTTTGTTAGAAAATCCAGGTTTGAAATCGGCACCAATTTCAGAAATCATGACCGCTACTTTTCCTTTCGTTGATTTAAATACTTCAATTGATAAAATTTCATCACTGATTAATAAGGAAAATTCTGCTGTTTTGGTAGAAGATGAATCAGGTAAAATTGAAATCATCACGCAGTATGATATTATAAATGCGATTTCGGGGTAACCCTTTCTATAGTTTCTGTTGGTCGAGATTTGAAATCTCGATCATACAGTTTTAATATATTAAGGATTAAAAATCCTAAGTTCTTTAAGACGGGACTGCAAATCTCGACTAACAAGACTAAAGAAAAGATATATACACCAGAAGTTAATTTTTAAAAATGGTGGTTATTGCGAGGGAGAGCCTATTCCGACTTTACGAGAAAGCAATGCTACAATTATCGCTATACTTTAAACTATTAAGATTTGCCCCTCCAAAGGACGCTTTTTAACATTGTGTATCCAGGCGATGGCTACGGTAGTAGACTCTATTTTACATTATCTATAACTATAAATGCATAAAAAAAGTCATTAAGATAAAATCTTAATGACTTTTTATTTATTTAATTAACGCTTAGAATCTTACTCCAAAAGTTAAAAATACGTTGTTTCTTGTTGTTTTAACATCAGCCAATGGTTCAGAGTAGTCGTTCAATTCGTAAGGACTAGAGTTGAAATTGGTTTGGAAGTTTTGATAAGTTACATCTACATAATAATTATCTACACGATAACCAATACCGCCAGAATAATATTTTTGTTCGTAAAATTTATCTACGCCATCTTTAATTCCACTTCCATTTACACCATAACCACCTCTTAAACTCAATTCGTTACTCACTTTAATTTCTGCACCGAAGCGATAATTAACGGCTTCTTTGTAAGAATTTTTGATGAAGGCGTTGTTGCTGTTTATCGTTGTTAAATCAGAACCTTCATCAGCAGAAAATCTCATTGTGGAATAATCTACGTAATCAATATCAGCTGATATTAAAGCTCTACCGCCAATGATATAACTAGCACCAGCAGATGCTTTTAGTGGTGTACGCAAGTTATAGGTAAAGGTGTAGTTCTGATTTGGATTGTTTGAGTTATATCCAGTCAACTGACTGTTCACACTTTCGTTAGAATTATCCTGAACATTCATCCAAGTAGGAGATTGGAAGTTAACACCAATACGGAATTCATTTACAGGTTTGAAAATCATACCAACTTTTAAATTTACACCAGAACCTTTTGTTTCTTGGTTTCTAGTATAGTTTAAAATGTAATTTTCATTTCCCTCATACAAGTTTGTGCTTTCGTTAAAAGAGTTTAAAACTCCAGATTCGGTATAACTCGCATCGCTAATGTAACGAACGTTAACAAAACTCACTGCACCTCCTAAATAGAATTTGTTTGAGAAATTTAAGGCTCCAGCCACATTAAATTCTGAAGTAGAACCTAAACGAGATTCGTTCCAATTCTGTTTGAAGCTTGTACCTGTGTAGGGCTCTGCAGAGAATGAATTTGGATAACTTGGCGTGTTTCTGTTAATCAAGTAACTATCATAAGCATCACCAGCTAATGTCCCATCAATTCCATAAGCATTTGCTTGCTCGGCCAACGCATCACGATAAGAACTATTTGCATTTGTTCCGCTGTATTGAAATTGATTAAAGAAATCGTTATTCCTATTGTAACCAACACCTAAAACGGCACTTACCACACCTTTCTGAGTATCAGAACCTTTTGCCTTATAAGTTGGGCTGTAAAAAACTACACCTAAGTTATTTAAGTTGATCTGTCCTTTAGAATCTTTAGTCGCATTACCTAAAAAAGTGCTTTGGTTAGATACGCCATTATATTCTGGAGTGATGCTAAATTCGGATTTTGTGAACAAGCCCAAACCTGCTGGGTTTGCACCTATAGATCCCATATCTCCACCAACACCAATTTGTGCACCGCCCATTGCTTTAAATCTAGCGGTACTTCCATAACTACTTTGGGAGAAACGATAGGCATCTGGCGCATAACTTTGCGCATATAATGTCCCTGTAGCAGTTACTGTAACCGCTATAAAGGTTAAAATTATTCTTTTCATCTTATGTTTAATTGTGTGTTGCTGATATTAACCTCTTCCTGCTCTACCTGGTCTAGCGCCACCGCCACCACCGCCAGAACTGCTTCCGCCACCGCTCGATCCACTACTTGATGGTGGTGGAGAATAACTTGGTGCAGGTCTTTCCTCACGAGATGGTCTACTCATTTGAGGTTGTGGCTGATTTGGTTGATTGCTAGGTTGAACATTTCTAGTTGGGCGACCGTTATTTGGATTGGTAGAACTTACCGCACCATTGTTACCACCAATAGTTGAAGAAGATCTTCCCGGTCTGCCATAATTAGGTGCAACAGTGGCACCGCCTCTTGGTACTCCAGTATCATTACTTCCAGGTCTTGGTCTAAAAGTTCTATTAGAAGCTACTCCGCCTCCATAGTAACCGCCGCCACCACCATAATATCCTCCGCCGCCGTAGTATCCGCCACCCCAACCGTAGCGATCATAATAAGAGTTTGGTCCCCAAGAATTCCATCCATAGGGATTGTTGTATCCGTAACCGAAGTTGCCATAGTAGAGTGGATTGTTCCAGATGCTGCCATAGTAGCCACCGCCCCAATTAAGGCCATAACCGTTATTCCAGCCTAAGCCAAATCCTAAGTAATTATTGTTATAGTAAGAATTATCGAAATAAGGATCATAATAACCTCTCCAAGAATAGCCGTTGTAAAAACGATTAATTCTAGAAGAATAATCCATATCGTAATAAGGATTACTTGTGCCATAATATTCATCATATTCAGCTTGATTTTGACCTTGAGCCTGTTGTGTTTGTACAGGGGCCATATATTCAACCTCTTTGGCTTGCGCTACGCTGTTGTAAACATCATCGCTAATGGTTTTTTGAGCCAATTTTGGTGTGGAGCATGATGCAACCAACCCAGCGGCTGCAATCAATACAATGGGGAAAAATTTAATTGGTTTCATTGTGTTTATATTTAGTTGTGTGTGTCAACAAGATAATAAAAAGCTTTTAAATTTTGCTCGCCAATAACGATATAGTTGGTCACATTATTGTTTTAAAATCAATGCATTCAATTCTTAATCGTTTTGTAGGCATAAATTTATAAATTTGTGGCTTAATTTCACATTATTTAACATACAAATTACGTTCCAAATACATAATATGAGCAAAGAAATTACAAGCAGAGAAGCAGATTATTCCCAGTGGTATAACGATATTGTATTAAAGGCAGATTTGGCAGAACACTCTGCCGTTCGTGGATGTATGGTTATTAAGCCCAATGGCTATGCTATATGGGAAAAAATGCAGGCCGTTTTAGATAAAATGTTTAAAGATACCGGGCATCAAAATGCATATTTCCCTTTGTTCATCCCTAAGTCATTTTTTTCTAAAGAAGCATCTCATGTAGAGGGCTTTGCAACAGAATGTGCCGTTGTAACACATTACCGTCTAAAAAATGATGGCAATGGCAACATCGTTGTAGATGAAACCGCTAAATTGGAAGAAGAGCTGATTGTTCGTCCAACTTCAGAAACCATAATTTGGAATACATACAGAGGCTGGATCCAATCCTACCGTGATTTACCTATTTTAATTAATCAATGGGCAAATGTTGTACGTTGGGAAATGAGAACTCGTTTGTTTTTACGTACGGCAGAATTTTTATGGCAAGAAGGGCATACCGCTCATGCAACCGCTCAAGAAGCAATTGAAGAAACGGAACGTATGTTGCATATCTATGCTGATTTTGCTGAAAACTGGTTAGCCGTTCCAGTGATTAGAGGTCGTAAATCTCCTAATGAAAGATTTGCTGGAGCCTTAGATACCTATTGCATTGAAGCTTTAATGCAGGATGGAAAGGCACTTCAGGCTGGAACATCTCACTTTTTAGGACAAAACTTTGCTAAAGCCTTTGATGTTAAATTTACTGGAAGAGATGGTAAGTTAGATTACGTTTGGGCATCATCTTGGGGTGTTTCTACCCGTTTAATGGGTGCTTTGGTTATGGCACATAGTGATGATTCAGGTTTAATTATTCCACCGAAATTAGCGCCAATTCAAGTTGTAATTGTGCCTATTTACAAAAGTGATGAAGATTTGGCCAAAATAACTTCTTACGTTAATGAATTATCGATGAGGTTAAAAGGCTTAGGTGTATCTGTTAAATATGATGACCGTGATACACAACGCCCGGGTTTTAAATTCGCAGATTATGAATTAAAAGGAGTGCCGATTCGCATTGCGATTGGTGGCCGTGATTTGGAAAATAAAACCGTTGAGGTTGCGCGTAGAGACACCAAATTAAAGCAGACTATTCCGCAGGAAGGGCTGGATATTTACATTATTAAATTATTGGAAGATATTCAAGCTGCTATGTTCAACAAGGCATTGGCTTATAGGGACGAACACATTACTGAAGCCAATAGTTATGATGAATTTAAGCAATTGCTTGATGGTAAAGCTGGATTTATTTCTGCCCATTGGGATGGAACTTCAGAAACTGAGCAAAAAATTAAAGACGAAACTAAGGCCACAATCCGTTGTATTCCTTTAGATAATAAACTGGAAGATGGTGTGTGTATTTATTCGGGAAACCCATCAACACAAAGGGTATTATTTGCAAGAGCTTATTAAATTAGAATGTAAAATCGATCAAGATATGACTGAGGTTTCAGAATCTTATCTCGACCCACATCTCAACACAAAAAAATGAAATTCGCAACAAAAGCTATACACGCAGGTCAAGAGCCTGATCCAACAACTGGTGCCGTAATGACACCGATTTATCAAACATCTACTTACTGGCAAAAATCGCCTGGCGATAATAAAGGCTACGAGTATTCTAGAGGTACAAACCCAACCCGTAAAGCTTTGGAAGATTGCCTTGCTGCTTTAGAAAATGCCAAGTACGGATTAGCTTTTTCTAGTGGAATGGGTGCTACTGATGCCGTTTTAAAATTGCTTCAACCCGGTGATGAAGTGATTACTGGAAATGATTTATACGGAGGTTCTTATCGAATTTTTACTAAAATCTTCAGTAAATATGGTATCAAATTTCATTTTCTGGATCTTTCTAAACCAGAGAATATGTTGCCATATATCAATGATAAAACAAAATTGGTTTGGATTGAAACACCAACCAACCCAACCATGCAAATTATTGATATTGAGGGTGTAGCGAAGATTACAAAGGAAAAGAATTTGATTTTAACAGTCGACAATACTTTTGCTTCACCTTACTTACAAAACCCAATTGATTTAGGTGCTGATATTGTAATGCATTCGGTTACGAAATATATTGGTGGTCACTCTGATGTGGTAATGGGTGCTTTGGTTACAAATGATGAGCAACTTTATAAAGATCTTTGGTTTATTTACAATGCATGTGGCGCAACTCCAGGTCCACAAGATTCTTTCTTGGTTTTAAGAGGAATTAAAACTTTGCATTTGCGAATGAAGGCACATTGTGAAAACGGTGAGCGTATTGCTCATTACTTAAAAACACACCCTAAAGTTGATAAGATTTACTGGCCGGGTTTTGAAGATCATCCAAATCATGATGTGGCGAAAAGACAGATGCGTGGTTTTGGAGGAATGATTTCCATAACTTTAAAAGGTGCAGATCTTCAGGAAACTTTTAGAATTTCATCTAATTTCAAAGTATTTACATTGGCCGAATCTTTAGGTGGTGTAGAATCTTTAATCAATCATCCAGCAACTATGACGCATGGTTCAATCCCTAAAGAAGAACGTGAAAAAGTTGGTGTTACCGATAACTTATTGCGTTTAAGCGTTGGTGTAGAAGATATTGATGATTTATTGGAAGATTTAGAAAACGCTTTGAAATAAGCTGAATCAAATATTAAGTAAAAGTCATTCGATAGATAAGGGCATTTGCCAATATTTTTCGAATGGCTTTTTAGTTTAAATACAAATGGATTTTTTAGAACTTCGGAATTTTCTTGATCAAAAGGTTGAACAATATAATCAACCCAATTTTATTGCGAACGATCCAGTTTGTATTCCGCATTTGTTCGAAAAGAAGCAGGATATAGAAATCTCCGGATTTTTTGCTGCGATTTTGGCTTGGGGGCAGAGGAAAACAATTATCAATAAGTGTAGAGAATTGCTGGAAAGAATGGATAATGCGCCTTACGATTTCGTTCTCAATCACAGCGACAAAGATTTAAAAGGACTGTTGGGTTTTAAGCATCGAACTTTTAACGATACCGATTTACTTTATTTTATTGCCTTTTTTAAAGTTCATTACTTGCAATTTGAAAGTTTGGAGCAGGCATTTGTTCCTCAACAGAGTATTTATCAATCAGAATACCTACAAATTAATACCGTAAGCACTGAGGTCGAATCCGCATCTGCTGTATGTTTGTCGGAAGAGCCTAATTTTACTATTGAGCAAGCTTTGAATCATTTTAGAAGCTATTTTTTCTCTCTTGAGGATTTTCCTCATCGAACAAAGAAACACATTTCATCGCCTACTCAAAAATCTACCTGCAAACGTTTAAATATGTTTTTGCGTTGGATGGTTAGAACGGATAATAGGGGTGTAGACTTTGGAATCTGGAATACAATCAAGCCAAAAGATCTGATTTGCCCTTGTGATGTGCACGTTGATCGGGTAGGGCGATTGTTAGGACTGATTAACAGAAAGCAAACCGATTGGCAGACCGCTATAGAGCTAACGGAGAATTTAAGTCAATTTGATGCTCAAGATCCTGTAAAATACGACTTTGCGCTTTTTGGTTTGGGTGTAGAAAAAATCTTATAAAGAGACATTTTATTGAGAAATGTCAAAAAAAACTTCATTATCTCAATCTATCTTCTTATTATTACAGAGTAGTTTAATATTAAAATAGACTAAGTCCATCCTTATAATCGCTTAAAAAATGATTGCAGTTAACCTCTCTGATGAAGATAGATGGAAAAGATTCAATAATTTTTCGCCTCTCATCTCAATCTTCAAGAAATTTCATCCATTAAATGATGAGATTGAACGACGCATAAATCAGCATACTTTTCCTGTAAGTTATAAAAAAAATAAATTTCTTGTTTCTCCTGTAGATCGTAATAAATACCTTTTTTTAATTGTTAAGGGTGTGGTTAGAGGTTTTATTAAAGATGGAAAAACAGAAATTACAACTTGGATTGCCAAAGAAAACGAAGTTGTTGGTACAATACGCAATCTATGGATAGAAGGAGATTCTGAAGAGTATCTGCAGGCATTGGAAGACGTAGAATTAATTGCCATTCCGCATGTATTGTCCGATTATTTATACGAGAATTTTCCTGAGGCAAATATTGTAGGTCGAAAAATGATGGAGCTTTATTATAGATCTGCAGAAGAAAGAGCTTATCTATGTAGAATCTCATCCGCTGAAAAAAGGTACAAACGCTTTTTGCTTTCTTTCCCAGATTTAATCAATCGAGTTTCTCTTAAATATATCGCATCATTCCTAGGTGTTCGTTTAGAAACACTTAGCAGAATAAGAGCTAAAATTTAAATTTTTAGCGATCATCTAATTTGTTAAACGAATTTAGGTTTCGTATTCAGAAATATAAAGTTTCTTATCCCACTAAAGACTTAAAACGGCTTTCTATTTGTGTATGTAATCATACCTAATTAACGAAAGTTGTTGATAATTGTCAAAAAAAAATCTCTTCAATTTTAGTAGTCCTGATCTGTAAAAAAAAGTTTCTCTTTAATTAATTGACCTGTAATGCTGTTTAGCGTTTTGTTGGATATTTATTTCCTTTTTGAAATCAAATCATAGGTTTTGCTTCTGCTTAAAAGGTTCTAAAAAGTTTGCGTTAGATGTCTTATTACAAAGGTTTTTGTTATTTCAATTAATCTATAAGATTTTGGTAGTCAGTTAATTATGTATATTTTTATGCTAAAAATGCCCTATTTGTTCTTCTACTAAAACTAAGTTTAATTAAACTTTCCATGTCATTAGTCATTAGGGTTTTGTAGTATTTCTATCTACATCATAAAATATAAAAATGGCATCTTTAAATAACTTTTAACGCTTTATAAAAAATCTTGTAGATGTTAAAAGTTAAATTATGGGTTTACTTATATATTTTAACATACATAAATCAAGGAGAGAAGCTGTCTAATTAATAATATAAAAAATACAGTTTTCGTATAATAATATATAAATTTTGTTAAATTGCACAATATATTAAGTAAAATGAAAGCAAAGAATGCCGGAAGTACATTTACTGTACTTATTGCTGATGATCATGAAATCATCCGCCGAGGACTAAAAAGTTTGATATCTGATTTTTGGGCGGGTGTAGAAATCATCAACGCAACAACATTGGAGCAGGCTTTGGTTGAGGTTGAAAAATCTCCCAACTTAATCATTATAGATGTGAATTTGCCAGGCGGAAATAATTTGAAAGTTATCGATCAAATTAAATTGGTTCAATCGAACGCAAAAATTCTAGTGTTTTCATCATTAAATGAGAATATTTATGCTGTACCATACTTAAAGGCAGGGGCATCAGGATACTTAACTAAAAATGCTGAAGAATCTGAAATCGTTACGGCAATAACAACTATTTTAGCTGGAAGCCGTTATTCTAGCAGAAATGTTAAGGAGAATATGTTTAACAGTATTCTTGGTAATGATGCCGATAATCCTTTCACCAAACTATCTGGTAGAGAATTAGAAGTTGCAGAACTTTTAACCAAAGGTATTGGAGTATTAGAAATCTCCAATCAGCTAAATTTACAAATGGGTACTGTAAGTACTTACAAGCTTAGACTTTTCCAAAAATTGAAGATAAAAAGTATTATCGAATTGGCTGAAAAAATGAGCATTTACGAGAAATAAGAAATAAGTAAGCTTGTCTTTCAAAACACTTTATAAAATCTATCCTTATAGTTATTTATCATTTTCTTTTTTTGCAGTGCCAACACCATGCTCATCGCCAGATTCGTTGGGCGTGGTACCGGCTTTTCCAAACTTATCCGAAGCGCCTTTTCCATTTTGATCAAAAGTGGCTTTCTCTTTAGAAGTGCCTGAAGTTTTGGTGTTCGATTCGTCTCTTTTTTCTATGTTCTTATTTTCCTGGTTTTTCATAATCTTAATCTTAAGTATAGAGTAAACAGGCTCAGACTTGAAAAAGTTTTATTATAGGAGTGATCTAAAAAAAATGATTTTAAAATGGTATCATATAATTCTATGGATCACTAGGTTATCCCATCGCAATCTTTTTCAGGATCATAAAATTCATATAAATAATAAAAGAAATTTCCGAAGATAGAAATACAACTGTAGGTTGTTTTAATTTTATTGATAATTATCAACAAAATTATTTGTTTTAGGTATAGTGTTTTTGATGAAAGATGCCATTTACATCAGAAATTGCAGTATTCTTGTGTATCAAATAAATTACAAAAATTGAAATAGCAAATTTTATCAAGAATGAGGAGGAAGTTAAATAGTTATCTTTGTACCTTGAAATCATTAAATAGACTAATCAATTCAAACTAAATCGATTAATTACTAACCAAACCTAACAGAATACTATAATATCGCATTACCCCAATTTTGCATAATTACTCTTATCGTCCCATTTTATGAATAAACGTTTACTATTCCTATTTATTGCCATTTCTTTCCTTTTTGTAACTAAACTATTCGGTCAAACATACTCAAAGCATTACATCGCACCCGCTCCATAGCAATATTGGAGTAAGGCAAACGAAGTTGTTGTGAGCACGAGTAGTACAAGTGCGGTTTCAATTACCATCGCGAAAAGTGATGGTACAGTTATGACTACTTCCAGCTGTATAGCAGGGACTCCATTTGTTTATCGTTTTACTGCCTTACCCAGCACATTACCAGCGCTCAGCAGTTCTTTAAATACTGTTTTAAATGGGGCAGGAATGATTGTAACTGGTAGTTCTGGTATTACTGTAAACGTTAGAAATGTTGCTTCTGATAACTTAGGCGGTGAGGGTAGCGATTCGAATATTAAGGGAAATGCTTCTTTATTTAGCTTTGGTGATGCCGCGATTGGTAATTCTTTTAGGGTAGGATATTATCGTGATGGAAATTTAAATGGGTCGGAAAGGCCAATATATAGTATTCTAGCTATAGAGAATAACACTATTGTTAAGTTGAACGGTACAGCTATTGCTACTTTAAATGCCGGACAAAGTTATCTATTTCAAACTGCGTTAGGCGGGTTGGTTGAATCTTCTGGACCAGCCGTAATGAACACATCAGCTCGTGTAGATGCTCCTGGAGGTTGCGGAGATGGTGCTTATAATCCTATTCCGCCAGTAAGTTCTTTAGGTTCTGATTACGTTTTAATTAGGGGAGGTGGAAATAACATAGCTGAACAAACAACTGTAGTTGCGAGCGAGGCAAATACGGCCTTAACGGTTTATAATTTTAACAGTCAAGGCGTTTTACAAAGTACTGATACCTATAATTTAATTGCTGCAGGCAGTTTCGTAACCTTTCCGAACGGTGTAGTTGGAAACCAATCATCAGGATCTAGAATTGTTGCAAATAAAAATGTTGTGGCTTATGCCGGAACTGCAATTAGTTGCGAGGTTGATATTGCCACATTAGCTCCAATTGCAAGTTGTGGAGGTGCTAACAAAATAGAAACCACCAAGTTTAGAGGCTATGGGCAAGGAACGAATACCCCTAACGATTTGCCTTATTTCGGCTACGTTATTACAAAGAGTGCAACTGATTTGGTTTACTTAACCTCAACTGGCGGAAGTCCTAATTACACCAATAGTAATATAGAAACTATTGCAGGTGTTGGAGCGAGGAGACAATTAGGAAGTTCTGGAGCTTTTGTTATTGATTTCACAAATGCGAATATAGGTTCTCCATCTGTTTATAGTTTACAAAGTGCGAGTAGGTTAACCGTTGCTAATGTACAGCAGGGTGGAGGATTTTCCATGTCGAATTTCTTATCTCCCTTTCCAGAAAAAGCGTTAAAGCCAACTTTCACACAATCAGACTGTACAACTGCTACTCTATCTGCTGATCCAAATAGCTCTGCACCATATCAATGGTACTTGGAAGGTTCGCCAATTACAGGCGCAACATCTAAAACTTTTACTGCTACCATTTCTGGCTCTTATACGGTAACTTCTCAACTTAATTGTGGTTTAAGTGCTCAATCTTTACCGGTTGCAATTGCATTGTGTAATATTGATAGATCGATAACAAAAACTGTTGATAATGCTACACCAGCAATTGGAGCAACGGTAACGTTTACTTTAACTGCAGCTAACTTAGGGGTGGGAAATGCAGTTGGGGTTTCTGTTACAGATTTACTTCCTTCAGGTTATAGTTACCAATCTAGTGTACCATCAGCAGGAACAGGTTATGATAGTACAACAGGTAAGTGGGCCATTGGAGCACTGCCAGCAGGAGGTAGAGCTTCTTTAAAAATATTGGCTAGAGTTTTGGCTAGTGGAAATTACAATAATACAGCTACCATAACTGGAACTCAAGTTGATAATAATGCATCTAACAATACAAGTTCTGCATCAACCACTCCTTCAGGCGCCATTAGTTTAACTTCTGCAACTGGTACAGATGCCCAAGTAACTTGCATAAATACAGGAATTACAAATATAACTTATAGTATTGGCGGTGGAGCCACAGGAGCAACTGTAACTGGGTTGCCTACTGGTGTTACATTTAATTTTGCATCTTCAACTTTAACTATTAGTGGCACACCCACAGTAGAAACTAGTGGTGCCCAAACTTACACCATCACTACAACCGGACCAGGTGCGCCTGTTACTACTTCGGGCACAATACGTGTAAATGGCACTGTTGGTTCTCCTGTTTTTTCAGGATCATCTGCTTCCAATCGTTGTCAAGGTGCGGGTGTTTCTACTTATTCTGCAACAGCTTTAAACAGCAATAGTATTTCTTACTCTATATTGCCAGCTACGGCGGGGGTTATTAATACATCTACAGGGGAGGTAACTTGGTCGGCTACTTTTAGTGGCAACGCAACTATTTCAGCTACGGCTACAGGTTGTAGCGGCCCAAAAACAACAGATTTTATTGTAACAGTCGCATCAGCAGGAATTGTAAATACTTCTGGAACGGTTTGTTCTGGTTCTAATGGTTCGGTAACATTGTCTGGTAATTCTCCTGGTAGTACTGTAATTCGTTGGGAGTCTTCTTTAGATGGAGTTACCTGGACGCCTATAAATAATACTACAACTACACAGAATTATACCAACATAGCCAACTCCACAGTTTATAGAGCTGTTTTATCTCTACTGGGTTGTCCTTCTGTACCTTCATATTCAACTGCTGCTGTTATTACAGTCACACCTCGACCGGTTATTGATAACCAAACCGCATCAATTTGTGCTAGCTCAGGAACATTTACAATAGCGCCCGCAAATGCTGCATCGGGTACAACCTACACTTGGCCAACTCCTGTATCATCTGGTGGGGTAATTAGTGGTGGAACGGCTGCTTCAAATCAATCATCAATTAGCCAAACATTAACAATTTCAGGCGCTAATCCAGGAACTTTAACGTATACGGTAACACCAACCTATTCAGGTTGTTCTGGTAATCCATTTACTGTTGTTGTAAGCATGGTTCCAACTATTACGGCGTCTGCAACTAACCCTTTGCCATTATGCTCTGGCTCAACTTTTAGTGTTACGCCAACAAATAGTGTAAGTAATGGATTATACACATGGACCGTTGCTCAATTATCGGGAGGAGCAATTTCTGGTTTCAGTAATCAATCTAATCCTGTTTCTGCACCTATATCTCAAACATTAACAAATACATCTGGTACAACTGGCGTTGTACGATATACAGTTACGCCAAGTTTAGCTGGGTGTAGCGGTAATATCTTTACTTTTGATGTTACAGTTCAAAGCATAACCACTGCAGGAACTATTGCAGCTAACCAAACAATCTGCGCCAATTCGGTACCTGCTTTAATTTCATCAAGTACAGCGGGTAGTGGTTCTGGAACTATAAGCTATAGATGGGAGAATTCAACTAATGGAACAAGTTGGACAACCATTACAGGCCAAACAGGACCAACTTATCAGCCACCTTCGCTTACAACAACAACATTATATAGGAGAACTACAATTTCTACAGTAGCATCTCCAAGTTCGGTATGTGAATCTGCTCCATCAACCCCTGTTACCATAACGGTTAGCCAACCAGCAACTATTGCTGATGCGGGCATAGATCAAACCAATTATAATACTGGAATATTTACTTTACAGGGAAATGCTCCAACTGCTGGCACAGGAGTGTGGTCGGTAATTTCTGGGACTGCGAGCATTGCAAATATTTCTGATCGCAATACAACCGTTACAATTGCCAAAAATACTACGGCAACATTAGCATGGACCATCACAAATGCTCCATGTGCATCCTCAACAGATCAAGTAATTGTTACCTATACCGAAAATACCGACAGACAGATAACAAAAACTGTTAATAAAATAAATCCAAATGTTGGAGAAAATATAACATTCACACTTACTGCTACCAATAATGGACCAAGTAACGGCACAAATGTTTCTATTACCGATTTGCTTAAATCTGGTTATACTTTTGTTAGTGCTACCCCAAGTGTAGGAACTTATAATCCAGTTTCAGGAATTTGGACATTAGGGAATCTGAATGGTGGATCATCGCAAACGCTAGTTATTGTGGCTAAAGTTAATGCCAATGTTACACCTGCAAATTATGGGAACGATGTGAGCATTACAGGAACTGAAGCTGATGCTGTTCCGGCCAATAATACGGCATCTATAACCAACATAGTACCTGTTCGAAATATTGATTTAGCTTTAACAAAAACAGCTACGCCTAAACCTGCAATTGCTGGTAATGCACTTACATATACTATAACTGTAACAAACAATGGTTTGAGCAATTTAGTTGCTTCGGATATTGTTAAAGTAACGGATAACCTACCTTCGGGCTTTACCGCAAATACCTACACCGCATCAACAGGTACATATACCAGCGCAAGTGGAAACTGGACTGGTTTAACCTTAGCTTCTGGTCAAAATGCAACATTAACTATTGTTGGATCCCTATCTTCATCTGCAACTGGAACAATAAGCAATACAGCAACAGTTACTGTTCCAACAGGTACGGTAGATCCAGATTTAACAAACAATTCTCAAACAGATAATACTTTAATTAACAGGCAAGTTGATTTGGTTTTGACCAAAACAGCAACACCAAAACCAGTTACAGCGGGTAATAATTTAACTTATACAATAACTTTAACTAATAATGGTGCAAGTGCTTTATTAACATCAGATGTTGTTAATATTGTCGAAAATCTTCCAGCAGGATTTAATCCAACAACTTTTACTGCATCGTCTGGTACTTATAATAGTTCAAATGGAAACTGGACTGGCTTAACATTAAGTAATGGACAATCTACCACTTTAACCATAGCTGGTACTGTTGCTGAGGATGCTTCTGGTACTTTAGCGAATACAGCAACAGCCAATGCACCTGCTGGAACAACAGATCCAAATCTTACAAACAATACGGCAACTGATGCTACAATTGTAAACAGATTAATTGATTTTAGCATTGCAAAAACTGCAAGCCCTACAATCGCTATTGCGGGAGAAAATTTGAGCTACGCCATTACGCTAACCAATAACGGAACGAGTAAAATGCTCACTTCTGATGTTATAAAGGTTGTTGATGTTTTGCCTAGTGGATTTACAGCTTCATCTTTTAATGCCTCTGCTGGAACCTATAATAGTACAAATGGAAATTGGACAGGTTTAACTTTAAGTAATGGTCAATCCGTTACATTAACAATTACCGGTACCGTTGCAGCCTCATCAACAGGAGCTTTGAGCAACACAGTAACGTTAACACCTCCAACGGGCATTACAGATCCTACTTCTGGTAATAATACTGCGACCATAAATACAGCTATTCAGGTCAAACCAGTATTGGCAATTACCAAAACAGGAGCTTCTGGTTTAACTGCAGGCGCTAATGCAACTTATACCTTAAGAATTACAAATACAGGGAGTAGTAATGCTGTAAATGCCGATGTAACAGATGCCGTGCCTGCTGCGTTGCAAAGTGTTACTTGGACTAGTACCTTAGAGGGTGCAGCTACAGTTTCGGCCGGTTCTACAGGATCTGGAAATTCTGTAAACTTAAAGGTTAACATTCCAGCTGGGTCTGCCAATGCGGTTAACATCATCATACAGGGAACAGTTAACCCAGCAGCAACTGGAAGTATTACCAACTCTGCAACCACCACGCCAGTAGAGCCTCAAGGTATTGGAAGTAATTCTACCGTTAATTCAAATATTACAAGTACATCTGGAGTTACAATTGCTAAAACTGCAGTATCAAAAGCAACATCAGGAAGTGTATTGACTTATCAAATACAACTTTCTAATAATGGCCCAAGTAATGCAACTGGCGTTCAGCTTGCAGATCCAATTCCAGCTTCTTTAACTGGCGTAACTTATACCACGCAAATTGTTGGTAGCGCTATAATTACTTCGGGTGCAACTGGTTCTGGAAATACCGTAAATGTTATTGGTAATATACCAGCCGGACCCTCAAATAAAATTATTATCAACATAACTGGAACAATAAGGCCAGACTTTGAAGGAACAATTACCAACCTTGCTACTGCAACACCACAAGAAAGTGGTAGCACAGCTATAACTGCGCAAGCGGTAACAGATGTAAGTAGAAAACCATTGTTTACCATTTCTAAAAGTGGGCCTAGTACTGCAAATGCAGGAAACAATGTTGTCTATGTAATTACAATTAAAAATAGTGGGCCATCAAATGGTTTAAATACGGTAATTACCGATGCAATTCCATCCTCAATTACAAATGTAACATGGACAAGTGCTGTAACTGCTGGAACAGCTAGCATTACAGCTGGAGGAAATGGGGTAGGAAACAACCTAAGCTTAACGGGTAATTTTTCTTCCAACAGTACAATTGACATTACTATTAGTGGCAAAATTACGGCGAATGCTTCTGGAACTATTACAAATACAGCAACGGTAACTCCTGCCGAGACAAGTGTTTCACCAACAGTTTCAAATCCAGTTAATACAAGTTTAACAAGTAAATCAGGCTTAACGGTTATAAAAAGTGCCGCATCTACATTGGTATCAGGATCGAATATCAATTATACAATTGAGGTAGGGAATGATGGACCAAGTGATGCCATTAATGCAGTTTTAAATGATGCAATTTCTGCGCAAGTTTTAAATCCAACATGGACATCCGTAATTCAGGGTGCCGCAACTATAAACTCTGGAGCTAGTGGAAGTGGTAATGCACTTCAGTTATCAGCAAATATTCCTTCCGGTTCTTCAAACAAAGTTATTGTTACTATAAACGGAAAAGTAAATTCTTCTTATAGTGGAACATTGAGTAATACTGCCAGTGTAACAGCGACAGAAAGTGGAAGCCCTTCTCCATCATCTACCGCAAATACTACAATAAATAGAACACCAACAGTTGCAATAACAAAGAATGGCCCAACTGCTTTAGTAGCAGGAGAGAATATAACTTATACCCTTGATGTATTTAATACCAGTACTGCTGATGCGCAAAATTTAAATATTGCTGATGTTGTTCCGAATCAAATTACAAACGTAAGTTGGACGGCTACTTCTTTAGGTTCATCACAAATTTTAACTGGTGCCACAGGTTCAGGCAATTCGGTTTCTGTAACCGGAAATCTTCCGGCAGGCAATTCAAACCACATCACTGTAATCATAACAGGAAAAGTAAGCAGCTCGTACAGCGGAAGTTTATTAAATTCGGCTTCAGCAACACCTGCAGAAACAGGAACAACGCCGGCAACTTCTACAATTAGTACCACAATTAGTAAAACTCCGGTGCTCTCAATTTCGAAAAGTGGGCCAACAGTTTTGAGTGCTGGCCAGCTGATAACTTACATTGTAACAGTTAATAATCAAGGTACAGCCGATGCTAGTGCCGCTGTTATTAATGATATTGTTTCCGCAAACATTCAAAATGCATCATGGACAACAACAGTTTCTGGAACTGCGGTTGTTACTGCTGGAGGAACTGGAACTGGTAATACTGTAAATGTTACTGGGAATATTCCATCTGGAGCAGGCAACCAGATTATAGTAACCATTACAGGAACAGTTAGTGCTGGCACTACAGTTACAAGTATAATCAACAATGCAACAGTTACACCGTCAGAAGCTGGAACAGTTGCTAAAACATCAAATACAGTAACCACTTCAATTAATAAAACGCCAGCGATTAGTTTAACCAAAACTGGGCCAGCAACAGCAAAATCAGGCGAAACCGTAACTTATATAATTGAAGCCATAAATAATGGCCCATCAAATGCAACTAATTTAAGCATAACTGATGCCGTTCCAAGCCAATTAACAGGCGTAGTTTGGAATGCTGTATCTTCGGGGACATCTACCACTAGTGCACCATCTGGTGTTGGAAATGTAAATTTAACAAGTAACTTAAATGTTGGTGTATCTAACAAAGTAACCATCACGGTTACCGGTACAATTTTGGCTTCGCAAAGTAATGTAACTATTGTAAATCAGGCAATTGCTACACCCACAGAACCAGGAATATCACCAGTAAATTCGAATGCGGTAAGTACTACTGTTTCTAATAAAAGTGCAATTACGATTGTAAAATCAGGCCCATCATCAGTTAATGCTGGTGAAAGTGTAAACTATATTTTGACTATAAAAAATGCTGGTCCAAGTAATGCAGTTGCTGCGGTTATTACCGATAATGTTCCGGTAGATATTACAAATGTAAGTTGGACAGCATCTGCTTCAGGAACTGCTGCAATTACTTTGGGCGCATCTGGAACAGGAAATGTATTAAGTATTACTGGAAATATTCCTGCTGGAAACGCAAACGAAATTACGGTTAACATTACTGGAAAACTAAGTGCTAGCTTTACTGGCTCATCAATTGTTAACCAAGCAACGGTAACACCATCTGAAGCTGGAAACACTCCAGTTAATTCAAATCCGGTAACTTCTACCGTGAGCAAACAGGCCGATTTAAGGATCGATAAAACAGGGCCAACAGTTGCAATAGCGGGAGAGCAAGTTAGTTACTCCATTGTTGTAACAAACGGTGGCCCTGGCGATGTTACGGGTGCCTCAATAACTGATTTAATTCCATCAACAATACTTAATCCTACTTGGGTAGTTACTAATCAGGGTACAGCGAGTACGAGTGCTACAAGTGGAACTGGAAATGTTAATCTTACTGGAAATTTGAAGGCTGGAACAACTGATAAAATCACAATAACAATATCAGGGCAGATAGATCCAACTTTTACCGGTACCGTTACCAATACAGCTACTGCAGTTCCGCCGAGTGGAACTACAGATCCTACTCCAGCAACAAGTACAATAAGTACAACAACAACTAAAAAGGCTAATGTTAGAGTGATTAAGTCTGGCCCGGCAAACGCGGGATCTGGAAAAAACATTACTTACACGCTAAGGGTTGTTAATGATGGGCCAAGTTCTGCAATTGCAACAACTATTGCGGATAACCTACCACCAGAAATTACGAATATAAGTTGGACGGTAGCTAATTTGGGTGGCGCTACATCAAGCGTAGCAAGCGGTACAGGCAACGTAAATCTAACAGCCAATATTCCTCCAACAACAGGCGTGGTTTTGGTAACCATTACAGGGAAAATAGATCCATCATTGTTTGAAGGATCAACAATTGTAAACACAGCAACCGCAACTGTTGGGCCTGATGTTACAGATCCTGAACTGCTAAATAATACTTCTTCATTTTTAACCACGATAGATAATGATCCTATATTTAGGGTTGCCAAATCTGGACCAGCTACTGCCAACATTGGAGATCCTATTACGTATACAATACTGGTAGAAAATACTGGGGTTGGAAATATAACAAATGCAACAATTTCTGATTTGGTTCCTTCTGATGTTCAGGTTACGAGCTGGAGTGCAACAAAAACTGGTAGTGCCCAAGTTTTAACAGGAACAACAGGAACTGATAATACCATTCTAACTACTGCTGATATTCCCGCAAATGTTTCGGCAAGCGATAACAATACTATTTTTATTACGGTTCAAGGTATCATCAAACAAACTGCAGGCTCATCATTTACAAATACAGTAAATGTTACTGCGGGGGCAGTTAAACAGAGTTCGGTAACAACGAGTATAAATAAATCAACTGATATTGCCATTTCCAAAACAGGGCCTCAAAGCATCTCTGCTGGAGAAAATATTAGTTATAATATTAAGGTTATTAATAATGGACCAATAAACGTTAGCGATTTAAATATTGTTGATCTTGTTCCTGCTGGCATTATAAACGTAACATGGTCTGCAGCTGCAACAGGTTCAGCCTCAATTTTAGGAGCATCTTCCGGTAATGGGAACTCGATTTCTTTAGTTGCAAGTATAGATGCAGGAATTTCAAATTACATTTCTATTATAGTTAATGGCAAAGTACCATCAAATGCAAGTGGTAATTTCACAAATACCGCATCGATTGTATTGCCTAATGGTGTATCAGATTTTAATACTGCAAATAATACCTCAACAGTAAGTACAACTGTAATTAGCACACCAACCTTGGTTGTACAAAAAAGCGGACCAAATTTGGCCGCTTCTGGCACTCAGATAAGCTACACTATAACGGTAAGTAATACCGGGCCTAGTGATGCAGTAGGTGTTAACATCACTGATGTTGTTCCTGCTGATGTTACTGGGGTAACTTGGACAGCTACTTCAAGTGGAACATCATCTATAACTGGTGGTGCAACTGGTTCTTCAAATTCTATTTTGGTAGCAGGAAATATTCCAGCTATTGCAGGTAATGTGATTACTATTGTTGTAAATGGAACTATTAATCCATCATTTGCAGGAAATATTTTAAATACTGCATCTGCTGCGATAGGGGCAGGTACTCCTGTTAACTCTCCAACAGTTACTACGGTTGTATCTAAACAAACCAACCTTAGTATTATAAAATCTGGCCCAGCTACATTAAGTGCAGGTTTGCCTATTGCATATACTTTGGAAGTTACAAATGCTGGCCCAAGCAATGCAATAAATACGGTTATAACTGATGCTATTCCACCTGAAATTCAAAATGTAACTTGGACTGCAACAGGAAATAATGGTGCTACAGTTAGCGCTGGAAGTACAGGAACGGGGAATGTACTTTCGGTAACAGGAAATGTTTTGGCCGGAGGAAACTCTAAAATATTAATCACAATTAACGGCATTGTATCGTCTTCGGCTACCGGGAGTGTGGTTAACTTTGCTACAGCAACACCAAGTGAGATAGGAAATTTACCAGTTATTTCTCTACCTGTAACTACGGTGCTCAAGAAAGTACCAGGTTTGTTATTTGCAAAACTTGCACCTACAACAGCATCAAGCGGACAACAAATTACTTACACATTAAAATTATCAAACGTAGGTCCATCTGATGCGATAAATACCGCAATAGCTGATGTAGTTTCATCAGATATAAGTAATGTTTCGTGGTCTGCTACGGGTATGGGAGGAGCAACAATAACGGGTGCAAATTCTGGTACAACAAATAATGTTTCAACAACAGTTAATGTTCCTGTAAATGGAGAAATTACTGTAGTTATTACCGGTGTAATTAATCCAACTTATACTGGCAATATTGTTAACGTTGCAAAAGCGAGTCCATCTGAGCCAGGAGTTGCTGCTAAAGACGCAACTGCTACAACCTTGGTTTCTGCATTGGTTAGTCCTATAATTACTAAAAGTGGCCCAACAAATGCTTTAGCAGGAGAGGAAATTAATTACGAAATCAGAGTTCGTAATAATGGACCAAGTACAGCTTTAAACGCAGCGATATCAGATTTGGTACCAACTAGTGTAGCCAACATCACCTGGACAGCTACTGCGCAGGGTAATGCCATTATCAATTCAGGTAATTCTGGAAACACAAATACAATTGCTGTAAATGCAGATCTTCCGGCAGGTGCGAATGATTTAATTATAATAAATATTAAGGGAACAATTAGTAATGCATTTTCAGGAACAATTTCTAACACAGCAACCATAACCCCAACGGAGGTAGGAAGCATACCTGTAACTTCGGCAACGGTAATTACCTCTGTACAGAGAAAACCAATATTAAAAATTACTAAAGTTGGGCCATCAACATTAATGGCTGGTTCTGTTATAAATTATTTAATTAATGTAACCAACGAAGGAACAGGTAACGCTGTTAATCTTACCGTTTCAGATCTTGTTCCAGCACAGATTTCCAATATCAACATCAGTGCTTCAGCAACAGGTAACGCCATCGTTTCAAATAGTTCGGTAATTGGACAAACCATTACCGTAACAGGAGATATTAATGCAGGGGCAGGAAATGGTTTCACCATTTTGGTAAGCGGTAAAGTGCCTGCAAACTATAGCGGAACATTAAGTAACAGTGCAAGCGCTGTACCAACTGAGCCAGGGGCAACCACTTCTTCATCTACTGCAAATACTGTAGTAAGTAGAGTTCCTGTAATTGAAATTCTCAAAACTGGACCATCTATAGCAACAGCAGGTTCTTCAATAGAATACGTTGTTACGGTAAGAAATACAAGCTTAAGCGATGCATTGGCAACCGTGATAACTGATGCAGTTCCATCTTCAATCCAGAATGTTACTTGGTCTGCCGCAACTGTTGGATCAGCAAATATTACCAACGGCACTAGCGGAACAGGCAATGCAGTTTCTGTAACTGCAGATATTTCTGCTGGTTCGGGTAACTTGATAAATATTTTAATTAAAGGAACTTTGCCTCCAAACGCTACAGGATCATTGGCAAACTCTGCAACGGCATCGCCTGCAGAAATAGGAAGTGTAGCCGTTACTTCTCCAACGGTAAATACAACCATCCAGAGCAGCACAGATTTATATGTAACGAATTCTGTTTCTAACTCATTCCAAAAAATTGGACAGGTTGTAGTTTTTACAATTACTGCAGGAAATAACGGACCTAGTTATGCAACAGGAGTTCAGATTACCGATTTATTGCCTGCTGGATATACTTATGTAAGTCAAACAACAAGTCAAGGTGCTTATAATGCAACAACAGGATTATGGACCATAGGTAATTTAAATAATGGTGGTACGGCGATATTAACCGTAACGGCAATATTAAAACCAACGGGTACTTATGGAACAACCGCAGTTATATCTGGCGCACAAAATGATCCTTTCTTAGATAACAATAAAGCATCAACTAATGTAAACACAGTAAATAGCGATCCACTTACCGTTGCAGATGTAAATACAACTAATGAAGACGTAACACTAACTGTTAGCGCAGCTAATGGCGTTCTTGCAAATGATAACGATGTTGATGGAAATGCATTAACTGTTACCAAATATAGTATTGCTGGGGTTGATTATACCGCAGGAACCTTGCATACCATTCTAAACGTTGGAGACATAACGCTTAATGCGGATGGAAGTTACACCTTCGTGCCAGCACAAAATTACTTTGGGTCGGTTCCAACGATTACTTACTATGTGAGCGATGGAAATGGGGGAATAGCCAATAACACACTTGATATAACCATCAATTCTGTAAATGATGCTCCATCATTTGTAAAAGGTGTCGATCAGTTAATTAATCAAAATGCACCAGCACAAGTTATTACGGGTTGGGCTACAGCAATTAGTACTGGGCCAACCAATGAAAGTATCCAAACTGCATCTTTTGTAGTAACGAATGATAACAATGCTTTATTTGCTATTCAACCGACAATTTCGGCTAATGGAACATTAAATTATACACCAGCTTTGGATGCATCTGGAATAGCGACAGTAACCGTTTATTTAACTGATAACGGTGGAACGGCAAATGGAGGGATTGATAGAAGCATTGCTCAAACTTTTGTAATTAGAATTAATAATCTTCCTGTTACTGATGATAAGACTAATACTTCAGTAATTTTGAGCAACACCACAACACCAACGGACATCGATAATCCGACAGGATCAGATACTGATGGAACAATTGTGGCATATATTATTAATACACTTCCAGCAAAAGGAACTTTATACTTAGCAGATGGTGTTACGGTCGTAACCGCTGGTCAGGAGTTAACAGTTGCTCAAGCCAACGGACTAAAATTTGTGCCAAATGGAACGAGTTCTGGCACAACAACTTTCACTTTATCTGCCAAGGATAACGATGGAGGAATTGATGCTACACCTGCCACTTTTACAATAAACATTCAGCCATTAGGTGTAACAGATAACGTGGTAACCACCCTAAACACAGCTATTAATACAAACGTTAAAGCTAATGATGGGGCAGGTTTGGCAACTGCAATTGTTACTGTTGTTACTAATGGAACCAATGGCTCTGCAGTGGCACAGCCAGATGGTACGGTAACCTATACGCCAAATAATAATTTCGTTGGTAAAGATTCTTACACCTATACCTTAACGGTAGATGGAGTTGTTAGTGCACCAATAACAGTAAATGTTCAGGTGAAACCTACTGGAACGAATGATGTAGATTTGACTCCAATAAATGTTCCAGTTACCACAATTGTTAAAGCGAACGATGGGGTGGTTGCAACAGGATTAGTAGTTGTAAAATCTCAAAATCCTCAAAATGGAACAGTGGTTGTAAACGCAGACGGTTCAATTACTTATACGCCAAATAATAACTTTGTTGGAAGCGATTCTTATTCGTATCAATTGCAAACTGCAGATGGAGTTTTATCTGATCCTATAACGGTTACCGTTAATGTTTACAGCGCTTCAATGAGTTTTGTTAAGGTGGTTACAGGAACAGTTCCAACCGTTGCCGGCGGTGCCGTAAACTATAACTTAACGGT
>NZ_JACRYL010000004.1:306843-307053 GCF_014306625.1 Pedobacter fastidiosus
CGGCAATGTAACCCTAAGTAATATCGTGGTAACCGATGCAAATGCTGCGGTAAGCGGATCTCCGATTCTGTCTCTTGCACCGGGCGCATCCATAACCCTTACCGCGGTACATACCTTAACGCAGAGCGATATCGATAACGGTTCTCTGAGCAATCAGGCTTCTGCAACGGCGAAAGATCCGAAAGGAAATAACGTTACAAAAGTTTCTGA
>NZ_JACRYL010000050.1 GCF_014306625.1 Pedobacter fastidiosus
TGTACCGACCCCTTATTAATTGGACAAATATGTTGAATTAGTTGTGTAATAATAGTCATTATTTGGGTCTATTTTTTCAGTTTGTTCTTCTTCATTAATACTCTCTCTTTTTTGGATGGTGAGGTGGATATTTTGATCCCACTTATCTTTTGGTATCATCTGAATTCCTCGATGAAAGCGCCTGTTATCATACCAGTTTCTATGGGCGGTAAGTGTATGTTTAGCGTGATAAAAGCTATCAAATTCAAAACGGTCAATTACTTCTCGCTGAACGATACTGTGGAAAGCCTCGATGTAGGAATTCTCTTCGGGAGTAGCAATATGGGTAAACTCTTGGTTTACCTCTGCAGCCCGTAAATATTGTTTTACACTATTGGCAATAAACTGTGATCCATTATCATTGCGAACGGTAACTCCTTTAATGCCATATTTTTCATTTATTCTTCTGAAAGCGTTAATTACATCAATTTGTCTGATGCTTTTCTGAAAGGTCTGATCTACGGTTTTACGTGAAAACACGTCCAGTATAGTCAGCAGGTAATAGTTCCGCTTCTCGGCATGTACGTAGATATATTTGATATCTAGACAAAGGTATTCCATTGGATAACTGGCCACTATTTTACGGTGCTGCACAAACTTGCGCTTGCCACTGGTTCGGATAACTTTTCCCAGCAATAGGTTCTGCTCATCCATGAGCCTGTAAACTTTCTTTTTATTGATATGGTAATTCTCCTCACGCAATTGGGTAGTTACGTTTTCATACCCATAACAACAGAATTCCTGTGATAAAATAGCTTTTATACGTTCAATTACCACCTGGTTTTCTACCATCGTGCCGTCAAGCTTTGGGGTATGGGTGCTTGGCTTTACACCGCGATTACCGAGCCTATTCTTATAATAATAGACACTAGAGGGCATATCAACCCAGGATAAAAGAGTTCTGGCAGCGACCAAATGCTTAAAATGCGAAACAATCATCTTCTTATCTTGACTTGGATAGGATTTTTTTTTAGAAGCTCGGATTTAACCTCTATTTCCAATGCTTGTTTAGCAATGATTCTTTTCAACAGCTCATTCTCCTGCTCCAAGGCCCGTAGTTCTGGATCTACACGATGGTAAGCTGGCTTTAAACCTTCGGTGCCTCTGGAAAGGTATTTGTTCTTCCACTTGCCATATAAAGACGGTGATACATTATACTTCCGGCAGGTAACCGTGGTACCTTCACGCAAGCCCTCTTGAATAATAGCAAGCCGATCCTCCGGGCTAAAAATTCGTCGCTCTCTTTTCATAATTCCCTAATTTAATGGTTCTAAATTGTTTTTAAAATTTAGTCCAGCTTTTTAGGGGGTTAATACA
>NZ_JACRYL010000051.1 GCF_014306625.1 Pedobacter fastidiosus
TATATTTCTGCCCCTTTTTATACAGATGTCCGATTAAATCTAAGCTGACATTTCTTTCCTTTCCACCAAGGGTTATGTTAGAATTTTGGACAATTGAATATTCTGCTATTAAAGTTTGAGCTGAGGTTACTATTGGAAACAACAACAAATAGATAAATGCTTTCATGAAAAAATTAAATTAAGATCTCTATTAGGGCAATAACATTATTCTACAGGAGGAGGGGGGAGGCACACACTCAGCGCTCATGGACGCAATTGCAGCTGATTGTGCTACTATTGCTGAAGATGCTCCACATTGGTTTGCAAGTTTTTGAGCATATGCACAACTAATGTCTGATGCCGTACAAATACCTGAAAGCTGAATTTCGGTTATAGAATTTGTATATTCACATCTATAGGTAGCCACTATATACCATTTAGACGTCCTTGTACACATTGTTTTTTTCTTAAATTTAGTAGGTCTGAACTTTTTTGCACTAGCAGTCATTGCTACTAAACATATTAGCATAAATAATATCTTTTTCATTTTAAGTTAAATTAGCATTTACTCTTTTTAACCAGGTTCGTATCATCTCCTGTTTTCTTTTTTGGCAAATTCAAAATATTACTATTCCCTTGACACTTAGTATTATTCAACATTGAATAGCAAGATTTTTAAATGATATCTCTTTCTTTTAAGTATTATTGTTTTAAAATTTCTTGTTGGTTTTCTAGTTTGGTTTTCTGCCTTCCTTTACCATATATGCTTTTTAATACTGGCCCTTTCTCAAAAGGTTGCTTAAACTCATTGGGTTCGAAAACAGCATCATCAATCGGACTTTGTGTATCATAACTTAATAGTTTATAATGTGTATTGAACGGTAAAAAATCTGCTTCAACCACTAAACCTGTGAGATTTTGTATCCTCAGTAAATTTTGCTTTACTTGAATATCGGAACAAAACCATATTTTCCAAGTACATCCCTCATCAGTCACCAGCTGACATTTTAAACCATTTATTGTTTTCGTTTCGGGTTTGTATATCCAATCTAGTCCATAGCCCAACTCAAAGGAATTTTCATGAATTGCAGTTGCCCCATTAGAAACTTTTGCTCTGATTATCATTTCATCAAAATCACTGTAGTAAAGCCATTGCGTAGTATCTTTATCCAAGCCAAAACTCTCGATGCCGTTTATCGTATTAACCGAAATTTCTCCCATTGGATATTTCTTCAAATAACTTGGCGTTTCC
>NZ_JACRYL010000052.1 GCF_014306625.1 Pedobacter fastidiosus
TGACGTCCCCCCGAAAAACTTGGCCATTCTAAAGTAGAAAAATCGGGCAATTATTGATAACTTAAAACAAATAATTGCGATGAAAAAAAGCAAATTTACGGAGGCACAGATCGTATTTGCGATCAAACAATCAGAGACAGGCGTTGCTGTTTCTGAGGTTTGTAGAAAAATGGGGGTTAGTGAAGCTACTTTCTACAATTGGAAGAAAAAGTATGGCGGCTTAGGGGTTACTGAACTTCGAAAGTTAAGGCAATTAGAGGAAGAGAATTCTCAGTTAAAAAAGCTGGTTGCCGATCTAAGTTTAGATAAGCATATGCTACAGGAGGTGTTAAAAAAAAAGCTTTAAGGCCAACTCAGTTGAGGGAGTTGGGCAAGACCTTAATCCAAGACTTTCGTATATCACAAAGACGAGCATGCCGAGTAATTTTACAAAAAAGGACAACTTTTTTATATCAGGCAAAACCCAGGGATAACCGAATGTTGACATTAAGGATCAAGGAAATTGCAGTGATTAGGTTGCGATATGGTATGTGGCGGATCTTGACTTTACTGAGAAGGGAAGGCTGGAAAGTTAACCATAAAAGAGTTCACAGGCTATACAAGCTTGAGAACCTTAACCTCAGAAGTAAACGTCCAAGGCGTAACCGAGCCGGTTCACATCGGCTTGATCGTGAAGCCGCCACCAGTTTACATGAATGCTGGAGCATGGATTTTGTGGCTGATCAGCTCTTTGATGGCAAGAAATTCCGCACCTTAAATATAGTCGATAATTACAGTAGAAAATGCATGGATATCTATGTTGAACAGGGAATAAAAGGTGATCAAGTAGTCGAGGTTTTAGAATCTATTCGGATCAAAAAAGGAATTGTCCCAAAGAAAATAAGAGTTGATAATGGCAGTGAGTTTATTTCAAAGGCTTTGGATAAATGGGCATATGACCAGAGCGTAATTTTAGATTTTTCCAGACCGGGAAAACCAACAGATAATGCGTATATTGAGTCTTTCAATGGGAGTTTTCGAGATGAGTGCCTAAATACAAATTGGTTCTTATCTATGGAAGATGCCAAAGAAAAAATAAAAGAATGGCGCAATGAATATAACTCATTCAGACCCCACAGTTCACTGGGTGGCTTGACTCCGAATGAGTTCATTGAAACCTTAAATTTAACGCCCGATTCTCTAGTTTTAAATGGCTAGTTTTTGGGGAGGGGCTCA
>NZ_JACRYL010000053.1 GCF_014306625.1 Pedobacter fastidiosus
TGTGGAACACCGACAGGAAGCATCAGCATCACTGCGGTAGCAGGCGAGAAATACAGTGTAGACGGCGGTGCATTTACGGCAACTTTAATTTATTCAGCTTTAACTCCGGGCGCACATACGGTAACCTCACAAAGTGTAGATGGATGCAGCTCTGCAGCAGTGCCGTTTACCATCAGCCCAGCGAAAGCGGTAGCAAATGCCCCTGTATTCGCAGTTACCCAGCCAGTCTGTGGAACGCCGACTGGAAGCATCAGCATCGCCGCTGTAACCGGTGAGAAGTACAGCATAGACGGTGGAACTTTTACAGCAACTACAACTTATGCTTCATTAACGCCGGGTTCACATACGATAACCTCACAGAGTGTTGATGGTTGTAACTCTGCGGCAACGCCGTTTACCATTACGCCAGCGAAAGTTGTAGCAACTACTCCGGTATTTGCATTAACGCAACCAACTTGCGGAACGCCAACAGGAACTATCAGCATCACTGCGGTAACCGGCGAGAAATACAGTATAGACGGCGGTGCGTTTACCGCAACTTTAATTTATTCAGCTTTAACTCCGGGATCACATACCGTTACCTCACAGAGTGTAGATGGATGCAGCTCGGCAGCAACACCGTTCACCATCAGCCCAGCGAAAGCTGTAGCGAGCACACCGGTGTTCGCCTTAACGCAACCGGTTTGTGGAACACCGACAGGAAGCATCAGCATCACGGCTGTAACTGGCGAGAAATACAGTGTAGACGGCGGTGCATTTACGGCAGCCACCACTTACGCTTCATTAACTCCTGGTGCACATACGGTAACCTCACAAAGTGTTGATGCTTGTAATTCTGCAGCAATGCCGTTTACGATTACGCCAGCGAAAGTTGTGGCGAGCACACCTGTGTTCGCAGTTACCCAGCCAGTCTGCGGAACGCCGACAGGAAGCATCACCATTACGGCTGCAACAGGTGAGAAATACAGTGTAGACGGCGGTGCATTTACGGCAACTTTAATTTATTCAGCTTTAACTCCGGGATCACATACCGTCACCTCACAGAGTGTTGATGGATGCAATTCGGCAGCAGCGCCGTTCACCATCAGCCCAGCGAAAGTTGAGGCGAACGCACCAACGGTTTCTGTTTCGGCACAGCCGGTCTGCGGAACGCCAACGGGAAGCATC
>NZ_JACRYL010000054.1:0-244 GCF_014306625.1 Pedobacter fastidiosus
TCAAAAAACAACTTCAAAAGCAGCCAACTCCAGCATACCAAAAATCAAGCCTCCAACCCCATGGTTTCAGACCGACCTAGCCAAAATACCCGAATTTCCCGGACCACCCGGCCCTATTTTACACCAACCCCCAGTTTTCCGCCTCGGAGGCCAAAATTGGCATTTTCGGGCATTTTTTGAACGGGATTTCTGCACCCATTTTTCGATTTTCGCAGAACGCCCCTACCCGGAGGACCAGAAAAGT
>NZ_JACRYL010000054.1:308-1023 GCF_014306625.1 Pedobacter fastidiosus
CCCATTTTCGGCTATTTTTCGGACTTTTTCACCAAAATTCACCCCAACCATCAATTTCCAACCCACAAAGCATCAAAATTCAATGTTGCACCTCCGTAGGAGCCACAGCTGAAGGCATAGGTATATACACGAGGCAGTTTATCTAACGAGTACATCCAACCACAAATACTAACAATGTATAGCTCACATGGCAAAATCAAAGTAGTATCATAGAGTATATAGACAGACGTATATTAACTTACGGGCCTAATCATCTTACCAGTTTATTAGACATCGCTGAAGTCTCACCGATTGCCCTACTGCCTATATATTAATATAAAAGGCCTTTATTCTTATGACCCATACGTTACCTACAGCCCAAGGACCTATAGTTAACTCCCCGGTCAACGAAAGACCTTCGCCGGAGGCACATAACACCCAAGTGTCCAACTGCGTGTACACCAACATTTATAAATAAATAAGCACAAATCAAACACACAAAATCCCAAAACTCCAAAACCAAAGCCAATATAGCGTCAAACACCCACATCCACCACCCAAGCAAAGAGAAATAAAGCTCAATTCGCCCAAAGACCCACAACCCCCGAATCATACGGGCTAGGAGGCCTATTTTCAGCCAACCCAGCGGAATTTCCGGCCCACCCGGCCCTATTTTACACCAACCCCCAGTTTCCCGCCTCGGAGGCCAAAATTGGCATTTTTGGGCATTTTTTGA
>NZ_JACRYL010000055.1 GCF_014306625.1 Pedobacter fastidiosus
AGGTAAATAGTAAGTTAATTAGGTATTATAATTTGTTATAGTCTTTTAGGTTATATAGCCATGACCGGTCATTATGTAAATCAATTTAAGTCCTTCCCGGTCATCCAAATGAATAAAAGCCCGTTCATCCTGAAAAACCATATAGGTATAACTAACCACCCAAACATCCTTTTCGGGGGCGCCGGGTTGATGTTGATAGCCCGCCTCTGGTTCGGGTGCCTCGATTTCCATATACTTAATCCTACGTCTTTCAAGGATTTCCCGGGCAGCTTCAAGCGCTTGTTCTCTGGTATGTATCATATCGATAACAAACAATAGAAAGAGACTTTTGTTGGTGATAGGATGAACAAAATACACCGCAATTATTGGAGAGCATTTAACCGGATAGGAAATGAAAGGCTTCACCTGAATGGCTTTACCTTTGATATGCTGCCTGAGCAATCAGAATCTCTTTCATTGTTCAGGATAAAACTCATTAGAGGAAATGAACAATACCTGCTATCATTTTCATCGCATCACCTGGATCTGCAGGACGGGGTAACTATCGAAAAGGAGGGGCAGTTTCTGGAGGGCTTATATGGTTATACAGATGAATCCATCAAAAAAATGATCGACGATATATGTAAACCTCATTATAGGGATGAGGATCCCCTATATTCAATAAGATGGACTGATTTCATTACCGAAGAACCCCGTAGCCTTATAATTTGGGGTAATGTCGATAAAACTGACAGCCGTGGCTATTACACCTGTTTGATCAATAATCAGAGCATGGTGATCACCAGTTTTAATGGTGAATGGATAGATAACAATGGTGTGGACAACGCCCTGGCGGCCAAATTGGGTCGTTTGCTGGAAAGTTGTGATTTTCTGCAGGAACTTAATA
>NZ_JACRYL010000056.1 GCF_014306625.1 Pedobacter fastidiosus
ATTTTCGCAGAACGCCCCTACCCGGAGGACCAGAAAAGTTTGGAAATTTCCCCCATTTTTCGGGATTTTTCGGGATTTTAAGGATTTTTCACTCATCTCCAACCACTAACAGGCTTCAGCCAGCATATAAACGTAGCGGGGAAGTATCATGTCTGTAAAGATATTATACTAGCTACACCATCTACATACTCACAAATAGGCTACCATACAATACAATAAAAAAGATCGTAAATTAGAGAGTAGAAATATTATGCACGTTATGTCTATAGGTTGAGTTATCATAAATAATATAATAACTACAAATAACTAGTCTACCTACGCTATCGTATCCCCTATTGAATACCCCTAATGCCATATTTAATATATAACTTATTCTGTATATCAAACCTATGCTCACTATCATCCAATCCCAACCACCACCATCAAATCCAATGAAGCCAAGCCAGTGTCGGAAACCAATCCATAAAGAATACCCATACCACCAAACGCAGCCCACATCTAAAACCAGCCACCGCCCGCCTCAAGACCAGCCGCGAGGACCAAACACATCCCAAAACCACCAATATTCAGCAAATTTAAGTCAGAATTCAATATCTAAATTTAGAAACCACCAAAACAACGGGCTAGGAGGCCAGTTTCAACCCAACCCAGCTCAGGAAGGGCAATTTCCCCGAATTTCCCGGCCCACCCGGCCCTATTTTACACCAACCCCCAGTTTTCCGCCCCGGAGCCCAAAAATGGCAATTTTGGCCAAAAAATGAACGGGGTTTCTGCACCCATTTTTCCATTTTCGCAGAACGCCCCTACCCGGAGGACCAGAAAAGTTTGGA
>NZ_JACRYL010000057.1 GCF_014306625.1 Pedobacter fastidiosus
ATTTTCGCAGAACGCCCCTACCCGGAGGACCAGAAAAGTTTGGATTTTTGGGCTATTTTTTAGGATTTTTGAGGATTTTTGAGAGCTCCACCACCATATCAGCCCCATTTAAGGTTTTTGCACTCGCCATCAACATGCTGAAGGCCTACAAGTATACTATCGAGAGATACCACATTAACACAAGGTAGATTATATAACAGCCAAATAAAACAGATTTATGTGTACGTGAATATATGCCACTATTACGATCAAACTAGAAGAGCTTACCAGTTAGACTTATATTACTGCCTGTGGCATCCATCGTCTCTGAGCCCTTCTATAACTATTGGTTCCACTATCGTTACACCTTATTAGCTTACGCATTACACAACTAATATTAAATATTAGTTATAAGCACCAATGAAAGGTCAAGCAGCCACCCTAAGCCCATCCTAAAGCCCACTCAATCCCATCCAGGCCAGGGGAGAGCCAACCTCCAAACCAATTAACATAAACCATCCATAAGAAATAAATCCCAAACCACCAAATAAACGCAACTCATAACCAAACCAAACCCAAAATCAAGCCCGCAAGCCAGTCCATAAACCTAAATCCATCTAAAGCACCACCTACAAAGCCAAATCCGCGCCAAAATCCAGCCAGCCCCAAAAGTACGCCCAGGACCCAGGGTTCCAGACCAATCCAGCCCAGGGAAGCCCATTTTCGGCCACCACCCGGCCCTATTTTACACCAACCCCCAGTTTCCCGCCTCGGAGCCGATTTTTGGCATTTTTGGCCGATTTTTGAACGGGATTTCTGCAC
>NZ_JACRYL010000058.1 GCF_014306625.1 Pedobacter fastidiosus
AAACCACCAATATCCAACAAATTTAAGTCAGAATTCAATATCTAAATTTAGAAACCACCAAAACAGTGCACTAGGAGGCCAGTTCCAGCCCAATCCAACTCAGGGAGGCCAATTTCCCCCGAATTTCCCCGGACCACCCGGCCTATTTTACACCAACCCCCAGTTTCCCGCCCCGGAGCCCAAAAATGGCAATTTTGGTCAAAAAATGAACGGGATTTCTGCACCCATTTTTCCGATTTCGCAGAACGCCCCTACCCGGAGGACCAGAAAAGTTTGGGAATTTCCCCCATTTTTCGGGGTTTTTCGGGATTTTTCGGATTTTCACTCATATTCCAACCACCAGCAGGCTTCAGCCAACATATAAACGTAGCGAGGAAGTATCATGTCTGTAAAGATATTATACTAGCTATACCATCTACATACCCACAAATAGGCTACAATACAATACAATAAAAAAGATCGTAAATTAGAGAGTAGAAATATTGCGCACGTTATACCTACAGGTTGAGTTATCATAAATAATATAATAACTACAAATAACTAGTCTACCTACGCTATCGTACCCCTATTGAAATACCCCTAATACCATATTTAATATATAACTTATTCTGTATATCAAACCTATGCTCACTATCACCTCAATCTCAAACATCACCACCACATCCAATGAAACCAAGTCAGTGTCGGAAACTAATCCACAAAGAACACCCATACCATCAAACGCAGCCCGCATCTAAAACCAGCCACCACCCGGCTCAAGGCAACCACGAGGACCAAACACACCCCAAA
>NZ_JACRYL010000059.1:0-357 GCF_014306625.1 Pedobacter fastidiosus
ATCCCGATAGGACGATCGTACATTCAAAAATTCGCATCGTCGGTTGGATTGTTTCAAATGAATTATCCTTTGATATCTTTTTTCATTCCCATTATACCCAGCAAACGTTTCTATGGGACGAGCGTATGTTCTAAAATCCCCATTGTTTATTGAATTGTTTCAAATGAATGATTGTTAAATAATAATCATACGTTCCTATGGAACGAAAAACACACATTTATTATTTTCTATCCAGCAAATGTCCCGATGGGACGAGCATATGTTCAAAAAATATTTTTACCGATCAATATTGAATAAATATTCCACCAGGACGAAAATGCAACATGCTGTTTTTATACCCAGCAAACATCCCGATAG
>NZ_JACRYL010000059.1:399-713 GCF_014306625.1 Pedobacter fastidiosus
GCATTCAAAAATTCGCATCGTTGGTTGGATTATTTCAAATGAATTATCCTTCGATATCGATCAAATATTCCCAAGGAATGAAAAAAGATATAATCATCCCATTATACCCAGCAAACGTTTCTATGGGACGAGCGTATGTTCTAAAATCCCCATTGTTTAGTGGATAATTTCAATGCATGATTGTTAAATATTAATCAAACGTTCCTAAGGAACGAAAAAAATATATTTATTATTTTATACCCAGCAAACGTCCCGATGGGACGAGCATATGTTCAAAAAATATTTTTATCGATCAATATTGAATAAATATTCCA